>NZ_JASVWB010000002.1:1292794-2585588 GCF_030287445.1 Streptomyces sp. ALI-76-A | reverse complement strand
ACCAGCGTCAGTACGAAGTACGGTCCGTCGATCACGCCGACACCCACTTCCTGGTCCGGCCGAACCCCTGCCCGGCACCCACCGTCACCCCCAGTGAATCCCCGTACGGACGCCCCGAACATGCCTGATCCACGCGGGCACATACGCGAGAGTCCAAGGCCGGGGCGGCAAGGACAGTACGGGGACCAGGGCCGGGGCGGCAAGGACAGTACGGGGACCAGGGCCGGGGCGGCAAGGACAGTACGGGGACCAGGGCGGCGTCCCGGCGCCTGTCTGGTCGCGGCCCGGACCCCGCCTCCACCAGGGAACGCGCTCGCCGGTCCCACCCCCTCCCGCGCTCACCCGGCCTCCGCCTCCACCCCCTCTCCCCGCCAGTCCCTGAGCACCGTCTCCACCACCCCCGTGATCCGCCGCCGGGCCTCGGACCTCGCCACCCCGCTCATCAACAACTGGTCGTACGGCGTGTCCACGTGCCGCACGGACGCCACGACCGCCGAGATCACCGCCCCCTCGGACAGCGCCCGCCCCGCCGCACTCCGCCCCACCCGCCCACTGCCCCGTACCGAGGCATGCGCGGCGACCTCCCGCGCCCGCTGCTCCGGGCATCCCGGAAACAGCCGCCGAATCTCCGCCGCGAACGCGTCCGCGAACCGCACGTCCTGTGCCGCCCGCCGTGCCGCGTCCCGCGCCCGGCGCCGGAGCTCAGGGCGGTCACCCCCAAGGTCCTCAGCGAGACCCTGCGCGCGATGGAACGCGACGGCCTGCTCACCCGCACCGCGTACGACGAGAACCCGCCCCGCGTCGAATACGCCCTCACCCCTCTCGGCCGCACCCTGATCCCCCTCCTCGACGCCGCCCGGATCTGGAGCCGGACCCATCTCCCGCACCTGCTCGCCGCCCGCCGAGCCCACGAACGAAGCGCATCCTGATCGCGCCCTGACGCATCATGGCCGGGTGCGACTCGAAGCGATCACCTGGGACCGGCTCGGCGACCTCCTGGCCGAACGTGTACTCGACCTGGAACCGGCCGACGGCAGCCCGTGGCCCCGCATCGCCCTCGACGGCGCCCCGGCTGCTCACCCCGGCGACCTGGCCGAGCGGGTGGCGGAAGCACTGCGGGTACGCGGTCGTTCCTCTCTCGTCGTCGGTACGCACGGGTTCCTGCGCCCAGCTTCCCTGCGCCTGGAGTACGGCCACCACGACGTGGAGGCGTACTACGACGGCTGGTTCGACACCGGCGCCCTGTGGCGCGAGGTCTTCGGCCCGCTCGAACCCGGCGGCGACGGACGTGTCCTGCCCGACCTGTGGGACCCGGCCACCGACCGCGCAACCCGCAACCCCTACGTCCGACTTGCCCCCGGTGGTGTTCTGTTGCTGCATGGTCCCCTCCTGTTGCGCCACTGGTTCCCCTTCGACCTGACCGTCCATGTCCTCCTGTCACCCGGCGCCCTGCGCCGCCGCACCCCCGAGTCCGAGCACTGGACGCTGCCCGCCTTCGAGCGCTACGAGAACGAGACCGACCCGGCCGGCACCGCCGATGTCCTGGTACGCGCCGACGACCCACGTCACCCGGCCTGGAACGGCTGATCCGACCCCCGTTTCCAGCTGATCGACAGAATCCCCATTTTGTGATCCCGTCTCCTTCGACCACTCGGTCCGCGCCCTTCTCGACGGCCGGAACTTCGCCGGCGTCGCCACCCTCGGCCCTGACGGCGTACCGCTCGGTGGTCTGGATCAAGCGCGAGGACGACACCGTGCTCTTCAGCTCCACCGCCCGACGCCAGAAGGTGCGCAACCTCCGCCGCGACCCCCGTGTCAGCCGGTCGGTCTTCGACCTCGCCGCCCCCTGCACCTCGGTGGAGATCCGCGGCACCGCCGAGATCCTCCCGGACGAGGACAAGCGGCTCCCGTACGAGCTCTCGCACAAGTACCTCGGCATCGACCCGCCCGGTGAGAAGGACGACGAGGTCCGCCTCATCATCCGGGTTGTCCCGCGGAAGATCGTGGGCTTCGCGGTCGGAGGCCGTGGCCCGAGCCTGCGACCGGGTAGGCGGTCCCGAGCCCGCGACGGGAGCCCCCTCCGGGTGCGGGCGCCCGGCGGCGCCGCGAGAATGTAGGGCGCCGGGACTTGCGGTGACACCCCGCTCCGCGCCGGCCGCCCGGCACCGGGAGGTACTCCATGACCACCGCCGGAGACATCATGCACCGTGGCGTCCAGTGGATCCCCGCCCGCGAGACGCTGGACCGGGCCGCCCAGCTGATGCGCGACCTCGGCGTCGGCGCCCTGCCCATCAGCGACGAGAACGAACGGCTCTGCGGCATTCTCACCGACCGCGACATCGTCGTCGGCTGTGTCGCCAGGGGCCATGACCCGGCCGAGGTCACCGCGGGCGAGATGGCCCAGGGCACCCCGCGCTGGATCGACGCGGACGCCGACGTCAGCGAGGTGCTTCACGAGATGCAGGATCACCAGATCCGCAGGCTTCCCGTCATCGAGAACAAGCGCCTGGTCGGCATGATCAGCGAAGCCGACCTTGTCCGGCACCTGGCGGACGACCAGATCGCGAGCTGGGCGGAGAGCGTCTACGCGCGGACGCCTGACCGCTGACCCGAGCGCCTACGCCCGACACGTCCCGGCCGGCCGCGCCGGACACGGTGCCGCGGTGCCGTGAAGGCCGCGCCGCCGGTCAGAGCCACCCGTTGCGCCGGAAACCCCGGTACAGGACCAGGCAGGCGACGGATATCACGCCGAGGACCATGCCGTAACCGAATCGCCAGTGCAGCTCCGGCATGTAGTCGAAGTTCATGCCGTACAACCCGCACACCATCGTCGGTACGGCGATCAGCGCGGCCCATGCCGTGATCTTGCGCATGTCGGCGTTCTGCGCGACCGTGACCTGCGCGAGGTGAGCCTGGAGGATGGAGTTGAGCAGTTCGTCGAAGGCGGCGATCTGCTCCTTCACACGCAGCAGATGGTCGGCGACGTCGCGGAAGTAGGCCTGTATCTCCGGGTCGACCACCCGGATCGGCCGGGCGGCGAGTTCCTCCAGCGGACGGCCGAGCGGGACGACGGCGCGCTTCAGCTCCAGGAGTTCGCGCTTGAGCTGGTAGATGTGCCCCGGGTCGACGCGGCCGCCGGTGTCCGAGAACACGGCCGTCTCGACCTGGTCGAGGTCCTCCTGCACCGCGTCGGTGACGTGCAGATAGTCGTCGACCACATGGTCCGCGATCGCGTGCAGCACCGCCGCCGGACCCTTGGCGAGCTGCTGGGGGGCGGACTCCAGCTCCTCGCGCAACGGTCCCAGTGAGCCGTGCCGTCCGTGGCGCACCGTGATCACGAAGTCCTGGCCGACGAACACCATGATCTCACCGGTGTTGACCACCTCGCTGGTCGCCGTGAGTTCCTCGTGGTCGACGTAGCAGACCGTCTTGAACACCGCGAAGAGTGTGTCGCCGTAGCGCTCCAGCTTCGGGCGCTGGTGTGCCTCGACCGCGTCCTCGACCGCCAGCGGGTGGAGGTCGAAGAGGTCGGCGATGCCCGCGAACTCCTGGCCCGTCGGCTCGTGCAGGCCGAGCCAGACGAAACCGTCGCGGTGCTTGCGCACCCGTTCCACCGCGTCGACCAGATCGGTCCCGGCCGGGACCCGGACCCCCTCCCGGTACGTCACGCAGTTGACCACCGACGAGCCCAGCGGGGACCGGGCCGGATGGCTCAGGTCGACGCGGGGACGCCGACGTGCCAGCCGTGCCACCTTGCGGAGGCCGCCTACCTTGCTGAGGCTCGTGACCTTCCGCAGATTCCCTGCCATGGACATCCGGATCTCCTTGCGTGCATCTCCCTCGCGCCGCGTTCCCGCGCTCTGGCGAGTCAGTCTGCCAGCTCGGCGTGAGCGGCGGGCAAGCCTGTGGGAACAGTGCGTTCCGCTTGGTTCCCGGCTGTGGACAACGGCTTTTCGGCGAGGGCCGCCGGGCGCGGGCACAGGCCGGGCGCGGGGACAGGCCGGGCACAGGCCGGGCGCGGTCGGCCATCTCATCGTGCCCGTCGCGTCGACCACTGTGGACAAGCAGGGCAACTGGGATGATCGCGGCATGACGCGAACCGACGGGTATCTCCTCGACAACCGGCAGACCGAGGCGGGAGAACGTTTCGACGCCTTGGCCACCCTCTTCGACCCCACGACGTTCCGGCACCTCGAAGGCTTCGGCATCGGATCCGGCTGGCGTTGCTGGGAGGTCGGTGCCGGAGGCACCTCCGTGGTGTCCTGGCTGGCCAAGAAGGTCGGTCCGACCGGGCGGGTCGTCGCCACCGACATCGACACCTCACGTCTCGCCGCGGCCGCCCGGCCGCCGGTGCAGGTCCGGGTGCACGACGTCGGTGCCGAGGAGCCGCCGGGGGAGGGTTTCGACCTGGTGCACGCCCGGCTCGTACTCGTCCATGTGCAGGACCGCGAACGGGCGTTGCGGTCGATGGTCAAGGCCCTGCGGTCCGGCGGGCGTCTCCTGGTCGAGGACGCCGACCCGGCGCTCCAGCCGCTGCTCTGCCCCGACGAGCACGGCCCCGAGCAGCAGCTCGCGAACCGGTTGCGGCAGGGCTTCCGGCACCTGCTCGCCGACCGGGGCGCCGACCTCGCCCACGGGCGCACGCTGCCGCGTCTGCTGCGCGAGGCCGGCCTGCGCCGGGTGGAGGCCGACGCGTACTTCCCGGTCACCTCGCCCGCCTGCGCCGCCCTGGAGTCGGCCACCGTTCGCCAGATCCGCGCTCAGCTCGTCACCGCGGGCCTCGCCACGGACGAGGACATCGACCGCCACCTCGCCAACGTCGCCTCCGGGGGCATGGACCTCGCCACCGCCCCGATGATCTCGGCATGGGGACGCAAGGCGTAGGGCGTGGGCCTGCGGACGGCGGGAGCCGACGCGAGGGTGTGGGGCGAGGGGAGCCCTCCATCAACGCAGTCCGCCGGCACCGTCCCTCAGCCCCCTCCCCGCAGACCCGCCCCTCAGCTCCCACCACCTCGAATCCGCCCCGCGACCTCCACCGCCGGCCGCCCCCCGACCCGCTCCACCGCCAACGCCCCCGCCCGGCACCCCTCCGCCGCCGCGTCCTCGGGTGCGGCACCCGTGAGCAGGGCGGCGAGGAAGGCGCCCGTGAAGGCGTCGCCCGCCCCGGTGGTGTCCCGGGGTGTCGCCGGTACCGCCGGGACGTGGGCGATCACGGTGCCGGACCGGGCCACCAGCGCGCCGTCGGCGCCCTGCTTGGCGACCACCAGCGGGACATGACGGCTCAGCCGGGCCGCCGCGTCCGCCGTATCCGGCACCCCGGTGAGCAGGCAGGCCTCGTCCCGGCTGGGCAGCAGTACGTCCACGCCGTCGACGAGCGCCAGGAACCGGTCCACTCCCAACGTCACCAGGAAACCGGACGACGCCGGGTCCAGGCTGACCGGCACCTCCCGCGCGCGTGCCGCTTCCAAGGCGACGGTCACCAGCGCCCGGCTCGGTTCGGAGAACAGCAGATAGCCCGACAGGTGCAGCCGGGCGACCCCGTCGAGCAGCGCGTCCGACCAGTCCTCGGGTCCGAGCCGCAGCGACGCCCCGCTGTCGGTGAGGAACGTCCGCTCGGCCGTCCCGCCCGCGTCGACGAGGCAGATCACCGTCCCGGTGGGCGCCTGCGGATCGACGACGAGCCGGGGCCGTACTCCGTGGCCGACCAGCTCCCGTTCGTGCCAGGCGGCCGAGTCCGCGCCGACCCGCCCCAGCAGCCGTACCTCCGAGCGGCCGCCGCGGGCGGCCCAACAGGCCACGTTCGCCCCCGCGCCGCCCGGTACCGTCCGGATCGCCGCGGCCGTGTCCGTGCCCGCGGCGAGCGGCCCCCGGTGCCGGGCGACGACGTCCGTGATGACGTCCCCGACGACGAGCAGCGCCCCCTCTGGGCCGGCCGCCCGGCCGCCCCCGTGATCCGCCGCTCCGGGCGCACCCGGCCGGGGCCGCCCCGTGGTCACGCCCCGGCCCAGGCCGCCGCGATCCGCCCCGCCAGCCGTACGTTGCCGCGCACCGCCGCGAGGTTGGCGCGCAGCGAGGCCCCGTCGGTGTGCCGCACCAGGTGGTCGAGCAGGAACGGGGTGACCGCCTGGCCGGTGATCCCCTCCTGCTCGCACGCGTGCAGCGCCTCGGCGAGCACGCGCGCGTGCAGCTCGGGATCCAGCTGCTCCGCCTCGGGCAGGGGGTGGGCGACGATCAGCGCCGACTCCGGTCCGTCGAGCGCGTCCTGAGCCCGCATCACGTCCGCCACCTGCCGCGGGGTTTCCAGGGTCCACTCCACCGGGTGTCCCGAGTCCGAGAGATAGAAGCCGGGGAAGCGGTCCGTGCCGTAGCCGGCCACCGCGACGCCCAGGGTCTCCAGCCGCTGCAGTGTCGCCGGCACGTCCAGGATCGACTTCACCCCCGCGCACACCACGGTGATCCGGGTACGTGCCAGCAGCCCGAGATCGGCCGACTCGTCCTGCGTCACCGTCCACTGGCGGTGTACCCCGCCGAGCCCACCCGTCGCGAACACCCGTACGCCCGCCCGAGCCGCCAGCAGCGCGGTCGCCGACACCGTCGTCGCCCCGCTCGCCCCGCGGGCCACCGCGAGCGGCAGGTCCCGGTGGCCCAGCTTGCGGATGCCGTCCTCGTTGGCGACCCGCTCCAACTGTTCCTCGTCCAGGCCGACGTGGGGCCGCCCGTCCAGCACGGCGATCGTGGCGGGAACGGCGCCCTCCTGCCGTACGACGTTCTCCAGTTCCAGCGCCACCCGCAGATTCCGTGGGCGTGGCAGCCCGTGCGCGATGATCGTGGACTCCAGGGCCACCACGGGTCGACGCGCGTCGATCGCGTCCCGCACCTCGTCGGACACCACCAGCACCACGGGCCTGCCTCCTGTCGGTCGCTCTTCCCTCATCTCTGGCGGGCGGCGCGCCCGGCCAAACACTTGCGGCCTGTGGGGGACACCACCAGCCTGGGCCGCATGACCGACAACACGACACGTCTCGACCACGTCGTCCTCTGGGTGCACGACCCGCTGGCGTCGGCCGACTTCTACGAGAAGACGGTCGGGATGGAAACCTTGAGGATCACCGAATTCGCCGCGGGAGCGGTCTCCTTTCCCTCCGTACGACTCAACGACGAGACGATCTTCGACCTGATGCCGCTGACCGCCGCGGAAGGCATGACGATGGTCCCGGGCGCCGCCGACAGCGCGGGTCACCCGGTCAACCACGTCTGCCTGGCCCTGCCCGCCGACGACTTCGAGACCCTGCGCGCCCGCCTGGAGGAACGGTCGGTGCCTGTCTCGGACATCTCCCACGACTCCTTCGGCGCCCGCGGGCAGGCCCGGCGCAGCTTCTACTTCCGCGACCCGGACGGCAACGTCTTCGAGGCCCGGCACTACGACTGAGTCCGGGAGCCGGCAGCCCGGCACCGCGACCAGCCCGGGAGGTGGCCACGCGCGCGTGGCCACCTCCCGCGTCGACGGCCTCGGCGATGTGCGGGTGCCCGTGCAGGAGCGCCGTCATCCGGCCCCGGCCGCTGATACCTCGCCTTCCGGCCGGCCGTCGTGGACGGACGACAGACGCCCAGGGCTCAGAACAGGGGCTCGGGCAGGACCCCCTCCAGCGCGAGCAGTCTCCGCTTCGCCTCCAGCCCGCCCCCGAAGCCGCCGATGCCACCGTCGCTTTCGACGACCCGATGGCAGGGCACGACGACCGGCAGCGGGTTGGCGCCCATCGCCGTTCCCACCGCCTGCGCCGCGCCCGGCTGCCCGACCCGGCCGGCCAGGTCGCCGTACCCGACGACGGTGCCGTACCGCACACCGGACGCGAGTTCGCGCAGCACCTGTCGGTTGAAGCCCGAGATCAACGACCAGTCCAGGGGCAACTGGAAGTCGTGCAGCTCGCCCGCGAAGTACGCCTTCACCTGACGTATCGCCTCGGCCAGCAGCGGGGAGTCGGGCGCCTCGGCCGGCTCACTGCCCAGCCGGGACCCGAGCCGGTCGAGCGCTTTGTCGCGCACGGCGGCCGTGGCGTGGAAGACGACGTTGACCAGGCCGTCTCGGGTCGCGGCCAGCAGCAGCGGACCGATGTCGGTGGGGACGACGGTCCACACGACCTGCTGCTCGTACTGCCCAGGGCTGTTCATGCGACCCACCGTACGACCCGCCGCTGACAACGCCCGGTGAACGGCGGTCGCGGGCACCCCGCAGGCTTCCGGACACCCGGCGGTCCGCGATCGGGACGCGGCTCAGACGGCGGGCAGCGCGCCGCGCACCACGTCGGGCTTGTTGGTGATGACGCCGTCGACGCCGTACCCGGCGACCAGCCGGGCCGTCTCCGCGTCGTCGACGGTCCAGGTGAAGACCTCCAGCGGCCTGCCGTGCGGCCCCGTGAAGGCGTGCACGGCGGAGACGTATCCCCTGGAGAGGGAACCGTACGAGGGATTGACCTGGTCGGCGAAGGCGGCGTACACGGCCAGGTCCGACACGGGCGGAGTGCCGAGGAAGCCGGTCGTGACGCCCGGCTTCAGGTGATGGACGGTCCGCACGCAGTCCGCGCTGAAGCTCTGCACGACCAGTCGGTCCGCGAGGTGCCGCCGGTCGAGCCAGCCCTCGTTGCTCAGGAGCTTCAGGGTCTGCCGCTCGATGCCCGGATACAGCTCCGGGTTCTTGATCTCGAGGAGCAGCTTCTGATCGTGCCGCTCCACCCGGCGCACGTACTGCTGGAGCGTCGGCACGCGCGCGCCCGCGTACGCGGCACCGAACCAGCCGCCCGCGTCGAGCCGCGCGATCTCGGCCGCGGTGAAGTCCTTCACCTTCCAGGGCGCCCGCCCCGGGAAGACCTGCTCGACATCGGTGGTGCGCCGCAGGCTGTCGTCGTGCAGGACGACCAGCTCGCCGTCCCGGGTGCGCTGGACGTCGTTCTCCACCCAGGTGGTGCCCAGCTCGGCCGCCTTGTCCACGGCGGCCAGGGTGTTCTCCGGAGCGTAGGCGGATGCCCCCCGGTGGGCGACGACCGTCGGCCGCCCACCGTCCTCGTCGGCCCGGGCGTCGGAGGGCGGAAGCAGAAAGAAGGCGGTCCCCAGGAGCGCGGTGGTCGTGGCGGCAACTGCGCGCGCGTGCATGCGTACTCCTCGCGTGAAACGGTCACGGACAGCTCAACTGTGACAGCAGGGAGTCAACAGGGGGCGGGTGCGGAACGACCACAAGTTGAACGAGGCCACACCAAGTCCGCTCACCGGTACCGCGCAACTGCGGCAAGGACGTGATTCTTTGTCGGAAAATCGTTCGACCATTCCGGTGGGGGTCATACTCTCTGCCTCAGCCCTGACCGCTCGGGCGGTCCTGGGACGAGGTGCACATCGGAACATTCCGGGACGTAGAAGGCGGAAGGGCAACCGCGCATGCAAGGCACGGTCGACGGATTCAGCTACGGACTCGTCACACCGCTGGTGGCCTATCTCATGGCCTGCCTGGGCGGCGCTCTGGGGCTGCGCTGCACCACCCGGTCCCTGCTCGTCGACAACTCCTGGCGGCCCGGCTGGCTGGCCCTCGGGGCGGCGGCGATCGGCTCCGGCATCTGGACCATGCACTTCATCGCGATGATGGGGTTCAAGGTCGAGCAGGCGCCGATCCACTACGACCGGGCGATGACGTTCGCGAGCCTGGGCGTCGCCATCGTCATGGTGGGAATCGGGATCTTCATCGTCGGCTACCGCGGGGCCAGGGGAACGGCCCTGATGACCGGGGGCGCCATCACCGGTCTGGGCATCGCCACCATGCACTACCTGGGCATGGCCGGAATGCGCCTGAACGGCGAGTTGGAGTACAACACGTTCACCGTGGCCGTCTCCGTCGTCATCGCCATCGGCGCCGCCACCACCGCGCTGTGGGCCGCCGGCCAGGTCAGGGGGTTCCTGTGGAGCGTCGGAGCGAGCGTCGTCATGGGGCTCGCGGTCACCGGCATGCACTACACGGGCATGGCCGCCCTCAGCGTCCATGTCCACGACACGGCGGCCCCCGTCCGCGGTGACTCGGCCGCCGCCCTGCTCGCACCGATGATGATCGGTCCGCTCGCGTTCCTGCTGCTCGCGGGGGTGGTCGTCCTGTTCGACCCGCTGATGGTCATGGGCAGGCCCGGCTGGACACCCACCGAGAACAAGCCGGGCATACCCGCGCGCGATCTGGTGGCCGCCCCAGCCGCCCGCCGTCCGCCTCTCCGTCCCCGCCGTCAGCCGGACCAGCACACCGTCCGTACCCCGCAAAACCGCTGATCGGGACGCATTGTCAGTGGGGGGTCGTACGGTGGATGGCATGCGGCCCGTATCCCACATCGAACGCACGGTGGCGCCCTTCGAGGTCGTCAGCCCCTACCAGCCCAGCGGCGACCAGCCGGCGGCCATCGCCGAGCTGGCCCGACGCATCGAGGCCGGTGAGAAGGACGTCGTACTGCTCGGCGCGACCGGCACCGGCAAATCCGCCACCACCGCGTGGATGATCGAGAAGCTTCAGCGCCCCACGCTCGTGATGGCGCCGAACAAGACGCTGGCCGCTCAGCTGGCGAACGAGTTCCGCGAGCTGCTGCCGAACAACGCGGTCGAGTACTTCGTCTCGTACTACGACTACTACCAGCCCGAGGCGTACGTCCCGCAGTCGGACACCTACATCGAGAAGGACTCCTCGGTCAACGAGGAGGTCGAGCGGCTCCGCCACTCCGCCACCAACTCGCTGCTGACCCGCCGCGACGTCGTCGTGGTCGCCTCGGTCTCCTGCATCTACGGCCTCGGCACGCCACAGGAGTACGTGGACCGCATGGTCCCCCTCCGGGTCGGCGACGAGATCGACCGGGACCAGCTGCTGCGCCGCTTCGTGGACATCCAGTACACCCGCAACGACCTCGCCTTCGCCCGCGGCACCTTCCGCGTGCGCGGCGACACCATCGAGATCTTCCCGGTCTACGAGGAGCTCGCCGTCCGCATCGAGATGTTCGGCGACGAGATCGAGGCCCTGTCCACCCTCCACCCGCTCACCGGCGAGATCATCAGCGACGACGAGCAGCTGTACGTCTTCCCCGCCTCCCACTACGTCGCGGGCCCCGAGCGCCTGGAGCGGGCCGTCAACGACATCGAGAAGGAACTCGGGGAGCGCCTGGCCGAACTGGAGAAGCAGGGCAAGCTCCTGGAGGCCCAGCGGCTGCGCATGCGCACGACGTACGACCTCGAGATGCTCCGCCAGATCGGCTCCTGCTCCGGCGTCGAGAACTACTCGATGCACTTCGACGGCCGCGAGCCCGGTTCCCCGCCGAACACCCTGCTGGACTACTTCCCCGACGACTTCCTGCTCGTCATCGACGAGTCGCACGTCACGGTGCCCCAGATCGGCGCCATGTACGAGGGCGACGCCTCCCGCAAGCGCACCCTCGTCGACCACGGCTTCCGGCTCCCCTCCGCCCTGGACAACCGGCCCCTGAAGTGGGAGGAGTTCCAGGAGCGCATCGGCCAGGCCGTCTACCTGTCGGCGACGCCGGGCAAGTACGAGCTGTCGCGCGGTGACGGTTACGTCGAGCAGATCATCCGCCCCACCGGCCTCATCGACCCCGAAGTCGTCGTCAAGCCCACCGAGGGCCAGATCGACGACCTGGTGCACGAGATCCGCCTGCGCACCGAGAAGGACGAACGGGTCCTGGTCACCACGCTCACCAAGAAGATGGCCGAGGACCTCACCGACTACTTCCTGGAACTCGGTATCCAGGTCCGCTATCTGCACAGCGACGTCGACACCCTGCGCCGCGTCGAACTGCTGCGCGAGCTGCGCTCCGGTGAGTTCGACGTGCTGGTGGGCATCAACCTCCTCCGCGAGGGCCTCGACCTGCCCGAGGTCTCCCTGGTGGCGATCCTCGACGCCGACAAGGAGGGCTTCCTGCGCTCCGGCACCTCCCTGATCCAGACCATCGGCCGCGCGGCCCGCAACGTCTCCGGCCAGGTCCACATGTACGCCGACAAGATCACTCCGGCGATGGAGAAGGCCATCGAGGAGACCAACCGCCGGCGCGAGAAGCAGGTCGCGTACAACACGGAGCGGGGCATCGACCCCCAGCCACTCCGTAAGAAGATCAACGACATCGTCGCGCAGATCGCCCGCGAGGACATCGACACGGAACAACTGCTCGGCTCCGGCTACCGCAAGCTGAAGGACGGCAAGGGCGCCAAGGCCCCCGTGCCCGCGCTCGGCGCCCAGGCCAAGGGCGGCAAGGCAGCCAAGGGCAAGGCCAAGGAGACGGTCCCCACCGACCGTCCCGCGGCCGAACTCGCCGAGCAGATCGAGGAGATGACCCAGCGCATGCGCGCCGCGGCTGCCGACCTCCAGTTCGAGATCGCGGCCCGGCTGCGCGACGAGGTCTCCGAGATGAAGAAGGAACTGCGTCAGATGAAGGAGGCCGGCCTGGCCTGACCGTCCCGCCCGGCACGCCGGCCGTACCCGACCGGCGTTCCGGGAGGTCGTCCCGCCCGCGGCGCGTACGCGCTGTGTTGCAAGACCGACACAAAGTGCGGACGGGGGTGCGTCACTGTCAGTGCCCCTGCGTAGGGTTCGGGTCATCCGCGGATCCCGCGGCAGCAGGGGAATCACGAGAGGGGACCAGCGCGTGGTGGACGTATCCAAGGGCGGCGCGCCCAGTGGCAGCGTCAATCTGACCAAGGGTCAGGCCATCAGCCTGCAGAAGAACGACGGGGGCAGCCTCACCGCGGTACGCATGGGCCTCGGCTGGCAGGCGGCTCCCCGGCGCGGCCTCTTCGGCTCCCGCACCCGGGAGATCGACCTCGACGCCTCGGCCGTCCTGTTCGCGGACAAGCAGCCGCTGGACGTCGTCTTCTTCCGGCACCTGGTGAGCGACGACGGCTCGGTGCGGCACACCGGCGACAACCTGGTCGGCGGAGTCGGCCAGGGGGGCGACGACGAGGCGATCCTCGTCGACCTGGCGCGCGTTCCGGTTCACATCGACCAGATCGTCTTCACCGTGAACTCGTTCACGGGACAGACCTTCCAAGAGGTGCAGAACGCGTTCTGCCGTCTGGTCGACGAGACCAACGGCCAGGAGCTCGCCCGCTACACGCTCGCCGGCGGTGGCGCCTACACGGCCCAGATCATGGCCAAGGTGCACCGCACGGGTCCGGGCTGGACCATGACGGCCCTCGGCACGCCCGCCAACGGCCGCACCTTCCAGGACCTGATGCCGGCGATCCTGCCGCACCTGTAGGCCGCGAGCGGCGACCGGCAGGACACAGCGACACACAGGGGGGCGAAGCAGATGACGGCCGAGCTGGTGCGGGGACAGAACCACCCGATCTCCCAGGTCCGTCTGGAGATCCGGGCCTCGGCCGGCACGCCGGTCGTGGCGGTGGCCACGACCGGCGACGAGCAGGGCACGGTGCGCGGCGCGGAGTGGGTCGCCCACCCGGGCACCCCCACCCTGCCGGGCCTGGAGGTGTCCCGCCAGGCAGCCGCCGACCATCGCCTCGCGGTCGACCTCGGTGCCCTGTCCGAGGCCGTGCACCGGGTCAGCGTGCTGCTCGCCCTGCCCGCACCGGGCACCGGCGGCCCCGTCCGCTTCGGCGCCGTGGCCGCCCCCTTCGTGGCGGTCACCGGCCTCGACGGCACCGAGATCGCCAGCTACACCATCACGGGTCTGGACGCCGAGTCGGCCGTCGTCGCCCTGGAGCTCTACCGACGGCAGGGCGCCTGGAAGGTGCGGGCCGTCGGCCAGGGATACGCGGGGGGTCTCGCCGAGCTCCTCGCCGACCAGGGGCTGCCCCAGGCCCACCAGCTCGCCCGCGGTGTCGACGACGCGATCGCGCAGGGCCTGGCCCGTTCGGTCCCCGCGCCGCCGCGCCCGGCGGACGCCGACCGCTCCCGCCAGACGGCGGCATCGACACCCGGCGCCGACCAGGCCGGGCCGGTCCCCCAGGGCACCCCGGGCCCCGTACCACCCCAGCCGCCGATGTCCCCGTACCCGTACCCGTCCCCGCCCGCCGGCGGACCCCAGCAGCCCGCCTCTCCGTACGGTCCGCAGGTCGCACCCACGGGTGCAGCCACGCCGCCTGTCTCTCCGTACGATCCGCAGATCACCCCGACGGCGGGCCCACCCGCACAGCCCGCCTCTCCGTACGGCCACCCGCACGGCACCTCGTCCCCTGGCGTGCCCGTCCAACCCGCCTTCCCGCACGGCTCGCCCGGCAGCCCGGCACCCGCGGCACCACAGCCCGGGTCCCCGCAAGGACCCGAGCCTGTCGCCCCCTCCGCCGTCACCGGGTCTGCCGGGTCCGCCACAGGCGGCCCGATCGACTACAGCCATCCGCGTCGTCGGCAGAGCTCGACCCCGCCACCGCCCCCGGCGCCCCGGCAGCCCGCGCCGCCGGTCGCCGGAGACGCGACCGGCTGGACGATGGACGAGCGGCTCTACAACCAGGTGTGGGGCATGTTCGAGGACCTGGCCCGCGCCACGGCCGCGTACCGCAGCGCCGTCGACTTCGCCGACTCCCGTATGGAGAAGGAGCTCGACCAGGTCCTGTCCGACCCGCGCAGCCGCATCGGCGGCCAGGGCGAAGCCGCACGCGAGGCGGCCCGCGCCAAGCACGCCCAACTCGTCGACCAGGCCAGGGCCGCCCTGGACCGGGACCTCGCCCAGCTCACCGCCGAGGCCCAGGTCATCGAGCCCGCGCTGCCGCCGTCCTACGCACGCTGGGACAACCCCGTGTGGCACGCCTATCGCGTGCCGATGGAGATCCCGATGGCCCTGCGCCTGGGTGACCTGCACCTCCCCGAGGCGACCGACCTGCGCATACCGATGCTGGTCCGGCTGCCGCTGGAGCGCGGCCTGTGGATCGACAGCGGCGCCGACGGATCGCTCGACGGCTCGTTCGCCGACTCCCACGACGTGCGGCGCCTCGCCATGGAGACGGCGGTGGCCCACGCGGCCCGGCTGCTCGCGGTCTACCCCGCGGGCGAGTTCACCGTGCATGTCATCGACCCCGCGGGTTCGGGCGCGCAGGCGCTCGTCCCCCTGGTGCAGTCCGGTGCCCTCGCGAGGCCACCCGGGATCGGGGCGGCCGGTGTGGCGGACGTCCTGGCCCGGCTGACCGAGCGGGTCGACCTGGTGCAGATGGCGGTACGTGGCGGCGTGGCCGACGCGCTTCCGCCCGGCCTCGACACCGCCGAGCAGTTGCTGATCGTCAACGACTTCCCGCACGGCTTCGACGACCGTGCCGTGAACCAGCTGCGCTACCTCGCGGACGAGGGCCCGGCCGTCGGCGTCCACCTGATGATGATCGCGGACCGTGAGGAGGCCGCCGGGTACGGCCCGTTGCTGGACCCGCTGTGGCGCTCACTGATGCGCCTCACGCCGGTGCCCGACGACCACCTCGCCGACCCCTGGGTCGGACACGCCTGGACGTACGAACCCGCCCTCGTACCGCCCGGCAGCCAGGTGCTCCAGCAGGTGTTGGCCGCGGTCGCTCAGGCTCGCACCAAGCGCACGTAAAATCCTCTGACCAGCGATTTTGACTCTTATTTTGCCAATCGCTTTACCTTTCCTTGGTGATTGGGTACTGTTTTCCCCACGGAGGGGAGTACTCCCTGTCGACTGCGGCGTACCCGTCAATACGGATCCGACCGGATCCCGGGGCGTCGGCCCATCCTGGGTGGAAGAGACCTCCGGCAGCGCGACGACGCTGGTTACTTGCCGTTACGTACTGCCGGAGGCGCAGTGGATGTTTCCCCGACCCTGTGGGTCCTGACGATCGTGGGCCTCGCCGCCCTCATCGCCATCGATTTCTTCATCGGCCGCAAGCCGCACGACGTGTCCATCAAGGAAGCCGGTATCTGGACCGTCGTCTGGATCGTCCTGGCCGGTCTCTTCGGCCTCGGTCTGCTGCTCTTCGGCGGCGGACAGCCCGCCGGTGAGTTCTTCGCCGGCTTCATCACCGAGAAGTCGCTGAGCGTCGACAACCTGTTCGTCTTCGTCCTGATCATGGCGAAGTTCTCGGTGCCCTCGCAGTACCAGCAGCGCGTGCTCCTCGTGGGCGTGCTCATAGCCCTGGTCCTGCGGGCGATCTTCATCGCCGCGGGTGCCGCCATCCTCGCCAGCTTCTCGTGGGTCTTCTACCTCTTCGGTGCCTTCCTGATCTGGACCGCCTGGAAGCTCATCCAGGAGGCCCGGGCGGACCAGGAGGACGAGGAGTTCGAGGAGAACAAGCTGCTCAAGGCGGCCGAACGTCGCTTCGGCGTGGCCGACCGCTACCACGGCACCAAGCTGTGGATCCGGGAGAACGGCAAGCGGGTCATGACCCCGATGCTGGTCGTGATGCTCGCGATCGGCTCCACGGACGTGCTCTTCGCGCTCGACTCGATCCCCGCGATCTTCGGTCTCACCCAGGACCCGTACATCGTCTTCACGGCCAACGCGTTCGCGCTGATGGGCCTGCGGCAGCTGTACTTCCTCATCGGCGGTCTGCTCCGGAAGCTGGTCCACCTCAGCTACGGCCTGTCGATCATCCTGGGCTTCATCGGCGTCAAGCTGGTCCTGCACGCGCTGCACGAGTCCGGGGTGCACGTCCCGGAGATCAGCATCCCGGTCTCCCTCGGCGTGATCTGCTCCGTGCTGATCATCACCACGCTGACCAGCCTGAGGGCGTCCAAGAAGCAGGCGGCGGCCGACGCGGCGCAGGCGCAGAGCGACGGCGCGTCCAAGGACAGCGTCGAGGCCTGACGGCGGCAGACGTAGGAACGACCATAGCCGGGAGCGGTGAGCGGCGAATTGCCGACCACCGCTCCCGGTGTTTGCGTGGTTCCCAGTGCGTGTTCCCCGGCCGGGGAACACCCTGGCCGCGTGGAGGCATTCATGAAGTTCGTGCAGATCATCGACTTCGAGACCGAGCGCCTGGAGGAGATGGAGCAGTTGATGCGGGAGATGGGGCAGCGCAACGCGGGCAGGGAAGGTGGTCCGACCCACCGCACGCTCCTGCAGGACCGCGACAACCCTCGCCGCCATCTGGCCCTGCTCGAGTTCGAGTCGTACGAGGAGGCCATGCGCAACAGCGATGATCCCGAGACGACCCGGATGGCCGAGCGCCTGGGCGCGCTGTGCGTGGGCGAGCGCGTGTACACCAACTGCGACCTGCTGCGGACCGACGAACTCAAGTAGCGCCCGCGTGAACGGGCCCCGCTGCTGAAACATGCGAGGCCCGTTCGCCTCTGCGACGATCACTGCATGATCGCTCGGCTCAGGTCGCTCACGACGCGGTGGACGTCCGTGGTGCCGGCCCTCGCGGTCGTCCTCCTGGTCCTGACCTGGGGACGGGACCTGCCCGGCGCGGTCGTGGCGCTGGTGACGCTGGTCCTGGCGGGATCAGTCCTGGCCGCCGTGCACCACGCCGAAGTGGTCGCCCACCGGGTCGGCGAACCCTTCGGCTCCCTCGTTCTCGCCGTAGCCGTCACGATCATCGAGGTCGCCCTGATCGTCACCCTGATGGCGGACGGCGGCGACAAGAGTTCGACGCTGGCCAGGGACACGGTCTTCGCAGCCGTGATGATCACCTGCAACGGTATCGTCGGGATCAGTCTGCTCGTCGCCTCGCTGCGCCACGGCACGGCGGTCTTCAACCCCGAGGGCACCGGCGCCGCCCTCGCGACCGTCGCCACTCTGGCCACCCTCAGCCTGGTGCTGCCGACGTTCACCACCAGCAAACCGGGCCCGGAGTTCTCCGGCGTCCAGCTGACCTTCGCCGCACTCTCCTCGCTGGTCCTGTACGGCCTGTTCGTGGCGACCCAGACCGTGAGGCACCGCGACTACTTCCTGCCGATCACCCGCCAGGGGCAGGTGATCACCGTCGACGACCACGCCGGCGCACCGTCCGCCCGCGCAGCCGGCCTGAGCCTCTCCCTGCTCGGTCTGGCCCTCATCGGGGTGGTCGGCCTGGCCAAGGGCGTGTCGCCGACCATCGAGTCCGGCGTGGAGGCCGCCGACCTGCCCCACGCCGTCGTCGGCGTGGTCATCGCGCTGCTGGTGCTGCTGCCCGAGACCATCGCCGCACTGCGCTCCGCCCGCCGCGACCGGGTGCAGACCAGCCTCAACCTCGCGCTCGGCTCGGCGATGGCCAGCATCGGCCTGACCATCCCCGCGGTCGCCCTGGCATCCGTCTGGCTCTCCGGTCCGCTCGTCCTCGGCCTCGGCGCCACCCATATGGTGCTGCTGGCCCTGACCGTGGCGGTGAGCTCCCTGACCGTGGTGCCCGGCCGGGCCACACCGCTCCAGGGCGGCGTGCACCTGGTGCTGTTCGCGGCCTATCTGGAGCTGGCGATCAATCCCTGACGGACGTAAACGCTCGCGCAAGCGCTTACGTTCCCAGGCTCACCCGGTGGCGGGCTTCGCCACCACCACCGGCACGGGCCGCGTCTCCGGCAGCAACGCGAAGCACCCCAGGCTCAGCAGTGCGATGCCCGTCAGATACGCCCCCACCCCCCATGGCACCCGGCCGCCCTGCTCGGCGAGCGAGGTCGCCGCGATCGGGGTGAGCGCGCCTCCGAGGACCCCGCCGAGGTTGTAGCCGACCGCGGCGCCCGTGCAGCGCACCCGGGGCTCGTACAACTCCGGCAGATACGCGGCGATGACGGCGAACATCGTGATGAACGCGAGCATGGCGCCCAGGAAGCCGAGGAACATCAGCAGTGGCGCTCCCGTCGAGAGCAGCGCGACCATCGGGAACATCCACACGGCGGCTGCCGCGCATCCGGCCAGGCACAGAGGCCGCCGCCCGTACCGGTCGCCGAGCAGCGCGGCCACCGGCGTGAGCGAGCCCTTCACCAGGACGGCGGCCATGATGCAGGTCAGCATGACGGTACGGCTCACGCCGAGCCGTTCCGTCGCGTAGGCGAGGGACCAGGTCGTGACGGCGTAGAAGATCGCGTATCCGACGGCGAGTGCCCCGGCTGTCAGCAGGACGAGCCGCCAGTGGTCGCGCGCCACGTCGACGAGCGGCACGCGCGCGTGGTCGTCGAGGCGGAGGAAACTGGGGCTCTCGACGAGCGAGGAGCGCAGCCACAACCCCGCCACGGCCAGTACACCGGCCGCCCAGAGCGGCACCCGCCAGCCCCACTGGGTGAACTGCGCCGTGGACAGGGTCGCCGACAGGGCCAGCACCACTCCGTTGGCGAGCAGGAAGCCCAGCGCGGGCCCCACCTGCGGAAAGCTCGCCCACAGACCCCGCCGTTCGGCGGGCGCGTGCTCCGCGGTCAGCAGCACGGCCCCGCCCCACTCCCCACCGAGCCCCAGGCCCTGCAGGAAGCGCAGCACCAGGAGCAGCACCGGAGCGGCCACACCGATCGTGTGGTACGCCGGGACGCAGCCGACCGCGACCGTGGCGGCGCCGGTCAGCAGCAGCGAGGCGACCATGACCGGCCGGCGCCCGTGCCGGTCCCCGATGTGCCCGAACAGGACCGAACCCAAGGGCCGTGCGACGAACCCGACGGCGAAGGTCCCGAAGGCGGCCAGCGTGCCCGCGAGCGGCGAGAACGTGGGGAAGAACAGCGGCCCCAGGACCAGCGCCGCCGCCGTCCCGTAGACGAAGAAGTCGTAGAACTCGATGGCCGTCCCGGCGAGCGAGGCGGCCGCGAGGCGCGGCATGGAGGGCGCCCTTACGGTGCGTACGTCATGCATGCCGCGTCAACTACCCACGGTGACCGGGGGTTACGGGGGCGCGCGGGGTGTGGTCCGGGTCAGTAGGTGACGGTGATGCGCCGGGCGGGCCCGTCGACGCGCACGGTGCCGCCGTAGGGGATGACGAGTTGCGGATCGGTGTGCCCGAGGTCCACGTCGAAGACGATCGTCATGTCGGGGGCGTACGCGCGCGTGGCGCGCAGCACGGCCTCGCGCTGGCCGGCGGCGTACCGTACGGCCTCCTCGGGGCTGTTGGGGCGCTCGAACGACCAGGTCTTCGGACGGCCCATCAGCAGGGCGGAGAAACGCTGGAGAAGGCCGCGCTCACCCATGGTGCGCAGGGTGCGGAACACCTCCTCGCCGCTCGGCAGTTCCTCAGAGGTCTCCAGGAACAGCACTGCGCCGTCGTACACCGTCAGATCGTGCGAGACCTCCCGGTCGGCCGTCAGCAGCCGTCCGACGATCTCCAGGCAGCCGCCCCAACTGCGGCCTTCGACCACCCGGTCGGCGTTCAGCCAGGTCCACCCGGTGCCCGGGCGGGTCTGCGGCTCCCTGTCGAAGGTGGTGGGGTCCGCCCAGTCGCGGTCGACGTCGTTCCAGCGTTCGGCGGGCCGCAGGTCGTACGCGCCCGAGGTGAACAGTGCCGCCCGCAGGGCCTCGGCGGTCTGCGGATGCATGGCGCCGGGCCGGCCCAGCTCGCACATCACGGAACCCCCGTAGAAGCCGACGATTCCGGTGGTGTGCAGGTAGGCGAGCAGGTTCGTGTTGTCGCTCAGCCCGAAGAACGGCTTGGGACAGGCGCGGATCAACTCCCGGTCCAGGAAAGGCAGCACGGTGATCTGGTCGTCGCCGCCGATCGACGCGACGACCGCCTTGATGTCCGGGTCGGCGAAGGCAGCGTGCAGGTCGTCGGCCCGCTCCTGGGGCGTCGCGCCCGGCTTCCGGGTCGTCGGATACTCGACCGGTTCCAGCCCGTACTCCGTGCGCAGCCGCTCCAGGCCCAGTTCGTAGGGGAGGGGGAAGACGCCGGGGAGGCCGGCGGAGGGCGAGACGACGGCTACACGGTCGCCCGGCGAGGGCTTGGGGGGATACGTCGGTGTCCTCATGCCGTGAGGGTAGGGCCGTCCTCCGGCGCGCGCACCGTGATAAACCGGGGTCTGAGCAGCGGTCCGGCGACGGATCGCCCATCCCCGACGGACCGGAGGAACCGTGCCCCGCACCCTGGCCAACGCCCCGATCATGATCCTCAACGGCCCCAACCTGAACCTGCTCGGCCAGCGGCAGCCGGAGATCTACGGCTCGGACACCCTCGCCGACGTCGAGGCCCTGTGCGCCAAGGCGGCGGCCGCGCACGGCGGCACCGTGGACCTGCGGCAGTCGAACCACGAGGGCGAGCTGGTCGACTGGATCCACGAGGCACGGCTGAACCATTGCGGGATCGTGATCAATCCCGGCGCCTACTCGCACACGTCCGTCGCGATCCTGGACGCGCTCAACACCTGTGACGGGCTGCCGGTGGTGGAGGTGCACATCTCCAACATCCACCAGCGCGAGTCCTTCCGGCACCACTCGTATGTCTCGCTGCGCGCCGACGGTGTCATCGCGGGGTGCGGAGTGCAGGGGTACGTGTTCGGCGTGGAGCGGGTGGCGGCGCTCGCGGGGTCGGGACAGGCCGACGCGTAAGCGTTTACGGGCGTAGAGGGAGTGCAGAGGGGCGCGGTGGCTCCTTGAAGCGAGTCCTCAAGGGGCGCCTCGGTACTCCCGTCCCAGGGCGCTCCTCACAGCCGGCCCGCCTCCACGATCCGCCGCAGGAACCGCTGCGTACGTTCATGTCGCGGGGCGCCGAAGATCTGCTCGGCGGTGCCGTGCTCCAGGACCACACCCGCGTCCAGGAAGCAGACCTGGTCGGCGACTTCACGGGCGAAGCCCATCTCGTGTGTGGCCAGCACCATGGTCATGCCGTCCTCCTTCAGACCGCGGACCACGCTGAGGACCTCTCCCACGAGCTCCGGATCGAGCGCGGCGGTGATCTCGTCGAGCAGCAGCAGCCGCGGACGTACGGCCAGGGCGCGGGCGATCGCCACCCGCTGCTGCTGGCCGCCGCTCAGCCGGTCCGGGTACTCGCCCGCCTTCTCGGCGAGCCCGAGCCGCTCCAGCAGCGCACGCGCGCGTGCCTCGGCCTCCGCGCGGGACACCCTGTGCACCCGGCGCGGAGCCAGGGTGATGTTCTCCTCCACCGTCATGTGCGGGAACAGGTTGTACGCCTGGAAGACCACGCCGATGCGGCGGCGTACCGCGTCCTGGTCCACGCGCGGGTCGGTGATCTCCTCGTCGTCCAGCCAGATCGCGCCGTCGTCGATCTCCTCCAGGAGGTTCGCGCACCGCAACAGCGTGGACTTGCCGGAGCCCGAGGCCCCGATCAGCGCGGTCACCGTGTGCGGGGCCACCTCCAGGTCGACGTCCCGCAGCACGACCGAGCCGCCGAAGGTCTTGCGGACGGACTGCATGCGCAGCACCGGGGTGTCGCTCACAGGACTCCTCCTTGGGCCCGGCGACGGTCCATCCGGGCCGTCACCCAGTCCGTGAACCGGGTCATCGGGATCGTCAGCGCCACGAAGACGAGGCCCGCGACGATGTACGGCGTGTAGTTGAGGCTGCGGCCCACGATGATGTCGGCCGCCCGGACGGCGTCGATCGCGCCGCCGATCGACACGAGCCCGGTGTCCTTCTGCAGCGACACCAGGTCGTTGAGCAGGGGCGGCACCTGGCGGCGCACGGCCTGGGGCAGGACGACGTACCGCAGCGCCTGCCGGTTGTCGAGCCCCAGGGAACGGGCCGCGGCGCGCTGCGAGGGGTGGACGGACTCGATGCCGGCGCGGAACACCTCGGCGACGTACGCCGAGTACGTCAGGGTGAGGGCCGTGCCGCCCAGCACCACCGGGTCGACCGTCACGCCCTGCAGCCGCAGCGCGGGGACACCGAGGACCACGATCATCAGGTTGATGATGAGCGGCAGTCCGCGGAAGAAGTCGGTGTAGGCGGCGGCCAGGACGCGCAGCGGGAAGAACACCGGGCCGCGCAGGGTGCGGGCGATCGCGATGAGCATCCCGAGGACCAGCACGGCGGCGCCGCAGACCAACAGCAGCCGGAGGTTGAGCCACAGCCCTTCGAGGACCTTGGGCAGCGCCTCGCGCGCGTACTGCCCGTTGAAGAAGGTCTCCTTGGTACGCGGCCAGCCGGGCGCGCCCACGACGACCAGGTAGAGGACGACGGCCGTCGCCAGGGTGGAGAGGGCGGCGACGGCCGTGGCACGACGGGAACGGGCGCGCTTGTAGGCCTCACGCTCGATGCGGCGCTGCGACGGCGTGTATCCGTCCTCCAGGGCGGTCCTGCCGCCCTTGTCGCCCGTGCCGTCGTTGTCGTCCGCTCCCTCCCGGCCGGACTCGTCCTTCGTGAGCGTCACTTGAGCACCGGGGCGTCGACGGCGTCGGACAGCCACCGCTGCTCCAGCCTGGCCAGCGTGCCGTCCTCGCGCAGGGCGTCGACGGCGTCCGTCACGCAGGAGGTGAGCGCGCTGCCCTTGTCGAGCACGAGTCCGAACTGCTCGGGTGTGCCGCTCTGGTTCTCGAACTGACCCACGATCGTCGCGTCCGTCACCTCGGCCGCGGTGATGTAGAACGCGGTCGGCAGATCGGTGACGATGGCGTCGACCTGACCGTTCTGCAAGGCGGACTTGGCCTGGTCGTTCTTGGCGTAGACAGCCGCGTCCCGGCCCGGCCGCACCACGTCGTCGATGTGATCGAGGCTGGTCGTGCCGACCTGGGCGCCCAGCTTGAGGCCCTTCAGGTCCGCGATGCTCGTCGCCTTCGCTGCCTTGGTGCCCTTGAGCGCGATGACGGCCTGGCGTACGTCGTAGTAGCCGGAGGAGAAGTCGACGGCCTTCTTGCGCTCGTCGCTGATCGAGACCTGGTTGATGTCGAAGTCGAACGTCTTCTCCCCGGGCGCGAACGCCTTGTTGAAGGGGACGCTCTGCCAGACGACGGCACCTTTGTCGTAGCCCAGCTTCTTCGCCACGGCGTACGCGACCGCCGACTCGAAGCCCTGGCCGTTCGTCGGCTCGTCGTCCTTGAACCACGGCTCGTACGCGGGCTGGTCGGTGGCGATGGTCAGCTTGCCGGAGGTCTTGGTGGCGAGCTTGCCCTGGGCGCAGGTGGACGTGGCCGACCCCGACGGCGTGTCGGCCGCCTTCTCCTGCGGCTGCGGAGCGCAGCCGACGGCGGTGGCGAGCAGGGCTGTTGTCGCGACGGCGACAGCGCGGCGCAGTACGCGCGGGGCAGGATGCATGGCGCGAGATTGACAGTCCGCTGTCCCGTTTGTCGAGGTCACAGCGGAAACTGTTCGCATGGTGGGAACGGGTGTTGCGTTCTTGTGAACACTTCACGCGCGGTCCCGCGCGCGCAGCCGGGCCGCCGGTCGAGGGCGGGGATCGACAGACCGGCGGCCCGTACCGCGCAGGAGCCGTCATCCTGTGCGGGGCTGCTTCCAGTTGACTGCGCAACCACGTGCGCCGGGAGCGCGCGCGTGACACCGGCGCGTGTGAACCGTTCACACGGGGCGCGCGCGGGACGTGCTCACCGCGGGCGTACGCGGGGGCAGGGGGCGTACGCGGGACGCCTCACCGCCGCGCCTTCAAAGCCCCGCGCTCACCACTCGCGGTCAGCCTCCGTTCACCACCCGCGCGCCTGCCACTCCGGCAGGTGCGGACGCTCCGCGCCCAGCGTGGTGTCGTTGCCGTGTCCCGGGTAGACCCAGCTCTCGTCCGGCAGCGCGTCGAAGATCTTCGTCCGGACATCGTGGATCAGGCTGGCGAACGCCTTCGGATCCTTGCGGGTGTTGCCCACGCCGCCGGGGAAGAGGCAGTCGCCGGTGAACACGTGGGGATGTCCGTGCGGGTCGTCGTAGACCAGGGCGATCGAACCCGGCGTGTGCCCGACCAGGTGGCGCGCGGTGAGTTCCACGTGCCCCACGCGGATGGTGTCGCCGTCGTCGACCAGGACGTCGGTCGGCACGGGGATGCCGTCGGCGTCGTCCCTCCCGGCGTAGGTACGCGCGCGCGTGGCCGCGACGACCTCGGCGAGCGCCTGCCAGTGGTCGCCGTGCTGGTGCGTGGTGACGACGGACGCGATGCCGTCGTCACCGATCATGCCCAGCAGGGTGTCCGCGTCGTTGGCCGCGTCGATCAGCAGTTGTTCGTCCGTGGCCCGGCAGCGCAGCAGATAGACGTTGTTGTCCATGGGACCGACCGCGATCTTCGTGATCATCAGGTCGCGCAGTTCGTGCACGTCGGCCGGGCCACCGACCTTCACCGCTCCGCTGTACGTCATGACGCTCAGCCTATAGCGGAGGCCTGGGGAGGAGCCCGGCCGAGGGGCCGGGGCCGCCGGCGGAGCGGTGCGGGAGCCGCCGGGGCTACAGCGGCGGCAGCTTCGGCAGGGGGCCGCCCTCCACGGCCGGTGCGGAGCCCGTGGGGCGACCGGACAGCCAGCCGACGAGGTCGGCCCGGGAGCCGGTGATCTTGAGCTCCGGCTCGCCGTCGCGGCCGGACCGCACCCGGCGGCCGTCGTCCTGCTCCATCAGCAGGGGCGGCACGTCGGGGTGGCCCCGGAAGCGCTCGGCGAGGAAGCCGATCTCGCGCTGGACGAACTCCTCGGGGAGGTCCTCCAGCGCGTACCCGATGCCGAGGTCCACGTGGTGCAGCTCCACCTCGATCCAGCGCCGGAACGGCACCCGGGACGCGGAGTCGGTGACCCCGCCCCGCAGCTCGACCGTGCGCGACCAGTCCGCCGGCGCGGACGCCGTCTGCTGGAAGCGGGCCGCGCTCGCGCGCAGGTCGGCGAGGTGGACGTCCAGGGTGCGCGGCGCGTCCCGCTCGATGTCCGCGTCCCGGGCGTCACCGGAGACGTACATGGGACGGCCCTCCAGAACGTTCACCAGGGCGTCCGCGTTGCGGGCGAGATGGGCCAGGACATGGCCGCGGGTCCAGCCGGGCAGTCGTGACGGCTCCGTCACAGACGCGTTGTCCAGTTCGGCGACCGCGCTGAGCAGCCGCTCGGTAGCGTCGTGTACAGACGCCAGGTCATGCGCGTGATCCATCATGTACCTGACCCTAGCTCCGGCCACACCTTCGGGTGAAGGCGGCGAGCAGGCGCCGTAAATCGAATGTGCGTGCTATAGGGTCGCCTGTGGCGTCGGGCATGCTGGAGAGCCGGGGATTGTTATGCATCCGGGAATCCGACCGGCGTTGTCAGTGGCTCCCCCTAGTCTGAGAAAGCACGGGGGCCTCGCCCCTGTCACTTCTCTCAAGAAAGGTGCGGACCGGCGTGGCCGACCGTCTCATCGTCCGTGGCGCGCGCGAGCACAACCTGAAGAACGTCTCGCTCGACCTGCCTCGCGACTCGCTCATCGTCTTCACGGGCCTGTCCGGGTCGGGCAAGTCCTCCCTGGCCTTCGACACCATCTTCGCCGAGGGCCAGCGGCGCTACGTGGAGTCGCTCTCCTCGTACGCCCGTCAGTTCCTCGGCCAGATGGACAAGCCGGACGTCGACTTCATCGAGGGTCTGTCGCCCGCGGTCTCCATCGACCAGAAGTCGACCTCGCGCAACCCGCGCTCGACGGTCGGCACCATCACCGAGGTCTACGACTACCTGCGCCTGCTCTTCGCCCGCATCGGCAAGCCGCACTGTCCCGAGTGCGGCCGTCCGATCTCGCGCCAGTCGCCGCAGGCCATCGTGGACCGGGTCCTGGAGCTGCCGGAGGGCAGCCGCTTCCAGGTGCTGTCCCCGCTCGTGCGTGAGCGCAAGGGCGAGTTCGTCGATCTCTTCGCCGATCTCCAGACCAAGGGGTACAGCCGCGCGCGGGTGGACGGCGAGACCGTTCAGCTCTCCAGCCCGCCCACCCTGAAGAAGCAGGAGAAGCACACCATCGAGGTGGTCATCGACCGCCTCACGGTGAAGGACTCCGCCAAGCGCCGCCTCACCGACTCGGTGGAGACGGCCCTCGGCCTCTCCGGCGGCATGGTCGTGCTCGACTTCGTCGACCTCGCGGAGGACGACCCCGAGCGCGAGCGCATGTTCTCGGAGCACCTGTACTGCCCGTACGACGACCTGTCCTTCGAGGAGCTGGAGCCCCGCTCCTTCTCCTTCAACTCGCCCTTCGGCGCCTGCCCCGACTGCACCGGCATCGGCACGCGCATGGAGGTCGACCCCGAGCTGATCGTCCCGGACGAGGACAAGTCGCTCGACGAGGGCGCCATCCACCCCTGGTCGCACGGGCACACCAAGGACTACTTCAGCCGCCTGATCGGCGCCCTGGCCGACGCCCTGGGGTTCCGCACGGACATCCCCTTCGCGGGGCTGCCGCAGCGCGCCAAGAAGGCCCTGCTGCACGGCCACAAGACCCAGATCGAGGTCCGCTACCGCAACCGGTACGGCCGCGAGCGGGTCTACACGACGCCCTTCGAAGGCGCCGTCCCCTTCATCAAGCGCCGGCACAGCGAGTCCGAGAGCGACGCCAGCCGCGAGCGCTTCGAGGGCTACATGCGCGAGGTGCCCTGCCCCACCTGTGAGGGCACGCGCCTGAAGCCGCTGGTCCTCGCGGTCACGGTCATGGGCAGGTCCATCGCCGAGGTCTCGGCGATGTCCATCAGCGACTGCGCGGAGTTCCTGGGCGAGCTGAAGCTGAGCGCCCGGGACAAGAAGATCGCCGAGCGCGTCCTGAAGGAGGTCAACGAGCGGCTGCGGTTCCTGGTCGACGTCGGCCTGGACTACCTCTCGCTGAACCGCGCGGCCGGCACCCTCTCCGGCGGTGAGGCCCAGCGCATCCGCCTGGCCACCCAGATCGGCTCCGGCCTCGTCGGTGTCCTCTACGTGCTCGACGAGCCGTCCATCGGCCTGCACCAGCGGGACAACCACCGGCTCATCGAGACCCTGGTCCGGCTGCGTGACATGGGCAACACGCTGATCGTCGTGGAGCACGACGAGGACACCATCAAGGTCGCCGACTGGGTCGTCGACATCGGCCCCGGTGCCGGAGAGCACGGCGGCAAGGTCGTGCACAGCGGCTCCCTGAAGGGCCTGCTGGCCAACCCCGAGTCGCAGACCGGTCAGTACCTGTCGGGCAAGAAGGCCATCCCGCTGCCCGAGGTGCGGCGCCCCCTGGACCCGTCCCGGCAGCTCACCGTGCACGGCGCCCGCGAGAACAACCTCCAGGACATCGACGTGTCCTTCCCGCTGGGCGTGTTCACCGCGGTCACCGGCGTGTCCGGCTCCGGCAAGTCGACGCTGGTCAACGACATCCTGTACACGCACCTGGCCCGTGAGCTCAACGGCGCCCGGAGCGTTCCCGGGCGGCACACGCGCGTGGACGGCGACGACCTCGTCGACAAGGTCGTCCACGTCGACCAGTCGCCCATCGGCCGTACGCCCCGGTCCAACCCGGCGACGTACACCGGTGTCTTCGACCACGTCCGCAAGCTGTTCGCCGAGACGACCGAGGCGAAGGTCCGCGGCTACATGCCGGGCCGCTTCTCCTTCAACGTCAAGGGCGGCCGCTGCGAGAACTGCGCGGGCGACGGCACCATCAAGATCGAGATGAACTTCCTCCCGGACGTGTACGTCCCGTGCGAGGTCTGCCACGGCGCCCGGTACAACCGGGAGACCCTGGAGGTCCACTACAAGGGCAAGTCCATCGCCGAGATCCTGAACATGCCGATCGAGGAGGCCATGCACTTCTTCGAGGCCGTCCCGGCGATCTCGCGGCACCTCAGGACGCTGAACGACGTCGGCCTCGGCTATGTCCGACTCGGCCAGTCCGCGACCACCCTGTCCGGCGGTGAGGCCCAGCGGGTGAAGCTCGCCAGCGAGCTCCAGAAGCGGTCCACCGGCCGCACGGTCTACGTGCTGGACGAGCCGACCACCGGTCTGCACTTCGAGGACATCAGCAAGCTGCTGACCGTCCTGTCCGGCTTGGTCGACAAGGGCAACACGGTCATCGTCATCGAGCACAACCTCGACGTGATCAAGACCGCCGACTGGGTCGTCGACATGGGCCCCGAGGGCGGCGCGGGTGGCGGTCTCGTGGTCGCCGAGGGCACACCGGAGCAGGTCGCCGGGGTCCCCGCCAGCCACACCGGCAAGTTCCTGCGGGAGATCCTCGACGCCGACCGGATCAGCGACGCGGCCCCGGTGAAGGCTCCGCGCAGGGCGGCGGCCAAGAAGACGGTCGCGGCCCGGTCGACGGCGCCGAAGACGGCGACGGCCAAGACGGCGACGACCGATGCGGTGGCTGCCGGCAGTGCGTCCGCCAAGAAGGCGGCCGGGACCGCGAAGAAGTCGGCACCGGCGAAGAAGGCGACCCGGGCGACCGGCAAGGCCTGAGCCGCACGGGCGGCACGCCCGGACAAGTCCAGAAAAAGCGGCGCCCCGCGGGAACTCCCGGCGGGGCGCCGCCCGTTCAACCATCAGCCACCCTGGCCCTGCGGTTCGACGAACCGCATGTCCAGCTGAATCTTGACAACACCACCGAGGAACCCGGCACCGAAGTCCAGTCCGAAGTCGCCGCGCCGGATCTCACCCGTCGCCTCGAATCCGGCGTGCCTCCTCTGATCCGCGGGGGAGTCCACCACCCCGCCGAACTCGACGGCGAGCGTGACCGGGCGGGTCACGTCCCCGATGGTCAGGTCCCCCTCCGACGTCCAGTCCTCGCCCTCCCCGGACACGCGCGTCGAGCGGAACGCCATCGTCGGACGCTTCTCCACGTCCGGCAGATCGGCCGCGCCGGTGTGCGCGTCCCGGGTCGGCGGCGCCGGTGTCGATGGAGGCAGGGCCGATCTCCGCGGTCACCCAGGTTCAGCCGCAGACTGTCAGCCGTCCAGTTCGTGGGCGTACGGCGGTTCCGCCCCCGCTCGGGAGCAGGTGATCGCCGCAGCGCGGGCCGCGAAGCGCAGCAGTCGCATCCAGCCGTCGGCGCCCAGGGAGGCGAGCGCATCGCAGGACAGGGCGCCCCGCGCCGACAGGCCGTGCAACAGGGCCGCGTTCACGGTGTCGCCCGCGCCGATCGTGTCCACCACGTCGACCTTCTCGCCCGGTACGGAGTGCACCGAGCCGTCCCGGGTGAAGACGGCCAGCCCGTCGCCGCCCTGGGTGATCACGACCGCCGCGGGACCGGCGGCCAGCCACTCGCGCGGAGTGCCGCCCAGCCACAGGGCGTCCTCCTCGGAGAGCTTGAGCAGCGACACCGACGGCAGCCAGCTCTTGAACCGGGCCCGGTAGGCGTCCGCGTCCGGGATCAGGCCGGCCCGGATGTTCGGGTCGAGCGTGGTGAACACGCCCTGCGCTGACGCGGTCCGCATCAGCTCCTCGTAGGCGGTCGCCCCCGGCTCCAGGACGAGGGAACAGGTGCCGAAGGACACCGCCCGCGTCCCCTCGGGCAGCCCTCCGGGGGCTGTGAACAGCCGGTCGGCGGTGCCGTCCACATAGAAGGAGTAGGCGGCCGAGCCGTGTGGGTCGATGGTGGCGACGGCAAGAGTGGTCGGCTCGGTACCGCGTTGTACGCCGGAGACGTCCACCCCCGCTCCTCGTAGCCCGTCGAGCAGGGTCTCACCGAAGGCGTCACGGGAGACGCGGGAACAGAAGGCTGTGGGGGAGCCGAGCCGGCCGAGGGCCACAGCCGTGTTGTAGGGGCCGCCGCCGCGTGCCGGCAGCAGACCCGCGAGGGCGCCCGTGCCCTGCGGTACCAGATCGATCAGGGCCTCACCGGCGACGACGATCACGAGACGCTTCCTTCCTCGCACTGAGAGATCGCGAGAGCTACGGGGACTTCAAGGATTTCTGGGGCCTTGGTGCGGCCTGGGCTGCCGAGATCACCGGGACTGCGCGGACCCCTCCGGCTCGGCTGGGCATCCGCAGGAGGTGCGGTGGACGAAGGTACAGGTCAGCCGCACGGTGGTGGTGGGCCGGTCCGGGGCGGCGAGGCGGTCCAGGAGGACCTGGACCGCCTGGGCGCCGATCTCCTTGCTCGGCTGGGCGATCGCGGTGAGCCGGGGTGTGAACAGGTCGGCCCAGTCGAAGTCGTCGAAGCAGCACAGCGCGATGTCCTCGGGCACGGACAGGTTCCGTTCGCGCAGCGCGCGCAGGGCGCCCAGGGTCATCGCGTTGTTGGCGGTGACGAGCGCGGTGGGCGGCGCGGCCAGGGACAGCAGGGCGGCCGTGGCGCGTTGCCCGCCGGCCGACTCGGAGTCGCCGTGCGCCACCAGGCGTTGGTCGTAGGGAAACCCGGCCGCGGCGAGGCCGTGCCGGTAACCCGTGATCCGTTCAGCGGTGGTGCTCAGCCCGGGCCGGCCCGCGACCAGGGCGATCCGCCGGTGGCCGAGATCGGCGAGATGGGTGACCAGCTCCGCCGTCGGTTCGGCGCTGTCGGCGCAGACCTGGTCGAAGTGCGGCGCACTGTCCGCCGGGGAGTCGACCACCCGGTCGAGGAACACGGTCGGTACGGCGTGCCGCCGCAGGTAGGAGACGAGGTCGCGCGGATCCGCGGAAGGCGCGACGATCATGCCGTCCACCCGCCGCTCGTGCAGGAGCTGGACGACCTTGCGTTCGTGCGCGGGGTCGTCGTGCGGATCGGCGATGAGGAGGCTGTATCCGTGCTCCAGGGCGGCGGCCTCGACGCCTTGGAGGATCTCCGTGAAGTACGGGTTGCTGATCGCCGACACCGCGAGGCCGATGGACCGGGTGCGGGAGGTCACCAGGGAGCGGGCGAGCGTGTTGGGCGTGTAGCCCAGCTCGTCGATGGCGTCCAGCACGGCCTGGCGGGTGCGTGGCAGCACCGGCCGGGTGTCGTTGAGTACGTGCGAGACGGTCGCCACGGACACCCCGGCGCTGCGTGCGACGTCGGCCATGGTCGGCATGGAGTCCCCTTCCCGGGATGGGCACCGGGAACATATCTCATCCAGTGGCAGACGTAAACGCTTGCGCAAACGCTTACGTACGTCGAAAGCGTCATCGAAGGAGGCGTCGGACGGCACCACCACCGCAGCGACCACCGCAGCCACCACCGCGACCGCAACCGACCCTCTGACCGCTGCCACCGCCGGCCGCGCCGGCTCGTGGCCTGTCGGCTCGTGGCCCGCCGGGTACGGTCACTCCCAGTCCCAGGCGATCCCCACGATCCCCGACCGCACCCGCGGTTCGACGAGGTGCACCGAGTGGTGGCGTCCGGTGAGGGCCAGCTCCTGGCGGCTGCTGCGGGGCGCCGCCGCCGAATGCTGGGTGAACCGGTGGCAGCGCACGGGCAGCGCCTCCTCGTCGAACCGCACCTGGAGCGCGTACTGGCCGCCCGCGGGCCCGAACCCGCGGACGCACTCCCGCGACACGCCCGCTGTGCCGTCCTCGACGGTGTACCGGAAGAGGAAGGTGTCACCGGCCCGCAGCCGCGTGTCGAAGAGCAGCTCGGCCACCAGCACCCCGGTGCCGTCGTGCGAACGGATCTGCCCGGTACGGCAGTTCTCCAGTGCCCGCACGGTCATCCGCTCCGGTGCGCACCCCGGGTCACCGTGGTGGACGGCCACGAAGCGGTCGACGCCGTCCCGGTGGGCGCGCACGATGTGGTGCGACTCGCGTCCCGCCAGCTCTCGGCGGGCACCGATCCGTACCCGTTCGTGGTGCCCGAGGGTGTGCAGTCCGCCGTCGAGCGGTGAGCCCAGTTCGGCCAGCAACTGGTCCAGGATCTCCGAGGCGGCCACCAGGGAGCGGTAGGAGCGGGCCGCGGGCCGCCGCGCCGCGGGATCCTCGTCGGCCCGCGCGAGCAGCCGGATCAGCGACTCCTCCGGCAGTTGGAGGATCTCCTCCAGCGCCCGCACGGCCCGCAGCGACTCCGGGCGCTGGGGACGCCGGGCACCCTGCTGCCAGTAACTCAGGCTCGTCACACCGATATTGACCCCGTGGCGTGACAGATGGTGCTGCACGCGCTGCAACGGCAGTCCGCGGGCGGCGATCGCGGCACGCAGGGCGACGTGGAAGGGGCCGCCACGCAGAGCCGAGTCCAGGTCCGCGGTGGCGACGCCGGCGACGTCCGCGTGCTGTGTGGCGTGCGGCATGCAGGGGCCCTTTCTGTGAATGGTCACCACGGTTGGTCGGACCGTGTGCGAAGAGGAGCCGGGGCCACCGTGCCGGCGTCGGGGGTCTTCACATCCGTACGCCGTCGTTCAGGGCCCCGAGTTCCCCCGCATTGAAGCGTGTTGACCAGGTCCCGACAACACCTCATGCCCAACGGTGGCCGACTCCTGACCGAGTCGGCGCTCACCGCTCAAGGGCCGGTACTCCCCTGATCGCGCCCGCGCGGGCAGCGCCGACGTGTGCGGGAACCCGCGCGCGGGACTGCCGGCGATGACTTCGACGCCTCCTCCAGGCGCGCGGCATCGCCCGGCGGTCCTCCGCGAGGACGACCCCGACTCCGCCCTGCGCGCCGTGGCAGCCGCGCTCCCGTCCCCGTCGACCTGCGTGGGCCCGAGCCACGACCTTGACCGTACGGCCGCCCGTACGCGGGCCCGAGCCATGACACTGGCCGCCCGGCCGCCCGGCTGCCCGCTCGTGCGCGGACCCGGGACACGACACTGGCCGCCCGTACGCCGGGGCCCGGGCCACGACCTTGCCCGCATGGCCGTACGGCCGCCCGTACGCGGGCCCAGGGCACAGACGTGACCGCCCGAGGCGTACGCGGGGGGAAAGGTCCAGGAGGGGGAGCCTGGACGCGGTGATGTCGCGTACACCTCGGGCGGTCGGGTTCGGACGGAGACACAGCCCCGTCCGGCTCAGAGGCGGGGGTGTCCACCGCCTTGTTCCCGCGATACGCGCTTGGCGCGCACGATGTCGGGGTCGCGCGGGTCGAGCAGGTCGTGCAGCGTGTACGTCTCGTCCGTGGTCCGGTCGGCACGGGCCGACCGCCGTCGCTTCTCGATCCGTGTCCGCCGCATGTCTCGCAGCCCTTCGGCCGATGACCGCCGTCCCGTCCGGAGCGGCGAGTCCTTTTCTATCCGCGGCCACTCGCGCCGCCCTCGCGCCCGGCCTCAAGTCGCCAGGGCGAGCCTCACGACCAGGCACAGGGCGCGGAGTCATGAGAACGAGCCGCTTCCGCCGATCCGGTCCAGGGTCCCGACGGGATCGCCGCCGGCTGTGCCCCGGCCCGGCTCCTGAGGAACTGACCGGTCACGTCACTGGCCTACCCCCGCCTCCTGGTGGCGGGCCGCTCCCACCGTCGGCAAGGCCTCCCAGAGCGGGACGTCCTCGTCGGCGAAGACGTCATGTCCCCGCCTGCTCTCGTGCGATGTCCATGCCGCGTCGGCCTGTCCCTGCTGCGGAAACCGTTCGCGGCGAGCGGCACGACGACCCGCTGTCCCGCCCCGGTGCCCGCGAGCGTGAGGTCCTCGCCCATGGCGGAGGGCCGCTCGCCCCCGGCCCCTCCGCGGGAAGCCGAGCCAACGAGCCCGCCAGCCCGCCAGCCGCGATGGATCCGGTTCTCGGATGCGGGATGCGGGATCCGGGCGGCCGGCGTCGTCCACAGGCTCGCCGCGCTGTCAGCCCTCGCCAGTAGGGTGTGAGACATGGCCGATCCCTCCAGCTACCGCCCCCGGCCGGGACAGATCCCGGACTCCCCCGGGGTCTACAGGTTCCGTGACGAGCACCGCCGGGTGATCTACGTCGGGAAGGCGAAGAGCCTGCGCCAGCGCCTGGCGAACTACTTCCAGGACCTGGCGGGCCTGCACCCCCGCACCCGCACCATGGTCACCACGGCGGCGTCCGTGGAGTGGACGGTGGTGTCCACGGAGGTGGAGGCGCTACAGCTGGAGTACTCCTGGATCAAGGAGTACGACCCCCGGTTCAACGTCAAGTACCGCGATGACAAGAGCTACCCGTACCTCGCGGTGACGATGAACGAGGAGTTCCCGCGCGTGCAGGTGATGCGCGGTCACAAGAAGAAGGGCGTCCGGTACTTCGGTCCGTACGGGCACGCCTGGGCGATCCGCGACACCGTGGACCTCCTCCTGCGCGTCTTCCCGGTCCGCACCTGCTCGGCCGGTGTGTTCAAGAACGCCACCCGCACCGGCCGCCCCTGTCTGCTCGGCTACATCGGCAAGTGCTCGGCGCCCTGCGTCGACCGTGTCTCCGCTGAGGAGCACCGCGAACTAGCCGAGGACTTCTGCGACTTCATGGCCGGGCGCACGGGCACCTATCTGCGCCGCCTGGAGAAGCAGATGATGACGGCGGCAGAGGAGATGGAGTACGAGCGGGCGGCTCGCCTGCGCGACGACATCGAGGCACTGAAGAAGGCGATGGAGAAGAGCGCGGTCGTGCTCGCCGACGCGACCGACGCCGACCTGATCGCGGTCGCCGAGGACGAGCTGGAAGCGGCCGTGCAGATCTTCCACGTCCGCGGCGGCCGGGTGCGCGGTCAGCGCGGCTGGGTCACCGACAAGGTCGAGGAGATCACCACCGGCGCCCTCGTCGAGCACGCTCTGCAGCAGCTCTACGGCGAGGAGAAGGGTGACGCGGTGCCCAAGGAGGTCCTCGTCCCGGCGCTGCCCGACCCGGTGGAGCCGGTTCAGGAGTGGCTCACCGGGCGGCGGGGGTCGAACGTGTCGCTGCGCATCCCGCAGCGCGGTGACAAGAAGGCCCTCATGGAGACCGTGGAGCGCAATGCCCAGCATTCGCTCGTGCTGCACAAGACCAAGCGTGCCTCCGACCTGACCACACGCTCACGGGCGCTGGAGGAGATCGCCGACGCCCTCGTCCTGGACAGTGCGCCGCTGCGGATCGAGTGCTACGACATCTCGCACCTCCAGGGCGACGACGTCGTGGCCTCCATGGTCGTCTTCGAGGACGGCCTCCAGCGCAAGAGCGAGTACCGCCGCTTCGAGATCAAGGGCTTCGAGGGCCAGGACGACGTCCGCTCCATGCACGAGGTGATCACCCGCCGCTTCAGGCGCTACCTGGCCGAGAAGGAGCGCACGGGGGAGTGGACCGCCGGCCAGAACGGCCAGAATGGTGTGAACGGCCAGAACGGCCAGAACGGCCAGAACGGCCAGAACGGCCAGAACGGCCAGAACGGCCAGAACGGTGCGAACGCCGATGCTGATGCCGACGCCGGCCTCGACGGCATCGGCAACGGTCTCACCGAGGAGGACGGCCGTCCCAAGCGGTTCGCCTACCCGCCCCAGCTCGTCGTCGTCGACGGTGGCCGGCCCCAGGTGGCCGCAGCCAAGAGGGCCCTCGACGAACTCGGCATCGACGACATCGCCGTGTGCGGCCTGGCCAAGCGCCTGGAGGAGGTCTGGCTGCCCGGCGAGGACGACCCCGTGGTCCTGCCCCGCACCAGCGAGGGCCTCTACCTCCTCCAGCGCGTCCGCGACGAGGCGCACCGCTTCGCGATCAGCTACCAGCGCGCCAAGCGCGCCAAGCGCTTCCGGTCCAGCCCGCTGGACGACGTGCCGGGCCTCGGCGAGACCCGCAAGCAGGCGCTGATCAAGCATTTCGGCTCGGTGAAGAAGCTGCGGTCCGCGACGATCGACCAGATCTGCGAGGTGCCCGGCATAGGCCGCAAGACGGCCGAGACCGTCGCCGCCGCCCTCGCCCGGGCGACCCCGGCCGCACCCGCCGTCAACACGGCGACCGGCGAGATCATGGAAGACGATGAGAACGGGGCACCCGAGACGACGGCGGATGCCCCGGGGGAGTCCGTGTCCGCGGGCGCCCCGGACGAACGACGGGGGCAGGAGACATGACCGAGCACGAAGCACAGCCCACAGCGGATCGAGATCACACGCACCAGGACACCGGCGAGGATCCCGCACGGGAACCGACCCGCCAGGAAGACGGAGCACAAGTGAGTACGGGCAGCGAAACAGCCGGGGCCCCCGAAGCGGCCATCCCCGAGCTTGTGATCATCTCCGGCATGTCCGGGGCCGGCCGCTCGACGGCCGCGAAGTGCCTGGAGGACCTCGGCTGGTTCGTCGTCGACAACCTTCCGCCCGCGCTGATCCCCACCATGGTGGAGCTCGGCGCCCGCTCCCAGGGCAACGTGGCGCGCATCGCGGTCGTCGTCGACGTCCGTGGCCGCCGGTTCTTCGACAACCTCCGGGAGTCCCTCGCCGACCTCGACAGCAAGCAGGTCACCCGGCGGGTCGTCTTCCTGGAGTCCTCCGACGAGGCCCTCGTGCGCCGCTTCGAGTCGGTGCGCCGCCCGCACCCCCTCCAGGGTGACGGACGGATCGTCGACGGCATCGCGGCGGAGCGGGAACTGCTGCGTGAGCTGCGCGGCGACGCCGACCTGGTGATCGACACCTCCAGCCTCAACGTGCACGAGCTGCGCGCCAAGATGGACGCCCAGTTCGCCGGCGAGGAGGAGCCCGAGCTGCGGGCCACCGTGATGTCCTTCGGCTTCAAGTACGGCCTCCCCGTCGACGCCGACCTGGTCGCCGACATGCGGTTCCTGCCCAACCCGCACTGGGTCCCGGAGCTGCGCCCCTTCACCGGCCTCAACGAGGAGGTGTCCGCGTACATCTTCAACCAGCCCGGCGCCAAGGAGTTCCTGGACCGGTACGCCGAGCTGCTGCGGCTCATCGCCGCCGGCTACCGGCGGGAGGGCAAGCGGTACGTGACGATCGCCATCGGCTGCACGGGCGGCAAGCACCGCTCGGTGGCCACGTCGGAGAAGCTCGCCGCGCGCCTCGCGGCCGAGGGCGTGGAGACGGTGGTCGTCCACCGGGACATGGGACGGGAATGACGGGACGTTCTCCGCGGCTGAGCAGGCTGCGCCGGGTCGTCCCCGAGGGACGGGCGAGCAAGCCCGTCGAGGCCCGCGGTGCCAAGCCGCGCCGCCGGGGCGCCCAGCCCAAGGTGGTCGCCCTCGGTGGGGGGATGGGCCTGTCCGCCTCGCTCGCCGGCCTGCGCCGGATCACCGGTGACCTCACCGCCGTCGTCACCGTGGCCGACGACGGCGGCTCCAGCGGGCGCCTGCGTGACGAACTGGGGGTGCTGCCGCCCGGTGACCTGCGCAAGGCGCTGGCCGCGCTGTGTGGCGACGACGACTGGGGGCAGACCTGGGCGCGAGTGATCCAGCACCGCTTCCAGTCCAAGGGTGACCTGCACGAACACGCGGTCGGCAACCTGCTGATCGTCGCCCTGTGGGAACAACTGGGCGACCACGTCCAGGCCCTCGACCTGGTGGGCAGGCTGCTGGGCGCGCACGGGCGCGTGCTGCCCATGTCCGCCGTCCCCCTGGAACTCCAGGCCCTGGTCCGGGGCCACGACCCGGACCGGCCCGAGGACGTCGACACCGTGCGCGGACAGGCGACCGTCGCCCTCACCCCCGGCGAGGTGCAGTCCGTGCACGTCGTGCCGCACGACCCGCCCGCGGTGCCGGAGGCGGTGGAGGCGGTCCTCGACGCGGACTGGGTGGTGCTCGGCCCGGGCTCCTGGTTCTCCTCGGTCATCCCGCACCTGCTCGTGCCCGAACTGCTGGACGCGCTGACGCAGACGAAGGCGCGCCGGGTACTCTCCCTGAACCTCGCTCCGCAGCCGGGAGAAACAGAGGGCTTCTCCCCGCAGCGTCATTTGGAGGTTTTGGGACGACACGCCCCTAAACTCGCCCTGGACGTGGTGCTGGCCGACGAGGCCGCCGTGCCCGACCGTGATGTGCTCACCGAGGCCGCCAAGCGGCTCGGCGCCGCGGTCGAGCTGGCCCCGGTCGCCCGGAGGGACGGAACTCCGCGGCATGACCCGGAGCTGTTGGCCGCCGCGTACGACCGTATTTTTCGGATGCATGGAAGGATCGGCCCATGGCGATGACGGCAGCGGTGAAGGACGAGATCTCCCGGCTCCCCGTCACCCGTACCTGCTGCAGGAAGGCGGAGGTCTCCGCCATTCTGCGGTTCGCCGGCGGCCTCCACCTGGTGAGCGGGCGCATCGTGATCGAGGCGGAGCTGGACACCGCGATGGCGGCCCGCCGCCTCAAGCGGGACATCCTGGAGATCTTCGGCCACAGTTCCGAACTGATCGTGATGGCGCCCGGCGGACTGCGCCGCGGCTCGCGCTACGTCGTCCGGGTCGTCGCCGGCGGTGACCAGCTGGCCCGGCAGACCGGCCTGGTCGACGGCCGGGGCCGCCCGATCCGGGGGCTCCCCCCGCAGGTGGTCTCGGGGGCCACCTGCGACGCGGAGGCCGCCTGGAGAGGCGCCTTCCTCGCGCACGGCTCGCTCACCGAGCCGGGCCGCTCCTCCTCCCTGGAGGTGACCTGCCCGGGTCCGGAGGCCGCGCTCGCGCTGGTCGGCGCCGCCCGCCGGCTGTCGATCGCGGCGAAGGCCCGAGAGGTGCGCGGCGTGGACCGGGTCGTCGTCCGTGACGGTGACGCGATCGGCGCGCTGCTCACCCGGCTCGGCGCCCACGAGTCGGTGCTGGCCTGGGAGGAGCGCCGCATGCGCCGCGAGGTGCGGGCCACGGCGAACCGGCTCGCCAACTTCGACGACGCCAACCTGCGCCGCTCCGCGCGCGCGGCCGTCGCCGCCGGTGCCCGGGTCCAGCGCGCCCTGGAGATCCTCGGGGACGACGTCCCCGAGCACCTCGCCGCCGCCGGGCGGCTGCGCATGGACCACAAGCAGGCCTCCCTGGAGGAGCTGGGCGCGCTCGCCGACCCGCCGCTGACCAAGGACGCCGTGGCCGGGCGTATCCGCCGCCTGCTGGCGATGGCCGACAAGCGCGCCTCCGACCTGGGCATCCCGGGCACGGACGCCAACCTCAGCGAGGAGTTCGCCGACAATCTCGTGGGCTGACCGAGATCTCGCAACACGCCGGTGCCACCGCCCACTTGGGTCGTCGGCGCCGGCGTTCGCCCATGCGCGCGGCGTCCTTGACTGGATCATGGATTGACATGAGCCTGGCATGGTTCTCCACTGTGGAGAACCCACGCTAGGGGGGTTCATGAGACGAAGAGCGAGACCGATCCTCGCTGTTGGTGCGCTCCTGCTGGGCGGTGCGGGCATCGCACCCCTCGCACAGGCCGCGGAAAGCACCGGCTCGTCCGATCCGAACGAGGTCAAGGTCTTCCGTGCCGAGGTCACCCAGCAGCAGGTACCCCTGCTGCTGGCGGCCGGCCAGGACGGACACGAACTCAGTGAACAGGTGCCCGAGAAGGGCGAGGCCACCGTCGAGGTGTACCTCACCGACCAGCAGGCCGACGCACTGGAGGACCAGGGCGTCGACCTCACCGAGCACACGCTGTCCGCCAGGGCGGAGGCGCGCGTCGAGGACGCCGCCGAGGGCGTGTTCCGCCCGTACAGCGGAAGCGGCGGGCTGAAGGAGGAGATCGTCAGGACCGGTCAGGAGAACCCCGGCCTCACCAAGGTCGTCTCCATCGGCAAGACGGTCAACGGCCAGGACATCCTCGCCCTGAAGATGACCAAGGGCGCCAAGAAGTCCAAGGACGGCTCCAAGCCGTCCGTGCTGTACCTGTCCAACCAGCACGCGCGCGAGTGGATCACGCCGGAGATGACCCGCCGGCTGATGCACCACTACCTGGACAACTACAAGACGGACAAGAAGATCAAGAAGCTCGTCGACTCGACCGAGCTGTGGTTCGTGCTCTCGGCCAACCCCGACGGCTACGACTACACCTTCCAGGACTCCGACAACCGCCTGTGGCGCAAGAACCTGCGCGACAACAACGGCGACGGGGCCATCACCACCGGCGACGGCGTCGACCTCAACCGCAACTTCCCCTACAAGTGGGGCTACGACGACGAGGGTTCGTCCCCCAACCCCACCAGCCAGACCTACCGCGGCACCGCCCCCGGCTCCGAGCCCGAGACCAAGGCGCTGGACGCCTTCGAGAAGCGGATCGGGTTCACGTACGGCATCAACTACCACTCCGCCGCCGAACTCCTCCTCTACGGGGTCGGCTGGCAGGTGGCCACCGACACGCCGGACGACGTCCTCTACGAGGCACTGGCCGGCACCCCCGAGAACTCCGCGATCCCGGGCTACCACCCGCAGGTCTCCTCGGAGCTGTACACCACCAACGGCGAGGCCGACGGTCACGCGGCCAACGTCAACGGCACGGCGATGTTCACCCCCGAGATGTCGACCTGCCAGACGATCTCTGACCTCTACCCGGACGACCGGTGGAACGCGGCCGACTGCCAGTCGGTGTTCAACTTCCCGGACGACGAGAACCTGATCCAGCAGGAGTTCGAGAAGAACATCCCGTTCGCGCTCTCCGTCGCCGAGTCCGCCTCCCACCCCGACCGGCCGTCCTCGGCGGTCGGCCTGAGCGCCGCCGACTTCACCCCGGCCCCGTTCACGACGTCCTACTCACGCGGCGCCGACCAGGAGGTCTCCGTCGTCGTACGGAAGTCGGTGCGCGACAAGGAGCTCAAGTACCGCGTCAACGGCGGACGCACGCTGGACCAGGCGCTGCGGCCCTGGAAGGGCGGCGAGACCTACGGCGGTGAGGACAACCTCTACTTCGACGAGTACCGGGCCAAGGTCCAGGACGGCGTCCCGGGCGACAAGGTCGAGGTGTGGTTCACCGGTGAGACCAGGAGCGGCAAGAAGGTCTCCAGCGCGCACTTCACCTACACCGTGGCCGAACGGCCCCGCGCGGACGTTCTCGTCGTCGCCGAGGAGGGCGCGGCCGCCACACAGGCGCAGACCTACGTCGACACACTGAAGGCGGCCGGCCGCAAGGCGCTCGTGTGGGACGTCGCCACCCAGGGCGCGCCGGACGCGCTCGGCGTGCTGAGCCACTTCGACACCGTCGCCCACTACACGGGCGCGAGCGTCCCCGGCATCGCCACCCAGCTCCAGCTGCGCGCCTTCCTCAACGAGGGCGGCAAGCTGCTGGAGGCGGGCGAGCTGGCGGGCGGCAGCGTCGCCCTCGCCGACGGCACCCCGACGAACGACTTCAGCCAGTACTACCTGGGCGCCTACTCGCGGACGTCGACACCCGGGGCCACCGCCTTCACCGGCTCCGGCGAACTCGGCGGCCTCACCGGCGCCCTCGGCCCCGCCGCCGGCAACCCGCTGGACCGGGCCGGCACGTACGCCGTGACCTCCGACGAACTGCCCGTCGACAGGTACCCCCAGTTCGCCAGCGCGGGCGCGGGCCAGTTCGCCGGGACCGTCAACCCGTACGGGCCCTACGCGGGCTCCTCCATGGCGGCCGCCGTGCACACCGACGACGCCTACAAGCGGCTGACCCGGACCGTGGACCTCACCGAGGTGAGCGCCGCCGACCGGCCCACGCTGCGCACCCAGCTGCTGTGGGACACCGAGCCCGGCTACGACAACGTGCTCGTCGAGGCGTACACCACCGGCGCCGACGACTGGACCACGCTTCCCGAGGCGGGCGGCGCGACCAGTACCGCCGTGCCGGCGGAGTGCTCGGCCGGGTACTACGTGGGCGAGCACCCGCAGCTCGCGCACTACCTGACCGTGGCCGCCGACGGCTGCGCCGCGACCGGCACCACCGGCGCGTGGAACGCCCTCACCGGCGCCTCCAGCGGCTGGCAGCAGGTGAACTTCGACCTGAGCGCGTACGCCGGCAAGTCGGTCGAGGTCGCGATCAGCTACGTCACCGACCCGGGCAGCGGCGGGCACGGCGTGCTCGCGGACGACGCCTCCCTGGTCGTCGGCGGCAGCGCCACCGAGACCGAGGGCTTCGAGACCTCGCTCGGCGCCTGGAGCGTGGCCGGACCGCCCCCGGGCAGCCCGGCCGTCCTCAAGGACTGGGCGCGTACCGGGGCGCTGTTCCAGACCTACGGTGCGGTCACCACGGACGACACCGTGCTCCTCGGCTTCGGTCTGGAGCACGTCGCCACGGCCGCCGACCGGACGGCTCTGGTGAGGAAGGCCCTCGCGGCGCTCGACGAGTGACGTACCAGGTCAACCCGGTGTGACTCGGTACAGCGAGAACGGGTGACCGGTCTTCGGGCCCGGGCGGTCCGTACCCCTACTGACGGGTACGGGCCGCCTCGCCGTGTATGGGGCATCTCGATGTCACCACGGGGGCCACAGAGAGGTAGGGTCGTAGGCGGTCGGGGACATCCCATACAGCTCATCCCATACAGCTCGCCGGATTCGAACCCGGCGTACCAACGAGGAGATCGGTTTCGTGACGATCCGCGTAGGCATCAACGGCTTTGGCCGCATCGGTCGTAACTACTTCCGCGCGCTGCTGGAGCAGGGTGCAGACATCGAGATCGTGGCTGTCAACGACCTGGGTGACACCGCGACCACCGCTCACCTGCTGAAGTACGACACCATCCTGGGCCGCCTCAAGGCCGAGGTGTCGCACACCGCCGACACGATCACCGTCGACGGCAAGACGATCAAGGTGCTCTCCGAGCGCAACCCCGCCGACATCCCGTGGGGCGACCTCGGTGTCGACATCGTGATCGAGTCGACCGGCATCTTCACCAAGAAGGCCGACGCCGAGAAGCACATCACCGGCGGCGCCAAGAAGGTCCTCATCTCGGCTCCGGCCAAGGAGGAGGACATCACGATCGTGATGGGCGTCAACCAGGACAAGTACGACCCGGCGAACCACCACGTCATCTCCAACGCCTCCTGCACCACCAACTGTGTAGCGCCGATGGCCAAGGTGCTCGACGAGAACTTCGGCATCGTCAAGGGCCTGATGACGACGGTCCACGCGTACACGAACGACCAGCGGATCCTGGACTTCCCGCACTCGGACCTGCGCCGCGCCCGCGCCGCCGCCGAGAACATCATCCCGACCACCACGGGTGCCGCCAAGGCCACCGCCCTGGTCCTGCCGCAGCTCAAGGGCAAGCTGGACGGCATCGCGATGCGCGTCCCGGTCCCGACCGGCTCGGCCACCGACCTGGTCGTGACGCTCCAGCGCGAGGTCACCAAGGACGAGGTCAACGCCGCGTTCAAGAAGGCCGCCGACGACGGCGACCTCAAGGGTTACCTGACCTACACCGAGGACCCGATCGTCTCCTCGGACATCGTCGGCGACCCGGCCTCCTGCACCTTCGACTCCTCCCTGACCATGGTCCAGGAGGGCAACTCGGTGAAGATCCTCGGCTGGTACGACAACGAGTGGGGCTACTCCAACCGCCTCGTCGACCTGACGGTCTTCGTCGGCAACCAGCTCTGATCGACAGAGCAGGCACCTCGATGTGAGGTCAGGGCTCGGGCGGTGCGGTGACGCGCCGTCCGAGCCCTGACTCACGTACAGATCAGCCCTCCTACGATCACGAGCATCACGAGTCCTCACCAGGAGTTCCCTCCATGAAGACGATCGACGAACTTCTCGCCGAAGGCGTGGGCGGCAAGCGGGTCTTCGTCCGCGCCGACCTGAACGTGCCGCTGGACGGCACCACGATCACCGACGACGGCCGTATCCGCGCCGTCGTGCCCACCGTCAAGGCCCTCGCCGAGGCGGGCGCCCGGGTGGTCGTCGCCTCGCACCTGGGCCGTCCCAAGGGCACCCCGGACCCCGCCTTCTCGCTCGGCCCGGCCGCCGCGCGGCTCGGTGAACTCCTCGACGCCTCCGTGGCGTTCGCGACCGACACGGTCGGCGAGTCCGCCCGCGCCACCGTCGCGGACCTCGCCGACGGCCAGGTCGCCGTCATCGAGAACCTGCGCTTCAACGCCGGCGAGACGTCCAAGGACGACGCCGAGCGCGGCGCCTTCGCCGACCGGCTGGCCGAGCTCGCCGACCTGTACGTGGGCGACGGCTTCGGCGCGGTGCATCGCAAGCACGCCTCGGTCTTCGACCTCCCGGCCCGCCTGCCGCACGCCGCCGGCCACCTCATCGCCACCGAGGTCGCCGTCCTGAAGAAGCTCACCGACGACGTCGAGCGGCCCTACGTCGTCGCCCTCGGCGGCTCCAAGGTCTCCGACAAGCTCGCCGTCATCGACCAGCTGCTCGGCAAGGCGGACCGCCTCCTCATCGGCGGCGGCATGGTGTTCACCTTCCTTAGGGCCAAGGGGTACGAGGTCGGCGCCTCCCTCCTCCAGGAGGACCAGATCCCGGTCGTCCAGGAGTACATCGAGCGGGCGGAGAAGAACGGCGTCGAGCTGGTCCTCCCCGTCGACGTGCTGACCTCCACCGGCTTCCCGGACCTGAAGACCAAGGCGCCGTCGGACCCCCGCACGGTCGCCGCGGACGCCATCCCCGCCGACCAGCTGGGCCTGGACATCGGTCCGGAGACCCGCAAGCTGTACGCCTCGAAGCTCGCCGACGCCGCCACCGTCTTCTGGAACGGCCCCATGGGCGTCTTCGAACACCCCGACTACGCCGAGGGCACCAAGGCGGTCGCCCAGGCCCTCCTCGACTCCCCGGGCTTCACCGTGGTCGGCGGTGGCGACTCCGCCGCGGCCGTCCGCATCCTGGGCTTCGACGAGAACGCATTCGGCCACATCTCGACCGGCGGCGGCGCCTCCCTCGAATACCTCGAGGGCAAGACGCTCCCCGGTCTCGCCGCACTGGAGGACTGACCCAGATGAGTACGCGCACGCCGCTGATGGCGGGCAACTGGAAGATGAACCTCAACCACCTCGAGGCCATCGCCCACGTCCAGAAGCTCGCCTTCGCCCTGGCCGACAAGGACTACGACGCCGTGGAGGTCGCCGTCCTGCCGCCCTTCACCGACCTGCGCTCCGTGCAGACCCTGGTCGACGGCGACAAGCTCAAGATCAAGTACGGCGCCCAGGACATCTCCGCGCACGACGGCGGCGCCTACACCGGCGAGATCTCCGGTGCCATGCTGGCCAAGCTGAAGTGCACGTACGTGGCCGTCGGCCACTCCGAGCGCCGCCAGTACCACAACGAGACCGACGAGCTGGTGAACGCCAAGGTCAAGGCCGCCTACAAGCACGGTCTGACCCCGATCCTGTGCGTCGGCGAGGAGCTGGACGTCCGCGAGGCGGGCAACCACGTCGCCCACACCCTCGCCCAGGTCGAAGGCGGCCTCAAGGACCTCCCGGCCGAGCAGGCCGAGACCGTCGTGATCGCCTACGAGCCCGTGTGGGCCATCGGCACCGGCAAGGTCTGCGGCGCCGAGGACGCCCAGGAGGTCTGCGCGGCGATCCGCGGCAAGGTCGCCGAGCTGTACACGCAGGAGCTGGCCGACCGGGTCCGCATCCAATACGGCGGCTCCGTGAAGTCCGGCAACGTCGCCGAGATCATGGCGCAGGCCGACATCGACGGCGCCCTGGTCGGCGGCGCTTCCCTGGACGCCGACGAGTTCGTCAAGATCGCGCGGTTCCGCGACCAGTGAGTGTGCGGTAGCGGCGATCCGTCGTACTCTTGCGGGGGCATGGTGGCCAGCCACCGTGCCCCCGTCGTCCATCCAGTTCCGAGGAAGTTGGTCCAGCCGTGGTAATGGGGTTCTCGATCGCCCTGATCGTCTTCAGCCTGCTGATGATGCTGCTGGTGCTGATGCACAAGGGGAAGGGCGGCGGCCTCTCCGACATGTTCGGTGGCGGCATGCAGTCGTCCGTCGGAGGCTCCTCGGTCGCCGAGCGCAACCTGGACCGCATCACCGTGGTGGTCGGTCTGATGTGGTTCGCGTGCATTGTGGTACTCGGGCTGCTGATGAAGGTGAACAACTGATCGGCGTCGCACCCGCAGCACGCCCATTCCGCACGTAAGGCCCCATGTCCGGTACGCGCACACGAGCGCGGCCTATCATGGGGCTTGCGTCTTTGTGTGGGGGTTGTAACTCCAATCACTGGACGCGCGTTGGGCCTTACGTAGACTGAGGCGCTCGCAGCGAAGCGAAACGCCGACTCGCTTCGCGGCACCATCACGCAGGGAGTTACGACCGTGGCAAGTGGCAACGCGATCCGAGGAAGCCGGGTCGGGGCGGGGCCGATGGGCGAGGCCGAGCGGGGCGAGTCCGCGCCCCGGCTGCGCATCTCCTTCTGGTGCTCCAACGGGCATGAGACGCAGCCCAGCTTCGCCAGCGACGCGCAGGTTCCCGACACCTGGGACTGCCCGCGCTGCGGCTTTCCGGCGGGGCAGGACCGGGACAACCCCCCGGCCCCGCCGCGCACCGAGCCCTACAAGACGCACCTCGCCTACGTGCGGGAGCGGCGCAGTGACGCGGACGGCGAGGCGATCCTCGCCGAGGCGCTCGCCAAACTGCGAGGCGAGATCTAGGAGTCGAGGTCCGGCCGGGCATCCGCGGATGCCCGGCCGGAGAGGTTCCGGACCGGGCGGTCGACCGCCCGGGGACCGATTGTCAGTGGTGCCTTCTACGGTGTGTGTATCGGCGCATCGTGAGGGGGACGGGTGGCAGCGGTCGAGACGGCGGGCGGGCGTGTGCCCGCGTGGCGCGGGGGATTCGGACGCCTGTGGAGTGCCGCCGTGCTCTCCAGCTTCGGTGACGCGCTGCGGAGTTCCGCGCTGCCCCTGCTCGCCGCGACACTGACCGACCGGCCGCTGCTCGTCGCTGCGGTCACCGCCTGCGGGTATCTGCCCTGGCTCGTCTTCGGCCTGCTCGGCGGGGCCGTCGCCGACCGGGTGGACCAGCGGCGCGCCATGTGGACGGTGGACGCGGTCCGCGGGCTGCTGGTCGCCTGCTTCGCGGTGGCCGTCGCCCTCGGGCACGCCTCGATCGGCCTGCTGTTCGCGCTGGCCTTCGCCCTGACCACCCTCCAGACCCTCTTCGACAACGCCTCCACCGCCCTGTTGCCCGCCATGGTCGACCGCGAGGCGCTGGGCAGCGCGAACGCGCGCCTGATGACCGGCCAGCAGATCGCGGGCGGCCTGCTGGGCGCCCCGGTGGTACCGCTGCTGCTGATGGCCGGCGCCGCCGCGCCCTTCGCGGCCGACGCCGTGACGTTCCTGGTGGCCGCCGCCCTGGTCGCCTCGCTGCGGACCGCGGTGCCCGAGCGTAAGCCGAGACCGGCGGGCAGCACCCTGCGCCGCGAGATCGCCGAGGGGCTGCGCGCTCTGGGCCGCGACCGGGCACTGCGCGGACTGTGCGCCGCCACGGCTCTGTGCAACGTCGGCGTCGGCGCTCTCATCGCCGGCCTGGTGCTCCTGGTGACCGGCTGGCTGGACGCCGGCACGGCGGGGTACGCGGCGGCCCTGACCGCGTACACGGTCGGCGGCCTGGCCGGGGGAGTGGTGAGCGGCCGTTTGGTCGTCCGCCTCGGGCGGGTGCGCGCGGTGCTGTACGCGGGGACGGCGCAGATCGGTGCGCTGGTGGTCATGGGCACGGTCCGCAGCCCCGTCGCGCTCGTGGCCGCCATGGCCGTCTTCGGGTGTATGGGCAGCGTGTGGAACGTCAACACCAGGACGCTGACGCAGGAGCGCGGCCCCGCCGAGATGCTGGGCCGGGTCAGCGCCGCCTTCCGGACCCTGGCGGTCGCCGGAGCACCCCTGGGGGCCCTGCTGGGCGGTGTGATGGCCACCGCCTGGGGGCTGAACACCCCGGCCCTGCTCGCCGCCGGTTTCTTCGTCCTGTCCGTCATCGCGCTGATACCCGTGCTCACGACGGACGTGCGTGTGGGTGCGTCCGACGACGACGCCACGACAGCTCATGCCCCGCGGTGATCAACTAGTGCCGCGGCAGGCAACGTTTGCCCGTCAAGGAGCGGCGTCCGGTGCGTGCTCTCGGCGTGCCGGCCGGAAGCCCTCGTACTGGATGTACTTGGGCTTTCGGCCGGTGCGGCGAGAGGGCGTGTCGGGCGTCGTGACGGGGCGAACGTCGCCTGCCACGGCACTAGGTTGGAACCGGCAGTGGGGCACAGGGACAGGTAGGAAAGAAGGCTGAAGCCCGACATGAACGCAGACGGCCGTACCAGGCTCAACCGGACGCCGGAGTGGACCGCTCTGGCGAAGCACCGCGAGGAACTCGGGGAGGTGCGCCTGCGCGAGCTGTTCGCCGCCGACCCGGGGCGCGGCACCGGATACACGGTGCGGGTGGGTGACCTGTACGTCGACTGGTCCAAGCACCTGGTGACCGACGAGACGCTGCGGCTGCTCCAGGAACTGGCCGCCGCGACCGGCGTGTTCGGGTTGCGGGACGCCATGTTCCGGGGTGAGCGGATCAACACGACCGAGGACCGGGCGGTGCTGCACACCGCGCTGCGCGCCCCCGCGAACGCGGTGGTCGAGGTCGACGGGGAGAACGTGGTCCCGCAGGTGCACGCCGTGCTGGACCGGATGGGCGACTTCGCCCGGCGGGTCCGCTCGGGTGAGTGGACCGGCCACACCGGCAAGCGCATCCGCAACGTCGTCAACATCGGTATCGGCGGCTCCGACCTGGGCCCGGCGATGGCGTACGAGGCGCTGCGCGCGTACACCGACCGGTCGCTGACGGTCCGGTTCGTGTCGAACGTGGACGGCGCCGACCTGCACGAGGCCGTCCGCGACCTGGACCCGGCGGAGACCCTGTTCATCGTCGCGTCCAAGACCTTCACCACGATCGAGACGATCACGAACGCCACCTCGGCGCGTTCGTGGCTGCTGGCCGGACCCGGCGGGCTCGGCGAGGACAAGGCGGTGGCGAAGCACTTCGTGGCGCTGTCGACGAACGCCGCGAAGGTGGCGGACTTCGGCATCGACACGGCGAACATGTTTGAGTTCTGGGACTGGGTCGGCGGCCGCTACTCCTACGACTCGGCGATCGGCCTGTCCCTGATGATCGCCATCGGCCCGGACCGCTTCCTGGAGATGCTCGACGGTTTCCGGATCGTCGACGAGCACTTCCGCAACGCGCCCGCCGAGCACAACGCCCCGCTGCTGCTGGGCCTGCTGGGCGTCTGGTACGGCAACTTCTTCGGCGCCCAGTCGCACGCGGTGCTGCCCTACAGCCACTACCTGTCCAAGTTCACCGCCTACCTGCAACAGCTGGACATGGAGTCCAACGGCAAGTCGGTGGACCGGGACGGCGACCCCGTGGACTGGCAGACCGGCCCGGTGGTGTGGGGCACACCCGGCACCAACGGGCAGCACGCCTACTACCAGTTGATCCACCAGGGCACCAAGCTCATCCCGGCGGACTTCATCGGCTTCGCCCGCCCGGTGGCCGAGCTGGACGACGAACTGGCCGCCCAGCACGACCTGCTGATGGCGAACCTGTTCGCGCAGGGACAGGCGCTCGCCTTCGGAAAGACCGCGGACGAGGTCCGGGCGGAGGGCGTGCCCGAAGCCCAGGTGCCCCACCGCACGTTCCAGGGCAACCACCCCACGACGACGATCCTGGCGAAGGAACTCACCCCCTCCGTCCTGGGCCAGCTGATCGCCCTCTACGAGCACAAGGTGTTCGTCCAGGGCGCCATCTGGAACATCGACTCCTTCGACCAGTGGGGCGTCGAACTCGGCAAGGTCCTCGCCAAGCGCGTCGAACCCGCCCTCACCGAGGGCGCCGAGGTGCCGGGCCTGGACGCGTCCACGACGGCGCTGGTCGCGACCTACCGGGAACTGCGCGACCGGGAGTAGGGACCCGCACGGGACCCGCACCGGAGGCGAGCGGGTACGCTGCCCGCCCGCCTCTTGGACGCCGGGCGGAACGGTTGTGTGTTTTACGTGTGCATGCCCTAGGGGCGCGCTGAACCTGGGGAGGCAAGAGGTGCGCATGATGCGTGGGGGACGGCTCGCGGCCGTGATGACGGCAACCGTCGTGGTGGGGGCGGTGCTGGCGGGCTGTGGTCAAGAGGCCGGTGCCGAGGCGGGGCCGGGACCCGGGGTCGCGTACGAGGATCTCCACGAGGTGCCGGAGGAACTCGGTGCGGACGGGGTGACCATCACGGTGGGCGACCCGGACGCGGCCGTCACGGTCCACCTGTACGAAGACCCGCGCTGTCCGGTCTGCGAGGAGTTCGAGACTACCGGGGGCGGTCCGGAACTGCGGCAGGCCACCATCCGGCGGGAGGCGAAGACCGAGTACACCCTGGCGTCCTTCCTCGACGACCGGGTCGGCGGCACCGGCTCCAAGAAGGCGGTCAACGCGCTGCGAGCCGCGTTGGAAGAGGACAAGTTCGCCGAGTACCACGAGGTGCTCTACGCTCACCAGCCCGAAGAGGCCGTCGACGGCTACACCGACGCCTATCTGCTCGAACTGGCCGGGCAGGTCGAGGGGTTGCGTACGCCCGCCTTCGACTCCGCCGTCCGGACCATGAAGTACCGCGCCTTCGTGACGGAGTCCGAGAAGGCGTACGAACGCGCCGGGGGTGCCGAGGAACCCGAGGGTCCGGGCACGCCCACCGCGGTGGTCAACGACGTGCGCATCCCGGCCGTGAGCAACGCCGTGCTGTTCGACCCGTCCGTCTTCCGCTCGCTGCTGACACTGGTCCGGGATGAGCCGGACCAGTGGAAGGACATGCCCTTCTGAACGAGGACGCCGGGTCCCGCTCTGTGCGGGAACCCGGCGTCGAGGTGCGCCGCGAACCTAGGCCGAAGCCGCCGGATACAGCGACCGCGGCAGCTGGGAGGCCGCCGCCGTGTCCAGGAGCCACAGGGTGCGGGTGCGGCCCTGGGCTCCCGCCGCCGGGGCCTGGATCTCGCCCGCGCCGGACAGGGCGATCGCCGCGGCCCTCGCCTTGTCCTCGCCGGCGGCCAGGAGCCAGACCTCGCGGGCGGCGCGGATGGCCGGGAGGGTGAGGGTCACGCGGGTCGGCGGGGGCTTCGGGGCGCCGTGCACGCCGACCACCGTGCGCTCGGTCTCCCGCACGGCCGGCAGCTCGGGGAACAGGGACGCCACATGGGTGTCCGGGCCCACGCCCAGCATCAGGACGTCGAAGGCCGGAACGGCACCGTGGGTCTCCGGGTCCGCCGCCCTCGCCAGTTCCTCGGCGTAGCCGGCGGCCGCCGCGTCGGCGTCGGCGCCGTACGGTCCGTCCGACGCGGGCATGGCGTGCACGCGCTTCGGGTCCAGAGGCACGGAGTCCAGCAGGGCCTTGCGGGCCTGCGTGGCATTGCGTTCCGGGTCGCCCTCCGGCAGGAACCGCTCGTCGCCCCACCACAGGTCCAGGCGGCCCCAGTCGACGGCGTCCCGGGCGGGCGCGGCGGCCAGAGCGGCGAGCAGGCCGTTGCCGTTGCGACCGCCCGTGAGGACCACGGAGGCCGAGCCGCGCGAGGCCTGCGCGTCCACGATCTTCGTGATCAGGCGGGCCGCGGCGGCCTGGGCCATCAGCTCCTTGTCGTGGTGCACGACCAGCTGTGGAGTGCTCACTTCGCCGCCGCCCGGGTCACCGGGGCCTGCGCCGCCGCTTCCTTCGCGGGTGCTTTCGCAGCAGTCTCGACGGGTTCGGGAGCCGCGGCCGGTTCTCCTTTGGCCAACGGTCCCTCGCCTTCGGCGGACTGCTCCGCGAGCGGCTCCCCGCCGGGTTCCTCGGTGCTCTTGCCGTTCGGAGCGCCGTTCGAGGCTCCGTTCGACGCGCTCAGCCGGTCCACCCCGAACCGCAGCGCGGACGCGTACGTGTCGTCCGGGTCCAGCCGCCGCAGCTCCTCCGCGATCAGCTCGGCCGTGTCACGGCGCTTGAGCGCCACCGCACGGTCCGGCTGGCCCTGGATGGAGAGAGTGGCGAGCGAGCCGTCCGCCCGGTCCAGGACGATCGGGCCGCAGTCGGTGTTGAGGCGGACCGCCGTCAGGCCGGGGCCCGACGACAGGGAACGCTTCACCGGGACGTCCAGCCGGTCCGCGAGCCACATCGCCAGCAGCTCGCAGCTCGGGTTGAACTCCTCGCCCTCCACCTCGACGGCCTCGACCTCGCAGGTGACCTGGTCGAGAGCCGCCGCCAGCATGGAACGCCAGGGCGTGATCCGGGTCCACGACAGGTCCGTGTCCCCGGGTGTGTAGGCGTCGGCGCGGGCAGCGAGTTCCCGTACCGGCTGCTCGGAGGCGTAGGTGTCGGTGACCCGGCGCTGGCCGAGGGCGCCCAGCGGGTCCTTCGCCGGGTCCAGCGGCGCGTTCACCGGCCACCAGACCACCACCGGCGCGTCCGGCAGCAGCAGCGGCAGGACGACCGACTGGGCGTGGTGCCCGACGTCGCCGTACAGCCGCAGCACCACCGTCTCGCCGGTGCCGGCGTCCGCGCCCACCCGTACCTCGGCGTCCAGCCGGGACTGCGTACGGTCACGGGGTGAACGCGAGACGCGCTTGACGACCACGAGCTTGCGCGAGGGGTGCTCGTGCGAGGCGTCGTTGGCGGCCTTCAGGGCGTCGTACGCGTTCTCCTCGTCGGTGACGATGACCAGCGTGAGCACCATGCCGACGGCCGGGGTGCCGATGGCCCTGCGGCCCTGCACCAGCGCCTTGTTGATCTTGCTGGCCGTGGTGTCCGTGAGGTCTATCTTCATGGCCGGCGCCAGCTCCGTCCGTCTCGCTCGAGCATCTCGTCCGCCTCGACGGGGCCCCACGTGCCGGCCTGGTACTGGGCGGGCTTGCCGTGCTGGTCCCAGTACTCCTCGATCGGGTCGAGGATCTTCCAGGACAGCTCGACCTCCTCGGTGCGCGGGAAGAGGTTCGAGTCGCCGAGCAGCACGTCGAGGATCAGGCGCTCGTACGCCTCCGGGCTGGACTCCGTGAACGACTCGCCGTAGGCGAAGTCCATGGACACGTCCCGGATCTCCATCGAGGTGCCGGGCACCTTGGAGCCGAACCGGACCGTGACGCCCTCGTCGGGCTGGACGCGGATGACGATCGCGTTCTTGCCCAGCTCCTCCGTCGCCGTGTGGTCGAAGGGGGAGTGCGGGGCCCGCTGGAACACCACCGCGATCTCGGTCACCCGGCGGCCAAGACGCTTGCCCGTGCGCAGGTAGAAGGGAACGCCCGCCCAGCGGCGGTTGTCGATCTCCACCTTGATGGCCGCGTACGTGTCGGTCTTCGACCTGCGGTCGATGCCGTCCTCTTCGAGGTAGCCGATGACCTTCGCGCCGCCCTGCCAGCCGGCCGCGTACTGCCCGCGCACGGTGTCCTTGCCGAGGTCGCTCGGCAGCTTCACCGCGCCGAGCACCTTGGTCTTCTCGGCGGCGAGCGCGTCCGCGTCGAAGGAGGAGGGCTCCTCCATCGCCGTGAGGGCCAGCAGCTGGAGCAGGTGGTTCTGGATGACGTCCCGGGCGGCGCCGATGCCGTCGTAGTAGCCGGCCCGGCCGCCGATGCCGATGTCCTCGGCCATGGTGATCTGCACATGGTCCACGAAGGACCGGTTCCAGATCGGCTCGAACATCGTGTTGGCGAAGCGCAGCGCCAGGATGTTCTGGACGGTCTCCTTGCCCAGGTAGTGGTCGATGCGGAAGACCTGGTCCGGGGCGAAGACCTCCTCGACGGTCGCGTTGAGCTCCTCCGCCGACCTCAGGTCGTGGCCGAAGGGCTTCTCGATGACCGCGCGCCGCCAGGAGCCGCTCGACTGGTCGGCCAGCTGGTGCTTCTTCAGCTGCTGGATGACCACCGGGAAGGCGGACGGGGGCACCGAGAGGTAGAAGGCGAAGTTGCCGCCGGTGCCCTGTGCCTTGTCCAGCTCGTCGATGGTGTCGCGCAGCCGCTCGAACGCCTCGTCGTCGTCGAAGGTGCCCTGGACGAAGCGCATCCCCTGGATGAGCTGCTGCCAGACCTCCTCACGGAACGGCGTACGGGCGTGCTCCTTGACGGCGTCGTGGACCTCCTGTGCGAAGTCCTCGTGCTGCCACTCACGCCGGGCGAAACCGACCAGCGAGAAACCCGGCGGCAGCAGACCCCGGTTCGCGAGGTCGTACACGGCGGGCATGAGCTTCTTTCGTGACAAATCGCCCGTGACGCCGAAGATGACCAGGCCCGACGGCCCCGCGATACGCGGGAGCCGTCGGTCGGCGGGGTCACGCAGCGGGTTGCTGCTCGACAAGAGTTCAGCCCTCCGAAGGGGCGAGGCGCTGGAGCTCCGCCTCGGTCGACTTGAGCAGATCGGTCCAGGACGCCTCGAACTTCTCGACGCCCTCCTCCTCCAGCAGCCGGACCACGTCGTCGTAGGCGATCCCGAGCTTCTCGACCGCGTCGAGATCGGCGCGGGCCTGCTCGTAGGTGCCGGCGACCGCGTTGCCGCGGATCTCCCCGTGGTCCTCGGTGGCGAACAGGGTCGCCTCCGGCATGGTGTTGACCGTGTTCGGCGCCACCAGTTCGTCGACGTACAGCGTGTCCTTGTACGCCTTGTCCTTGACGCCGGTCGAGGCCCACAGCGGACGCTGCTTGTTCGCGCCCGCCTTCTCCAGCGCGCTCCAGCGGTCCGAGGAGAAGACCTCCTCGTACGCCTGGTAGGCCAGGCGCGCGTTGGCGACGCCCGCCTTGCCGCGGGCGGCCTTGGCCTCGTCGGTGCCGAGCGCGTCGATCCGCTTGTCGATCTCGGTGTCCACCCGGGACACGAAGAAGGAGGCCACGGAGTGGATCGTCGACAGGTCCAGGCCGCGCTCCTTGGCCTTCTCCAGGCCGGTCAGGAAGGCGTCCATGACCAGGCGGTAGCGCTCCAGCGAGAAGATCAGCGTGACGTTGACGCTGATGCCGAGGCCGATGACCTCGGCGATCGCCGGGATGCCCGCCTCGGTCGCCGGGATCTTGATGAGGGTGTTCGGCCGGTCCACCAGCCAGGCCAGCTGCTTGGCCTCGGCGACGGTCGCGTGCGTGTTGTGCGCCAGGCGCGGGTCGACCTCGATCGAGACCCGGCCGTCCTGCCCGCCGGTGGCGTCGAAGACCGGGCGCAGGATGTCGGCGGCGTCGCGGACGTCCGCCGTCGTGATCATGCGGATGGCCTCTTCGACCGTGACCTTGCGGACGGCGAGGTCGGAGAGCTGCTGGTCGTAACCGTCGCCCTCGGAGATCGCCTTCTGGAAGATCGACGGGTTGGTGGTGACGCCCACGACGTGCTGCTGGTCGATCAGCTCGGCGAGGTTGCCGGACGTGATCCGCTTGCGCGACAGGTCGTCCAGCCAGATCGCGACGCCCTCCTCGGAGAGGCGCTTCAGTGCGTCTGTCATGGAAATTGCATCTCCTACGTGTCGAATATGAGCGTCAGCGCTGGGCTGCGGCGATCGATTCCCGGGCGGCGGCGGCCACGTTCTCGGCAGTGAAGCCGAACTCGCGGAAGAGGACCTTGCCGTCGGCCGAAGCACCGAAGTGCTCCAGGGAAACGATGCGACCGGCATCACCCACGTACTTGTGCCAGGTGAGACCGATCCCGGCCTCCACCGCGACACGCGCCTTGACCGCCGGCGGCAGGACGCTGTCCCGGTACCCCTGGTCCTGCTCCTCGAACCACTCCACGGACGGCATCGACACGACCCGCGTCGGCACACCGTCGGCTTCGAGCTGCTCGCGCGCCTCGACGGCCACATGCACCTCGGAACCGGTCGCGACGAGCACCACCTCGGGCGTCCCCGTGGACGCCTCGAACAGGACGTAACCACCCTTGGCCGCGTCCTCGTTGGACTCGTAGGTGGGCACGCCCTGACGGGTCAGCGCCAGACCGTGCGGGGCGCCCTTGCCGAACACCTTGGTGTAGCGGCGCAGGATCTCGCGCCAGGCGATCGCCGTCTCGTTCGCGTCCGCCGGGCGGACCACGTTCAGGCCGGGGATCGCGCGCAGCGAGGCGAGGTGCTCGATCGGCTGGTGGGTCGGGCCGTCCTCGCCGAGACCGATGGAGTCGTGCGTCCACACGTACGTCACCGGCAGGTGCATCAGGGCCGACAGGCGCACGGCGTTGCGCATGTAGTCGGAGAACACCAGGAAGGTGCCGCCGTAGATCCGCGTGTTGCCGTGCAGGGCGATGCCGTTCATCTCCGCGGCCATGGAGTGCTCGCGGATGCCGAAGTGGATCGTGCGGCCGTAGGGGTTCGCCTCCGGCAGCGGGTTGTCCGCCGGGAGGAACGACGACGTCTTGTCGATCGTCGTGTTGTTCGAGCCGGCCAGGTCGGCGGAGCCGCCCCACAGCTCGGGGATGACCGCGCCGAGCGCCTGGAGCACCTTGCCGGACGCGGCGCGCGTGGCGACGCCCTTGCCCGCCTCGAAGACCGGGATCTTCTCCTCCCAGCCGGCCGGCAGCTCGCCCGCAGCGATGCGGTCGTACTCGGCGGCGCGCTCCGGGTTGTTGTCGCGCCACTCCTGGAACGACTTCTCCCACTCGGCCTTGGCCTGACGGCCCCGCTCACCCAGCGCCCGGGTGTGCGCGAGGACCTCGTCGGCGACCTCGAAGGACTGCTCCGGGTCGAAGCCGAGGACCCGCTTGGTGGCCGCGACCTCGTCGTCACCCAGCGCCGAGCCGTGCGCGGCCTCGGTGTTCTGGGCGTTGGGGGCGGGCCAGGCGATGATCGAACGCATCGCGATGAAGGAGGGCCGGTCGGTGACCGCCCTGGCCTCCTGGATCGCCGCGTGCAGGGCCCGCGGGTCCAGGTCGCCGTTCTCCTGGGGCTCGACGCGCTGCACGTGCCAGCCGTACGCCTCGTAGCGCTTGACGGTGTCCTCGGAGACGGCCGTCTCGGTGTCGCCCTCGATGGAGATGTGGTTGTCGTCCCACAGGAGGATGAGGTTGCCGAGCTTCTGGTGGCCGGCCAGGGAGGACGCCTCCGCGGAGATGCCCTCCTGGAGGCAGCCGTCACCGGCGATCGCGAAGATGTAGTGATCGAACGGGCTTTCGCCGACGGCCGCGTCCGGGTCGAACAGGCCGCGCTCGTAGCGGGCGGCCATCGCCATGCCCACCGCGTTGGCCACGCCCTGCCCCAGCGGGCCGGTCGTCGTCTCGACCCCCGTCGTGTGGCCGTACTCGGGATGACCGGGGGTCTTCGAACCCCACGTCCGGAAGGACTTCAGGTCGTCCAGCTCCAGGCCGAAACCGGCCAGGTACAGCTGGGTGTAGAGGGTCAGGGACGAGTGGCCGGCGGACAGCACGAAGCGGTCGCGGCCGACCCAGTCGGCGTCCGCTGGGTCGTGCCGCATCACCTTCTGGAAGAGGGTGTAGGCGACAGGTGCCAGGCTCATCGCCGTACCGGGATGGCCGTTGCCGACCTTCTGTACGGCGTCGGCGGCCAGGACGCGGGCGGTGTCCACGGCCCGCTGGTCCAGTTCGGTCCACTCGAGGTCTGTGGTGGTCGGCTTGGTGCTCACCCTGGGTCAGGGCTCCTCTCCACATGTCACGCATGTCGGAATGCCGGTGCACTGGGCGCCCCGGCCGTTGTCGAGCCTACCCCCGTGAGTACGTGCCTTATTTCGAGTCATTCCAGACTGCCGGGACTCATCGGGATCCGCCTCCCGACTGGTCCGTTCCGCATTCGGCAAGTGAATACGGAGCCGCTCGTAAGAGTGCTCAACGGAGTGCCGCCGGGCTCGTCCGGCGCCGCCCTCCAACACGACCCCACCCCCGCGAATGCCGGGGTATGGGCAACGTCTACAGTGGCGTGGTACGCGCGAGCTTTACCGGGACTTCACACGGGGGGCTTGCTGGGATGTCTCTGTAGGGGTGTGCGTGACGGCCGTCGAATCCCGTCCAGCGGGGGTGCTCGGTGCGAGCCAGAGCCAGAGCCACCGGCCGTTCGGGGCCCGTGTCAAGGCGTTCGTAGCTCTGACCAAGCCTCGGATCATCGAGCTGCTGCTGATCACCACCGTTCCGGTGATGTTCCTGGCGCAGCAGGGGGTGCCGGACCTGACGCTGGTGCTGCTGACCTGCGTCGGCGGCTATCTCTCCGCGGGCGGCGCGAACGCGCTGAACATGTACATCGACCGGGACATCGACGCGCTGATGGACCGCACCTCGCAGCGCCCGCTGGTCACCGGCATGGTCAGCCCGCGCGAGTGCCTGGTCTTCGGCATCACCCTCGCGGTCGTCTCGACGCTGCTGTTCGGGCTGGCCGTCAACTGGCTGTCGGCCTGGCTGTCGCTCGGAGCGCTCCTCTTCTATGTCGTCGTCTACACGATGATCCTCAAGCGCCGCACCTCGCAGAACATCGTGTGGGGCGGCATCGCCGGCTGCCTGCCCGTGCTCATCGGCTGGTCGTCCGTCACCAACTCCATGTCGTGGGCGCCGATCATCCTCTTCCTCGTGATGTTCTTCTGGACGCCGCCGCACTACTGGCCGCTGTCCATGAAGGTGCGGGAGGACTACGCGCGCGTGGGTGTGCCGATGCTGCCGGTCGTCGCCTCCAACAAGGTGGTCGCCCGGCAGATCGTGCTCTACAGCTGGATGATGGTCGCGGTGTCGCTGCTGCTCACCCCGCTCGGCTACACCGGCTGGTTCTACACGGCGGTCGCACTGCTGGCCGGCGGCTTCTGGCTGTGGGAGGCGCACGGACTGCAGAACCGGGCCAGGGCCGAGGTGACCGGCGCCAAGCTCAAGGAGATGCGGCTGTTCCACTGGTCGATCACCTATGTGTCCCTCCTCTTCGTGGCGGTCGCGGTCGACCCCTTCCTCCGCTAGCCGCCGTCTCCTGCGGACATCTCCGGGCGGGGTACGTGGCCAAGGCCACGTACCCCGCCCGTCGCCGTTCGATCTACCCGTCGGTAGCATCCTGGCCATGGCAGACACGCAGCAGGTTGACGAGGGCACCGACTCCCGGCAGGCCGCGCGCGCCGCGCGCAGGGTGGCCCGCCTCGCCCGGCAGATCAGCTCCTTCGCCAAGGCCCACGGCGGCGCCGAGGCCCAGGTGGCCTACCTCGGACAGCGCGGCGCGCGGATCGCGCTCGTCGGCGAGGACGGCGGCTGGGGCGACCTGGTGGCCCCCTCGTACGAGATCGCCGAGAAGGCGGTGGAGAAGGCCGGGATCACCGCGCACGAGGCCTTCGACGGCGAGTTCGCGGCCAAGGTGCGGACCGGACCGTACGAGTGGACGCGGATGGCCGGAATCCAGGTGGGCGGTCCGAGCAACACCTGACGCCGGGTTCACCCGTTAGGCCGCCTGGAGGATCGTAGGAGAACACGGTCCTCGACGTGGTCCGCTCACGGGGAGCCCGGATGATCGAAACGCCGTCCCTCGTGGACCAGTACTGCCACGGCGTGCTGAGAACGGAGCTGGGCCTCGGCACCTTCGAGGCCCAGCTGGCCCGCACCGCGGGGCCGCCCGCGGCGGGCACCACGCTCTTCGACACCCAGACCGGCTTCGCGGTACGCCGCTGGTGCCCCCCGCTCCTCGGCCTGGAACCGCACTGTCCGCCCGCCCGCTATCTGGCCCGGCGCCGTGAACTCGGCGTACTGGAATCGGGCCGCCGGTTACTGCGCGGCAGCGGCGTCACGACGTACCTGGTCGACACCGGACTGCCCGGCGACCTCACCGGACCCGGCGAGATGGCCTCCGCGGCGGACGCCGAGGCCCGCGAGATCGTGCGGCTGGAAGTCCTCGCCGAGCAGGTCGCCGACACCTCCGGCACCGTCGAGTGCTTCCTCGCCAACCTCGCCGAGTCGGTGCACGCGGCCGCCGTGCACGCGGTGGCCTTCACCTCCGTGGCGGGCGTACGGCACGGACTCGCGCTCGCGCCGGAGCCGCCGGGACCGGGGGAGGTGCGGGGCGCGGCCGGCCGCTGGCTCGCCGCGCGCCGGGTGGGCGGCCAGCTGAGCGACCCGGTGCTGCTACGGCATCTGCTGTGGATCGCGGTCGCCTCCGGCCGGCCCCTCCAACTGCACGCGGGGCTCGGCGGGCCTGGGCTGCGCACCGACCGCACCGACCCGGTGCTGCTGACCGACTTCGTCCGGGCCACGACCGGGCTGGGCACCGACCTCGTGCTGCTGCACAGCTACCCGTACCACCGGCACGCCGCCCATCTCGCCGGGGTCTTCCCGCATGTGTACGCCGACGCGGGCGCCGCCCTGGTGCGCACCGGCGCCCGGGCCGCGGCCGTCCTCGGGGAGATCCTGGAGCTGGCCCCCTTCGGCAAGATCCTGTTCTCCAGCGGGGCCCAGGGCCTGCCCGAGCTGCACGTGGTCGGCGCACAGCTGTTCCGGGAGGCCCTGGGACGGGTGCTGGGCACCTGGATCGCCGAGGGGGCGTGGTCGGCGGCGGACGCGCACCGGGTGGCGGGGCTGATCGCGGCGGGGAACGCGCGGCGGGTGTATCAGCTGGGTGGCTGAGGCGCGGGCCGGGTGGTCCGTACCGGTCCGGACGTACGCGCTCGCGTGCCCGCGCCGGGTCCGTTGTCGCCGTCGCGGCGCACGCTCTCCTCAGCCGGCGGCGTGCTCCAGCCGTTCGCCGGCGGCGGGAGCCGGAAGGTCCGCGTCGGTGCCACGGCGTTCCCGCAGCGACAGCAGGACCCGCACCACCCAGATCCACATCACGGCGGAGCCCAGCATGTGCAGGCCCACCAGGATCTCGGGAAGGTCGGTGAAGTACTGGACGTAGCCGATGACACCCTGCGCGAGCAGGATCAGGAAGAGCTCACGCGTCCGCGCCAGCGTCCCCTTCGGGGCGTCGACCGCCTTGAGGACGAACCACAGGGCGAACGTCAGCGACACCACGATCCACGCCAGCACCGCGTGCGCCTTGCTCACGGTCTCCCAGTCCAGCGGCATCCGCTCGACCTCGCTGGAGTCGCCCGCGTGCGGTCCCGCACCGGTCACGACCGTGCCGACCAGGATCAGCAGCACGGACGCCCCGACCAGGAACCACACCAGCTGCCGCACGGCCTTGCCGACCAGCGGGCGGGGCGCCGCGTCCCCCTCCCGGGTGCGCTGCCACATCACCGTGGCGACCCCGATCAGGGCCGACGTCGCCACGAAGTGCGCCGCGACGGTGTACGGGTTGAGACCGACGAGCACCACGATCCCGCCGAGGATCGCGTTGCTCATCACGATCCAGAACTGCGCCCAGCCCAGCCGGGTCAGGCCGCGCCGGTACGGCTTCTGGGAGCGCGCGGCGATGATCGCCCAGCCGACCGCCGCGCACAGCACGTACGTCAGCATGCGGTTGCCGAACTCGATGGCTCCGTGCAGGCCCATCGCGCTGGTGGTGGTCAGCGAGTCGTCGGTGCACTTGGGCCAGGTCGGGCAGCCGAGCCCGGACCCGGTGAGCCGCACCGCGCCTCCGGTGACCACGATGAGCACCGCCATCACGAGCGCGGCGAGGGCCGCCCGCCGGACCGTCCGAGGAGTCGGGGTCCAGCGTGCGGCGATGAAGGCGAGCGGGTTGCGGACGGCCGCTACGGCGTCGGCGCGGGTCACGTTTGGCACGCGCTCCATCGTAGGGGGCCCGCTTGTGCACGCTTTCACGAGGGTCCCGGCCTCCTGTCGGCGGCCTACTCCCAGCGGAAGAACCTGCCGGCGGCGGCCAGTCCCACGACCGCCCAGACGGCGAGGATCCCCAGGTCGGCCCAGGGAACCCCGGTGCCGTGCCGCAGCACGTCACGCAGGCCGTCCGACAGCGCCGAGATGGGCAGCAGCGCCAGCACGTCCTGCGCGGCGGACGGGAACCTGTCCAGCGGCACGATGACCCCGCCGCCCACCAGCAGCAGCAGGAAGACCAGGTTGGCGGCGGCCAGGGTCGCCTCCGCCTTCAGCGTGCCCGCCATCAGCAGACCGAGGCCGGAGAAGGCGGCCGTACCCAGGACCAGCAGGAGGACGACGACGAGCGGGTTGCCGTGCGGCGACCAGCCCAGGCCCCACGCGATGGCCGTCAGGAGGAGCACCTGGAGGATCTCGGTGACCAGGACGGAGAGCGTCTTGGCGGTCATCAGACCCCAGCGGGGGAGCGGGGAGGAGGCGAGGCGCTTCAGGACGCCGTAGCGGCGCTCGAAGCCCGTCGCGATGGCCTGGCCGGTGAACGCCGTCGACATCACGGCGAGCGCCAGGATGCCGGGGGCGAGGAAGTCCACCGCCTCGCCGGCGCCGGTGTCGACGACGTCCACCGTGCTGAACAGGAGCAGCAGCAGCGCGGGGATCACGACCGTCAGCAGCAGCTGCTCACCGTTGCGCAGCAGCATCCTGGTCTCCAGCGCCGCCTGGGCCGCGATCATGCGGGAGAGGGGCGCCGCGCCCGGCTTCGGGGTGTACGCACCCGTGGCGGCGGTGGTCATGAGCGCAGCTCCTTGCCGGTGAGCTCCAGGAAGACGTCTTCGAGGGTGTGCCGTTCCACGGAGATCCGCTCCGGCATCACCCCGTGCTGGGCGCACCACGAGGTGACCGTGGCGAGCAGTTGCGGGTCGATCTTGCCGACGACCCGGTAGGAGCCCGGCGTCAGCTCCGCGGCCGTGCTGTCGGCGGGGAGCGCCTTCAGCAGTGAGCCGACGTCCAGCCCGGGGCGGCCGCCGAAGCGGAGCGTGTTCTCGGCGCCGCCGCGGCACAGCTCCTCGGGGGAGCCCTGGGCGATCACCCGGCCCGCGTCGATGATCGCGACGTCGTCGGCGAGCTGCTCGGCCTCGTCCATGTGGTGGGTGGTGAGGATCACGGAGACGCCGTCGGCACGCAGGTCGCGGATGAGGTCCCAGGTGGCGCGGCGGGCCTGCGGGTCGAGGCCGGCGGTGGGCTCGTCCAGGAACACCAGTTCCGGGCGGCCGACGACCGCCATGGCGAGCGCGAGGCGCTGCTGCTGGCCGCCGGACAGGCGCCGGTACGTCGTCCGGCCGCAACCGCCCAGTCCCAGGCGCTCGACCAGCGCGTCCACGTCCAGCGGATGGGCGTGCAGCCTGGCCATGTGCCGGAGCATCTCGTCGGCCCGGGCGCCCGAGTACACGCCCCCGGACTGGAGCATCACCCCGATGCGCGGGTGCAGCTCACGGGCCTGCCCGACCGGGTCGAGGCCGAGGACGCGCACCGTGCCGGAGTCGGGTCTGCGGTACCCCTCGCAGGTCTCGACCGTGGTCGTCTTGCCGGCGCCGTTGGGACCGAGGACGGCGGTCACGCCCGCCCGGGCCACCAGGTCGAGGCCGTCCACCGCGGTCTTCCTGCCGTACCGCTTCACCAGGGCCTGTACCTGGACCACGGGGTCACTTCGCATGGGTCCAGAGTCTAGGTTCGCGGACGGCGGCACAGGCGGGCGGGTGCGGGATCGCCACTCCCGGCCGGCCGCCGCCGGGCGGGGCGGGCCTCAGAGCTCCTCCTCGCGGGACCGATGCACCGCCAGCCACCGCCTCGCGTACGCCACCGCGTCCGCCACGGGGAACAGCCGGACGCCGGCCGCGCCCACCGTCCCGCGTACGACGGGATGGTCCCGCTCGAAGTCGTACCCGAGTTCGTCGAAGCGGTCCGAGCTGATCGACACCTCGGTGACCACCTGCCAGCCCGTGGGGCCCGGCCGGCCGACCTTCACGCGCGGTGACGGTATGCGGTACTCGGCCAGGTGGAAGCTGGTGCAGGTGTCGTAGCCGGCGCCCAGCAGCAGGACCCGGGCGCCGAGCGCCTCCAGACGGGCCAGCGGGCTGCGCTCGCCCAGCCGGCAGTCGGGCGCGTGCCCCTCGACGATCTCCGCGGCGCGCGGGCCGACCGCCGCGAACGACGTCTGCGGGTGCGCGCTGCGCCGGGCGCCCGGCCAGGTCCGCACGGTCTCCGGGACCACGCCCACCCCACGGGACGGCGTGACGAGAGGGTCGTAGGCGGGCATCGTGGCCCGGATCGTGTCCCACCACTCCTCGGGCACCGGCGGGTTGGCCCACACCGCCGGGTCCGAGAGGTCGCCGGACTGGGTCGGGACCACCAGGGTGCCCTCCGGTCCGAGCGCGTCGAGCAGTCCCTGGACGACCGCCACGGCTCCTCCGCACACCCAGCCGAGTGAGCTGAGGGAGGAATGGACGAGGAGGATCTCGCCGGGCCGCACACCCGCCTCGCGCAGCTGGGCGGCGAGGGAGTGCCGGGTGACAAGAGGGCCGGTCGCAGGGGGTGTGGCCATGGTTCGCGAGTGTCCCGGAACCGGCCCCGGGACGCCACCCGTTTGATCGATCAGAGATCGTTCCCGCAGGTCACGTTAGGTATACCTAAGTGACGCAGGGCACCGTCCGGCCGCGTGGACGCCGCTTGCCTGCCCCAGAGGAATTACGCAACAATGGCGTTGTGAAAAACGTCGGAGAGGCTCGGGAGACCCCCGCGGGGGCCCCTCAGGAGGAACTCGCGACCGGTGAGCGCTCGACGCGCAACCGGGTCGCGCGGTCCATCCTGGACCACGGGCCGTCGACCGTCGCCGAGCTCGCCGGACGCCTCGGCCTCACCCAGGCCGCCGTCCGCCGCCATCTCGACGCACTGGCCGCCGACGACGTCGTGGAGGCACGCGAGCAGCGGGTCTACGGCGCGCGGACCCGCGGGCGTCCCGCCAAGGTCTTCGCGCTCACCGACTGCGGCCGTGACGCCTTCGACCAGTCCTACGACAAGCTGGCCACGGACGCGCTGAGCTGGATCGCCGAGCGCGAGGGCGGGCAGGAGGCGGTCGCCGCCTTCGCCCGGGCCAGGATCGCCGCCCAGGCGGGCGCCTACCGCAAGGCGGTGGAGGCCGCCGCCCCGGAGCGGCGAGCCGAAGCCCTCGCCAAGGCCCTGAGCGCGGAGGGGTACGCTGCTACGGCGCGCAGCGCGCCCCTGCCCCAGCAGGGTGAGCAGCTCTGCCAGCACCACTGCCCGGTCGCCCATGTCGCGGAGAAGTTCCCCCAGTTGTGCGAGGCGGAGACGGAGTTCTTCGCCGAGCTGCTCGGGACGCACGTCCAGCGACTGGCGACCATCGCGCACGGCGACGGTGTCTGCACGACGTTCATCCCCAGGATTTCCCACACCACTGATATCGCATCTGCAAGCACGGCCGGGAGGAACCCCGCATGACTCTCCCCACGGAGACTGCCCACCCCGAACTCGAGGGCCTGGGTAAGTACGAATACGGCTGGGCCGACTCCGACACGGCCGGCGCCTCTGCGAAGCGCGGCATCAGCGAGGACGTCGTCCGCGACATCTCCGCGAAGAAGAGCGAGCCGGAGTGGATGACCAAGCTCCGCCTCAAGGGCCTGCGCCTCTTCGAGAAGAAGCCCATGCCCAACTGGGGATCCGACCTGTCGGGCATCGACTTCGACAACATCAAGTACTTCGTGCGCTCCACGGAGAAGCAGGCGGCGTCCTGGGAGGACCTGCCCGAGGACATCAAGAACACGTACGACAAGCTCGGCATCCCCGAGGCGGAGAAGCAGCGCCTCGTCGCCGGTGTCGCGGCCCAGTACGAGTCCGAGGTCGTCTACCACCAGATCCGTGAGGACCTGGAGGAGCAGGGCGTCATCTTCCTGGACACCGACACGGCCCTGAAGGAGCACCCGGAGCTCTTCAAGGAGTACTTCGGGACCGTCATCCCCGTCGGCGACAACAAGTTCGCGTCGCTGAACACCGCGGTGTGGTCCGGCGGCTCCTTCATCTACGTGCCGAAGGGCGTGCAGGTCGAGATCCCGCTCCAGGCCTACTTCCGTATCAACACGGAGAACATGGGCCAGTTCGAGCGGACCCTGATCATCGTCGACGAGGGTGCCTACGTGCACTACGTCGAGGGCTGCACGGCGCCGATCTACAAGTCGGACTCGCTGCACTCCGCGGTCGTCGAGATCATCGTCAAGAAGAACGCCCGCTGCCGTTACACGACCATCCAGAACTGGTCGAACAACGTCTACAACCTGGTCACCAAGCGCGCCGTGGCGTACGAGGGCGCGACCATGGAGTGGATCGACGGCAACATCGGCTCCAAGGTGACGATGAAGTACCCGGCCGTCTACCTGATGGGCGAGCACGCCAAGGGCGAGACCCTCTCCATCGCCTTCGCGGGCGAGGGCCAGCACCAGGACGCCGGCTCCAAGATGGTCCACATGGCGCCGAACACCTCCTCCAACATCGTCTCCAAGTCGGTGGCGCGCGGTGGCGGTCGTACCTCCTACCGGGGGCTCGTCGAGATCGGCGAGGGCGCCCACGGCTCCAAGTCCAACGTGCTGTGCGACGCGCTGCTCGTCGACACCATCTCCCGCTCCGACACGTACCCCTACGTGGACGTCCGCGAGGACGACGTGTCCATGGGCCACGAGGCGACCGTCTCCAAGGTCTCCGAGGACCAGCTCTTCTACCTGATGAGCCGCGGTCTGACCGAGTTCGAGGCGATGGCGATGATCGTGCGCGGCTTCGTCGAGCCGATCGCGAAGGAGCTGCCCATGGAGTACGCGCTGGAGCTCAACCGGCTGATCGAGCTGCAGATGGAAGGCGCGGTCGGCTGACCTGCCGCCCGTTCCGGCAGCTTTCGGCCCGCCCCTCCGGGCGGGCCGAGGATCGCAACTGACGTAGGAAGAGAGCAGACCGACAGCCATGGCTGAGGCTCAGAACATCCCGGTGGGCAGTACCACTGCCGGCCAGATCGCGGTGGCCGCCGAGTCGACCGTCGCCACGCGCATGAGCGCGCCCCCGTCCTTCGACGTGGCGGACTTCCCGGTCCCCCACGGCCGCGAGGAGGAGTGGCGGTTCACACCGCTGGAGCGGCTGCGCGGGCTGCACGACGGCACCGCGGTCGCCACCGGCGACGGCGTGAAGGTCGAGATCGACGCCCCCGAGGGCGTCGTCGTCGAGACCGTCGGCCGTGACGACGCGCGCCTCGGCAGGGCGGGCACCCCGGTGGACCGGGTCGCCGCCCAGGCGTACTCGGCGTTCGAGAAGGCCGGCGTGATCACCGTCCCCAAGGAGACGGTCCTCACCGAGCCGATCCGGATCGCCGTGCACGGCCAGGGCGGGACCACCTACGCCCACCAGGTCGTCGAGCTGGGTGCCTTCGCCGAGGCCGTCGTCGTCATCGACCACACCGGTGACGCGGTGCTCGCCGCCAACGTCGACTACGTCCTCGGGGACGGCGCCAAGCTGACCGTCGTCTCCGTCCAGGACTGGGACGACAAGGCCGTGCACGTCGGCCAGCACAACGCGCTGATCGGCCGGGACGCCACCTTCAAGTCGTTCGTGGTCACCTTCGGCGGCGACCTGGTCCGTCTGCACCCGCGCGTGGCCTACGCCGGCCCCGGCGGCGAGGCCGAGCTGTTCGGCCTGTACTTCACCGACGCCGGCCAGCACCAGGAGCACCGCCTCCTCGTCGACCACAACACCCCGCACTGCAAGTCGAACGTGGCCTACAAGGGCGCGCTCCAGGGCGAGGGCGCCCACGCGGTGTGGATCGGCGACGTCCTCATCGAGGCCACGGCCGAGGGCACGGACACGTACGAGATGAACCGGAACCTGGTGCTGACCGACGGCGCCCGGGTCGACTCCGTGCCGAACCTGGAGATCGAGACCGGCGAGATCGTCGGCGCGGGTCACGCCTCCGCCACCGGCCGCTTCGACGACGAGCAGCTCTTCTACCTGATGGCCCGCGGCATCCCGGCCGGTGAGGCCCGCCGTCTGGTGGTCCGCGGCTTCTTCGCCGAGCTGGTCCAGCAGATCGGCGTCGACGACATCGAAGAGCGCCTTCTCGTGAAGATCGACGAGGAGCTGGAGGCGTCCGTCTGATGGCCGCTTTCGTACGCGTCTGCGGGCTGGGCGAGCTGGCGGAGGACACCCCCAAGCGGGTGGAACTCGACGGCACGCCGGTCTCGGTCGTCCGTACCGAGGGGGAGGTGTTCGCGATCCACGACATCTGCTCGCACGCGAACGTCTCGCTCTCCGAGGGCGAGGTGGAGGACTGCCAGATCGAGTGCTGGCTGCACGGCTCCAGCTTCGACCTCCGCACCGGCAAACCGTCCGGCCTTCCCGCGACGCGCCCCGTCCCCGTTTACCCCGTAAAGATCGAAGGGGACGATGTGCTCGTCTCCCTCTCCCAGGAGTCCTGAGGCACATGGCAACGCTTGAAATCCGAGACCTGCACGTCACCGTCGAGGTCGAGAACGGTACGAAGGAAATCCTCAAGGGTGTCGACCTCACCGTGAAGCAGGGCGAGACGCACGCCATCATGGGCCCCAACGGCTCCGGCAAGTCGACGCTCGCCTACTCGCTCGCGGGTCACCCGAAGTACACCATCACCGGCGGCACCGTCACCCTCGACGGCGAGGACGTCCTGGCGATGGAGGTCGACGAGCGCGCCCGCGCCGGCCTGTTCCTCGCGATGCAGTACCCGGTCGAGGTCCCCGGCGTCTCGGTCTCCAACTTCCTGCGCACCTCCGCCACCGCCATCCGCGGCGAGGCCCCCAAGCTGCGCACCTGGGTGAAGGAGGTCAAGGAGGCCATGCAGCGCCTCAACATGGACCCGGCCTTCGCCGAGCGCAACGTCAACGAGGGCTTCTCCGGCGGTGAGAAGAAGCGCCACGAGATCCTTCAGCTGGAGCTGCTCAAGCCGAAGGTAGCGATCCTCGACGAGACGGACTCCGGCCTGGACGTCGATGCCCTGCGCGTCGTCTCCGAGGGCGTCAACCGGGTCCGCGAGAGCGGCGAGGTGGGCACCATGCTCATCACGCACTACACGCGCATCCTGCGCTACATCAAGCCCGACTACGTCCACGTCTTCTCCGCGGGCCGGATCGTCGAGTCCGGCGGCGCCGAACTCGCCGACAAGCTGGAGAACGAGGGCTACGAGGCCTACGCGAAGCACGACGCAGTCGACACGAAGGGTGGCGTATCCGCGTGACACAGCTGCCGGGCCTCCTCGACACCGAGGCGCTCCGCAAGGACTTCCCCATCCTGGACCGTCAGGTCCACGACGGCCGGAAGCTCGTGTACCTGGACAACGCGGCGACCTCGCAGAAGCCGCGCCAGGTGCTGGACGCCCTGAGTGAGTACTACGAGCGCTACAACGCCAACGTCCACCGCGGTGTGCATGTGCTCGCCGAGGAGGCCACGGCGCTGTACGAGGGCGCGCGCGACAAGGTCGCCGCCTTCATCAACGCGCCGAGCCGCGACGAGGTGATCTTCACCAAGAACGCCTCCGAGTCGCTCAACCTCGTGGCGAACATGCTGGGCTGGGCCGACGAGCCCTACCGCGTGGACCACGAGACCGAGATCGTGATCACGGAGATGGAGCACCACTCCAACATCGTGCCGTGGCAGCTGCTGGCGCAGCGCACGGGCGCGAAGCTGAAGTGGTTCGGGCTGACCGACGACGGCCGCCTCGACCTCTCCAACATCGACGAGATCATCACCGAGAAGACGAAGATCGTCTCCTTCGTGCTGGTGTCCAACATCCTCGGCACGGTGAACCCCGTCGAGGCGATAGTGCGCCGCGCGCAGGAGGTCGGCGCGCTGGTCTGCATCGACGCCTCGCAGGCCGCGCCGCACATGCCGATGGACGTACAGGCCCTCCAGGCCGACTTCGTGGCCTTCACCGGCCACAAGATGTGCGGCCCGACCGGCATCGGCGTCCTCTGGGGCCGCCAGGAGCTGCTGGAGGACCTGCCCCCGTTCCTGGGCGGCGGCGAGATGATCGAGACGGTGTCGATGCACTCGTCGACGTACGCCCCGGCGCCCCACAAGTTCGAGGCGGGCACCCCGCCGATCGCGCAGGCGGTGGGTCTGGGCGCGGCGATCGACTACCTGTCGGCGATCGGCATGGACAAGATCCTCGCCCATGAGCACGCGCTCACCGAGTACGCGGTGAAGAAGCTCGGTGAGGTCCCGGACCTGAGGATCATCGGCCCGGCCACGGCCGAGGACCGGGGCGCGGCGATCTCGTTCACGCTCGGTGACATCCACCCGCACGACGTGGGCCAGGTCCTCGACGAGGAGGGCATCGCGGTCCGGGTCGGACACCACTGCGCGCGGCCGGTCTGCCTGCGGTACGGAATTCCTGCGACCACGCGAGCGTCGTTCTATCTGTACTCCACGCCGACCGAGATCGACGCGCTGGTCGACGGGCTGGAGCACGTACGGAACTTCTTCGGCTGAGGGGCGTGCTGAAACCGTGAAGCTGGATTCGATGTACCAGGAAGTCATCCTGGACCACTACAAGCACCCGCACGGGCGTGGTCTGAGGGACGGCGACGCCGAGGTGCACCACGTCAACCCGACGTGCGGTGACGAGATCACGTTGCGGGTGAAGTACGACGGCACGACGATCAGCGACGTCTCGTACGAGGGCCAGGGCTGTTCGATCAGCCAGGCCTCCGCCTCCGTGCTGAACGACCTGCTGGTCGGCAAGGACCTGGCGGACGCGCGGAGGATCCAGGAGACCTTCCTGGAGCTGATGCAGTCCAAGGGCCGGATCGAGCCCGACGACGCGATGGAGGAGGTGCTGGAGGACGCGGTCGCGTTCGCCGGTGTCTCCAAGTACCCGGCGCGGGTGAAGTGCGCTCTCCTGAGCTGGATGGCGTGGAAGGACGCGACGGCCCAGGCCCTGGGCGGAGCCGACGCCGAAAGGAAGACCGCATGAGCGAGACCGTTGAGATGAAGCCGGCCTCGGAAGAGGAAGTCCGAGAGGCGCTGTACGACGTCGTCGACCCCGAACTGGGCATCGACGTCGTCAACCTGGGGCTGATCTACGGCATCCACATCGACGACGCGAACATCGCGACGATCGACATGACCCTGACCTCGGCGGCCTGCCCGCTGACGGACGTCATCGAGGACCAGGCCAAGTCCGCCACGGACGGCCTCGTCAACGAGCTGCGCATCAACTGGGTCTGGATGCCGCCGTGGGGCCCCGACAAGATCACGGACGACGGCCGGGAGCAGCTCCGGGCGCTCGGGTTCAACGTCTGACGTCCGTCCGCGCGTCCCTCCGCACGGGACGCACGGGATGACGCACGGAACGAGCAGTGGCCCTCGGCTTCGCGCCGGGGGCCACTGGTGTGTGCGGGCTCAGGCCAGCCCGCTCACCAGCCGGAACGCCGAGTCCGCCTGGTACAGGCCGCCTCGCTGGTACGGCTCCAGACGGAGCGTGAAGTCCTTGTGGCGCAGGAAGCGGCCCGGGAAGTTGACCGACTCCAGCATGATCGCGCCGGACACCGGTGAGGTGCGGGGGCAGAACGTGGCGTCCTTCTCGAAGAGGGAGGAGCCGTCGTCGCGGTCGGCGCGCAGGACGAAGTCGCGGTGGCGGAGGTATCTGCCGTCGGCGGTGGCGAAGGACTGGCAGGAGCTGTCGGCCAGGCCCTCGACCAGCCTGAACGTGGAGTCCTCGCGGGATTCCGGGCCGCGGACCGCGTCGAGCCGCACCACGCCGCCGCTGACATGCCAGTAGCGCTCGGGGTAGTTCGCCGAGCGGACCGAGCGCCAGGCCGTCGTCGGCTTCGGGGCGGACGAACCGGGCTGCGAGGTGGGGGACTTCGGCGGGCCGGCGGGCGGGGACGCGGAGGCAGGGCCCTGCGGCTCGGAGGCCGATCCCTGCGGCTCGGAGACGCTCGTGGTCGTCCGGGCGGACGGGGAGGCGCTCTTGCCGCCGGGCGGCGTGGTGTCCGTCGGGGAGGGCGTGCCGTAGGAGATCAGGCCGGGGCCGCTCGGGTCCGCGGCGGTCGCCCGGCCGGGGGCGGCTGACGGGTCGTCGGCCCGCTGCTCGGTGACGACGATCGCCGTCACGCAGGCGGCGACCGTGGCTATCGCCAGCGCGCCGGCCAGCCACAGGCGTCGCGTTCCCGGCACCCGGGAGGTGTCCGGCGACCAGCCGCTCTCCCATGGCTGGTTCTTCGGGGGCCGGGACTTGCTTCGTGGCATGCGCGGTTCCTCCGGCGGCGCCCGGGGCGCCGGCTGCGGCCAAGATGGGGAAGTGGGTGAACGGTGAAACAGTAGTGGAGCGGGTGAACCCTCGGCAGCCGTTTGCGGTGACCGGTTTCCGTATCGTGAGGTGACGGGTTCCCGCCAGGGCACGGCGCCCCGCCTCCCCGGGGCACGGCGACCGGATTCCCCAGACGGGGCGGTCCGTTGCCGCGGCCCCCGCACGAACTCGGCCCGGACACCGGCACCGTGGCCGGGCGGATCGCCGACCCTTGCCCCGGGGCTTCGCGGTCCTCGTCCCGAGGGCTCCGCCCCCGACCCCGGACCCCTGCTCGCTCGCCCCGGGGACGACCGGTGGCCCGGCCCGCCCGGCACCTGAGACGTGACGTTTCCTGGTTGGCCTCCGCGGGGGCCCGCCGGTTAGGTTGCCCTCATGACCGACACGACTGCTCCTCGCACCACCGGCGCTGTTGCCGCCGGGCTCGCCACCGTCGCCGCCGACGGCACCGTTCTCGACACCTGGTTCCCCGCGCCCGAGCTCGCCCCCGAGCCGGGGCCGTCCGGCACCGAGCGGCTGACCGCCGAGCGGGCCGTCGCCGCGCTCGGTGAGGGTGCCGCGAAGGCGATCGGGCCGGATGCCCGCCGGGGTGTCGAGGTGGTCGCGGTCCGTACGGTCATCTCCTCGCTGGAGGAGAAGCCGGTCGACGCGCACGACGTCTACCTGCGCCTGCACCTCCTGTCGCACCGGCTCGTCAAGCCGCACGGCCAGAGCCTGGACGGCGTCTTCGGCTTCCTCGCCAACGTGGCCTGGACCTCGCTGGGCCCGGTCGCCGTGGACGACGTCGAGAAGGTGCGGCTGAACGCCCGCGCCGAGGGCCTCCACCTCCAGGTGACGTCCGTCGACAAGTTCCCGCGGATGACGGACTACGTCGCCCCCAAGGGCGTCCGGATCGCCGACGCCGACCGGGTGCGGCTCGGCGCGCACCTCGCCGAGGGCACCACCGTCATGCACGAGGGCTTCGTCAACTTCAACGCGGGCACGCTCGGCACCTCGATGGTCGAGGGCCGCATCTCCGCGGGCGTCGTGATCGGTGACGGGTCCGACATCGGCGGGGGCGCCTCCACGATGGGCACGCTGTCCGGCGGCGGCAACATGATCATCTCCATCGGCGAGCGCTGCCTGATCGGCGCCGAGGCGGGCGTCGGCATCGCGCTCGGCGACGAGTGCGTGGTCGAGGCCGGTCTGTACGTCACCGCCGGCACCCGCGTGACCATGCCGGACGGACAGATCGTCAAGGCCCGAGAGCTCTCCGGCGCCTCCCACATCCTCTTCCGCCGCAACTCGGTCACCGGCGCCGTCGAGGCCCGCCCGAACAACGCGGTCTGGGGCGGACTGAACGAGATCCTGCACAGCCACAACTGAGCACGTCAGCGACGGGCCCGCGAGGACCACGTACGGGTTGCTCAGCGTGACCTTTCCGTCGTTTCGGCAGATGAACGGGTGGACTCAGTGTCCGATCAGACGCCGAAACGACGAATGAGGGCCGGAGCGATGAGGAACGAGCGGGCCAGGCGCGGAGCGCGTCGGCTGACCCGGGTGCTGACCGGGGTGTCGACCGTGGCCGTGATGTGCTGGCTGCCGGCGGGAACCGCCTACGCCGATGAGACCAACACCGCCTCGCACAACGGCCATCGGGTCGCACTGGTCAACGTCGGCCAGGTGGACGACCCGATGGAGGACGTCCTGGAGCACCTGCTGCTGATCGGCGACGGGTACACCTGGAACTGAGCGCGCCAGCCGCGTGGGCCACGGGGCCCGTACCGCATCCGTGCGGTACGGGCCCCGGTGCGTTCGGCCCCAAGAATTCGCCGGGGAGCGGCATAGCGGGGCGGGGCCGCGCGCGTCACATGGGGCAGGGGCGGGGCACCGGTGCCGCCGGGGAAGAGAAGGTGACGATGGACGCCGCGGAACTGGAGAGTTTCCGGGAGTTCGTGGACAACAGGTCGTCGGCACTGCTGAAGACGGCGGTGCTGCTGTGCGGCGGCGACCGGCATGCCGCCGAGGACCTGCTGCAGAACGCGCTGGCCAAGGCGGTCGGCAAGTGGCAGCGGATCGACGAGCCCGAGGCCTACGTACGACGGATCCTCTACCGCCAGCAGGTCAGCCGCTGGCGGCTGAAGTGGCGCGGACGGGAGGTCGTCGTCGCGCAGCCGCCCGAGGCGAACGCCGTCGGCGCCGACGCGGCGGCCGCGGCCGAACTGCGCGTGGTGATGCGCACCGCGCTGTCCCGGCTCACCGCACGCCAGCGCACCGTGCTGGTGCTCCGCTACTTCGAGGACCTGCCGGAGGCCGACGTGGCCCGGCTGCTGGGCTGCTCCGTCGGCACCGTACGGTCCACCACCCACCGCTCCCTCGCCCGGCTGCGCTCCCTCGCGCCCGAACTGGCCGCCCTGGACCCGCCGGACGCCGCACCGCGGCCGTCCCGTGACTTCTCGCCCGTGGAGGTGCGTCCATGAACGTCGAGGAACTCGTCCGGCAGACCCTGCGGGAACAGGCGGCCGGCCAGACGTCGACGGGGCCGGGGTTCGCCGACCGGGTGCTGGTGGTCCGCCTGCGCCGTCGTCGCCGCGGGTTCGCCGGGGTCGCCGCCGCCACGGCCGCCGTGGTCGCGGTCGCCGTCGGGGTACCGCTGCTGGACTCCGGCAAGGAGGACGCACGCCCGGCGGGGATCGTGCAGCAGGGCGGGATCAGCGCCCACCCGGACCAGTCGCCGCCGCGCGAGACGATCGCGGCCGGCGACGCGGTGCTGGCCGCGTACTACACGGTGGAGACCGTCGGGCGGACCGACGACGAGGCCGTCGCCGTGCGCACCTACTCGCTCCTCGACCCGGGGACCGGACGGTACGAGAAGGACCCGAGGTGGTCCTATGTCGCCGTCGCCCCCGGGCTGAGGACGGCCGCCGTCCTGGAACGGGAGCTGCCCGCCCGCCGGATCGGCCTGCTCGACCTCGCGACGGGGGAGGTCGAGCGGTGGATCCCGGCTCCGCGGGGGGCCGGCGCGGTCGCGTTCTCGTACGACGGCGGCCGGCTGGTCGCGACGACGTACGACGCGAACCCGGACCTGCGGGTCAAGGTGCGCAACGCGGAAGGCGGGGAGGCGTGGATGGCCCCCTACGGTCAGTCGAGCCGGACCGGGTTCTCCGTGCTCGGCCTGGCCTCCGGCGACGCCTCCTGGAGCCCGGTCGACGCCGGCCGGAACATCAACGCCCGCCAGGACTTCGCCTTCACCCGCTCCGGCGACGGGGTGTACTCGCAGGTCATCGGAGGCAAGGACGGAATGCAGCAGTTCCACGACCTCACGGGCCGCAAGGTCGCCGGGCCCGCGAACGAGCGGTACCTGCGGTCCGATGTGAGCGCCCGACTGTCCCCGGACGGCAGGCTCGCCGCCCTCGGCCTGGCGAAGGAGGTCGCCGGCTCTCCCGGCAAGGGATACTCCTCGATCCGTGATCCCCGTACGGGCGAGGAGATCACCCGGGTGCGCGGCGGCGAACTGCTGGCCTGGGCCGACGACCAGCGGCTCATCGGCTGGGAGCGGGTCACCAGCCTGGAGGAGGAGTACCGGCCGCGACTCGTGCTGGTCACGATCGGCAGCGACAAGGTCGTACCGCTGAGCGGGGTCCGAGAGCCGGACGAGAGCCCCGACCGGCTGGAGTGGGAGCCCGTCTTCGCGCGGCGCTGATCAGGGGGCGGTGAGCGACTCGTACGCCCTCAGCAGCCCGTCGGCCGCCTCGCGGCCGGCGGGGCGCAGGGGCGGGCGGACCGGGCCCGCGGGCAGGCCGAGGGCGGCGAGCAGGGCCTTGGCGGTGACCGCGCCGGGCAGGCCGCTCGACATCATCGACTCGATGAGGGGCGTGACGCCTCGCTGGAGACGGGCCGCCCGGGCGGTGTCGCCCGCGTCGAACGCGTCCAGGACCGCTCGGAGCCGGCGCGGGGCCACGTTCGCGACGGTGCTGACGTACCCCGCGGCGCCCACCGCGTACAGGGCGAGGTTGTGCTCGTCGCAGCCCGCGTAGTACGCCAGCTCCGTACGGGCGAGGACCTTCTGGGCGCCGAGGAAGTCGTGGGAACAGTCCTTGACCGCGACGATCCGGGGATGCCCGGCGAGCCGGACGACCGTCTCGGGTTCGATGCGGATGCCGGTGCGCTCCGGGATGTCGTACAGCATGAGCGGCAGGCCGCAGGCGTCCGCGACCTCCCGGAAATGCGCCTCCAGCGCCTCCTGCGGGGGTCTGCTGTAGTACGGGCCGACCACCAGCAGACCGTCGGCGCCCGCCTTCTGAGCGGCCAGGGCGAGTTCGACGGTGTGCCGGGTGTCGAAGGTGCCGACACCCGCGACGATCGACGCCCGCCCGGCCACCGCCTCGCGCACGGCGGCGATCAGCGCCGCCTTCTCGGCGTCCGTGGTGGTCGGCGACTCACCCGTCGTACCGGACAGGACCAGGCCGTCGCAGCCGTCCGCCACCAGCCGGTCGGCGAGCAGCCCGGCGCCGTCGAGGTCGAGCGAACCCGTGTCGGTGAAGGGCGTGATCATGGCGCAGAGGGTGCGGCCGAAGGGGCGGGGCGGGGAGACGGTCGGTGTCATGGGACCAGTCTCGGCGCACCGATCGTGAAGCTCCACTTAATTCTTCTACGGTGTATCGGTAAGCAACGCTGCGGGGTCGCCGTCGGTGACGAGGGGGCCGGCGGCGCGGCAGGATGCCCTATGTCCAACGCGGACCTCATGGGTCACCATGGCCAGGACGGTCATCGACCCTGCCATGGGAGGCGTCCATGAAGCTCGGCAAGGCACTCGCCACCGGCGTCGCGGAGGAGCGTCCGCGGGCCCACGAGGAAGAATCCGTCCGTCCCGAGGAGATCGCGGCACTCACGCCGCTCACGGAACCGAAGGCGCCCGAAGAGGTCCCGGCCGCCCGATGAGGCTGCGGCTCCCCGAGGAACGCCCGACGGAGCCGCCGACCGGATACAAGATCGCCCACCCGGTGCTGTCCCAGGACGGCACCCGGGCCGGGTTCACCGGTGTGTCGCTGGGCGGCGCGCTGCCGTACGGAGTCCTGGCCGACGCGTCCTGTGTCTACGGTCTGCGGCACCGGGCACCGCACCGCCGCTGCGACTGCGGCTTCCACTGCGTGCACGACCGCACGGTGGCCGAGGCGCTGCTGTGCACGGCGGAGCACCGCACGGCCGTGCTGCTGGAGGTGTCCGTGCTCGGCCGCTACATCCGCTTCGAGCGCGGCTTCCGGTACGCCCGTCAGCGCGTCCGTACGGCGACCGTGGGCCCCTGCGCCTGCGGCACCGCCGCGTCCGTGCTGGTGGACGCCGGCTGGGGTCGCCCGGGCCGGCGCGCCCTGGCCGCCTCCTGCGCGGGCTGTGCGCGCGGCCGTACAGGTGTCTCGCCGGCCGGTTTCGCCCGGCTGGCCGGAGACGGACTGCGGGTGGTGGCCGGGAGCGGGCTGAGCCTGCCGGCCGCCGGCCCGGGCCCGGCCGAGGGGCTCGGGGTGCCCGAACTCGCGGCGGAGGCGGCCCTGTTGCAGGCGAGGCTGGACTGGTTCCAGGCCCAGCTCGCGCGGCTCGGCGAGCACGGGCCCGGCACCGGGGGGCGGGAGTAGCGCGGGCGCGGCGCGCGGGTAGCCAGGGCGGGCCAGGGTACCCGGGGGTTCCGACACCGAGAGGAGGCGGATCCGTGACCGGGACCATGACCCCCAGGCCGACGCACGACGGACAGCATTCGGTGGGCGAGCTCGTCGGGCAGGCCACCGAACAGCTCTCCCGGCTCGTACGACAGGAAGTGGCGCTCGCCAAGGAGGAACTGGCCGAGAAGGGCCGGCGCGCCGGGCGGGGAGGCGGGCTGCTGGGTGCCGCGGGCGCTGTCGGCTACGCCGGGCTGCTCTTCCTGGCGGCCACGGCCGCCGCCGCGCTCTCGCTGGTGCTGCCGGTCTGGGCCGCGACGCTGATCGTGACGGGCGTGCTCTTCGCGCTCGCGGGCCTGCTCGCGGCGACCGGCCGCGCCCAGCTGCGCCAGGCCACACCGCCCACTCCCGAGCAGGCCCTCGGCAGTGTCCGGGCCGACGTCGAGGAGATCAAGGGAAGGGCGCACCGATGACGGACATGGACAGGACAGCGCACAAGTCCACGGCGAACGGCGCGACCGCGGGGACCGGCGCCAAGGGCCCGGACGAACTGCGGCGGCAGATCGAGCGGACCCGGGGCGAACTCGGCGACACGGTCGAGGAGCTGGCCGGGAAGATCGACGTCAAGGGCCGGGCCCGGGCCCGTGCGGCGGACCTCCGCGACAAGGCCGGCGCCATGACGGTCCAGCTGCGCAGCACGGCGGCACAGGCCGGTCACACCGTCCAGGACAAGGCCCACGCGGTGGAACACACCATGCCCGTCCCGGTCCGCAACGCGGTCCGGGCGGGCCGCCGCCATCCGCGACCGGTCCTGGTCGCCGGGGTGGCGGTGGGCGTGGGCGCGCTGGTGGCGGTGGGCGTCCTGCGCCGCCGCCACGGCCGCTGAGGGCCGCAGTCGATACCAGGGCGCCGGAGTCGCCCCGAGGGGGGCTCCGGCGCCCTGTGCTGCTGCTGGGCGGCTGGGCAGGTGGCGAGTGGCCTGGTGGGTGGCGCACGTGGATGCCGCGGTGGGTGACCGCAGCGGGTCGGGCGCCGGGTCCGCCGACGCCCTGCCGTTCCCTGTCCCTCGGCCCCGACGTCACGGCGTCGCCGGAGGTCCCGGCCCACGGTCGACACCGGGCGTCGGGTGCCCGGTGAACGGAACGGGTGCCGAACCGTGTGCGCGCACGACGAGCCTGGGGGTGCGGCTGCGGTACGGCCACGGTCGGTTGCCGGCGTCGGTCCGTGCGCTTCCCGCCCGTCGGGCGCTTGCGGACGAGACCCGTTCAGGGCCGGCAGCGGGGGGGCCGGGGGCCGCGGGCCCCTGGGGCGGGCGCCGACGCCGGGATCAGGAGACGCCCGTCTGCTTGGCCCGTGCCGCCCGCAGCCTCGCCGGCCACTTGCGGGTGTCCCGGGGCTCGACGTACGGCTCCTCCGTCGGGGACTGCCCGTCGGTGATCGCCCGCTCACGGGCCAGCTCCGCGTCGAACTCCAGGCCCAGCAGGATCGCCAGGTTGGTCAGCCACAGCCAGACGAGGAAGACGATGGCACCGGCGAGGGTGCCGTACGTCTTGTTGTACGAGCCGAAGTTGGCGGCGTAGAGAGCGAAACCGGCCGATGCGGCGAGCCAGACCAGGGTGGCCAGCACACTGCCGGGACTCACCCAACGGAAGCCGCGCCCGCGGACGTTGGGCGCCGCCCAGTACAGCAGGCCGATCATCATGATCACCAGCAACAGCAGCACCGGCCACTTGACGACGCCCCACACCGCGATCACCTCGTCACCGAGCCCGAACGTCTTGCCGGCCCGCTCGGCCAGCGGCCCCGTGAACACCACGATCACCGCGCTCGCCGCCAGCATCAGCATCAGGGCCACGGTCAGCGCCAGCCTGAGCGGCGTCAGCTTCCACACCGGGCGGCCCTCCGGCAGGTCGTACACCGTGTTGGACGTACGGATGAACGCGGCGACGTACCCGGAGGCCGACCACAGCGCGAAGAGCAGGCCGAGAACGGCCAGCACACTGCCCGTGCCGCCGCTGTCGCCCAGCTGGACCACCGCGTCCCGCAGGATGTCCCGGGCGGGTCCCGGCGCCAGGTCACCGATGTTGTCGAGCATCGTGTCCGTCGCGCGCTGCCCCACCACGCCCAGCAGGGACACCATCACCAGCAGCGCCGGAAACAGCGACAGGACGCTGTAGTACGTCAACGCGGCCGCTCGGTCGGAGAGTTCGTCGTCCAGCAACTCCTTCAGCGTGCGCCGCACCACCGCCCGCCACGACTTCGCGGGCAGCTCGGCGGGGCTGTCCACCCCGGTGTTCCCGGCTCTCTCGGACTTCTCTGTCCCCTCGTCCATGAACCGGCGAGTCTCCCGAATTCGCCGCCCGAATCGGCTACTTGACCTGAATCTTGGTTGAGGTCGCAGAGTGGCCGGTACACACATCCCGTACCGACTGCGGTACCGATCCACGGAGGTGCCATGATCCGCCGTACCGACACCCATCCCGACCTCACCCGGCCCGACGTCGGCGCGCCCTTCTTCAGCACCTGGCGGGTGGGCACGCCCGAGCGGCAACGGCAGACCGTCGAGGCCGTCGCGCACACCTGGACCCGCCGGCCCTGGCCCACCGCCGACCTCCTCGCCTACCACGTCTACACCGGGCACGACGGCACCACCCTGCTGCACCACTCCCAGTGGACGGGCGAGCCCGCGTACGAGTCCTTCGTGAAGACCCACCGGCAGGAACGCGTCGACGAGATCGACACCGTCGTGCCGGGGATCGAGCGGGTGGCGCTCGACCGGTACCGGCGGTACCGGAGCAGGGAGCGCGCCGCCGGCGACATGCGCGTCCCCGGCCTGATCGTGGCCGTACGGATCGACTTCGAGCCGGGCGCGGCCGACCGGCGCCGCGACTGGGCCGACCTCGTGCTGCGGGCGCTGGCCGAGGACCCGGTGGGCCACCGCGGGCTGGTCTCGGCCCACTTCCACCTGGCCGGCGACGGCTCGCATGTCCTCAACTACGCCGAGTGGGAGAGCGCCGAGGCCTACGACCGGGTCCTGGCGGCCCCCGGGGAGGGCGTCGGGACGCCGACGGAGCTGTGGGACCGGGTGCGGACGTATCCCGGTGTGAAGGGCTTCACGGGCAGCCGGTACGAGCACGCCCTCGGCCTCGTGCCCGAGTAGACCGCGTCCAGGCCGGCCAGGTCCGGCCGGACGAGCCCGGCCGGCGACCGGACCCGGGCGGGCGCCCCCCTGCGCGATCCGGGATCCGGGATCCGGGATCCGCTTCAGCCACCCGGACATCCGCGCCCCGCTCGACCCTCCGACCGAAAAGAGAAACCGTCTGGACAACAAAAGTGTTCGGTGAGACGGTGGACGCATGCTGGACGTGACCGTGATCGAGGACCCCGAGGCGGCAGCCGCCTCCCTGGACCCCATAAGGGGGCGGCTGCTCGCCGAACTGGCGGCCGGACCCGCGTCGGCCGCCATGCTGGCCGGCCCGGTCGGACTGCCCCGGCAGAAGGTGAACTACCACCTCAAGGCACTGGAGCGGCACGGCCTGGTCGAACTGGCCGGCGAGCGCCGCAAGGGCAACGTCACCGAGCGGCTGATGCGGGCGACCGCCGCGTCGTACGTCATCTCGCCGCTCGCCCTCGCCTCCGTGCAGCCCGACCCGGACCGCTTCCGCGACCAGCTCTCCGCGCGCTGGATGCTCGCGCTCGGCGCCCGCCTGGTGCGGGACGTCGGCCGGCTGATCGCCGGCGCCGCGAAGGCCCGCAAGCGGCTGGCGACCTACGCGCTGGACGGCGAGGTGCGCTTCGCCTCGGCCGCCCACCGGGCCGCGTTCGTCCAGGAGCTGACGGCCGGGGTGGACGCGCTGATCCGCAAGTACGACGCCCCGGACGCCGCGGGCGGCCGGGACCACCGGATCGTCGTCGCCCTCCACCCCACGGTCAAGGACCCCACCCCGGAAATCGACGCCCCGTAAGCAGGAGCCCACCATGTCCAAGGAATTCGAGATCGCCCGCGAGTTCGAGGTAGACGCCACTCCGGAGCAGGTCTGGGAGGCGGTCACCACCGGGACCGGAGGCTACCTGTGGCCGATGGAGCCGCCGGAGCCCCGGGTCGGCGGCGCCGGACCCTTCGGGTCCACGGTCACCGCCTGGGACCCGCCGCACCGCTACACCAACCGGGTCGAGAACGTCGAGGGCATCACCGAGCAGACCGCCAACCAGCTCGACTACACCATCGAGCCGCGCGACGAGGGCCGCCGGGCCTGGGTGCGGTACGTGCACAGCGGCATCCTCGTCGACGACTGGGACAACCAGTACGACGGCGCCGCCAAGCACACCGACTTCTACCTGCACACCCTGCGGGAGTACCTGGCCCTCTTCGCGCCCCGGCCGGCCGCCTTCGCCACCTTCGACGGGCCCGAGGCGTCGAAGGCCGCCGACGCCCTCGCCGCCGTGGGGCGGGCGCTCGGTGTCGGGGACGAGGTGACCGCGGGGACCCGGCTGACGGTCCGCGGTCCCGACGTGTTCGAGGCCGTGGTCGACTACCGCGACCCGTACTTCATCGGGCTGCGCACCGACCGGGGCCTCACCCGCGTCTTCGGACGCAACCACTGGGGCCACCCGGTCGGCATCTCCCTGCACGACTTCACGCCGGGTGCCGACATCAAGGAGTGCGAGGCCGCCTGGCAGGACTGGCTGAACGGGGTGTTCAGCCAGTCCCGTTCAGGACCTACGGCTTGAACCGCAGCACCTGCGGGTCGTGGTCGCTGATCTGGTCGTTGAACTCCGCGTTGATGTGCACGCTGTCGAACTCGAAGTCGCAGTCGCGGCGGATCGACGGGCTGATCAGGATCTGGTCGAGGACCTGGGCGTTGCCCTGGTAGACGTACGAGTAACGCTCGCTCCTCGGCAGTGACCTGACCGCCGACCAGAGCGCGCCGTCGTCCTCCAGGATCCTGGTGGTGCCGGAGAACTCGAAGTCGTTGATGTCGCCGAGGGTGACGACGTCCGCGTTCTTCTGGGTGGCCAGGATGTCCTTGACGAAGGCGTTCACCAAGGTCGCCTGCTGGTGGCGCTGCGTCTCCGAGCTGCGCGCCGGCGGCTGGTACTGCGAGGTCAGACCCTGGTCGCCGCCCTTGGAGTTGAAGTGGTTGGCGATCACGAAGACCGTGCGGCCACGGAAGACGAACTCGCCGGCCAGCGGCTTGCGGCTGTTGGCCCAGGCGGTGTCCGCCGGGGCGATCCGGCCGGGGGAGACCGTCAGGGCAGCCTTGCCGCGCTCCTTGGTGACCCCGACGGCGGTGGTGGCGTCGCCGCCCGCGCGGTCCGTGAAGGACACCCGCTCCGGGTTGAACAGGAACACCTGACGGATGTTGCCGCCCGGCTCGCCGCCGTCGGTGTTGTTCGCCGGGTCGATCGAGCGCCAGTCGTAGGTGGGCCCGCCCGCCGCGACGATGGCGTCGATCAGCTTCGTCACCGTCTGGCCGGCGGTGACCGTGCCGTCGTTCTTCGCGCCGTTGTCGTCCTGGATCTCCTCCAGCGACACGATGTCGGGCGACTGGAGGTTGTGCACGATCGCGGCGGCGTGCTCCTCGAAGGAGGCGTCGGTCGGATCGAGGTTCTCGACGTTGTAGGTCGCGACCGCCAGCTCGCCCCGCTTCTGCTTCTCGGTGGTCTCGCGCGTCAGGCCGCCGCTCCTCAGCGCGCCGATCTCGCTCGCGACGAGGGTGTAGCCGCCGAACTGGTTGTAGTCCAGCGGGCCGGTGGTGGTGCCGGTGAGCCGGTCGCCGACGTTCGCCACCGGGAAGTCGGCCGGCGCGCCCAGCGACTGGATCTGCAGCCGGCCCGTGTTCGGGGAGTCGTAGGAGCCGTAGACCGTGGCGCCGCGGCGGGTGTCGTTCTCCCACGGCTTCACCGTGACCCACAGCTCGGTGAACGGGTCGGTGGCGCCGACCACGCGGACGTCGGAGACCTGGACGTTCATGCCCTCCAGGGACTCGTAGTAGTCCAGGGCGTACTTCGAGGGCTTCAGCGGCAGCGCGTTGACCGAGCCGTTCGCGGCGGTGTCGCCGGCCGGGGCGTAGGCGCTCGGCACGGACCGCGCGCCGACGGCGGTGGCGGCCGGGACCGCGTTGCCGCCGGAGACGACCGTGACGGTCGGCCGCACGATCTCGGTCAGCGCCTGGTTGCCGGAGGACGTGCCGCCGGGGACGAACTCCGAGACCGTGCCGGAGACGGTGACCGCGTCACCCACCGCGACCTTCGGGACGGAGCTGGTGAAGACGAAGACGCCCTCACTGGTGGCCGGGTTCGCGTCCGGGTCCGGGTCCTGGATCCAGAAGCCTCTGGAGGAGCCGTACGCGCGCACGCCGGTGACGATTCCGGCCACGTCCGTGACCTGCTGTCCGGCGTACGGCGACATCCGGGTGGTGCCCTGGATGTCATGGATGCGCACGGAGGCCGCGTGCGCGGGCGAGATGAGGACGACGGTGGACGCCGCGGAACAGACGGCGGCGACGGTGAGCGCGGCGAGACGCGCGGAAGACTTGCTCGGCAACGGAATCCCTCCGGGGACCTACATGAGCGCCGGGACGAGGGTGGTGCGTGGAACAGGGGGAGCCGCACCGGCGGGGCGGTGGCGACGCGCGTAGACATGACGGTGAACAGGTGTCCAGTCAGCTTCTACGCGCGTCAATCTCCTGCCTGCTCAGGCCACTTGTCAAGGTTTCAGCCATGGACGGGAGCTGACCGTCAGATGAACCGGGCGGCATGGGTGGAAATCCGTCTAGGCTGAGCGGCTGAGTGGTAGGACGCGCCTCTAGGAGAACCAGCCGATGTCAGACAGCTCCCCCTTGCCGCCGGTGCGACTGCACCCCGAAACGGAGCTGGCGCGGGACGCGCTGTCCACGCCGCTGTTGTCCCGGGCCGCGCGGCTGGCCCGCTGGGCGGGCCCGGACACCCGGGTCGACGCCGGGGGCGTCCTGGTCGACGAGCAACTGCCGGCGGCGGCCGAGGTGCTCGGGCTGAGCGGGGACGACGCGGCGGCGTACGCGAGCGAGGCCTGGCGGGTCGCGGTCGACACCGGGCTCATCGAGGTCGTCGACGAGGAGACGGGCACCGTCGCGGCCGGTGAGGACCTGGCGCTGCTGACCGGGGGCTCGCCGCACGACGTGCTCAGCGTGTGGCTGGGGGCGCTGGAGACCGTGCTGGCCGACGCGAGCGTGCCGGACCTGGACGACCTGGCCGACGCGATGGACGCGGGCGGCGAGGCCGACCTCGCGTCCCTGGACTGGGACCCGGAGGCCGAGGCGGAGTTCCTGGACGGCGTGCTCGGGAACCTGTACCTGCTCACCGTCACCGAGGACGGGCCGGGCGCAGGGCCCGTGCCGCTGCCCGCGCTGGCCGCCTCGATGATCGTGCCCAGCGACATGGGCGAGCCCACCGACGACGTGCTGGAGCAGGTGTCCGACGCGATGATGCGGCTGGACGACCAGTTCCGCCTCCTGGAGCCGGTCGGACTGGTGGAGTACCAGCCCGTCGACGAGGCGCTGATGGCGGACACGGAGGAGGAGCCCGCGGCCCCCGTCGACGACACCGACGTCTCCCGCTACGGCATGGTCCGGCTGACCCCCCTCGGCCTGTACGGGCTGCGGGCGCGGCTGCTGGAGTCGGGGTTCGAGGCGCCCGCGGTCGGCGACCTCGGGGACAAGGGCGCCGACGCGCTCCTCGACCGCACGGCGACGTTCCCGCCCGCGGCGGCCCAGGCCGAGACCGAGCAGTGGCTCGCCCGCCGTGAACCCCTCGCCGCGGCCCGGGAGTTGCTGGCCGCGGCGCGCGGCCTGGACGCCGGTGCGCCACTGCGCCGACTGCTCTGCCAGCAGGCGCTGTCCCTGGTGGGCGACGAGGCCGAACCGGCGCTGCGGGAGGTGCTCGACGACCCCGAACTGGGTGGCCTGGCCCGTGTCTGGCTCACCGAGCGGGGCGCTTCCGACGTCCCCGTGCCTTCCGAGGACCTGGTGTTCTGGCTGACGGTCGACACGGTCGCCGCGCAGCTGGCGGCCGAGGGCAACTCCGACGAGCTCCAGGGCCTCGTGGAAGGCCTGGCCCAGCAGCACAGCGGCTTCTTCACGGCGGCCTGGCGGGTCGACCATCCGGCCACGGCGGACGTGCTGGAGGCGATGGGCCGGCTGCACCCGGACAAGCGGATCGCGAAGGAAGCACGGAAAGCGGCGTTCAAAGCACGCTCGCAGCAGGGGAATTGAGCGGAAGTACGGAAGCGGTTCTCCCGGGGCGGTGACATTAATTCCCTCGCCCGTCCCGGGCCCCGCCTCCTACAGTGAGATCACGAACAGCGCACCTCCCGGTGCGAAGGCGGCGGCTACTTCTCTTTCACAGAATCCAGGCCGCCGCCGGTTTGATCTCGGGAGGCGCGGCTCATGGTGGGTGCCCGGTGCGCAGGCAACGGTTACTTCATTGGATCGGATGGTTGCGGGTTCGAGTCCCGTCACCGACTTCAGGTCGGTGTAGCTCAATCGGACAGAGCATTCGGCTGAGTCCGTCGCCGACTTCTGATCTCGGGCACCCTCCTTCTGCCGCGTCTCCTCCGAACCTTTCTGAATTCGGGGGAATTCACCATGGCACGCTTCAACACCAGGGCCGCCCGGACGCAGCCCGCCTCCCGCGTCACCTCGACCGGGCGGGTGCTGCGGACGTTCGAGGGCGGTCGGGGCCGTGAGCGCGACCCGCGCTCCGAGCTCTTCCTGCTCGCGGTCTCCCACTTCGTGACCCAGCAGACCTTCTACGAGACCGGCGCCGACCGTGACGACCGGTTCACGCGGCTCGTGGGCGAGCTCGCCGTCACCGACCCGCGGTGGACCGCCGGTCTGCTCGGCTGGCTGCGCGGCGCGGGGAACCTGCGCACGGCCGCGGTGGTGGGCGCCGTCGAGTACGTGAAGGCGCGGCTCGACGCGGGCGCCACCGACGGCCCGTCGAACCGGCAGGTCGTCGACTCCGTCCTGCGGCGGCCCGACGAGCCCGGCGAGCTGCTCGCGTACTGGACCACGAGGTACGGCCGCGCCGTCCCCAAGCCGGTCAAGCGCGGCCTCGCCGACGCCGTACGGCGGCTCTACGGCGACCGGTCGCTGCTGAAGTACGACACCGCCTCCAAGGGCTACCGCTTCGGCGACATCCTCAACCTGGTGCACGCGGCCCCGGACCCGGACAAGCCGTGGCAGGGCGAGCTGTTCCGGTACGCCCTCGACCGCCGGCACCACCCGGACACCGCGGTGCCGCCCGCGTCCAGCCGGGTCCTGACCGCGCACCGCGAGCTGATGGCACTGCCGGCCGGTCAGCGGCGCGCGGTCGTCACGTCGGCGGACGGTGCCGAGCGGCTGCGGGCGGCCGGGATGACCTGGGAGGCGCTGGCGGGCTGGCTCCAGGGGCCGATGGACAAGGCGGCCTGGGAGGCCGTGATCCCGTCGATGGGTCCGATGGCCCTGGTCCGCAACCTGCGCAACTTCGACGAGGCCGGTGTGTCCGACGAGGTGGCCGCCGAGGTGGCGGCCAGGATCAGTGACCCGGAGCAGGTCGCGCGGTCGCGGCAGTTCCCCTTCCGGTACCTCGCCGCGTACCGGCACGCGCCCTCGCTGCGCTGGTCGTACCCGCTGGAGCGGGCGCTCGGCCACTCGCTGGCCAACGTGCCCGCCCTGCCGGGGCGGACGCTGGTCCTCGTCGACCGTTCGGGTTCGATGTTCCACTCGCGGCTGTCCGACCGCTCGGAGCTCAGCCGTGCCGACGCGGCGGCGGTCTTCGGTACGGCGCTGGCGCTGCGGGCGGCGGACGCGGACCTCGTCGAGTTCGGGACGTCCAGCGACCGCGTGACGTTCCGCACGGGCGAGTCGGTGCTGAGCGTCCTCGGCCGCTTCGGCGACCTGGGCGGCACCGACACCACCGGGGCGGTGCGCCGCCACTACGCGCGCCACGACCGGGTGCTGATCGTCACCGACGAACAGTACGCCCACAGCAGGCACGGCGACCCGACCGAGCAGGTCCCGGCCGACGTGCCGGTCTACACCTGGAACCTGGCCGGCTACCGGGCGGGCCACGGCCCGTCGGGACACGGGAACCGGCACACCTTCGGGGGGCTGTCGGACGCGGCCTTCCGGATGGTCCCGTTGCTCGAAGCGGCGCGGGACGCCGACTGGCCCTGGGCCGCCTGACCCGCCCGCTCCACGAGGGGCCCGCACATCGGTGCGGGCCCCTCTTGCGTGGCCCTGCTCTGATATCTAACATTTCAGTGCATGGAGGCCATCCGACCCGTTCCCCGCACCCTGCTCCGGGACCGCGCCTACGTGGCGATCCGGGACGCCATCGTCGCCGGGGAGATCGAGCCCGGCGCGGTCGTGAAGGACGCCGAGCTGGCCGAGCGGCTCGGGCTGTCCCGGGCGCCGGTGCGCGAGGCGTTCGCACGGCTGGTCGACGAGGGGCTGCTGGAGAGCAAGCCGCAGAGCTACACCCGGGTGACCCCGGTCGTCGCGGCCGACGTCCGGGACGCGGCGGCCGTGGTCGGGGCCATGCACGAGCTGGTCACCCGGGTCGCGGTGCCCCGGCTGTTCGCCGCCGACGTCGAGGCGATGCGCGCGGCGAACGAGCGGTTCGCGGCGGCCGTCGAGACGGGGGACGTGGACACCGCCCTGCACGCCGACGACGTACTGCACGACGTGCTCGTCCGCGTCAGCGGCAACCGCGCCGCGGCCGCCACCGTCGCCCGCTACACCCCCCTCATCCGCCGGCTGGAGCGACGGCGGTTCGGTGAGGGCGGCGCCTGCCGCTCGGCCGGCCTGCACGAGCGGCTGATCGAGGCCTGCGCGACCGGAGACGTGGACGCCGCGGTCCGTGTCACCGCCGAGATCTGGCGAGGGCTCGCCGAACTCGCCGACCGCGACTGACACCGGAGGACCCATGTCCCTTTCCTCGTACGAGCGTTATCCGTTGCTCTTCGGTCCCTCGCCGGTGCACCCGCTCCAGCGGCTGACCGCACACCTCGGCGGCGCCTCCCTCTGGGCCAAGCGGGAGGACTGCAACTCCGGTGTCGCCTACGGCGGGAACAAGACACGCAAGCTGGAATACCTGATCGCCGACGCGCTCGCCCAGGGCTGCGACACGCTCGTCTCGATCGGCGGGGTGCAGTCCAACCACACCCGTCAGGTCGCCGCCTGCGCCGCCCGCGCCGGACTCGCGTGCGTGCTGGTGCAGGAGAGCTGGGTGGAGTGGCCGGACCCGGTGTACGACAGGGTCGGCAACATCCTGATCAGCCGGCTCGCCGGGGCCGACGTCCGGCTGGTGCGGGCCGGCTTCGGGATCGGCTTCAAGGAGAGCTGGGAACAGGCGCTCAGGGAGGTCGAGGAGGGCGGCGGGAAGCCGTACGCCATCCCCGCCGGGGCCTCCGACCATCCGCTCGGCGGTCTCGGATTCGCCGGCTGGGCCTACGAAGTGGCCGAGCAGGAACAGGAGTCGGGTGTCTTCTTCGACACGGTCGTGGTCTGCTCGGTGACCGGGTCGACGCAGGCCGGCATGGTCGCCGGGTTCCGGGCGCTGGAGGAGGCGGGCGGGCGGACGCGCCGGGTGATCGGCGTCGACGCGTCGGCGGCACCCGCCCGCACCCGTGAGCAGGTCGCGCGGATCGCCCACCGCACCGGCCGGCTCATCGGCGTCCGGAAGGAGTTGACGCAGGCGGACGTCGAGCTGGACGAGCGCTACCACGCGGGGACCTACGGAATCCCCGACGAGGCGACCCTGGAGGCGATGCGGCTCGCGGCGCGCACCGAGGGCATGGTCACCGATCCCGTGTACGAGGGTAAGTCGATGGCCGGGATGATCGACCTGGTCAGGAGCGGGGAGATCGGCCCGGACTCCACCGTCCTCTACGCCCACCTGGGCGGTCAGCCCGCGCTCAACGCGTACAGCGCGCTGTTCTAGCGGCGGGTGTCCGGCGGACGGGCAGGGCGGACGGGGCGGACCGGGCGCCGAGATGAACGGGGACTGTCTCCGTTTGGTGCGGTAGGATTCGGCGGGAGTCCCCGTCCGCCAGGAGTGACCGGATGACGCAGGCCAGGCCCATGCGCGCGGACGCTCGGCGCAACTACGAGCGGCTTCTGAAGGTGGCGGCGCAGGCCTTCGCCGAGCACGGGGAAGGCGCGTCCCTCGACGACATCGCCAAGCGGGCGGGGGTCGGGTCCGGCACGCTGTACCGGCACTTCCCCACACGTCAGGCGCTGCTGGAGGCGGCGTACCTCGACCGTGTCGAGGCCATCGCGGCGCGCGCGGACGCGATCGCGGCGGACCTGCCGCCGGGCGAGGCGCTGGTGGAGTGGCTCAACGAACTCAGCGCGGGACTGATCCAGGTCCGCGGGCTGAAGGCGCTGCTGGGCACGGTCGTCACGGACGGCGGTTCGGCCGCGGCCACGGTGTGCGCCGGCACGATGAAGGCGGCGGTGACGCGCCTGGTGGAGGCGGCCCAGCGGGAGGGGACCCTGCGGGCGGACGTCGAGCCGATCGACGTCCTGCGGCTGGCACACGGGGTGGCGACGGCGTCGGAGCTGGCGGACGCGGAGGGCAAGGCGATCCGCCGGTATCTGTCCCTGCTGACGGAGGGGCTGCGGCCGGGAACCACGGACGCGAGCTGAGGGACGGGCGCGGGGCGGCTGGACGACGGGGCGCGCGGAGGTGACGGCCAGGCGCGCAGGCCGAACCGTGGGCGCGAGCTGAGGGACGGGCGCGGGGAGCTGGACGACGGGCGCCGAGTCGACAGGCGCGGTGAGTCGAACGACGGGCGCGGAGCTGACGCACGCGCGCGGGGCTGGACCCCGGGCGCCCCCCGGTACGGGGGCGCCCCGGTGGTCGAGCCGGTCGTTACAGTGCCTGGGCCGCCGGCTTCACCATGTTGCGGACCGTGCGGGCCTTGACGAAGTTGCCCATCGCCGTCATGTCCCACTCGCCGGTGAACTGGCGGACCAGCTTGGCCATCATCACGCCCGTCTGCGCCTCGGCGTTGGTGAGGTCGAAGCGGACGAGTTCCTCGCCGGTCGCGGCGTCCAGCAGACGGCAGTAGGCCTTGGCGACCTCGGTGAACTTCTGGCCGGTGAAGGAGTTCACCGTGAAGACCAGGCCGGTGACCTCCTGCGGGAGCCGGCCGAGGTCGACGGTGATCACCTCGTCGTCACCGCCGCCCTCACCGGTCAGGTTGTCGCCGGAGTGCTTGATCGCGCCGTTCACGATGGACAGCTTGCCGAAGTAGCAGCTGTCGATGTGGTTGCGCTGGGGGCCGTAGGCGATGACCGAGGCGTCCAGGTCGATGTCCTTGCCTCGGTACGCAGGCTCCCAGCCGAGGCCCATCTTGACCTGGGACAGCAGGGGGGCGCCGCCCTTGACCAGGGAGACGGTCTGGTTCTTCTGGAGGCTGACCCGGCCCTTGTCGAGGTTGATCTTCCCGGCGCCGGGTGCGGCGGCCGCGGGCGGTGCCGGGGGAGCGGCGGGCGCCGGGGGCGCGCTGACCCGCGGGTCCATGGCGGGGGCCGGCGGAGGCTGCACGGCCTGCGGGGGAGCCACCGGCTGGGCGGGGGCGGCGGCGGGGGCCGGTTCCTCGACCGAGACACCGAAGTCGGTGGCGATGCCCGCGAGGCCGTTGGAGTACCCCTGGCCGACCGCGCGGGCCTTCCAGGCGCCGTTGCGGAGATAGATCTCCACGATCACCAGGGCCGTCTCGGTGCCGAGCTGCGGGGGCGTGAACGTGGCCAGGACGCTGTTGTCGTCCGCGTTGCGGATGGTGGCCGTGGGTTCCACGCCCTGGAAGGTCTGGCCCGCGGCGTCCGGGCTCGCCGTGACGACGATCTTCTCGATGCCCGGCGGGACGGCGCTGGTGTCGACGGTGATCGCGTCGGGGGCGGTGCCGCCGCCGGAGCGGTAGGTCACGCCGGGGCCGGCGGGCTGGTTGTAGAAGATGAAGTCGTCGTCGGAGCGCACCTTGCCGTCGGCGGTGAGCAGCAGGCCCGATACGTCGAGCCGCGTCGGGGCGGCGACGTCCACCGTCACGCGGGCGGCGGAGAGGGGGATGTTCGAGCCGGGGGTCATAGCTGTCATGCCCGGTTGAACGAGCGAGGGCGTTTTGCCGTTCCCTTACCTGGGGGCCATTCGGGTCGTTCGTGCTCAGCGGCTGTTGCGGGGGTGGGCGCGGGCGGTGCGTTCGTTGCCGCGCTTGTAGTTTCCGGTCCAGCGGGCCATGACCAGCTGGGGGTCGCCGGATTCCACCTCGGCGAGGAAGCGGGTGGCTCGGGAGCCGCGGAGGGTGGTGGCGTGGTGGGTGCCGTGCGTGATGCTCACGCTGGCGTCGGAGTGCTGCTCGTAGGTGAAGCCGTGGGGGCGGGGCATGGGGCGATGGTAGGGGCGGAGGGGCGCGCGGGACCAAGCGATTTTCGCCCCCGCCGCCCCTGCCCGTCCCGTTCCTGGGGGCTGCCGCCCCCAGACCCCCGCTTCGGCCCTGAAGGGGCCTCGTCCTCACACGCCGGACGGGCTGAGACGAGCCCCTTTGCGGGCACGGGAACCCGCTACGGCACCACCACGATCTTGCGGCCCACGCCCGCCGCGAACTGTTCCAGGGCCTGCGGGTAGCGGTCCAGGGGGACGCGGTCGCTGATGAAGACGTCGGGGTCGAGCACACCGTTGGCGAACAGTTCCGCCGCCCGCTCGAAGCTGTGCAGGACCGCCATCGAGCCGGTGATGGTGATCTCCTGGTTGTAGACGCGGTACGGGTCGATCGTCACGCGGGTCGCGTAGTCGGCGACGCCGAACTGAAGGAACGTGCCCGCCTTGGCCACCCGGTCCAGGCCGTCCTGGATCGCCGCCGCGTTCCCCGTCGCGTCGATCACCAGGTCCCAGCCCTGGGGCCGGTCCAGCTCGTCCGGGTTCGCCGCCGCCCCGGAGACGCCCAGCCGCCGTGCGGTCTCCAGCCGCGCCGGGTTGACGTCGACCACGTCCACGCTCGCCGCGCCGGTCCGCTTGGCGAGCTCCAGCATCATCAGGCCCATCGTCCCGGAGCCGTAGACCAGGACGTGGGCGCCGAGGCGGGACCGGAGGACGTCGTAGCCCCGGACCGCGCAGGACAGCGGCTCCACCAGCGCCGCGTCCTGGGTGCGCACGTGTTCCGGCAGCTTCACGCAGTTGGCCACCGGTGCCAGCGCGTACCGGGCCGCGCCGCCCGCCGTCGTCACGCCGATCGCGGCCCAGCGTTCGCAGAGGTTGTTGTGGCCGGTACGGCAGTAGCGGCACTCGTGGCAGTACAGCGAGGGGTCCACCGCGACCCGGTCGCCCACCGACACCTCGGTGACCTGGGTGCCCACGCCGACCACCTCGCCGGCGAACTCGTGCCCGGGCACGATCGGCAGCTTCGGCGCGAACTCGCCCTGGAGGATGTGCAGGTCGGTGCCGCACAGACCGCACGCGGCGACCTCGACGACGACCTCGCGGGGGCCCGGCGTCGGGTCCGGGACCTCGGTGACCACGGCGCGGCCCACGGACTCGATGACGGCGGCCTTCATTTCACGGCTCCCAACGACAGGCCCTGGACGAGTTTGTCCTGGGCGGCGAACCCCGCGGCGAGCACCGGCAGGGAGATGACGAGCGACGCGGCGCACACCTTCGCCAGGAACAGGCCCTGGCTGGTGATGAACCCGGTCAGGAAGACGGGGGCGGTCTCGGCGACCACGCCCGTCAGGACCCGGGCGAACAACAGCTCGTTCCAGCTGAAGATGAAGCAGATCAGGGCGGTCGCGGCGATGCCGGGCAGCGCGATCGGGGCCACCACGCGGGCGAGGATCGTCGGCAGCCGGGCCCCGTCCACCCGGGCCGCCTCGATGATCGCCACCGGGACCTCGGCGAGGAAGGACTGCATCATCCACACCGCGATCGGCAGGTTCATGGAGGTGTAGAGGATGACCAGGAGCCAGATGTTGTCCAGCATCCCGGTGTTCTTGGCGAACAGGTAGATCGGCAGCAGGCCCGCCACCGCCGGCAGCATCTTCGTGGACAGGAAGAAGAACAGGACGTCCGTCCACTTCCTCACCGGACGGATCGACAGCGCGTACGCCGCCGGGAGGGCCAGCAGCAGTACGAGCAGGGTCGAGGCCACCGAGGCCACCGCGGAGTTGATCAGCGGCGGCCAGGGGCTCGCGCCGCCGCCCGTGCCGAAGAACTCGCGGTAGCCGTCCAGGGTCAGGGCCGCTCCGAAGGACGGCGGGTTGGTGGCCGCGTCCTCCTCGGAGTGGAAGGAGGTCAGGGCCATCCAGGCGATGGGGAGGAAGAACAGGATGCCCAGCAGCCAGGCGACCAGGCCGAGGCCCGCGCCCTTGCGACGGCCACTGCCGACTCGTACGGCGACGCTGCTCATCAGCGGGCCACCTCCTCACGGAACAGGGACGACACCACGCGCAGGGCGAAGGTCGCGATGACGATCGAGCCGATGACCACCAGGACGCCCGCCGCCGAGGCGAGGCCGTTCTCGTGGGCCTGGTAGAAGCTCTGGTAGACGGTGTACGGGAGGTTGGCGGTGCCGAGGCCGCCGGAGGTGATGGTGAAGACCGCGTCGAAGTTCTGCACGATGTAGATCGAGCCGAGCAGGGCGCCGAGTTCCAGGTAGCGGCGCAGGTGCGGGAGCGTCAGGTAGCGGAAGATCTGCCAGTCGCTCGCGCCGTCCACGCGCGCCGCCTCCATCTGCTGCTGGTCCCGGCTCTGTAGTCCGGCGAGCAGGATCAGCATCATGAACGGGGTCCACTGCCAGACCAGGGACGCCTCGACCGCGAGTAGCGGGGTGCGGGAGATCCAGTCCGGCTGTGGTCCGCCCACATAGTGCAACAACCCGTTGAGCAGGCCGTATTCAGGGTTGTAGAGCACATGCTTCCAGAGCAGGGCCGCGGCCACCGGGACCACCAGGAAGGGGGCGATGAGGAGCGTGCGGACCACGCCCCGGCCCTTGAACCTCCGGTCCAGGAGCAGTGCCAGGAGCAGGCCGAGCACCAGGCTGGCCAGGACCACCGCGACCGTGAGCAGGACCGTCGTCCACACGGACCGGCGCAGGTCGGCGTCGGTCAGCACCTGGCGGTAGTTGTCGACGCCGGTGAAGCTGCGGGCGTCGGGATAGAGGGAGTTCCAGTCGAAGAAGGAGATCACCAGCGTGGCCACGAACGGGAGCTGGGTGACCAGGATCATGAAGATCAGGGCGGGCAGCAGGGGCGCGCGGGTGGCCCAGGCGCGCAGCCGCGCGGAGGGCTGCCGTGGGGTGTGTACGGGAGTGACGGCCGGCGGGGCCGTGGTGGTCGTCGCGGTCATCGTCCCTCGTACTCCTCGGAGATCCGCTCGGCGAGCTGCTGGGCCTTCTTCAGGGCCGACTCGACGGACTGGCGTCCGGCGATGGCCGCGCTGATCTCCTGGGAGACCTTGGTGCCGAGGTCGGTGAACTCGGGGATGCCGACGAACTGGATGCCGGGCGCGGGGCGCGGCTGCACGCCGGGGTCGCCCGGCCGGGCGCCCTCGATGGCCTTCTTGGTCATCTCCTGGAAGGCGGCGGCCTCCTTGACGTAGGCGGGGTTCGTGTACGTCGAGGCGCGCTTGCCGGCCGGGACGTTGGACCAGCCGATCTCGTCGCCGACCAGTTGCTCGTACTCCTTGCTGGACGCCCAGGAGACGAACTTCCATGCCTTGTCGGGGTTGCGGGACGCGTCCTGGATGCCCCAGGCCCAGGTGTAGAGCCAGCCGGAGGCCTCCGTCTCCTCGACGGGAGCGGGGGCGTACCCGATCCTGCCCTTGACGGGGGAGCCCGCGGACTCCAGGGAACCGGCGGCGGAGGTGGCGTCGTACCACATGGCGACCTTGCCCTGGGTCATGTTGTTGAGGCACTCGGCGAAGCCGGACTGGGCGGCGCCGGACTCGCCGTGCTCGCGCACCAGGCCGACGTAGAACTTCGTGGCCCGCTCGAACTCGGGGGAGTCCAGCCGCGCCTTCCAGTCCTTGTCGAACCACGTGCCGCCGAAGGTGTTCACGACGGTCGTCAGGGGCGCCATCACCTCGCCCCAGCCCGGCAGTCCGCGCAGGCAGATGCCGTTCATGCCCGGCTCGGCCCCGTCCACCTCCGCCGCCAGGTCGGCGACCTGGGTCCAGGTGGGGCGCGCGGGCATGGTCAGGCCCTCCCGCTCGAAGACGTCCTTGCGGTACATGAGGAAGGACGACTCGCCGTAGAAGGGCTGGCCGTAGAGCTTGCCGTCGTCGCCGGTCAGGGACTGGCGCATCGGCGCGAGCACGTCCTCCTCGTCGTACGCCGGGTCCTCGGCGACGTAGGAGTCCATCTCTCGCAGCCAGCCGTTGCGGGCGTAGATCGGGATCTCGTAGTTGGACAGGGTGGCCACGTCATACTGGCCGGCCTGGTTGGCGAAGTCCTGGCTGATCTTGTCGCGGACGTCGTTCTCGGGCAGGACGGTGAAGTTGACCTCGATGCCGGTCTCTTCGGTGAAACGGGGGGCGAGCTTCTGCAACTCGGTCATCTGGGGGTTGTTGACCATCAGGACGTTGATCGAGTCGCCGCCCGATCCGGCCCCGCCCGCTCCGACCCAGCAGCCGGAGAGCAGCGGGGCGAGCAGCGTCCCTGCGGCGGCCAGGGCGAGCGTGGCTCGCGGTGGCCGTCGTCGGCTCTGGGTTCGCATGGATCGCTCCTGCATATATGGGGAGATAAAGGGTTTCAACGGGCAAAGGCGCCCTGAGGGGGTAGGGGTTGTCCGGTGGAGTGCGGGACGGTCAGGCGCGGATGACCTGGGGGCCCAGCAGCGAGTACCGGTGGGCCTCCGCGGTGGGGAGCAGGGTGCTCGTCACGATCGCCTCCAGGGCGCCGATCTCGGCGAACCGGCAGAAGCTGGCCGCTCCGAACTTGGTGTGCACGCCCACGAACACCGTGCGGCGCGCGGCACGCACCGCCTGTGCCTTGACCTCGCTGACCGCCGGGTCGGGGGTGGTCAGTCCGTGCTCGCGGGAGATGCCGTTGGCGCCGATGTAGGCGAGGTCGACGACGAAACCGGCCAGCATCTTCGTCGTCCAGTGGTCGACCGTGGCGAGGGTGCCGGAGCGGACCCGGCCGCCGAGCAGCAGGACGGAGATGTTCTCGGTCTCGGCGAGCGCGCCCGCGACCGGCAGGGACGCGGTGACCACGGTCAGCGGACGGTCCCTGGGCAGCGCCTCGGCGATGAGCTGCGGGGTGAAGCCCTCGTCGACGAAGACCGTCTCGGCGTCCCCGAGCAGCTCGGCGGCCGCGGCCGCGATCCGGCGCTTCTCGGGGACGTGGCTGGTGGCGCGGAACGCGAGCGTCGTCTCGAAGCCGGCGCTCTCCACCGGATAGGCGCCGCCGTGGGTGCGGCGCACCAGTCCGTGGTCCTCCAGGGCACGCAGATCCCGTCGTACGGTCTCCTTGGCCACGCCCAGTTCGGCGGCGAGCGCGGTGACGTCGACCGAGCCGGTGGCGCGGGCGACCCGTACGATCTCGCGCTGGCGTTCTTCCGCCGTCCTGGCGCCCATGGCTGTCACCCGCTTCCGTGTCTGTCTGCCCGTTCGGGCCCGGTGCGGCCCATGGGGGAAGTTCTACAGCGGTCGCGCGGCACTGACCAGGTCTGTTGTGAGCCCGATACTGCCCGGTTGTGCCCGCTTGCCGCATGGCGGGCCTGTCCAGGACCTGCGCGGCAGGCACGCCGGGTGGGAGACCGGGCAGCGCGGATGCCCGAACGCGGCGGCGGGCGGGCCCGTTCTGTGCCCGCCCGCCGCCGCGACCGTCTGTTTTCCGCCGTTCCCGGCGTGGTGAGGCCGTCGCCGGCCCGGACTCAGTACGGCCAGACCGGCGGCTCGCTGACGAAGTGGCCGCCCAGGAAGGCGTGCGCCACGTTCTCCGGGTCCAGCTCGCCCTGCTCGGCGATCAGTTTCCCGGCGTACTCCTCGGAGTCGTCCTGCGGCTCGTAGCCGAGGGCCCGCGCGCTGCTCAGGTCCCACCACAGGCGGGTGTTGGCGGAGGAGCCGTAGACGACGGTGTGTCCCACGTTCTCGGCGGTCAGGGCCGCATGGAAGAGGCGGGCGCCGTCGGGCGGGCTCATCCACACCGAGAGCATGCGCACGCTGGTCGGCTCGGGGAAGCAGGAGCCGATGCGCACGGAGACGGTCTCGATACCGTGCTTGTCCCAGTAGAACTGCGCGAGGTCCTCGCCGAAGCACTTGGACAGGCCGTAGAAGGTGTCCGGGCGGCGCGGGGTGTCGATCGGGATGAGCGGGTCGTCGCCCTGGGGGCGTGGGGTGAAGCCGACGGCGTGGTTGGAGGAGGCGAAGACGACCCGCCGCACGCCCTCCTGGCGGGCGGCCTCGTACACGTGGTACGTGCCCTCGATGTTCGCCTTGAGGATCTTCTCGAAAGGGGCTTCCAGGGAGATGCCCGCGAGGTGGATGATCGCGTCGACACCCCGCACGGCCTCCCGTACGGCGTCCTGGTCGGCGAGGTCCGCGGTGACGGCGTCCGGATCGCCCTCGATGGGACGCATGTCGAGCAGGCGCAGGTCGTACCCGAAGGCCGGGAGCAGGTTCCGCATCAGGGTGCCGAGTCCGCCTGCGGCGCCGGTGAGCAGAACGGTGCGGGGAGCGGGCATCCTCGGGTCTCCTTGAGTCGACGGCCGCATGCATGGATCGCATTCACATGCGTGGACACGCTAAGGATCCCGCGCGTCCTCCGTCAAGTGTGGCGTGACCCCGGGAAATTCGCTTCCATGACGCGCGTTTGCCGCCTTGACCGGTACGGAAACGGCTCCCTAGGGTGGAGTCGTTCATGAATATAGATGCGAATCAGAGACGTGAGCGCCTGTTCTAGGGAGAGCCCGTGACGTCAGCCCCCCTCGCCGCTCGACTCGGCGTCCCCGGCGGGCCGCTGTTCTTCCCCGTCACCGCCTACGGCCCCGACGGCTCGGTCGACCTCGACGCCTACCGCGCGCATGTGCGCCGCGGGGTGGAGGCCGGGGCCGCCGCCGTCTTCGCGTGCTGCGGCACCGGGGAGTTCCACGCCCTCGCGCCGGAGGAGTTCGAGGAGTGCGTCCGGGCGGCCGTCACGGAGACGGCGGGCCGGGTGCCGGTCGTCGCGGGCGCCGGCTACGGCACCGCGCTCGCCGTGCGGTACGCGCGGCTCGCCGAGGCGGCCGGGGCCGACGGGTTGCTCGCCATGCCGCCGTACCTCGTGGTCGCCGGCCAGGAAGGGCTGCTGCGGCACTACCGCGAGGTCGCCGCGGCGACCTCCCTGCCGGTGATCGTCTACCAGCGCGACAACGCCGTCTTCACCCCCGAGTCGGTCGTCGAACTGGCCCGCGCCGACGGGATCATCGGCTTCAAGGACGGGCTCGGCGACCTCGACCTGATGCAGCGGATCATCAGCGCCGTCCGCACCGAGGCCCCCGGCGACTTCCTCTACTTCAACGGGCTGCCGACCGCCGAGCAGACCCAGCTCGCCTACCGCGGCATCGGCGTCACGCTCTACTCCTCTGCCGTGTTCTGCTTCGCGCCCGAGATCGCTCTCGCCTTCTACGAGGCCCACAGGACCGGGGACGACGCCACCGCCCACCGCCTCCTCGACGGCTTCTACCGGCCCTTCGTCGAACTGCGCGCGCGGGGCCGCGGCTACGCCGTCGCCCTCGTCAAGGCCGGCGTACGGCTGCGCGGCCTCGACGTGGGGGAGGTGCGGCCCCCGCTGCACGAGCCGGGCGAGGACCATGTCAAGCAGCTCGCCGAGATCGTCGAGCGGGGATACGCGCTGCTGGGCGAGGGCAGGTGAAGGTGAACACGGAGGACGAGCAGGTGCGGGCGGGGAGCGGGCACGCGCCGGCGACGGACGAGCGCGTGCGGACGGCGGGCGGGCACGTGAAGGCGGAGAGCGGGCACGTGAAGGCGCAGGCGCAGGTCGAGTACGTGAAGGCGGAGGGCAAGTGAAGGCGTCGGCGTTCGTCTACCCCTGGGACGTCAACGGCGACCCCGAGGCACCGGGCCGCATCGCCGCGCTCGGCGTACGGCAGGCCACGCTGGCCTCCGCCTACCACTCCACCCGAGCGCTCACCCCCCGCCACCCGCGCCACCGCGTCGTCACCGCCGAGCACGCGGCCGTGCTGTACCCCACGGACGACCGGTGGCGGGGGCGCCGCCTTCGCCCGTACGCCGCCGGGGACTGGGCCCCCGGCGACGCCTTCGGCGAGGCCGCCGCCGCGCTCGCGGACACCGGTCTGGAGGTGCACACCTGGGTCGTCCTCGCGCACAGCTCCCGCCTGGGCGCCGAACACCCGGACACCTCCGTCGTCAACGCCTACGGCGACCGCTACCCGTGGGCCCCGTGCATCGCGCAGCCCGACACCCGCGCCTACCTCGTCGAGCTGGCCGCCGAGGCCGCCGTACGGCCCGGCGCGCGCGGCACCGAACTGGAGTCCCTCGGCTGGTACGGCCTCCAGCACCTGCACGCCCACGACAAGACCGGCGGAGTCGCCCTCGGGGAGGCCGGCCAGTACCTGATGGCACTCTGCTTCTGCCCGGCCTGCCGGGAGGGGTACGGCCGGCAGGGCCTGGACGCCGACGAACTGGCCGCCGCCGTCCGCCAGGCGCTGGAGCCGCTGTGGCGGGGCGCGCCCGACGACGGAGGCTGGACGGGGGTCGAGAAGCTGCTCGGCGAGACGACCGCGGCCGCCACCCGCGCGTGGCGCGACGACACCGCCCGCACGCTCCAGGAGACGGCGGTCGCCGCGGTCCGCGCCGCCGCGCCCGAGGGCTTCCAGGTCCTGCTGCACGCCGACCCCGTCCCGTACCACGTCGGCGCGAACGCGGGCGTGGATCCCGCGCACATCCTGTCCGTGGCGGACGGGGTGGTCGTCCCGTGCGCGGGCGGCCCCGGTCTGCTGGGGCCCTTCGCCGCGCACCGGCGGGACGCCGGCGTGATCGCGGCCAACTTCGGAGTGGTCTCCGGCATGGGCGGCAGCCCGGACACCCTCACGGCGGACGCGGCCCGGGCCCGGGACCTGGGCGCCACGGAACTGCGGCTGTACCACGCCGGGCTGGCGTCGGACGGGGATCTGGCGCTGGTCCGGGAGGCGCTCGCCGGGTTGTGAGGGCGGTGCGAGGGGCCGGTGTCGGAAGCCGGGTGGGCTCGCTCGCGGCGGAGGTGCGTGAACGACCCGGTCACCGCGGGGCCACGGACGTGCGGGTCGGAGCCGGGGCCCCGCGGGTGAGGATCCTGGAGCCGACCGTCGACGCAACCGTGGCTGTGTCATGCCGGACTACTGTGATCGCGTCACGCCGGACTGCGGACCGGGGCGTACGGATCGGGCAGACGCGCCAGGAGGGGAGACGGCGGAGGGGAGACAGCGGGCCGGGGCAGGGCGCAGGGCCGGCCGTGAAGGCCGGCGTCGACGTCGGCGGACCCGCGCGGCGGGCCGGGGCCGCCCGTTTCGGCGCGACCGATGAGTTCCGGGCTCCTCGCCGGTCCACCTTCTCCCACCCATAGGAGGAGCAGCGATGACCGACACCCCTCTCGATCTCGGTCCCCAGACCCGGATCGTGGCCCACCTCGTGGACGGCGTCACCGACGGACAGCTCTCGGGCCCGACGCCGTGCCCGGACCTCGCGGTGCGCAACCTGCTGGGCCATCTGTCGGGTCTGGCTCTCGCCTTCCGCGACGCCGCGCGCAAGGACCTGGGCGTCACGACCGACACCAGCCCGGACGCCGCTGTGCCCGACATCGGCCCCGGCTGGCGCGAGGAGCTTCCCAAGATCCTCGACGAGCTCGCCGACGCCTGGCGCGACCCGGCCGCCTGGACCGGCATGACCCGCGCGGGCGGAGTGGACCTGCCCGGCGAGGTCGCCGCCGCCGTCGCGACCGACGAGCTGGTCATCCACGGCTGGGACCTGGCCCGCGCCACCGGCCAACGGTACGAACCCGACCCCGGCGCGCTGCGGTCGACGTACGAGTTCCTCCTCGCCGCGGTCGACGACCCCGGCCGCGGCGAGATCTTCGGCCCGATCGTCCCGGTGCCGGACACCGCCTCGCTGCTGGACCGGGCGGTGGGACTCAGCGGGCGTGATCCCGGCTGGGCGCCGGGGCGTTGATCGGCGGGCGTGATCCTGGCCGGGGTGCCGGGGTGCCGGGTTACCGGGGCGCTGATCGAGGGCGGGACCTCGGCTGGGCGCCGGGGCGCTGATCGGCGGGCGGATCCCGAGCCGGACGCCGGGGCGCTGATCGGCGGGCGCTTGGGCCCGGGGTGACCGTACGCTCCCGGCATGTCCCTCACCCTGACCGTCCTCGGCACCGCCTCCCCGCACCCGGGCCCGGACCGGCCCTGCTCCGGTTACCTGGTGCGGGGAGGCGGTGCCGAGGTGTGGGTGGACGCCGGGCCCGGGACCTTCGCGGAGTTGCAGCGGCACACCGATCCGGCCCGGCTGGACGCCGTCTGGATCTCGCATCTGCACGCCGACCACAGCGCCGATCTGCTGTCCGCCGTGTACGGGCTCGCGTACGGCGGGCTGACACCCGAGGCGCCTCTCCCCGTCTACGCCCCGGCCGGCTGCGCGGACCGTGTCGCCGGGTTCCTCGGGCGGCCGGACACGGGGTTCCTGAAGGAGGTTCTCGACGTCCGGGCCCTGTCCGACGGTCATGTCGCCCGGCACGGCGGCCTCACCCTCACCGCCCGCGCCGTCACGCACGACGTCGAGGCCTACGGGCTGCGCGTGGTGGCCGGCGGGCGGGTGCTCGCCTACTCCGGGGACAGCGGACCCTGTGCCGCGCTCACCGAGCTGGCCCACGACGCCGACCTGTTCCTCTGCGAGGCCGACATCGACGCCCATCGCGAAGGCGAACAGGTGCATCTGACCCCCGAGGACGCCGGGAGCGCGGCTCGCGCGGCGGGTGCCGGGGCGCTGCTCGTCACGCACGTGGGGCCCACGCTCACCCCGGAGGCGGCGACCGCGCGTGCCGCCCTGGCCTTCGGCGGGCCGACCGCCACCGCCCGCGTGGGCGCGACCACGGCCGTCTGACGCTCTTTCGCCGCAACCTCGGCTTCCTTTGTCAGAAGCATTGACGAAACACAGGACCCCTCCTACCTTCAACCGGGTCGTACTTCGTACGTCATATATGAGACGCGATATGTGAGATCCGACGCGAGATCCGAGAGGCGCGCATGACCTCTGTGCCCACGCCGATCCCCTCCCGCACGCAGTACGTGCTGGAAGGGATCAAACACCGCATCCTCACCGGGCAGCTGACGCCGGGTCAGGCCCTCGTCGAGACCGAACTCGCCGCCCAGTTCGGGGTGTCCAAGACCCCGGTGCGTGAGGCACTCAAGACCCTGGCCGGGACCGGGCTCGTCGTGATGAACCAGTACAAGGGCGTCACGGTGCGCATGGTGGACGCGGACATGGCGCGCGAGGTCTACGACGTGCGGCTGCTGCTGGAGCCCGAGGCGCTCAAGCGGGCGGTGCGGCGCGGGGCCTCCCTGGACGCCGCGCGGGACGCGCTGACCCGGGCCGACGCGGCGACCGACACCGCCGAACGGTCCCTCGCCAACCGGGAGTTCCACCGCGCCCTGTACCTGCCGTGCGGCAACCCGCTGCTCGGCCGGATGCTCGACGAGGTCCGCGACCAGGCGGCCCTGGTCTCCGCCGTCGCCTGGGCGGCCTCGCCCTCCTGGGACCGGGAGGCCGGTGAGCACCGGGAGATCCTGCGGCTCGCCCTCGCCGGTGACGCCGACGGCGCGGGGCTCGCGCTGCACGCACACATCGCGTCCTTCGTCGAACGGGCCTTTCCGCAAGCGGAGTCCGAGGCCCAGGGAGAGGACGGTCCGGCATGACAACGACGTTCGAGACCCAGCGGGCGGCCCTGGCCGACGTGGTGGCGATCCCGGTGACCCCGTTCGCCGAGGACGGCACCATCGACCAGGACACCCACCGGGCCCTGCTGCGTCGTCTGCTCGACGGTGGCGTCAGGACCCTCACCCCGAACGGCAACACCGGCGAGTTCTACGCCCTCACGCCCGAGGAACGGCAACTGGTCACGGAGCTGACCATCGACGAGGCGGGGGAGCGGGCCGTCATCCTCGTCGGGGTCGGCCATGACATCCCCACGGCCATCGCCTCCGCCCGCCACGCCCGTGAGCGCGGGGCCCGGATGGTCATGGTCCACCAGCCCGTCCACCCCTACGTCGCGCAGAGCGGCTGGGTGGACTACCACCGCGCCATCGCGGAGTCGGTGCCCGAGCTGGGGGTGGTCCCGTACATCCGCAACGCGCAGCTGCACGGTGTCCGCCTCGCCGAACTCGCCGACGCCTGCCCCAACGTGATCGGCGTGAAGTACGCCGTCCCGGACGCGGCCAGGTTCGCGGCGTTCGCCCGCGACGCCGGCCTGGACCGCTTCGTGTGGGTGGCCGGTCTCGCCGAGCCGTACGCCCCCTCGTACTTCTCCGCCGGCGCCACCGGCTTCACCTCGGGGCTGGTGAACGTCGCCCCGTCCGTCTCGCTGAACATGATCGAGGCACTGCGGGCCGGTGACTTCCCGGCCGCCATGAAGGTCTGGGAGCAGATCCGCCGCTTCGAGGAGCTGCGGGCGGCCAACGGCTCCGCCAACAACGTCACGGTCGTCAAGGAGGCCCTCGCCTCCCTCGGCCTGTGCCGCCGCGACGTCCGTCCGCCGAGCCGCCCGCTGCCCGAGGACGAGCGCGTCGAGGTCGCCGCCATCGCCTCCCGGTGGTCCATATGAACGAGCCGACCAGGAAGCGCCCCGAAGACCTCAGAAGCCATCAGTGGTACGGAACCGAGGGCCTGCGCTCCTTCAGCCACCGCGCCCGCACCCGCCAGCTCGGCTACCTCCCCGAGGAGCACCTCGGCAAGCCGGTCATCGCGATCCTCAACACCTGGTCCGACATCAACCCCTGCCACGTCCACCTGCGCGACCGCGCGCAGGCCGTGAAGCGCGGGGTGTGGCAGGCGGGGGGCTTCCCGCTGGAGTTCCCGGTCTCCACGCTCAGTGAGACCTTCCAGAAGCCGACCCCGATGCTCTACCGCAACATGCTGGCGATGGAGACCGAGGAACTGCTGCGGTCCTACCCCGTCGACGGAGCCGTGCTCATGGGCGGCTGCGACAAGTCCACGCCCGCCCTGCTCATGGGGGCGGCGAGTGTCGACCTGCCCGCCGTGTTCGTGCCGGCCGGGCCGATGCTGCCGGGGCACTGGCGCAACGAGGTCCTCGGCTCGGGCACCGACATGTGGAAGTACTGGGACGACAAGCGGGCCGGCCTCATCGGCGACTGCGAGATGACCGAACTGGAGAGCGGCCTGGCCCGCTCGCCCGGTCACTGCATGACGATGGGGACGGCGTCCACGCTGACGGCCGCCGCGGAGGCCCTCGGCGTCACGGTCCCGGGTGCCTCCAGCATCCCGGCCGTCGACTCCGGGCACGACCGGATGGCCGCCAAGGCCGGCCTGGCGATCGTCGAACTGGTCCACCGGGACCGGAAACTGAGCCACGTCCTCACCGAGGACGCCTTCACGGACGCCGTCACCACGGTCCTCGGACTCGGCGGCTCCACCAACGCCGTGATCCACCTGATCGCGATGGCGGGCCGCGCGGGCGTCACGCTCACCCTCGACGACTTCGACCGCATCGCCCGCACGGTCCCGGTGCTCGCCAACGTACGCCCCGGCGGACAGACGTACCTGATGGAGGACTTCCACTTCGCCGGCGGTCTTCCCGGGTTCCTCTCCCGGATCCCGGACCTGCTCCACCTGGAGCGGCCCACCGTCACCCACGACACGATGCGCGAGCAGCTCGCCGGCGCGCAGGTGCACAACGACGAGGTCATCCGGACCCGGGACAACCCGGTGGCGGGCGAGGGCGGGGTCGCCGTCCTGCGCGGCAACCTCTGCCCGGACGGCGCGGTCATCAAGCACATCTCCGCCGAGCCGCACCTGCTCAAGCACACCGGACCGGCGGTCGTCTTCGACGACTACCGGACGATGCAGCGGACCATCAACGACCCGTCGCTGGACATCACCGCGGACAGCGTGCTGGTGCTGCGCAACGCCGGGCCCAAGGGCGGCCCCGGGATGCCCGAGTACGGCATGCTGCCGATCCCCGACCACCTGCTCAGGCAGGGCGTGCGGGACATGGTCCGGATCTCCGACGCCCGGATGAGCGGCACCAGTTACGGCGCCTGCGTCCTGCACGTGGCCCCCGAGTCGTATGTCGGCGGCCCGCTGGCCCTCGTCCGCACCGGGGACAGGATCACCCTGGACGTGGAGGCACGCAGCCTCCATCTCGCCGTGGACGACGACGAGCTGGAGCGCCGGCGGGCCGAGTGGACACCGCCGCCCGTCCGCTACGAGCGCGGCTACGGCGCGCTCTACAACGACCAGATCACCCAGGCCGACACCGGCTGCGACTTCGAGTTCCTGGCCCGTCCGGGCAAGGTGCAGGACCCGTACGCGGGCTGAACCGCCGCCACCCACGACCTCGCACACCCCTGTCCGGGGAGAAAGCGCTTCCCGCACGACGCATGCACGACGCACGCCCGACGTACGAGAACGGAGAACTGTCATGGCCCAAGCCGCAGCCGTGGCGAAACCGCCCGCGCCACCCCGGCGGCGCCGTGCCTCCGCCACACCGCGCAAGCTGCCGTATCTGCTGATCGCCCCGGCGGCCCTGCTCATGCTGGGGTTCATCGCCTACCCGGTGATCAGCGTCTTCTACTACAGCCTGCAGAACTACAACCCGACCAAACCGTGGCGGAACGGCTACGCGGGCTTCGACAACTTCGTCCACGCCTTCACCGACGACCCGGTGTTCTGGGACACGCTGACCTTCAGCGCCAAGTGGGTGTTCGTCGAGGTCGGGCTCCAGCTGCTGTTCGGTCTGGCGCTGGCGCTCATCGTCAACCAGACCTTCGTCGGCCGGGGCCTGGGCCGCGCGCTGGTCTTCTCCCCGTGGGCCGTCTCCGGTGTGCTGACCTCCGCGATCTGGGTGCTGCTCTACAACTCCCAGACCGGCATCACCCGCTACCTCGCGGACATGGGCATCGGCAGCTACGGCACCAGCTGGCTGTCGGACACCTCGACCGTGTTCCCGGCGGCGATCGTCGCCGACCTGTGGCGCGGTGTCCCCTTCTTCGCGATCCTCATCCTCGCCGACCTCCAGTCGGTCTCCAAGGACCTGTACGAGGCCGCCGAGGTCGACGGGGCGAGCCGGATCAAGCAGTTCTGGCACATCACCCTGCCGCACCTGAAAGACGCGATCATCCTGTCCACGCTGCTGCGCGCGGTGTGGGAGTTCAACAACGTCGACCTGCTCTACACCCTCACCGGCGGCGGACCGGCCGGCGAGACGACGACGCTCCCGCTCTACATCGCCAACACCAGCGTCGACGCGCACAACTTCGGCTACGCGTCCGCCCTGACCACGGTGGCGTTCGTGATTCTGCTCTTCTGCTCGATGGTCTATCTGCGCCTGAGCAAGTTCGGAGGTGGGGACAAGTGATCACCAAGGAGGCCACCCCGGCGGCCCCCGCTCCCGCGCGGGTGATCGCCGACCCCCCGCGCCCGCTCAAGGCCGGCCGCAACTGGGACGAGGTCCCCCGCTGGCAGATCTGGCTGCCCCTCGGGATCTACCTCGTCTTCACCCTGATCCCGTTCTACTGGATCCTGCTCTTCGCGCTGCGCCCGGCGGGCTCGACCTCGCTCGTGCCCTGGCCGATGACCTTCGACCACTTCGAGAAGGTGTGGACGGAGCGCAGCTTCGCGACCTACTTCCAGAACAGCCTGCTCGTCGGCGTCGCCACGCTGCTGATGACGACCCTGGTCGCGCTGGCCGGCGGCTACGCCCTCGCCCGGTTCGATTTCAAGATCAAGCAGGCCTTCATGCTGGCCCTGCTGTGCTCCCAGTTCGTGCCGGGCGCGCTGCTCCTGGTGCCGCTGTTCGAGATCTTCGCCGAACTCCAGATGATCAACTCGCTGACCAGTGTCATCATCGCGGAGACCGTCTTCCAGCTCCCCCTGTCGATGATCCTGATCAGCAACTTCATCAAGAACGTGCCGTACTCGCTGGAGGAGGCGGCCTGGGTCGACGGCTGCAATCGGATGACCGCCTTCCGGATCGTGGTCCTGCCGCTGCTGCGGCCCGGCCTCATCGCCGTCGGCTCCTTCGCCTTCGTGCACTCCTGGAACCACTTCCTGTTCGCCCTGATGTTCCTGAACAACCAGAGCAAGCAGACCATCCCGGTCGGCCTCAACACCCTGATGAGCGCGGACAGCGTCGACCTCGGCGCACTCGCGGCCGGCGGCATCATCGCGGCCGTACCCGTCGTGGTGGTGTTCGCCTTCATCCAGAAGTGGCTGATCACGGGCTTCAGCGCGGGGGCGGTGAAGGGATGATGAGCAGGAGAGCCCTGCAACTCACGGCGGCCGTCGGCCTGTTGGCCGTCCTGGGCACGCCCGCGGGCGCCGGGACCCGGGACATCGCCCGCGACACGCTGCCCGCGAACGACGGCTGGGCGGCGTACGGCTCCGGCACCACCGGAGGCGCGGCGGCCGACGACGCCCACGTGTACACGGTCACCGACCGCGCCGGCCTGGTCCGGGCCCTCGACGGCGGCAGCGACACCCCGAAGATCATCAAGATCGCCGGGACCGTCGACGCCAACACCGACGACGACGGCGACCGCCTGGACTGCGCCGACTACGCCACCGGCGGCTACAGCCTGAAGAAGTACCTGGCCGCCTACGACCCCCGCACCTGGGGTTCGGCCAAGCCCAGCGGCCCGCAGGAGGAAGCTCGCCAGGCCTCCGCCGCCAGGCAGGCCGAGCGGGTCGTCCTGCCCGTCGGATCCAACACCACCATCGTCGGCCTCGGCTCCAAGGCGGTCCTCAAGGGCGCCGGCCTCGAAGTGAACAACGCGGACAACGTGATCATCCGCAACCTCGAACTCCGCGACGCCTACGACTGCTTCCCCGTCTGGCAGCCCAACAGCGGCGGCCTCGGCGACTGGAAGACGGCGTACGACACCCTGTGGCTGCGCGGTGCCACCCACGTCTGGATCGACCACGTCACGGCCTCCGACAAGGGCCACCCGGACGAGGAGGAACCCACCTACTTCGGCCGCAACTACCTGCGCCACGACGGGCTGCTGGACATCACCAACGGCTCGGACCTGATCACCGTCTCCTGGAGCCGGTTCGCCGACCACGACAAGGCGATGCTGATCGGCAACAGCGACTCGGCCACCGGCGACCGCGGCAAGCTCCGGGTCACCCTGCACCACAACGAGTTCGAGTCCGTCGTCCAGCGCGCCCCGCGCGTCCGCTTCGGCCAGGTGCACCTCTACAACAACCGGTACGTCGTCCCCGAGGACGCCCACGACCACCGCTACTCCATCGGGGTGTCCACCGAATCGGGGATCCGCGCCGAGAACAACGCCTTCCACGTCCCCGGCCACATCGAGGCCGCCGACCTGGTCAAGAGCTGGAACGGCACCGCCCTGCACACGAGCGGCAACGTCTTCAACGGCTACCCGGTCGACCTGCTCACGATCCACAACGCCTACAACTCGGGCAGCGAGCGCGACCTCACGGCCGACGTCGGCTGGGTACCCACCCTGCACACGAAGATCGACAGCGCCGCCACGGCCGACCGAGAGGTGGCACGCGGCGCGGGCGCAGGGAGGATTCCGTGACGGAGATGAACGTACCCGTCGTCCTGGCGGGCGCGCGCGGCCACGGCCGCTGGCACCTGGACAACATCCGCCGGCTCCAGGACAAGGGCATCGTGCGCCTGGCCGGGATCTGCGAACTCACCCCGCTGACCCGGGACGAGATCCCCGAGGGTCTCGGCACGCCCGAGCAGTCCGCCGACTTCGGCGCCCTGCTCGACTCCACCGGAGCCCGGGTGGCGGTGATCTGCACCCCGATCCCCACCCACACCGACCTGGCGCTGACGGCCGCGGACAAGGGCGTGCACCTTCTCCTGGAGAAGCCGCCCGCCCCTTCCTACGCCGAGTTCCGCCGGATGGCCGACGGGGTCGCCGCCGCCCGGGTCGCCTGCCAGATCGGGTTCCAGTCGCTGGGCTCGCACGCGGTGCCCGTGATCCGCCGGATGATCGCCGAGGGCGCGATCGGCGAGATCGCCGGGTTCGGCGGGGCCGGCGCCTGGGCCCGGCCCGAGGCGTACTACCGGCGCGCGCCCTGGGCGGGCAGGCGCCGCCTGAACGGTGCCGACGTGATCGACGGGGTGCTGACCAACCCGCTCGCGCACGCCGTCGCCACCGCCCTCGCGCTGGCCGGCGCCCCGCGCGCCGAGGACGTCACCGCGATCGAGACCGAGCTGCTGCGCGCCAACGACATCGAGTCCGACGACACCTCGTGCGTCCGGGTGACCACCGCCCAGGGCCTGCCGGTGACCGTCGCGGCGACCCTGTGCGCCGAGGACCCCGACGAGCCGTACGTCGTCGTGCACGGCGACCGCGGGCGGATCACCTTCTGGTACAAGCAGGACCGCGTCCTGCTCCAGCGCGCCGGCCACGGTCCCGAGGAGTCCGACCACGGCCGTACCGACCTGCTGGAGAACCTCGTCGAGCACCTCGCCGACGGCGTCGAACTGCTGGTCCCGCCGGACGCGACGGGCTCCTTCATGAAGGTCGTCGAGGCGATCCGCCGGGCCCCCGACCCGGCCCCGCTGCCCGAGGGCGCCTGGCGTCTGCTTCCCGGCGAGCGGCGCCGGGTCGTCCCCGGCATCGACGGACTCGTCGCGGCCGCCGCCGACAACCTCGCCCTCTACTCCGAGCTGGGCGCCTCCTGGGCCCTACCGAAAGAGGTGAGCACGTGAAGACGCCCCACGACACGCCGGTGCTGCGCGTGGCGGGCCGTCCGGTCGGCCGGTACGTCACCCGGCCCGAGCTGCCCGGCCGGCTCTCCCCGCGCCCGTATCTCCATCCCGTCACCACCCTGGCCGGCACGGCGGTCACCGAACTCAGCCCCGCCGACCACCTCCACCACCTCGGCGTCGGTGTCGCCGTTCCCGACGTCGAGGGGTTCAACTTCTGGGGCGGGCGTACCTACGTCCGCGACCAGGGCCCGACCGAGCTCGACAACCACGGCGCCCAGCGCCACGCCGCGTTCCAGCTGAGCGACCCCGACGGCTTCGTGGAGGAGCTGCGGTGGGTGGCCGCCGGAGCCGAGCTGCTGCGCGAGCGCCGTACCGTCGCGGCCACCGAACTCACCGACACCGCCTGGGCGCTGGACTTCACCTTCTCCCTCACCAACATCACCGCCGGCCCGCTGTCGATCGGCAGCCCCGCCACCAACGGGCGGCCCGGCGCGGCCTACGGCGGCTTCTTCTGGCGCGCCCGCAAGGAGGACGGACCCCCGGACGTGTTCACCGCGGGCACCGAGGGCGAGGCCCGGATCCACGGCGCCCGCGCCGACTGGCTCGCCCTGGCCGGCGCCACCTGGACCCTGGTCTTCGCCGGCGCCACCGAGCGGACCCGCCGCGACCCCTGGTTCGTGCGCACCACGGAGTACCCCGGCGTCGGCTCGTCCCTGGCGTACGACGAGCGGCTGACGGTCGCGCCGGGCGACACCGTCGTACGGCGGATCGTCACGGTGGTCGCCGACGGCCGCCTCGACCGTGACGGGGCAGCCGCCCTCATCCGGAAGGCGGTGAGCCCGTGACCGCCGAGACGTACACGAACCCCGTCCTGAACGCCGACTGGTCCGACCCGGACGTGGTCCGCGTCGGCGACGACTTCTACCTCACCGCCTCCAGCTTCGGCCGCGCCCCCGGCCTGCCGCTGCTGCACTCCCGCGACCTGGTCAGCTGGACGCTCGTCGGCCACGCTCTCGAACGCCTGGAACCGGCGGGCGAGTTCAGGACGCCACGGCACGACTGCGGGGTCTGGGCCCCGTCCCTGCGGCACCACGACGACCGCTTCTGGATCTTCTGGGGCGATCCCGACCAGGGCGTGTTCCAGATCAACGCGCCCGAGATCAGGGGCCCCTGGACCCGACCGCACCTGCTCAAGGAGGGCAAGGGCCTGATCGACGCCTGCCCCCTGTGGGACGAGGAGACCGGCGAGGCGTACCTCGTGCACGCCTGGGCCAAGTCCCGCTCCGGCATCAAGAACCGCCTCACCGGCCACCGGATGCACCCCGACGGCACCTCCCTCCTCGACGAGGGCAAGGTGATCGTCGACGGTGACCGCATCCCCGGCTGGTTCACCCTGGAGGGCCCCAAGCTCTACCGGCACGACGGCTGGTTCTGGATATTCGCCCCCGCCGGGGGAGTGGAGACCGGCTGGCAGGGCGCCTTCCGCTCGCGCGGCTTCTTCGGGCCGTACGAGGAGAAGGTCGTCCTGGAGCAGAAGGACACCGAGGTCAACGGGCCGCACCAGGGCGGCTGGGTGCGCACCCCGTCCGGCGAGGACTGGTTCCTGCACTTCCAGCAGCGCGGCGCCTACGGCCGGGTCGTGCACCTCCAGCCGATGCGCTGGGGCGCGGACGGCTGGCCGGTGCTCGGTGACGACGGCGCGCCCGTGACCGTGCACCGCAGGCCCGGCCTGCCGCCGCAACCGGCCGCCGCGCCCGCCACCGACGACGACTTCCCCGGCGGACGCTTCGGGCGTCAGTGGCAGTGGACGGCCAACCCGCAGGACGGCTGGGCCACCCAGCACTCCGGCGACGGACTGCGGCTGTCCTGCGTCCGCTCGGCCGACGCGCACGACCCGCGCAGGCTGCCGAACGTCCTCACCCAGCGGCTGCCGGGCACCCCGTCCGCCGTCGAGGTGGAGTTGACGCTGCACGGGGAGGATCCCGGGGCGCGGGCCGGACTGGCCGTCCTCGGGGACGCCTTCAGCTGGATCGGACTCCAGCGGGGGAGCGACGGCACGGTCCACCTCGTGCACCGGTTCGCCGAGACGGTCGCCGAGCGGGAGCGGGACGCCGACCATCCGCGCCCCGCGCCCGGGGGACGGGCCAGGCTCCGCATCGAGATCGGCGCGGGAGCGCGCTGCCGCTTCTTCTACGACGTCGGCGACGGCCCGCGTCCCTCCGGCCCCGTCTTCGCCGCCACCCCCTGGCGCTGGGTCGGCGCCCTGCTCGGCCTGTTCGCCGTCGCGCCCACCGGACCGGGACACGCAGGTGCGGCGACTTTCGAGACATTCCGGATCACCGCTCTGTGAGCGGTTCGGCACGCTGAAACGCCCGTTGGAACGCCTGTTGGGAGCCGCAATGACGCACCTCCGTAGCAAGCGCTTGTCGAGACCGGGGCACGGCAGGGTCACGGCCGCCGTCCTCGGCCTCGTGGCCGCGCTGGGCCTCGGCGCGGCCGGGGAGGCCGACGCCTCCGCGACCGGGGAGACCGCCGCCGCGAGCCCTCCGGGAGCCGTGGACCGCTGGACCGACCGGCCGCACGGTTTCGCCTCCCTCGCCGGGGGCACCACCGGCGGCGCGGGCGGCAAGGTCGTGACGGTCACCGACCAGGCCGCGCTGGCGCGGTACGCGGCGGCCGAGGAGCCGTACGTCATCCGGGTGGCGGGGACGATAGCCGTCGAGCCCTTCGGCGCGGACATCGTCGTGGCCTCGGACAAGACGATCATCGGGGTCGGTGACACCGGCGAGATCGTCCACGGCGAACTGCACCTCGACCCCGGCACGCACAACGTGATCATCCGCAACCTGACGATCCGGGACTCGGCGGTCGAGGGCAACTGGGACTGCAAGGACACCGACTTCGACGGCATCCAGATGGACACCGTCCACCACGTGTGGGTCGACCACAACCGCTTCTCGAACCTGTGCGACGGGCAACTGGACGTCCGCAAGGACAGCGACTACGTGACCGTCTCCTACAACCGGTTCGAGAACAACAACAAGACGTTCGGCCTGGGCTGGACCACCAACGTCACGACGCAGATCACCATCGACCACAACTGGTTCGCGAACACCAAGCAGCGCAATCCCTCCGTGGACAACGCCGCCCACGCCCACCTGTACAACAACTACCTGACGGCGCAGGCGGATCCCGGCGACCCCGTGTGGACGTACGGCAACTGGTCGCGCGGCCGGACCAGGATGGTCATCGAGAACAGCTACTACCGCGACGTCCAGCACCCCTACCAGGCCGACGCCACCGCCGAGTTGGTCGAGCGCGGCTCGATCCTGAGGAACACCACGGGCCGGCACGACGAGTGGGGTGCCGCGTTCGACCCGCGTGACTTCTACGACTACCGGCTCGACCCGGCCGCCGCCGTGCCGGCGCTGGTCGAGCGCCACTCCGGCCCGCAGCGGCGGATCGGCGACCCGGTGACGCTGCACGTGCCGGCCGACTACCCGACCGTGCAGGCCGCGGTGGACGCCGTGCCCGACGGCAACGCCGAGCCGGTCACCATCGCCGTCGCGCCGGGCACGTACCGGGCGAAGGTCCTCATCCCGGCGACCAAGCCGAACATCCTGTTGCAGGGGACTGGACAGGACCGCTCGGACACCGTCATCGTCTACGACACGCCCGCCGCCTACGGGGGTTCCACCGGGAGCGCGACCGTACGGATCGCCGCGAACGACGTCACCGCCCGCAACCTCACCTTCAGCAACGACTTCGACGAGGCCGCGGTCGAGCTGAGCGCTGAGCAGGCCCTGGCGATGAAGACGACCGGCGACCGGATCGTCTTCGAGGACACCGCCTTCCTGGGCAACCAGGACACCCTGATGACCGACAGCCCCAAGCTGGACGTCATCAGCCGGGTCTACGTCCGCGACTCGTACGTCGAGGGCGATGTCGACTTCGTGTACGGACGCGCGACCACCGTCATCGAGCGGTCCGTCATCAGGGCGCTCAGCCGGGGGTCCGCCACCAACAACGGCTACATCACGGCCGCGTCGACCTGGACGGGCAACCCGTACGGGTTCCTGATCACCCGGTCGAGGATCGTGAGCGACGCGCCCGCCGGATCCTTCCACCTCGGAAGGCCCTGGCACCCGGGCGGTGAACCGCAGGCGGTGGCCCAGGTGCTGATCCGCGACACCGAGCTGCCCGCCGCGATCAAGTCCTCGCCGTGGACCGACATGGGCGGGTTCTCGTGGAAGGACGCCCGGCTGGCCGAGTACCGCAACACCGGACCGGGAGCGGCGGTGACCGCGGACCGGCCGCAGCTGAGCGACGCCGACGCGCGGGCGTACACCGTCGCGAACTACCTGAGGGGCACGGACGGCTGGGCGCCGCACGCCCGCCGCTGAGTGCCGTGACCCGCACCAGACCCCCCACAACTTCATATCTCCGCTGGGATCCAGAAGAAGAGAGCCGACCAATGAAGATCAGCATCCGCAGAAGCAGGCGCGCTGCCATCGCCGTCGCCCTGGGCTCCGTCCTCGCGCTGACCGCCACCGCCTGCGGTGACGACGGCAGCGGCTCGGGCGGTGACACGGGCGCCGACGGCAGCGGCAAGGGCAAGATCGTCTTCTGGGACAACAACGGCGGTGTGCGCACCGACATCTGGAAGCAGGTCATCGCCGACTTCGAGAAGGCGAACCCGGACATCGACGTCGAGTACGTCGGCATCGCCTCCACCGAGTACCAGTCGAAGGTCGACACCGCCATCCAGGGCGGCGGTCTGCCGGACGTCGGCGGTGTCGGCGCGGCGATGATCGCGGCCATCGCCGCGCAGAACGCGCTGGACCCGCTGGACGACCGGCTGGCCAAGTCCTCCCTCGACGGCAAGCTGAACGAGGACATGGTCAAGTCGCTGAAGGCGGCCGGCGGCGGGGACGGCACGCTGTACTCGATCCCGACCTCCGCCAACAACGGTGTCCTCTACTACCGCACCGACCTGTTCGAGCGGGCCGGCCTGGACGCGCCGACGACCTGGGACTCGTTCTACGAGGCGGCGGACAAGCTCACCAACGCGGGCAAGAACGAGTTCGGCTACACCATCCGCGGTGGCGCCGGTTCCATCGCGCAGGCGCTGGACGCGATGTACGGGCAGTCCGGCATCACCTCGTTCTGGGACGCGAGCGGCGAGAAGACCACGGTCAACGACCCGAAGAACGTGGCGGCGCTGGAGAAGTACGCGGCCCTCTACAAGAAGGTCACGCCGGCCGCCGACCTGAACAACGACTTCACCAAGATGGTCGCGCAGTGGGACTCCGGCACGATCGGGATGCTCAACCACAACCTGGGCTCCTACCAGGACCACGTGAAGGCGTTCGGCACGGACAAGTTCCGGGGCATTCCGCAGCCGGCCGGGGCCGACGGGAAGCGGGTGCAGGTCTCCAACCCGGTGGACGGGCTCGGTCTGTTCAAGAGCTCCAAGAACAAGGCCGCCGCCTGGAAGTTCATCGAGTTCGCCACCTCGCACGCTCAGAACTCGAAGTTCAACGAGTCGGCGGGCCAGGTGCCGGCGAACAACGACGCCGCGAAGGACGCGTGGGTCTCGAAGGCCGAGCCCACGAAGCTGGCGGCCGAGGCGCTGAGCGACGGTTCCACGACCATCGTCCAGCTGCCGTACTACCTGCCCGACTGGGGCACGATCTCGAAGTCGGACAACGAGCCGAACTTCCAGAAGGTGCTGCTCAAGAAGATGAGCGCGAAGGACTTCCTGGACACGCTGGCCGAGCAGTTGAACACCGCTCAGGCGGAGTGGAACGAACAGAAGGGCTAAGAGCCCGGTCGTCGGCCGTCCGTGGCCGGCCGCGGGTCGTTCGTGGCCGGCCACGCGGTTCCCCGCGCCCCTTCGGGGGCGCGGGGGCCCACCCCCCATGTGAAAGGCACCGTCATCTCGTAAGGCCGCTGAGAAAGGCACATCGTCGTGTCGCTCACCCGCAGACAGGTCACCACCGCGGCGCTCGCCGCCGCTCCTCTCGCTCTTTCCGCCACCGGTACCGCGCGGGCCTCAGGCCGTCGTACGCGGACCCTCTACCTCGCCGGTGACTCCACCGCCGCCCAGAAGTACGCCGACGCGGCCCCCGAGACCGGGTGGGGCATGGCGCTTCCGTTCTTCCTCCACAAGGACCGGCCCGTCGCCAACCACGCCGTGAACGGGCGCAGTTCGAAGAGCTTCGTCGACGAGGGACGGCTCGACGTCATACTCTCCGCGATCCGGCCGGGGGACTTCCTGCTCGTCCAATTCGCGCACAACGACGAGAAGACCACGGACCCCACTCGCTACACCGAGCCCTGGACGACGTACCAGGACTATCTGCGCCTGTACATCGACGGCGCCCGGGCCCGGGGAGCCCGGCCCGTGCTCGCCACGGCCGTCGAGCGGCGGAGGTTCGACGCGAGCGGCAACGCCGTGCCGAGCCACGGCGACTATCCGGCGGCGATGCGTGCGCTCGCCGAGGAGGAGCGCGTGGCGCTGCTCGATCTCCAGGCCCTGTCGCTCGCGCTGTGGCAGAAGCTCGGCGTCGAGGAGACGAAGAAGTACTTCAACTGGACCGCGACCGAGCAGGACAACACGCACTTCAACCCGCCGGGCGCGATCGCCGTGGCCCGGCTGGTCGCCGCCGAGCTGCTGCGCCGCCGGGTGCTGGCGCCCCAGGACGTGCGCCGGCTCGACGCGGAGATCCCGGAGTCCTGGATCACCTGGCCGACGGCCACCGCGTAACCACCCTCCATCGAGAGAGAGCCGCACCATGAACACACGCGTATGGCATGGGCATGTCACTACGAAAGTCGCCGTGCTGATCGGCTGCACCGCGCTCGTCCTCGGTGTCACCGGCACCACCGCCCAGGCCGGGTCCCGTGACCTCGGTCGCGAGGTCCTCGGGGCGAACGACGGCTGGGGCTCCGAGGGGGCGGGGACGACAGGCGGTTCGGCCGCGGACGCCGAGCACGTCTACACCGTCACCACCTGGGCGGAGTTCAAGGCCGCCCTGAAGGCCGGCGGCACCGCACCCAAGATCATCAAGGTGAAGGGGATGATCGACGCCGTCTCGGAGGGCTGCGAGGCCTTCGTCACGGGCGGCTACGACCTCCAGCAGTACCTGAAGGACTACGACCCGGCCGTCTGGGGCAACGACCAGGTCGCCAGCGGTCCGCAGGAGGACGCGAGGGTCGCGTCCGCCGCCAACCAGGACTCGGAGATCAAGGCCGCCGTCCCCAGCAACACCACCATCGTCGGCGTCGGCAGGAACTCCGGCATCCTCGGCGGCAGCCTCCAGATCAAGGGTGTCTCGAACGTCATCCTGCGCAACCTCACCATCGAGGCCCCGCTCGACTGCTTCCCGAAGTGGGACCCCACCGACGACAACAAGACCGGCAACTGGAACTCCGAGTACGACGCCGTGGTCGTCTACGGCACCGACCACGTGTGGATCGACCACAACACGTTCACCGACGGGCGCTACCCCGACAGCGAGCGGCCGTCCTACTTCGGCAAGGTCTTCCAGCAGCACGACGGGCTGACGGACATCGTGCGCGGTTCCAACCACGTGACCGTGTCCTGGAACCGCTTCCAGGACCACGACAAGAACATGCTGATCGGCAACAGCGACAGCACCGCCGCCCTGGACACCGGCAAACTCAAGGTCACCCTGCACCACAACCGGTTCGACGGAATCCTCCAGCGCTCTCCGCGGGTGCGGTTCGGACAGGTCGACGTCTACAACAACCACTACGTGGTGACCGAGGACCAGAAGGACGACTACTACATCTTCGGCGTCGGACTCTCCTCGCAGCTGTACGCCACCGACAACGCGATCTCGCTGCCGGCCGGCACCAGCGTCGGCAAGGCGCTGAAGAAGTGGAACGAGGCCCCGCTGACCGCGGAGAACAACTACGTCAACGGGAAGCTGACGGACCTGATCGCCGTCCACAACGCCGAGATCCCCGCGGAGACGCTCCAGTCGGGCGCGGGCTGGAAGCCGACCCTGCGCACCAAGGTCGACCGGCCGAGGAAGGTCCCGGCGATCGTCGCGCACGGCGCGGGCGCCGGCCGCCTGCGCTGAGGCTCCGATACCGGCCGGGGCGGAATCCAGCGGCCGCCCCGGCCCCCGGCCCCAGCTGAGGAAGCACCGCACAGCACGCACAAGAGCGGCACATCCAAGGAGTCACCGCATGCCCTGGTCCCAAGCCCGACATCCCCTCTCAAGAAGGGGATTCCTCCTGGCCGGCGCCGGAGCGGGCGCCGCGCTCGCCCTCGCGCCGGCCCCCGCGCGCGCCACCGGCGGCAGGCGCCCGTTCGGCCGGTACGGATCCCCGGCCGCCCGCCTCACCCCCGGGACCCTGTACGTCGACCCGCACGGCCGCGGCGACTTCACCTCCGTCCAGGCCGCCGTGTCCGCCGCCACCGGCACCGGCCGGACGCTGGTCCTCGCTCCCGGGGTCTACCGCGAGACGGTCGCCGTCGACGCCACCCGCACGGAGGCGACCTGGATCGGCGCCTCGGAGGAACCCCGCGACGTCGTGATCGTGTACGACAACGCGGCCGGCACCCCCAAGCCCGGCGGCGGCACCTACGGCACCACCGGGTCGGCCACCACGACCGTGCAGGCGGCCGGCTTCACCGCCCGCTGGATCACCTTCGCCAACGACTGGCTGCGCGCCGACCACCCCGGGGTCGCCGGCACCCAGGCCGTCGCCATCAAGGTCCAGGGCGACCGCTCGGCCTTCCACCACTGCCGCTTCCTCGGCCACCAGGACACCCTGTACGCCGACTCCATGGCCCTGACCGTCTTCGCCCGCCAGTACTACGCGCACTGCTACGTCGAGGGCGACGTCGACTTCGTCTTCGGCCGGGCGACCGCGGTGTACGAGCACTGCCACTTCCGCACGCTGAACCGCGCCGACCTGACGACCGCGCCCCACGGCTTCGTCTTCGCGCCCTCGACGGCGGGCGCCAACCCGCGGGGCTACCTGGTCGTCCGGAGCCGGATCAGCAGCGAGGCGCCGGACGCGTACTACAAGCTCGCCCGGCCCTGGGTGCCCAGCTCCGACCCCACCGCCCGCCCGATGCTCACCGTCCGGGACACCTGGATGGGCCCCGGGATCGACGCGGTCGCCCCGTACGCCACCATGTCGGCGGGCTTCCCGTGGCAGGACCAGCGGTTCGCCGAGTACCGCAACACCGGCCCCGGCGCCCGGATCACCGTCCCCGAGAACCGTCCCCAGCTCACCGCTACCGAGGCCCGTTCGGCGACCCGCGTCGCCCACCTGGGTGACTGGACTCCGTGGAAGGGGACGCGCTGAGATGCGCAGGCGCACCCTGCTGACCGGAGTCGCGGGCGGACTCGTGGCTGCCGGTGCCGGTCCGGCCCTCGCCGCCGGCCGCCGCGTCCTGCACGTGCGTCCCGGTGACTCCGTGCAGGCGGCCGTGGACGCGGTGTCCGGCCCCGGCCGGACGGTCGTCGTGCACCCGGGGACCTACCGGGAGGTCGTCAAGGTCCCCGCCTCCGCCGCCGGGCTGACCCTGCGGGGGGCCACCGGGGACCCGCGTGACGTCGTCATCGTGTACGACAACGCCAACGGCACCTCGAGGCCCGACGGTTCGGGCACGTACGGCACGGCGGGGTCGGCCACCTTCACCTCGGCCGCGCCCGGCCTCACCGTCCGCGACCTCACCCTCGCCAACGACTGGCTGCGCGCCGACCACCCCGAGATCACCGGCACCCAGGCGGTGGCCGCGTACACCTACGGGGACCGCACCCACTTCGAGAACGTGCGACTGCTGGCCCACCAGGACACCCTCTTCGTCGAGACGACCGCGCTGGACGTCTTCGGCCGGCAGTACTTCCACCGCTGCCACATCGAGGGCGACGTCGACTTCGTCTTCGGCCGGGCGACCGCCGTCTTCGAGGAATGCCACTTCCGCACGCTGCCACGGGACGTGGACTTCACCCCCAAGGGCATGGTCTTCGCCCCGTCCACGGCCCGCGCCAACCCGCACGGCATCCTGGCCGTCCGCTGCCGGATCACCTCCGGCGCCGAGGACGGGGCGTACAAGCTGGCCCGGCCCTGGGTGCCGACGTACGAGACGACCGCCTGGCCGTCCCTCGTGGTGCGGGACACCCTGATCGGTCCCGGGATCGACGCGGTGGCGCCGTACACCGACATGCGGGCGGCGTACCCCTGGCAGAGCATGCGGTTCCGGGAGTACCGCAACTCGGGGCCGGGCGCCGCGGTCCCGGTGCCGGAGAACCGGCCGCGACTGACGTCCGCGGAGGCCCGGACGCACACGAAGCGGACCTACCTCGGCGACTGGCGGCCCCGTGCGTAGGGCCGCCGTACTGCTGACGTGCCTGTGCCTGGGGCTGCTGGGGGCGCCGTCCCCGGCCGCCGCCGCCGAGCGCGCGCCCGTCGGCTGGGCCGCCACCGGCACCGGCACCACGGGCGGCGCGGGCGGCACGGCCTGGACGGTGCACACGCGCGCCGAACTGAAGGAGGCCCTCGCCAACCGGGGTGACCCCACCGCCCCCAAGGTGATCCGGGTCGTGGGCGACATCGACGGCCACGAGGCGGACGACGGTTCCCTGCTCGGCGAGCAGGACTACGCGCCCGGGTACGACCTGGCGAAGTACCTGTCCTGCTTCGGCGAGGACGGCGCCACCTGGTCCGACACCCGCTTCGCGTACTGCGGGCCGCAGCGCCGGCTCCGCCAGACGGGCTCGAACAACGAGAAGGCGCAGATCCAGCTGACCGTGCCGAGCAACACCACCCTGGTCGGGGTGGGCGGCGACGCCCGTCTCCTCGGGGTCTTCCTGACCGTCAACACCGGCACGAACATCATCGTGCGCAACCTCCGTCTGGAAGCTCCCGTCGACCACTTCACCACCTGGTCGCCGGGCGACGGCACGCAGGGCAGCTGGAACGCCCGCTTCGACGCCATGACCGTGATCACCGGCAAGCACATCTGGGTCGACCACTGCACGTTCACCGACGGCCGGTTCCCGGACCGTGCGGCGCCCCTCGGCTTCCACGGGGAGCGCGTCCAGCGGCACGACGGGCTGCTGGACATCGAGGACGGCTCCGACTTCGTCACCGTCTCCGACAGCCGGTTCACCGACCACGACAAGGCGATCCTCATCGGATCGGGGGACGGGCGCGGCGACCGGGACCGGGGACACCTGAAGGTCACCCTCGTCCGCAACCTCTTCACGGACATCGCGCAGCGCGGCCCCCGCGTCCGCTTCGGGCAGGTGCACGTCGTCAACAACGTCTACCGGGGCCGGGCGAGCGACACCCGGTACGCGCTCGGTGCCGGTCTGGAGTCCGCGATCTTCTCCGAGCGCAACGTGTTCCGCTACCGCGACGGCGGCCCCGCGCTCGCGGTCGCGGACTACGGCGGCGACCGCTTCCGGGACACCGGCTCCTGGTTCAACGGCCGCCCCGCCCGCCTGAACGCCGTGGCGAGCGGCCTCGGCCTCACCAGCGAGGTCGGCTGGGATCCCGCCGAGGTCTACCCCTACCGGGCGCTCACGTCTCCGGCGGCGGTCGAGCGCCATGTCCTGCACCACGCCGGAACCGGGAGGCCGTATGGACAGCCATGAGTCGTTGGGGCGCCGGACCTTCGTCGCGGGAGCCGCGGCGGCCGCCTTCCTCGGAGCGTCCCCCGGGACCGCCGAGGCCGCCGCTCCGGTGGGCGGCAACCTGCCCGGCTTCCACCCGGCGCTCAAGGACCAGCTGCACTTCCCGCTCGCCTGGGGCACGTCACCGATCCGCGACTTCCGGGCGTGGCGCCGCGCCGCCCGGGCCGTGGTCGAGGACCACCTCATCGTGGGACGCCAGGACAGGACGCCGTACGCGCCCGAGTTCACCGCCGGCCCTCAGGGCGACGGATACACACGGCAGATGGTGACCGTGTCGCTCACCGGGTACGAACGCGTCCGAGGGGCCCTGCTCACCCCGCACGGTCCCGGCCCGTTCCCGGCCGTCCTGCTGCTGCACGACCACGGCGCCAGGTTCGACATCGGCAAGGAGAAACTCGTCCGCCCCTGGGACGACGAGACGCGGCTCGCCTCCGCGCAGGCGTGGGCGGACACGTACTTCAGCGGACGCTTCGTCGGCGACGAACTGGCCCGGCGCGGCTACGTCGTCCTGTGCCTGGACGCGTTCGGCTGGGGCGACCGGGGCCCCCTCACCTACGACCAGCAGCAGGCCCTGGCCTCCAACTTCTTCAACCTCGGCTCCTCCCTCGCCGGGCTCATGGCCCGCGAGGACGTCCGCGCCGCCGCCTTCCTGGCCGGCCTGGACCGCGTGGACGCCCACCGGGTCGCGGCCGTCGGCTTCTCCATGGGCGCCTACCGCGCCTGGCAGACGGCGGCCCTCAGCGACGACATCGCCGCCGCGGCGAGCGTGTGCTGGATGACCGGGCTGAGGGAAATGATGGTGCCGGGCAACAACACGCTGCGCGGGCAGTCGTCGTACTACATGCTGCACCCCGGGCTGCCCCGGTTCCTCGACTTCCCCGACGTGGCGGGCATCGCCGCACCCAGACCGATGCTCTTCTTCAGCGGCGCCCTGGACACCCTCTTCCCCGGCGACGGCGTACGGGTGGCCCACGACAAGCTGCGCGCCGTCTGGCGTTCACGCCACGCCGAGGAGCGGTTGCACCTCAGGACCTGGCCCGACCTCGGCCATGTCTTCGTCGACCGCATGCAGGACGAGGTCCTCACCTGGCTGGACCGCGTCCTGTAGCCCCTTCCCCACCTCCCCCCACGACGCAAAGGACCCGCACTCCATGTCTCGTCGTACCGCTCGCACGGCCCTCGCGGCCGTGACCCTCGGCGCCGGCCTCGCCGTACTCCCCACCCAGGCCCAGGCCGCGACGGTGGTCGTCAGCACCTCGGCCGATCTGGCCAACGCCGTCAAGAACGCCACACCCGGTACCGTCATCCAGGTCCGCGGCGGCACCTACTACCCGACCGCCGTCCTCCAGTCCACGGCCGACGGCACCTCCTCGACGCCCGTCACGCTGACCGCGTACGGCTCGGAGACGGTGAGGATCGACGGTTCGTCCCTGCCCTCCGGCTCCTGGATCTTCAAGCTGACCGCCGACTACTGGAACGTCTCGAACATCACCTTCCAGAACTCCCCGGACAGCGCGGTCGTCTGCCAGTCCTGCACCGGCACCACCTGGAACAACATCAGGACCGTCAACGGCGGCGACTCCGGCTTCACGCTCACCGGAGCGGGCACGGTCGGCAACACCGTGAGGAACATCGACAGTTACGGCCACTACGACGCCGCCACGCACGGTGAGAACGCCGACGGGATCGCCGTGAAGTTCGGCTCCGGCACCGGCAACCTGATCACCGGCGCCCGGCTTCACAACAACTCCGACGACGGCCTGGACTTCTGGTCCTTCTCCTCGCCGGTCACCGTCGAGCACACCTGGGCCATGGGCAACGGCAAGAACCGCTGGGGGGACTCGGCGTTCGCGGGCGACGGCAACGGCTACAAGCTGGGTGGCGACGGCGAGGTCGTCGCCCATGTCATCAACAACTCGGCCGCCTGGGACAACGCGGGCAACGGCTTCACCGAGAACTCCAACAAGGGCGCGATCTCCCTCAACCGCACCACCGCCTACGCCAACGCGAAGTGGGGGTACTACTTCGCCACCGGTACGGCCCGCCTGGGCAAGAACCTGGCCGTCGGCAACGGCGGCGGCACGGCGAGCCGGAGTTCCTCGGTGGTGTCGTCGGGCAACAACTGGGACAGCGGCGTGAGCACGCCCGCCTTCAGGTCGACGGACGCGAGCAGCACGTACAACGCCCGCGGTGCGAGCGGCGCCCTGCCCGCGACCACGTTCCTGACCACGGGCAGCACGACCATCGGCGCGACGATGAACTGAGCCCCCACCCCCGGGTACCGGGACCGCACCGCCGCGCGGTCGGGAGCCGGCACCCGGGAGCGGGCACCACGACCCGCTTCGTCAGCGGGACCGCACCGGTGCGACCGACTCCAGCGTCGGCACCACCGGCTCGATCGAGCCGTCGGCCGCGAACTCCAGGCGGTCGACGGTGGTCTCGCGGTGCGTGCCGTCCCCGCCCGGCCGGCCGGGGCCGTTCAGGGCGAACCGGTGGTAGACGACGTACCAGTCGTCGGTGCCGGGCGCGTTCACCACCGAGTGGTGGCCGGTGCCGAGGATGCCGTACTCGGGACGCTTGGACAGGATCGTCCCCTTCTTGGTCCACGGGCCCAGCGGGGACGGGCCGGTCGCGTAGGCGACGTGGTAGTTCTCGCTGCGGGTGTCGTCCTCGGACCACATGAAGTAGTACGTGCCGTTCCGCTTGATCACGAAGGACCCCTCGCGGAAGTCGTCCGGGGTGATGTCCCGCACCCGCGAGGCGTCGAAGGACACCATGTCGTCGTCGAGCGGCGCCACGTACCCGTGCCCGTTGCCCCAGTAGAGGTACGACCTGCCGTCGTCGTCCGTGAAGACGGCCGGGTCGATCATCTGGCCGCTGAACTGGCCCTTCGCCACCAGGGGTTTGCCGAGTGCGTCCCGGAACGGGCCGGCCGGGGAGTCCGCCACCGCCACACCGATCTGCTGCTCGGCGCAGAAGTAGAAGTAGTACCTGCCGTCGCGCTCGGCGATCGCCGGCGCCCAGGCGTAGGTGTCCGCCCACGTCACGTCCGGGCCGAGGTCCAGGATCTGCCCGTGGTCCTTCCAGTGGACCAGGTCCTTCGACGAGTAGGCCCGGAAGCTGGTCCCGCTCCAGCCCCGGTGGCCGTCGGTCGTCGGATAGATCCAGTACTCGCCGTTCAGATGGTGCACGTCCGGGTCGGCGGTGAGGCCGGGGAGGATCGGGCTGCGGGTGCGGACCGCCTCGACCGTCCAGGTGCGGGTCGTGCCGTCGGCGGCTGTCACGGTGTACCGCTGCGGCGTGCGGAAGTCCCGGCGGGTACCGGACCTCGGGCTCAGCGTGGACCCCTCGCCCACCCACAGCTTCGGAGCGAGGCCGCGCGGCTCCGCGCCGGGCTCCATCGGCAGCACGACCTTCGACGCCGTCTCGGTGACGACCGCGTACCCCTTCTGCCCCTCGGCCGTCGCGTCCATGACGGACGTGGGAGTGGCCGGGTAGGCGGCCAGCAGCCGGTCGTACTCCCGCTGGGTCACCGGCAGCACCGTGCCGTGGCGCGGGCTGGCGGGCAGCTGGTAGTCCGTGGACATCGTCCACTTCCCCGAGTCGAGGTCGGTGGTCTCGAAGGGGACGTAGCCGCGACCGCCGTACTCGTCGATGAACAGGTACCACTTGTTCCCGGTGTTGGACTTGAAGACCGTCGGCCCCTCGCCGCGGTCGATCGCGCCCCTGCCGACGCAGTCGGAGACGAGGTCGTACGAGGTGTCGGTCAGGCTCGTCGACTTCTCCCCGGTGATGAACTTCGAGCAGGGGGTGCTGGAGGACGGGTCGCGTTCGTCCTTGGTGTAGCGGTAGTAGGTGCCCTTGTGCTTCACCACGGTCGAGTCGATGACCGAGTGACCCGGGTCGTGCCAGACCTTCGGCTCACTGAAGGTGCGGAAGTCCTTCGTGGTCGCGTACAGCATCTTGTTGTACGTCGATCCGGTGTGGCCGGGGTCGTCGTCGGCGTACAGCTTCGACGCCCAGAAGACGACGTACGCGCCCAGGGAGTCGTCCCAGTAGGCCTCCGGTGCCCAGGTGTTGCCCGCGCTGTCCGGGGAGACCCTCACCAGCCGCTGGTCGGTCCAGTGGACCAGGTCGGTGGACTCCCACACCATCACCGACTTGCTGCCGTGCCGCTGCACCTCGTCCCAGCTGCCGCTGCTGTTGCGGTACATGCGCAGGTCGGTGGCGATCAGGTAGAACCTGTCGCCCTCGGGGGAGCGGATCACGAACGGGTCCCGCAGCCCCTTCTCCCCGATGGTGGACGTCAGCACCGGCTTGCCCGCGTTCAGTTCGCGCCAGTGCAGCGGGTCGTTGCCGCGGCTGAGGGCGTAGCGGATCTGTTCGCCGTCGGCGGTTCCCTCGCCGGTGAAGTAGGCGAAGAGATACCCGGCGTACCTGGGCTGCTGCACGGAGGGGACTCCTGACTGGGCGGTGCTCGGGGGTGTCGCGAGGAGGGAGCAGAGGAGGGCGAGGAGGACGGCCTGCACGGGGGCCGGGAGTGTGCGGGCGGTGCGGCGTCTGGGGGGTCGCATGACACATCCTGTGGGACTGTGGGGGTTTCTGTTGACTCGCTGCGCTCTCGGAGTGTCAGGGGAGGGAAACAGCGCGTCAATCGGTACGGACGGGGCCGTCGCGAGCGAAAGTTTCGACTGCTTTCGCGGGCGGCGGCAACCTTTCCGGCCCTCGCGGCGACCCAGTCCCAGAAACGGGCCGGGGCGGCCCCTCCGGCCCGTTTCGTCACCGTCCCCCAGGAAAGGAACGCCCCGTGCGTCACAGCACCGGCCGCCACCGCAGGACACGGACCTTCTCGATCGCCGCGGCGGTGGCCGTCGCCGCGGGCGCGGGCGGTGTGTACCTCGGCCTCACCGAAGGGGGAGCCGAGGCCGCCTCGACGACGGTCACCGTGTCCAGCACCGCGCAGCTGGAGTCGGCGGTGAGGAACGCGGTCGCCGGCACCGTCATCCAGGTGCGCGGCGGCACGTACACGCCGGCGGCGACTCTCGAGTCCACGGCGAACGGCACCCGTTCGGCACGGATCACGCTGCGCGCGTACGGCACCGAGAAGGTGCGGATCGACGGCTCCCGGCTGCCCGACGGCTCCTGGCTGGCCGCGATCCACGGCGACCACTGGACCGTGCGGGACCTCACCTTCCAGAACTCCCCGGCCCAGGGCCTGGTCGTCACGTCCTCGGTGGGCGGGGTCTTCGAGAACCTGGTCACCGCGGACAACGGCGACTCCGGTTTCACGCTGCGCGGTGACGGCACGGTCGGCAACCTCGTGCGGAACCTGGACAGTCACGGCAACTACGACCCGGCCGGGCACGGGCGGAACGCCGACGGGATCGCCGTGAAGTTCGGCTCCGGCACGGGCAACCGGATCACCGGCGCGCGGCTGTACGGCAACTCCGACGACGGTCTCGACCTGTGGCAGTTCTCCTCGCCGGTCACCGTCGAGCACACCTGGGCCTTCGGCAACGGCGAGAACCGCTGGGGCGACCCCGCGTTCGACGGCAACGGGAACGGGTTCAAGCTGGGCGGGGGCGGGGTCACCGTCCCCCACGTCGTCAACCACAACGCGGCGTGGGCCAACACGCGGCACGGGTTCACCGAGAACTCCAACCCGGGGGCGATCGTGCTGAACCGCAACACCGCGTACGCCAACACGGGCGCGGGGTTCTCCTTCGCCACGGGCAAGGCGCGGCTCGCGCGGAACCTCTCGGTGGGCAACAAGGGGGGCCTGTCCAGGCTGGGTTCGTCCACCGTCTCCGCGGCCAACAACTGGGACGGCGGGGTGCGCGCGCCGGCGTTCAGGTCGACGGACGCCACCAGCGCGTCCGGACCCCGCAGGCGGGACGGCGCGTTGCCGGCCACCACGTTCCTCACGACCGGGTCGACGGCCATCGGCACGACGATGACCTAGTGCCGCGGCAGGCAACGTTTGCCCGTCAAGGAGCGGCGTCCGGTGCGGCGAGAGGGCGTGCCGGGCGTCGCGACGGGGCGAACGTTGCCTGCCACGGCACTAGGGCCCGACGGACGATTCCGGTCTGCCTCCCGCCTGTCTCAAGCCCGCCTCACGCAGGTGAACGCCCCCGCCGGTCGTCACCGGCGGGGGCGTTCTGGTGACCGGCCGAAGGGGGTTCGGCCAGTGCTTCCGGCCGGTCCAAAGGGGGGCTTTCGACCGGCCGGCGTCCGGGGGTCAGCCGTACGTGATGTCCGAGCTCTTGAACTTGCAGGTCGTGCCGTCGGGGCCGGTGCCGAGTTCCTTGGGCTCCTTGCCGGTGTTGTTGCCCTGGAAGCGGACACACGTCTTGGTCTTCTTCTCGGGGTCGCCGTGGATCCGGATCCGCGACAGCGTGGCCGTGTCCCCGTAGTTGGCGTTGACGCCGACGATCGCCTTCAGCGGCGCGGTCACGTCGATGTCGCTCAGCACGACCGTGCGCTTGTACTGCTTCTTGCAGTTGCCGCAGGTGCGGACCAGCTTGCCCGAGTTGTGCACCTGGAAGCCGGTCACGGTCAGCTTGCCGGCGCCGTTGAACTGGAGCACCTTGTCGGCGCCGTTCTTCGCGCCGCCGCCGACGACCCGGTACACGGCCGACGACGACGTGCCCTTGAAGCTGGCCGCGTCCTCGCCGACGTCCAGCCACCACACGTTCTCCAGGGTGCAGCTGCCCTTGCAGTGGACGCCGTCCGCAGCCGGGGTGCCGATGATCACGTTCTTCAGGACCGCCCCGTCGGCCAGCTCGAAGACCGGGTCCTGGCCCTCCTCCTGGCCGCTGCCGCCCAGGGCGCCGGCGCCCTGGAACCTCGTGAGCTTGCCGTCGTAGGTGCCGGACACCTTGATCGTGGACGACACGGACTTGGTGCCCTTGGCGGCCGGCCAGGTGGAGGCGGCGCCCGCGGAGGACAGCAGCGTCGTGGTGAGGACCGCCGCTCCGGTGATGCCGAAAGCGGCGGCTCCGGCGATCACCGCTCGCCGTGCGGTGACCCGGCGACGGTGGCGGACGCGCTGTTCAGCTCGTGCAGTCATGCCTGTTCCTTGCGTGCGAGAGGACCTTGCGCTTCCTGGTCGCCACACGTGGAGAAAGGGTTGCCGCGTCTTCGGAAGTTTTTTACGAGTCGTCCTCGGCGTCGCCACGAGCGGCGAAGTCGCCCTCCACGGCGAGCGGCCGGCCGGCCGCGGTGGCGGTGACCGTGTAGCGGTCGTCCTTCGCGTCGCGGCCGCCGCGGTCGTGGTCGAACTGGCCCGCGAACACCCACTGGCCCGGCCACACCGAACGGCCCGGCTTGAGCACCCAGGTGTAGACGAGGAAGCCGTCCTGCTCGGTGACCGTCGCCGTGAAGTCGTCCTCGGGCGCGGACCGCCAGGCGCCGGCCGAGGTGACCCCGCCGGTCTGCCGGACCTGCAACCGCACGGTGAGCGCGGTGAGTTTCTCGCCCGTCTTCACGGTCACGTTGCTCTGCGCCCAGAACTCGTTGCTGTGCGGGTCCACCGAGCCGTCCGACCACAGCGGGCCGTCCTCGGTGCCGGAGGCGGCGGGCGCCTCGGCGGTGGCCGACGCGCTCGGCGTCCGCACGGGCGACTCGCTCGACTCGCGAGGCTCTCGCGGACTGCTCGGCGGCGGATCCACCGGCGGGGCGGGCGCCCGGCTGGTGGCGGCGGGGGTGGGGGAGGGGGTGGGGGTCGCCGTGACCGCCACCGTCCGCTGCGGAGGCGTGTCGTCCTTCACCGCGGAGGCGACGGCGTAGCCGCCCACCCCGAGCACGCCCGCGACCGCGGCCGTGGCGGTGACCACCCGCACCCAGCCGAACACCGGCGGACGGGTCGCCCGGTGGTCGGAGTGGGTCCGCTCGCTCATGCCGCGCTCGATCCGGGCCAGGATGCGCGCGCGGTCGGGCTCGTGGGCCCCGGCCGCCTCGTGCAGCCGGGCGCGCAGCTCGTCGTGCACGTCCCGCCGCATGGTCATCGGTCCCTTCCTCCGGCGTCACCGGTACGCGCCATCGCCGCGTGCACCTTCTGCGGAGCAGCCGCCTGTGTGCCCAGCAGCCGTTGTAATTCGGCCATTCCCTTGGAGGTCTGGCTCTTCACCGTACCGACCGAGACGCCGAGGGCGAGCGCGGTGTCCTTCTCCGAGAGGTCGAAGGCGTGCCGCAGCACCACACAGGCGCGTTTGCGGAACGGGAGTCTACGCAACGCCTCCTGCACGTCGATCACACCGGCCACGTCCGGGTTCTCTGTTCTCTCCTCGCGCTGGGACCAGAACAGCGCGACCCGCCGCCGCTCGCGGACCGCGCTGCGGATCCGGGTGCGGGCCAGGTTCGCGACCACTCCGCGCGCGTACGCCGCCGGGTGGTCGGCCGCGCGGACCCGGTCCCACCGGTGCCACAGCGCCAGCAGCGCGTCCGCGGCCAGGTCGTCGGCGGCGTCCGCCTCACCGGTCAGCAGATGGGCCAGGCGGGACAGTTCGGCGTAGTGGCGCTCGAAGAAGGCGTGGAACTCCACGGAGGCGGCGTCGTCGACGACTGTGCCCACGGGCGACCTCTCCTCACGGCGGCACGGGCACCCTCAGGGCGCCTGCGTGTGTCATGTGACCGACATGTGATCATCCGGAGGTGGCCCGGACGAGATCCGGAAGCGTAGCAGCGACCGACTGTTTGGTTCGTACGGGCCTTCGAACACCGTAGGGTCGTCCGGCCTCGACCGGCCCCGATTCCGTAACACGGAGAAAACCTGGGGCGGGTTCAACGAGGGAACAATCCAGCCAGCATCCGCACACCGATCACTCAGGCACCAAGGAGCGACAGCCATGTCCGAGACCGAGAAGACGGCCGACCGGCCAAGTGCCCCGCCACCGGGGGCGAACGCCGTCGACCGGTTCTTCCGGATCTCCGAGCGGGGATCCACCGTCGGCCGGGAGATACGGGGCGGCTTCGCCACCTTCTTCACGATGGCCTACATCCTTGTCCTGAATCCGCTCATCCTCGGCAGCGCGAAGGACAAGTTCGGCCACCAGCTGGATGCGGTCCAACTGACCACGGCCACCGCCCTGGTGGCCGCGGTGATGACGGTCATCATGGGCATCGGGGGCAATCTGCCCCTCGCGCTCGCCGCCGGCCTCGGCCTCAACGCGGTCGTCGCCTTCCAGATCGCCCCGCTGATGAGCTGGGACGACGCGATGGGCCTCATCGTCATCGAGGGCCTGCTGATCTGTGTCCTGGTGGTCACCGGACTGCGCGAAGCCGTGATGCGGGCCATCCCGCACCAGCTCAAGCAGGCGATCAGCGTCGGCATCGGCCTGTTCATCGCCTTCATCGGCTTCGTCGACGCCGGGTTCGTCACCCGCATCCCCGACGTGGCGAACACCACCGTCCCGGTCCAGCTCGGCGGCACCGGCAGCCTCACCGGGTGGCCCATCCTCGTGTTCTGCCTCGGCGTGCTGCTGACGATCGGACTGCTCGCCCGCAAGGTCAAGGGCGCCATCCTGATCTCCATCGTGGCCATGACGTTCCTCGCGATGATCATCAACTCCGCCGCCGACGTGAAGACCTGGGGCCTGACCACCCCCGCGTGGCCCGACAAGATCGTCGATACGCCCGATTTCGGACTGATCGGTCACTTCAGCCTGTTCGGCGCCTTCGGTGCGCCCGGTGTCGGCGTCATCACCGTGGTCCTGCTGATCTTCACGCTGATCCTGTCCGACTTCTTCGACACCATGGGCACGGTCGTCGGCGTCAGCGCCGAGGCGGGTCTCCTCGACGAGGAGGGCAAGGTCCCCCACCTCGGCCGGGTCCTGCTCATCGACGGCGCCGCCGCGGTCGCGGGCGGCGCGGCCTCGTCCTCCTCCGCCACCTCCTACATCGAGTCGGCGGCCGGTGTCGGTGAGGGCTCGCGCACCGGCTTCTCCAACGTGGTCACCGGCGGCCTGTTCGCCCTGGCCCTGTTCCTGACCCCGCTGCTCACCATCGTCCCGCTCCAGGCGGCGGCCCCCGCCCTGGTCGCCGTCGGCTTCCTGATGATGACCCAGGTCAAGCACATCGACTGGGACCGGTACGAGATCGCCATCCCGGCGTTCCTGACCATCGCCGTGATGCCGTTCACGTACTCCATCACCAACGGCATCGGCGCCGGCTTCCTCGCCTACGTGCTGATCAAGGCCGTCCTCGGCAAGGCCAAGGAGGTCCACTGGCTGCTGTGGGGGACGGCCGCCCTGTTCCTGGTGTACTTCGCCATCGACCCGATCGAGCAGGTCCTGGGCGTCAAGTGAGGCGCGGGGGGCGGTTCCCGGCGGAACCGCCCCCCACCGACGCCTACTTCCCGAGCGCCGCCTCCATCACCGCCCTGGCCACCGGCGCCGCCAGCCCGTTGCCGCTGACCTCCGAGCGCGCCGCGTCCGACTGCTCCACGACCACCGCCACGGCGACCTCCTTGCCGTCGGCCTTGCCGTACGACGTGAACCAGGCGTACGGCGTGCGGCTGTTGTTCTCGCCGTGCTGGGCCGTGCCCGTCTTGCCGCCCACCGTCGCGCCGGAGATCCGCGCGTTCGTACCGGTGCCCTCCTCGACGACCGTCCGCATCGCCGACTCCAACTGCTCGGCGGTCGAGGAGCTGACGATCTCCTCGGCGCCCGCGTCGTCGTAGTTCTCCAGGACGTCACCGCCGCTGTCGGTGATCTGCGACACCAGGTGCGGCGAGACCAGCTTGCCGCCGTTGGCCAGCGCCGCCGTCACCATGGCCATCTGGAGCGGGGTGGCGGTGACGTCGAACTGGCCGATGCCGGTCAGGGCCGTGGACGACTCGTCCATGTCCGAGGGGTAGACACTCGGGTAGGCCCGTACCGGCACGTCCTGCGCCTGGTCGTTGAAGCCGAACTTCTCCGCCATCGCCTTGAGCTTGTCCTGGCCCAGGTCGACGGCCATCTTCCCGAAGACGTTGTTGCACGAGTACCGCAGCGCCGTACGGATCGTGGCGTCCGCGCAGGGCGCGCTCGCGTTCTCGTTGTCCAGGTACCTGGTCGTGCCCGGCAGCGGGTACGGGTTCGGGCTGTCCGTCTTCTCGTCCACCGACGCGTACAGCCCGTCCTCCAGCGCGGCCGCCGCCACGACCAGCTTGAACGTCGAGCCCGGCGGCAGCGGCTGGCGCAGCGCGCGGTTGGTCAGCGGCTTGTCCGCGTCCGCGTTGAGCTGCTTCCAGGCCGGCCCGGCGGTGTTGGCGTCGGTCAGCGAGGAGGGGTCGTACGACGGCGTCGACACCACCGCGAGGATCCTCCCGGTGCCCGGGTCGATCGCGACGGCCGCGCCCTTCTTCTCCCCGAGCGCGTCGTACGCCGCCTTCTGCACGTCCGGATCGATCGTCGTCACCACGTTGCCCGGCTCGGCCCGCTCGTTGGTGACCGTGTCCATCACCGTCTTCAGCCGGGTGTCCGTGCCGTTGAGGAGGTCCTGGTAGATGCCCTCCAGCTGGGTGGGTGCGTACGCCTGCGAGGCGTAGCCCGTCACCGCGGCGTAGAGGCTGCCGTCCGTGTACGTGCGTTTGTACCTGAGGTCGCTGCCCTTCGTCCGCGCGGAACCGGTGATCGACTCGCCGGCCACGATGATGTTCCCGAGCGGCTCCGCGTACGTCTCGATCGCGTTGCGCCGGTTGTCCTTGTCGTCCGCGAGCGCCCGGCCGTCGTAGAACTGCACCCAGGTCGCCCTGCCCAGCAGGGAGAGCACCAGTAGCAGCGTGAAGACGGAGGCGCGCCTGATCGTCTTGTTCATCCCACCCGGACAGACGAGCGAGAACGACCGGAACGTTCCCTTCCGTCGCCTTTCTCATCGGGTGTTCATGAACGCCCGCCCGACTCGGGACACCTCACCCCTTCAGGGACAGCACGACCTCGTCGATCTCCCCGCCCCGGGCGCTCGCCACGCCCCGCGCCCGCGCGGTCGCCCGGAAGCCGCACTTCTCCAGGACGCGCAGCGAGCCCTGGTTGTCGGCGGCGGCGCGGGCGTACAGCGGGCGTTCCGGCACCTCGGCCAGCAGCCCGCGCAGGGCGGCGGTGGCCACGCCCCGCCCCCAGTACGCGCGGTCCACCCAGTACGTCACCTCGCGCTCGCCCGGCTCCCCGTACACCATCGCGCTGCCCACCACGTCACCGTCGGCCAGCACCGTCCGCGCCACGACGTCCGAGGACCGGATCCGCTTCCAGCGGGCGTCGAAGGCGTCCCGGTCGGCGGGATCCACCGGCGTGAAGGCCGCCATGTGCAGCGCCTCCGGGTCGTTCAGCTGCCGGAAGAAGACCGGCAGGTCGCTGTCGTGGACCTCGCGGAGTACGACCTCCATGGATTCACAGCCTCCGGGTGGCGAGGGTCAGCCGGTCACGGGCGTCGAACAGCGCGTCCTTCACCATCTGCTCGTGCGCGGGGGTGAGCCGCGCCACCGGCACGGAGCAGCTGATCGCGTCCCGCGCGGGCGTGCGGTAGGGGATCGCCACGCCGAAGCAGCGCAGCCCCAGCGTGTTCTCCTCGCGGTCGACGGCGATGCCCTGGTCTCTGACCTGGTGCAGCTCCTCGATGAGCTGCTCCCGGTCGGTGATCGTGTTCTCGGTCAGCGCCGGCAGTGTCTCCGGGAGCATCTTGCGCACCTGTTCGTCCGTGTAGGTGCTGAGCAGCGCCTTGCCGAGCGACGTGGAGTGCGCGGGCAGGCGGCGGCCGACCCGGGTGAAGGGGCGCAGGTAGTGCTGCGACTGGCGGGTGGCGAGGTAGACGACGTTGGTACCGTCCAGCCGCGCCAGGTGGATGGTCTCCGTGGTGTCGTCCGACAGCCGGTCCAGCGTCGGCCGGGCCGCCGCGACCACCTCGTCACCGTCGATGTACGAGGTGCCCACCAGCAGCGCCCGTACGCCGATGCCGTACCGCGTGCCCGTCGCGTCCGTCTCCACCCAGCCCAGCTCCACCAGGGTGCGCAGCAGCATGTACAGACTGGACTTGGGGTACCCGACGGCCTCCTGGACCGCGGCCAGGGAGTGCATACCGGGGCGTCCGGCGAAGTACTCGAGCAGTTCAACCGTCCGTACCGCGGACTTGACCTGCGCCCCGCCGCCTGTCTCGACTGCCGACATCGCCCTTGACCCCTTCGTTCGACGGGAAATAGTCTCCAACAGCATATTCATCATCAGAGACAGCGTTCAGCATATCGAACGACCCTGGTGGATGACCCAAGAACTGCGGCAAAGCAGCGGCAATACATACGTGGAGGGACCCGCGGTGGCAGCAGCACCAGTCTGGAGTGTCGACCCCCGAACCGGGAAGCAGCGTGAACAGGTTGCGGTGGAGGCCACAGCTGAGGAGGTGGACGCCACCGTCCGCGCCGCGCACGAGGCGCGGGGCGCTCTCGCCGACCGCGCGGTCCGCTCGGCCTTCCTGCGCGCCGCCGCCGACGGCCTGGAGGCGTCCAGGGACCACCTCGTCGAGGCCGCCGACGCGGAGACCGCGCTCGGTCCGGTCCGGCTGACCGGCGAGCTCGCCCGCACCTGCTACCAGCTGCGGGCCTTCGCGGACATCGTCGACGAGGGCGCCTTCCTGGACGTCGTCATCAACCACCCCGACGACACCGCGACCCCGCCGATCCCGGACCTGCGCCGCTACAAGGTGCCGCTGGGTGTCGTCGCCGTCTACTCGGCCTCCAACTTCCCCTTCGCCTTCTCCGTCGCCGGCGGCGACACCGCGAGCGCGCTGGGCGCGGGCTGCCCGGTGGTCGTCAAGGCCCACCCCGACCACCCGGGCCTGTCCGAGCTGGTCGCGTCGGTGCTGCGCCGGGCCGCCGCCGCCCAGGGCATCCCCGAGGGCGTCGTGGGCCTCGTGCACGGCTTCGAGGCGGGCATCGAACTGATCAAGCACCCGCTGGTCTCGGCCGCGGGCTTCACCGGCTCCATCCGGGGCGGGCGCGCGCTGTTCGACGCCGCCGCCGCGCGGCCGGTGCCGATCCCGTTCCACGGCGAGCTGGGCTCGCTGAACCCCGTCGTCGTCACGGAGGCGGCGGCCGCCGAGCGCGCCGAGGCGATCGGCACCGGGCTCGCCGGGTCGATGACGCTCGGTGTCGGGCAGTTCTGCGTGAAGCCGGGCCTGGTGCTGGTGCCCTCCGGCGCCGCGGGCGACGGCCTGGTCAAGTCGCTCACGGACGCGGTCAGCGACACCGACGCGGGCGTCCTGCTCGACCACCGGATGCGGGACAACTTCATCGCGGGTGTCACCGAGCGGACCGAGCTGCCCGACGTCGACTCACCGGTCACGCCGGGCGCGGGCGGCGAGCACACGGTGAGCCCCGGCTTCCTGACGGTACCGGCCGGCAGGCTGACCCAGCAGGGGGAGTACGACCTGCTGCTGGAAGAGTGCTTCGGACCGGTCACCGTCGTGGCCCGCTACGACGACGAGGCCGAGGTCAAGTCGGTGCTGTCGCGGCTGCCGGGCAACCTGACGGCGACCGTGCAGCTGTCCGCCGAGGAGGCCGCCGGTGAGGGACGCGGCGCGGAGATCCTCGCCGAGCTCACGCCGCTGGCCGGCCGCGTGCTGGTGAACGGCTGGCCCACGGGGGTCGCTGTGGCTCCGGCCCAGCACCACGGCGGTCCCTACCCGGCGACCACGTCCACGTCCACGTCCGTCGGCGGTACCGCGATCGAGCGGTGGCTGCGGCCGGTCGCGTACCAGAACGCGCCGCAGGCGCTGCTGCCGCCCGAGCTGCGGGACGACAACCCGCTGGGGCTGCCCCGCCGGTTCAACGGGCGTCTGGAGCGGTAACGCGCCGCAGGGTTGCGGGCAGTTGCTGTGCTGCCGGTCCGTCGTGGCCGGCCGCGCAGTTCCCCGCACCCTTGGCAACTCGACTGGCCCTTGGAGACTTGGCCGATGGACATCGCACTTCCCGAACTGCCCTTCCCCCTGAGCCCCTTCGGGCCCGACGGTGACTGGACCTACGCGGACGGTGTGCTCACCGGACGGGCCGGTCCGCGCCAGGACCGCTTCGTGCCGCCCACCGGCGAGGAACTGGACCCCGCCTCCGACGCGCCCCGGCTGCTCGGGGCGCCCGACGGGGACTTCCAGCTGATCGCCCGGGTCACGGTCGGGTTCACCGGGGCCTTCGACGCGGGCGTGCTGTACGTCCATGTCGGGGAGCGGGCCTGGGCGAAGCTCTGCCTGGAGTACTCCCCGGATGTGCCGACCGTCTGCACGGTGGTCACCCGGGGCCACTCCGACGACGCCAACTCCTTCGCCGTGGACGGCCGTTCCGTGTGGCTGCGGGTCACCCGCACCGGCCGGGCCTTCGCCTTCCACGCCTCCCTCGACGGTGAGCGCTGGACCTTCGTCCGGTTCTTCACCCTCGGGGAGGAGAAGGAGACCGGCGCCGCCCTGGTCGGCTTCATGGCGCAGGCGCCGGTGGGGGAGGGCTGCGTGGTGACGTACGACCACCTCACGTTCCGGCCCGGCGCGCCGGCCGACCTGCGAGACGGCAGCTGACCGCGCACGTCACCGTGAGCAGGGCCGCGCTGATGGCCAGGCTCAGCCGCGTCCCCTCGACGAACCCGTCGGAGACCCCGAGGACGGCGAGGCGCGCCGCGTTGAGGCCGCCAGGCCCGCCCGCCAGGCGGGCACGGCGCCCGTCATCACCGCGGTCAGCGCGCAGCCCAGCGCCCCAGCAGCCACGCGGCGCCCAGCCCGTACCCGCTGCCCGCCCCCGCCCGCTCCGCGACGTGAACCGTCGCCACCCTCCTCGGTCCCCCGAGGGCTGGCCGCCCGTGGGCCGAGACGTGACCGACGTCTCCCGACCCGGCCGGAGAAGAGGCACCCCTGCCCGCGTCTTGTCGGCGAAGAGGGCCCGCCGCTCCCGTCCCGGTCGGTCGGGAGGTGGGCCGCACCCGCGTACGGCGGGAAGGGGACGGGTCGGGGGTGTCCGCCCGCAGCGGTTGTCGCGTCAACGCAGGGCACCTCGGCGAACACCCCATTCCGCGACGTTCCGAGGACGGACACCCCCGACCCGTCCCCGCCCCCCACCCGACCGAACGCGCTACGCGCAGCACCCCCACCCACCCCCACAGGCCGCCGCAGGCATCACACCCCACACCCCCCGCGCCCCACACCCCCGGGAATGCCCCCCGCTGCTTGAACGTTCACCCACTCGACGGAGGAGCTCCGTCACCCGACCTGGAGAGAGCCGAGACCATGCGCGTCGAGATCTGGACGGACATCGCCTGCCCCTGGTGCTACGTGGGAAAGGCCCGCTTCGACAAGGCGCTGGAGGCCTTCCCGCACCGCGACCAGGTCGAGGTCGTCCACCGGTCGTTCGAGCTGGACCCGAACCGCGCCCCGGGCGACATCCAGCCCGTGCTCACCATGCTCACCAAGAAGTACGGCATGACCCAGGCCCAGGCCCAGGCCGGCGAGGAGAACCTGGGCGCCCAGGCCGCCGCCGAGGGCCTGGAGTACCGGACGCGGGGCCGCGACCACGGCAACACCTTCGACATGCACCGCCTGCTCCACTTCGCCAAGGAGCAGGGTAAGCAGGACGCGCTCATCCAGCTCCTGTACCGGGCCAACTTCGCCGAGGAGCGGTCCGTCTTCGCCGAGGGCCACGAGCGGCTGGTGGACCTGGCCGTCGCCGCCGGCCTGGACGCCGACGCCGCCCGCGCGGTGCTCGCCGACCCGGCCGCGTACGCCGACGAGGTCCGCGCCGACGAACGCGAGGCCGCCCAGCTCGGAGCGAGCGGCGTGCCCTTCTTCGTCCTGGACCGTGCCTACGGCGTCTCCGGCGCGCAGCCCGCGGAGGTCTTCGCCCAGGCCCTGGCCCAGGCGTGGGCCGAGCGGTCACCGCTGAAGCTGATCGACGAGGGCGCCGCCGAGGCGTGCGGCCCCGACGGCTGCGCGGTACCGCAGCCGTGACTCCCGCAGCCGTGACTCCCGCAGCCGTGACCCCCACAACCGTGACCCCCACAACCGTGACCCCCACAACCTGAACACCGCAGGTCAGCCCCGACCTATAAGCGTTCCTTAGGACCATCGCGTAAGAATTCGCAATGGACCGGGAGGTCCCCCGGGCTCACAGTGGTTCCATGGACACCTTCGAGAGCCTCGTCCGCACCGAGTTCGCCCCGAAGAACACCTACCTCAACACCGCGAGCACCGGGCTCCTGCCCGCCCGCACCGTGGCCGCCATGCACACCGCCGTCGAGGCGGCCGCGGCCGGGCAGCCGACCGACATGTTCGCCGACGTCGAGGCGGCCCGCGCGGCCTTCGCCCGGCTGACCGGGGTCCCCGCCCGCCGGGTCGCGGCCGGGGCCTCGGTCGCCGTCTACAGCGGACTGGTCGCCGCCTCGCTGCCCGAGGGCGCCGAAGTCCTCACCGCCGAGGCCGACTTCAGCTCGCTCGTGAACCCCTTCCACATCCGCCGCGACCTCAAGGTCCGCAGCGTGCCGCTGGAACACGTCGCCGAGTCGGTGCGGCCCGGCACGGCACTGGTCGCGGTCAGCGCCACCCAGTCGGCGGACGGCAGGATCGCCGACCTGGCCGCGATCCGGGCGGCGGCCCGCGAACACGGGGCGCGCACCTACGTCGACGCGTCCCAGGCCGCCGGCTGGCTGGACTTCGACGCGGACGCGTACGACTACGTGTCCTCCGTCGCCTTCAAGTGGCTGCTGTGCCCGCGCGGGGTGACGTTCCTGGTCGTCCCGGAGGACCTCGGCGGACTCCCGTCGCTGTTCGCCGGCTGGGTGGCGGGCGAGCGTCCCTGGGACGCCTGCTACGGCCCCATCGACGAACTCGCCCACTCCGCCAGCCGGTTCGACGAGAGCCCCGCCCTCTTCTCCTACGCCGGCGCCCGCCGTTCCCTCGCGCTGGTGGAGGAACTGGGCGTGGACGCGATCCGCGCCCACGACCTGGCCCTGGCCGACCGCTTCCGCGCGGGGCTGCACACCCTGGGCCACGAGCCCGTCCCGTCCCCCGGCTCCCCGATCGTCTCCGTTCCCGGACTCGGCCACCGGCAGGAGGAGTTGAGCGGCGCGGGCGTCGAGGTCTCGAACCGTGCGGGCAACCTGCGCGCGGCCTTCCACCTGTACAACACGTCCACCGACGTCGACCGGCTGCTGGACGTCCTGGCTCCCTGAACGGCCGGCGCGGGGGATGGCCGTGCGGAGGACGCCCGCGCCGACGCCCCGCCCCCGCACACCATTCCCGCGCGAGGACGCCGCACGGAACGTACGGGAACGGGCGGCGTCACTGGCGTGGCTGTGAGTCCAGCGACACCGGTGCCACCGCCCGCCCGACACCGGGGCCCGGTGTCCGCGTCCGGTTCCGTGCCCTACGGCACCGGAGTGAAGTCGCGCGCCCCGATGAACTCGGGCCGCCGGACCGGAGCCGCGAACGGCTCGACGGCCTTGTTCTCCACGCTGTTGAACACGATGAACACGTTGCTGCGCGGGAACGGCGTGATGTTGTCGCCCGAGCCGTGCATGCAGTTGCAGTCGAACCAGGTCGCCGAACCGGCCTTGCCCGTGAAGAGCTTGATGCCGTACTCGGAGGCCATCCGGGTCAGTGCCTCGTCCGAGGGCGTGCCCGCGTCCTGCATCTGGAGGGACTTCTTGTAGTTGTCCTTCGGCGTGGCTCCCGCACAGCCGAGGAACGTCCGGTGCGACCCCGGCATGATCATGAGGCCGCCGTTGGTGTCGTAGTTCTCGGTGAGCGCGATCGACACGGACACGGTCCGCATGTTCGGCAGACCGTCCTCGGCGTGCCAGGTCTCGAAGTCGGAGTGCCAGTAGAACCCGCCGGCCCCGAAGCCCGGCTTGACGTTGATCCGCGACTGGTGGACGTACACGTCGGAGCCGAGGATCTGGCGGGCCCGGCCGACGACCCGCTCGTCGCGCACGAGACGCGCGAACACCTCGCTGATCCTGTGCACTTCGAAGACGGAGCGGATCTCCTGGGACTTCGGCTCGACGATGGAGCGTTCGTCGGCCCGGATCGCCGGGTCCGTGACCAGCCGCTCCAGTTCCCGGTGGTAGACGGTCACCTCGTCGGGCCCGATGAGCTGGTCGACGGTGAGGAAACCGTCGCGCTCGAAGGCCTGCAACTCGGTGTCGGACACCGGGCCGGCGGTGCCGGGCGGGGACCAGACGACCGGGTCCTGGCGCGGCAGCGACACCTCGGTGGCGCCGCGGCTGGGATAGAGATCCGTGACGGTGGTGCCGGGCGTGGCAGCGGTTGCGGTGGCGGGCGTGGTGGTGGTCATGGTGAGATCACACCTCCTCGGGTTCGGTGAGCAGCGGGTAGACGCCGTTCTCGTCGTGGTCCTCCCGTCCGGTCACGGGCGGGTTGAAGACACAGATGCAGCGGAAGTCCTCCTTGATCCGCATCGTGTGCCGCTCGTGACCGTCGAGCAGGTACATGGTGCCGGGCGTGATCGTGTACTTCTGCCCGGTCTCGTCGTCGGTGAGCTCGGCCTCGCCCTCGACGCACACGACGGCCTCGATGTGGTTGGCGTACCACATCGACGTCTCCGTGCCCGCGTACAGGATCGTCTCGTGCAGCGAGAAGCCGACCCGCTCCTTGGCGAGGACGATGCGTTTGCTCTCCCACGTGCCGGACGCGGCCTTCACGTGCCGGTCGGTGCCTTCGAGGTCCTTGAACGAACGGACGATCACGGTGCTGCGATGCCTCCTAGGTGGATGTGCCGGTGCGGTCGGGCGTCTGCCGGCGTCAGACGGTCTCGCGGACGGCCCGGGCGAGGATGCTCAGCCCGGCGTCCAGTTCCTCCGGCGTGATGGTGAGCGCCGGAAGCAGTTTCACGACCTCGCTCTCCGGGCCCGAGGTCTCGATGAGCAGGCCGAGTTCGAAGGCGCGCTTGGCGATGCGTCCCGCGCGCTCCTTGTCGTGGAACTCCATGCCCCACACCAGGCCGCGGCCCCGGTACTCCTTCACGTCGGCGAGGTTCTCCTCGGTGATGGAGATGAAGGCCTGCTCGACCTGCTCGCCCTTGGTGCGGGTCTGCTTCTCCATCGCGGACCCGTCCGCCCAGTACGCCTCCAGGGTGGCGGTGGCCGTGACGAAGGCGGGGTTGTTGCCGCGGAAGGTGCCGTTGTGCTCGCCCGGCTCCCAGATGTCCAGTTCGGGCTTGAACAGGCACAGCGACATGGGCAGGCCGTAGCCGCTGATGGACTTGGAGACGGTGACGATGTCGGGGGTGATCCCGGCCTCCTCGAAGGAGAAGAAGGCACCGGTGCGCCCGCAGCCCATCTGGATGTCGTCGACGATGAGCAGCATGTCCTGCCGCTCGCACAGGTCGGCGAGCGCGCGCAGCCACTCCGGGCGCGCGACGTTGATGCCGCCCTCGCCCTGCACGGTCTCCACGATCACCGCGGCGGGCTTGTTGAGCCCGGAGCCCTGGTCCTCCAGCAGCCGCTCGAACCACAGGAAGTCCGGGATCTTGCCCTCGAAGTAGTTGTCGAACGGCATCGGCGTCCCGTGGACGAGCGGGATGCCCGCGCCGGCCCGCTTGAAGGCGTTGCCGGTCACGGCGAGCGAGCCCAGGGACATGCCGTGGAAGGCGTTGGTGAACGACACGATCGCCTCGCGCCCCTTCACCTTCCGCGCCAGCTTCAGCGCGGACTCCACGGCGTTGGTGCCCGTCGGACCCGGGAACATGACCTTGTACGGCAGGTCACGCGGGCGGAGCACCAGGTTCTGGAAGGACTCCAGGAAGGCCCGCTTGGCGGTGGTCGACATGTCGAGCCCGTGCGTGACGCCGTCCCGCTCCAGGTAGTCGATGAGGGCCCGTTTGAGGACGGGGTTGTTGTGGCCGTAGTTCAGTGACCCGGCGCCGGCGAAGAAGTCGAGGTACTCGTGGCCGTCCTCGTCGTACATGCGGCTGCCGCGCGCACGGTCGAAGACGGCGGGCCAGCCGCGGCAGTAGCTGCGCACCTCGGACTCGACGGTCTCGAAGACGCTGAGGTCGGGCTGGGTGATGGTCACGACGAATGGCTCCTCGTTGCGTGGGGGTCAGGCGGAGGGAGTGAGGGACAGGGGGCCGATGCGGTACAGCACCTCGGGATCGTGCGGGCCGTCGGGGAACAGGCCCGCGTCGAACAGCACCTCGCGCTCCAGCCGGGCGCCGTGGCGCTCGGCGAACGACGTGAACAGGCGCTCGGAGGCGGTGTTGCCCGGCGTGATGGTGGTCTCGACGACGGTCGGCCCGCGCTCGGCGGCGGTCCGCGCGACCAGTCCGTCCAGCAGGGCGGCCGCGAGCCCGCGCCCGCGGTGGGACTCGTCCACGGCCACCTGCCACACGAGCAGGGTGTCCGGACGGTCCGGGCGGACGTACCCGGTGACGAAGCCGACCGGCTCGCCGTGCTCGTCGCGGGCGACGGCCGATGTGGCGGCGAAGTCACGGCACCACAGCAGATAGCTGTAGGACGAGTTCAGGTCGAGGACCTTCGAGTCCCGGGCCATCCGCCACAGCGCGGCGCCGTCCGCCACCGACGGACGGTCGATGTGCAGTTTGTGCAGGTCTGTATGTGCGGCGGTCATGCAAATCGAATTTACCCAGCGAAATAGAAAAATGCATCGCCGGTCGGGGTTACGTGCGCGGCTCGTCTGTGTTATTACGCAGGCGCGTAAGGACGCACTAGACCTGACCCGTATTGACCGATTCGTCCTGGAAATTAGGGGCAATTAGGGCAGGTTGTGTAACGCGTCACAACCGTGTAACCACCACGAGATCTACCCGAATTACCCCGGTTGTTGTTCGCGGAATCTTTGCGTTTAGGGCGGGGGGGAGCGGGCAGAAGATCACGGGAATCTCACTTCGAATGAGTTCCGTAATTGGCTCGGAATTAACCTGGAATTACGCGCCGGTCACTCCGTCGACCCGTTCTCGCAAGAGGTCCGCGTGCCTGCGCGTCGTCCAGCCGAGGGAGCGGTCGGACCGGCCGCGCTCGCCCGCGCCGAGGACCCCGGACCCCGGCGGACCCTGGACCCGCCCCCGTGACCCGCTCACCGTCACCCCCCTGTGACCCGCTCACCGCCACACGCCCTCCGCGGCCCGCAGCGCGCCCTCCACATCCACTCGCCGCCCGGCCGAGGCCAGCGCGGCGCCCAGCGCGGAAAGGCTCGCCCGCACCGCCGTCCGCGTCGCGTCCGCCCCGTAGTGGTTGACCCGGATCATCTCCTTGGCCAGCGCGCCCCCGCCCGCGGCCAGCGGTACCCCCGGGTCGGCCCGCAGGGCGCGGCCCACCAGGTCCGAGGCGAGGACGCCCGACGGTGCCCGCAGCGTCGTGGCGACCGGCGCCGCCTCGGCGTCCTCGTACACGTACGGCTCCAGACCACCGCCCAGGGCCCGCGCCCCCGCCCGGGTCGCCCCGGCGGCGCGCCGGTGCCGGGCCATCACGGCGTCCGGGCCGTCCGCCTCGATCCGTTCGACGCAGGCCTCCAGCGCCAGCATCTCCAGCTGGGCCGGCGCGTGCGGGAGCGTGGTGCGGCCGCCGTCCAGCCACCGCTGCTTCCAGTCCAGCAGTGAGAGGTACGACCGGCGCGGTGCCCCCGGATTCGCCGCCATCCGCGCCCACGCCCGCTCGCTCACCGACACCGCGGACACCCCGGCCGGCCCGCCCATCGCCTTCTGCGCCCCGATCACGCACAGGTCCACCCCCCACGCGTCCGGCAGCACCGGCTCGGCACCGATCGACGCCACCGCGTCCAGGTAGAAGAGGGCCCCGTGCGCCCGCACCACCTCGCCGATCTCCGCGACCGGGTTGGTGTTCCCGGTCGCCGCCTCCGCGTGCACCAGGGACACGAAGTCGATCGCCGGGTGCTCGGCGAAGGCCTCCCGGACCTGCCCGGCGGTGACCGCGGTGTGGAAGGGCACCGCCAGGTCGATCACCGTGGCGCCGCAGTCCCGCAGCCAGTCCCCGAAGGTCTGCCCGTACGGGCCGGTGATCACGTTCAGTGCCGTCGTGCCCGGACCGGCGGTGGAGCGGATCGCGCCCTCCAGCGGCAGCAGTGCCTCGCCCTGCATGATCACGACGTCCTGCTCGGTGCCCAGGAGCCGCGCCACACGGTCCTCGATGGACGCGAAGCGCGCCGCGGTCAACGGGGCGAGATCCAGAAACGGGTGGGTCACGGCGGTGCTCTCTTCACTCGCGGGGTAGACGAGTCGAGGGTAACCGGCGCGTTCCCGTCCTCTTCGGGCCTTCGGCCGGTGATCCGGGATCCCCCCGGACCGATGACTCCTAGGCCGGACGGCCACGTGACCATGGGTTTGGTTTGAGACACTCAAACCCATCCTTATAATCAGAACCTCTTCGTTCTCCCACAGGAAGGCCCGCCGTGAACACGCTCCTCGGGCGCCGGACCCGCGTCCTGGCCGCCATCACCGCGACGGCCGGGCTGATGCTCGTCTCCGCCTGCACCTCCACCGACGACGGCGGCAGCGGATCGAAGACCGCCGCCGGCGGCGTCGAACTGGTCAAGGCCGGGCAGCTCACCACCTGCACGCACCTGCCGTACCCGCCCTTCCAGTCGGAGATCGACGGCAAGGTGCAGGGCTTCGACGTCGCCCTGATCGACCTAGTCGCCAAGGACCTGGACGTGAAGCAGGAGATCCTCGACACGCCCTTCGAGAACTTCAAGACCGGCGCCTTCCTCAACGCCGGCGAGTGCGACCTGGCCGCGGCCGGCATGACCATCACCGAGGAGCGCAAGAAGAACGTCGACTTCTCGGACCCGTACTTCGACGCCACCCAGGCCGTCCTGGTCGACAAGGACAGCGGGCTCGGCTCCCTCGCCGACGTGAAGTCCAAGGGTGCCGAGCTCGGGGCCCAGGCCCAGACCACCGGTGAGGACTACGCGAAGAAGGAGGGCTTCGACCCGGTCTCCTTCGAGTCCTCCGACGCCGTCCTCAACGGACTGCGCTCCGGTCAGGTCAAGGCCGTCGTCATCGACTACCCGGTGGTCCAGGGCTGGCTGAAGAACAAGGCCAACGCGGACGCCTTCGAGGTCGTCGACAACCTCAGCACCGGGGAGCAGTACGGCTTCACGGTGAAGAAGGGCAACACCGAGCTGCTCGCCGCCGTCAACAAGGCCATCGCGGACGCCAGGGCCGACGGCACGTACAAGGAGCTGTACGAGAAGTGGATCGGCCCGTACGACGAGTCCGCCGCCTCGCCGTCCGCCTCCTGACCCCATGACCGACACGGACGTACCCCTCCAGCCCCGCAAGAAGGGCCTGAGCCGGCGCCAGAAGCGCCGGCTCTCGCAGGGCATCCAGTACGCCGTCTTCGTCGCCGCCGTGATCGCGTTCGCGGTCTCGGCGGACTGGGGACGGCTGAAGAACCAGTTCGCGCAGGCGGACATCGCCGAGCAGATGTTCCCCGACGTCATCACGCTGGCGCTGAAGAACACCGTGCTCTACACGCTGTCCGGCTTCGCCGTCGGGCTCGTGCTCGGCATGCTGATCGCGTTGATGCGGCTGTCCTCGGTCGGCCCGTACCGCTGGTTCGCCGGCGTGTACATCGAGATCTTCCGCGGCCTGCCCGCCCTGCTGATCTTCATCTTCATCGGCGTCGCCGTCCCGCTCGCCTTCCCCGGCACGGAGATCATCGGCGGCACCTACGGCAAGGTGGCCCTCGCGCTCGGCCTGGTCGCCGCCGCCTACATGGCGGAGACGATCCGCGCGGGCATCCAGGCCGTGCCCAAGGGGCAGATGGAGGCGGCCCGTTCGCTGGGCTTCTCGCCGGCCCGGGCGATGGTCTCGATCATCATCCCGCAGGCGTTCCGGATCATCCTCCCGCCGCTCACCAACGAGTTGGTGCTGCTGTTCAAGGACTCCTCGCTGGTGCTGTTCCTCGGCGTCACCCTGGAGGAGCGCGAACTGTCCAAGTACGGCCGCGACCTGGCCAGTACGACCGCCAACTCCACGCCGATCCTGGTCGCGGGCCTGTGCTACCTGCTGGTCACGATCCCGCTCGGCTTCGTCGTGCGCCGCATGGAGGCGAAGGCCCAGGAGGCCGTGAAATGAGCCGACCGGAGATCCACGTCCAGGACCTGCACAAGTCCTTCGGCGACAACGAGGTCCTGCGCGGCATCGACCTGGAGATCGGCCAGGGCGAGGTCGTCTGTGTGATCGGCCCGTCCGGCTCCGGCAAGTCGACGCTGCTGCGGTGCGTGAACCTCCTGGAGGAACCCACCAAGGGCCGGGTCTTCGTCGGCGGCACCGAACTCACCGACCCGGACGTCGACATCGACGCCGCACGCCGCCGGATCGGCATGGTCTTCCAGCAGTTCAACCTCTTCCCGCACCTGTCGGTGACCGAGAACCTCACCCTGCCGCAGCGGCGGGTGCTGCGGCGGGGCAAGGCCGAGGCCGCGAAGGTGGCCGCCGAGAACCTGGAGCGGGTGGGGCTCGCCGAGAAGGCGGACGCCTATCCCGCCTCCCTCTCCGGCGGCCAGCAGCAGCGCGTCGCCATCGCCCGGGCCCTCGCCATGGGCCCCGAGGTGATGCTGTTCGACGAGCCGACCTCGGCGCTCGACCCCGAGCTGGTCGGGGACGTCCTCGCGGTGATGCGCAGGCTCGCCCACGAGGGCATGACGATGATGGTCGTCACCCACGAGATGAGCTTCGCCCGTGAGGTCGCCGACCGGGTCGTCTTCATGGACGGCGGACTCGTCGTCGAGGACGGCGCCCCCGCGCAGGTCATCGGCGCCCCCCGGCACGAACGCACCCGCCACTTCCTCTCCCGCCTCCTCGACCCCGCGATGGCCGAGGTGGAGGAGGAGACGTCGGAGCAGGTGGGCGGCAAGGACTGAGGCGACGCGGCGGCGGGCCGGGAGGAAACCCGTGGACGGCGGCGCGGGCGGCACGGGGGCGGCGCCGAAGAGGACGGACGCGCCTCTGCCGGCCGGAGTCCTCCGACCGTCATCATGCGGACATGACGACTCACGACGACGCGGGCGGCTTCGGAGCCGGCGCCCCGCTGGCCCCGCTGCCCGAGGACTGGGAACGCTGCCTGGCCGTGGCGGCTCATCCGGACGACATCGAGTACGGCGCGGCGTCCGCCGTCGCCCGCTGGACGGCCCAGGGCAAGCGGGTCACGTACCTGCTGGTGACGCGCGGTGAGGCGGGCATCGACGGACTGCACCCCGACGAGGCCGGTCCGCTGCGTGAGGCCGAGGAGCGGGCCGGAGCCCGCGAAGTCGGCGTGGACACCGTGGAGTTCCTCGGTCACCGTGACGGGGCCGTCGAGTCAGGGCCCGCCCTGCGCCGCGACATCGTGCGGGCGATCCGCCGGCACCGGCCCGAGGTCCTGGTGTCGGGCGCGTTCACCGTGCGCATGGTCGGCGGTGTGGTCAACCAGGCCGACCACCGCGTGGTGGGGCTCGCCGCGCTCGACGCGGCCCGGGACGCGGGCAACCGGTGGATCTTCCCGGAACTCGCCGACGAGGGCCTCGAACCCTGGGGCGGGGTCCGCTTCGTGTGCTTCGGCGGCGCCGAACGGCCCACCCACGGCGTCGACGTCACGGGCGAACCGCTGGAGCGGGGCATCGCCTCCCTGGCCGCCCACGCCGAGTACACCAAGGGCCTCGGGAGCCAGGCCTTCGCCCCGCGCCCGTTCCTGACCTGGGCGGCCCGGCAGGGCGGACCCGCGCTCGGCGTCGAGGCCGCGGTGCTGTTCGACGTCTTCCCGCTCGCCTTCGAAGGGCCACCGCCCTGGGAGGGGTGACGTCGGCTGGCTAGGGTGCGGTGCATGAGCGATCACACGGTGCTGCATGTGAAGGGCCGGGTCCTGGCCGGCCCCGACGACATCCGCGACGAGCTGTGGGTCGTCGGCGGCCGGATCTCCTACGACCGTCCCGGCGGCGCCCGTGACGTGCGGACCGTGCGGGGCTGGGCACTGCCCGGCCTCGTCGACGCCCACTGCCATGTGGGCCTCGGACCGCACGGCCCGGTCGACCGGGACACCGCGGAGAAGCAGGCGCTGACCGACCGCGAGGCGGGCACCCTGCTGATCCGGGACGCCGGGTCGCCCTCCGACACCCGCTGGACCGACGACCGCGCGGACCTCCCCGAGATCATCCGCGCGGGCCGGCACATCGCCCGCACCCGCCGCTACATCCGCGGCTACGCCCACGAGATCGAGCCGGACGACCTGGTCGCGTACGTCGCCCAGGAGGCCCGGCGCGGCGACGGCTGGGTGAAGCTGGTCGGCGACTGGATCGACCGCGACCTCGGCGATCTGGCCCCCAGCTGGCCCCGGGACGCGGCCGAGGCGGCCATCGCCGAGGCGCACCGCCTCGGGGCCCGCGTCACCGCCCACTGCTTCGCCGAGAGCTCCCTGCGGGACCTCGTCGAGGCGGGCATCGACTGCGTCGAACACGCGACGGGACTGACCGAGGACCTGATCCCCCTGTTCGCCGAGCACCGGGTCGCGATCGTGCCGACCCTCGTCAACATCGCCACCTTCCCCCGGCTCGCCGACGGCGGCGAGTCCAGGTTCCCCCGCTGGTCGGCCCATATGCGCCGGCTGCACGAGCGCCGTTACGACACCGTCCGCGCCGCCTACGACGCCGGCATCCCGGTGTACGTCGGCACCGACGCCGGCGGCACCCTGCCGCACGGCCTGGTGGCCGCCGAGGTGGCGGAGCTGGTCACCGCCGGCATCCCCCCGGTGCGGGCGCTCGCGGCGACGTCCTGGGCGGCCCGGGCGTGGCTCGGCCGCCCGGGCCTGGACGAGGGCGCCCCCGCCGACCTGGTGGTGTACGACACGGACCCGCGGGCGGACGTACGGGTCCTCGGGGCGCCCCGGCGCATCGTGCTGAACGGGCGGGTCGTCGGCTGAGGCAGGCGCGGCCCCCGCCCCGCGGCCGTCACCGCCCCGGCCCACTGAGGGAAGCGTTTTCACCGCAGGAACCGCCTACGGCGCACAGTCCTGACGTGCGACAACCTGTTTTTACGGCACCGGAGGAATCCGCCCCCGTCGACACGGCCGACGTCCGCCTCGCCCTCCCGGCGCCCGGGTGGCTCCTGCACTCCACCGCGGCCGACGGGATCGTACGGCTCGTCAACCACGGCAGCGACCGGCTCCCGCCGCCGCCCGCGCCCGCCGAGGACAGCCCGCACTACGCCCGGTTCGCCTACTCCAGCGCGACGGCCCCCGAGACACCGCGCACCCCGCACGCCGGTCCCGGCCCCGACAACCACCTCGCCCTGCTCGCCCCCGACGGCACCCCGTCCCCGCGCGGACGCATCCGCCCGCTGAGCACCTCGGGGCGCCGGGCCGCCTCCTGGCACCGGACGCGCGGGCGGCGCGTCGAGACGGTGAGCGTGGTGCAGGGCCCCTGGGAGGTGCGCGTGCACCGGCTCGGCCCGCCGTTCGGGACCGCGGTCCGCGAGGGCGGCTGGGCGGTGGCCGACGACGACGCCCCGCCCCTGACCCGGACCGGTCCCGGCTGGGCGCTGGCCCGCCGCGCGGACGGCCTGACCAGCGCGGTCGTCGCCCTGCACGGCTGGGACGACGCCGAGGGCACGGTCGTGCGGGCCCGCGACGCCAACGCGGCGGCCACCACTCGGCCACGCCCTGCCTCGAACGGGGCGCCGACGTGCCGCTGCTGGTCACCCTCGTGGTGCTCAGCGCCGACCCGGCCGGGTGCGCCGACCCGCACCTCCTGCGCACGGCGGCGAGCGCGTCGGTCGACACCGACGGAACCGTCACGATCCGCTTCCCGGACGGCACCTCGGAGCGGGTGCCGCCGCTCAGCGACGCGCCGACGTCACCGCTCGGTCCAGAGCCGGACGGCACCTCGGAGCGGGTGCCGCCGCTCAGCGACGCGCCGACGTCACCGCTCGGTCCAGAGCCTGGAGGAAGGAGTTGACGACCGCCCCGTCCCGCACCGCCAGCCGCAGCCACTCCTCGCCCAGCCCCGGGAACGTGTCCCCGCGCCGGACCGCGAACCCGAGGTCACGCAGGTGCCGGCGGACGGCCGCGGCCCTCGGCAGCCGGACCAGGACGAAGGGCCCCTCGGCGGGCCCGGCCACCCGCAGCCCGTCGGCGGCGAACTCCTCCAGACCCGCGACGAGACGGGCCCGGTCGGCGGCGATGCGGTGGGCCGCCCGGGCGGCCTCGGCCAGCGCCCGCGGCGAGACGCACTCCTGTGCCGCCACGAGGGCGGGGGTGGACACCGGCCACAGGGGCTGGGCCCGTTCCAGGTCCGCGACCGTCTCCGGGCCGGCCAGCACGTAACCGACCCGCAGCCCGGCCAGCCCCCACGTCTTGGTCAGGCTGCGCAGGACCACCAGGCCGGGGACGTCCGTCCGCCCGGCCAGCGCCTCCCGCTCGCCGGGCACCGCGTCCATGAACGCCTCGTCCACCACCACCGTCCGCCCCGGACGGGCCAGCCGGGCGATCGTGGCCGCCGGATGCAGCACCGACGTGGGGTTGGTCGGGTTGCCGAGCACGACCAGGTCCGCGTCCTCGGGGACGGCCGCCGGATCCAGCCGGAAGCCGTCCTCCGCCCGCAGCAGCACCCGGTCCACCGTGTGACCGGCGTCCCGCAGGGCCGCCTCCGGCTCCGTGAACTGCGGGTGCACCACGACCGGCCGACGGACCTTCAGGGCGCGCGCGAGCAGCACGAACGCCTCGGCGGCCCCCGCCGTCAGCAGCACCCGTTCCGCCGGGAGCCCGTGCCGTTCGGCCACCGCGGCCCGCGCGGCCCGCCCGTCGGGATAGGCGGCCAGACCGGTCAGTGACGCGGCGATCCGCTCCCGCAGCCACGCGGGCGGCGTGTCCGCCCGCACGTTCACGGCGAGGTCGACCAGCGCCGAACCGTCGTCCCGCACCTCGGCGTCGCCGTGGTGCCGCAGGTCGTGCCCCTCCGCGCCGTGCCCTTCAGTGCCGTGTCCCTCAGTGCGCATGTGAGTGTGCGTGTCCTCCGTGGTGGTGACCGTGGTGGTGACCGTCGTCGTCCGGGTGGAAGTGCGGCTGCTGGGGCAGGCCGACCTTGTCCTCGAACCCGGGCAGCGCGATCCGGTAGACGCACGAGTCGCAGTTCATCCGCAGGTCGCCCTTGACGGCCTCCTCGTAGCGCTCCATCACCAGGTCCAGCAGCTCCGGCTCCGGACCGATGACGTCGGCCGACCGCACCTCGACGTCCGGGTGCGCCGCCGCCCAGCCCTCCGTCTGGTGCCGCACCCGGTCCGGCAGGATCCCGGTGAACAGGAAGTAGGGCAGGACCACGATCCGGCGGGCCCCGAGCCGCACACACCGGTCCAGGCCGCTCGGCACGTCCGGCGCGGCCAGCGACACGAACGCCGTCTCCACACCCGCGTACCCGCGTCCCTCCCACAGCAGCCGCGCCGCCTTGTGCACCTCGGCGTTCGCGTCCGGGTCGGTGGACCCGCGGCCGACCAGCAGCACGGTCACGTCGGCCCGGTCCGCGGGCGTGCGCGCGGTGCCGCCGAGCGCCTCGTCCAGCCGCCGCTCCAGCACGTTCAGCAGCGCGGGGTGCGGGCCCAGCGGACGGCCGTAGGTGTACGAGATCCCGGGGTGCCGTTCCTTCTCGCGGGACAGCGCGGCCGGGATGTCGCCCTTGGCGTGACCGGCGGACACCAGCATCAGCGGGACGGCGGCGAACCGGCGTACCCCCCGCTCCACCAGCTCGGTCACGGCGTCGCCCAGCGGCGGCGGGGACAGCTCGATGAAGCCGCCCGCGACCGGCAGGTCGGGGTGACGGTCGCCCAGCTGCCGTACGAAGTCGCGGAACGCCTCGGCGCCGGCATCGTCCCGGGTTCCATGGCCGGCGATGAGCAGGGCGGGCGGCGGGGTGGTCACTGTTTCTCCTCGGGAAGTGAAGCGGGGTGGTACAGCAGGGCGTTGAGCGCGGCGGCGGCGACCGCCGAACCGCCCTTCTCGGACACGTTGCTCACGGCGGGCAGCCCGCTCGCGCGCAGCGCGGCCTTGGACTCGGCCGCGCCGACGAAGCCGACGGGCAGGCCGATGACGAGCGCGGGGGAGGCGTCCAGGGTCAGCAGCTCCTCCAGGGCGGTCGGCGCGCAGCCGATCACCCACAGGGCGCCGGGCCCCACCTGTTCGTACGCCAGCCGGACCGCGTGCGCCGAACGGGTCAGGTCCGGACCGGACCGGGCGTCCCGCAGCCGGCACACGGTCTCGCGCCGGGTGATGCCGGCGGCGACCATCTCCACGTCCACGACGACGGGCGCCCCGGCGTGCAGCGCGGCGTGCGCCCGCACCAGCTCGCCCTCGTCCAGGACGAGGTCGTGCGCGTACTCCAGGTCGGCCGCGGAGTGGATGACCCGCTCCACGACCGCGCGGGTCAGCGGCGGGAAGTGCGAGGTGTCCAGGCGGGCGCGCAGCCGCCGGAAGGACTCCTGCTCGATCGGGTGCACGACCCGGGGCGCCTCGTTCACCCGGTTCCCCTGGTTCACCGTGCCTCCTCCTGCCAGCGGTAGCCGCGCGGGGTCACCATGCGCCCCGCGATCTCGCGGGTCGCCGTGTTGCCGACGGTCACGACCGTCATCATGTCGACCGTCGCCGGGTCGAGGGCGGCCAGTGTCGTGAGGCGACTGGACTCGTCGGGCCGGGACGCGTTCCGTACGATCCCGACCGGGGTGGCGGGCTCCCGGTGCCCGGCGAGGATCGCGAGCGCCTTCGGCAGCTGCCAGTCCCGGCCCCGGCTGCGCGGGTTGTAGAACGTCACGACGATGTCCGCCTCGGCCGCCGCCCGCACCCGCCGCTCGATGACCTCCCACGGCGTGTGCAGGTCGGACAGGCTGATCGACACGTGGTCGTGGCCCAGCGGCGCGCCGAGGATCGCGGCGGCCGCGAGGGCGGCGGTGACCCCGGGCACACCGATCACGTCGATGTCGTCGGAGGCCTCGGCGAGCGCGGGGGAGGCCATGGCGTACACGCCGGCGTCCCCGCTGCCGATCAGCGCGACGGCCTGGCCCTTGCGGGCCTCCTCGACGGCCGTCCGGGCCCGCTCCTCCTCGGCGCCGAGCCCCGACTCCAGGATCCGGGTGCCCGGCCGCAGCAGGTCGCGGATCTGGTCGACGTACTGGTCGAGCCCGACGAGCACGGACGCGCGCCGCAGTTCCTCCTTCGCCCGCGGGGTGACCAGGTCCCGGGCGCCCGGCCCGAGCCCCACCACCGCGAGCCGCCCGCGCGCGGGACGCCGTACGACGGCACAGGTCGCCCTCGCGGGCCCGTCCGCCCGCAGCGACTTCCGCTTGGGGACGAGGAGTTCACCTCCGCGCAGCAGCGCGGCGGCCTCGGCGACGGACGGGGTGCCGACGGCGGCCAGCGGCGCGTCGGAGGGGTGAGGCACGTCGACCGCCGCCAGCTGCTCGGCGGAGTGGGTGACCAGCGGCACCCCGAGGTGCCGCGCGGCCCGCACGATCCCGGGTTCGTCCGCCTTGGCGTCGACGGTGGCGAGTTCGGCGACGGACGCGGGGGAGAGGCCGGCGTCGCGCAGCGCGCCGCCGATCAGCTCCAGCACCTCCTCGGCCGGGGCGCCCCGGGATGCGCCGACGCCGACGACGAGGGACGGCGGGCGGAGCACCACCTCGTGCGCGGCCGCCTCGACGAGCCGGTCCGTGACGCGGATCGCGTACGTCCCGGCGTCGGCCACCCGCAGCGGGGGCAGGGGCCAGGACACCTCCGCCCTCAGGGCCACCGGCTCACCGTCGAGCAGGGCCCGCGAGACCCCGGCGACATCCCCCTCCACCGGGAACCCGAGCGTGTCCAGCCCCGGCAGCCCGACCGCGTCGGTCGCCGTCGTCACCACGGGCTGCGCGCCGAGCACCTCCCCGACCGCGGCGGCGAGGTCGTTGGCGCCCCCGCCGTGCCCGCCCACCAGGGACACGGCGAACCGCCCGCCCTCGTCGACGCACACCACACCCGGGTCCGACGCCTTGTCACCGAGCAGCGGGGCGACCAGTCGTACGACCGCGCCGGTGGCGAGGAAACACACGAGCTGCTCGCACTGCGCGAACGCGGCTCGTACGGCGTCCCCCACGGGACCCTCGTACACGCGCACCCGGTCCGGCCACGCGGCGGCCAGCCGGTCCCGCGCGGCCGCGCCCGCCGAGGTGGCGGAAATCAGGCCGATCACTGGGCAACTCCTTCACGATGTGCCGGGGGCCGCATGCCCCACAGCAGGAAAACGGGGTTGGTCGCCGCGAGCCGGGTCACGTCTCCCGGCAGCGGCGCGAGCCGGGAGGACTGGAGCAGGACGCCGTCGCAGTCGAACCCGGCGCCGGTGAGGGCGGCGCGCGCGGCGGGCACCCGGTCGAGCGCGGCCATCGCGACCACGACGGTCCGCCGGGCCCGGCGCGCGCACGCCGTGACGACGGCGGGCAGTTCGCGCCCCCCGCCGCCGACGAACACCGCGTCGGGATCGTCGTCCAGGCCGGACAGCACGTCCGGTGCCGTCCCGTGCACCACGCGGACGTCCACCCCGTGCGCGGCGGCGTTGGCGCGGATCCGGCCGACTCCGTCAGGGGTCTTCTCGACCGCCGTCACGGCCGCGCCGAGCCGCGCGCACTCCACGGCCACCGAACCCGAGCCCGCGCCCACGTCCCAGACCAGGTCGCCCAGGCGCGGCCCGAGCCGGGCCAGCGCCAGCGCCCGGACCTCGAACTTGGTGATCATCGAGTCGCGGTGGGCGAAGTCCCCCTCGTCCAGCGCCCATCCGGCGGGCCCGGGCGGCGCCCCGGCCACCGTCCGCACTCCACCGAGCGCCCGCGCCTCGTCCAGGCACAGCACCACGCTCACCGCGGGCCCCCAGTCCCGGGCCGCGGCCTCGGCCGGAGTCACCCGCTCCACGCGCTCGTCCGCCGAGCCCAGCGCGGTGGCGACCACCAGGACCCGCGCGTCCGAGGCGAGCGCGGCGCCCAGTTCGGCCGGTCCGGACCCCGGCCCGGTCAGCACGGCGACCTTCGGCCGGGCCCGGCACACGTTGACCGCCGTCCGCAGCTCACGCCCGTGCGCGCTCACCACCACCGCGTCGTCCCACGGCAGCCCGGCCCGCGCGAAGGCGGCGGCGACGGAGGAGACACCGGCCCGGACGTCGAGCCGCCCGGCACCGAACCGCTCGGCCAGCGCCCGCACGATCCCGAAGAACCCGGGGTCGCCCGAGGCGAGCACGACGACCCGGCGGCCCGTGCCGACGTACTGCGCCATGGCGTCCAGCGCGGGAGCCAGCGGCCCGAGCACGATCCGCTCGGCCGTCTCCGGCAGCCGTACGGCGTCCAGGTGCCGGCGTCCGCCCACGACCAGCTCCGCCCCGGCGAGGACGTCCGGGGACGGCGATGCCCCCGTCCCGGCGCCGACCACCGTGATCACGTGCTCGCGCCCCGGGAGCGCAGCGCCCTTCTGGCCTCCGGGTCGGCCTTGCGGTACCCGTGGAAGTGGCCGGGGTGGTAGAGGTGCGAGCGCGTGCCCTCGGCGTCGAGCGCCGGACCGACCAGGAACAGGGTGTGCTTCCAGAGCTTGTGCTCCTTGACGGTCTCCTCCAGCGTGCCGATCGTGCACTTCACGACCAGCTCCTCCGGCCAGGTCGCCTGGTAGGCGACGACGACCGGCGTGTCCGTCGGATAGCCGCCCTCCAGCAGCTCCCGCACGAGCTGTCCGCTGCGGGCCGCCGACAGGAAGATCGCCATGGTGGTGCCGTGCCGGGCGAACTCCCGCACCTCCTCCCCGGGCGGCATCGGCGTCTTGCCGCCGCCGAGCCGGGTCAGCACGACCGACTGCGCGACCTCCGGGATGGTCAGCTCCCGCTGGGCCAGCGCGGCCACGGCGGAGAAGGCGGAGACCCCCGGCACCACCTCGGTGGCGATGCCGATCCGGGCGCACCGGTCGAGCTGCTCCTGGGTGCCGCCCCACAGCGCGGGGTCGCCGGAGTGGATCCGGGCCACCCGCAGGCCCGCGGCCCGGGCCCGCTCGTACACGGCCACCACGTCCTCCAGCGACATCGTCGCCGAGTCGAGGATCTCCGCGTCCTCGCGCGCGTGCTCCAGGACCTCCGCCTGGACCAGGCTGGCCGCCCAGATCACGACGTCCGCCTCGGCGATGGCGCGCGCGGCACGGAACGTCAGCAGGTCGGCGGCACCGGGGCCGGCACCGACGAAGGTCACCTTGCCGGTGGGGGCATCGGCCATGGGAAACGGTCCTCTCTTCACGGTCTGTTCAAGGTCTTGCGCGGACGGCCGGCGCTTGGCCGTCGGATGTGCGGGAAGGGGCGGTGATCGGACAGCAAGGGCACACGGCTGTCCTCGTCGCGCTCGGCGCGTTCCTGATTCCGCCGGCCGGCGGCTGGACGGCGTTCACAGCTTGCCGCCCCGCCCCCCGTCGCGCCGCGGGGGCGCGATGAGCGTCGACAGGTAGGGCAGGGCGGCGCCGTCGAGGTCGGCGGCCGGCCGGATCGACTCGGACTCCAGTCCCAGCGCCGACCCCCACACGGCGTCGTCGAGCCGCCCGGTCTCCCGCAGCGCCTCGGCCACCTCCCGCGCCTGCCGCCCGAACTTGTAGGCGACGACGGTCCCGGGCCCGTTCAGCGCCTCCTTGAGCACGGCGGCCCCGGCGGTCACGGGCACCAGCGTCAGCGGCTCGGTGCCCTCCGTCAGCACCGCCCCCGAGCGCGCCGCGAGGTCCTGCATCGCGGTGATCCCGGGCACGGTCTGAACGACCGTCCCCGGCACCAGCTCGGTGATGGTCTGCGCGAGATAGGTGAAGGTCGAGTAGACGTTGGGGTCGCCGATGGTCGCGAAGGCGACACAGCCGTGCGCCGCCAGCAACTGGACCACCCGCTCGCCGGCCGCGTCCCACGCGGCCTCCCGCCGGCCCCGGTCGCTGCGCTCGTTGAGCGCGAACACGACCCGCAGGACCTTCTCCTGGGGCACATAGTGCAGGACGGTCGCCTCGGCCCGCCCCCGCTCGCCGGTGTCCATGACGGGTACGACGACCACGTCGGCGGCGCGCAGGGCGTTGACGCCCTTGACGGTCACCAGCTCCGGGTCACCGGGACCGACCCCGACTCCGATCAGCCTGCTGCTCATGACGTCCCGCACCTCTCCACGAACCGACGGGCGACACCGGGCTCGGACGCCCAGTGCGTGTGCAGATAACTCGCGTGCACACCCCGCTGTACGAATCCTTCGAGCCGCCGCCGAGGGGTGCGCACGCCCCAGGCGGCGACCTCCCCCACCCCGGGCTCCACCACGGTGCGATGGAACTCGTGTCCCCGCATCCGCGTCCCGGCCTCGGCGAGCACACTGTCGCTCACGGCCACGGCGTCCCGGTATCCGAGGGTGAGCCGCTCCGACATCCGGGCGGTGGCGTCGAGCACCCCGCACATGGGCCGCCCGTCCAGCTCACGGCACAGATACAGCAGCCCGGCGCATTCGGCGGCCACCGGGGCACCGCCCCGGACGAGTTCACCGATGGCCTCGCGCAGCGGCTCGTTGGCCGACAGCTCGGCGGCGTACACCTCGGGGAACCCGCCCCCGACGACCAGCCCGCCGGTGCCCTCGGGCAACCGCTCGTCCCGCAGGGGATCGAAGACGACGACCTCGGCACCGGCGGCGGCCAGCAACTCGGCATGCTCGGCATAGGAGAACGTGAACGCCGCCCCACCGGCGACAGCAACCCGCTTCAGCCCGTCCGGCGCTTGAGGACGAGGCCCGTCGGGCCGAAATCGGGGGTCCGGGGGCGCGGCCCCCAGTGGGGGTGCCCCCTCTGGGGGAGGGACGGGCAGGGGCGGCGGGGGCGAGGAGCCCAGCACCTCAGCCGCGTCCCAGGCCGCACAGGGCAACGCACCCGCGCTCCCCGCCAGCGCGGCCAACGCCTCCAGATCGCACCCCGCACGCACCTGTTCCGCCATCGCGGCAACCGCCTCCACCGCGGAGGCCCGCCGCTCGGCGACCGGCACCAGCCCCAGATGCCGCGACGGCGTCTCCACCTGCGGGGCCCGCCGCAGCACCCCCAGCACCGGCATCCCGGCCGAGTCCAACGCCTCGCGAAGCAGCTCCTCGTGCCGGTCCGACCCGACCTTGTTCAGGATCACGCCCCCGATCCGCACCTCCGGATCCCAGGACGCGAACCCGTGCACCAGCGCCGCCACGGACCGCGACTGCGAGGAGGCGTCGACGACCAGCACCACCGGCGCGCCGAGCAACTTCGCCACCTGCGCGGTGGACGCCAGCTCGCCCTCCCCGGCGGCCCCGTCGTACATCCCCATCACGCCCTCGACGACCGCGATGTCGCACCCGCGCGCCCCGTGCCGGAACAGCGGCCCGATCAGCTCCGGCCCGCACAGGTACGCGTCGAGGTTCCGCCCCACCCGCCCGGTGGCGAGCGCGTGGTACCCGGGGTCGATGTAGTCCGGCCCGACCTTGTGCGGGGACACGGCGAGCCCCCGCGCGGCGAACGCGGCCATCAGCCCCGTGGCCACGGTGGTCTTGCCGCTGCCGGAGGACGGCGCGGCGACGACCAGCCGGGGGACGGAGGACATCACCACTCGATGCCCCTCTGCCCCTTCTGGCCGGCGTCCATCGGATGCTTGACCTTGGACATGTCGGTGACGAGGTCCGCGAACTCCACCAGCTTCTCCGGCGCGTTGCGCCCGGTGATCACCACATGCTGGGTCCCGGGCCGATCCCGCAGCACGGAGACGACCTCGTCGGTGTCGATCCAGCCCCAGTGCATCGGGTACGCGAACTCGTCCAGCACGTACAGCTTGTAGGTCTCGGCGGCCAGGTCCCGCTTGACCTGCTCCCAGCCCTCCCGGGCCTTCTCCTCGTTGGTCGAGTTGTCACCCTGGATGTCCCGCTGCACCCAGGACCACCCCTCGCCCATCTTGTGCCAGGCGACGGACCCGCCTTCGCCACTGGCCCCCAGCACCCGCAGCGCGTTCTCCTCGCCGACCTTCCACTTCGCCGACTTGACGAACTGGAACACCCCGATCGGCCAGCCCTGGTTCCAGGCCCGCAGCGCCAGCCCGAACGCGGCGGTCGACTTGCCCTTGCCCACGCCCGTGTGCACCACGACCAGCGGCCGGTTCCTGCGCTGACGGGTCGTCAGACCGTCGTCCGGCACCACACTCGGCTGTCCCTGCGGCATTACGCGGCCCTCCCGGAGTTGCCCTGCACGTCCCTGACCAGCCCGGCGATCGAGTCCGCCCGCAGCTCGTCCAGCGTCACCGCCGTACCGCCCAGCTCACCCGCGAGCTGCCCGGCCAGCCCCAGCCGCACGGGCCCCGACTCGCAGTCCACGACCACGGAAGCGACCCCGTCGGCCGCGAACAGCCGCGCCGCCCGCCCGGCGAGCGCGACCGGCTCCGGGCCACCCGTGGCCCGCCCGTCGGTCACCACCACGACCAGCGCCCGCCGCGCCGGATCCCGCAGCCGCTCCACCCGCAGCACCTCGTGCGCCCGCAGCAGGCCCGCCGCCAACGGTGTACGCCCACCCGTCGGCAGCGACTCCAGCCGCACCGCCGCCGCGTCCACCGACGAGGTCGGCGGCAACGCCACATCGGCGGCCGACCCCCGGAAGGTCACCAGCCCCACCTTGTCCCGCCGCTGATACGCGTCCAGCAGCAGCGACAGCACGGCACCCTTCACGGCACTCATCCGCTGCCGGGCCGCCATGGACCCCGAGGCGTCGACCACGAACAGCACGAGGTTGCCCTCGCGCCCCTCCCGGGTCGCCTGCCGCAGATCGTCCCGGCGCACGACCAGCCCGCGCCCCGACCGCCCGCGCGCCCGCTGGTGCGGCGCCGCGGCCTGCACGGTCGCCGCCAGGTGCAGCTTGGTCAGCGCTCCCCGGGGCCGGCGCGCCCCGGTCGTCCGCCCGTGCTCGGTCCGCGCCCGGGACCGCCGCCCCGCGGCGCCTTCACCGAGGCCGGGCACGCTCAGCACCTTGGTACGGAAGGGCTCGGCGGCCCGCGCGGGCTGCTGCTCACCCGAGCCCGCGCCGGACGGCTGCGGCTCGCCGTCCTCCCCGGCCTCCGGCCGCGCACCGGTGTCACCACCCGTGTCACCGTCCTGCGGCCCGTCGGACCCGTCCCGCGGCGGCTGTCCGCCGCCCCCGCCCGGCCCGTCCGGACCGGGATCGTCGTCCTCCGGTTCCCCGAACTCCTCCAGGGTCTCGTCGAGCTTGTCCTCGTCGAGCCCCGGCGCGTCGAAGGGGTTCCGACGCCTGCGGTGCGGCAGCGCGAGCAGCGCGGCCTGCCGGACGTCCTCGGCGAGCACGTCGGTCCGCCCGGCCCACGCGGCCAGCGCGACCGCCGTGCGCGCCATCACGATGTCGGCGCGCATGCCGTCCACCTCGAACGCCGCGCAGGTCGCCGCGATCTGCCGCAGCGCCCCGTCGCCCAGCCGCACCGACGGCAGCAGCTCCCGCGCCGCCACGATCCGCGCCCGTACGGCGCCCTCCTCGTGGGCCCACCGCGCGGCGAAGCCGGCCGGGTCGTCGTCGTGGGCGAGCCGCCGCCGGACCACCTCCACCCGCTGGTCGGGCTCCCGCGAGGCCGCGACCTCCACGGTCAGCCCGAACCGGTCCAGCAACTGCGGGCGCAGCTCGCCCTCTTCGGGGTTCATGGTCCCCACCAGCAGGAACTTCGCGGCGTGCCGGACGGAGACACCCTCGCGCTCCACGTACGACGCCCCCATGGCCGCCGCGTCCAGCAGCAGGTCGACCAGGTGGTCGTGGAGGAGGTTGACCTCGTCGACGTAGAGGATCCCGCGGTGCGCGTCGGCGAGCAGGCCGGGCTCGAAGGCCTTCACACCCTCGGCGAGCGCCCGCTCGATGTCCAGGGCGCCCACGAGCCGGTCCTCGGAGGCGCCGACCGGCAACTCGACCATCCGCGCGGGCCGTTCGACCCCCGGCCCCGGCTCGTGCGGCCCGTCCGGGCACGCCGGGTCCGGCGCGGCGGGATCGCACGAGAAACGGCAGCCGGGGACGACGGCGACCTCCGGCAGCAGCACCGAAAGGGCCCGTACCGCCGTCGACTTGGCGGTGCCCTTCTCACCGCGCACCAGCACACCGCCGACCGCCGGGGACACGGCGTTCAGCAGCAGCGCGAGCCGCAGGTCGTCCTGGCCGACCACGGCCGTGAACGGGAACGGGGTACTCACTTGTCGTCGCCCTCCAAGTCGCCTTCCAGCTCCAGGTAGGTGGCCCGCAGCCGTTCCAGGGTGTCCGCGTCGGGCTCGGCCCACAGTCCGCGCTCGGCGGCCTCCAGGAGCCGTTCCGTGATGCCGCGCAGCGCCCAGGGGTTGGACTTCTTCATGAAGTCCCGGTTCTCCTGGTCGAAGACGTACTCGGCGCTGAGCTTCTCGTACATCCAGTCGTCCACGACCCCGGCCGTGGCGTCGTACCCGAAGAGGTAGTCCACGGTCGCCGCCATCTCGAAGGCGCCCTTGTAGCCGTGCCGCCGCATCGCCGCCATCCAGCGCGGGTTGACCACCCGGGCCCGGAAGACCCGGTGGGTCTCCTCGCCGAGCGTGCGGGTCTTCACCTGGTCCGGGGTCGCCGAGTCCCCCACGTACGCCTCGGGGCTCGCGCCCGTCAGGTGCCGGACCATGGCGACCATGCCGCCGTGGTACTGGAAGTAGTCGTCGGCGTCGACGAGGTCGTGCTCGCGGGTGTCGACGTTCTTCGCGGCCACCGCGATCCGCCTGAACGCCGTCTCCATGTCGCCGCGCGCGGCCCGCCCGTCCAGCCCGCGCCCGTAGGCGTAGCCGCCCCACACCGCGTACACCTCGGCGAGGTCGGCGTCGGAGCGCCAGTTGCGGGCGTCGATCAGCGGCAGCAGTCCGGCGCCGTACGCGCCCGGCTTGGAGCCGAAGATCCGGGCGGTCGCGCGCCGCCGGTCGCCGTGCTCGGCGGTGTCCGCGTCGGCGTGCGCGCGCACGTAGTTCTGGTCGGCGGGCTCGGCCAGCTCGGCCACCGCCCGCACCGCGTCGTCGATCAGCGCGACGACGTGCGGGAACGCGTCCCGGAAGAAGCCGGAGATGCGGACCGTGACGTCGATGCGGGGCCGCCCGAGTTCGGCCGGGGGCACGATCTCGAAGCCGGTCACCCGGCGCGAGGCGTCGTCCCACACCGGACGGCAGCCCAGCAGCGCCAGGATCTCGGCGATGTCGTCGCCCTGGGTGCGCATCGCGGACGTGCCCCACACCGTCAGGCCGACGGACTCCGGATACCCGCCGGTGTCCTGGAGGTAGCGCTGCACCAGCGAGTCGGCGAGGGCCTGCCCGACCTCCCAGCTCAGCCGGGACGGGATCGCCTTGGGGTCGACGGAGTAGAAGTTGCGGCCGGTCGGCAGCACGTTGACCAGCCCGCGCGTGGGCGAACCGGACGGCCCCGCCGGGACGTAACCGCCGTCCAGCGCCTTGAGGATGTGCCCGATCTCGTCGGTGGTCCTCTCCAGACGCGGCACGACCTCGTTGCACGCGAACTCCAGTACGGCGACGGCGTCGGGAAGTCCGGTGCCGATGACCTCCCGCACGAGAGGTGCGCTCTCGGCGGCGGCCCACCCGCGCGCCTCCATGCCCTCGGCGAACCGCCGGCACAGCTGCTCCAGCAGATCGATGGCGTCGGCGGCCGAGCGGGCCGGGCCCTGGACGAGGTCCGTCAGCTCCACCGGGACCTTGACCGGCGCCCCGGGCTCGGCCAGCAACTCCTTCTCGGTGAGCCCGAAATGAGTCGCGAGACAGGCCCGCAGCCCCGGCAGGGCGTTCGCCTGCCCGCCCCACACCTGCGAGGCGCGCAGCACGGCCAGCACCAGGTTCACCCGGGCCTCGCCGACCGGTCCGCCGCCGAGGATGTGCAGGCCGTCCCGGATCTGGACGTCCTTGATCTCGCACAGATAGCCGTCGATGTGCATGACGAACTCGTCGAACGCCGCGTCGTCCGGCTGGTCCTCGACATGCAGGTCGTGGTGGAGCTCCGCCGCCTTCACCAGCGTCCAGATCTGCGCCCGCACCGCCGGTGCCTTCGTCGGGTCCAGGTCGGAGACGAGCGCGTACTCGTCGAGCAGCTGCTCCAGCTTGGCCAGGTCGCCGTAGGTGTCGGCGCGGGCCATCGGCGGCACCAGGTGGTCGACGACGGTGGCGTGCCCGCGCCGCTTGGCCTGGGTGCCCTCGCCCGGGTCGTTGACGATGAAGGGGTAGACCAGCGGGAGTTCACCGAGGACGGCGTCCGGCGCGCAGCCCCTGGACAGCCCCAGTCCCTTGCCCGGCAGCCACTCCATCGTGCCGTGCTTGCCCATGTGGACGATCGCGTCGGCCCCGAAGCCGCCCTCTGATGTCGCAGCCTCCAGCCACCGGTACGCCGCCATGTAGTGGTGCGAGGGCGGCATGTCGGGGTCGTGGTAGATCGCGATCGGGTTCTCGCCGAAGCCGCGCGGCGGCTGGATCATGACGACGACGTTCCCGAACTGGAGGGAGGCCAGCACGATGTCGTCGCCGTCCACGTACAGGCTGCCCGGAGGCTCGCCCCACGCCTCCAGCATGGCGTCCCTCAGGCCCGCGTCGAGGCGGTCGAACCAGGCCCGGTAGTCGGCGAGCGGCACCCGCGCGGGCGCGGCGGCGAGCTGCTCCTCGGTGAGCCATTCGACGTCGTGGCCACCGGCGTTGATCAGCCGGTGGATCAGCTCGTCCCCGTCGTCGGGGTGCCCCTCGACGACGTACCCGGCGTCCCGCAGCGCGTCCAGCACCCGGACCGCCGAGACGGGCGTGTCCAGCCCGACCGCGTTGCCGACGCGCGAGTGCTTGGTCGGGTAGGCGGTGAAGACGAGCGCGAGCTTCTTCGCGGCGTTCGGCTTGTGCCGCAGCCGGGCGTGCCGTACGGCGATGCCGGCGACCCGCGCGGCCCGTTCCGGGTCGGCGACGTACACCGGGACCTCGTCCGGGCCCTCCTCCTTGAAGGAGAACGGCACGGTGATCAGCCGCCCGTCGAACTCCGGGATGGCGACCTGCATCGCCGCGTCCATGGGGGACAGGGCGGCGTCGGACTCCTCCCAGGCCTGCCGGGACGAGGTCAGGCACAGGCCCTGCAGCACGGGGACGTCGAGATCGGCGAGGGCCCCGATGTCCCAGGCCTCCTCGTCACCGCCGGCCGAGGCCTGCGAGGCGTGGGCGCCGCCGGCGGCGAGGACGGTGGCGATGAGGGTGTCGGCCTTGCCGAGGATCTCGTACAGCCCGGGATCGGCACCGCGCAGCGAACCGCAGTACACGGGCAGCGCGTTGGCGCCCCGGGCCTCGATCGCGTCGCACAGCGTGTCCACGAAGGCGGTGTTGCCGCTGAGGTGGTGGGCGCGGTAGAAGAGCACGCCGACGGTCGGACGGCCGTCCTGGAGCACACGCTCCCCGTGGACGCCGTACTCGGGCATCTTCCGCGGCTCGTCGAACCCCTCACCGGTCAGCAGCACGGTGTCGGAGAGGAAGCGCGCCAGCTCGGTGAGGTTGGCGGGGCCGCCCTCGACGAGATACCGCAGCGCCTCGGCCACCACACCGGCGGGCACCGACGACTCGGCCATCAGCTCCGCGTCGGGCACGGTCTCCCCGCCGAGGAGGACGGTGGGGACGCCCGAGGCCCGCAGGGCGGCGAGCCCGTCCTCCCAGGCCCGCTTGCCGCCGAGCAGCCGTACGACGGCGATGTCCGCGCCGTCGACCAGCCCCGGAAGTTCCTCCGCCACGTCCACCCGGGTCGGGTTGCCGATCCGGTAGGAGGCGCCGGAGGCGGCCCGGGCCGCCAGCAGGTCCGTGTCGGCGGTGGACAACAACAACACTGTGCTCATGCGGGCGCTCCCGGTGGGATGAAAGGCAGTCCTTGCGGCGCGCCGGACTCGATGAGCCGCCACAGCGCGTCGGTGTCCGCGTGCTGTTCGATCAGGTCGCCGAGCCGGTCGAGCTGCTCCTCGCGCAGCGCGGCGAACGAGGTGTCGGCGGCCGGCACGAAACGGCGGCCCGCGGCGGCCGCCACCTCGCGCAGGAACGCCCGCCGGAAACCGTCCGACTCCAGCGAGCCGTGCCAGTGGGTGCCCCAGGTCTGCCCGACCCGGCAGCCGTCCAGGAAGGGTTCCCCGCCCATGACCTCGGCGACTCCGTGGTGGATCTCGTACCCCTCGACGTGTTCGCCGAGGGCCTCGCCGACCGGCCGGGTGAGGGTCTTCTCGCGGGCGAACCGGACCCGCACGGGCAGGACGCCGAGTCCGGACACGTGTCCGCGCCGGCTCTCGACCTCGTCCTCGATGTGCTCGCCGAGCAGCTGGAAACCGCCGCAGAGCCCGAGGACCGGCCGCCCCTCCGCGGCCCTGCGCCGCAGAGCCGCCGCGAGCCCCCGCTCCCGCAGCCACTCCAGCGCCCGTACGGTGCCCCGGGTTCCGGGGATCACCACGAGGTCGGCGTCGGCCAGTTCCTCCGGCCGGTCCACGAACCGCACGACGACGCCCGGCTCGGCGGCCAGCGCGTCCACGTCCGTGAAGTTGGACATCAGCGGGACCGCGCAGACGGCGACCCGCAGCACGTCCTCGCCGACGGGCGGCGCGACGTTCGACTCCCGGACCGTCCCGCGCAGGGAGACCCGCAGCCCGTCCTCCTCGTCGATCCCGAGCCCGTGCCGGAAGGGCAGGACGCCGTAGGTGTGCCGCCCGGTGAGCCCGTGCAGCATGTCCAGCCCGGGTTCCAGCAGGGAGACGTCCCCGCGGAACTTGTTGACGAGGAACCCGGCGACGAGTTCCTGGTCCTCGGGGGACAGCAGGGCGACGGTGCCGAAGAAGGAGGCGAAGACCCCGCCGCGGTCGATGTCGCCCACCACCAGCACCGGCAGCCGCGCGTTGCGCGCGATCCCCATGTTGACGATGTCCGTCCGCCGCAGGTTGATCTCGGCGGGACTGCCCGCCCCCTCACAGATCACCGCGTCATACGTGCCCCGCAACTCGGCCAGACAGTCGAGCACCGTCCCGAGCAGCCGCTGCTGCCGCCCGCCGTGATAGCCGCGCGCACTCATCTCGCCCACGGGCTTCCCCATGAGCACCACCTGGCTGCTCTGCTCGCCGCCCGGCTTGAGCAGCACCGGATTCATCAGCGCGGTCGGCTCGACCCGGCAGGCCTGCGCCTGCATGGCCTGCGCCCGCCCGATCTCGGCGCCCTCCCGGGTGACGAACGAGTTGAGGGACATGTTCTGCGCCTTGAAGGGCGCGACCTTGACACCCTGCCGCAGCAGCCACCGGCAGATCCCGGCGGTGACGACGCTCTTGCCGGCGTCGGAGGTGGTACCGGCGACCAGGAGACCACCGTTCACGAGGCACGCCCCTTCATCACGTGTCGTGCGGCGACCGTGAGCCCGAGCGCGAGCAGGCCCACGCGCCGCGAGAGCCGTACGGCCCGCTCGACGTCCTCGGTCACCACGGCCCGCCCCTCCGTGTTCAGCACCGGCCGGTGCTCGACCCGGCCGCCGTACGACAGCGTGCCGCCCAGCCGCACCCCGAGCGCCCCCGCGAACGAGGCCTCGACGGGTCCGGCGTTGGGGCTCGGATGCTGTGCCGCGTCCGTCCGCCAGGCGCGCACGGCACCGCGCGGATCCGGTCCGGCCAGCGCCGCGAGGACGGCGGTCAGCCGCGCGCCGGGCCACCCGGCGACGTCGTCGAGCCGTGCGCAGGCCCACCCGTAGCGCCGGTACCTGGGTGACCGGTGCCCGACCATGGCGTCGAGGGTGTTGACCGCCCGGAACCCGACCAGCCCCGGCACACCGCCCACGGCCCCCCACACGAGCGCCCCCACCACGGCGTCGGAGGTGTTCTCGGCGACCGACTCCACGACTGCCCGCGCGATCCCGTCGGCGTCCAGGGCCTGTGGATCCCGCCCGCACAGATGCGGCAGCCGCGCCCGCGCGGCCTCGACGTCCCCCGCCTCCAGCGCCCGCCCGACGGCCCGGGCCTCCCGCGCCAGCGAGGTGCCCCCGACGACGGCCCAGGTGGCGGCACCGGTCAGCGCGAGGGAGGCGGTGGGGGAGGGACGTACGGCACGGGCGGCGACGGCCCCGAGGGCGACTGCGCCGCCGGCGCACACCACGGCGTGCAGCGCGCCCCACCCCCGGTGGTCCCGCCACAGCACCCGTTCCACGGCGCCCGCGGCCCGCCCGAACACGGCGACCGGGTGCCCGCGGTGAGGATCACCGAGGAGCAGGTCACCGAGGAGCCCGGCGGCGGCGCCGTACGCGTAGACGCGATCGGCACGCATGGAGTCAGCCGACCGCCGTCACGGACGGGGAGCTGACTCTGGACCTCGAACGGCAGCCGAGCATGGCGATATGTCCTCACTCAGGGTGTCCACGCCCTGGTTCGACGAGACCGGCGACGAGAGTTCCTGGCTCCCGGGGCTTTCTGCCCCGGTGACAGTGGCGGGACCGCGCCGGACTCGCACCGGCTTCCTCTTCTGCCGCCGTACATGGCTCCGGCAGTCCACCACGGGGTTGGAAGGGCCGTCAACCTGCCGTTGACCTGCGCGGGGGGACTGTGCAGAACCCCACATCGCCGACGTGACCACGGGCGCGTGGGCACCGGCCCGACGGGCAGGCGCCGTGCCGGACGACGGCCCCGGAACGCCGCCGGGCGGGTACGGAACCGATGTTCCGTACCCGCCCGGCGGTCAGGCCCCGGTCTCAGGCCACGATCAGGTAGATCCCGTACGCGACCGCCGCGGTGCAGGCCACGAAGCAGGCGTAGGCGCCCGTGACCGCGAACGCGGCCGAGCCGCCCTGCTGCGTGGCCCGTTCCTGGCGCGACAGGCCCATGATGCCGAGGGTGAACAGGCCCACGAGGGCCACGGTGACCACGAGGCTGACGCCGAAGACGGAGCCGAGGGCCGCATAGTCGATCTTCATGCTGCTTCTTCCTTCGTACCGGTTCGTGCCTGGGGGGCGGGGCTCAGACGGTGGTCGTGGCCGACGGGGCCGAAGGGTCGGCGGCCGACGCGCCGGCCGGAGCCGGGATCATGGCCGTCAGGTCCTCGGCCATCGCGCTCGTCGGCGGCGGGGCCACCGCGGCCATCGCCGTGGTCACCACTCCGGCCGGTTCCTCGACCTCGTTGACGTTCGTGTGGTCGACGACCTCGCGACGGGAGATCTTCCAGATCGCGGCGCTGGAGCCGACGAGGAAGACCGCCACGAGCGCCGTGCCCCAGGCGCCGAAGCCGGTCACGTACTCCGCGATCGCGCCGACCAGGGCCGCGGCGGGCAGGGTCAGACCCCACGCCACGAACATCCGGGTCGCCGTCGACCAGCGGACCACGCCGCCCTTGCGGCCGAGGCCCGCGCCCATCACCGCGCCGGAGACGGAGTGCGTGGTGGAGAGGGAGAAGCCCAGGTGGGAGGAGGCCAGGATGACCGTGGCCGCGCTGGTCTGGGCGGCGAAGCCCTGCTGCGGCTGGAGGTCGGTCAGGCCCTTGCCCATGGTGCGGATGATGCGCCAGCCGCCGAGGTAGGTGCCGAGCGCGATGGCCACGCCCGCGGAGAGGATGACCCAGGTGGGCGGGTCCGAGTCGGGGGCGACGGCGCCGCCGGCGACCAGCGCCAGAGTGATGATGCCCATCGTCTTCTGCGCGTCGTTGGTGCCGTGGGCCAGCGAGACCAGGCCCGCCGAGGCGATCTGACCCGCCCGGTAGCCCTTCTCCGCCGCCTTGCCGTCGGCCCTCTTGCCGAGCTTGTACGACAGACGGGTCGCGAGCATCGCGGCCAGGCCCGCCACGAGCGGAGCCGCGATCGCCGGGATCAGGACCTTGGTGACGAGCACGTCGCCGTGCACCCCGCCGAAGCCCGCCGAGGCGACGGTGGCGCCGATCAGGCCGCCCATGAGGGCGTGCGAGGAACTGGAGGGAAGTCCGACCAGCCAGGTCAGCAGGTTCCAGAGGATCGCGCCGACCAGGGCGGCGAAGATGACCTCGGGACGGATGCCGCTCTCGTCCACGAGACCCTTGGAGATCGTGTTGGCGACCTCCACGGAGAGGAAAGCGCCCACAAGGTTGAGCACGGCGGACATGGCCACCGCGACCTTGGGCTTGAGCGCGCCGGTCGAGATGGTCGTGGCCATCGCGTTGGCGGTGTCGTGGAAACCGTTCGTGAAATCGAACGCGAGTGCGGTTACCACCACAATCGCGAGGATCAGCGAGAAGTTTTCCATTTACCCAGGCAATCGTTCGAGGTCGTTGGCCGGACGAATGTAAGTAACCTGAGTGAACGGAAGGTGAACTGGGGCAGGCCGCACGGTGTCCGGAAGCTGCGGTTCTCGCATCGCCGCGCCTCGGCCGGCTCTCCGGGGCCGGTTCGTCCCGGGCGCCCCTTGGCTATTCGCCGTCGGCGAACCTCCTCAGCCGGCTCAGGGATCCGTTAAAGAGATTCTGGTCACCTGGCAGGCTGCCGCCGTCGTCGTACTGCCAGATCGTCCAGGACGACCACCCGGCCGGCAGTGGACCCGGGTCCGCCGCGCCGTAACGGGCCACCCACAGCGGGTGCCGGGCGGCGAGGGCGCGACTGCCGCCGGTACAGGTGTTCCACCAGTGCGTGGTGGTGTAGATCACCGGACGGCGGCCGGTGTGCCGCTCCACCTCGTCGCTGAACGCCGTGATCCAGCCGGTCATCCGGGTGGCGCTCAGCCCGTAGCACATGCGCCTCCTGTCGTACGGGTTGTACTCGATGTCGAGCGCGGGCGGCAGTGTCCAGCCGTCGGCGCTCCAGCTGCCGCCGTTGCGCAGGAAGTGGGCCGCCTGCGCCGTGCCCGACGACCGGTCCGGCAGCGCGAAGTGGTACGCCCCGCGGACGATGCCCGCCTCGCGCGCCCCGTCGTACTGCCCGCGGAAGTAGGGATTGCGGTAGGTGTGCGACTCGGTCGCCTTGACGTAGACGAACGCGGCGCCCCTGGACCTGGCCCGCGGCCAGTCGACGCTCTTCTGGTGGGAGGAGACGTCGTGCCCCTTCGGCGGGCTCGCGGCCGAGACCGGCGTCCCGGCCGCCGCGATTCCCCCCACGGTGAGCGCCGCCAGACAGACCGCCAGGACGCGGCGGTGGCGGCGGAGCGGTGTGCGATCACGGGCCATCTGTCCCCCCGGAACGGCGACGCGGACGACGAAGCCCCCAGAGGCTACGGGAAGATCACCACGATCCTGGTGATCTCCGGCCGAACGGCCGAAGAGGGTCGTCGATGCCCATATGTGATCTTTCGGAGGTTCGGATTCCGGCCCTGAAGCGCCGCCGCCCGGCAGCGAGTCGGCGCCGGCCCTGGCAGGATCGCCCCATGGCCGAGGAGCAGCGGGACCCGCGAGGTGAACGAGGCGCGCGAGCGGGCGTGCGGGACGTGCCGGAGCCGCGGGGGAGGAGCGTGCGCCCCGAGGAGGCGCACGCCTGGGAGGCACTCGTCGCGACGGCCCGCCGCACCGTGTCCGACGGGCTGGTCGTCGGCACCTCCGGCAACGTCTCGGTGCGGGTCGAGGACACCGTGCTGGTCACACCGTCGGGCGTGCCCTACGACCGGCTCACGCCCACGGACGTCACCGGGGTCGACCTCGACGGCCGGCAGGTGCTCGGCACGCTCGTCCCCACCAGCGAACTGCCCCTGCACCTGGCCGTCCACCGCACCACCGACGCCCGCGCCGTCGTCCACACCCACGCGGTGCACGCCACGGCCGTCTCCACACTCGTCACCGAGCTCCCGGCGATCCACTACATGGCCGCCGCGCTCGGCGGCCCCGTCCGGGTCGCCCCGTACGCCCCGTACGGCACCGACGAGTTGGCCGAGCACGCGCTCCGGGCCCTCGCCGGCCGCGCCGGCTGCCTCCTGCGCAACCACGGCACCCTCACCTACGGCGCCACCCTCGACCAGGCCTACGACCGCACCGCCCAGCTGGAATGGATGTGCCGTCTGTGGCTCACGGCGTCCTCGGTGCCGGGCCTCTCCCCGACGCTGCTGACCGAGGCACAGCTGGCGGAGACGGGGGAGCGGCTGCGGGGCTACGGGCAGCGGGACTGAGGGGCCGCGGTGAAAACCGCGTGGAAATGTCACTCCGGGCCGTCCTCCCGCTGGCCGCGGGACGGGTGCGCCAGGACACTGGGTGCGTGCGCACTGTCAGAGCGACGGCCGCTGCCGTCACCGCCGTGATGGGCGTCGGCGCCGCCGCGGTCGTCGCCGGACGACTCGCGGGCGACGCCGCCCTCAAGGCGCCGCCCGGCCGCCCCCTGCCCACCGAGCCCCAGCTCACCGTGCACGCGACCGCGGCCGGCCGCATCGCCGTCACCCGCGACCTGGCCGCCCTGCGCCCCGGCACGTACGGCCTCGCCGGCGACGGTGCGCACGCGGTCGTCGGCCCCGTCCTCGGCACGGAGACCCACTCCGCCGACACCGTCGTACGCCGCCTGGAACGCGTCACGCACGGCGCCCTGAGGCCCGGGGACAAGGTCCGGTTCACCCCGAACGTGCACGTCGGCGACCCGGGCACCGCCCTCGGCCTGGACCACTCGGACGTCGAGGTGCCCGGCGAACTGGGCCCGCTGCCCGCCTGGTTGACGCCCGGCGTGCGGGACATCTGGGTGATCGCGGTGCACGGCCTCGGAGCCAGCCGCGAACACCCCCTGAACGTCCTGGACTTCCTGCACCGCCTGCGCTTCCCGGTGCTCACCCTCGCCTACCGCGGCGACCTCGGCGCGCCCCGCCCGCCGGACGGGCTGAACCACTTCGGCGAGACCGAGTGGCGCGACCTGGACGCCGCCATCCGGTACGCCCTGCGCAACGGCGCCCGCCAGGTCGTCCTGTACGGCTGGTCCACCGGCGCCACCATGGCGCTGCGCGCCGCCGCGCACTCCACGGCGTACGACCGGATCGCGGGGCTCGTCCTGGACTCCCCGGTCCTCGACTGGCAGGCGACCCTGCGCGCCCTCGCCACGGCCCGTCGCACCCCGGGCGCCCTGCTGCCGCTCGCGGTGCGCGCCGCCCAGGGCCGTACCGGCATGTCCGCCGACCGCCTCGCCGGCGCCGACGTGGTCCCCCCGGGCCGGCCCCTGGCACCGACGCTGGTCTTCCACGGCCCGGACGACCGGGTGGCCCCCTGGGACCGCTCCCGCCGCCTCGCCGCCGCCCATCCCAGCCGCGTCACCCTCCACCCGGTCCGGCACGCGACCCACGCGGCGATGTGGAACGCCGACCCGGCGGTGTACGAGGAGACGCTGCGCCGCTTCCTGACCCCGTTGATGTGACCGCGCCGAAACCGGTCGCGTGCCCGCTCGGGCACGCGCTCCCCCTCGCCCGAGGCGTCGCGTCCACGCTCCGCCCCACAGGTTCCGTTTAACGCCGTACCAGTGGCCTGATCTCGGCTTCCGGCCACCCGCGCGGGCCCGCCATCGGCCCTCCCCGCCGCCCGCCGTGACATTCCGTTTGGGTTTTCGGACCGTCAACCGGAAGACTGCACCCGTGACGTCCCGTATCCCGCGCGACTCCAGGCTCCGACTCGTCCGCCCGCGACCCCTGGCCGCCGCCCCCACAGCAGTGAACCAGCGGCGTCCGCGCCGCGCCGCGCCCCGGCCGCCGGAGGGCACACCGGCCCCCGCGGAACTGGCCAGAATGGCGCGCTCCGGTCTCGCCGCCGCGGCCCGCGTCGCCCGCTGGGCCGACGCCGCGTTGCGCCCCGGGCGCGACGGCGCGAGCCCCGACGACAAGGGCGCACTCTCCGACGCGACCGCCGAACGGGCCGCCGCCGACCTGGGGCTGACCCCGGCTCAGGTCCGCGCCGCCTGGGACACCGCCCGCCTCGCCGGACTCGTCGAGGTGCACGGCGACAGCGCCCGCCCCGGCTGGCGGCTGCGCGCCTGGAACCGTGACGACAGCGCCGTCCTGCGCGGCTGGGTCGCCCTCTTCGACGCCTGGTCGCTCGCCCACCCGGAACCCTCCGACCACGAGCCGGCCGCCGTCGCCGAGGTCGTCTCGGCGATGCCCCAGGTGCTCTCCTTCCTCCAGCTGTCCGCCGGCCCCGTCCCCGTGGAGCAGCTCCTCGACCTCCTGGGACAGCGGGTCACCGAACTGCGCACCGAGCGCTGCGAAGTCCCCTACGGCCCCCGGTCCACGCCGGCCGAGACCGTCCCCGCGCCGCCGGAGCCCGCCGCCGACGCTCCCCTCGCCCCCCTGCTCGACTGGGCCCTGCGTGCCCTCGCCTCCGTCGGCGCCCTCACCTACGGCGACGGGCAGGCCACGCTCACCCCGCTCGGCAACTGGGCGGTGTGGGTCAAGCTGGAGCAGATCTGCGTGGCCGCGCAGAGCCCCGCCGGCAACATCGAGCAGGCCGCCGAGGACATGCTCCGCGGCTGCGCCCAGCTGCGCCCGAACGCGGCCCGCGCCGAGTACCGGGCCTGGCTCGCCGCCCGCCCCGTCGGCAGCGCGGTCGGTGAACTGCTCGGCGCCGCCCGCGGCGAGGACGCCCTGCTGCGCGGCCTCGCCTTCGAGGCCCTGCGGGTCGTCGGCGCCCCCGCCGAGCCCGACGTCCGCGCCGTGGCCGAGGAGCCGACACTGCGGCCCTACGCCCTGCTGTGGCTGGCTGAGCACGACGGGATCGACCCGGAGGACGCCCACGAGGTGCTCACCCGCGAGGAGGCCACCTGGCTGTGGGTCGACACCGCCGCCGCCGTCGCCGACCACGGCGAGGCCCCGATGCTCGTCCGGCACCTGGAGTCCGCGCTTCAGCCGACCGTCCCCGCGCTCCTCGACGAGGTGCGGGCCGTCGGTCACCCCCGCACCGTGCAGGTCCTGGTCGCGCTCGCCGCCGCACACCCCGACCCGGCCCTGGCCAAGGCCGTGCGCCGGGCCGCCTTCCAGGTGCACACCGGGGGGAGCTGAACCGCCCGGCCGTCAGCCCCCGATCTCGGGCGCGTAGGTGCCGAAGCTCCACACATTGCCCTCGACGTCCCGGGCCATGTAGTCCCGTGAGCCGTAGTCCTGGTCCGTAGGGGGCATCAGGATCTCCGCGCCGTGATCCACGGCACGCCGGTGATGTGCGTCGACGTCGTCCACCACGACGTAGACCCCGGTCGTGCCGGCGTCCTTCATCGCCACGTCGAAGACGCCGCCGCTGCCCTTGGAACCGACCATGACCGCGCCGTTGCCCTGCACCAGCTCGGCGTGCACCACCGAGCCGTCCTCGCCCTCGTAGACCGACAGCTCCATGAAGCCGAAAACCTCCGTGAGCTGCCGGATCGCCGCCTTCGCGTCCGCGTACAGCAGGGTCGGGTAGATGCTCGGACGCCCGCCGCTCGTTCCTGTCATGCCGATCACTCCTTTGTGACTCGTCACCGGAAATCCATCCGTCGTCCAGTCTCGCAGCGACGACTGACAACGCCCCGCCGAGCGCCGCGGCGGCGGCCGGTACGCCCCCGTCCCCGGCGTCACCGGCCCCGGAACCGGCCCTCGCCGCGCGGTCCGAACACCTGAGCGCAGAAAAAGTGGTTGCACGGCCCCGTTAGACTGGCCCCATGGCCATTCTCCTCGCGCATTAGACGGCGGGAACGTCCTCAGCCGTCCACCCGCCCCCGTCCGCCCTGGAGTCTGTCCGTGATTTCCGCCTCCGGTATCGAGCTGCGCGCCGGTGCGCGCGTCCTCATCGAGTCCGCCACCTTCCGTGTCGCCAAGGGTGACCGCATCGGTCTGGTCGGCCGCAACGGCGCCGGCAAGACCACTCTCACCAAGTGCCTGGCGGGCGAGGGCGTCCCCGCCGGGGGCACCATCACCCGCTCCGGCGAGGTCGGCTATCTCCCGCAGGACCCCCGCACCGGCGACCTCGACGTCCTCGCCCGCGACCGCATCCTCTCCGCGCGCGGCCTCGACGTGCTGATCCGCAAGATGCGCGACAACGAACAGCGCATCGCGAACGGCTCGGGCGCCACCCGCGAGAAGGCCATGCGGCAGTACGAGCGCCAGGAGACGGAGTTCCTCACCAAGGGCGGCTACTCCGCCGAGGCCGAGGCCGCCACCATCGCCGCGGCGCTCAACCTGCCCGACCGGGTGCTCGGCCAGCCGCTCCATACGCTCTCCGGCGGTCAGCGCCGCCGGATCGAGCTGGCGCGCATCCTGTTCTCCGACGCGGACACCCTGCTGCTCGACGAGCCGACGAACCACCTCGACGCGGACTCGATCGTCTGGCTGCGCGACTACCTCAAGACCTACCGCGGCGGCTTCATCGTGATCTCCCACGACGTCGACCTGGTCGAGACGGTCGTCAACAAGGTCTTCTACCTGGACGCCAACCGGGCCCAGATCGACGTCTACAACATGGGCTGGCGGCTCTACCAGCAGCAGCGCGAGGCCGACGAGAAGCGCCGCAAGCGCGAGCGGCAGAACGCGGAGAAGAAGGCCTCCGCGCTCCACTCGCAGGCCGACAAGATGCGCGCCAAGGCCACCAAGACCGTCGCCGCGCAGAACATGGCCCGCCGCGCCGACAAACTGCTCGCCGGACTGGAGGCCGAGCGGAAGTCCGACAAGGTCGCCAAGCTCCGCTTCCCGGAACCCGCGCCCTGCGGCAAGACCCCGCTGATGGCCGAGGGCCTGTCCAAGTCGTACGGATCGCTGGAGATCTTCACCGACGTCGACCTGGCCATCGACAAGGGCTCCCGCGTCGTCATCCTCGGTCTCAACGGCGCCGGCAAGACGACCCTGCTGCGGCTGCTCGGCGGCGCCGAGAAGCCCGACACCGGGCAGATCATCGAGGGCCACGGCCTCAAGCTCGGCTACTACGCCCAGGAGCACGAGACCCTGGATCCCGAGCGCACGGTCCTGGAGAACATGCGCTCCGCCAACCCCGACCTGGACCTGGTCGAGGTCCGCAAGACGCTCGGCTCGTTCCTGTTCTCCGGCGACGACGTCGACAAGCCGGCCGGTGTCCTGTCCGGCGGCGAGAAGACCCGGCTGGCGCTGGCGACCCTGGTGGTGTCGTCGGCGAACGTGCTGCTCCTGGACGAGCCGACGAACAACCTCGACCCGGCCAGCCGCGAGGAGATTCTCGGCGCGCTGCGCACCTACAAGGGCGCGGTCGTCCTGGTCACCCACGACGAGGGCGCCGTCGAGGCGCTCCAGCCGGAGCGGATCATCCTGCTGCCCGACGGCGTCGAGGACCTGTGGGGCGCCGACTACGCGGACCTCGTCGCCCTCGCCTGAAAGCCCGTGCCGCCGGTCGGCCGCGTGATCGAAGAGGCGATCGAAGGGGTGATCCACTGCGTCTGGATCATTCGGCCGATCCGTGATCCATCATCTGTGTGAGATCTCCTCGTACCGAGGTGTGTCCTACACCGATTTTCCGGCGAGTCCTTTATCGCAAGGACTCGGCCGTCGCACGTCCCTGACCTGGTCTTTCACGAATGAACCCGTTCGGCGGTACGAACGACAGGTCTTGGAATCCTCGGTTCCGCATGTGGGGACGTGCTCCTGTCGTCACAAGCAGGTCGCACGGACCTTGCCGAATGGGTGGCCATGAAGCCCCGGAGGGGTGATCATGAGGAGACCAGAGTGCACTTCCCATGAGGAGGACCGGGTGGCCGAGACTCTGAAGAAGGGCAGCCGGGTAACCGGCGCCGCGCGCGACAAGCTCGCGGCAGACCTGAAGAAGAAGTACGACTCCGGTGCGAGCATTCGGGCGCTGGCCGAGGAAACCGGCCGCTCGTATGGCTTCGTACACCGGATGCTCAGCGAATCGGGTGTCACGCTGCGTGGGCGTGGCGGGGCGACGCGGGGCAAGAAAGCCGCTTCGTCCTGAACCCGGGCGGCCCATCGGCTTCGATGGTGGCCACCCGGTCGGTCCTGTGATCGGCCGGGTGGTTACTGTGCAGTCACTTAGCATCGCTCTGTTGACCGCACACATCGGAGGCTCCCCATGGCTTCGCCCGACCAGGACGTTGTTTCCGAAACTCCAGCACTGGACAAGGACGGCGTACGGCTCACCGTCGACGACGCGATCGCCACGGTGACGCTGACCAACCCGGCCAAGCGCAACGCCCAGAGTCCCGCTCTGTGGCGGGCGTTGGCCGAAGCCGGGCGGGTCCTGCCGGGCTCCGTCCGTGTCGTCGTGCTGCGTGCCGAGGGCAGGTCCTTCTCCGCCGGACTCGACCGGCAGGCGTTCACACCCGAGGGCTTCGACGGTGAGCCGTCGTTCATAGACCTCGCGCGGGGTACGGACGCCGAGCTGGACGCGACCATCGCCGGGTACCAGGAGGGCTTCACCTGGTGGCGACGGAGCGACCTCGTGTCCATCGCCGCGGTGCGGGGACATGCCATCGGGGCGGGCTTCCAGCTCGCGCTCGCCTGTGATCTGCGCGTCGTCGCCGACGACGTGCAGTTCGCCATGCGCGAGACCAGCCTCGGACTCGTCCCGGACCTGACCGGTACCCACCCACTGGTGGGACTGGTCGGATACGCCCGGGCGCTGGAGATCTGCGCGACCGGCCGGTTCGTGCACGCCGAGGAAGCCGTGCAGACCGGCCTGGCGAACGTGGCGGTGCCGCCGGACCAGCTCGACGGCGCGGTACGGGACCTCGCCTCGGCGCTCCTGGCCGCGCCCCGGGACGCGGTGATCGAGACGAAGGCACTGCTGCGCGGAGCACAGGACCGTACCTACGAGGACCAGCGGGCCGCCGAGCGGGCCGCGCAGGCCCGACGGCTGCGGGACCTGGCCGGCGTCGGCGAGTAGGACCTCACCCGACGGCGGTCACCAGTACCGCCACCGTCGGCTGATCCGGCAGCGCCCGTCCCACCGTCGCGCGGACCTCCCGGACCACCTCCAGTGCCCGGTGGTCCGCGCCCACCGCCAGTTCCAGGCGGACGTGGCGGCGGGGCAGGGCGGTCGGTCCGTGCTGCCCTTCCCCGATGTGCACCGGGCGGCCCAGCGTGCCCGTCAGCCGACGCACACCCGGCACGGCCAGGGCCGCGTCGGCCGCGTGCTCCTCGTCGGCGTCCCCGCCCGCCGTGGCCGAGGCCGGTTCCGGCGCTCGCGCCGGAAGGGGCTCCGGCTCCTCGTCCAGCAGTCCCGTCACCCGCAGGTCCACCTCCGCCACCACCAGGCCGAGGCCCTCCGCCGCGGCCGCCAGCAGCGCGCGCAGGCGCGCCGCCGTCGCCGGCAGCGGCTCGGACGCCGTGGCGGCGAACTCCGCCGTCACGAGCAGCGGGCCGGGCGGCAGGGCGCTCGGCGGCGGCGGTACGGCGGGCTCGTACGCGTCCTGCGGATCGGCGAGCCCGATCCGCACCGCGTCCAGCCGTACCTCGCGCACGCTCTCCGCCGCGCGCCGCAGCACCGCGCCGGCCGCCGTCTCGGAGATCCACGCGCCGTCGCGCGCGTCTCCCAGGGGCAGGAACCTGCCGAGCCGCATCTGCTGCCGTACCGTCTGCGTCCACTGGTGCGCCGTCATTACTCCAGCCTGCCGCATCTCCGGCGCGCCATCGCGCAACCCCGCTTACGGTGGTCGAAGGGGATGAGCGGAAGGGACGTACGGCGATGAGTGACATGACGGAGCGGAACCGGACGCAGAACGAGAACGAGATCGAGCCGCCGGTGCAGGCCCGCAGGGCCGTCAAGCGCGGCGGCGGGGACCCGGCGAGCCGGGGACGGACCACCATCGCGGACGGCGTGGTGGAGAAGATCGCCGGGATGGCCGCCAGGGACGTCGTCGGGGTGCACGCGATGGGCAGCGGGCTGAGCCGCACCTTCGGCGCCGTCCGGGACCGGGTCCCGGGCGGGGCGAAGTCGGTCACGCGCGGGGTCAAGGTCGAGGTGGGCGAGGTGCAGACCGCGCTCGACCTGGAGATCGTCGTCGACTACGGCGTGGCGATCGCCGAGGTGGCCCAGGCCGTGCGGGAGAACGTCATCGCGGCGGTGGAACGGATGACCGGCCTGGAGGTCGTCGAGGTCAACATCGCGGTGAGCGACGTGAAGCTGCCGGACGAAGAGGACGAGGAGCCGGAGTCCCGGCTCCAGTGACGCGACCGAACCACTGACGAGCTGAGGAGCGCACATGAGCATGGCCGTGGTCGGCATGATCGCCGGCATGGCGCTGGGCTTCGCCGGATACTTCGGCGGCTTCGGCGCCTTCCTGCTGGTCGCCGCCCTGGGTGCCGTCGGGTTCGTCGTCGGCCGGTTCCTGGACGGCGATCTGGAGCTCGGCGATCTGTTCCGCACCCGTGACGAGCGACGCGACCGGCGGTGACGGCGGTGACGGCGTCCGTGAGCGGTGGGGCCGGTGAGCTCCGCGGCCCCCTGGCCGTCGTCCCGCCGGCCGAGCGCGGCGCGACCCGGATCGCCGACCGGGTCGTGGCGAAGATCGCCGGACAGGCGGCACGCGAGGCGCTCGGCGAGCTGCCCCCGGACGCCGGACCCCCGCACGCCACCGTCGTCGTGCACCACGGGACCGCCCGGCTGCGCGTGCACCTCGAACTGGACTACCCGGGCGACATCGGCGCCCGCTGCGCCCGGGTGCGTCGACATGTCGTCGAGCGGGTAGGCGCGTTGGTGGGCATCGAGGTGTTGGAGGTCGCCGTCCAGGTGGAGCGGCTGCATCCGGCACAGGCGCACGGCGTGGCACAGGGGAGGACGCGATGAGCGAGCCCCACGGCTCCGAGGGCACCACACGACGACTGCCGGTCATGGAGAAACCGGCCGACACCGGCGGGCAGTACGAGGCTCCACCGGTGCTCGACGACGAGCCGGGCGAGCCCGGCGCCAGTGGCCGCTTCTGGTCGGCGCGCCGCGTCCCCGCGGGGATCGTGGCGCTGCTCCTCCTGGTCGTCGCGGGCGCCTTCCTGTACGACGTCGCCGCCGTACGGGCGAACCGGGACGCCCTGTCCTGGCGCCGGGAGCTGGCCCGGCAGCTCGCCGAGCGGCCCCTGGACGACATCTGGGTGCTCGTCGGCGCGGGCGTCGCCGCCGCCCTCGGCCTGTGGCTGATCGTGCTGGCCGTCACCCCCGGCCTGCGCGCCGTCCTGCCGATGCGGCGGCCCCGTCCCGACGTCCGCGCCGGGCTGCACCGGGCCGCCGCGGCCACGGTCCTGCGCGACCGGGCCATGGAGATCGCCGGTGTGCAGTCCGTCCGGGTGCGGGTGGGCCGTGCCCGGGCCGACGTCCGGGCGGTCTCCCACTTCCGTGAACTCGACGACGTCCGCGCCGACCTGGACGCCACACTCGCCCACGCGGTCGGCGGGCTGGGCCTGGACCGGCCGCTCGCGCTGGCGGTGCGGGTGGCACGACCCGGACGAAAGGGATGAGGACGGTGCCCAGGACTCTCAACCGCGTACTGCTCGCCGTGATCGGCCTCGTCCTGGTGCTTCTCGGCGGCTCGGTGCTCGCCGTGGGGCTGGGCGCCCCGGCGCCCTCCTGGTGGATCCACGACGGCCGGCGCGACGTGCTGCTCGGCGACGCCGAGCGCACGCGCTGGCGGGACGCCGGCTGGTGGTGGCCGGTCGTCCTCGCCGCACTCGCCATCCTGGTCCTGCTGGCCCTGTGGTGGCTGACCGCGGTCCTGCGCCGGCACCACCTGACCGAGGTGCTCGTCGACACCGGCGACGGCCAGGGCGCGCTGCTGCGGGGCCGCGCCCTGGAGGGCGTCCTGGCGGGCCAGGCGGGCGAGCTGGACGGCGTGGCCCATGCCCAGGCCCACCTCAAGGGCCGCCCGACCGCCCCCGAGACCCGCGTACGCCTCCAGCTGGAACCCCACGTGGACCCGGGCACCGTCCTGCACGACCTCACCACGGGGGCCCTGGCCCACGCCCGCGACTCCGCGGGCCTCGCCGCGCTCCCGGCGGAGGTCCGCCTGACCGGGGTCAAGCACCGCGCGGAACGGGTCAGTTGAGGAAGCCGGGGGGACAACGGGTCAGTTGAGGAACCCGGCGGCGGTACGGGGCGGTTGACGAACCCAGGGCGCGGGGTCGTATCCCGTATGTCCCGCTCGCCCGCTCGCCCGCTCGTCGTCCGCCTGTCGTCCCGTCGTCCGCCAGTCCATCCGGACGGCCGCCGTCAGAATCCGTGCCGCATGCCTCCGTCGACCGACAGCATGACCCCGGTCAGGAAGGACGCGGCCGGGGACAGCAGGAAAGCGGCCGTCCGCCCGAACTCCTCCGGCCTGCCGTACCGCCGCAACGGGATGCGGGACTCGTTCGCGGCCCGGGTGGCCTCCGGGTCCGCGGACAGCGCGTCCAGCTGGCGTACACGGTCCGTGTCGATGCGTCCCGGCAGCAGGCCCACCACCCGGATCCCCCGCGGGCCCAGCTCGTCGGCCAGCGACTTGGCGAACCCGGCGAGCCCCGGCCGCAGCCCGTTGGAGATCGTCAGCCCCGGGATGGGCTCGTGCACCGACCCGGACAGCACGAACCCGATGACGCCCCCCGGCGCCAGCTCCGCCGCGGCCGCCCGCGCGAGCCGGACCGCGCCCAGGAACACCGACTCGAACGCCGTCTGCCACTGCTCGTCCGTGGTGTCGGCGACGAACCCCGGCGCCGGCCCCCCGACGCTGATCAGCACGCCGTCGAAGCGGCCGAAGTGCTCGCGCGCGGTCGCGATCAGCCGTGCCGCCGCCTCCGGGTCGGCGTTGTCCGCGGCGACCCCGACCGCGTTCGGCCCCAGCGCGGTGGCCGCCCCGGCGGCGCTCTCCTCCTCCCGCCCCGTGACGACCACCTTCGCGCCGTCCGCGACGAGCTCGCGCGCGGTGGCGTTGCCGAGGCCGCGCGTGGCCCCGGTGACGACGTACACCCGGTCCTTCAGTCCAAGATCCATGGCCCCTATCCTGCCTCGTCCGCCCCGAACAGGGCGAGGGCCGTGTTCACCAGGCCGATGTGGCTGAACGCCTGCGGGACGTTGCCGAGCTGGGCGCCCGCCACGGGGTCGTACTCCTCGGACAGCAGGCCCACGTCGTTGCCGAGCTCGACCAGCCGTTCGAACAGTTCCCGCGCCTCCTTGGTGCGGCCCGTCATGTGCAGGGCGTCCGCGAGCCAGAACGAGCAGGCGAGGAACGTGCCCTCGCCGCCCGGCAGCCCGTCGACGTCGCTCTCTCCGGCGCTGTAGCGGTGCAGGAGGCCGCCGTGGCCGAGTTCGTCGCGGACCGCGTCGATGGTGCCGATCACCCGGGGGTCGTCGGGCGGGAGGAAGCCGACACGCGGGATGAGCAGCAGCGCGGCGTCGAGCTCGTGGGAGCCGTAGTACTGGGTGAAGGTGTTCCGCTCGGGGTCGTAGCCCTTCTCGCACACCTCCCGGTGCACCTCGTCGCGCATCGCCCGCCAGCCGTCCAGGTCGCCGTGCAGCTCGGGGTGGGCCTCCAGGGTGCGGACGGCACGGTCGGCGGCCACCCACACCATCACCTTGGAGTGGACGAACTGGCGGCGGGGCCCGCGTACCTCCCACAGCCCCTCGTCCGGCTGCCGCCAGGCCGACCGCAGGAACGCCATCAGGGCGCTCTGCAACGCCCACATGTCCGCCTTGGTGGACAGGCCCGCCTCCCGCGCCAGCGACAGCGAGTCCATGACCTCGCCGTACACGTCCAGCTGGAGCTGTTTCACCGCTCCGTTGCCGATCCGTACGGGGGCCGAGCCGGCGAAGCCGGACAGCCACGGCAGCTCGAACTCGGGCAGCCGCCGCTCGCCCGCCAGGCCGTACATGATCTGCAGGTCGGCCGGGTCGCCGGCCACCGCGCGCAGCAGCCAGTTCCGCCAGGCCTCGGCCTCCTCCAGGTAGCCGCACGCCAGCAGGGCGCCCAGGGTGAGGGTGGAGTCGCGCAGCCAGCAGAAGCGGTAGTCCCAGTTGCGCACCCCGCCGATCTCCTCGGGCAGCGAGGTGGTCGCGGCGGCCACGATGCCGCCGGTCGGCGCGTAGGTGAGGGCCTTCAGGGTGATCAGGGACCGCACGACGGCGTCCCGGTGCGGACCGTCGTAGCGGCACCGGGACGCCCAGGCGCGCCAGTCGGCGACGCTGTGCTCCAGTGCCTCGTACGGGTCGACGAGCGGCGGGCGCGGCTCGTGCGAGGGGTGCCAGGTGAGCACGAAGGCGACCTTCTCGCCCGCGGCGACGGTGAACTGCGAGTGCGTGCCGAAGTCCTCGCCCCAGGTCGGCACCTCGGGCTCGCTGCGCAGCCAGGTCGAGTCGGGTCCCGCGACGGCCACCCGGTGGCCGTCGGACCGGCGCACCCAGGGCACGACCGAGCCGTAGTCGAACCGCAGCCGCAGGGAGCTGCGCAGGGTGACCTCGCCGCTGAGGCCCTCCACGATGCGCACGACGTCGGGGGAGCGGTCGCGCTGCGGCATCAGGTCGGTGACGCGCACGCTGCCCTCGTCGGTGTCCCACTCGGTGTCGAGGACCAGGGTGTCGGGGCGGTAGGCGCGTCTCGCGCACCGGTCCGCGCCCACGGGGGCGATCCGCCAGTGCCCGTTGTCCTCGTCGCCGAGGAGCCTGGCGAAGCAGGCGGCCGAGTCGAAGCGGGGCAGGCAGAGCCAGTCGACGGAGCCGTCCCGGCCGATCAGGGCAGCGGTCTGTTCGTCGCCGATGAGAGCGTAGTCCTCGATACGGGGGTGCACCCAGTGCGGGTTCCCGGCGGACCCGATGACCAATCCGGGCGGGGTCCGGCGATGGTCCGGTCGGTCCAGGGGGCCTGGGCCGGGGCCGCTACACCGCCGCCGGTTCCGCCTCCGCGGTCTGCTCGGCCCCCGCCTGACGGCGGTCGCGCAGCTCGCGCCGGACCAGGACCACCCAGCCGACCGGGACGCCGGCCGCGAACAGCCACCACTGGACGGCGTACGCGTAGTTCAGCGCGGCGTCCTCGTTGCCGGGCGCGCCGATCAGCTCCGGCAGGTCGCCCTTCGGCTCGGGCGCCGTCTGCACGACATAGCCGCCGAGCACGTCGGCGCCGAGGCGGTCCGCCTGCTGCGCGCTGTTGATCAGCATGATCTGCCGGTCCGGGAGCCCCTTGAGGTTCTTGATGCCGCTCGCGGCGGTCGTCTCGTCGGGCATCAGCCGCCCGGTGACGGTCAGCTCACCGCGCGGCGGGGCGGGGATCTCCGGGAACGCGGTCTGGCTCCGGCCGTTCGCGGGGATCCAGCCCCGGTTGACGAGCAGCACCTTGCCGTCGGCGAGGACGAACGGGGTCAGGACGTGGTAGCCGACCTCGTCGTCGGAGTTGGTGCGGCGGCGGACGACGACCTCGTCGCCGGTGTCGAAGCGGCCCTGCGCGGTCACCGTGCGGTACCGCTCGTTCGTGGTGATGGTGTGACCGGGAGTGGTCAGCGTCTCCACCGGCACCGGCTCGGCGGACAGCGCGTCGGACACCAGCTGGTTGCGGGCGGTGCGCTCCTCGTAGCGGTGCATCTGCCAGATACCCAGCCTGATCATCGTGGGGATGAGGAGGAGGGCGACCAGCGTGAGGATCACCCACTGCCGGGACAACAGGAAGCGGTACACCCCACGACGGTACAACTCGGTCGTGGGGTGTCCGGAGGTGGGGGCCGCTTCAGACCTTGTCGACGATGCCCGCCCTTCCCTCCGCGCGGGCGCAATGGGCGCCGCAGTACCAGTGGCCCTCGACCTCGACGCCCTGACCGATGATCTGCACCCGGCAGTGCTCGCAGATGGGTGCCATGCGGTGGATCGCGCAGGAGAAGCAGTCGAAGACGTGCACCGCGCCCTGCGCGTGCACCTCGAAGGTCATGCCGTAGTTGTTGCCACATACTTCGCAGGTCGCCATGGGCCACAGGGTGAGCCGTCGGCGCGGTGCGGGCGAGCCGGCGCCGGGCGAGTCGCCCCGCAATCACCCGTCCGTACGGTCACTGCCCGGACGCCGGTTCGACATCCCCGAGCAACTGCCCGAACGCCGCCTCGTCGACCACCGGCGTGCCGAACTGCCGGGCCTTGACCACCTTCGACGTGCCCGAGTCGGGGTCGTTGGTGACGAGCAGGCTGGTCAGCCGGGAGATGCTGGTGGCGACGTGCAGACCGGCCTCGACCGCGCGGTCCTCCAGCAGCTCGCGCTCCACCGAGGTGTCCCCGGAGAACGCGATCCGCATGCCCTGTTTGAGGCGTTCGCCCTCTTCGTAGCGGCCCGGATTGGGGTAGGGGCAGGCCGGCCGCTTGCGGGCGGGGCGCCACCCGCCCGCCCGGTGGCCGCCGTACCCGGACCCCGCCTGCTGTCCGATCCGGGGCGCCGGCCGGTCCGACCACTCGGTCAGCGGCCGGCACTCGTGCAGTGGCAGCCGTACGCCGCCGGCGGCCGCGGCCCGCAGGCTCGGCCGGAACGCCTCGGCCAGCACGCGCGCGTCGTCCAGCGCGTGGTGCGCCCGCTGCTGCACGACACCGAAGTGCGCCGCCAGGGTCTCCAGCTTGTGATTGGTCAGCGGCAGGCCCAGTTCCTTGGACAGCGCGATGGTGCACAGCCGCTGCCGCACCGGTGCCTCGCGCTCCGCGCGCGCGTACTCCCGGGCGATCATCTGCCAGTCGAAGACCGCGTTGTGCGCGACGAGCACCCGGCCGTCGAGGCGGGCCGAGAACTCCTCGGCGATGTCACCGAAGAGGGGCGCGCCCTCCAGCACGTCGCTCGTCAGCCCGTGGATCCACACCGGGCCCGGGTCGCGCTGCGGGTTGACCAGCGTGTACCAGTGGTCCTCCACCTCGCCGCGCGCGTCCAGGCGGTAGACGGCCGCGGAGACTATCCGGTCGTTGCGGGCCAGGCCGGTGGTCTCCACGTCGACGACCGCGTATCCCTGCGGATAGGCGGTCGGCCACCCGGTGGCGGGGGACGCTGCGGTGAGGTCTTCGAGCATGGTTCCTGAGGATACGGGCCGCGACTGACAGTGCCGTCCCGTACCCGTCCGTCAGCTACCGGGCGGCGCCCGCGAGTTCGCCCGGCTGTTCGCGTTCCTGTTCGCGTTCCTGTTCGCGCGCGGAGGGCGGTCGCGTGCGAAGTCGCTTTGCCCGGTGGATCGTTCGCTCCCCCGTGGTGGACCGCTCCGCCCCTCGCCACCGGCCTGTTCCGGTACGCGACGGCCGGAGCCCGCGCCGAGCGTGTGCCCGTCTTGTCTGAGTTCGCCCGGTGCGATTCGGAATGGGTCGTCCTCGGCTCCGGGAGACGGCAGTTGTGCGAGCGGCCGGAGCCGAACCCGCGAAACCGGCCGGGCTGCCGGAGGAACGGCGACTCACCCGGGCGGTGGCCCGGGAAGCCGCCGTCCAGTTGACGGAACGTGACGCGCTACGGGCCGCACGCGGCGTACGGGCGCGTGGAGCCCGGCGACGACCCGCACGGCGGGCACACCACACCGACGCGTTCGTCACCGACGGAGGCAGCGTGCGCAGGTCACCACCTGATCGGCAGCGGCAGCGCCGTCAGCGCGCCGGACACCGCCACCACCAGTCCCAGGGCGACGACCTCCGCGCGCGCGGGGGAGCAGGCGGTCAGCGGTTCGGCCGCCCGCCCGAGCCGTATCCGTGCCCACAGCGCCAGCACGGCGACGGCGACCACCAGCAGCACCTTGGCGAGCAGGGCGCGCCCGTACGCCGTGGTCGTCAGCTGGTCCAGGATCGTGTCCGACGGCATGCGGCGCAGCGAACTCCACACCCCGGTCGCGGTGATGGCGGCGAGCAGCACGGCCGCCACGCGCGCGTAGAGCCCGAGCAGCGCCGCGCCCGCCGCCGGGGACCGCCAGTGCCGCAGGATCCGCAGCGCGTACAGCAGGCCGCCCGTCCACAGGGCCGCGCACGTCAGGTGCACCAGCGTCAGACCGGACCCGAGCAGCGCGCCGTCCTCGGTCGCGGGGTGCGCCCGCAGGGCCTCCGCCACGACCACCGCGGTCAGCGGCCAGACCTGGGTGGCCGGACGGCGCGAGAGGGCGCACAGGCCGGCCGCGAGGAACGCGTTGACCTCCACCAGCGCGAGCTTGCCCTCGCGGGACTCGTACAGACCGCCGACGTCGACCTGGGCCACGCTGTCCGGCACGAGGTTGCCGGTGGCCACCACCGACGCGAGTCCGAGCGCGGCGAGGAAACCGGCGCCGGCCGCGTACGGAGCCCAGTCGCGGGGCGCGGCCGGGGGAGCGCCGGGCACCGCGCGGACCAGCCGGCGCACGAACAGCTCGCCCACCGCGACGCTGAGCGCCGCGAACAGGACCGTGCGCAGCAACGCGATGCCGCCGGCACCGGGCGCGGCGGCCTCCCCGGTGTCCTGCAGCGCGGCGGAGGGCCCGAGCAGCGGGATCAGCGCGCCCAGGGCCACCAGGACGAGGAGGGCGACGGCCCGGCCCGCGCCGGGAGGCCGTCCGGGACCGCTCGCGTCGGCCACCTCGGTGGTCGGTCGTATCAACGTCACCTCACGATCTTCACCAGTCACGACAGAACCGGGCAAGTCCTGGAAAACAACTGGCGGAACACCAATGTGCCCCTTCGTACGGTTCAGGTCCGGCCGTGACTCAGCTCCAGCGCGGCGCGTCCGTCCCCCAGGGCACCGGCGGGCGTGTCCAGTCGGGTGGCCCGCCCGCGAAGGAGACGGGCGAACGGGCGTACCGCAGCCGCCCGAGCGCGCTGTCCGTCCCGGCCGGCCAGCGCCCTGCCCCGTCGTACGCCGCGGCCGGTGTGCCGCCGCCCTCGACGCCGCTCGTCAGCCAGTGCGCCGTCCGGGCCAGCGCCAGCCGCACCCACCGGCTGCCGCCTTCGTAGGACGGCTCGGTCAGCGCCCGCAGCACGGCGGCGGCCAGCAGATACCCCGGGTGTGCGCAGCGCGACGGCGAGACCGCCGGCCGTGTACACGGTCTCCTCGACCTCCGGGGCGGACCGTTCGGCGAGCGCCGACTCCACGGCCCCACGGCGCCCTCGCCCGCCGGGACGCCCGACGCGCCCAGCAGCCGGGCCCGGTGATGCGGATGGTTCGCGTGGGTGCGCACCCAGCCGTCCGCCGTCCGCCAGAACCGGGACAGCGGCGCGAAGGCGACCGGCGCCCGCCGGTCGACCCGCAGGTGCCGCTCACTGACGAACGCGGTCGCCACGGCCCCGTCGTCCACCCGCACCGCGGGCACGACGGCCGGCCCGGCCCGCCGCGCCGCGAGCTCGGCGGCGGCCAGCGCGCACGCGCCCACACAGGCGCGCGCCGACTCCCGTACGGGAAGGCGCCCCTCAAGAGCGCCCTCCCGCACCACGGCGGACACGCGGGAGAGCAGGGCGGGATCACCGCCCACGGCGGACCGGGCGGACGCGATTCCAGTCATGACCGCACTGTGCGGTAGTGACCGGATCAACGGATGAGCCCGGGCTCACCCGTCATCACCGCGTTCGTCGGCGTCGGTCTACTTCGTCACCGCGTCCAGCGCGTCCGTGATGCCCCAGCCGTAGAAGCCGTTGCGGTTCTTCGACCCCTCGCACACCGCGTCGATCTTGCCGTCGCTGTTGATGTCGTACGGGTCCGTGCACGGCGTGGCGTCGGCCTCGGCGTACAGCAGGGCCTTCACCAGGGCCGGCGAGGCGTACGGGTGCGTCGACTTGATCAGCGCGGCGACGGCCGCGACGTGCGGGCTCGCCATCGACGTGCCGGCCATGTAACCCCACTTGCCGCCCGGCAGAGTGCCGAGGATCAGACCGCTGGTCGCGGGCGGCGCCGGCGTCTGGTAGGCCGTCGAGTCGCCGCCGGGCGCGGCGATGTCGACGACCCCGAGGCCGTGGTTGGAGAAGGACGACTTGATGCCCTTGGCGCCGGTCGACGCGACCGTCACGACACCCGGAAGCTGGGTCGGTATGTCCAGGCACTCCGACGGGTCGATCACCCGGTCCGAGGGCGTCGCGTCGTTCGGCGAGACCGGGTCGGTGATCTCGTCGGCCGCGAGGTCGTAGTTCTCGTTGCCGGCCGCGGCGACGTTGACCGCGCCCTTCTTCTCCGCGTACTTCGAGGCCCGGGAGACGGCGTCCACGAGCGCCTTCTGGTCCGGGTCGTTCTTGCAGTTGAAGTACCAGGGGTCGGTGTAATAGCTGTTGTTGGTGACCTCGACGTCGTGCGTGGCCGCCCACATGAAGCCGCAGACCACCGCCTCCGTGTAGAAGTAGCCGGCGGTCGTGGACACCTTGATGCCGGAGACCTTCACGCCGGGCGCGACACCCGTCATGCCGACGCCGTTCTTGGCGGCGGCGATCTCGCCCGCCACATGCGTGCCGTGCGGGCTCTCGGAGGCGCTCGGCCGCCACGCCCCGTCGGTCGTGTCCGGTTTGCCCGTCACGCAGTTGACGGACGCGGCCCGGTCGAAGTTCGGCGCGATGTCGGGGTGGGTGTCGTCGACACCGGTGTCGATCACGGCGACCGTCACCTTGCTGCTGCCGAGCGACTTCTCGTGCGCCTTGTCCGCCTTGATCGCGGGCAGGTCCCACTGGAGGGACTCCAGCGGGTCCTGCGCGGCGGTGGCGTCGGCCCGGGCGTCGGCGGCCTCCGCCGCGCTGAGCACCTTCGGCGCGCCCAGGTCGGTCGTCGACTGGGCGGGCAGCGGCGCGTTGCGGGTGTTGCCGGCCGAGTCGACCCCGCGGACCGTGCGGATCGTCTTGGCGAAGTCCGGGTCGGACGAGTGGACGACGATCACGCCGATCTGGTCGTACGACGTCACGATCGTGCCGCCCGCGGCGGCGATGGCCTTCTTCACCTGCGCGGAAGGCCCGTGCCCGGGGCGGACGTTGACGACGTAGCTGAGCGCGGTCGCGTCCGCCCCCGCGGCCGGGGCGAGGACGTCGTTCACGGCGCCGGTGACGCCGGCCACGGTACCGGGCACGTCGGCCGCGGTGGCCGTGTTGGGCAGGAACGCCACAGCCGTGGCCATGGCCATGCCGAGCGGAACGGTGAGCGCGCGCCGGTGGCGCGGGTGAGGCCCTGTCATGGTGTGTCTGTCTCCAGTTCGTTCGGGATACGAGCGGACCGTGCGGGGGGTCGGGACGTTCCGCGGGGCGAGGCGCGGGCGCCGGGCTACTTCACCGCGCGCAGCGCGTTGACGACGCCGTACCCGTAGAAGCCGTTGACGCGCTTGCCGCCCTCGCACACCGCGTCCGGCGTGCCGTCACCGTTCTGGTCGTACGACTCGGGGCAGCCCGGGTTGTCCGCCTGGACCTTCAGCAGCGCCTGGAGCTGGGCCGGGGTGGCGTACGGGTGCCTGGACTTGAGCAGCGCGGCGACACCGGCGGCGTGCGGCGAGGCCATCGACGTGCCCTGTAGGAAGGCGTACTCGCCGTTCGGCATGGTGGACAGGATGCGGCCGTTCTTCGACGGCGTGTCCGGTATCTGGTAGAGCCGGTCGCCGCCCGGCGCCGCGACGTCGACGACGCCCTTGCCGTAGGTCGAGTAGTACGACTTGAGGTTCTTGACGCCCGTCGCGCTGACCGTGACGACACCCGGCAGCTGCGTCGGCACGTCGAAGCACTCGTGCGGGTCGATCGTCCGCGTCACCGGCGTGGAGTCGTCGGGGCTGGAGTCGTCGACGATCGCGTCGGAGTCCAGGTCGTGGTTGGAGTTGCCCGCCGACGCCACGTTGAGCGTGCCCTTCTTCTGGGCGTACAGCTGGGCCCTGTTGACCGCGTCGACGATCGCCTTCTGATCGGGGTCGTCCATGCAGTTGTACAGCCACGGATCCACGTAGTAGCTGTTGTTCGTGATCTCCACACCGTGGTCGGCGGCGAACACGAAGGCACACACGACGCTCTCGGGGTAGAAGAGGCCGTTGTCCGGGTCGCTCACCTTGATGCCGGACACCTTGACGCCGGGGGCCACCCCGGCGACGCCGATGCCGTTGCGGGCCGCGGCGATCTCACCGGCCACGTGCGTGCCGTGGTAGTCCTCCGCGGTGTACGGGCGCCAGGCACCCGCGCTGGTGTCCGCCACACCGCCGACGCAGTTGGCCGACTGGGAGGCGGAGAAGTTCGGGGCGAGGTCCGGGTGGGTGTCGTCGACGCCCGTGTCGATCACGGCGACGGTCACCTTGCGGCTGCCCGGGTTGATCTTCGCCGCCTTGTCGGCGCCGATCGCGCGCAGGTCCCACTGGTCGGCTTCCAGGGGCTCACTGTCCGGCGTGGCGGCGGAGGCGCTCGCGGCCTTCGCGGCCTGCTCCTTCGACAGGAACTGCGCCGCGCCCTCGTCGGTCGTCCCCGCGGCGGTCAGCGGCGTGGTGCGCGTGGCGCCCGCCGACTGCACCCCGCGGAACGCCCGCATCTGCCGGGCGAAGTCGGGGTTCGCGGAGTGGACGACGATCACGCCGATCTTCTCGTACGTGGTCACGACCGTGCCGCCGGCCGCCGGGACGGCCTTCTTCACCGCCGCGATCGTGCGGCGGTCCACCTTGGTGTTGACCACGTAGGCCAGGCTGGGCGCGTCGGCCGCCGGCGCCGCGCTCGGCGCGCTCGGGGCGGCCGAGGCCACCGCCGGCAGGAAGCCGAGTGAGGCCGTCAGCGACAGCACGACGGGTACGGCGAGGGCCAGTCGGCGTCTGGAACGCAGATGAGCCATGGGGTCTCCACATCATCCGGAAAACGAAACCGGCCCGAGGCACAGGTGATCGCCCGGGCAGGTACATGACGGGTGGTGCAGGCCCGAAGCTATCTGCCGAAGTCGCTGGCCAGCAATGACTTACCCGAGGTGACTTCGGAAAGACGCCCTCGTTGTTGAACCGGCCCTCGCGCGCCGCCGTGACCTTGAGCAGGGAGCGCGAGGACACTCGCCCCCGATCCCCGTCACAACCGCATCCGCAACGCGAGGAGACTCCGTGGCCACCGACGCACCGCCACCCTCGAAAGAGCAGCACCGGCTCCCCTCACCCGAGGAGTTCACAGCGGTGCACGAGAGCGCGGAGTTCGGTGAACTGCGCCGCTCCTACCGCTCGTTCGCCTTCCCGCTGACCGTCGGCTTCATCGCCTGGTACCTGCTCTACGTCCTGCTGTCCAACTACGCGGGCGGCTTCATGGGCACCAAGCTCTTCGGCAACATCAACGTCGCCTTCGTCCTCGGCATCGCCCAGTTCGTCACCACGTTCCTCATCGCCTGGTGGTACTCGCGGCACGCCGCCGCCAAGCTCGACCCCAAGGCCGAGGCCATCAAGTCCCGAATGGAGGGCGGCGCATGAGCCCCGTACAGCAGACCTTCCTCGCCGCGGGGGAGGCCGGCGAGCACCGGCCGCTGATCATCTCCCTGTTCGCGGCCTTCGTCGTCGCGACGCTCGTCATCACCGTCTGGGCCGGCCGCCAGACCAAGGACGCCGCCGACTTCTACGCGGGCGGGCGCCAGTTCAGCGCCTTCCAGAACGGCCTCGCGGTCTCCGGCGACTACATGTCGGCCGCGTCCTTCCTCGGCATCGCCGGAGCCATCGCCCTCTTCGGGTACGACGGCTTCCTCTACTCCATCGGCTTCCTGGTCGCCTGGCTGGTGGCGCTGCTCCTGGTGGCGGAGCCGCTGCGCAACTCCGGCCGCTACACCATGGGTGACGTCCTGGCGTACCGCATGCGCCAGCGCCCGGTCCGCACGGCGGCGGGCACCTCCACGATCGTCGTGTCCATCTTCTACCTGCTGGCCCAGATGGCGGGCGCGGGCGTCCTGGTCTCCCTGCTGCTCGGCATCACCTCCGACGCCGGCAAGGTCCTCATCGTCGCCCTGGTCGGCGTCCTGATGATCGTGTACGTGTCCATCGGCGGCATGAAGGGCACCACCTGGGTCCAGATGGTCAAGGCCGTGCTGCTCATCAGCGGCACCATCCTGATCACCTTCCTGGTGCTGCTGAAGTTCAACTTCAACATCTCCGACCTGCTCGGCACGGCCGCCGAGAACAGCGGCAAGGGCACCGCCTTCCTGGAGCCCGGTCTCCAGTACGGCGCGACCGGCACCACCAAGCTGGACTTCATCTCCCTCGGCATCGCCCTGGTGCTCGGTACCGCCGGCCTGCCGCACATCCTGATCCGCTTCTACACGGTGCCCAACGCCAAGGCCGCCCGGAAGTCCGTGAACTGGGCCATCGGCATCATCGGCGGCTTCTACCTGATGACCATCGCCCTCGGCTTCGGCGCCGCGGCGCTGATCTCCCAGGAAGAGATCATCGAGTCCAACCCGTCCGGCAACACGGCGGCGCCCCTGCTCGCCCTCCACCTCGGCGGCGTCGACTCGGCCTGGGGCGCCATCCTGCTCGCCGTGATCTCGGCGGTGGCCTTCGCGACGATCCTCGCCGTGGTCGCCGGCCTCACCCTGGCCTCGTCGTCGTCCTTCGCGCACGACATCTACGCCAACGTCATAAAGAAGGGCAAGGCCACCGAGAAGCAGGAGATGAGGGCGGCCCGGCTGGCGACCATCGGCATCGGCGCCGCGTCCATCCTCCTGGGCGCCCTCGCCCGCGACCTGAACGTGGCCGGCCTGGTCGCCCTCGCCTTCGCGGTCGCGGCCTCCGCCAACCTGCCGACGATCCTCTACAGCCTGTTCTGGAAGCGGTTCACCACCCAGGGCGCCCTGTGGTCGATCTACGGCGGCCTGATCGTCGCCGTCGGCCTGGTGCTGTTCTCACCCGTGGTCTCCGGCGACCCCAAGGCGATGTTCCCCGACGTCGACTTCGCCTGGTTCCCGCTGAAGAACCCGGGCATCATCTCCATCCCGTTCGGCTTCCTGATGGGCTGGCTCGGCACGGTCCTGTCCAAGGAGGAGCCCGACACCGCCAAGTTCGCGGAACTCGAGGTGCGGTCGCTGACCGGCACCGGCGCGCACTGAGCCCGCCGCCCCCGGTCCGTCCCCGCGGCCGCGTCGTGGATCCCTACGGCGCGGCCGCGCCCTGTCCCGTCGGATCGGGCCCTGTCGTTGTCGGTGGGGTCGCGTAGGCTCGCAGGTGTCGGAAAAACCTGTGATTCACGAGGGAGGGGGCCGCATGCTCATCGACACCTACGGCCGGGTGGCCACCGACCTGAGGGTCTCGCTGACCGACCGGTGCAACCTGCGGTGCACGTACTGCATGCCCGAGGAGGGCCTGCAGTGGCTGGCCAAGCCGGACCTGCTCACGGACGACGAGATCGTCCGCCTGATCGACATCGCCGTCACCTCCCTGGGCATCGAGGAGGTCCGCTTCACCGGCGGCGAGCCGCTGCTGCGCCCCGGCCTGGTCGGCATCGTCGAGCGGGTCGCCGCTCTCGAGCCGCGCCCCCAGATGTCCCTCACCACCAACGGCATCGGTCTCCAGCGCACCGCGGCGGCCCTGAAGGCGGCCGGCCTGGACCGGGTCAACGTCTCCCTGGACACCCTGCGCCCGGACGTCTTCAAGACCCTCACCCGCCGCGACCGCCACCAGGACGTCATCGCCGGCCTGCACGCCGCCCGTGACGCCGGCCTGACCCCGGTCAAGGTCAACTCGGTCCTGATGCCGGGCCTGAACGAGGACGAGGCCCCGGACCTGCTGGCCTGGGCCGTGGAACACGACTACGAGCTGCGCTTCATCGAGCAGATGCCCCTGGACGCCCAGCACGGCTGGAAGCGCGACGGCATGATCACCGCGGGCGACATCCTCGCCTCCCTGCGCACCCGCTTCGAGCTCACCGAGGAAGGCTCCGAGGAGCGCGGCTCGGCCCCCGCCGAGCGCTGGCTCGTGGACGGCGGCCCGCACCGCGTCGGGGTCATCGCCTCCGTCACCCGCCCGTTCTGCGCGGCCTGCGACCGCACCCGCCTGACGGCCGACGGCCAGGTACGCACCTGCCTGTTCGCCCGCGAGGAGACCGACCTGCGCGCGGCCCTGCGCTCCGGCGCACCCGACGAGGAGATCGCCCGGATCTGGCGCCTGGCCATGTGGGGCAAGAAAGCGGGTGCCGGCCTGGACGACCCGGCGTTCGTCCAGCCGGACCGGCCGATGTCGGCGATCGGCGGCTAGGGCGCCGTCCACTCCGCCAGCAGGACGACGTCCTTCAGGAAGCCCCGGACACCGAGGAACTGTGACAGGTGTTCCCGGTGCTCCTCGCAGGCCAGCCAGGTCTTGCGCCGCTCAGGCGTGTGGATCTTCGGGTTGTTCCAGGCGAGGACCCACACGGCGTCGGCGCGGCAGCCCTTGGCGGAGCAGATCGGGATCTCGTCACTCACAGGTTCGTCTCACAGGAACGGTGCACACGCGCGCTGAGCGCGGCGGAAAAGGTCCGTACAAAGGCGACGCCGAGCAGCCACGGGGGGAGCTGCCCGGCGTCGGTCCGTCGCTCCGACGGGGGATGCGGAGCGCCTACGAAGTATGTCACGGGTCACCCGCCGCCCGGCACTGGAACAACATGATTGATCTGAGCTTTTCTTGAGCTTGGCGGGGGCCTGACTTCCGGTTGCGAGGCGCCCACCGGGGGCGCGTCATGATCACGCCCGGCCGTGTGGCTCGCGCTCCGCGCCCGCTGCCGGTTCGCTCGCCCTGTCCTCCGGGGCGGGTTGCGTCGAGTCGTCGTCCTCCCGCGCAGGCATGATCATCGGCGGCAGCGGAGCGGTGACGAACGTCGACGGGAGCGACGGCGCGTTCTCCCGTCCGGCGTTGGCGATCACCACGGCGACATAGGGCAGGATCGCGCCGAGCACCAGGGCGACGATCGCGACGTGCCGTTCCACGTTCCACAGCGAGAGCGCGAGGATCACCGAGAGCGTGCGGACCGTCATCGAGATGACGTACCGGCGCTGCCGTCCCCGTACGTCCTCCTGGAGGCCCGTCCGGGCGCCGGTGATCCGGAACACCTCGGTGCCGCCACCGGCATGCTGCTTCCGCATCACATTCCACCATCCGCCCGCATCGGACCCTCGCCACCCGTACCGGGACCGCCCCCGGTCGGAGGACGGGACCCGGACAGCTTCCACGGTACGCTCCGGCTGCGTCGCCTACGAGACCGGGGCACCTCCACCCCGCACGGACATCCTCGGGCATACCGCGTACGGCGGTACCCGGCATGCGGCGTAGAGCGGGCGGGCCGACACTGGGCGTAATGCTCACGTAGCGCCGTACGAGGAGGCATCCATGGGCTGGTTGTGGGCGATCATTGTGGGATTCGTGCTGGGTCTGATCGCGAAGGCGATCATCCCCGGCAAGCAGCACAGCCCTCTCTGGCTGACCACCATCTTCGGCATTCTCGGCGCGATCGTCGGCAACGCGATCGCCCGGGCGGCCGGGGTGGAGGCCACGTCCGGCATCGACTGGATGCGGCACCTGTTCCAGCTGATCGCCGCGGTCGTCATCGTCTTCCTGGGGGACATGGCGTACATGGCGACGCTCGGCCGCGACAAGCGGAGAACCTGAGGGCCCACAGGGGGAAGGGGGTGGTCTCCCGGCCGGGAGACCACCCCCTTCCCCCTGTTCCGGAGAGAGTCCTGATCAGGAGTGCGCTCCGCTCAGGAGGGTGTGACCGCCACCGCCGCCAGGCTCTTCTTGCCCCGGCGCAGCACCAGCCAGCGTCCGTGCAGCAGATCCTCCGCGGCCGGGACGGCGTCCTCGGCGGTGACCTTGACGTTGTTCACGTAGGCACCGCCCTCCTTGACCGTGCGGCGCGCGGCCGACTTGCTGGCGACCAGGCCGACCTCGGCGAACAGGTCGACCACCGGAGGCAGCTCGGCGACCTGGATGTGCGGCACCTCGGACAGGGCCGCGGTCAGCGTCCGCTCGTCCAGCTCCGCCAGCTCGCCCTGGCCGAAGAGCGCCTTCGACGCGGCGATCACGGCGGCCGTCTGGTCGGCGCCGTGCACCAGGGTCGTCAGCTCCTCGGCCAGCGCCCGCTGGGCGGCCCGGGCCTGCGGACGCTCCTCGGTCTGCTTCTCCAGTTCCTCGAGCTCCGCACGGGACCGGAAGGACAGGATGCGCAGGTAGGTGGAGATGTCCCGGTCGTCCACGTTCAGCCAGAACTGGTAGAACGCGTACGGCGTCGTCATCTCCGGGTCGAGCCAGACGGCGCCGCCCTCGGTCTTGCCGAACTTGGTGCCGTCCGCCTTGACCATCAGCGGCGTCGCCATGCAGTGCACCTCGGCGTCGGGCTCCAGCCGGTGGATCAGGTCGAGACCCGCCGTGAGGTTGCCCCACTGGTCGCTGCCGCCCTGCTGGAGCGTGCAGCCGTACCGCCGGTACAGCTCCAGGAAGTCCATGCCCTGGAGCAGTTGGTAGCTGAACTCCGTGTAGCTGATGCCCTCCTGGGACTCCAGGCGCCGGGCGACGGAGTCCTTCGTCAGCATCTTGTTGACGCGGAAGTGCTTGCCGATGTCCCGCAGGAACTCGATGGCCGACAGGCCGGCGGTCCAGTCCAGGTTGTTGACCATCACCGCGGCGTTCTCGCCCTCGAAGGACAGGAACGGCTCGATCTGCGCGCGCAGCCGGGTCACCCAGTTCGCGACCGTCTCCGGGTCGTTCAGCGTGCGCTCCGCCGTGGGACGGGGGTCACCGATCTGACCGGTCGCCCCGCCCACCAGCGCCAGCGGACGCAGGCCCGCCTGCTGGAGGCGGCGCATGGTGAGGACCTGCACCAGGTGGCCGACGTGCAGGCTGGCCGCGGTCGGGTCGAAACCGCAATAGAACGTGACGGGACCGTCCGCGAGCGCCTTGCGCAAAGCGTCCTCGTCGGTGGACAGGGCCCACAGGCCGCGCCACTTCAGCTCGTCGACGATGTCCGTCACGGTTCTCGTATCTCCTTGGATCATGCTCGGGCGGTCGAGTGACAGCCGACTACGAGGTTATACGCCCTGACTGACAGAGCTCATGTTGAAATCGGGGATGCGCAGGGCCGGCATCGCGGCCCGGGTGAACCAGTCGCTCCACTCCCTCGGCAGCGTCTTCTCCGTGCGCCCGGCCTCGGCGGCCCGGCCCAGCAGGTCCACCGGCGACTCGTTGAACCGGAAGTTGTTGACCTCGCCGGCCACCTCGCCGTTCTCGACGAGGTAGACGCCGTCCCGGGTCAGCCCGGTCAGCAGCAGCGTCGCCGGGTCGACCTCGCGGATGTACCACAGGCAGGTCAGCAGCAGCCCCCGCCCGGTGTTCGCGACCATCTCCTCCAGGGAGGTGTCCTCGCCGCCGTCCAGGATCAGGTTGTCGATCGCCGGCGCGACCGGCAGTCCGGTCAGCTCCGCGCTGTGGCGGCTGGTCAACAGGTTGCCCAGCTCGCCCTGGCGCACCCACTCGGTGGCGGTCAGCGGCAGCCCGTTGTCGAACACCGACTGGTCGCCCCCGGAGGAGTGCGCGAGCACGAAGGGCGCGGACTCCAGGCCCGGCTCGTTCGGGTCGCTGCGCAGCGTCAGCGGCAGGTCGGTGAGCTTCTCGCCGACGCGCGTGCCGCCACCCGGCTTGGAGAACACCGTGCGGCCCTCGACCGCGTCCCGGCCCGACGCCGACCACATCTGGTAGATCAGCAGGTCCGCCACGGCCGTCGGCGGCAGCAGCGTCTCGTACCGTCCGGCGGGCAGCTCGATCCGCCGCTCCGCCCAGCCGAGGCGTACGGCCAGCTCGGCGTCGAGCGCCGCCGGGTCGACGTCCTTGAAGTCCCGGGTCGAGCGGCCCGCCCACGCCGAACGCGCACGGTCCGGCGACTTGGCGTTCAGCTCCAGCGTCCCGTTGGGCTGGTCGTGCCGCAGCCGCAGCCCCGTCGACGTGCCCAGGTAACTGGAGACCAGCTCGTGGTTGGCGAAGCCGTACAGCTCACGGCCGCCCGCACGGGCGCGGGCGAACGCCTCGCCGAGCGCCGGCGCGAAGTCGGCGAAGACGGCGGAGGAGGTCTCGGCGGGCGCGTCCAGGAAGTCCGGCGACTCCGGTACGCCCGTGACCAGCGGCCGCGCGTCCTCGGCCGGCCCGGATCCGCGCGCGGCGGTCTCGGCGGCGCGGACCAGGGGCTCCAGCTCCTCCGGGCTCACGGCGGACCGCGACACGACTCCGGAGGCTGTGCCCTCCTTGCCGTCGACGGTCGCGATGACGGTGAGCGTGCGCCCGCGGGTGACACCGTTCGTGGTCAGCGCGTTGCCCGCCCAGCGCAGGTTCGCGGTCGACTGCTCGTCGGCGATCACCACACAGCCGTCGGCGCGGGACAGTTCGAGGGCCCGCTCGACGATCTCGTGCGGCTTGTTCGTACGCGGGCTCATCGACCGGCCTCCTGCGTGGTGTTGAGGATGTTGACGCCCCGGAAGAGGGCCGACGGGCAGCCGTGCGAGACCGCCGCGACCTGCCCCGGCTGGGCCTTGCCGCAGTTGAAGGCGCCGCCGAGGACATACGTCTGCGGACCGCCCACCGCGGCCATCGAGCCCCAGAAGTCGGTGGTCGTCGCCTGGTAGGCGACGTCCCGCAGCTGTCCGGCGATCCGCCCGTTCTCGATCCTGAAGAACCGCTGCCCGGTGAACTGGAAGTTGTAGCGCTGCATGTCGATCGACCAGGACCGGTCGCCGACGACGTAGATCCCGCGCTCGACGCCGCCGATGAGGTCCTCGGTGGACATCCCGGCCGGGTCCGGCCGCAGCGACACGTTGGCCATGCGCTGCACGGGCACGTGTGCGGGGGAGTCGGCGAAGGCGCACCCGTTGGACCGCTCGAACCCGGTCAGCCTCGCGATCCTCCGGTCCAGCTGGTAGCCGACGAGCGTGCCGTCCTTCACCAGGTCCCAGGACTGGCCCTCGACGCCCTCGTCGTCGTACCCGATGGTCGCCAGGCCGTGCTCGGCGGTGCGGTCGCCGGTGACGTTCATCAGCTCGGAGCCGTAGCGCAACTTGCCCAACTGGTCGAAGGTGGCGAAGGAGGTGCCGGCGTAGGCGGCCTCGTAGCCGAGCGCGCGGTCCAGCTCGGTGGCGTGCCCGATCGACTCGTGGATGGTCAGCCACAGGTTGGACGGGTCGACCACCAGGTCGTACACGCCCGCCTCGACGCTCGGCGCGCGCATCTTCTCGGCCAGCAGCTCCGGGATCCGCGCCAGCTCCGCGTCCCAGTCCCAGCCGGTGCCGGTGAGGTACTCCCAGCCGCGTCCCACGGGCGGCGCGATGGTCCGCATCGAGTCGAACTCGCCGCTCGACTCGTCCACCGACACGGCCGTCAGCTGCGGGTGCAGCCGCACGCGCTGCTGTGTGGTGACGGTCCCGGCGGTGTCGGCGTAGAACTTGTTCTCGTGCACGGTGAGCAGCGAGGCGTCCACGTGGTTGACGCCGTCGGCCGCCAGCAGCCGCGCGCTCCACTCGGCCAACAGCGCCGACTTCTCCTCGTCGGGTACCGAGAACGGGTCGATCTCGTACGACGAGATCCAGGTCTTCTCCGCGTGCACGGGTTCGTCGGCCAGCTCCACCCGCTCGTCCGACCCGGCCGCCCTGATCACCTGGGCGGAGAGCTTGGCCATCTGCACGGCCTGGGACGCGACCTTGGCGGCGGCGTCCAGGGTCAGGTCCACCCCGGACGCGAACCCCCACGTCCCGCCGTGCACCACCCGCACCGCGTACCCGAGGTCGGTGGTGTCCGACGAGCCCGAGGGCTTGGCGTCCCGCAGCCGCCAGGACGCGCTGCGCACGCGCTCGAAGCGGAAGTCCGCGTGGTCCGCGCCTAGCGCACGCGCGCGGGCGAGCGCGGCGTCGGCCAGGGCGCGCAGGGGAAGCGCCGTGAAGGCTTCGTCGATCGTATGAGGCACCGAGGTCTCTCCTTGTTGTCGTGACCCGTGGTTGCTCCGATCATGTCGTGCCGTCCCGCTCGCGGACCACACGTTTGCGACCGGCCTCCGCATCTTTCTGTAGGGACCCGACAGTGCGGCCCCTGCGCCACTGTGGGCGCCCGATTGTCCGAGTCCGGGCCGGGACCGATAGGTTTTCTGGGAAGCCGCCTGTCATCCAGGTGTCCGGGCGGGTGTACCAGACCGCTATCGAAAGGGTGATCCGTTGAGCCGCTCGGTTCTCGTCACCGGAGGCAACCGGGGCATCGGCCTCGCCATCGCCCGCGCGTTCGCCGACGCCGGCGACAAGGTCGCCATCACGTACCGCTCGGGTGAGCCGCCGGCCGGCTTCCTCGCCGTCAAGTGCGACATCACCGACTCCGAGCAGGTGGAGCAGGCCTACAAGGAGATCGAGGCCGAGCACGGCCCGGTCGAGGTGCTGATCGCCAACGCCGGCGTGACCAAGGACCAGCTGCTGATGCGGATGTCCGAGGAGGACTTCACCTCGGTCGTCGACACCAACCTCACCGGCACCTTCCGGGTCGTCAAGCGCGCCAACCGCGGCATGCTGCGCGCCAAGAAGGGCCGCGTCGTCCTGATCTCCTCGGTGGTCGGGCTGTACGGCTCCCCGGGGCAGGCGAACTACGCCGCCTCCAAGGCCGCCCTCGTCGGCTTCGCCCGCTCCCTCGCCCGTGAGCTGGGATCCCGCAACATCACCTTCAACGTCGTCGCCCCCGGCTTCGTCGACACCGACATGACGAAGGTCCTCACCGACGAGCAGCGCGCCGGCATCGTGGCGCAGGTGCCGCTCGGCCGGTACGCGCGGCCGGAGGAAGTCGCCGCGACGGTGCGGTTCCTCGCCTCGGACGACGCCTCGTACATCACTGGAGCCGTCATCCCCGTTGACGGCGGACTGGGAATGGGTCACTGATCACCATGAGCGGAATTCTCGAGGGCAAGCGCGTCCTGATCACCGGTGTGCTGATGGAGTCCTCCATCGCCTTCCACACCGCGAAGCTGGCCCAGGAGCAGGGCGCCGAGATCATCCTGACCGCGTTCCCGCGGCCCACCCTGACCGAGCGCATCGCCCGGAAGCTGCCGAAGCCCACCAAGGTCATCGAGCTCGACGTGACGAACGACGAGCACCTCGGGCGCCTGGCCGACATCGTGGGCGAGGAGCTCGGCGGCCTCGACGGCGTCGTGCACTCCATCGGCTTCGCGCCGCAGGACGCGCTCGGCGGCAACTTCCTCAACACCCCGTTCGAGTCCGTCGCCACCGCCATGCACGTCTCGGCGTACTCCCTGAAGTCGCTGACCATGGCCTGCCTGCCGCTGATGCAGAACGGCGGCTCCGTCGTCGGCCTCACCTTCGACGCCCAGTACGCCTGGCCGCAGTACGACTGGATGGGTCCGGCCAAGGCCGCCCTGGAGGCCACCAGCCGCTACATGGCGCGCGACCTGGGCAAGCAGAACATCCGCTGCAACCTCGTCTCCGCGGGCCCCATCGGCTCGATGGCCGCCAAGTCCATCCCGGGCTTCGCGGAGCTCGCCTCCGTGTGGGACGACCGTGCCCCCCTGGAGTGGGACCTCAAGGACCCCGAGCCGGCCGGCAAGGGCGTCGTCGCCCTGCTGAGCGACTGGTTCCCGAAGACCACGGGAGAGATCGTCCACGTGGACGGCGGTCTGCACGCCATCGGCGCGTGACCGCTCCCGCGGGACCCCCGTACGACGCCTGACCTGGCCGTACGACGTCCTCGCGCGACCTCTCCGCACGCCTTCCGCGTACGCCTCCCCGGCAGGTCGTCGACGCCCCGTCCTCCGCAGCGCGCGGGGAGCGGGGCGTCACTCGTTCGGATCACCCGGCCGGGCGGGTGAGGACCGCGACCGGGCACCCTGGAGTAGGCGTTCACCACGCGCCTTCCTCCCCAGCCCGGCCGAGGAGGTCCCCTTGTGCACCTGTCCCGCAGCCTGGCCTCAGTGACCGTCGGCGTCTGTCTGCTGCTGTCCCTGTCCTGCGAGTCCTACGAGGCGATGCCGCACGCGCGCGTGGAGGCGCACCGGGCCGCGGCGCCGGAGCCGTTCGGGGCCACGTGCCGCAGCCGGGTCACCGGCTCCCAGGTGACCGCGTACTGCCACAACCCCTATCCGCAGGCCGACCGCGTCCGCCTGCACATCGAGTGCGAGCGCTGGTGGGACGTCGACAGTGACGGGGCCCCGGTGGTGGCCGGTCCCGCGCAGACCGTGCGGCTGACCGGCCGCTGCTGGAAGGAGGTCCGCTCGGTGTGGGTCAGCCACAGCAGGCAGGCCCACTTCAGGCAGGAGCGCTGAACCGGCCCGGACGGCACAGGAACGGGTAGCCGGCGGCCTCCGTGGCGGCCGTCGTGGCGTCGCCCGCGCGGATCGCGTCGACGAGCCGCGCGTGGTCCATGTGCGTCTCCGGCGTCAGCTCCTCGCCGATGTCCTCGCGCAGCCAGTCGCGCAGTACCTCGCCCAGATCGGCGTACATCGCCGACATCACGTCGTTGTGGGAGGCGGCCACCACCGCCAGGTGGAAGGTCGCGTCCGCCGTCACGAACGCCTCCGCGTCGCCCGACTCCCAGGCCTCCTCGCGCCGCGCCAGGAGCGCGTCGAGCTGTTTGAGGTCCTTCTCGGTGCGCCGCGCGGCGGCGAGCCGGGCGGCGGACGACTCCAGCGTGGACCGCAGCTCGGCGATGTGCCGGGGATCAGCGTCCGCGAAGCGGCGGTGCATCACCCCCGCCAGCTCGCTGGTCGCCACGACGTACGTGCCCGAGCCCTGACGGATGTCCAGCAGGCCGTTGTGCGCCAGCGCGCGGACGGCCTCGCGGACGGTGTTGCGGGCGACACCGAGCTGCTCGACCAGCTCGGGCTCCGTCGGGATCCGGGCCCCCACCGGCCACTCGCCCGAGGTGATCTGGTGCCGCAGCGCGGCGATGACCTGCTCGGACAGTGCCGACCGGCGGGGATGGCTCAGAGGCATGGCACACCTTCGCACAGGCGGGGCCGGAGCGGGCGACCCGGGAATGGACCCGTAATCATCCCATGATTCTATGATGGGCGGCATGGCACGTGAGGGCACCCGGACGACGAAGCACACGGACGTACGCGATGCGGTCGTACGGGGTCCGGCCGTCGGCGCGGGCGGTTCGGCCGCCGAGCCGAGCGGTTCGGCGACCGGCGGACGCGGATCGGCCGCCGGTGACTCCCGGGGGGACGGCATCACCAAGGGGCCGGGCCCGGGCACGCGCGCGTGGACGACCCGCCTGGTGGTCGTCGGCATCGTGCTGTCCGCCCTCAACCTGCGCCCCGCCATCACCAGCCTCGGCGCCCTCCTCGAAGAGGTCCGCGACGGGCTCGGCATGAGCGGCGGCACGGCCGGACTCCTCACCTCCGTCCCCCCGCTCTGCTTCGCCCTCTTCGGCATGACCGCCCCGCGGCTGGCCCGCCGCTTCGGAGCGGGCGCGGTGGTGTGCGCGGGCATGACCGCCATCGCCGCGGGCCTGCTGATCCGGCCCTACGCGGGCGGTACGGCCGGGTTCCTGGCCGCCAGCGCCCTGGCCCTCATGGGCATCGCCGTCAGCAACGTCCTGATGCCGGTCATCGTCAAGCGCTGGTTCCCCGACCGGGTCGGCTCCATGACCGGCCTGTACTCGATGGCCCTCGCCCTCGGCACCTCCGCCGCGGCCGCCGTGACCGTCCCGATGACCCGGGCACTGGGCGGAAGCTGGCAGTCGGGACTCTCCGTGTGGGCCGCCTTGGCGGCGGCGGCCGTGCTGCCGTGGATCCCGCTCGTACGGGAACGGGGGCCGGCGCCGGCCGAGCGGACACCCGCGCGCGGGCGGCCGTCGGCGGAGCGGGCACCCACGGGCGAACAGCCGTCGGCCGCGCTGCGGATCACCAGGAGCCGTACCGCGTGGGCGCTCGCCGTCTTCTTCGGGCTCCAGGCCACCGCCGCCTACATCACCATGGGCTGGATGGCGCAGATCTTCCGGGACGCGGGCGTCCCCGCGGGCACGGCCGGACTGCTGCTCGCCGTCACGATGGTGATGGGCGTGCCGCTCGCCTTCGTCATCCCGCGCGTCGCCACCCGGCTGCCGCACCAGGGGCCGATCGTGCTCGCGCTCGGCGTCTGCGGTCTGGCGGGCTACACCGGCCTGTACCTCGCGCCGGCCGGCGGCGCCTGGGCCTGGGCCGTGCTGCTCGGCGTCTCCAACTGCGCCTTCCCGCTCGCCCTCACCATGGTCGGCATGCGGGCCAGGACCGGCGCCGGCGTGGCCCAGCTGTCGGCCTTCGCGCAGAGCACCGGCTATCTGATCTCCATCCCGGGGCCGCTCCTGGTGGGGGTGCTCTACGAGAGCAGCGGCGGCTGGGGGCTGCCGATCGCGCTGATGACCGCCCTGATGATCCCGCAGATGGTCGTGGGCGTCCTCGCGGGGCGCGACCGTACGGTGGAGGACGAGGCGGCGCGCTGACCCGGCCCGGCGCGCGTCCCGGCGGGGCAGGACGCCCCCCCCGCGGCCCTGACCCCGGGGGCGGGCCCCGGGCCGCCCCCGAAGGCGGGCTGACCCCGCCCCGGCGCGCATCCGGTCGGCAGCGGATGCGAGACTTGCCGTATGCCTGTGCTCGATCCGAACCCCCAGAACGGCCAGAAGAAGATGCTGCTGGTCTTCGGCTCGTTCTTCGCCATCTTCGTGATCATCGCCATCATCGCGACGATCGCCTCACCCTGACCGCGCGCGTGCCCGGTGTGCGCGTCCGCGGACCCATGGTGGGGCTGGCACCACCATCCCCTAGGGGGTGAGTGTCAGGGTCAACTGGGTGGATCACCGGATGGGTTGAGGGGCGCGGATTCCGTAACTTCGAGATGTGGCCGCCCGAGGCGGGCCACGGACCACTCGAAGACCAGCGGAGGCACCCATGTCGGCCCCTACGCACACCCGGCCCCACCCGGCCTCCCGGGGCGGCGTCGACATCCGGTTGCCCTGGTGGGCCCTCGCCCTGCCGACGCTCGCGTTCGTCGTGCTCCTGACGCTGATCCTTGATCCGGCGGATGCCCGGGCGGCGACCGGCGACCCCACGCTCACCCTGCTTTTCGAGCGCCTCCAGCAGCTGATATCGCGCTGAACACCGCCGGAGCGACCCGCCAACTCCCTGCGCCTCATGGCCTGTTTCATGCGAAGCTGGATCCCATGAGCGACGCAGAACCCCGCAGGATCGTCCTCTTCCGGCATGCGAAAGCCGACTGGCCACAGGTGACCGACCACGAGCGGCCGCTCGCTGAGCGGGGCCGCATGGACGCCGCAGTCGCCGGACGCAGGCTGACCGAGACCGGTCTCTCCTTCGACCTGGCCCTGTGCTCCACCGCGGTCCGGACCCGCGAGACCTGGAAGCTCGCCGTCCATGAATTCCCGCACCGGCCGAAGACGGTCTATGAAGAGCGGATCTACGAGGCCTCGCCCGGCGAACTGATCGCCGTGCTCAACGAGACCCCCGACGACGCGCAGAACATCCTCCTGGTCGGCCACAACCCGGGCATCCAGGGTCTCGCCGACGTCCTGGCCGGCTCGGCCGAGGGCGACGCCCGGGACCGGATGAGCCGCCGCGGCTTCCCGGCCGCCGCCTTCGCCGTCCTGTCGTTCAGCGGCCCCTGGAAGGCCCTGGAGCCGGGCGCGGCGACCCTCCTCGACTACTGGGCGCCGTCCGACTGACGCGACCCCCGCTCCAGGCGGAAGGGGCCCGGCGGCGCGACGGCGCCGGGCCCCTTCCGCGTACGAGATCCGGGACCGCTCAGGCCTCCTCGTGCGCGTCCGCCGCCTCGACCTCTTCGCGGGTGACGCCCAGCAGATACAGGACCGTGTCGAGGAACGGGAAGTTCACCGCGGTGTGCGCGGCCTCCCGCACCACCGGCTTGGCGTTGAAGGCGACCCCGAGTCCGGCCGCGTTGAGCATGTCCAGGTCGTTGGCGCCGTCACCGATCGCCACCGTCTGGGACAGCGGTACGCCCGCCTCCGCGGCGAACCGGCGCAGCAGCCGGGCCTTGCCCGCGCGGTCCACGATCTCCCCGGTGACCCTGCCGGTCAGCTTCCCGTCGACGATCTCCAGCGTGTTGGCCTGGGCGAAGTCGAGCCCCAGCCGTTCCTTGAGGTCGTCGGTGACCTGGGTGAACCCACCGGACACCACACCGACTTCGAAGCCCAGCCGCTTCAGCGTGCGGATCAGCGTGCGCGCCCCCGGCGTCAGCCGCACCTCGGCCCGCACCTTGTCCACCACCGAGACGTCCAGCCCCTTGAGCAGCGCCACGCGCGCGTGCAGCGACTGCTCGAAGTCCAGCTCCCCGCGCATCGCGGACGCCGTCACCTCGGCGACCTCCTCCTCGCAGCCGGCGTGCGCGGCGAAGAGCTCGATCACCTCGTCCTGGATGAGCGTCGAGTCGACGTCCATGACCACCAGCCGCTGGGCCCGCCGGTGCAGACCGGCCGAGACGACGGCGACATCCACGCCGAGCGCCGCCGCGTCCGTCACCAGAGCGGTGCGCAGGGGCTCCGTCTCCACGCCCGACACCGCGAACTCCACCGCGGTCACCGGGTACTTGGCCAGCCGGAAGATACGGTCGATGTTGCCGCCGGTCCGGGTGATCCGGGCGGCGACCGCCGCCGTCGCCTCCGCGGTCAGCGGATGCCCGAGCACGGTCACCAGGGAACGCCCCAGACCGCGCGGCCGGTTGTCACCGAGCCCGGAGATGATCTCCGCCTGCATCCTCATCGACTCCGCCCAGCTGTGGACGGTGGCCCGCAGATCGCCGTCCAGCCCGCGGGGCGGCGCGGTCACGAGCGCGCACAGCACCATCCGGCCACGGGTGACGACCTGCTCGATGTCGACCACGTCGACGGAGTAGGCGGCAAGGGTGTCGAAGAGTCCGGCCGTGATGCCCGGCCTGTCCTTCCCGAATATCTTGACGAGAAGGGTGGGGGCGTCAGAGGACAAAGTCTGCGAAGCGCTCATGGTGCTCCCACCGTATCCGGCACGCAGTGCCTGCCGCCTCCGAGGTCCGGCTGACGGACACGGAACACTGGATGGCGGGTCGGTGGCCCTGACCTTACGTCTTGACCACGAATGCGGGGTGCGGCCACCGAGGTGTCGGGGACGGACCGACTGGGCCGCCGGAGTCCGCGCGACCGGGGGTCGGGTGTGGGGCGACTGGGCGGGGGCGGGGGTTCGGACGCGGTTCGGTGGCGGGGGCCCGGGAGAGGCGCAGGGGGTGCGGCGGTGGCTGCTGGGGGGCCGGCCCGGCCTGGTCACCATGCCCGGATCAGGCCAGGTCCGCGGCGGGCCGAGGGAGGACCGTCACCGTCGTCCCCTCGGCCTTCCAGGTGGCGGGGGAGGCGGAGGTGGTGGTGGCTCGTCGTCCGGTCCGGATGTCGGGCGGTCGCCGGACGTGGGTGGGGGAGGCCGTCGGGGTGACCGGGGAGGGGGATCGAGCGGCCGGGCCACGGTGGGCGCGCCGTACATGTCGTCACCGGGTGGTGCCGGGCCGTCGGACCACGGCGCCCCGCCGGATGGCCGGTCGTCACGGGCCGCCGCGGAGTCGTCCGCCGCGTCACTGCCAGGTCCGGCGCCACTGTGGGGCGCTCCGGGCCGGCTGCCGACCGACCGGGGCCGGCCGTACGGCTGACCGGGACCGACCGCCGGGCCGGGCCCACGGCTCGCGCCGCCGCCATGGGCGGCAGCGGGGTCATCAGGGGCACGGGAGCCTCCGGCCGCCCTGGTGCCGAGGCCGGCGCCGGCACCGTCGGCCGAGCGGGGACCTGGGCCTGTTCCGTGGCCACCGCCCCACCCAGGGTCCCGCGCCGACCTGTTGTCACCGGAGTCCCAGCCCGGGCCCGGGGCCTCGCAGCCGGGGGGCCGCTCTCCGGCCGGCGGCCCGTCTGCGGGTGTCCGCCCGGCCCGGGGCTCTGGCCCTGCCTCCGGCGGACGGGCGTCCTCCGGTTCCCGGGTGCTCTCAGGCATCCGCAGATACGGATTGGTGGCCGGGTTCGGCGGCCGGTACGGCGAACCGGGGGAGTACGGCCCGGAGTCACCCGGGTACGCGCCACCGGAGTCACCCGGGCAGGCGTCACCGGGATCTCCCGAGTACGAGGAGCCTTCGCCGGCCTCGCCTACGCCCTCGGCCCTCCCGGTTCCCTCGTACACCCCGCCGGACTCCCCTGAGTGGAGCCGCCCACCCCCACCCGGGTACGGATCTCCACGTCCGCCCGGGTACGGATCTCCGGGCGCACCGTCGTAGGACCGCCCGGCCTCACCCTCGTAGGACCGCCCAGCCTCACCCTCGTACGACCGCCCAGCCTCACCCTCGTACGAGCGCCCAGTCCCACTCCCGTACGAGCGCCCAGTCCCACTCCCGTACGGTCGCTCGGGCTCCCCGGCATACGGTTCCCCGGCCCCGGCCGAGTGCCGGCTCTCAGGCCCACCCCCGTACGGCCGCCGCCCAGGCCCCCCGGCGTACGGCCCTCCCGCCCCGGGCCAAGCCGCAGCCACGCCCCCACTGCCCGGCGCACCCTCCTGCGACTGCCCGCGTCCGCTCCCGTACGGATCCGCCGGCGCACCGTCGTAGGACCGCCCGGCCTCACCCCCGTGCGGCAGCCCAGCCTCACTCCCGTGCCAACCACCCCCGGCCCCCGGCGCCCCGGCACCCCCCGCTCCCGCCACGTCACCCAGGGCCAGCGGCGCCGCCAGCCGCCCCGCCGCTCCCGTGGCGCGCGCGAGCAGTGCGCCGGTGGCTCCGGCGCCCGCGCCCCACAGGGCGCCGAGGAGCAGGGCCCCACCGAGGTGCCCGTGCAGGTCGATGCCGGCGCCGAAGGCGTCGAAACCCAGGACGGACAGCGAGGCGTCCACCGACACCTCCGTCAGCCACGCGAGCAGCGGCAGTGCCAACGCGGTCGCCATGCCCAACCGCACCGCACATCGCCCCGCGAACCGGAGTGCCCCGGGATCCCGTGCACCACCGAGCGCCCCGCCCGCGTACCCCCCGGCCGGCGCCGACGCCGTACCCGAAGCGACCCCCGCTCCCGCGGAGATCCTCGCCGCCCGGCCCCCACCAGTACCGGCCCCCGACCCGGAACCGGCACCCGCCGCCCCCGAGCCCGAACCCGCCCAGGAACCGGCCCCAGAACCGGCCCCCGCGTCGGCACCCCCCACCGCACCCCCGCCCACCCCGGCCACAGGCATCGCCACAGGCGTCCGCACAGCCGTCAGCACCCCCGCCAGCAGCATCATCAGTCCCGCCGAGACCCCGAGCAGCCACACCCGGCCGTCCAACTCGGCCAGGCGGCCCAGTGTGACGTTCTGGTCGGAGCCGCCCGCCAGGAGGTCGTCGAGGGGGTCCGGGAGGAGCCGGGTCAGTTCGCCGGTCGCCCGGCCGTCCCACGGCACGAACAGGCCGATCGGCACGCCCAGCCAGACCCCGTTCGGCGCGCCCAGCAGCGCCGCTCCCGCGACCCGCCGGGGATGGTCGTCGCCGATCGCCGCGTACACCGCCGCCGCCAACCCCGCGGCCACCGCGGTCAGCGCCACCGTGACCAGGGCGGACGCGGCCGGCCGGACCACTCGGTGCACGGCCTCCCAGCCACGCGGCAGCGGACTCCGGCGCGAGGCCAGCAGCGCGATCAGCAGGATGCCGGCCGACCAGCCGAGCCCGCCGAGCAGCGTCGGCGCGGTGTCGACGGTGAAGCCGACCGCCGCCTGCGCGTCGATCAGCCCGCCGATCTGGTCCGGCAGCAGCCCTCCGATGTCCCCGACGTCCCCGATGTCACCCAGCCCGGGGATCTCGACGCCACCGCTCCCGCCCGGCAGGTCGTCGAGTCCCAGCGCGCTCCCGTCGATGGTGATGACGTCGTGGCCCGCCCAGGCCAGTCCGCCCAGCATCGCCACGAACAACGCGACCACCGCGCCCGCGCGCGCGAGGAGTTCGGACGGCGCGATCACCGCTCCGGCCGCACGCAGGGAGCGCAGGAAGAACCACGACAGCAGCAGCCCGCCCACCAGGCTGACCCCGAGTGGCGTGATCTCGACGGCGGTCGTCGCCTCGGCGCCGGTCAGTCCGAACGCGGACACATCGCCGGACGGGGTGACGGAACCACCCGCCCCAAGGGCCACCACCGCCGCGGTCATCGGCCCCAGAGAGGCCGCCGTGTCCGCCTCCAGCAGATGCAGGCCCAGCGCCGCGGTTCCCGCCATCCCGATCAACGCCCAGCTCACCGCGGCGATCGCGGACAGCAGGATGTCGCCCCAGGGCAGCCTCGTGCCGTGCTGTGTGGTCCCGCCGTCCATGGACGCACTCATGGCAGACCCCCCGATCCGCGGCGCGGCCGAGCGGCCGCGCATGTCCCCCTCGCGTGGATTACCACTCTCCGGTCCGGTTTCAACCCCGTCAACGGAAACGGCCGAAGCGGGAGGACGCCTTCTTCACAAGGCCCGACTTTCGGTCAGGGGGCCGAGCCTGAAATAGTTCCCGACGATGTTCGACATCCCTAGACTCCCTGCGATGGGGGTAACTCGGGGGACTACTCAGTGGGGCATGGAGTGCCGGAACTCGTACTGGAATTGAATGGACGGACCTGGACGCTCGACGCGTCCAGGCCATACACCCTCGGACGTGATCCGCAGGGGGACGTGGTGCTCGACGACGCCAGGGTGTCCTGGCGGCATGCCACGATCAGCTGGAGCGGCCGGGGTTGGGTGATCGAGGACCACGGCAGCACCAACGGCACGTTCGTGCAGGGGCAGCGGATCCATCAGGTGGAGATCGGCCCCGGCTCGTCCGTGCACCTCGGCAACGCGACCGACGGACCGCGTCTGGACCTCTCCGGCGCCGCGGACGCCGTCGCCTCGCCGCAGGCGCAGCCCCACCAGCAGCCGTACGCGGCGCAGGGCGCGAACCCGGGCTGGGCCGCCCAGCAGGCGCCGCCGCAGACGCCGCAGCAGGCCCAGCCGCCCGCCTGGCAGCAGCCGCAGCAGGCCGAGCCGCACGTCCCGCACCAGCAGGGGCCGGGTGAGCAGTACGCGCAGGACGTTCCCGGTGGTGGCGCGGGGGCGCCGCCGGTCTACGGCGACCGCAGCCCGACCACGTTCCACCAGTTCTCGCTCGGTCGCGTCATGCGCATCGGCCGTGCCCTGGAGAACGACCTGGTCGTCTCCGACCTCCAGGTCTCCCGTCACCACGCGGAGTTCCACGCCACGCCCGACGGCCGCTACGAGATCCGCGACCTGGGTTCGCACAACGGCACCTACGTCAACGGCCAGCCGATCGCCAAGGGCGGCGTCCAGGTGCTGGGCCCGAACGACATCGTCGGCGTCGGCCACTCCACGTTCCGCCTGGTCGGCGACCGCCTCGAGGAGTTCGTCGACACCGGTGACATCTCCTTCTCGGCCCGCCACCTGACCGTCACGGTGGACGGCGGCAAGCAGATCCTGCGGGATGTCTCCTTCGGTGTTCCGGAGAAGTCGCTGATCGCGGTCATCGGCCCCTCCGGCTCCGGCAAGTCGACGCTCCTGAAGGCGCTCACCGGCTACCGGCCCGCCAACCAGGGCGACGTCCTCTACGACAACCGGAACCTGTACAAGCAGTTCGCCGAGCTGCGTCAGCGCATCGGTCTGGTCCCGCAGGACGACATCCTGCACAAGGAGCTGACCGTCAAGAAGGCCCTGAAGTACGCGGCCAAGCTGCGCTTCCCGGCCGACACCACGGGCGCCGAGCGGGACGCCCGGATAGGCGAGGTGCTGCGCGAGCTGAAGCTGGACATCCACAAGGAGAAGAAGGTCACCTCCCTCTCCGGCGGCCAGCGCAAGCGCGTCTCCGTTGCCCTGGAGCTGCTCACCAAGCCGTCGCTGATCTTCCTGGACGAGCCGACCTCCGGCCTCGACCCGGGCATGGACCGTGACGTCATGCAGCTGCTGCGCGGCCTCGCCGACGACGGCCGTACGGTCCTCGTGGTCACCCACTCCGTGGCCGAGCTGGCCATCTGCGACAAGCTCCTGGTCATGGCGCCCGGCGGGTCGGTGGCCTACTTCGGCCCGCCCGAGGAGGCGCTCAACTTCTTCGGTTACGACACCTGGGCGGACGTCTTCTCCGCCTTCGAGAACTACCGCGACTACGACTGGGCGAGCCGCTGGAAGGGCTCGCAGCACTACCAGATGTACGCCGCGGACATCGACGCCGTCGCACCACAGTCCGTACAGATGCCGCCGATGCAGGCGATGAGGCCGCCGAAGCCGCAGGGCTGGATGTCCCAGTTCATCACCCTGGTGCGCCGCTACACGTCGGTGATCGCCTCCGACAAGGGCTTCCTGGCGCTGATGGTGATCCTGCCGGCGGTCCTGGGCGCGGTGAGCCTGCTCATCGACTCGGGCAACAGCCTGCTGCCCAACCCGGCCAACCCGAAGACCGGGCGGATCATCCCGAACGGCACGGCCACCACGGTCCTGCTGATCCTCGCGGTCGGCGCCTGCTTCGCCGGTGCCGCCAACTCGGTCCGCGAGCTGATCAAGGAACGGGTCATCTACGAGCGGGAGCGCGCCACCGGCCTGTCCCGCTCGGCGTACCTGATGTCCAAGGTGTTCGTGCTCGGCGTGATCACCGTGTTCCAGGGCCTGCTGGTCGGCGTCATCGGGTTCGCCGGCCGGGAGATCCCCGAGCAGGGCCTGATCCTCGGCAGCTCCACCATGATCGAGCTCTCCATCCCGATCATGGCGCTGGGCTTCGCCTCGATGATGTTCGGCCTGGTCATCTCGTCGCTGGTGAAGACGGCCGAGAAGACCATGCCGCTGCTGGTCATGTTCGCGATCATCCAGGTCGTGTTCACCGGCTGCCTGTTCACCCTGAACGGCGCGGTAGGCGTCAACGAGTTCTCGTACCTGATGCCGTCGCGCTGGGCGGTCGCCGCCGCGGGCGCCACGCTGGACTTCAACAAGATCAGCCCGCCCAAGGACGGCGGTGACACCGACCCGCTGTGGGAGCACACCGTCGGCGCCTGGAGCATGGACATGGCCGCCCTGCTCGTCCTCGGCGTGATCTGCGGCTTCTTCGTGGCCCGCTTCCTGCGCCGCCACGAGCCGGAGGTCATGCGCAAGTGAGCGCCGCCGCGTCGCGTGCGGCGCGGGCGGGACGGCGAAGGGCGGCACCCCGGTGGGGTGCCGCCCTTCGGCGCAGGAGAGGTCCGCGCGGCCTCAGTACGCGCCGTTGACGTTGTCGATCGAGCCGTACTTGTCGGCCGCGTAGTTCGCGGCGGCGGTGATGTTGGCGACCGGGTCGTAGATGTCCGTCGAGGTGCCGGAGACGTGGTACGCCTTGAACGTCGGCGGGATGACCTGGAGCAGTCCCTTCGACGGGATGCCGTTGATGGCGTTGATGTCCCAGTTGTTGATGGCGTTCGGGTTGCCCGAGGACTCCCGCAGGATGTTGCGGTGCAGGCCGTCGTACGAGCCCGGGATGCCCTTGGCCTTCATGATGTCCAGGGCTTCCTTAATCCAGCCGTCGAGGTTGTTGCCGTAGGTCTTCGCGGCGACGGCCTTGACCGAGGGGCGCTCGGCGGACCGGCTCGCGGCCTCCTTGGCCCGGCGCTCCTGCTCGGCCTTCTTCTTGGCGGCGGCCTCGGCGGCCTTCTTCTTCGCCGCGGCTTCCGCGTCGGCTTTCGCCTTCGCCTTCGCCTTCGCCTTCGCCGCCGCCTCGGCCTTCTCCTTGGCCGCCGCCTCAGCCTTCTCCTTGGCCTCGGTGGCCCTGCCCTGAAGGCCGGCACCCGCGAGCTGTTCGGTGACACCCGACTGCAGGCCCTTGAGCTGCTCGGAGCTGTAGGCCACCCGCGCCGGCGCGGAGGACGCCTCGGAGGTGGTCGTCTGTCCGCCCGGCACGGCGGTGAACGCGACGGCGGCGGCGCCGAGCGTGGCGACACCGGCGATCGCGATCTTGTGCGTCCGGGTCAGGGCACGACTTCGAGTCTTGATGTTCTTGGGCATGGGGAATGGACCTCTTCGAGTAGCGCGGAGGTCGCTCTTCGTCCGGTGGGGGACACGGGTGCTTCCGGCACAAACGCCGCGGGCGGAACCCGCGGCGCTGAGCGACGAGAGCAATTCTTAGCGGCCGCAAAATGCCCAGGCAAAGGTGTGACCTACGAAGTCAGGTAGTGGATCAGCCGGGGCAAAACGGGACAGACCAAGACGTCTGTCCCGTTCAGGGCGTACCTCTTTGTCTCCTATTTCGCCTCGTAGGTGATCTGCGCCCTATGTGCGGGGTCACACCGGCCCCTCGGTCGTCTCACCGTGAGTTGCGCACGCAATGCTGTGTGTGAGGCTCCTGCGCAGGCAGGAGGAGGTGCACGTCCCCGAACTCGTGCCACAGGTACCGCGCGCGCAGCGCCTCCTCGTACCCGCGGACGACCGCGGCCCGTCCGGCGACCGCCTCCAGCATCAGCAGATGCGAGGCCTCCGGCTCGTGCAGCCCGGTCAGCAGACCGTCCACCACCCGCACCCCGCGCTCCGGGGTCACCACGAGGTCCGTCCACCCCGCACGCGCCCGGACGATCCCGTCCGGCCCGGCGGCCGACTCCACCGCCCGTACAGCGGTCGTACCGACCGCCACCACCCGCCCGCCGCCCGCCCTCGCCGCGTTGATCAGCCGCGCCGAGGCCTCCGGCACCGCGAACCGCTCCGGGTACGGCGGCTCGTGCGCCTCCGCCGAGGCCACTCCTGTGTGCAGCGAGACCGGCGCGAACTGCACCCCCCGGCTCACCAGCTCCGCCACCAGCCGCGCGGTGAACGGCCGCGCCGCACTCGGCATCTCCGCGCTGCCCGACCCGTCCGGCGACGGCAGCGCGAACACCGTCTGGTAGACGGACAACGGCTGGTCCCGCTCCGTGTAGGAGTAGCGGACGGGCCGCCCGTACTCCCGCAGCAGCCCCAGGACCCCCGAATCCCCCGCGGTGGGCACCCGGACCCACCACAGCCGCTCGCTCCCCCTCGCCACCGGCTCCTCCAGAACCAGCCGGGCCCCCGCAGGCAGCCGCACCTCCGTCCCCGCCGGCCCGCCCGCCCGCGCGCGCGTGGTGCCCTTCCCGTCGGGATCCCGCAGCTCGACCGCCCACCGCCCGTCGTCCCCGCGCGTCGAGAAGTGCACCACCACGCGCGCGTGCCCGATCCGCCCGTCGACGGCGGCGGCCAGGGTGGGAGACGTGTTGACGACCAACAGGTCCCCCGCCCGCAGCAGCCGCGGCAGCTCCCCGAACGCGTGGTGCGCCACCTCGGTGCCCCGCGACACCAGCAGCCGGACGGCGTCCCGGTCCCGCCCCGCCCCGCGCTGCTCGGCCGGCACCCGCGCCGACAGCTCCCGCGGAACCCTCCCCCACGTCCGCAGGGGCCCGGCCGGGGGAACCCCCATCGACAGGGTCATCGCGACTCCAGCAGCGCGGGAGCCCCGTAGCGCCCGCTCGCGGGACGCTCGTCCAGCAGCCGGAGGAACGCCGGGACCACCTCCGCCGGCTCCGGCCGCGGACCCTCGTCGTCCGGTACGGCCGCCGCGTACAGGTCCGTCGCCATGTCCCCGGGGTCCACCGCCCAGACCCGCAACTCTGGTTCCTCCCGGCCCAGCACCGCCGTGAGCTGGTCCAGGGCCGCCTTCGACGCCCCGTAGCCGCCCCACGTCTCGTACGCCTCGACGGCCGCGTCCGAGCTGACCGCGATCACCGTGCCCGCCTCGGACGCCCGCAGCAGCGGCAGCGCCTCCCGCACCAGGCCCAGCGCGGCCACCAGGTTCACCTCCAGCGCCCGCCGCAGCCCCTCCAGGGGCAGCTCCGCCAGCCGGACCAGCGGCTCGGCGCCCAACGCGCTCGCGTTGTTCACCAGCAGGTCGACCCCGCCGAGCTGCCAGGCCGCCGCCACCAGCCCGGCGCGGTGCCCGGCGTCCGTGACGTCCCCCGGCATCGCCGTCACGCGCGTTCCATGGACGGACACGGCCCGGGCCGCTTCCGCGAGGGCCTCGGTGCCCCTGGCGTCGAGCACCAGATCCCAGCCCCTGCCGGCCAGCGCCTCGGCCAGCGCCCGCCCCAGCCCCTTCGAGGCCCCCGTGATGATCGCTACCGGCATGACGCACGTCCCCTCGTCCTCGACGCCTCCTGATCGGCGTGCCCTCACCGTAGGAACCGGGCCGGCCGCCCCGCCTCCGACGCGGGCCGTAACCAGCGAGGCCCTTCGGCCTAGGCCCACCGGACCAGGGGACGGCCGCCACAGGTCCGATACGGACTGTCACACCCCGCCGGTACGGTGAGGGGCATGAGTCAAGGCCCCCGGTCCGGCCTCGCCGCGGTCAGCTCCGCGCTGCTGGCCATGAGCAGGCACCTGGAGGTGCGCGACGTCCTCAAGACGATCGTGGCCTCCGCCCGCGAGCTGCTCGACGCCCGGTACGCCGCCCTCGGCGTCCCCGACGACCACGGCGGCTTCGCCCAGTTCGTGGTCGACGGCGTCAGCGACGCGCAGTGGAAGGCCATCGGCCCGCTCCCGCGCCAGCACGGCATCCTCGCCGCGATGCTGCACGAGGCCCGGCCCGAGCGTCTGTCCGACGTGCGCAAGGATCCCCGCTTCGAGGGCTGGCCCGCCGCCCACCCCGAGATGTCGGACTTCCTGGGCCTGCCGATCCGGGACGACGACGAGGTCATCGGCGCCCTGTTCCTGGCCAACAAGAACTGCCCCAAACCGGAGGGCAGCTGCGGTTTCACCGCCGAGGACGAGGAGCTCCTCGGCATCCTCGCCCAGCACGCCGCGATCGCCCTCACCAACGCCCGCCTCTACGAGCGCAGCCGTGAGCTGACCATCGCCGAGGAGCGGTCCCGCCTCGCCCACGAACTGCACGACGCGGTCAGCCAGAAACTGTTCTCCCTGCGCCTGACGGCCCAGGCCGCCGCCGCCCTCGTCGACCGCGACCCGTCCCGGGCCAAGGGCGAGCTCCAGCAGGTGGCCACGCTCGCCGCCGAGGCCGCCGACGAACTGCGCGCCGCGGTCGTCGAGCTGCGCCCCGCAGAGCTGGACGAGGACGGCCTGGTCGCGACCCTGCGCACCCAGATCCACGTGCTCGACCGCGCCCACATCGCGCGCGTGACCTTCGCGAGCCACGGCGTGCGCGCCCTGCCCGCCGCCCAGGAGGAGGCGGTGCTCCGCGTCGCCCAGGAGGCCCTGCACAACGCCCTGCGGCACTCGGGCGCCGAGCACGTCGACGTGACCCTGGACCGGCGGGGCAAGGGAGCCGTCCTGCGGGTGACGGACGACGGCAGCGGCTTCGACCCCCAGGGGACCCGCCGCGCGGGACGCCACCTCGGCCTGGTCTCCATGCGGGACCGCGCGAGCGGCGTCGGTGGCACGCTGACCGTGGAATCGGCGCCCGGCAAGGGCACCACGATCGAGATGGAGGTGCCCGGTGGCTGACCCCATCAAGGTGCTGCTCGTGGACGACCACCAGGTGGTCCGCCGGGGACTGCGCACGTTCCTCGAAGTGCAGGACGACATCGAGGTCGTCGGCGAGGCGGCCGACGGCGCCGAGGGCGTCGCCCGCGCGGAGGAGCTCCAGCCCGACGTCGTCCTCATGGACGTGAAGATGCCGGGCATGGACGGCGTCGACGCCCTGCGCAGACTCCGCGAACTGAACAACCCCGCGCGCGTCCTCGTCGTCACCAGCTTCACCGAGCAGCGCACGGTCGTCCCGGCCCTGCGCGCGGGTGCCGCCGGTTACGTCTACAAGGACGTCGACCCGGACGCCCTGGCCGGCGCCATCCGCTCCGTGCACGCGGGCCACATCCTTCTGCAACCCGAGGTAGCGGGTGCCCTGTTGTCCCAGGAGGAGACCAATTCGGGCCAGGGAAGGAGCGGTTCACTCACCGAGCGGGAGCGCGAGGTGCTCGCCCTGATAGCGGACGGCCGCTCCAACCGCGAGATCGCCCGCGCCCTGGTCCTCTCCGAGAAGACGGTCAAGACGCACGTCTCGAACATCCTGATGAAACTCGACCTGGCCGACCGCACCCAGGCCGCCCTGTGGGCCGTACGCCATGGCGTGACCGGCTGAAAGGCTCTCCGTACGGCAACACGGAGCGTCCCGTTCCGGACTGAGATTCATACCGTCGTGGGAATGTCCCCCGGATGGCGCATCCTTCACGGTCCTCGGCCGTTCTCCAGTGCGTGCCGCGGCGAGTGTCGCGGCGACCACTAGGGAGGGCTCAGAAGTGAAGAACCTGAAGAAGGCGGCGGCCGTGACGATGATGGCCGGCGGACTGATCGCCGCCGGCGCCGGTATGGCCTCCGCCACCGACGGTGCGGTGGCCGACGGCAAGGCCGTGGGCTCCCCGGGCGTCGTCTCGGGCAACCTCGTCCAGGCCCCGGTGCACGTCCCGGTGAACGCGGTCGGCAACAGCGTGAACGTCATCGGCGTGCTGAACCCCGCCTTCGGCAACCTCGGCGTCAACCACTGACACCGGCCGCCGAACGGCAGCGACTTCCGGCCTCCCGGCCCCACCCGGGAGGCCGGTCCGCTTGTCGTCCCATGATCCGAACGGGCAGGAGTGCTCGAATGCCCGTGCCGTCGCCGACGCCTCCCGCGTTGATCAGCGCACGACCCGTGGCCGGGTCGGACACGTACACGCAGGAGGAGCACTTCTCATGAACATCGCCAAGAAGGCCGCCGTGGCCCTCACCGTCGCCGGTATCGCCACGGGGCCTCCGCCGGTGCCGCGGTCGCCGACGCGCGTGCCGACGCCGCGACCGTGAAGTCGCCGGGCGTCCTGTCGGGCAACGTCGTCCAGGTCCCGATCCACATCCCGGTGAACCTCTGCGGCAACGCCGTCGACATCATCGCCCTGCTCAACCCCGCCTTCGGCAACGCGTGCGTGGACGACTGACACCAGTCGGCCGAAGAAGGGCTCCCATAGTCAAGGACGACTCCGGGGAGCCCTTCTCCGCGTCATGACGGGCCCTCGCGGCGCCCGGAGCGGCCCGGGCGGGCGCTACGGGTCGGTACCGGCCGCGCCGACGGCCACCGAGGAGCACCGCCGGGCACCTCCCGGACCCGCGCTCACCGAGCCCCTCTCTCCCGCTCCTCCACATACGCGTTGTACGCGGCCACCTGCGCCCGCCGAGCCGTCCGCTCCACCGGCCGCAACGCCTCAGCCCGAGCCGCCATCTCCGCGGAACTCACCGCGGCCCCGTGCCCGTGGTCGTACGCCAGCGAAACGAGCAGCCCCACCCGCTGCGCCAACTCCAGCACCCGCACCGCACGCGGCGGATAACCCGGCGCCAGCACCTCCCGCCCCCGCTCGGCCCGCGCCCGGTACGCCCCGACCGCGGCCTCCGCCACCGGCCCCGACCCCGCCACGTCCAACCGGGTGAGCACCTCGGTCGCCTCCCGCAGCGCCTCCGCCAGCTCCCGCTCGGCCTCCCCGAGCGACGGCACGTCCGCGGGCGGCGCCTCCCGCACGGGCAGCACATGCCACACGACCTCGACATGCACATCACCCGCGGGACCGGCCTCGTACACCTCCGGCACCAACCCGAGCGCCGCCCCGTGACAGATCACCGCCTCCGCGGCGTCCAACGCGCGCGCGTTGAACTCCGGCGGCCCGCTCAGCCCCAGCGGATGACCGGGCGCGGGCAGCGCCACGCGCAGCCCCACCACCCCGAGCGACCGCAGCCGCCCCAGCGCGAGCGTGAGACCGACCGGCGCCGACTCGTCCGGCAGCCCCTCGACCCGGTGCACCGCGTCGTCCCCGACGATCGCGAGCACGGCGTCGTCCGGCGACACAAGTCCGGCCAACAGGGCATTTCCCCAAGCGGCAAGAAGTCCAGAGCGTGGTTCCGAAAGCATCCCCCCACCCTAAGGACCGGACCGATGGATGGGAGCGGCCGACCGGTGGCGTAGATTTCCTGAAGGGCTGCGCCCACCGGCGCGGCGGACCGAGCCACAGGCGAACGCGACAGCCGAGACCGGCCACACTGCAAGGGGAGACAACGCGCTCATGAGCGATGTTCTGGAGCTTCAGGACGTATCCGTGGTCCGCGAGGGCCGGGCTCTGGTGGACCAGGTCTCCTGGTCGGTGAAGGAGGGGGAGCGCTGGGTCATCCTGGGTCCGAACGGCGCCGGCAAGACCACCCTCCTGAACGTCGCGTCCAGTTACCTCTACCCCAGCAAGGGCACCGCCACCATCCTCGGCGAGACCCTCGGCACCCCCGGCACCGACGTCTTCGAGCTGCGCCCCCGCATCGGCATGGCCGGCATCGCCATGGCCGACAAGCTGCCCAAGCGCCAGACCGTCCTGCAGACCGTGCTCACCGCCGCGTACGGCATGACCGCCGGCTGGCAGGAGGAGTACGAGGACATCGACGAGCGGCGCGCCCGAGCCTTCCTCGACCGCCTCGGCATGAGCGACTACCTGGAGCGCCGGTTCGGCACGCTCTCCGAGGGCGAGCGCAAGCGCACTCTCATCGCCCGCGCCCTGATGACCGACCCCGAGCTGCTGCTCCTCGACGAGCCCGCCGCCGGCCTCGACCTCGGCGGCCGCGAGGACCTCGTACGCCGGCTCGGCCGCCTGGCCCGGGACCCGATCGCCCCCTCGATGCTGATGGTCACCCACCACGTCGAGGAGATCGCCCCCGGCTTCACGCACGTCCTGATGATCCGGCAGGGCAAGGTGCTCGCCGCCGGCCCGCTGGAGCTCGAACTCACCTCCCGCAACCTCTCCCTCTGCTTCGGCCTCCCGCTCGTCGTCGAACAGGTCGGCGAGCGCTGGACCGCACACGGCCTTCCGCTGTCCTGAACCCGCGACGCGGTCTGAAACTCCGGGACGGAAAAGGCCGTTCAAGGCCTCGGCGCCCTGTCGGAGGCGGGACCCGCGGACCTACCATGACCACGTGAACGACATCGACGCATGGGTGTGGTGGCTCATCGGCGCGGCAGCGCTCGGAATCCCGCTCGTGGTGACCGCGATGCCGGAACTCGGCATGCTCGCCGTGGGCGCCGTGGCCGCCGCGGTCGCGGCCTCCCTGGGCGGGGGTGCGGTCGTCCAGGTCGTCGTCTTCGCCGTCGTCTCGGTCGCCCTCATCGCGGCCGTACGGCCCATCGCCACCCGCCATCGCGCACAGCGACCCCAACTCGTCACCGGCGTGGACGCGTTGAAGGGCAGACAAGCCCTCGTCCTGGAACGCGTCGACGGCACCGGCGGCCGGATCAAACTCGCCGGCGAGATCTGGTCGGCCCGCTCCCTCGACACCGGCCGCGCCTACGAGGTGGGCGAGGAAGTGGACGTCGTGGAGATCGAGGGCGCCACCGCGATCGTCATGTGACCACGTCAGTGGGGACATGACGCAACTGAACGGAACGCCCACGAGGTACGCGACGGTCTGACACACTCGACCAGCAAGATCTTCAACAACCATAAGATCTTCCGAAAGCGCCGAGGCGGAGAAGGGTACGGGGAGCACGATGGAACCGGTCATCATCGTCTTGATCATTCTGGTGGTGTTGGTCTTCATCGCACTGATCAAGACGATCCAGGTCATCCCGCAGGCAAGCGCCGCGATCGTCGAGCGGTTCGGCCGCTACACGCGGACCCTCAACGCGGGACTCAACATCGTCGTTCCGTTCATCGACACCATCCGCAACCGCATCGACCTGCGCGAACAGGTCGTGCCGTTCCCGCCCCAGCCGGTGATCACCCAGGACAACCTGGTCGTCAACATCGACACGGTCATCTACTACCAGGTGACCGACGCGCGGGCGGCGACGTACGAGGTCGCCAGCTACATCCAGGCCATCGAGCAACTCACCGTCACCACGCTCCGCAACATCATCGGCGGCATGGACCTGGAGCGGACCCTGACCTCCCGCGAGGAGATCAACGCGGCCCTGCGCGGAGTCCTCGACGAGGCCACCGGCAAGTGGGGCATCCGCGTCAACCGCGTGGAACTCAAGGCGATCGAGCCGCCCACCTCCATCCAGGACTCGATGGAGAAGCAGATGCGCGCCGACCGGGACAAGCGCGCCGCGATCCTCACCGCGGAAGGCACGCGCCAGGCCGCCATCCTCACCGCCGAGGGCGAGAAGCAGTCCCAGATCCTGCGTGCCGAGGGCGAGGCCAAGGCCGCCGCCCTGCGCGCCGAGGGTGAAGCCCAGGCGGTCCGTACGGTCTTCGAGGCGATCCACGCCGGCGACGCGGACCAGAAGCTCCTCTCCTACCAGTACCTCCAGATGCTCCCGAAGATCGCCGAGGGCGACGCCAACAAGCTCTGGATCGTCCCGAGCGAAATCGGCGACGCCCTCAAGGGCCTGTCCGGCGCCATGGGCAACTTCGGTGGCATGGGCGGAGGTTCGGGCGGCGGCTCCTCCGACAACGGCGGGGGCACGGAACGCCGGGAGAAGCCGTCGATCGACTGACGGCTCGTTCATCCGCGCAACGAGGCTGGGGCCCACCTCCGACGGAGGTGGGCCCCAGCCTCGTTGCGCGGACTAGGCGGCGGGCTGAGCCAGCCAGTCCGGCAGCGCGGCCAGGTCGTCCTGGGCCAGGGTCAACAGCATCGCGCCCGCCGGAGTCGGCTCGAACGGCTCCCGCAGCAGGGGCATACCCGCCTCCTGCGGAGTCCGGTTCGCCTTGCGGTGGTTGTCCTCGGCGCACGAGGCCACCGTGTTCAGCCAGGTGTCCTGACCACCCTGCGACCGCGGCAGCACGTGGTCCACGGTCGTCGCCCGCCTGCCGCAGTACGCGCACCTGTGCCGGTCACGTACCAGGACACCCCGCCTCGACCACGGTGCTTGTCTTCGGAACGGCACCCTCACGTACCGGCACAGCCTGATCACCCGGGGCGCCGGTATGTCGACCGCGGCTCCGCGCATACGCAGTTCGGGGTGCGACTGCTCGACGACGGCCTTGTCCTGAAGCACCAGAACGACGGCTCGGTTCAACGTCACCGTCGACAGCGGCTCGAAGCTCGCGTTCAGCACCAACGTGTCCCGCATGACCAGCCCACCTCCCGTGCGCACCCGCCCACCCCATGGCGGACTGGGATCAACTCTGGCCGGGCACGCCGAGATGGACAACGAAATAAAAAGTGCCCGCCCCTGATCACTTCCAAGACCAGGGACGGGCAAAACGCGCCGTGAACTCCGAACTCACTCAGCTCTGTTCGGGGATCTCGTACTCACCGATCAGCTGGGCACGCGCGAGCGTGTGGAACCGGAGGTTGAAACCCACGAACGCGGGAGAGGCGTCCGCGTCCGGCCCCAGCTTCTCCTCGTCCACGGCGTACACCGTGAACACATACCGGTGCGGCCCGTCCCCGGGCGGCGGCGCCGCACCGCCGAAGTCCCTCGTCCCGTAGTCGTTGCGCGCCTGCACGGCACCCTCGGGCAGCCCCTCGAACGTGCCGCTGCCCGCACCCACCGGCAGCTCGGTCACCGAGGCCGGGATGTCGAACACGACCCAGTGCCAGAACCCGCTGCCCGTCGGAGCGTCGGGGTCGTAGCAGGTCACGGCGAAACTCTTGGTCTCAGGCGGAAAGCCCTCCCACCGCAGCTGCGGCGAGGTGTTGCCGGCCGCGTAGACCTGAGCGTCCTTGAGCGTCGCACCCTCGGTGACGTCCTCGCTCGTCACCGTGAACGACGGCACGGGCGGATGGAAGTCGTGGGGGAGCGGCCGCCTCTTGAGCTCGGTCACCTCGGTACCTCCTGATCGGTTCTGGAGTCAGTGATTCCGAGCCTAGAACCAGTTGCGCTTGCTGCCGACCTCGGACAGCCACTGGTTGAGGTACGCCACCCAGTCCGTGCCCTGGTAGTCGTTCAGACCCACCTGGAAGGAGCGGAAGGTGTCGCTGCCCTCGCTGAACAGACCAGGCCTCTTGTCCATCTCCAGGACGACGTCCATCGCGCTCTGGTCGGCGACGAAGCTCAGCTCGACCTGGTTCAGCCCCCGGTACTGCTGCGGCGGCAGGAACTCGATCTCCTGGTAGAACGGCAGCTTCTGCCGCGTCCCCCGGATGAGACCGCGCTCCATGTCGGCGTTCTTGAAGCGGAAGCCCAGCTGGATGAAGGCGTCCAGGATCGCCTTCTGCGCGGGCAGCGGGTGCACGTTGACCGGGTCCAGGTCACCGGAGTCCACCGCGCGGGCGATCTCCAGCTCCGTGGACACCCCGATGTGCATGCCCGGCAGCGCGCGGCCGTCGATCGTCGTGATCGGCGTCTCCCACGGGATCTCCAGCCCGAACGGCACCGCGTGCACCGCGCCCGCCTTCAGCTCGAAGGCACCGCCGAGCCGCTGCTTCGTGAACTCGATGTCCTGCTTGTACTCCTGGTCGCCGCTCTCCACCTCGACCTTGGCCTGCAGGCCGACCGACAGCGCCTCGATCTGCTGGTCGACGGACCCGCCCTGGATCCGCACCTCACCCTGGACGACACCACCGGGAACGACGTTGACCTCGGTCAGCACCGTCTCCACCGAAGCCCCGCCGGCCCCCAGGCTCGCGAGCAGCTTCTTGAACGCCATGTCTCTCCCTCTCCGGGCGGGCCGTCCGGCCCCACCCGATTCGTCGTCCTGCTTCTGCGTGTGGATCCTTGATCCATGAAACGCGTGCCGGTCGTGGCCGGTTCCGCGTCCTCACCCTGGCAAGGCGAACGTTGCCGCACCACCCCGTGGCGACCACCCGTCTGCACTACTCTCGGACGGCATGATCGCGACCCCCGACCGTACGCCCCTCAGCCGCGACTTCTTCGACCGACCCGTGGTGGAGGTCGCCCCCGACCTCTTGGGCCGCCTCCTCGTACGCACCACCCCGGACGGCCCGATCACTCTGCGCCTCACCGAGGTCGAGGCCTACGACGGCCCGAACGACCCCGGCTCCCACGCCTACCGAGGCCGCACGGCCCGCAACGACGTCATGTTCGGCCGTCCAGGACACGTGTACGTCTACTTCACCTACGGCATGTGGTTCTGCATGAACCTGGTGTGCGGCCCGGAGGGGAGGGCGAGCGCCGTCCTGCTCCGCGCCGGCGAGATCGTCGAGGGCGCCGAACTGGCGCGCGAACGTCGGCTCTCGGCCCGAAACGACAAGGAACTGGCCAAAGGACCGGCCCGCCTGGCCACGGCCCTGGACGTGGACCGCGCGCTGAACGGCACGGACGCCTGCGCTGCCGGGGACACACCACTGCGCGTCCTGACCGGCACACCTGCGGACCCCGACCAGGTACTCAACGGTCCCCGCACCGGAGTGGCCGGTGACGGAGGCGTCCATCCCTGGCGCTTCTGGATCGCCAACGACCCGACGGTGAGCCCGTATAGGGCCCACGTGCCCAGGCGCCGCCGAAGTTGACGCGCCTTGCGAAGGTGCGTAATGTAGTCCAAGCCGCTTGACCCGGGTACGGCGTTCGCCAGCAGCCGGAAGCGGCCAAACCACTACCTACGACTCCCTCCAGCGAGGGCCGATCCGACATGTCCGCATGTCTGAATTCGGAACTCATGGAACCCGATTATGAGCTGGCTCGGGAATCGGCTAACGTAGTGAATGTCGAAAGGCCGACAAGCGAAAGCCAAAGGCCTTGAAGCAAATCCCGCCGACAGGGAATCGGGTCCAAAAGGATCTGATAGAGTCGGAGACGCAAGACCGAAGGGAAGCCCGGAGGAAAGCCCGAGAGGGTGAGTACAAAGGAAGCGTCCGTTCCTTGAGAACTCAACAGCGTGCCAAAAGTCAACGCCAGATATGTTGATACCCCGTCTCCGGCCGGTTTCGGTCGGGGCGTGGTTCCTTTGAAGAAAACACAGCGAGGACGCTGTGAACGGCCGGGCTTATTCCGCCTGGCTGTTCCGCTCTCGTGGTGTCATCCCGATTACGGGAGAACATTCACGGAGAGTTTGATCCTGGCTCAGGACGAACGCTGGCGGCGTGCTTAACACATGCAAGTCGAACGATGAACCACTTCGGTGGGGATTAGTGGCGAACGGGTGAGTAACACGTGGGCAATCTGCCCTTCACTCTGGGACAAGCCCTGGAAACGGGGTCTAATACCGGATAACACTTCCATTCTCCTGAATGGTGGTTAAAAGCTCCGGCGGTGAAGGATGAGCCCGCGGCCTATCAGCTTGTTGGTGAGGTAATGGCTCACCAAGGCGACGACGGGTAGCCGGCCTGAGAGGGCGACCGGCCACACTGGGACTGAGACACGGCCCAGACTCCTACGGGAGGCAGCAGTGGGGAATATTGCACAATGGGCGAAAGCCTGATGCAGCGACGCCGCGTGAGGGATGACGGCCTTCGGGTTGTAAACCTCTTTCAGCAGGGAAGAAGCGAAAGTGACGGTACCTGCAGAAGAAGCGCCGGCTAACTACGTGCCAGCAGCCGCGGTAATACGTAGGGCGCAAGCGTTGTCCGGAATTATTGGGCGTAAAGAGCTCGTAGGCGGCTTGTCACGTCGGGTGTGAAAGCCCGGGGCTTAACCCCGGGTCTGCATTCGATACGGGCAGGCTAGAGTGTGGTAGGGGAGATCGGAATTCCTGGTGTAGCGGTGAAATGCGCAGATATCAGGAGGAACACCGGTGGCGAAGGCGGATCTCTGGGCCATTACTGACGCTGAGGAGCGAAAGCGTGGGGAGCGAACAGGATTAGATACCCTGGTAGTCCACGCCGTAAACGGTGGGAACTAGGTGTTGGCGACATTCCACGTCGTCGGTGCCGCAGCTAACGCATTAAGTTCCCCGCCTGGGGAGTACGGCCGCAAGGCTAAAACTCAAAGGAATTGACGGGGGCCCGCACAAGCAGCGGAGCATGTGGCTTAATTCGACGCAACGCGAAGAACCTTACCAAGGCTTGACATACACCGGAAAGCATCAGAGATGGTGCCCCCCTTGTGGTCGGTGTACAGGTGGTGCATGGCTGTCGTCAGCTCGTGTCGTGAGATGTTGGGTTAAGTCCCGCAACGAGCGCAACCCTTGTTCTGTGTTGCCAGCATGCCCTTCGGGGTGATGGGGACTCACAGGAGACCGCCGGGGTCAACTCGGAGGAAGGTGGGGACGACGTCAAGTCATCATGCCCCTTATGTCTTGGGCTGCACACGTGCTACAATGGCCGGTACAATGAGCTGCGATACCGTGAGGTGGAGCGAATCTCAAAAAGCCGGTCTCAGTTCGGATTGGGGTCTGCAACTCGACCCCATGAAGTCGGAGTTGCTAGTAATCGCAGATCAGCATTGCTGCGGTGAATACGTTCCCGGGCCTTGTACACACCGCCCGTCACGTCACGAAAGTCGGTAACACCCGAAGCCGGTGGCCCAACCCCCTTGTGGGGAGGGAGCTGTCGAAGGTGGGACTGGCGATTGGGACGAAGTCGTAACAAGGTAGCCGTACCGGAAGGTGCGGCTGGATCACCTCCTTTCTAAGGAGCACTTCTTAACCGGGCTTGCCCGGTTCAGAGGCCAGTACATCAGCGACTGTCTGATGCTGGTTGCTCAAGGGTGGAACGTTGACTATTCGGCCGGTTTCCGGGTCGGAGGCTGTGAGTACTGCTCTTCGGAGTGTGGAAAACAGATCTTCGGGCGGGTGCCGGCCGGGCGCGCTGTTGGGTGTCTGAGGGTACGGCCGTGAGGTCGCCTTCAGTGCCGGCCCCAGTGAACTCGGATCCGTGAGGATGCGGGGTGATGGGTGGCTGGTCGTTGTTTGAGAACTGCACAGTGGACGCGAGCATCTGTGGCCAAGTTTTTAAGGGCGCACGGTGGATGCCTTGGTACCAGGAACCGATGAAGGACGTGGGAGGCCACGATAGGCCCCGGGGAGCCGTCAACCAGGCTTTGATCCGGGGGTGTCCGAATGGGGAAACCCGGCAGTCGTCATGGGCTGTCACCCTTGCCTGAACACATAGGGCAAGTGGAGGGAACGCGGGGAAGTGAAACATCTCAGTACCCGCAGGAAGAGAAAACAACCGTGATTCCGGGAGTAGTGGCGAGCGAAACCGGATGAGGCTAAACCGTATACGTGTGAGACCCGGCAGGGGTTGCGTATGCGGGGTTGTGGGATCTCTCTTTCACGGTCTGCCGGCCGTGGGACGAGTCAGAAACCGTATGGATAGGCGAAGGACATGCGAAAGGTCCGGCGTAGAGGGTAAGACCCCCGTAGTCGAAATCTGTACGGCTCGTTTGAGAGACACCCAAGTAGCACGGGGCCCGAGAAATCCCGTGTGAATCTGGCGGGACCACCCGCTAAGCCTAAATATTCCCTGGTGACCGATAGCGGATAGTACCGTGAGGGAATGGTGAAAAGTACCCCGGGAGGGGAGTGAAATAGTACCTGAAACCGTGTGCCTACAAGCCGTGGGAGCGTCGGACGTCAAGCTTGCTTGACGTCTCGTGACTGCGTGCCTTTTGAAGAATGAGCCTGCGAGTTTGCGGTGTGTTGCGAGGTTAACCCGTGTGGGGAAGCCGTAGCGAAAGCGAGTCCGAATAGGGCGGTTCAGTAGCGCGCTCAAGACCCGAAGCGGAGTGATCTAGCCATGGGCAGGTTGAAGCGGCTGTAAGAGGTCGTGGAGGACCGAACCCACCAGGGTTGAAAACCTGGGGGATGACCTGTGGTTAGGGGTGAAAGGCCAATCAAACTCCGTGATAGCTGGTTCTCCCCGAAATGCATTTAGGTGCAGCGTCGTGTGTTTCTTGCCGGAGGTAGAGCACTGGATAGGCGATGGGCCCTACCGGGTTACTGACCTTAGCCAAACTCCGAATGCCGGTAAGTGAGAGCGCGGCAGTGAGACTGTGGGGGATAAGCTCCATGGTCGAGAGGGAAACAGCCCAGAGCATCGACTAAGGCCCCTAAGCGTACGCTAAGTGGGAAAGGATGTGGAGTCGCACAGACAACCAGGAGGTTGGCTTAGAAGCAGCCACCCTTGAAAGAGTGCGTAATAGCTCACTGGTCTAGTGATTCCGCGCCGACAATGTAGCGGGGCTCAAGCGTACCGCCGAAGTCGTGTCATTGCAGCATATAGCCCCAACGGGCGTTGTGATGGGTAGGGGAGCGTCGTGTGCCGGGTGAAGCAGCCGCGGAAGCGAGTTGTGGACGGTTCACGAGTGAGAATGCAGGCATGAGTAGCGATACACACGTGGGAAACGTGTGCGCCGATTGACTAAGGGTTCCTGGGTCAAGCTGATCTGCCCAGGGTAAGTCGGGACCTAAGGCGAGGCCGACAGGCGTAGTCGATGGATAACCGGTTGATATTCCGGTACCCGCTGTGAAGCGTCAAACATTGAATCCAGTGATGCTAAGCCCGTGAAGCCGTTCCGGACCCTTCGGGGAATGGAAAGTGGTGGAGCCGGTGGCCCGAGCTGGTAGTAGGTGAGTGATGGGGTGACGCAGGAAGGTAGTCCATCCCGGGCGGTGGTTGTCCCGGGGTAAGGGTGTAGCCCGTCATCCAGGTAAATCCGGATGGCACGAGGGTGAGACCTGATGCCGAGCCGATTGTGGTGAAGTGGATGATCCTATGCTGTCGAGAAAAGCCTCTAGCGAGTTTCATGGCGGCCCGTACCCTAAACCGACTCAGGTGGTCAGGTAGAGAATACCGAGGCGTTCGGGTGAACTATGGTTAAGGAACTCGGCAAAATGCCCCCGTAACTTCGGGAGAAGGGGGGCCATGTTCGGTGATCCGATTTACTCGGTGAGCTGGGTGTGGCCGCAGAGACCAGCGAGAAGCGACTGTTTACTAAAAACACAGGTCCGTGCGAAGCCGTAAGGCGATGTATACGGACTGACGCCTGCCCGGTGCTGGAACGTTAAGGGGACCGGTTAGTCACTCTTCGGGGTGGCGAAGCTGAGAACTTAAGCGCCAGTAAACGGCGGTGGTAACTATAACCATCCTAAGGTAGCGAAATTCCTTGTCGGGTAAGTTCCGACCTGCACGAATGGCGTAACGACTTCTCGACTGTCTCAACCATAGGCCCGGTGAAATTGCACTACGAGTAAAGATGCTCGTTTCGCGCAGCAGGACGGAAAGACCCCGGGACCTTTACTACAGTTTGATATTGGTGTTCGGTTCGGCTTGTGTAGGATAGCTGGGAGACTGTGAAGCTTGGACGCCAGTTCAGGTGGAGTCGTCGTTGAAATACCAGTCTGGTCGTGCTGGATGTCTAACCTGGGTCCGTGATCCGGATCAGGGACAGTGTCTGATGGGTAGTTTAACTGGGGCGGTTGCCTCCTAAAGAGTAACGGAGGCGCCCAAAGGTTCCCTCAGCCTGGTTGGTAATCAGGTGTTGAGTGTAAGTGCACAAGGGAGCTTGACTGTGAGACCGACGGGTCGAGCAGGGACGAAAGTCGGGACTAGTGATCCGGCGGTGGCTTGTGGAAGCGCCGTCGCTCAACGGATAAAAGGTACCCCGGGGATAACAGGCTGATCTTCCCCAAGAGTCCATATCGACGGGATGGTTTGGCACCTCGATGTCGGCTCGTCGCATCCTGGGGCTGGAGTCGGTCCCAAGGGTTGGGCTGTTCGCCCATTAAAGCGGTACGCGAGCTGGGTTTAGAACGTCGTGAGACAGTTCGGTCCCTATCCGCTGTGCGCGTAGGAATATTGAGAAGGGCTGTCCCTAGTACGAGAGGACCGGGACGGACGAACCTCTGGTGTGCCAGTTGTCCTGCCAAGGGCATGGCTGGTTGGCTACGTTCGGGAGGGATAACCGCTGAAAGCATCTAAGCGGGAAGCCTGCTTCGAGATGAGTATTCCCACCCCCTTTGAGGGGTTAAGGCTCCCAGTAGACGACTGGGTTGATAGGCCGGATCTGGAAGCCCAGTAATGGGTGGAGGTGACCGGTACTAATAGGCCGAGGGCTTGTCCTCAGTTGCTCGCGTCCACTGTGTTAGTTCTGAGGCAACGACTGTTGCCGGCTCAGAGCAGAACATCCAACTGAAAAGTGTGCTTGTTCGCTCGAAACCAATAGGGTTTCGGTGGTTATAGCGTGAGGGAAACGCCCGGTTACATTCCGAACCCGGAAGCTAAGCCTTACAGCGCCGATGGTACTGCAGGGGGGACCCTGTGGGAGAGTAGGACGCCGCCGAACAATCTTTGGAAGGACCCCTGGTCCCCAGCGTTCAGCTGGGGACCAGGGGTCCTTTCTTTTTTCCAGAGCGCACCGGGTACCCGGTTGCGCGAGAATGACTTGCGGTACCGAAGACAGGAGTCACCCATGTCCACCAACTCTCCCGACGATCGACCGGAGCGCGACCAGCGGCGACGGGACAGTGGTGACCGCGGCGACCGTGGCGGCTACCGCGGGGACCGCGGCGGCTTCCGGCGCGACGACAACCGTGGCGGTGGTTCCGGCCGCCCCGCGAGCGACCGCGGTGGCAACGACCGCGGAGCCAGTGATCGCGGGCCCGGTAACCGTGGTGGCAGTGACCGTGGTGCCAGTGACCGCGGTGGTTATGGCCGACGTGACGACCGTTCCGGTGGGCCCGGCCGGCGGGACGATCGTCGTGAGGGCGACCGCGGACCTCGTCCGGCGTTCCGGCGTGACGACCGTCCCAGCGGCCCCCGTAGGGACGACGACCGTGACCGTGGCGTCCGGCGTGACGGTGACCGTCCCGCCTTCCGGCGTGACGACCGTTCTGGTGCGCCGCGTGGGAATGACGACCGTGGTGGCTTCCGCCGCGACGACAATCGTGGCGGGCCCGGACGCAGTGACGATCGGCGGGGCGACGACCGGGGCGGTTTCGTCCGCCGGGACGACCGGCGGGACGATCGTCGTGATGACCGCCGTGACAGTGGCGACAGGGGGGGCTTCCGCCGTGATGACCGTGGTGGACGCCCTGGCGGCTTCCAGCGTGACGATCGTGGTGGACGGCCGGGCGGTTCCCGTAGCGATGACCGTGGTGGACGCGCTGGTGGTTTCCAGCGTGATGACCGTGGTGGGCGTCCCGGTGGTTTCCAGCGTGACGATCGTGGTGGACGGCCGGGCGGTTCCCGTAGCGATGACCGTGGCGGGCGCCCTGGTGGTTTCCAGCGTGATGACCGTGGTGGGCGTCCCGGTGGTTTCCAGCGTGACGATCGGCGGGACGACCGCGCCGGCCGTGGTGGTGAACGGCGTGACGACCGCCGGGTTGATGACCGCGGAGATCGCGGTGGGTTCCGTCGTGATGACAGGGGCGGGGACCGCGGTGGCTTCCGTGGTCGTGAGGACAGTCGAAGTGCGGAGCGTCCTGCCTTCCGCCGTGACGACAGCCGAGGTGGGGACCGTCCTGGGTTCCGTGGTCGTGAGGACGGTCGAAGTGCGGAGCGTCCTGCCTTCCGTCGGGATGACAGCAGGGGTGGGGACCGTCCTGGCTTCCGCGGGCGTGAGGACAGTCGAAGTGCGGAGCGTCCTGCCTTCCGCCGTGACGACAGCAGGGGTGGGGACCGTCCTGGCTTCCGCGGGCGTGAGGACAGCCGAAGCGGTGACCGGGGTGGGTTCCGCGGGCGGGACGACCGTGGTGGTCGCGGGCCGCGGCGGGACGATGACCGTGGTGGACGTCCCGGTGGTTTCCAGCGTGACGACCGGCGCGGTGGCGGGAGTTTCCGCGACGAGCGTGACCGCGACCGGGAGCCGATCAAGCGGCTGCCGATCCCCGAGGACGTCACGGGCGACGAGATCGACAAGGACGTACGGCAGGAGCTTCAGAGTCTGCCGAAGACGCTCGCGGAGGATGTCGCCAAGAACCTGGTGATGGTGGCCCGGCTCATCGACGAGGACCCCGAGGGCGCCTACGCCTACTCCAAGGTGGCCCTGCGGTTGGCGTCGCGTGTCGCAGCCGTGCGGGAGGCGGCCGGGTTCGCGGCGTATGCCAGCCAGAAGTACAGCGAGGCGCTCGCCGAGTTCCGGGCTTCACGGCGGATGACGGGAACCGTGGACCTGTGGCCTGTGATGGCCGACTGCGAGCGTGGACTCGGGCGGCCGGAGAAGGCGCTGGACATGGCTGGGGCGCCCGAGGTGCACAAGCTGGACAAGGCCGGGCAGGTGGAGATGCGGCTCGTGGCGGCCGGAGCCCGGCGTGACATGGGGCAGCTGGACGCGGCGATCGTGACGCTGCAGAGCCCCGAGCTGGCCTCGAACTCCGTGCAGCCGTGGACCGCGCGACTCCGGTACGCGTACGCCGACGCCCTGCTCGCCGCCGGGCGGGAGGGCGAGGCACGGGAGTGGTTCGCGAAGGCGGTGGAGGCCGACAAGGACGGCAGCACGGACGCCTCGGACCGGCTCGCCGAGCTGGAGGGCGTGGAGTTCGTCGACGCCTTCGACGAAACCGAGGACCTCGACGAGACCGAGGACCTCGACGAGGTCGACGGCGTGGACGAGCTCGACGACGCGGACGACGACGAGGGCCAGGCCCAGGCCCAGGACGGCGGTGCGTCGCTGGAGGCGGCCGTCGAGACGCCCGTCGAGGACGTGAAGGGCGACGACAAGGACTGACGTCCGTGGGGAGGGGCGGGATCCCGGCCGGTCGGCCGGGGTCCCGCCCCTTCGTTCGATCTGTTACCGGTCCAGCGCGCGCAGCACCAGGCCCGACGCCGGTTTCGGGCCGAACGACGTCGACTTGCGGGGCATCGTGACGCCCTGCCGGGCCAGGTCGCGGACGACCTCCTCGTGGACCGGGTGCATCAGGACCGCCGTGTCGCCGTCGTGTTCGGCCTTCTCGACCGTGGCCGCCGCGTCGTGGATGTAGGCGATGCGCGCGGGGTCGTCCTCGGGGATGTGCCACACGTGGTCGAGAAGGGTGGCGTGCAGGACCGTCGCGTCGAGGGTGCGCCAGGCGGCGGGACGGTCGGCGGGGACCGTGCGGGCCAGCAGGGCCGGATCGGGGCGGTCGAGCAGGTGGAAGGCGCCGTCGCCGGCCAGCAGGAAGGCGTTGCCCTCGCCGGCCGCGTCGGCCAGGGCCTCCAGGGCCTGCGGCAACGGGACTTCGAGGCGGCGGACCCGGAACCGGCCGGCCAGGGTGGCCACGGCGTCCGCGACGGGCAGGCCGTGCAGAAGGCGGTGGATGGCGCGTACCCGCAGCGGATAGCGGACCGTGTCGACGAGGAGGACCAGGCCGTAGTCCCAGGGGCTGGGGGACGGGTGCTCCGCGCGTAGACGCCGGTATGTGGCCCAGCGGTGGTGTCCGTCCGCGATCAGGGCCTGGTGCCGGGCCAGGTCGGACCGGACCCGGTCCACGTCGGCGGGGTCGGTGACCGACCACAGGCGGTGGTGGAAGCCGTCCTCCGTGGTGGTCGCGAGCAACGGCGGCTGCTGCGCGGCGCGTTCGACGATCTCGGCGGTCGCCGAGGCGGAGCCGTCGCCGCGGTAGGTGAGGAGCAGGGGTTCCAGGTTCGCGGAGGTGGCGCGCATGAGGGCGGCGCGGTCGGCGACGACATGCGGCATGACGTCCTCGTGCGGCAGCACCACGCCCTCCGACGGCTCCGACAGGTGCAGGGCGCCGATGACCCCGCGCTGGAGCAGACCGTCGCCGGCGCGCTGTTCGTAGACGTACAGGCCCGGCTCGGGGTCGGTGGTGAGGACCCCCTCCGACACCCAGCGGTGCAGGGTGCGGCCCGCCTGGGCGTTGCGTTCGGCGGGGGTCGCGGCCTGCGGGAGGATCAGCCGCACGATGTTGTGAGGGTCCGCGGACTGGAGGTGGTGCACGCCGTCCGGGCGCACGACGACGTCGTACGGAGGAGATGTCACGGCAGCCAGGGTGCCGACCCGGTCGGGGTCGTAGCGCAGGCCTCGGAACGGGGTGAGTTCCAGGCCTCGGCGCACCGTCGCTTCCGAGTGGCCTGCTGAGTTCATCCCGGCATCGTACGTGTGTCAGTGGCATGCGCGATGATCGGGGGAAAGCCGTCGAACGAGGAGCGATGCGTAATGAGCCAGGGCGTCAGGACGAGGCCCGAGGGCAGTGGTCGGGCGCTGAACGAGGCGTACGACACGGCGCTGCTCGATCTGGACGGGGTGGTGTACGCGGGCGGGAACGCGATCGCGTACGCCGTGGAGTCGCTCGCCACCGCGCGCGAGGGCGGGATGCGTCTCGCGTACGTCACCAACAACGCGCTGCGGACGCCGGACGCCGTGGCCGGGCACCTCACCGAGCTGGGCATACCGACGGGGGCGTCGGACGTCATCACCTCCGCGCAGGCGGTCGCGCGGCTGATCGCCGAGCAGGTGCCGTCCGGTTCGCGCGTGCTGGTGATCGGCGGCGAGGGCCTGCGGGTGGCGTTGCGTGAGCGCGGGCTGGAGCCGGTGGAGTCGGCGGACGACGATCCGGTGGCGGTCGTGCAGGGGTTCGGCGGGCCCGATCTGCCGTGGGGCCGGTTCGCTGAGGCGAGCTATGCCGTCGCGCGCGGGGTGCCGTGGTTCGCGTCCAACACCGACCTGACGATCCCGAGCGCGCGCGGGATCGCGCCGGGCAACGGCGCGGCGGTGGAGGTCGTACGGATCGCGACCGGGGCCGAACCGCAGGTGGCGGGCAAGCCGCTGCCGCCGATGCACCGGGAGACGATCCTGCGGACCGGTGCCGAGCGGCCGTTGGTGGTCGGGGACCGGCTGGACACGGACATCGAGGGCGCGTTCAACGGGGACGTCGACTCGCTGCTCGTGCTGACCGGAGTGACGGACGGGCCGCAGCTGCTGGCCGCGCCGCCGCAGCACCGGCCGACGTATGTCGACGCCGATCTGCGGGGGTTGCTCACCGGCCAGCCCGAGGTCACCGCGGACGGGGAGGGGTTCCGGTGCGGCGGATGGACGGCGACAGCCAGGGCCGCGCAGCTCGAACTGGACGGTGACGGCGAGGCCATGGACGGGCTGCGGGCGCTGTGCGCGGCGGCCTGGACGGCGGCCGGTGACGGGGTGTGCGAGCTGGACGGGGGGAAGGCGCTGGCCCGGCTGGGTCTGTGAGGCGGAGGCATACGACCCGGCGGGGCGGGGAGTCGTAGGGCGGGGAGCCGCACCGGTGAGGCCGCCGGGCCGCCACGGGCGCTCGTCCCTCCGGATCGTGACCGGACGCGAGGGTAGGCTAACCTAACCACGTGTTGGTCGAGAGTCCCCCAGAACAGCGCGCGGAGACCGCCCCCGCGCCCCCCAACCGCCGGGCGATACGCGTCGTCGGGCTGCTCGTCTCGGTCGTCCTCCTGGTGCTGCTCACGGTCGTGAGCATCGCGGTCGGTGCCAAGGCTCTGACCATGGGGGAGGTCTGGCACGGCCTGTTCGAGGATTCGGGGACGTACGCCGACGCCGTGGTCGGCGACCGGCTGGCACGGACCGCGCTGGGTGTGCTCGCCGGCGCCGCGCTCGGTCTGGCCGGAGCCGTGCTGCAGGCGCTCACCCGCAATCCGCTGGCCGACCCCGGGCTGCTCGGCATCAACGCGGGGGCGTCCGCCGCGGTGGTCACCGCCATCTCGTTCCTCGGCGTCACCTCGCTGACCGGCTATGTGTGGTTCGCGTTCCTCGGCGCGGCCGGAGTGGGGGCCATGGTCTGGTTCCTGGGCGGCAGCCGGGGCGCCACACCGGTGCGTCTCGCGCTCGCCGGCACCGCGATCAGCGCCGCGCTCTACGGTTATCTCCAGGCCGTGATGATCCTGGACAACGCGGCGCTGAACAGGATGCGCTTCTGGACCGTCGGTTCGCTGTCCTCCGCGACCGGCTCGACCATCGTCCAGGTGCTGCCGTTCCTGCTGGCCGGCTCGGCCCTCGCACTCGCCCTGGCACGTCCGCTCAACGCCGTGGCCATGGGCGACGACACCGCCCGGGCACTCGGCGCCAACCTGAACCGCACCCGCGCGCTGTCGATGCTGGCCGCGACCGTGCTGTGCGGGGCCGCGACCGCCGCCTGCGGCCCGATCGTGTTCGTCGGTCTGATGGTCCCGCACATCGTGCGGTCCTTCACCGGGCCCGATCTGCGCTGGATCCTGCCGTACGCGACGATCCTGTCGCCCGTGCTGCTGCTGGGGGCCGACGTCGTCGGCCGGATGGTCGCGCGGCCCGCGGAGTTGCAGGTCGGGATCGTCACCGCGCTCATCGGCGGCCCCGTGTTCATCTTTCTCGTACGTCGGCGGAGGCTGGCCCAGCTGTGAAGACCAACCGTGCCCTCAGGACCCCCGGCGGGTTCTCGCTCCGGCTGGACGTCCGCGCCGTCACCGTCGTCGTCCTGCTGCTGGTCGCCGCGCTCACCGCGAGCGTCGTGCTGATCGGCACCGGCGACTTCCCGATCCCGCCCGCAGACGTGCTCCGGTCGCTGGCCGGCAACGGCAACGCGGGCCAGGAGTTCATCATCAACGAGCTGCGGCTGCCGCGGGTCCTCGTCGGACTCCTGGTCGGTGCCTCGATGGGCCTGTCGGGCGCACTGTTCCAGACCATCTCCCGCAATCCGCTGGGCAGTCCGGACGTGCTCGGGCTCGGGCAGGGCGCGGCGGCCGGCGCCCTGATCGTCATCGTGCTGATGTCCGGGAGCGCGACCCAGGTCACCGTCGGCGCCCTCCTGGGCGGGCTCGCGACCGGCATCGCCATCTACCTGCTCGCCTGGAAGCGGGGCGTGCACGGCTATCGGCTGGTGCTGGTCGGCATCGGTGTGTCCGCGATCCTCACCGCGCTCAACAACTACCTGCTGACGATGTCCGACCTCACCGACGCGGCCCGCGCCGTCGTCTGGATCACCGGGTCGCTCGACGGCCGTGACTGGGCCCAGGTGTGGCCGCTGCTCGGGCTGTGCCTCGTGCTCGTACCGCTCGTCCTCGCCAACGCGCGCGGGCTGCGGATGATGGAGATGGGCGACGACGTCTCGTACGCCCTCGGGGTGCGCGTCGAACGCGTACGGATGCTGCTCCTGGTGGCCGCCGTGCTGCTCACCGCGACCGCCACGGCGGCCGCCGGCCCCATCAGTTTCGTGGCGCTCACCGCGCCGCAGCTGGCCCGCCGCCTGACCCGCTCGCCGGGGCCGAACCTGGTGCCGTCCCTGTGCATGGGCGCCACCCTGCTGGTCACCGCCGACTGGGTCTCGCAGCGCGCCTTCGGGGCCGGTCAGCTGCCCGTGGGCGTGGTGACCGGCGTACTCGGCGGTGTCTACCTGCTGTGGCTGCTGGTCATCGAGCGCAAGGCGGGCCGGATATGAGCGTCGACAGCAGCGCCGGCACCGGGCTGAACAACCGAAGGAGCACTGTGAACCGCCTGTCCGCCGAGAACGTGACCCTCGCCTACGACCAGCGGGTCATCGCCGAGCAGTTGTCGGTGGAGATACCCGACAACTCGTTCACCGTGATCGTCGGCCCGAACGCGTGCGGCAAGTCCACGCTCCTGCGGGCCCTGTCACGGATGCTCAAGCCGAACCAGGGCCGGGTGCTGCTCGACGGGCAGGTCATCCAGTCGATGCCGGCGAAGAAGGTCGCGCGCACCCTGGGACTGCTGCCGCAGTCGTCGATCGCGCCCGACGGGATCACCGTGGCCGACCTGGTCGGCCGGGGCCGCTATCCGCACCAGGGCATCCTGCGGCAGTGGTCGACCGAGGACGAGCGGGTCGTCCAGGAGTCGATGACGCAGACGGGTGTGGCCGAACTCGCCGACCGCTATGTCGACGAGCTGTCCGGCGGTCAGCGGCAGCGGGTGTGGATCGCGATGGCGCTCGCCCAGCAGACGCCGCTGCTGCTGCTCGACGAGCCGACGACCTATCTGGACATCCAGCACCAGATCGACGTGCTCGATCTGTGCGCCGAGCTGCACGAGGAGCAGGGGCGCACACTGGTCGCCGTCCTGCACGACCTCAATCACGCCGCCCGGTACGCCACGCATCTCATCGCCCTGAAGGGCGGCGCGGTGATCGCCGAGGGCGCGCCCAACGACATCGTCACGGCCGAGCTGGTCGAGGAGGTCTTCGGGCTGCGCTGCCAGGTCATCGACGACCCGGAGACGGGGACACCGCTGGTGGTGCCGGCGGCGCGCAAGGCGCGTACGGACGCGAAGGCGGCGGCGGACGCGACGACGGCCGCGGCGGCGAAGGGCGTGACGGCGAAGGACTTGGTGGCGGAGGCGAAGGCCGTCGCTACAGAAGCTTCCTGAGGCGGAGCAGGTCCCGCAGGCCCGCTTCCAGCCTCACCCGGCCCGATCCCCAGGCCTTCGCGAAGTTCAGCTCGCCGTTCACCAGGGCCACCAGGTCGTCGCCCGCCAGGGCGAGTCTGATCTCCGCCCTCTCCGGCGGCGGTCCCTGGACCGTGTCGGCCACCCGGATCCGGCCGCCGGTGAGCCGGCCGACGAAGGTGACGTCCAGGTCGGTGATGTAGCAGCTCACCGAGCGGTCGAGGGCCGCGGCGGCGCGGACGTCCCCCTCGGCGGACTGCATGGTGTCCGAGAGCTTCTCGAGTGCGGCGCGGCACTCCTCGATCGTGGCCATCGCGATCGACCGTACCCCAGGGCTTCGGGGTAGCGTCGGGGCATGAGCGACTCTGTGCCCGAGGCTCAGGCCCGGGCGGAAGCGGAAGGCCCGCCGGCGGACGCGCCCCGCCCGCCGTACACGCCCGTGGAACCGGAGCACGTGCCGACCGGGCCGGAGTACGGCCCCGCCGGGCCCGCCCCGCTGCACGTGCCCCGCACCCCCACCGGCAACACTGAGGTGGACGCCCAGCTGGCGCGGCTCGGTGACGCCGATCACCTCGCCACGGACGGACACCTGGAGGTGTACGAGGATGTACACCGGGGGCTGCGTGACGCGCTCACCGCGCTCGACGCCCGCCCGGGACCTCCGGCGCCCCCATCGACGTACCGCAGTAGGAGCTGAACCGAACGTGGCAGGAGTCGCACGTCGCCGTCTCGACGCGGAACTGGTCCGCCGCAAGCTCGCGCGCTCGCGTGAACACGCCGGCCAGCTGATCGCCGCCGGGCGGGTCAGCGTCGGGAAGACCGTAGCGACCAAGCCGGCCACGCAGGTGGAGACGGCCGCGGCGATCGTGGTCTCGGCCGACGACAGCGACCCCGACTACGTGTCGCGGGGCGGCCACAAGCTGGCCGGCGCGCTGGCGGCGTTCGTCCCGGACGGACTGGTCGTCGAGGGGCGTCGGGCGCTGGACGCCGGCGCTTCGACCGGCGGTTTCACGGACGTTCTGCTGCGGGCCGGGGCCGCGCACGTCGTCGCCGTGGACGTCGGATACGGACAACTCGCCTGGTCTCTCCGGAGCGATGAACGCGTCACCGTCAAGGACCGTACGAACGTACGCGAGTTGACGCTCGAAGTGATCGATGGGAAGCCTGTGGATCTTGTCGTGGGGGATCTGTCCTTCATCCCGCTCGGCCTGGTACTGCCCGCCCTGGTGCGGTGCGTGAGACCGGACGCCGATCTGGTGATGATGGTCAAGCCGCAGTTCGAGGTGGGTAAGGAGCGGCTGGGCAGTGGGGGAGTCGTACGGAGTCCGCAGCTGCGCGCCGAGTCGGTGCGCGCGGTGGCGGGGCGGGCCTGGGAACTGGGGCTCGGTGTGAAGGGTGTCACCGCCAGTCCGCTGCCCGGGCCGTCCGGGAATGTCGAGTATTTTCTGTGGCTGAGGTCGGGGGCACCCGAACTGGACCCGGCCGACGTTGACCGTGCAGTGGCGGAGGGGCCGTGTTGAGCCAGAACCGAGCTCGTACTGTTTTCCTGCTCGCCCACACCGGGCGGCCCGCGGCGATCCGCAGCGCGGAGCTGGTGGTGAAGGGGCTGCTGCGCGAGGGCATCGGCGTCCGCGTCCTGGAGGCGGAGGCGCGTGACCTGCCGCTGCCGGGGGAGGTGGAGCTGGTCAAGGAGGCCACTCCGCAGTGTCTCGACGGGTGCGAGCTGCTGATCGTGCTGGGCGGTGACGGGACGCTGCTGCGCGGCGCCGAGTTCGCCCGTGCGTCCGGGGTGCCGATGCTCGGCGTCAACCTCGGACGGGTCGGCTTTCTCGCGGAGGCCGAGCGGGACGATCTCGACAAGGTCGTCGAGCGGGTGGCGACGAAGGCGTACGAGGTCGAGGAGCGGATGACCGTCGATGTCGTCGTGCACCGCAACGGGGACATCGTGCACACGGACTGGGCGCTGAACGAGGCGGCCGTCCAGAAGGTCTCCGCGGAGAAGCTGCTGGAGGTCGTCCTCGAGATCGACGGGCGGCCGGTCACGGGGTTCGGGTGCGACGGGATCGTGCTGTCCACGCCGACCGGGTCCACGGCGTACGCGTTCTCGGCGGGCGGGCCCGTGGTGTGGCCCGAGGTCGAGGCGTTGCTGATGGTGCCCATCAGCGCGCACGCGCTGTTCGCCAAGCCGCTGGTGACCTCGCCGGACTCCGTGCTGGCGGTGGAGGTCCTGCCGCACATCCCGCCGGGTGTGCTGTGGTGCGACGGCCGGCGGACGGTGGAGCTTCCGCCGGGGGCGCGGGTGGAGGTGCGGCGGGGGGCCGTGCCGGTGCGGCTGGCCCGGCTGCATCACGCCTCGTTCACGGACCGGCTGGTGGCGAAGTTCGCGCTGCCGGTGTCCGGGTGGCGGGGCGCGCCGCACTAGCGGATCGCGGGGGGACCGGGGTGCCGGACGTGCCGGTGGCGCCGGAGCGCGCCACGGCCGCGGGTCGTCCGGAGCTGGTCGCGCGGTCGCCCGCGCCTCTGGGGACGTCCACTCGCCCGGGTGACACGTGCGGTCCCCGCACAGGGGTCACCTGCGCCTTCACACGACCGGGCCGGGGGGCGTCGCACTCCCCGCCCCGGACCTCGTAAGGTCTTCATCGTGCTGGAAGAGATGCGGATACGGTCGCTCGGAGTCATCGACGACGCGGTCGTCGAGCTGTCGCCGGGGTTCACCGCGGTCACGGGTGAGACGGGTGCGGGCAAGACCATGGTGGTCACCAGCCTGGGCCTGCTGCTGGGCGGACGGGCCGACGCGGCGCTCGTGCGGATCGGAGCGAAGAGCGCGGTCGTGGAGGGGCGGATCAGTGTGTCCGCGGGCGACTCGGCCGTCGTGCGGGCCGAGGAGGCCGGGGCCGAGCTCGACGACGGGACGCTGCTGATCAGCCGTACCGTTTCCGCCGAGGGGCGGTCCCGGGCGCACCTGGGCGGGCGCAGTGTCCCGGTGGGACTGCTCGCCGAGCTCGCCGACGACCTGGTGGCCGTGCACGGGCAGACCGACCAGCAGGGGCTGCTGAAGCTGTCCCGGCAGCGGCAGGCGCTCGACCGGTACGCGGGGGGCGCCGTCGCCGTGCCGCTGGCCAAGTACACCGAGGCCTACCGGCGGCTGCGGGCCGTGTCCGTCGAGCTGGAGGAGATCACCACCCGCGCGCGGGAGCGGGCTCAGGAAGCCGACATGCTCCGCTTCGGCCTCGACGAGATCGCCGGCGTCGAGCCGCGCGCCGGTGAGGACGTGGAACTGGCGGAGGAGGCGGAGCGGCTCGGGCACGCGGAGGCACTGTCGTCGGCCGCCACGGCCGCTCACGCGGCGCTGGCGGGCAACCCGGAGGATCCCGAGGGCATCGACGCGGCGACCCTCGTGGCGGGCGCGGCGCGGGCCCTGGACGCTGTGCGGTCGCACGATCCGGAGCTGGCCGCCCTCGCCGACCGGATCGGGGAGATCGGGATCCTGCTGGGCGACGTGTCCGGGGAGCTCGCCGGGTACGCCGACGACCTGGACGCCGATCCGCTGCGGCTGGCGGCCGTCGAGGAGCGGCGGGCCGCGCTGACCGCGCTGACGCGGAAGTACGGCGAGGACGTCGCCTCGGTGCTGGAGTGGGCCGAGCGGAGTGCCGCGCGGCTCACCGAACTCGACGGCGACGACGAGCGGATCGACGAGCTGACCGCCGAACGGGACGCGCTGCGGGTGGAACTGGGCGGGCTGGCGCAGGCGTTGACCGACGCGCGGACGGAGGCCGCCGAACGGTTCGCGGCCGCCGTGACCGCCGAACTGGCCTCACTGGCGATGCCGCACGCGCGCGTGTCCTTCGACATCCGGCAGACCGAGGACCCCGAGGGCGTCGAGGTCGACGGGCGGGCCGTCGCGTACGGGCCGGCCGGCGTCGACGAGGTCGAGCTGCTGCTGGCGCCGCATCCGGGGGCGCCGCCCCGGCCCATCGCCAAGGGCGCGTCCGGAGGTGAGCTGTCCCGCGTGATGCTGGCCGTCGAGGTGGTGTTCGCGGGCACGGACCCGGTGCCCACGTACCTCTTCGACGAGGTCGACGCCGGAGTCGGCGGCAAGGCCGCGGTGGAGATCGGGCGGCGGCTGGCCCGGCTCGCGAAGACCGCGCAGGTCGTCGTCGTGACCCATCTGCCCCAGGTGGCCGCCTTCGCCGACCGGCAGTTGCTGGTGGAGAAGACCCATGACGGTTCGGTGACGCGGTCCGGTGTGAAGGTGCTGGAGGGCGAGGACCGCATCCGGGAACTGTCCCGGATGCTGGCCGGCCAGGAGGACTCGGAGACGGCCCGCGCACACGCGGAGGAACTGCTGGCGACGGCCAGGGCGGACGGCTAGACCGGGCGGCTGGAGCGTCCGCCAGGGCGGATGGCTGTGGCACCGGGCGGAGCGGGCTGCTCGCGCACGCCGCCGCGCTCGTCGTCGCGGCTGTGCACGGGGACAAGGTGAGTGGGGCGGCGCGTTCGGTGGGCGCGCGGGAGGCAAGGTCGGTCCGACCGATGCGTGCGAACGCTTGGTGAGGCAGGGGCGGTCCGACCGATGCGTGCGAACGCTTGGTGAGGCAGGGGCGGTCCGACCGATGCGTTGCGACGGGTGAGGCGCGGGTGGTCCCGGTCGATCCGTTGCGACGGGCGTGAGGCGGGCGTGGTCCGGTCGCGATGCGTGGGACGGTGAGGCAGGGGCGGTCCGGTCGACGCGTGCGACGGGATTTCGTACGGAATGCCCTGTCCTCACTCGTGTGAGTGATGCCGTGCGCCGAAGCGCCGGGCTGTCCGGTGGACGTGGTTCCCGGAACACCCGTACGTACTGGCATCCTTGGCGGAGAACGCAGTACGCGTAGGAAGCGCGCGGTACACCCCCCTCCGCTCGATACCTTCTGTACGTTTCCTCGTGACCGCCCGACGCCGAACCAGGAGCCCCGGCCACGTGACCCCCGTGAGCAGCCACTCACCGCTCGGCCAGTCGCCGCTGCGCACCGTGCAGGTGCTCGGCGGAGGCCACGCCGGCAGCAGCGCGCACGTGCGCTCCCTGACCTCGGGGCTGGTGGCGCGGGGCGTGCGGGTCACCGTGTGCGCCCCCGTCGAGGCCGATCACACCTATGACTTCACGGGCGCCGGCGCCGAACACGTGCACGTGCCGCGCAGCAGCGATCCGGCCTCCGTGGCCGTGCTGCGGCAGGCGTGCACGACCGCCGACCTGGTGCACGCGCACGGACTGCACGCCTCCTTCCGGGCCGTGCTCGCGCTCAGCGGGCGGCGCACCCCGCTCATCGTCACCTGGCACGACCGCGCGCACGCCGAGGGGGCGCGGGCCCACTTCCTGCGCCTGCTGGAGCGGCGGGTGGTGAAGGCCGCCACCGTGGTGCTCGGCACCACCTCCGCGCTCGTGGACCGGGCCCGTCGCACGGGCGCGCGGGACGCGCGGCTGGCCGCCGTCGCGCTGCCCGGCGCTCGCAGGACCCCGGCCGCCGAGCCGGAGGACCCGGACCGGCTGCGGCCCAAGGTCCGGGCCGAACTCGGTTCCACCGGGCGCCCGTTGCTGATGGCGGTCGGCTCGCTCGACCGCCCGCGGGGCTACGACACGCTGCTGGACGCCGCGCGCGCGTGGCGCCGGCTCGACCCGGTGCCGCTGGTGGTGATCGCGGGGGAGGGCCCGCTGCGCGCCGCGTTGCAGCAGCGGATCGAGGAGGAGGGGCTGCCGGTCCGGCTCGTCGGGCGCCGGGACGACATCGCCGACCTGCTCGCCGCCGCCGACCTCGCCCTGCTGCCGAGCAGCGGGGAGGCGCGGTCCGTCCTGGCCCAGGAAGCCCTGCACGCGCGTGTGCCGCTCGTCGCCACCGACTCCGGCGGCATCCCCGAACTCGTCGGTGACGCGGCCGAACTCGTCCCTCCCGGTGACGCCGAGGCCTTCGCCGACGCGGTCGTACGGCTGCTCGGTGACCCCGGACGTCAGGAGGCGCTCAGGGACAAGGGCGTCCGGCAGGCGGCCACTTGGCCGACCGAGGACGAGACCGTCGCCCAGGTCCTCAGCGTCTACGACGAGTTGACCCAGCCGCGGCCGTTCATCTGACGAGCGCCGGGCCGTGGGACGACCGGGCGGGCCCCGCGGGGCCGGACTCAGCGCCAGGACCGTCGATCCGAGCCCGGGCTACGGGACGAGCCGGCGTGCGCGCAGGGCCAGGCTCAACGCCAGGACTGTCTGCGGGTCGTCGAGGTCCGTGCCGAGCAACTCCCCGATACGGGCCAGGCGGTTGTACAGCGTCTGCCGGTTGAGGTGCAGTTCGCGGGCCGTCTCCGCCTTGCGGCCCGCGTGCGCCAGGTAGGTCTCCAGGGTGGGCAGCAGCGGCGGTCTGGATCGGCTGTCGTGGTCCCGGACCGGGCCGATCGCACGGTCCACGAACGCGGCCAGGTCAGGGTCGTCGCGCAGCCGCCACAGCAGCAGGTCGATGTCCAGGCGGCGGGCGTCGTACCAGGGGCGGTCGGACAGGCCCTGGGCCGCCGTCGCGGTCTGTGCCGCGTGTCTGAGGCCCGCCGAGGCCGCCGCCCATCCGCCGGCCACCCCGACCACCACCACCGGCGGCCGCGCCCCCGGCCGCCGCAGCCCGGCCCGCTCCACCCCCGCCCGCAGCGCCGCCGCGACCCGGTCCGCCACGGCGGACCGCTCCGGCTCCGCCCGCAGGCCCAGGAGCAACGGGACCCGTCCTTCGACCGGCCGTACGCCCAACAGGACCGGCACGCCCACCGACGCCAGCTCCTCCGCGACCGCGCGCGCCAGGACCGCCCAGCCGCCCCCGGCGGGGGAGAGGCCGTCCCCGAGGTGCATCACCACCGGCAGCAGCGGGCTGTCCCCCGGCTTGAAGCCCAGCACGCGCGCCTGCGCGGGCGCGTCCTGCGCGGCGATCCGGCCCTCGGCGAGGTCGGTCAGGAAGTCCCCCCGGCCCCGCGCCGCCAGCTCCTCCTCCTGACGGGCCTGCATCAGGACCACGGCCAGGATGCCGGCGGCCCGCTCGGCGGCCATCCGGTGCACCGGCGTGAGAGGCGCGCGTACGGGCAGCAGGACCAGCCGGGCCCGCACCGCCCCCGTGCCCGGCCCGCCACCGGGCACGTCCACCAGGACCGCGCCGGCCGGCGGGGCGTCCTTGTGCTGCCCGCGCAGCCCCTCCCACACCTGGAGCGGATCCGCGCCCTCGGGGCCCGCCCCGGCGGCGTACAGGAGCCGGCCGTCCGGTGTCTCCAGGAAGACCGGGTTGCCGCTGAAGTCGGCCAGGATGCCGAGGACCTGCGGCACTCCGCCGCCGCCCAGCAGCGCCTCCGTACAGCGGCGGTGCACCTCCTCCGCCCGCTGGAGCAGGGCGTAGTGGCCGTTGACGATCTCGGTGTGGATCTCCTCGGTGACCGTGACGAACGGCACCTCGCGGTGCAGCTGGACCAGGGGCAGGCCGGTGGCGCGGGCCGTGTCGACGAGCGCGGCGGGCAGGCGGGTGAAGCGCGGGCCGAGTTCGACGACCAGGGCCGCGATGCCGCGCTCGGCCAGGGTGCGCACGAACGCGCGCTGGTCGGCGGGGCGGGTGCCGAGGCCGTAACCCGTGGTCAGCAGCAGTTCGCCGCCCTTGAGCAGCGAGGCGATGTGGGGTACCTCGCCCGCGTGCACCCAGCGGACGGTCCGCCGCAGCCGGTCGGCGCCGGCCAGCACCTCCGGCAGCCCGCTGCGCAGCCCGGGCAGCTCCAGCGCCCGCCGCACGGTGATCCCGGCCTCGTGCGTGCCGGATCCGCCGTCCGCGCCGCCGGCCGCGGCGCTTTCCGTACCGCCGCGCGTCTCGCTGTCCGTACCGCCGCTTCCGCCGCGCATTCCATCGCGCGTCTCGCTGCCACTGCCGCCGTTCATGAGCCGGACGCTACCCGCGTGCGCGCGGCGGTGACATCCGCGAACGCCGATGCCCGCTCCGCGTGGGGACAGGTGCGGTCGGGAGCGGCGCGGCATGGCCATCAGTGTGGTCGCCGTGGGGCGGGAGGACGACGGCCCGGTCGACGAGCCGTTGCGGACGGCGGTGCTCGCCGACCGGCTCGGGTACTGCGAGGTGTGGGCCGGTGAGGGGCCGACGTGGACTCCTTCGGACTGCCCGCGGCCGTCGGCCGGAGTCGCTGGCGCCGGCACCGGCACCGGCGCCGGCGCCGGCGCCGGACAGCATCGCGGGGAATCTCACCGCGCGCCATGTTCACCGCGGCGGGCCCCGGTGCGGCGGTGGAGCCGGCGGCGGGCGGCGCCGACCGGGAGGCCCTGGTGCGCGCTCCCGCCGGAGGCCGCCGGCACGGTCGGCCTCGTGGGCGGCCTCGGGTCACCGTTCGCGTCCGCATCGCGGCCTACGCCGAGGCCGGGCTCGACGCGTCGCCCTGACGCCGGCCACGGCCGCCGATCCGGCGGGGGAACGCACGCTGACGGCCCTCAGGCCGGCCTGAGGGTGTGGTCGACGCGGAAGGTGTGACGGAGGCCGTGAGGTCGCCGCTCACGTCCCCACCGGCCCCCGGGCGTGGTGAGCGCCCACCGGGAACTCCCGTCGGAAGCGCCCACCTCCTCCGGGAGCGCGGCACTCAGCCCCCGTACGCCCCCGACGCCGTCAGCCGCAGGGCCGTGTCGATGAGGGGCACGTGGCTGAAGGCCTGGGGGAAGTTGCCGACCTGGCGCTTGAGACGGGGATCCCACTCCTCGGCGAGCAGACCGAGGTCGTTGCGCAGCGCCAGGAGCTTCTCGAACAGCTTCCGGGCCTCGTCCACGCGGCCGATCATCGCCAGGTCGTCGGCCATCCAGAACGAGCAGGCGAGGAAGGCGCCCTCGTCGCCGGGCAGGCCGTCGACGCCCTCGTCGCCGCCCGAGGTCGGGTAGCGCAGGATGAAGCCGTCCTCCGTGGACAGTTCGCGCTGGATCGCCTCGATCGTGCCGATCACGCGCTTGTCGTCCGGGGGCAGGAAGCCCATCTGCGGGATCAGCAGCAGGGAGGCGTCCAGCTCCTTGGAGCCGTACGACTGCGTGAAGGTGTTGCGCTCCTTGTCGTAGCCCTTCTCGCACACGTCCCGGTGGATGTCGTCGCGCAGTTCGCGCCACTTCTCCAGCGGGCCGTCCGCGTCACCGGACTCGATCAGCTTGATGGTGCGGTCGACCGCGACCCAGGCCATCACCTTGGAGTGCACGAAGTGGCGGCGCGGGCCGCGCACCTCCCAGATGCCCTCGTCCGGCTCGTCCCAGTGCTGCTCCAGGTAGCGGATCAGCTTGAGCTGGAGCAGGGAGGCGTAGTCGTTGCGGGCCAGGCCCGTCATGTGGGCCAGGTGGAGGGCCTCGGTGACCTCGCCGTACACGTCCAGCTGGAGCTGGTGCGCGGCGCCGTTGCCGACCCGGACCGGGCCGGAGTTCTCGTATCCCGGCAGCCAGTCCAGCTCCGCCTCGCCCAGCTCCCGCTCGCCGGCGATGCCGTACATGATCTGCAGGTTCTCCGGGTCGCCGGCGACGGCCCGCAGGAGCCACTCGCGCCAGGCGCGGGCCTCCTCGCGGTAGCCGGTGCGCAGCAGCGAGGACAGGGTGATGGCCGCGTCCCGCAGCCAGGTGTAGCGGTAGTCCCAGTTGCGGACGCCGCCGATCTCCTCCGGCAGGGAGGTGGTGGGGGCGGCGACGATGCCGCCCGTCGGGGCGTACGTCAGCGCCTTCAGGGTGATCAGCGAGCGGATCACGGCCTCGCGGTAGGGGCCGTGGTACGTACAGTGCTCGACCCAGTCCCGCCAGAAGTCCTCGGTGGCCTCCAGCGACTGCTCCGGCTCCGGCAGCGGCGGCGGCTGCTTGTGCGAGGGCTCCCAGGAGATGGTGAACGCGATGCGCTCCCCCGGGGCGACGGTGAAGTCCGAGTACGTCGTCAGCGACTTGCCGTAGGTCTCGGCGGATGTGTCGAACCACACGGAGTCGGGGCCCGCGACGGCCACCGTCCGCCCCTCGTGCCGGTGCACCCACGGGACGACCCGGCCGTACGAGAAACGCATCCGCAGCGCCGAGCGCATCGGGACGCGGCCCGAGACGCCCTCCACGATCCGGATCAGCTGGGGGGCACCGTCACGCGGCGGCATGAAGTCGGTCACCCGGACCGTGCCGCGCGGGGTGTCCCACTCGGACTCCAGGATCAGCGAGTCGCCGCGGTAGGTGCGCCGGGTCGCGGTGGGCGGTTCGGCGTCGGCCGCGTGCGCGGGACCCAGGCGCCAGAAGCCATGTTCCTCGGTGCCCAGCAGACCGGCGAAGATGGCATGCGAGTCGAAGCGGGGCAGGCACAGCCAGTCCACCGTGCCGTCCCGGCAGACCAGGGCAGCGGTCTGCATGTCTCCGATGAGTGCGTAGTCTTCGATGCGCCCGGCCACGTGCAACTCCAGTCGAACGGCCACGTCACCCCGCAAGGGGGCTGTCGCTAGTGCGGTCAAGGGGTGGTTGTTGTCATACGTCGTTGAGCGGTGAATCAAAACAGTCGTGCCGCTGTGAGGCAAAACGACAACTGTTGCTCAACGATCTGACGAGCTCTCGTTGTTCCGGTGCTTACGGGCGGGGGTGGTGCCGTGTTGCCGGCGGGCTCGGCAGCGAGTGTCCGAGCAGGATACGACGCACCCAGATGATCTGGCTGCCGCTCCCCCAGAACACGACCGGTCCGAACGAGTGAGCGGACGGTGGGATACGCGGGGGTCGGTGCGGGTCTGTGCCGACCTGTGTGCGGAGCGTGGCCGGAAGCCATCTCGCCCGGTCGCTGATACCCTGGTAGCCCGTGGACCGGTGGGCACGAAACCCCCGAACCGCAGCGACGGCACCCCCGGACTCTCCCGGGTCGGCAGCCGCACCGCACCTCCAGACCGCGACCACGGGAGCCCCCTCTTGGCCATGCCGCCCGCTGCTTTCCGAAACAGCACAGCCACGACGACCAAGCACATCTTCGTCACCGGGGGTGTCGCCTCCTCGCTCGGCAAGGGCCTGACCGCCTCCAGCCTCGGCATGCTGCTCAAGGCCCGGGGCCTGCGCGTCGTGATGCAGAAGCTCGACCCGTACCTCAACGTCGACCCCGGCACGATGAACCCCTTCCAGCACGGTGAGGTGTTCGTCACCAACGACGGTGCCGAGACCGACCTGGACATCGGCCACTACGAGCGTTTCCTCGACCGCGACCTGGACGGCTCCGCCAACGTCACCACGGGCCAGATCTACTCCACGGTGATCGCCAAGGAGCGGCGTGGCGAGTACCTGGGCGACACCGTCCAGGTCATCCCGCACATCACCAACGAGATCAAGCACCGCATCCGCCGTATGGCGACGGACGAGGTCGACGTCGTGATCACCGAGGTCGGCGGCACGGTCGGCGACATCGAGTCGCTGCCGTTCCTGGAGACCGTGCGTCAGGTCCGTCATGAGGTCGGCCGGGACAACGTCTTCGTGGTGCACATCTCGCTCCTGCCGTACATCGGCCCCTCGGGGGAGCTGAAGACGAAGCCGACCCAGCACTCGGTTGCGGCCCTGCGCAACATCGGTATCCAGCCGGACGCGATCGTGCTGCGCTGCGATCGCGAGGTGCCGACCGCGATCAAGCGCAAGATCTCGCTGATGTGCGACGTCGACGAGGCCGCCGTGGTGGCCTGCCCCGACGCCCGCTCGATCTACGACATCCCCAAGACCGTGCACGGCGAGGGCCTGGACGCCTACGTCGTCCGCAAGCTGGACCTGGCCTTCCGCGACGTGGACTGGACGACCTGGGACGACCTGCTCGACCGCGTCCACAACCCCGACCACGAGATCACCCTCGCTCTGGTCGGCAAGTACATCGACCTGCCCGACGCCTACCTCTCGGTCACCGAGGCATTGCGTGCCGGCGGGTTCGCCAACAAGGCCCGCGTGAAGATCAAGTGGGTCACCTCGGACGACTGCAAGACCCAGGCCGGTGCCGCCCAGCAGCTCGGTGACGTCGACGGCATCTGCATCCCGGGCGGCTTCGGCGACCGCGGCGTGCTCGGCAAGGTCGGCGCCATCCGCTACGCCCGCGAGAACCGGATCCCGCTGCTGGGCCTGTGTCTGGGGCTGCAGTGCATCGTGATCGAGGCCGCGCGCAACCTGGCCGACATCCCCGACGCCAACTCCACCGAGTTCGACGCGGCCACCGGCCACCCGGTCATCTCCACCATGGCCGAGCAGCTCGACATCGTGGCCGGCGAGGGCGACATGGGCGGCACCATGCGCCTGGGCATGTACCCGGCCAAGCTCGCCGAGGGCTCCATCGTGCGCGAGGTGTACGACGGCAAGGAGTACGTCGAGGAGCGGCACCGGCACCGTTACGAGGTGAACAACGCCTACCGCGCGGAGCTGGAGAAGAAGGCGGGCATCCTGTTCTCCGGCACCTCGCCGGACGGCAAGCTCGTCGAGTACGTCGAGTACCCGCGTGACGTCCACCCCTACCTGGTCGCCACCCAGGCGCACCCGGAGCTGCGTTCGCGCCCGACGCGTCCGCACCCGCTGTTCGCCGGCCTGGTGAAGGCGGCGGTCGAGCGGACGGTCGAGGCGCGGGAGAATTCCAAGTAACACACCAGTTGTACGGTGGCCGGGGTGCATACCTTCAAAAGGTGGCGCCCCGGTTTTTTCTCCGCACGTGACTTCTGTACGTCTGGAAGGACAGGGCATGACGATCAAGGACACCCCCGAGGAGTGGGAGATCCGGGCGACGGAGACCCCTTTCGTGGGCAACAAGACCTCCGTCCGCACGGACGAGGTGGTCATGCCCAACGGCTCGGTGGTGCGACGCGACTACCAGGTCCACCCCGGCTCGGTGGCCGTGCTCGCGCTCGACGACGAGGACCGCGTCCTGCTCATCAAGCAGTACCGCCACCCCGTGCGGCAGAAGCTGTGGGAGATCCCGGCCGGTCTGCTCGACGTGCCGGGTGAGAACCCGCTGCACGCCGCCCAGCGCGAGCTGTACGAGGAGGCGCACGTCAAGGCCGAGGACTGGCGGGTCCTCACCGACGTGTACACCACCGCCGGCGGCTGTGACGAGGCGGTGCGGATCTTCCTGGCCCGCGGCCTGTCCGACGCCGAGGGGAAGCGCTTCGAGGTGGAGGACGAGGAGGCCGACATGGAGCACGCGCGCGTGCCGGCCGACGAGCTCGTCCGGGCCGTGCTCGCGGGCGAACTGCACAACAACTGCCTCGTCGTGGGCGTGCTGTCGCTGGTCGCCGCGCGAGGTGGCGACGGGCTCGACGCACTGCGCCCGGCGGAGGCGCCGTGGCCGGCGCGTCCCTTCGAGTCCTGAACGCGACCCCGCCCTCCGCAGACCTCCGGCACACCCGCGCACACCCCCGAACTTCCGATGTGACGATCGGTTGATCCGATCAGGGGACGTGTCCGCCGCGCTCCGCCCGGAACGTAGCAGAGCGTGAACTAGGCTCTGGAAACGCCCGAACCGGAGTCCCGGCGGGCTTGCGCGTGCGGTGGGACGGGAGTGTGGCCCGTGACGGACCAGGCGGTGGACGCAGGCGGCGTACAGCTGTCGGCACAGGCTTCTGCGGAAGGCCAATTCCTCGGCCGCACACGGGAATTGAAGGAACTGCGGGCCGACATCGAACGGGCCGGGCTGGACACCCTCTCCGGCCGCAAGACCCCGCGCGCGCGGGTGCTCCTCATCGCGGGCCGGCCCGGTTCGGGGCGTACCGCCCTCGCCGGGGAGCTGGTCCGGCAGGTCGCTGACCGTTACCGCGACGGCGTGCTGCGGGCCCGGCTCGGCGAGCCGGACGGCACCCCCGTCCCCGTCGAACGCGCCGCCCGCGACCTGCTCTCCGCCCTGGACGTGCCGGCCCCCGCCGGTGCCGCCGAGGACGACCTCACGGCGGCGCTGCGGGACGCCCTCGCCGACCGCCGGGCGCTGCTCCTGCTGGATGACGCGGCCACCGCCGAACAGGTCGACGCCCTGCTGCCGGACACCCCGGAATGCCTGGTCGTCGCGGTCTCCGGAGGTCCGCTGACCGGGATCGCGGACGTCCGACCCTGCACCCTGGGCGGCCTCGACACCAAGTCGGCGGTGGAGCTGCTGTCCCGGCACACCGGGGCGGTCCGCATCACCGTCGACCCCCGGGCGGCCGAGGGCCTGGCCGAGGCGTGCCAGGGCCAGCCCGCCGCGCTGATGCTGGCCGGCGGCTGGCTCGCCGCGCGCCCCCAGGCAGCCGTCGCCGACCTCGCCAAGCAACTGCACGCCGTGAGCGACGAGGGCAGCCCGCTCGGCCGGATCCTGGGGCTCGTCCACGCCTCCCTGCCGGGTGCCGCCGCCCGGATGCTGCGGCTGCTCGCGCTCGCCCCGGCCGGCCTGGTCGACCCGCACACCGCGTCCGCGCTCGCGGGCTGCTCGGTGAGCGACGCCCGCGCCACCCTGGACGACTTCGTCGCCCTCGGCCTGCTGCACGCGGCGGACTCCCCGCTGCCGCAGTACGAGGTCCCCGGATGCCTGCACCCCCTGCTGAAGGCGCTCGCCGAGACCCGCGACCGCCCCGCCGAGCTCCAGCTGGCCCGCGCCCGCATGCTGGAGCGGACCGTACGGTTGCTGCAGTCCTGCCGGGCCATCACCGAGACCGACAACCCCGAGCTCCGCGAGAAGCTCCAGGGGATGCCCCGCACCCTGCGCTTCCCCAGCCCCCGGGCGGCCGCCGACTGGCTGACCCTGCGCAGGCCCGCCCTGCTCGCCGCGGCCCGCCACGCGGTCGGCGACGGGGAGCTGGACACCCTCGCCCGACGTCTGATGTCCCAGCTCGTGCGGGCCATGGTCGCCCACTTCGGCACCCGGGCCGCAGCGCCCGACCTGTACGGCATCCACGGCCTGGTCCTCGACGTGGCCGAGCGCCGCCACCTGCCCCGGGAGCGGGCCGCCGCCCTGCTGAACCTGGCCGACCTGGACGCCCGGACCGGCCGTACGACGGAGGCGCTGGCGCGTTACCGGGCGGCACTGGACGCCGGACGGGAGGCGAACGACCCGTACGCGACCGGACGCGCGATGGAATCCGTAGGCGGCGCCCATCTGGAGCTCGGGGACTACGACCGGGCCGCCGACTGGTTCGGCCGGGCCCTCGCCCAGCGGCTGGCCCGGGACGAGCGGGCGGACGCCGCCCGGCTGTACGGCCGTATCGCGGCCGCCCACACCTTCGCGGGCCGGTACGGCGAGGCGCAGCGGAACTGGCGGGCCGCGGTCGCCGGGCACCGCAAGAACGGCGATGTGGCCGCCCACGCGCGGGCGTTGAGCGAACTGGCGCGCGTCCAGGAGTACGCCGGACGGCCCGAGGAGTCGTTGCGCACCTGCCAGGAGGCGGCGGAGTGGGCGCGCCGCGCCGAGGACGTCCGCCTCCAGGCCGCGCTCCATCTGCGGCTCGCCGACACGCTGGAGCACCTCGGCGATCCGACGGCCGCCTCGCTGCACCGGGGCACCGCCGAGCGGCTGCTGGAGGAGGAGGCGGCGGAGCCCGAAACGAGGGCCGAGCCGGAGCCCGAGCAGCCCCATCACCCGGAACATGACGCTAACGCCTGCGAAATCCGTAGTGCATCCGCTGAAGATTGATGCAATAGAAGGCTAGACAGCGGGAACACCTTCATTAGACTGGCTCTGCCGCACCTTCTCCTGCGGTGTCTCCCGGTGTGCCCTCGCATGCCTGGGTATGTCTGGTAATGACCCCACATTCTCTGAGCCAAGGACCGTGATCGACGTGAAGGTCGGCATCCCCCGCGAGGTCAAGAACAACGAGTTCCGGGTGGCCATCACCCCCGCCGGTGTGCACGAGCTGGTGCGCCACGGCCACCAGGTCGTCGTCGAGCAGGGCGCCGGCGTCGGCTCCTCCATCCCGGACGGCGAGTACGTCACCGCCGGTGCCGAGATCCTGGCCACCGCCGACGAGGTGTGGGCCACGGCCGACCTGCTGCTCAAGGTCAAGGAGCCGATCGCCGAGGAGTACCACCGCCTCCGCAAGGACCAGACGCTCTTCACCTACCTGCACCTGGCCGCCTCCAAGGAGTGCACGGACGCGCTCATCGAGTCCGGCACCACCGCGATCGCATACGAGACGGTCGAGCTGCCCAGCCGGGCGCTCCCGCTGCTCGCCCCCATGTCCGAGGTCGCGGGCCGCCTCGCCCCGCAGGTCGGCGCCTACCACCTGATGGCCGCCAACGGCGGCCGCGGTGTGCTGCCCGGCGGTGTTCCGGGGGTGCTGGCCGGCCGGGCCGTCGTCATCGGCGGCGGGGTGTCCGGCTGGAACGCCGCCCAGATCGCCATCGGCATGGGCTTCCACGTGACCCTGCTCGACAAGGACATCAACAAGCTCAAGGAGGCCGACAAGGTCTTCGGTACGAAGATCCAGACGGTGGTCTCCAACGCCTTCGAACTGGAGAAGGCCTGCCTGGAGGCCGACCTGGTGATCGGTGCCGTGCTCATCCCGGGCGCCAAGGCCCCGAAGCTCGTCACCAACGAGCTCGTGTCACGCATGAAGCCGGGAAGTGTTCTTGTCGACATCGCGATCGACCAGGGAGGCTGCTTCGAGGACTCCCGCCCCACCACCCACGCCGAGCCGACCTTCCCGGTCCACGACTCGGTCTTCTACTGCGTCGCCAACATGCCCGGCGCGGTGCCCAACACCTCCACCTACGCGCTCACCAACGCCACGCTGCCCTACATCGTCGAGCTCGCCGACCGGGGCTGGGTGGAGGCGCTGCGGCGTGACCCGGCGCTCGCCAAGGGCCTCAACGCCCATGACGGCAAGGTCGTTTACCGCGAGGTGGCCGAGGCGCACGGCCTGGAGCACCTGGAGCTCGAGACGCTGCTCGGCTGACCGTCGACGTTAAGTCTCCTTTTGGTAAAGGTCGATACGTCAACAGAGGTCGTCAACCGCGCGCACCCGGCCGGACCTTGCCCGACAAGGTCCGGTCGGGTGTGTGTATGGTCACTTTGCACCTCTAGGTCAACTCGCCTCGAACGTAACCCTTGAACCGATTCGTACACCGGTGAAACCCACCGTGCGACGGCCGTACGCCCTTGACAGAGGGATGTTTCATTGCCGACACATCCTGCCGGGTACGGCGGATTGTGTTGCTGCGGACGCCCGACACGCCATAGAGTCGCCAACCGTCGGCATGGTGCCACGCTGACCTGTCTAGAAGTTTCCTGGTCACCAAGGAGGTAAGACGACTTGTGAATGAGTCGACATTTTCTCCCGGGGGTGGTCAACCAGGAATGCCTGCACGGGCCCAGGGCCCCGCGGGGTTCGAGGCTGTCGGCTCCGTCGCGGTGCGCACCTTCGCAGCCCACCAGAGTCCGCAGGCGACTCGGACACACCACAGCATGGATGGCCATCACGTGAACGCCATGGCCGGCGACGGAAGTGGCGCGCCCCACAACCACTTCGCCGACTACGACGAACTGCCCGACGGGCACTTCTACGACCCCGACGCCGAGTACGAGCCCGATCCCGAGTACGCGGCCACGCTCGCGCCCGACGCTGCCCGCCAGCGCCGCGAGCGCATCGGCCCGACCGGGCGCCCGCTGCCGTACTTCCCGATCCCGGGACCGCTGACCAGTCACGGCCCCGCGACGATCATCGCGATGTGCAACCAGAAGGGTGGCGTCGGCAAGACGACGTCGACGATCAACCTGGGTGCCGCTCTCGCGGAGTACGGCCGTCGTGTGCTGCTCGTGGACTTCGACCCGCAGGGCGCGCTGTCGGTCGGTCTCGGTGTCAACCCGATGGAGCTCGACCTCACCGTCTACAACCTGCTCATGGAGCGGGGCATGGCGGCCGACGAGGTGCTCCTGAAGACGGCGGTCCCCAACATGGACCTGCTGCCCAGCAACATCGACCTGTCCGCCGCCGAGGTCCAGCTGGTCTCCGAGGTCGCGCGCGAGTCGACGCTGCAACGCGCCCTGAAGCCGCTCATGGCCGACTACGACTACATCGTGATCGACTGTCAGCCCTCGCTCGGCCTGCTCACGGTGAACGCCCTGACGGCCGCGCACAAGGTGATAGTGCCCCTGGAGTGCGAGTTCTTCGCCCTTCGTGGTGTCGCGCTGCTGACGGAGACCATCGAGAAGGTCCAGGAACGGCTCAACCCGGAGCTGGAGCTCGACGGGATCCTGGCCACGATGTACGACTCGCGCACCGTGCACAGCCGTGAGGTGCTCGCGCGGGTCGTCGAGGCGTTCGACGACCACGTCTACCACACGGTCATCGGGCGCACGGTCCGCTTCCCGGAGACCACGGTCGCCGGTGAGCCGATCACCACGTACGCCTCCAACTCCGTCGGCGCCGCCGCCTACCGCCAGCTCGCCAGGGAGGTGCTCGCCCGGTGTCACGCCGAGTGAGTCTGCCGGGGGCCGACGAACTGTTCCGTACGACAGGGGGGACGGCGCTCCAGCCGTCCACTCCCCGGCGCCCGGCCAACGGCGAGGCCCGGGTGCCGGCTCCGGCGGGGGAGAGCGACCAGGCCGCGGCCGGGTCGTCCTCGTCCGCGGCGGAGGACGCACCGCAGTCGGTGCCCGCGCAGGGCGGTGACGGTGACGGCGCGGAGCACGCGGCGGCCGACGCCGAGGCGGCGGACGGCGAGTCCCGCAGCCGGGGCGCGCGGCGCCAGGGGGCGCAGGAGGGTTCTGCCGGGGGCGCGGGTGCCCCGGGCGGCGCCGCGGCCCGCAAGCGCGGGCGGGCGGCCGCCCGCCGGCCCAGCGGGCGGGAACGGCACGACGAGAAGATCACGGTGTACGTGTCCGCCGAGGAGCTCATGGATCTGGAGCACGCGCGTCTGGTGCTGCGGGGCGAGCACGGGCTGGCCGTGGACCGCGGACGGATCGTGCGGGAAGCCGTCGCCGTCGTGCTGGCCGACCTCGAGTCCCGCGGGGACGCGAGCATCCTCGTACGACGACTGCGCGGGCGGTAGCGGTAGCCTGCGGGGGCCATGACCTCGAAGGACGCTCCCCCCGGCGCCGGCGCACCGGCCGGCCGCCGGCGTGCGCTGGGCCGAGGGCCGGCGACGGAACCGGTTCCGGCCGAGCCGCTGCCGGTTCCGGCCGAACCGCCGCCGCCGGCGCCGGAACCTTCCGCACCGCCGGAGCAGCCTCCTGCCGCCGCGCCCACGGCATCCGCCGTACCCGCCGCCTCCCCCGCGTCCGCCTCCCCCGCGTCCGCCTCCCCCGCGTCCGCGGCTCCCGCGGAGGCGGCGGAAACCGCACCGGCCGACGGCGTCTTCACGGTCCGCCTCTCCAACTTCGAGGGCCCCTTCGATCTGCTCCTCCAGCTGATCTCCCGGCACAAGCTGGACGTCACCGAGGTCGCGCTGTCCAAGGTGACCGACGAGTTCATGGCGCACATCAGGGCGATGGGACCGGACTGGGACCTGGACCAGACGACGGAGTTCCTCGTCGTGGCCGCGACCCTGCTGGACCTGAAGGCCGCGCGGCTGCTGCCCGCCGCCGAGGTCGAGGACGAGGCCGACCTGGCCCTGCTGGAGGCCCGGGACCTGCTGTTCGCGCGGCTCCTCCAGTACCGCGCCTACAAGCAGATCGCCGACATCTTCAGCGGTCGGCTCGAGGAGGAGGCCCGCCGCTACCCCCGTACCGTCGGACTCGAACCCCATCACGCCGAGCTGCTGCCCGAGGTGGTCATCAGGATCGGCGCGGAGGGGTTCGCCAGGCTCGCCGTCAAGGCGATGCAGCCCAGGCCCAGACCGCAGGTGTACGTCGACCACATCCACGCGCCGCTGGTGAGCGTGCAGGAGCAGGCCGGGATCGTGGTCGCGCGGCTGAGGGAACTGGGGGAGGCCAGTTTCCGGACGCTGGTGGCGGACACCGACGACACACTGACCGTCGTGGCGCGCTTCCTGGCCCTGCTTGAGCTCTACCGGGAGAAGGCCGTGGCCCTCGACCAGGAGACCGCCCTCGGGGAGCTGCTGGTGCGCTGGACCGGCGGGGACGCGGACGCGACCCCGAGGGTCACGGACGAGTTCGACCGGCCGCCCGTGGAGCCCAAGGAGGAGAGGAAGGCGTGAGCGAGGAGACGACCGACGTCCCGGCGGGCCCGCCCACGGCGGCCGGCCTCGACCTCAAGCCGGCCCTGGAGGCCGTCCTGATGGTCGTGGACGAGCCCGCGACCGAGGAGCAGCTGGCGAAGATACTCCAGCGGCCCAGGCGGCAGGTCGGGGACGCGCTGCGGGAGCTGGCCGACGAGTACACCGTGCAGGGGCGCGGCTTCGAGCTGCGGCTGATCGCGGGCGGCTGGCGTTTCTACAGCCGGCCCGAGTTCGCGGCGGCCGTCGAGGGCTTCGTCCTGGACGGCCAGCAGGCCCGGCTCACCCAGGCCGCGCTGGAGACCCTCGCCGTGGTCGCCTACCGTCAACCGGTCAGCCGCAGCCGGGTCTCCGCGGTGCGCGGAGTGAACTGCGACGGCGTGATGCGCACCCTCCTCCAGCGCGGTCTGGTCGAGGAGGCGGGCACGGAACCCGAAACAGGTGCGATCCTGTACGTGACGACGAACTACTTTCTGGAGCGGATGGGCCTGCGCGGTCTGGACGAGCTCCCGGAGCTCGCGCCCTTCCTCCCGGAGGCGGAGGCGATCGAGGCCGAGACCCAGGAAGGCGTACCGTCGTTCGATCCGGACGCCCCGGAACCGGACGACGGTCCCAAGACGGACATGCCGATTAGGACGACGACGGAACTTTGATGCGAAGCAGCGGCAGCGGTAGTGGCAAGAGCGGCGGGCGCGGTAACCACCGCGGCGCCGGAAACAACAGGGACCAGAAGCCGGGCCCGGGCAGGGGTCAGGGCCAGGCCAAGAGCCAGGGTCAGGGCAAGGGCCAGGGCCAGGGCCGTCCCAGCAAGCCCCGCCCCGAGGAGCGCCGCTACGACGTGGGCCCCAGCGCCTCTCACGAGGGCCCGAAGGCGGGGCGCGGCGGCGCGGCCCGCGGCGGTGCCAAGGGCGGACCGAAGAAGCCCCAGCAGCGCGGGCGGACGGCTCCGGCGACCTCACGCGAGTACGAGACGCGGGCCGAGGAGCGCAACCGCGAGCGGTACGCGGACAAGAAGGACGTCAAGCTGCCCAAGACCTTCCCGGGCGCCGAGCAGGAGGGCGAGCGGCTGCAGAAGGTCCTCGCGCGCGCGGGCTACGGCTCCCGGCGCGCCTGCGAGGAGCTGATCGAGCAGGCGCGGGTCGAGGTCAACGGCGAGATCGTCCTGGAGCAGGGCAAGCGGGTCGACCCGGAGCACGACGAGGTCAAGGTCGACGGCCTGACGGTGGCGACCCAGTCGTACCAGTTCTTCTCGCTGAACAAGCCGGCCGGTGTCGTCTCCACGATGGAGGACACCGAGGGCCGGCAGTGCCTCGGCGACTACGTCACCAACCGTGAGACACGGCTCTTCCACGTCGGGCGGCTCGACACCGAGACCGAGGGCGTCATCCTGCTCACCAACCACGGCGAGCTGGCGCACCGGCTGACCCACCCCAAGTACGGCGTGAAGAAGGTCTACCTCGCGCACATCGTGGGTCCGATCCCGCGGGACCTGGGCAAGCAGCTCAAGAACGGCATCCAGCTGGAGGACGGGTACGCGAAGGCGGACCACTTCCGGGTCGTCGAGCAGACCGGCAAGAACTACCTGGTCGAGGTGACCCTCCACGAGGGCCGCAAGCACATCGTGCGCCGCATGCTCGCCGAGGCGGGCTTCCCGGTCGACAAGCTGGTCCGGGTCGCCTTCGGTCCGATCACCCTGGGCGACCAGAAGTCGGGCTGGCTGCGGCGGCTGTCGAACACGGAGGTCGGGATGCTGATGAAGGAAGTCGACCTGTAGGAATGCCGGACCCGGGATCAGGGCAGGGCTGACAGGCCGCGTCGTACCGCGCGGGTACGGCCGGCTCCCCGCGGCCGTCGCTCCTCGGACCGTCCGGGAAGGACGCCCCGCATGACCACGATCCTCACCAAGCGCGCCGCCACGGGGGCGCTCGTCGGGCTCGCCCTCGGGGACGCGCTCGGGTATCCGACCGAGTTCGACGACGTGCCGTCGATCCTCGCCGCGTACGGGCCCTGGCGGGCGATGGAGCTGCCCACGCCCGCGATCGTCACCGACGACACGCAGATGACGCTGGCGTTGGCGCGGGGGCTGCGCACGGCGATGGACCGGGGAGTGCTCGGGCCCGAGGGCATGGCGGAGGCGGTGCGCCGGGAGTTCATCGCCTGGAACCGCTCACCGGAGAACAACCGGGCCCCCGGTACCACCTGTCTCACCGCGTGCGCGCTGCTGGAACGCGCGGACCGGCCCTGGCAGGACGCCAGTCGGACCGGTTCCAAGGGCTGCGGCGCCAACATGCGTGTCGCGCCCGTCGGGCTCGTTCCCGGGCTGAGCGAGGAACAGCGCGCGGGCGCCGCCCAGTTGCAGGCGGCGCTCACCCACGGACATCCGACCGCGCTGGCCGCCTCCGACCTCACCGCGCACGCCGTACGGCTGCTCGCGCAGGGCGCCGAACCGGCCGCCCTGGTCGGGCTGCTGCGGGAGTACGCCCACGAGAACCGCTCCCACTACCACCGGCGCTGGCTCGGTGACCTGTGGACACGGAGCCAGGATCCCTCACCCGAGCACTTCATGGCGCGCGGGTGGGACGAGTGCCTGGAGGCCCTGGACCGGCTCCGGGACGCGCTGCGGGCTCCCTCGCCCGAGACCGACCCGTGCCTGGCCACGGGTGCCGGCTGGATCGCCGAAGAGGCGCTGGCGACCGGGCTGTTGTGCTTCCTGCTGTTCGCGGACGAGCCGGTGACGGCCCTGCGTCGGGCCGCCTGTAGCTCCGGCGACTCCGACTCGATCGCCTGCCTGGCGGGTGCCTTCGCGGGGGCCCACCTGGGCGCGGAGGTGTGGCCGGCGCAGTGGGCCGACCGGATCGAGTACCAGAGCGAGCTGGCGACGCTCGGGGCGCTCTGGGACGCCTGACGGGCCTGTCCGGCCCGAGGATCAGGCCAGGCGGATCGAGTCCCCCTGGACCGTGATCGCCTTCTCGGGCAGCGGCTTCGTCGCCGGCGGGTTGGTCGCCGAACCGTCCGCGATGCTGAACTTGCTGCCGTGGCAGGTGCAGTTGATGGTGCCGTCCGCGACACCGGCGACCGGACACCGGGCGTGCGTGCAGATGTTCGAGAAGGCCTTGAACTCGCCCTTCTTCGGCTGGGTGACGACGACCTTCTCGTCCTTGAAGACCGTGCCGCCGCCGACCGGGATGTCGGCCGTCCGCGCCAGCTCCTGGCCGGGGGAGGCGTCCGAGGCCGAGGAGTCGCCCTCGCCGCCGTACTCACCGCACCCCGCGGTCAGTGCCGCCGCGCCCGCCGCGCTCGCCGCGAGGAGGATGGTGCGTCGCGTCGGGCTGTCAGTCATGTCGTCACTCCGAAGGTGCGGAAGAACCAGAGGGCAGAGGTCAGCCAGATGACCGTGAGAACGGTGAAGACCAGCCCGCCGACGAACGGCAGCAGCCAGCCGGGAAGCCGCTCCCAGCGGAGCAGCAGCATCTTGGCACTGAAGGCACCGAAGAAGAAACAACCCAGGAGGGAATGCCACATAACGCGCGGTTCGTAGGTCTGGTAGCCCAGGGCGTACAGGCAGTGCACCGCGACCGGCACCGACACCAGGAACGCCGTACGGCCCGACCAGCGGTGCAGCGCCGGTGACCAGCGCGGGCCCGGCAGCCTGCCGTAGACCATCGCCGCCGAGGCGACCTGGACCAGCGCGAAGAAGAAGGCGGCCGTCGCCAGCCACGACTTCACCGCCCCCGTGCTGCTGAAGCCGGCGAGGTTGAAGGCGGTCCCCGCCGGGTCGTGGACCGTGCCGTAGGCGCCGAGGGCCACCGCGACCGCTCCGGCCACGAGCGCCGGGACCAGATAGCGGGCGGGGTGCGGGCGACGGGCGGCGGGCTCCGGGAAGGGGAAACCCTGGGTGGCGGCGTTCGGGTCGACGGTCATGGCCGGCTCCTGGAGCTGCGGGCGGTCAGGGGGTCACGGGGCGTGCCGTGAGCTCGCGTCCGTCGACCGTCACCGCGCCGGTCTCGGGGTCGATCCGGGGGGCCGGGGCGGGCTTGCCGTCGCGGTTGAGGACGCCGACCTGACTGCCGTCCTCCAGGACGATCCAGCCGCCGTCGATCCTCGCCTCGCGCACCGTGGCGGTCGCCCGGTACAGCCCCGACGGCTTCTTCGTCCTGTCGGCGGTGAAGGCATGACGTCCGCCGTCGGTCTCGACCGTGCCGCGGATCCGTTTGCCCTCCTTGAGCGTGCCGGTCAGTGTCGCGCCGTGCTTGCCGGTGAGCCGCATCGTCCCGTCGTCCGCGACGTCGCCCTTCAGCCAGGACTCCGTGGCGCGGCCGTCGCAGACGTACGCGATGGCCCGGCCGTCGCGCAGGGTCACGGCGACGGCAGCCGAGTCGTCGTCGGTACGGCCCGAGTAGTCCGCGTCCGGCACCACGGCCGACGTCGGTGACGGGGCCGGTTTCGTGGGCGTCGGTGACACCGAGGCGGTGGGCGACTCCCTGACGGGCCGGGCGGACGACGAGGCCTTCGTGCCGGTCGCCGAGTTGAGCGTCAGCAGGAACAGGCCGAGCAGCAGTCCCGCGAGCAGCGTGACCAGCGGTCCGGAGCGCTTCATGAGGGGCCTCCCCCGAGGCGGACTTCCTGCTGCCCCATCAGAGCGGACCCGCGGCCCGGCGTCCAGGGGCGCGCGGGAGCGTTCTCGCCCCGCGCCCCGTCTCAGCGGGCGGGCGTGGCACACCCGTCCGAGGAGGGCTGACTAGGCTGGACGTGCACAGAGCCGATCCGCACATCAGCAAGGAGCATCGCCGTGGCGGTACGAGCGGTCCGGGGCGCCGTCCAGCTCGACAAGGACGAGGCCGGCCACATGGACGAGCAGGTCGGAGCCCTGCTCACCGCCCTCATGGAGCGCAACGGCCTGACCGCCGACGACCTGATCAGCATCTGGTTCACGGCCACGCCCGACCTGCACAGCGACTTCCCGGCCGCCGCCGCCCGCAAGCTGGGTGCCGGCTTCGCCGACGTACCGCTGATCTGCGCCCAGGAACTCGAGATCGAGGGCGCGATGCCCCGCGTGGTCCGCGTCCTCGCGCACATCGAGTCCGACCGGCCCCGCGCCGAGATCGCGCACGTCTACCTCGGCGCCGCGGCCGCCCTGCGCAAGGACATCGCCCAGTGAGAACCGCACTCGTCATCGGAACGGGCCTGATCGGCACGTCCGCCGCGCTCGCCCTGACCCAGCGCGGCGTCCTCGTCCACCTCACCGACCACGACCCCGAGCAGGCCCGCACGGCCGCCGCGCTCGGCGCCGGCACCGACGAGGCGCCCGAGGGGCCCGTCGACCTCGCGATCGTCGCCGCCCCGCCCGCCCAGGTGGCCGGGGTGCTCGCGGACGTCATGCGCCGGGGCGTCGCCCGCGGCTGTCTCGACGTGGCGAGCGTCAAGGGCGGCCCGCGCCGCGAGCTGGAGGCGCTCGGCCTGGACCTGTCGGCGTACATCGGCAGCCACCCGATGTCGGGCCGGGAGAAGTCGGGCCCGCTGGCGGCCACCGGCGACCTGTTCGAGGGACGCCCCTGGGTGCTCACGCCGACCCGGGACACCGACACCGAGGTGCTCAACCTCGCCCTGGAGCTGGTCTCGCACTGCCGCGCGGTGCCGGTGGTGATGGACGCCGACGCCCACGACCGTGCCGTCGCCCTCGTCTCCCACATGCCCCACCTGGTCTCCAGCGTGGTCGCCGCCCGACTGGAGCACGCCGAGGAGGCCGCCGTACGGCTGTGCGGGCAGGGCATCCGGGACGTGACCCGGATCGCCGCCTCCGACCCCGGGATGTGGATCGACATCCTGTCCGCGAACCCCGGGCCGGTCGCCGACCTCCTCGCGGACGTCTCCGCCGACCTCGACGGGACGGTCCGCGCCCTGCGCGCCCTGCAGTCCTCCGACGAGGACAAGCGGCGCGAGGGCGGCGCCGGCGTCGAGGACGTCCTGCGCCGCGGCAACGCGGGCCAGGTCCGCGTCCCCGGCAAGCACGGGTCCGCCCCGCGGGCGTACGAGGTCGTGGCCGTGCTCATCGACGACCAGCCGGGCCAGCTGGCCCGCATCTTCGCGGACGCGGGGATGGCCGGGGTCAACATCGAGGACGTACGCATCGAGCACGCGACCGGGCAGCAGGCGGGCCTGGTGCAGCTCATGGTGGAGCCGAAGGCGGCGCCCGTGCTGACGGCGGCGCTGCGGGAGCGGGGCTGGGCCATCCGCCAGTGAGCGGGGCGCCGGACCCTCCGCCAGTCAGGAGGTCTCCGGCGAGCCAGTAACCTTGTGCGGGGCGCCGTGGCGCTCCCGCACACTCCCACCACGCACCAGGAAGGTGTCCTCCCGTGGAAAACGGCGCCGCCCAGCCCGTGATTGTCGCCATCGACGGTCCCTCCGGCACGGGCAAGTCGAGCACGTCCAAGGCGGTGGCCGCCCAGCTCGGCCTGAGCTACCTGGACACCGGTGCCCAGTACCGGGCGATCACCTGGTGGATGGTGACCAACGGGATAGACATCGACGACGCGTCGGCGATCGCCGCGGTGGCCGGCAAGCCCGACATCGTCTCCGGCACCGACCCGGCGAACCCGACGATCACGGTCGACGGCACCGACGTGGCCGCCCCGATCCGCACCCAGGAGGTCACCGCCAAGGTCAGCGCGGTCAGCGCGGTGCCCGAGGTGCGGGCCAGGATCACCGAGCTGCAGCGCTCCATCGCGGCCGGTGCCGAGCGGGGGATCGTCGTCGAGGGCCGTGACATCGGGACGACCGTGCTGCCCGACGCCGACCTGAAGATCTTCCTCACCGCCTCCGCGGAGGCCCGCGCCGCCCGCCGCAGCGGCGAGCTCAAGGGCGCCGACGTCAACGCCACCCGCGAGGCCCTGATCAAGCGGGACACGGCCGACTCCAGCCGCAAGACCTCGCCGCTCGCCAAGGCGGACGACGCGGTCGAGGTGGACACCACCGAGCTCACCCTCGCGCAGGTCATCGAGTGCGTCGTCACCCTCGTCGGGGAGAAGCGGGCCGCCAAGTGACCGAACTGCCTTCGGCGCGGGGTGCCGAGGTCGGGCGGCGGATCGGCGTCGGCCTGATGTACGGACTGTGGAAGCCGCGCGTGCTCGGCGCCTGGAAGGTCCCCGCGACCGGCCCGGTGATCTTCGCCGTCAACCACGCGCACAACATCGACGGCCCGATGGTCATGGGCGTGGCCCCCCGGCCGACGCACTTCCTGATCAAGAAAGAGGCGTTCGTCGGACCGCTCGACCCCTTCCTGCTCGGCATCGGGCAGGTGAAGGTGGACCGCCACACCACCGACCGCACGGCGATCACCCAGGCGCTGGGCGTGCTGGCGAACGGGGGCGTCCTCGGGATCTTCCCGGAGGGCACCCGGGGCGAGGGCGACTTCGCCGCGCTGCGCGCCGGGCTCGCGTACTTCGCGGTCCGCGGCGGCGCCCCGATCGTCCCGGTCGCCGTCCTGGGGAGCACCGACCGGCCCGGCCGGCTGATCAAGGCGCTGCCTCCGCTGCGCACCCGCGTCGACGTCGTCTTCGGCGACCCCTTCGAGGCGGGCGACAGCAGCGGACGGCGTACCCGCAAGGCGCTCGACGAGGCGACCGCGCGCATCCAGAAGCAGCTCACCGCGCACCTGGAAAACGCCAGGCGGCTGACCGGCCGCCAGGCGACACTGAGTAGTGGATCGACTCGGAGACACCGGGTGTTCCACCGATCACCACGATGAACGAGGTACGGACTTCATGAACGACCACATCCACTCCGACGGCTCGGGCGAGGAGCACGACCACGGAGCACTTGGCGATGCCGAGTTCGCGGAGTTCATGGAGCTCGCGGCGGAAGAGGGCTTCGACCCCGAGGACATCGAGGGCGCCATCGAGGCGGCCGGCCACGGGCCGCTGCCCGTGCTCGCCGTCGTCGGCCGCCCGAATGTCGGCAAGTCGACTCTGGTGAACCGGATCATCGGCCGCCGTGAGGCCGTCGTCGAGGACAAGCCGGGCGTCACCCGCGACCGCGTCACCTACGAGGCCGAGTGGGCGGGCCGCCGCTTCAAGGTCGTCGACACCGGCGGCTGGGAGCAGGACGTCCTCGGCATCGACGCCTCCGTGGCGGCGCAGGCCGAGTACGCGATCGACGCCGCCGACGCCGTGGTGTTCGTCGTCGACGCCAAGGTCGGCGCGACCGACACCGACGAGGCGGTCGTACGGCTGCTGCGCAAGGCCGGCAAGCCCGTGGTCCTGGCCGCCAACAAGGTCGACGGCCTGAGCGGCGAGGCCGACGCGGCGTACCTGTGGTCCCTGGGCCTCGGTGAGCCGCACCCCGTCTCCGCGCTGCACGGCCGTGGCACCGGCGACATGCTGGACGCCGTGCTGGAGGCGCTGCCGGAGGCGCCCGAGCAGTCCTTCGGCACCGCCGTCGGCGGCCCGCGCCGCATCGCGCTCATCGGCCGCCCGAACGTCGGCAAGTCCTCGCTGCTGAACAAGGTGGCCGGCGAGGAGCGCGTCGTCGTCAACGAGACCGCGGGCACCACCCGCGACCCGGTCGACGAGCTGATCGAACTCGGCGGGGTGACCTGGAAGTTCGTCGACACGGCGGGCATCCGCAAGCGCGTCCACCTCCAGCAGGGCGCCGACTACTACGCCTCGCTGCGCACCGCGGCCGCCGTGGAGAAGGCCGAGGTGGCGGTCATCCTGATCGACGCCTCCGAGTCCATCTCGGTCCAGGACCAGCGCATCGTCACCATGGCGGTGGACGCGGGCCGCGCGATCGTCCTCGCCTTCAACAAGTGGGACACCCTCGACGAGGAGCGCCGCTACTACCTGGAGCGGGAGATCGAGACCGAGCTGCTCCAGGTCGCCTGGGCGCCCCGGGTGAACGTCTCGGCGCGCACCGGCCGGCACATGGAGAGGCTGGTCCCGGCGATCGAGACGGCCCTCGCGGGCTGGGAGACCCGGGTTCCGACGGGCCGCCTGAACGCCTTCCTCGGTGAACTGGTCGCCGCCCATCCGCACCCCGTGCGGGGCGGCAAGCAGCCGCGCATCCTGTTCGGCACCCAGGCCGGCACCAAGCCGCCGCGGTTCGTGCTCTTCGCCTCCGGCTTCATCGAGGCGGGCTACCGGCGCTTCATCGAGCGCCGGCTGCGCGAGGAGTTCGGCTTCGACGGGACGCCGATCCACATCTCGGTGCGGGTGCGCGAGAAGCGCGGCAAGAAGAAGTAGCGCACACGTGCAGAGGGCGGCCCCCGACCGGGGCCGCCCTCTGCACGTCTCAGACGCCCCGGCGCGGCCCGGGCGGCAGCGCCGCCGGGACGTGGTGCATCCCGGTGCTGTGCTGCTGCCCGATCTGCCCCACCCGCTGCCACTGCGACTGCTGGCGGGCGCTGTAGGCCCCCGCGCTGTAGGCGGTGTACGAGGTGCTGAACGAGCCCGTGCTGTGCGGGGTGTGCCCGAAGGCGGTGAAGCCCAGCTCTTCCTCGCCGCTGCGGTCACCCGGCAGCGAACGGAACGACCTGACGTACTCGGCGTAGAGCGCGTCGTAGATCGGCGTGGCCGATGGGCCGCCCGGGGAGTCCTGAGCCGCTCGCGCGGACGGCAGCTGCGGGAACGGGCGGCGGGGAACGTCGTAGGTGTGCACGTATGTCCAAACGACACCGCACGGGAAGAGATGCGGTCGTGCGGTCCGCCTCCGGGAGTGCGGGACTGCTGGACGGACGGCCTCGTGGCATGGGCGGACAGGTCCGTCGCAGCCGCCGGCGTGTGCGCGGGCGGTGACCGGCTCCTCGGACGTCCGCGCGGCGCGCCGGGGCGTCACCGACCCGATCGACCTTGCCGCGCTCGGCGGCGCGCCCGCTGTCGCCGGCCCCCGGGGTCCCGCCCCCGCACGCAGGCCGCTGCCCGCGCGGAGGCCACGCGGGCGGCGGCGGCCCGCTGTCGCCCGTGCGTGTGTGGTCGCTTCCGGCCGGGACGGTCACGTCCCCGCGAGCGGCATCGCGGCGGCGACCAGCTTCCCGTTGGCGGCGGCCTTGTCCAGCGCGTCCCGCAGCAGGTCCTCCCGGGACTGGCGTCCGATCGACCCCACCGGCGCCGCGAACACCAGTACCTGCTGGTGCTTGTTGGCCGCGGCCCGCCAGCTCTCGGTCACCTGCAACGGCTGATGCGCCTGCCACCACGCCACCGGCTGACCGCCGTTCGGCGAGGCCTGGAGCACCGCGTGCAGCTGCCCCATGGCCAGCAGCACCGACCAGCCGTGGAGGACGGACGGCGCCGCCTCGATCGCCGGCACCGGCATGAACCCCTGCTCGATCAGCAGCGGCAGGAAGTCGTCGCCGGCACCCGACGCACCGGGCCGCACGATCGGCGCGGTCGGCTCGACGACCAGCGCGGGGTGCAGCTCCCCGGCGATCAGGACGAGTCCGCTGGTCACGCCGAGCACGGCCTGCTCGGGCGCGATCGTCTCCGGCTCCAGGTCGACGGTGTCGACGGTGTCGCCGGTGATGGACTTCACCGCTCCCTGGAGCTGCTCCTCGGTGACCTGTACGACCTGTGAGGGCAGGCAGCCCGCGTGGGCGAACGCGAGGACGGCGGTCTCGTCGCCGATGAACAGGACGGTGCTGGTGCGCTCCTGGCCGGAGTCGCCCTGGGTGCGGCAGGACGTGCAGTCGTAGCTGCCGGGGGCGTTGTCTCCGGCGAGCAGCCGGTCGGCTTCTTCGTCGCCGATCTCGGCGCGTACCTCGTCGCTGACGTCGAGCATGCGCGGCACGGGTGGCTCCCTCGGGATGTGGTGCGTGGCGGGGCCGGGTGGCTCCCGGCCCGTGAACCGGGCGGTCCCGGGCTCATGAAGAAGACAACGGGTGAGCTGTGGCGGGGGTCACGCCCGACTCCGTACGGAATCGAACCACCCGCCGCGGGCGGCCACCCGCGTCCGGAATCCGCGATCCATCGTCAAGTCCCCTATTCTGAAAGGAAGTTGGTCCAGTTAGGCGGATCACGGGAGAGCGGCCCTTTGGTCGACAAATCGGGAAATCGGCGAATGAAACGGGTGACCGGAAAATCACCGCTCCCCAGGTGACGGCCAACTCGCCGGAAGCACGGGCGGCCGGTGACACCGGCCGGTGCCACGGCCCGTCCGTACAGGTCGTCCGGCAGCACCTCGCCCTCTGAGCGTCGCTCCCCCTCGTTCCGGGCACGGAGCCCCATCCGGTCCGCCGACCGGGTGGGGCCCTCGGCGTACCGGACGCGCCGGGACGGTTCCGTGACACCCGCTGCTTAGCGTGGGCCGATGTTCCCCAAGCCGATCCAGCTCGTCCTGGCCACCGTCCTGCTGTTCCTCGCGCCCGGCGTGGCGCACGCCGCACCGCCGTCGCCCCTCCCCGGAGCACCGCAGGCACGCGCGCCCCACCCGTGCGCGAAGGACCAGTGGCCGTGGGGCTGCGTCGCCGAGTGCGAGAGCGGCGGACGCTGGCACGCGAACACCGGCAACGGCTACTACGGGGGACTGCAGTTCCGGCAGTCCACCTGGAAGGAGTTCGGAGGCCTGAAGTACGCCGCGCGCGCGGACCTCGCCACCCGCGCCGAACAGATCGCCGTCGCGCGGGAGGTGGTGGCCGTGCAGGGCTGGCAGGCCTGGCCGGTGTGCGCCGGGCGCTACGGGCTCAAGGGCCGGATGCACACGGTGAAACCCGGCGACACGCTCTTCGCGATCGCCCGCCGGTACGCCGTCCAGGGCGGCTGGCGGGAGCTCCACAAGGTGAACAAGGAGGTGATCGGCAGCCGCCCGGACCGGCTGAAACCGGGCATGATGCTGGTCATCCCGAAGGGTTAGGCCTGGTTCACGGCCGTGTTCGGCCCGCCGCTTCCCGCCGCCGGAACTCACCCGCCTCTCCGCTGAACACGACCGAGCCCCGCCGCAGTTCGTACACCACCGCCGCCCGGTCACGCAGTCCGGGCGGCAGCCGCTGTTCGGCGACGACCACGCACGCGTCGAGCGCTCCCAGCAGGTCGTACGTGCGGGCCGCGACCGTGGGCGACAGGCCCTGCGCGGGTTCGTCGACGAGCACCACGCGCGCGCGTGCCAGCAGCGCCCGGGAGAGGGCGAGCATGCGCTGCTCACCACCGGAGAGGGTGCCGGCCCGACGCGCCAGCAGGGGACGCAGCTGGGGGTAGGCGTCCAGGGCGGGGGCGTAGGCCGGGGCGGTGCCGGAAGGGGGCGTGGGAGCGGTGTCGCGCGGCGGTGCGGTGTCGTGGGCCGGGGTGGCTGTGAACGGCGGTGCCGTGCCGTGGGCGGGGATGGCGAGTTCGAGGTTCTCGCGCACGGTGAGGGAGCCGAACACCGCCTGCCGCTCGGGGACCAGGCACAGTCCGCGCCGGGCCCGCCGGAACGCGGGCAGCCGGGTGACATCGGTGCCGTCCCAGAGCACCGCGCCGCCGGACAGCGGTACGGTGCCGGCCAGCGCGCGCAGGACGGACGTACGGCCGGAACCGTTGCGGCCCAGCAGGACGGTGAGGCCGGGGCCGGGGGCGGCGAGGGTGACGCCGTGCAGGGCTTCCAGGGGGCCGTAGCGCACGCGCGCGTGGCGAAGTTCCAGGACGGCACTCACGCGGGGGCCTCCTGGGCGCCGAGAGCGTCCAGCACGCGGCCGGGCGGGCCGGAGGCGACGATGCGGCCCGCCGCCATGACGTGCACGACGTCGGCGAGGCCGGCGACCAGGTCGAGGTCGTGCTCGACCACGAGCAGGGCGGTGCCGTCGGCGGCGAGGGCCTTCAGCACCCGCGACAGCGCGGCGACCTCGGCGGTGTCCAGGCCGGCGGCGGGCTCGTCCAGCAGCAGTACCCGCGGGCCGCCCGCCAGGGCCCGGGCCAGTTCGACGCGGCGCAGGGTGCCGGTGGGCAGCCCGGCGGCGGGCAGCGCGCGCACCGGTCCGTCGAGCCCGAGCAGACGCAGCATCCGCTCCACGGCGGCCGGATCGGTGACGCGTCCCTGCTCGGCGCCCACGCGGACGTTCTCGGCCACCGTCAACGACGGGAAGACGGCCAGCCGCTGGAAGGTACGGGCGATCCCGAGCCGGGTCCGGGCGTGCGCGGCCAGCCGCGTGACGTCCCGCCCGCCGAACAGGACCCGCCCGCCCGAGGGCCGGTGCGTCCCGGCCAGGCAGTGGAACAGGGTGCTCTTCCCGGCGCCGTTGGGCCCGACGATCGCGGTGATCTTCCCGGGCGGCACGTCGAGATCGACGCCGTCGAGAGCGGTGAAGCCGTCGTAACGGGCGTGGAGGCGGTGGGCGGTGAGGGTGGGGAAGGAGGCAGCGGTGGCGACGGCAGGGGCGGGGGTGCGGGGGCTCGTCGTGGCGGGGGTGCGGGACGGGGGAGGAGGCGGGGTGGCGGGTGCGGTGGGCCGCGGGGCGCTCGCCCGCTCCGCCGGAGCGGCCGCGGCGGCCACGGGCCGCAGGCGGCTCCGTGCCTCCGCCCCGCGTGGCGTCAGCACCTTGCCGTGCCGCGACCGCAGGCGTCCCGTCGCCGTTCGCAGTGCCTCGTAAGGGCCGCCCGGGAAACGCCCCACGAGGACCGCCAGCACTCCGACGAGGGCCGCCGCCACGCCGCCCCGGGCGCCCGCGTCCAGCCCCACCAGGAGGGCCGCGGCGGCCAGCGCGCCCAGGGGGCTGTCGGCGCCCAGGACGACGACCGCGGCGAACCAGAGCAGACCGCGGACGGGGTCGTAGGCGCCGGGGTCGAAGGCCCGTAGGCCCATGCCGAGCATGCCGCCGCCGAGAGCGGCCAGCGCGGCGCCCGCGACGAAGGCGAGGAGCTTCAGGGAGGGCACCTGGACGCCCGCCGCCGACGCCCCCGCCTCGTGGTCCCGCAGGGCGGCGAGGGCCCGCCCCGTGCGGCCCCTGCGCAGGGCGTGCGCGACCAGCAGGGCGCCCGCCAGCAGGACCAGCTCCAGGACGTAGTACGCGCGGTCGCCGTCGAACCCCGCCGGGCGGCCCAGCGACAGCCCGGAGACGGCGTACGGCTGGGCGAAGACGAAACGGCTCACCCCGACACCGACCGCGAAGGTCGCCAGCGCCAGGGCGAGTCCCCGGCGGCTGATCGCCGGCCAGCCGGTCAGCAGGCCGAGCGGGGCCACCAGGAGCACCGCCACCGCCAGGGCCGCCAGCTCCGGCAGGCGCGGCAGCCCCGGGAAGCGGCCAGCGGCCAGCAGCGCGGTGAACAGGGCGCCGAGACCGGCGTACGCCGCCTGCCCCAGCGAGATCTGCCCGCCGCGCCCGGTGACCACCACCAGGGACAGCAGCACCACGCCCAGGGCCGGGACCTGGACCGACGTGTGCAGGTCCGAGCCGGCGAGACCGAGCGGCAGCAGGAACAGCACGGCGGCCACGATCCAGACGCCCGGCGGGGCCGGCACGCGCGTGGTGACCGCGCGCGGCAGCGCGTCCCCGGTGCCGATGCGCGGCAGCGCCAGCGCCGCGACCAGCAGGGCCACGGCGAACAGGTTCGCGCCGACCGCCTGCGCCAACGGCTCGCCCCAGCCCGAGGGGTGCAGCCGCGTGAGCTGGCTCTGCGCCACCCCGATGCCCAGCGCCACCACGACCGCGACCGGCAGGCTCCGCATCCGGGCGGCCACCGCGACCGCCACCACCTCCACCACGAGCAACGGCAGACCGTACGGGTCCAGACGCACGTAGGGCGCCAGCAGTACGCCCGTCAGACCCGCCGTGAACGAGCCGAACGCCCAGCCGGCCGCGGCCACCCGGTCCGCGTCGATCCCGCCGAGGACGGCCAGCCGCCGGTCGTCCACCACCGCCCGCAGCTCCCGCCCGAAGCGGGTCCGGCGGATCACCGCCGCGACCCCCGCGGCCAGCACCAGGACGACCGCGAGCTGCCCCCAGGGGTCCGCCGTCACCAGCTCCGGCGCGTCGTCCCGCGCCCCCTGGCCCCAGACCAGCGCGGCCCCGCCGACCAGCAGCACGAACACGCCGATGGAGGCGACCAGCGTCTGCGCCGGGTCGCTGCCGAGGACGGACAGCGGCCGGAAGACGAACCGCTCCAGCACCACGCCCAGGCCGGGCGCCAGGACCAGCAGCGTCACCGCGGCCCCCGCCCACAGCGGCCAGCCCCACCCGACCACGCACTGCCGCAGGGCGTACGCGCACACCATCGCGACGGCCCCGTGCGCGAAGTTGAGCACGCCGGTCGCCCGGTACGTCACGATCAGGCCGATCCCGGTGAGCGCGGCGGCACTGCCGACCGACAGACCGGCGAGCGTGAGGTCGTAGGTGAGGGAGGACGCCACAAAGGACGCGTCCGAGGGCGCCGGCAGGGGCATCGGGGCGGACATCAGTCGGTTGCCCCGGTCGGCTCGCAGATCGGGCAGGGGCCCAGCTCGCCGCCCGTCACCAGCTTGGAGTCCACCGGCACGGCCTCCGTCTTCCCCGCGACCAGCGGGCAGTCCGCGCGGTGCCACAGGGTGCCGCCCGGCACCATCAGCAGGTCCCCGCTGACCGCCAGGGGTGCGGGCGCCGCCCCGGGCGCCGCCTGCGCGTCGGCAGGCCCGGCGGCCACCAGGAGGCCGTACAGCTCCTCCACGCGGGCGGCGGCGAGCGCGCCCCGGCCGTGCGTGAGCAGGACCGCGCCGGCGATGATCAGGGCGGCGCCGGGGACCGTGCAGGACGCGAGGTAGGGCACCTGGCGCTCGGCGTACCGCTCGCCCGAGACGCCGTACCAGCCGAGGACGCACAGCACCGCGCCCGCGGCGAGCACGGCCCAGCCGGCCCAGAGGACGGGGTGCACGGTCCGCAGTCGGGCTGTCCGCATCTCTGGCTCCCACACGTCGTGTGTCTGTCCATGTCAGCCGATCGCTTGCACTATGCCTTCTGTCAGCTGACCCTGAAAGCACCGGGCGCCCATCGCCCGGACCGACACCCGGTGGTGAGCCAGATGGTTCTCGGGAGCGACCTCAGGCGGGGTAACGGACGGCGGCCACGTGCCCCGAGGGGAGCGGCCCTGGCGACCGCCCTGGCCCTCTGTCTCGTCCCGGCCCTCGCGGCCTGCGGCGACGACAGCGGGGGCGGCGGCGACAGCCCGCCCCCGACACCCTCCGTGGAGCGGACGACGAGCGCGCCGGCGGCGGCGACCGCGCCCGCCGACACGGCGGCGGCCGAGCGCCAGGTCAGGGAGAACTGGGAGAAGTTCTTCGACGCCAGGACGCCCACCAAGGACAGGCAGGCCGTCCTGGAGAACGGCGACGAGATGGGCCCGCTGCTCCAGGCCTTCAGCGGGGACGAGCGCGGCGGGCAGGTCCAGGCGGAGGTCACCGAGGTCGAGTTCACCAAGGCGACCGAGGCGACGGTGACGTACACGCTGCTGCTGAACGGGGCCACCGCCCTGCCGGACGCCGCCGGGACGGCGGTCGAACAGGACGGCACCTGGAAGGTCTCCGTCAACACGCTGTGCGCGCTGGTCCAGTTGAGCGGCAATGCGTCGCAGTCGCCGGCCGTGGGCTGCTGAGGCAGCCGCCGCGGTCCTGCTGCTCGCCCTGGGCACGGCCTGCGGCAGCCGCCTGCCGGAGAGCGACTTCGAGAACCGGCCGGACCGCGCCCCCACGCGGACCGGCACCGCGCCGATCCGCGTGGGCATCATCGCCAGCGCCACCAGCCCGGTCGGCGGCGACGCCTTCACCGGCCCGCGCGACGGCGCCCAGGCCTGGTTCGACCGCCTCAACGCGCGCGGGGGCATCGACGGCCGCCCGGTCGAGGTGCGCGTGTGCGACGACGGCGGCAGCGGCGTCGGCAACAACACGTGCGTGCACCGCCTGATCGAGGAGGACCGGGTCGTCGCCCTGGTCGCCACCACGGCACTGGACTACGCGGGCGCCTCCCGCGTCTCCCGCGCGCGGGTGCCCGACATCGGCGGCCAGCCCATCGGCGCGGCCTACGACACCTGGCCGCACCTGTACAGCGTCTACGGCAGCCTCGCGCCCCGTGACGGCACGACCGGCTGGGACGGCAGGCAGTACGGCGGCACCGAGGTGTACCGCTACTTCAAGCGTGAGCACGGGGCCCGCACGGCCGCCGTCGTCTCCTACAACCAGGCCGCGTCCGCCGCCTACGCCTCGCTGGTCGAGCGGGGACTGAAGGCCGAGGGCTACCGGGTGGTCACCGAGCAGGTCGACTTCGCGCTGCCCAACTTCCGCGCGGTGGCGGCCGACCTGAAGGAGCAGGGCGCGGACCTCGTCTTCGACGCCATCGACACGCACGGCAACGCCCGGCTGTGCGAGGCGATGGACGACGCCGGCGTCGAGGTCACCGCCAAGGTGACGAACGTACAGAACTGGACGTCGACCGTGCCCGAGGACTACAAGGACGCCCCGCGCTGCCGCAACGCCCTGTGGGCCACCGGCTCCAGCCGCAACCACCAGGACACCGGCCACGCGGCCGTACGGGAGTTCCGGGACGCCACGGAGCGGCTCGGGACGCGTTCGCAGTGGCAGCTGGAGGGGTGGGCGGCCGCGCGGTGGTTCACGGACGCGGCCCGGTCCTGCGCCGGCACCGGCGTCACGCGCGCGTGCGTCGACGCCTACGTGAACCGCGGCGAGGGCTACACCGCGGGCGGCCTGCTCCTGCCCGTCGTGTTCGAGCGGCTGGCCGAGCCGCCCGGGACCCGCAGGACGTGCCTGTCGGTGGCCCGCTGGGCGGACGGCCGGGGCTGGGTCTCCCAGGGCGACATGAACAGCACCTGCTTCGACGTTCCGCAGCTGTCGTACCGGCCGTGACCGGGGACACAGGAGATCCGTACTCGCGGACAGTGGCTGTCCGCGACCGCTGGCAGACTCGGACGCATGTTGGAGACCTCGGCACGTCTGCTGCGTCTGCTCTCGCTCCTCCAGGCCCACCGTGACTGGTCCGGAGCCGCGCTGGCCGACCGGCTCGGTGTCACGCCGCGCACGGTCCGCCGGGACGTGGACCGGCTGCGCGAGCTGGGTTACCCCGTCAACGCCAGTCCCGGCACCGGTGGCGGCTACCAGCTGGGCGCGGGCGCCGAGCTGCCCCCGCTGCTGCTGGACGACGACGAGGCCGTCGCGGTCGCCGTGGGGCTGCGGACCGCCGCCGGGCAGGGCATCGACGGCATCGGCGAGAGCTCGGTGCGGGCGCTCGCCAAGCTGGAGCAGGTCCTGCCGAGCCGGCTGCGGCGCCGGGTGAGCACCCTGAACGCCTTCACCGTGCCGATGCTGCGCGGCCCCGCGCCATCCGCCGTCGACCCGGGCGTCCTCACCGAACTCGCGCACCTGTGCCGGGACGCCGAACGGCTGCGCTTCGAGTACCGGGACCACGAGGGCGCCGCCACCCGCCGTACCGTCGAACCGCACCGCCTGGTGTGCACCGAGCGCCGCTGGTACCTGGTCGCCTGGGACGTGGACCGCGACGACTGGCGTACCTTCCGCGTCGACCGGATCACGCCCAGGCCACCGCACGGCCCGCGCTTCGCCCCGCGCACCCCGCCCGCCGACGACCTCGCCGCGTATGTCTCCCAGGGGGTCTCCACGCGCGCGTACGCCTCGCACGCGGTCGTCCGGCTGCTGGTGCCGCTGGAGGAGGCCGCCGAACGCGTTTCGCCGTCCGACGGCACCCTCGAGGCGGAGGGCCCCGACAGCTGCGTCCTGCGCACCGGGGCCGCGAGCCTCGACGTGATGGTGATCCATGTGACCCTGCTGGGGTTCGAGTTCGAGGTGCTGGAGCCGGCCGGGCTGACCGAGGCGATCAGGACGGTCCAGGCCCGGCTCGCCCGCTCGCTGGCGCGGACCGGGCAGCCTCGGCCCGTCACGGGGAACGGCCGACCGCGGTGAACCCGTCGGCGGTGAGGCGGCTCGTGCGCCGGCGTTCCACGCCCTCCGCGCGGCCCGCGTCCCCCGGGGACCGTCCCGTCGGGACCTGTCCCGCGACCGTGTATTTCCGGTGCGGTGCCGGTTCCCGCGAGGCCGCCCGGAATCGGTGGGAGAAAGAGGACCGGCGACGGTTCCTCCCGCGCTTTTCGCACGGCTTTTCCTCCGTACGGCGCGGCACCGGGAATTACGTTCGATTCTCTGCGGAAGGCGTACGAAACCGCTCGTACGTGTGACGCGGTTGGGCCGAAACGCGTGTCGTGATGCTGTGACAGAAGCGTGACCGGAGAGGGACGTGTGGCGTGAGGTGCGGACGCGGACTTCCCCGGTAGCCGGGCAGCGCCTAGCGTGGCCGTATGGCACCGATTCCGACACCGCCCGCCGAACCCGACGACAGCCCGGACACCTATGTCGGCCGCGACGCCGACACCGCCGAGCGGCTCGCTCGTGAGCGGGGGTGGTCGAACGTCCGGTCGCTCCCGCCGGGGGCCGTCATCACCATGGAGTACCGCTCGGGGCGCCTGAACTTCGAGGTGCGGGACGGCCGCGTGACCCGGGCCTGGAAGGGCTGACCTCGCGGCGACGGCGACGGCCCCGGCTCCTCGGAGGGAGCCGGGGCCGTCGCCGTGCGGGGCGGGTGTGCGTACCGGCCCCGCCGCACGAGGGTCAGCCGCCCGTCAGGGGGCGGGCCGCCGGGGCCGTGCCCCGCGCCACACGGTCCGGGTGCGGCGGCCGGCGGCTGCCGGCCGGGGTGAGCGGTGTGCGCTCCGAGCGGGCCGTGTGCGGGCCCGGGGCCAGGTGGACGGGTGCCCGGGGGGAACGGGCCGCGGTCTCGTTCTGGGGAGCCGTGCGCGGCTTGACCCGCACGGGCGTCTCGACGGGCGAGAGCGATGCCCGTGCCGGGCTGTCGCTGCGGGCCCGCCAGCGGTCGCGCAGATCGAAGATCCCGGCCTCGGCGCGGGCGATCAGCGGCTCGCACCAGGGCAGCGCCAGCAGGACCAGCAGACCCGCGGCCCAGCCGAGGAGCACGTCGCTGAGCCAGTGCGTACCGAGGTAGACGGTGGCCATGCCCACGCCGAGGGAGACCACGGCGGACAGGGCGGACAGCCAGCGGCGCGCTCTCGGGGTGGAGGCCAGATACGCCAGGATGCCCCAGGTCACCACGGCGTTCGCGGTGTGGCCGCTGGGAAATATATCGCCGCCCAGGCCCATCTCGTTCGAGCCGATGGTGGTCGCGTAGTGCGGACCGAGTCTGCCCATGCCGAGCTTGGCGGCGCCGACCGTGATGTTCAGCAGCAGCAGCGAGGCGCCCAGGGTCAGCATCGGGCGCAGCGTGTGCTGCCGCCAGGAGCGCCAGCCCAGCCAGGCGGAGACCATCACCGCGGTGGGGCCGCGCTGGCCGAGCACCACGTAGTAGTCGACGAACCAGTGGATGCCCGCCCACTGCTGGTACGGGCGGAAGAACATGACCTGCCAGTCGAGACGGACCAGCCACGAGGTGATCACCACGAGCCACACGATCGCCATATAGAACACGAGAGTTCCGGCGAGCAGCGCGACCCGGTGCCGGCTCATCTTCGGCACATCGAGGTGGGCCGGTCGTTCCGGCTCGCGATCCAGCCTGGCGAACACCCGGTCCAGACGGGTGAGGTTTCGTTCGGTACGCACCCAATCGACGTTACAGCGAGTGAGCTCAGTTCCCCGTCGAATCCACGGCTTTGTGATGACGATGTGATGTGGGATTCCTCTCAGTGAGAGGTTTATTTCCGAGGAATCCGCAATGCTGGACGGCCGCCCTCCGCAATTCTTTTGATCGTTTTGGGTGACGGTTTTATCGCGCTTATGAATTCGTTCACCGAATCATGGGGCGGAATTCTCCGGGCGCTCACTGACGCTCCGTGACGATCAGGGCGGACCGGACCCGTTCAGCCAGAACGCCCCGTACAGCGCCGAGGCCACCGCCGCCGCTCCCACCACCAGCGCCGGGGTGGGCGTACGCGCCCGGGCCAGGGCGCGGGCGAGGGGCAGCAGCAGGGGGAACGCGGGCAGCAGCAGGCGCGGTTTCGACCCGAAATAGCTCGACGCGCACAGGGCGAGGGCGGTGACGACGCCCGCGTACACCAGGAGGGGCGGCGGCTGGCCCTGGCGTACGCACACGACGTACAGCCAGGCGACCAGGCCGACTCCGGCGATCAGTGCCACGCCCGCCAGGGCCGAGGGGAACGACGTGAACTTGTCGGCGACGAAGCGGGCGAAGGCGTAGCCGCCGTCGAACCCGTTGCGCCAGCCGGCCTGGACGTCGAGATAGCTGAGCGGACCCTTGCCGGTGTGCCGGCCGACCCACAGGACGTAGGCGGCGGTGCCGAGCGGCGACAGAAGCATGGCGAGGACCGGTCCAAGGAGGGAGGCGCGGTCCGCCCTGGGCCTGCCCCGGTCCCGCACGAGCGCGGCGACCGCCGCCGTCCACACCGCCGCGGCCACCGCGAGCCCCACCGGCCGGGTCAGGCCCGCCAGACAGGCCAGGAGGCCCGCCGTCGCCCAGCGGCCGGTCAGCAGCGCGTACAGCGACCAGGCGGCCAGCGCGGTGAACAGCGACTCGCTGTACGCCATCGACTGCACGATCCCCACGGGCAGCACCGCCCACAGCAGGACCGCGCAGATGCCCGCCCGTCTCCCCCCACCACCCTTCCAGGGCCGCGTCTCGCGCCCTTCCTGTTCCCGGCTGCCGTAAAGGTGGTCGGCGACCGCGAAGATCCCCCAGGCCGCGGCGAGCGAGGAGAGGAGGGCGACGGCGAAGCCCGCGTCGGCGTACGACAGCGGGGTCGTCGCGGCCAGCAGCCGCTCCAGCCACGGCAGCAGGGGGAAGAACGCGAGGTTGGAGTGCACGTCGCCGTTCGGCAGGCGGACCTCGTAGCCGTACCCCAGCTCGGCGACCCGGGTGTACCAGAGCGCGTCCCAGCGGGCGGTGAGCAGCGTGTACGCGTCCTTGTCGCGCGCGGCGCTCCACACGGCCAGCACCAGCAGGCCCAGGGCGCGCACGGCCACGTACCCCAGGAGGGCCGGGGCCGCCCGGCGCAGGGTCGCGGCGGCGGGCGGAGCCCCGCGCGGTGCAAGATCGGTCACGCGGCCGATTATCGACCGGGCACGGAACCGGGCCGCCCCCGGGGGCGTGGAGACGGCCAGGGGGAGTGGCGTACACCACATGGGTTCCGGACGAGTCTGAGAGGTCCGCCACTGGGCTCCGGGACGGACTCGCGTACGCTGGCGTGTCACTCGTACGTCGTGCGCGGGCCGGGGACCACCGCTCCTCTCCGGCCGAGTCACGGGAGTCCCCACCCCGTGAGCCCGCCGAACGCGAGGGAACATCTGGGAGGTACATACATGTCCGGGACGACCACGGCTGCCGCTGCGCTGCGCCGTCGGGCGGCCGGGGCCGGTGCCAACCGCTGGGTGGTCCTGTTCGTCCTCTGTACCAGCCTGCTCCTGGTCGCGCTCGACGCGACCGTGCTGCACGTGGCGGTACCCGCCGTCACCGAGGACCTCAGGCCCGGCGGGATAGAGCTGCTCTGGATCGTCGACGTCTATCCGCTCGTCTGCGCCTCGCTGTTGATCCTCTTCGGCACGCTCGGCGACCGCGTCGGCCGCAGACGCATCCTGCTCTTCGGATACGCCCTGTTCGGCGTCGCCTCCGCCCTGGCCGCCCTCGCGGAGAGCGCGCAGATGCTGATCGTGGCGCGGGCGCTGCTCGGGGTCGGCGGCGCGATGATCATGCCGGCGACGCTGTCCATCCTGCGCCAGGTCTTTCCCGACCGGCGGGAGCGGGCGCTCGCGATAGGCGTCTGGAGTGCGGTGGCGGCGGTCGGCGCGGCGGTCGGCCCGCTGCTCGGCGGTTTCCTGCTGGAGCACTTCTGGTGGGGCTCGGTGTTCCTCGTCAACATTCCGTTGATGCTGGTCAGCCTCCCGATCGGACGGCTGCTGCTGCCGGAGTCGCGGGGTGACGGCAAGGGCCCGTGGGACGTGGTCGGCGCGCTGATGGCCGCGGGCGGGCTGTTCGCCCTGGTGCTGGGCGTCAAGCGGCTCGGGGGCGGGGAGCTGGGGCCGTTCACCGTGGCGCAGCTGCTGGTGGGCGCGGTGCTGATCGTTCTCTTCGTACGGCGGCAGCGGCGGCTGGCGCATCCGCTGGTGGACCTGCGGATGTTCGCGCGGCCGGCGTTCAGCACGTCGGTGGGGTGCATCGTGCTGGCGATGCTCGCGCTGGTCGGCCTGGAGCTGATCGCGGCCCAGTACCTGCAACTGGTGCTGGGGCTGTCCCCGCTGGAGACGGGGCTCCGGCTGCTGCCGCTGACGATCGCCGCGATGGCGGCGGGGCTGGCGGGGGCGCGGATGCTGCGCCGGTTCGGGCCGCGGCGGATGGTGAGCTGCGGATTCTGCCTGACGGCGGTGGCCGTGGTGCTGCTGACCGCGCTGGGCGGCGAGGACAACGCCCCGCTGATGCTGACCGGGTTCGTACTGCTGGGCTTCGGACTGGAGACGACGCTGTTCGGGGCCTACGAGTCGATGCTGAGCGAGGCTCCGCCGGAGCAAGCGGGCGGGGCCGCGGCGATCGGCGAGACCTCCTACCAGCTGGGCGCGGGCATCGGCATCGCCCTGCTCGGCAGCGTGATGAACGCGGCGTACGCGCCCGGGGTGTCGTCGGTTCCCGGCGTACCGGCGGCGGCGTCGGCGGCGGCGGGGCATTCGCTGGGGGAGGCGTACGAGGTCGCCGGGCGGTTGGGCGGGGAGGCCGGGGTGGCCCTGCGGCGCACCGCCCGGGACTGCTTCGTGTACGGGCTGCATGTGACGTTGCTGGTCAGCGCGGGGCTGTTGGTGCTGGGGGCGTTGATGGCGCTGCGGTTGCCGCGGGTGATGCAGTGCGGGGAGCCGGAGGCGAAGGTGGACCTTCCGGGCCCCAGGGAGGTCGCGGAGTCCCGCGTCTCCGCCTGACCCCGGGAAGTTCCCCACCCGCGCACCCTCGTCACGGGCGCTGACAGGCGGACGTGCCCGGTCCTGCTTCGAGGCCGCGGTCGCCTACGCCAGGACGCGGGAGCAGCTCGGGCGGCCCATCGGCGGGTTCCAGCTGACCCAGGCCAAGCTCGCCGACATGGCGGTCGAACTGCACAAGGGGATTTCGCTCGCCCATCACCTGGGGCGGCGCATGGACGCCGGCCGCCTGCGTCCCGAGCAGGTCAGCTTCGGCAAGCTCAACAACGTTCGCGAGGCCATCGACATCTGCCGTACGGCCCGCACCATCCTCGGTGCCAACGGGATCTCGCTCGAGTACCCCGTGATGCGGCACGCGACCAATCTCGAGTCGGTGCTCACCTACGAGGGCACCGTCGAGATGCACCAGCTCGTGCTGGGCAAGGCGCTCACCGGGCTCGACGCCTTCCGCTGACTCCCCCACAGCGGGCAGGGCCGGTGAGCGGCCCTGCCTCAGCTCTGGTTGAAGAAGCCGTCCGTGCGGTGGGCGGCCGGTTCCCCGTTGATGATCTCCGTGTCGGCGGGGGTCAGCAGGAAGACCCGGTTGGACACCCGGTCGATGGATCCGCGCAGGCCGAAGATCAGCCCGGCCGCGAAGTCGACGACCCGCTTGGCGTCGCCGGCTTCCATGGCCGTGAGGTTCATGATGACCGGGACGCCCTCGCGGAACAGCTCACCGATCGCGCGGGCGTCCCGGAAGCTGTCCGGGGTGACCGTGCCGATCCGACGGCCCTTCTCCACGGCGACGTCGGACGCCACCTTGACCCGCGGGTCGGTGACCCAGGCATCCCCGGGCTCGGTCCCCTCGGTGTAGTCGTCGTCGTAGTAACGCTCGTCTTCGTTGTCGTCGACGAGGCCAAGCCAGGCACTTGCCTTGCGTACCGATCCCATGGACGCCTCCTCTCACAGCGGTCTTTCATGCTTTCCGCATCCCTATGGTCATCCATGATGCGGACGGTGCGCCAAGTGGATAGACGCCGCGCGGGGGGTTTGTGACGGTACTGGTGCACAGCGAATCCGTCGAGAGTCCTTGTGTCCCAAGGGTCGTTGCGCAAACGGCTGCTGACTGTGAGTGAAATATGATTCTTCACGGCGTACGGGTGATGGCCGGTGCGTACGGGTGAATGCGGAGCGGGTACGCTGCCGCAGCTCAGCGCAGTTCAACGCGTACGCACCGCCGGGGGGATCATCGTGTTCGGAATCGTCAGACCGTGCCGTCATCGGCTCGGTGAGAGCCTCAAAGACCAGTGGATGGCGCATTTGTGCGGGCTGTGTCTCGCGCTGCGCAAGGACCACGGACAGTTCGCGCGGGTCGTGACGAACTACGACGGGCTGCTGATATCCGTTCTGACGGAGGCTCAGGCCGAACGGGACGGGCAGGGGCGGCGTACGGCGGGCCCCTGCCCCCTGCGGGGGATGCGTACCGCCTCCGTCGCGCAGGGTGAGGGGGCCCGGCTCGCGGCGGCCGTCTCGCTGGTGCTGGCCTCGGCCAAGGTGCGCGACCATGTCGCCGACGGGGACGGGCTGCTGGCCCGCGGGCCGGTGGCGCTCGCCGCCCGCCGGGTCGCGACGAGCTGGGGCCGGGCCGGTGAGCGGACCGGTTCGGGCGTCGGGTTCGACACCGCCGTACTCGTCGACGCCGTGGACCGCCAGGTCGGCATCGAGGCGCTCGCCGGGCCCGGCACGCCCCTGCTGACGGTGACCGAACCGACCGAGACCGCGACCGCGGCGGCCTTCGCGCACACCGCGGTCCTGGCCGGGCGTCCCGGCAACGCCGAGCCGCTCGCCGAGGCCGGCCGTCTCTTCGGCCGGCTCGCGCATCTTCTGGACGCCGTGGAGGACAGGGAGGCTGACGCCGCGTCGGGTGCCTGGAACCCGCTCGCCGCGACCGGGACGTCCCTGACGGAAGCCCGGCGGCTCGCCGATGACGCCGTGCACGGGATCCGGCTGGCGCTGCGGGAGGCCGCGTTCACGGACGCGAAGCTCGCGCACCGGCTGTTCGTCCACGAACTGCGCATCTCCGTGGACCGGGCCTTCGGCACCGCCTCCTGTGCGCACGGGCCCACGCTGTCCGGCGCGTCGCCGTCCGGGCCGTACGCCCCGCCCGGCGGTCCGGGCGCCCCGCTGCCCCCGGAGCCGCCGCGCCGTGACCGGCGCGGGCTGCTCGCCGGGTGCGCGGTGTGGCTGGGGCTGGCCTGTACGTGCCAGATGTGCTGCGGGGAGTTCGAGGACCCGTGGAGCCGGGAGCGCCGGCAGGGACCGTGCGCCACCGCGGACTGCGGCGGCTGCGGCGACTGCTGCTCCTGCTGCGACTGCTGCGGGAAGTGCTGTGGCGACGGGTGCGATTGCGGATGCGACGGGTGTGACTGCGGGTGCAACTGCTGACTCCGCGGGGTCAAGGGCTCGCGGCCGGTAGAGCGCCGTGCGGAGCGGCGCCCCGGGGTCCGCGAGGTTCCTTGTCTGCGTCTGCGTCTGCGTCTGCGTCTGGGGCTCCGTCTCCGTCTGCGTCTCCGTCCGGGTCCGTGACCGGCGGTGGGATCCGTGACGTCGTGATACCGGAGCCCGGCGTCCCCGGTTCGGAAGGGTCACGCCCGGCTGGTGGGTGACGGCTCGGCGCGGGCGGTCGCATCGACACGCCTCGGAGCACTCGTGCCCGGCCTGCCGACCGGTGCGCCGTGGCGGGGAGCGCCAGCCGTGGTGGAGGAGCGCCAGACCCTGACCGCAGGTTCTGGGCGCCGCCGTCCGGTGCCGGGCGCTGCTCGCCGTGCGGTCCGGGCGACGGGCTCGGGGTGGGGCTCTTGCCGGCGATGCCGCGGGAGGGGGACCGGGGTCGCCGGTTCCGGTCCCCGCGGCCCGTCGTGCCGGACGCCGAGGGCCGCACGACGGTCCGGCAACCGCCGTGCGCCACCGACGGCGTGGCGGCCGCCGGCCACCTCCTCTCCCCTTGCCGCCACCGCTACCGCCACCGGGTACCACCTGGCCCTCGTGGCGCCGGGCCGGGAGGTGCGCCGGGTCGACGACCGGCCGGAAGGGACCGATCCTCCGCACAGTCGGTTCAAAGGTTGACGGCCGAAAGGCGCCCTTGCGCCGACCGTCCGTTCGGCCGAATACTCCCCCTCAGCGCTTGTCAGGGTCACGACGTGTCCGGAATCCGGGCAATCGGTTCCCTGGCTGCGCCTCACGGGCCCAAACCCCACGAGGGCCCCCTACTTCCCATGTGGAGGAACGAAAAGTGAGGATCAAGCGCACCACCCCCCGCAGCGGCATTTCGAGACGGACCCGGCTGATCGCCGTTTCCACCGGCCTCGTGGCCGCCGCCGCTGTCGCCATCCCCAGCGCCAACGCGGCAGACACCCCCACCACGTTCAGTGCCTCCGAGCTCAAGAGCGTGAACAGTTCGGTGCTCAAGGCCGACGTCCCGGGCACCGCCTGGGCCGTCGACAGCAAGACCAACCGTGTCCTCGTCACGGTCGACAGCACGGTCTCCGAAGCCGAGATCGCGAAGATCAAGCAGCAGGCGGGCGGCAACGCCGACGCGCTCACGATCAAGCGCACCCCCGGCACGTTCAGCAAGCTGATCCAGGGCGGCGACGCCATCTATGCGAGTAGCTGGCGCTGCTCCCTCGGCTTCAACGTCCAGAACAGCAGCGGCACCCAGTACTTCCTGACCGCCGGTCACTGCACCGACGGCGCGGGCACGTGGTACTCCAACTCCGGGCGCACCACGGTCATCGGTTCGACCACGGGTTCCAGCTTCCCGGGCAACGACTACGGCATCGTGCGCTACAGCGGGTCCGTCTCGCGGCCCGGCACCGCCAACGGGGTGGACATCACCCGCGCGGCCACGCCCGCCGTGGGCACCACCGTCATCCGCGACGGTTCCACCACCGGTACGCACAGCGGCCGGGTCACCGCCCTCAACGCGACCGTCAACTACGGTGGCGGCGACATCGTCTCCGGTCTGATCCAGACCACGGTCTGCGCCGAGCCCGGCGACTCCGGCGGTCCGCTCTACGGCAGCAACGGCACCGCGTACGGCCTGACCTCCGGCGGCAGCGGCAACTGCTCCTCCGGCGGAACGACGTTCTTCCAGCCCGTCACGGAGGCCCTCAGCGCCTACGGCGTCAGCGTCTACTAGGCCCCGGCCGCACGTCCGGGCCTGCGCACGGCCCGTCCCGCAGCCGGCGGCAGGGGAGCCCCCGCACACGCCTGATGTGCGGGGGCTCCCCCTTGTCCGGGTCCGGGACGTTCCATGGCCCGCCAGGCGAGGCCGACCGGCAGTGCGGGCCCGGGTCATCGACGCGGACGCCGATCTCCTGGCGTCGACGCAGCCGGCCGAGGCCGCGAAGGAGATGTCCGGCCGGCCCGCCGCGCCGCGACCGCGGCTGCTCCGGACGGTGGTGGCGGTGGGCGCCGAGAAGGACTCGACGCTGGTGCTGTTGTTCCCGGTGGAACTGCTGCGGTTCCTGGAGAAGGCGCACCAGCGGATGCCGACGGCGCCTCAGCAGGTCCCGCAGGGCCCCGTTCGTGGCGCAGCAACCGGTGCGAGAGCAACGTCCGCCCGTCGAACACCACGCGAACTCCACCGGGCGATGGTCGATTTCAAGACAGGACTAGTCCTCACGGGCTGAGTGGAGTTACTCGCGCGTAGTGTTTGCGGCGCGAACGCCTGGGGTGACCGTGGACCGTCAAAAACCGGAGGGGGCGCGCAACCGCGTTCTACGCGCGTCCTGAAGTCGACCTTGTGCGCCCTCGGTGGGATTCGGAAGAGTGGGCGGCTCGTCAACCAGCCTTCCGGTCCGCGCGGTCCCCACAATCGCCCGGACCGACCCCCCACAGGAGGACGCGAGTTGAAGCACCGACGCATACCCGGGCGGCGGGCCGCCGTGGCAGGTGCGGGCGTCGCCGCACTGGTCGCCATGGGAGTCACCTTCCAGTCCGCGAACGCCAGTGAGGCGCCGAAGAGTTCCGACCCCGCGCCGCTGTCGGCCCTGGCGGCCGGAAAGCTCGCCTCGACACTCGGTCAGGACCTCGGCGCCGACGCGGCGGGAACGTTCTACGACGCGAAGACCAGGAGCCTCGTGGTCAACGTGCTCGACGAGAGCGCGGCGAAGACGGTCGAGGCGGCCGGCGCCGAGGCCAGACTCGTCGGGAACTCCCTCGCCGAGCTGAGGAGCGCCCACGGCACGCTGAAGCAGGACGCGAGCATCCCCGGCACCGCCTGGGTGACCGACCCGACGACCAACAAGGTCGTCGTCACCGCCGACCGCACGGTCTCCGACGCCGAATGGGCCAGGCTGACCGAGGTCGTCGACGGACTCGGCGCCACGGCCGAACTCCGGCGCACCACGGGGGAGTACAAGCCCCTCGTCGCGGGCGGTGACGCCATCACCGGCGGTGGCGGGCGCTGCTCGCTGGGCTTCAACGTGGTCAAGGGCGGCGAGCCGTACTTCCTCACCGCCGGACACTGCACCGAGTCCGTCTCCACCTGGTCGGACGCCGGCGGCACCGTCATCGGCCAGAACGAGGAGTCGAGCTTCCCCGGCAACGACTACGGCCTGGTCAAGTACACCGGCAGCGTGGACCACCCGAGCGAGGTGAACCTCTACAACGGCTCCACGCAGCAGATCACCCAGGCGGCCGCGGCCACCGTCGGCATGCGGGTCACCCGCAGCGGCTCCACGACCCAGGTGCACAGCGGCACGGTCACCGGCCTGGACGCCACCGTGAACTACGGCAACGGCGACATCGTCAACGGCCTGATCCGGACCGACGTCTGCGCCGAGCCCGGCGACAGCGGCGGCTCGCTCTTCTCCGGCAGCACCGCGATCGGCCTCACCTCCGGCGGCAGCGGCGACTGCGCCTCGGGCGGCGAGACCTTCTTCCAGCCGGTCACCGAGGCGCTCTCGGTCTTCGGCGCCCAGATCGGCTGACGGCCACACCGCGGTGGTCCGCCGGTCGCGCGGCGGTACGGCGGCCGCGGTCCCGCCGGCCGCCCGGTGACGTCCCGCCCCTCGCCCGAGGGGCGGGACGCTCGCGTGCGGAGGAGGGGCGGCCACGCCGACGGCCGGCAGCGTGGCCCGCGGGGCGACGGCGTCCTTCACCTGGGCGGGAAAGGCCGGGGGAGTGGCTCCCCGCGGTGCCGGCGCCGGTGGTCTGCGTCCTGCCTCACGGTCCGGGCCGTGGAGCATTTGTGCAGGTGGGACGGGGCCGAGCGGATGTCGTACACGTATTCGAGAATTGGTCTATGGTGGGGGTGAGGTAGCTGGGAACAAGTGTTCGAGAGCCTGGCCGGGGCTCAGTGCGGGAGGTGTGTGGTGCCGGGCTTCACGCATCTGAACACCGTCTCCGGGTTCTCCCTGCGGTACGGCGCCTCGCACCCGGAGCGGCTGGCCGAGCGCGCCTCGGAGCGGGGCATGGACGCCCTCGCCCTCACCGACCGCGACACCCTCGCCGGCACGGTCCGCTTCGCCAAGGCCTGCGCGAAGGCGGGCGTCCGTCCGCTCTTCGGAGTGGACCTGGCGGTGGAGGAGTCCCCGCGGGGCGATTCCGTACGAGGGGACACCTCCGTACGGCGGGAAAGGCACCGCACCCCCGTGCGCGGCGGCGCCTTCATCGACGAGTCGACACCCCGCGTCACCTTCCTCGCCCGGGACGGCGCCCGCGGCTGGGCCGACCTGTGCCGGATCGTCACGGCGTCGCACGCGGGACAGGGCACGCCGCTGCTGCCCTGGGCCGACAACAGGGGAGACGGCCTGACCGTCCTGCTCGGCCCCGCCTCCGACGTCGGCCGCGCCCTCGCCGCGGGGCGCCCCGACCGCGCCGCCAAGCTGCTCGCCCCCTGGCGGGAGACCTACGGCGACGCCCTGCGCCTCGAAGCCGTGTGGCACGGCCGCACGGGCACCGGCCCCGGTTCCCTGCGCCTGGCCGCCCGTACCGTCGGCTTCGCGGCCGAGCAGGGGATCCGGCCCGTGCTCAGCAACGCCGTCCGCTACGCCGACCCCGGCCTCGGCCCGGTCGCCGACGTCCTGGACGCCGCCCGCCGTCTCGTCCCCGTCGACCCGGCCAGGGAACTGGACTCCGGCGAGGCCTGGCTCAAGGACCCGGGCATCATGCTCCAGGCGGCCGAGCGGATCGTCGAGGCCGCGGGCTTCCGACGGGACACCGCCCACCGTCTGCTGGAACAGACGCGGGCCGCCGCCGCCGAGTGCCTGGTGGACCCGGAGGACGACCTCGGCATCGGCACCGTCCACTTCCCCGAGCCGCACCTCGTCGGCGCGGGCCGCCGCACGGCGCAGCGGGCGCTGGCCTCCCGGGCGGCGGCGGGCATGGTGCTGCGGGGGTACACCGGCAGGCGCGCGTACTGGGAGCGGATGCACCGGGAGCTGGACATCATCGCCCACCACGGCTTCGCCTCCTACTTCCTGACGGTCGCCCAGGTGGTGGACGACGTACGGAGGATGGGTATCCGGGTGGCCGCGCGCGGCTCCGGCGCCGGTTCCCTCGTCAACCATCTGCTCGGCATCGCGCACGCCGACCCGGTGGAGCACGGGCTGCTGATGGAGCGCTTCCTGTCCAGGGAGCGGACCGTCCTGCCCGACATCGACATCGACGTGGAGTCGGCCCGCCGGCTGGAGGTCTACCGCGCGATCATCGGCCGGTTCGGCACCGAGCGGGTCGCGACGGTCGCGATGCCGGAGACGTACCGGGTGCGCCACGCGATCCGGGACGTCGGCGCGGCCCTGTCCATGGACCCGGCCGACATCGACCGCATCGCCAAGTCCTTCCCGCACATCCGCGCCCGCGACGCCCGCGCGGCGCTCGACGAACTGCCCGAACTCAGGCAGCTGGCGGGCGAGAGGGAGCGGTACGGCAGGCTCTGGGAGCTGGTCGAGGCGCTCGACGCCCTTCCGCGCGGAGTCGCCATGCACCCCTGCGGGGTGCTCCTGTCCGACGCCTCCCTCCTCTCCCGTACGCCGGTGATGCCGACCAGCGGCGAGGGGCTGCCCATGTCCCAGTTCGACAAGGACGACGTGGAGGAGCTCGGGCTGCTCAAGCTCGATGTGCTGGGCGTGCGGATGCAGTCGGCGATGGCGCACGCGGTCGCCGAGGTGGAGCGGGTGACGGGGGACCGGATCGACCTGGACTCCGTGCCGCCCGGCGACCCGGCGACGTATCGGCTCATCCGGTCCACCGAGACGCTCGGCTGCTTCCAGATCGAGTCGCCGGGACAGCGGGACCTGGTCGGGCGGTTGCAGCCGGCCGGCTTCCACGACCTGGTCGTCGACATCTCACTGTTCCGGCCCGGTCCGGTCGCCGCCGACATGGTGCGGCCGTTCATCGAGGCCCGGCACGGGCGGGCACCCGTGCGGTACCCGCACCCCGATCTGGAGGGACCGCTAAGGGATACGTACGGAGTCGTCGTCTTCCACGAGCAGATCATCGACATCGTGGACATCATGACCGGCTGCGGGCGCGGCGAGGCGGACCGAGTGCGGCGCGGGCTGTCCGACCCGGAGTCGCAGGGGCGGATCCGGTTCTGGTTCGCGCAGCACGCGGCGGCGAACGGCTATGACGCAGAAACGATTCAGCGCACCTGGGAGATCGTCGAGGCCTTCGGGTCCTACGGCTTCTGCAAGGCGCACGCGGTCGCCTTCGCCGTGCCGACGTACCAGTCGGCGTGGCTGAAGGCGCACCACCCGGCCGCCTTCTACGCGGGGCTGCTCACCCACGACCCCGGGATGTACCCGAAGCGGCTGCTGCTGGCGGACGCGCGGCGGCGCGGGGTGCCGATCCTGCCGCTGGACGTGAACGAGTCGGGGGTCGCACACAGGATCGAACTGGTGTCTGAATCTGAGGAGTCCGGGAAGTCCGGGAAGGCGTGGGGGCTGCGTCTCGCCCTCTCCGACGTGCACGGCATCAGCGAGGCCGAGGCGGCACGGATCGCGGACGGGCAGCCATACGCCTCGCTGGTCGACTTCTGGGAGCGGGCGCGCCCGAGCCGGCCCCTCGCCGGGCGGCTCGCCCAGGTGGGCGCCCTGGACGCGTTCGGCGCCAACCGGCGTGATCTGCAACTGCACGTGACCGAACTGCACCGGGGTACCCGGGGTTCGGGTGCCGGCGGAGACCAACTCCCGCTGGCGGGCGGGCGGAAGACGGCCCCGGCCGGGCTGCCCGACCTGTCCTCGGCGGAGCGGCTGAGCGCCGAGCTGGGGGTGCTGTCCATGGACGCCTCGCGCAACCTGATGGACGACCACCGGGCGTTCCTCGACGAGCTCGGCGTGGTGTCGGCGCGGCGGCTGCGCGAGGCGCGGCACGGAGAGACCGTGCTGGTGGCGGGCGCCAAGGCGGCCACCCAGACCCCGCCGATCCGGTCCGGCAGGCGGGTCGTCTTCACCACCCTGGACGACGGCACGGGCCTGGTCGACCTGGCCTTCTTCGACGACTCGCACGACACCTGCGCCCACACCGTCTTCCACTCCTGGCTGCTGCTGGTGCGCGGGGTGGTGCAGCGGCGCGGCCCGCGCAGCCTCAGCGTGGTCGGCGCCGCCGTCTGGAACCTCGCCGAACTGGTCGAACTGCGCGCCGGGGGCGGGGTGGACGCGGTCGCGGCCCGACTGGCCCGTCCCGAGCCGGCGCCGGACGGACGGCGAGAGGCGCAGGCCCCGGACGGAGACGACGGCGGCCCGCACCGGGCCCGGATCGCCGGGGCGGACGGACGGCCGGCGCCGACCGGGTCCGCGGCGCGGGATCCGATGGAGGTCGCCCGCGGACGCAGCATCCGGATGCCGACCGGTTACGAGATGCATCCGTGGGCGGATCTGCGCCCGGCGGGCGAAGACCCCGCGAAGACAAGGAAGTTGTGGCACCAGAGTCCGGGGAGTGCGGGATGACCATCCTCTGCGTACGTTTCCAGCTGCCGCCGACGCGCGAGGCGGCCCTGCCGGATCTGCTCGGGTTGCTCGAGGAGTTCACGCCCGTCGTCGAGGCGTTGCCGCCGGACGCGGCGCTCGCCGACCTGCGGGGCGCCGAACGCTACTTCGGGCGCACCGCGGTGGAACTGGCGTCGGTGATCCGGGTCCGGGCGCTCGCCCGGTACGGCGTCGACTGCGTGATCGGCGCCGGGCCGGGTCCGATGCTGGCCCGCATCGCGCTGCGGGACGCCGGACCCGGGGTGACCTGCGCGGTGCCCGAGGACGCCGTCGCCGCGTTCCTCGCCGGCAAGCCCGTCGCCGCGCTTCCCGGCGTCGGCGCCGCGACCGCCCGCACCCTGGGCGAGTACGGCCTCGACACCCTCGGTCTGGTCGCCGCCGCGCCGCTGTCCACGCTCCAGCGTCTGGTCGGCGCGAGGACCGGCCGCGAGGTGCGCGAGAAGGCGGGCGGCCTCGACCGCGGCCGGGTCGTACCGAACGCCGTCTCCCGGTCGCTGGCCGCCGAACGCCCCTTCGACCGCGACGAGCTGGACGCCGACCGGCACCGGCGCGCCCTGCTCTCGGCCGCCGAGGAACTGGGCGCCCGGCTGCGCGCCCTGGACAAGGTCTGCGGCAGCCTGACCCTCACCGTCCGCTACGCCGACCGCTCCTCGACCACCCGCACCCGCACCCTCAAGGAGCCGACCGCGCACTCGGCGGCGCTGACCAGGGCGGCCTACGGCATGTACGCGGCGCTCGGCCTCCAGCGCGCCCGGGTCCGTTCCCTCGCGCTGCGCGCCGAGGCCCTCGCCCCCGCCGAACAGGCCTCCTACCAGCTCGCCTTCGACCCGGTGGAGGAGAAGCTCCGCCGTATCGAGGAGGTCGCGGACCGCGCGCGAGCGAAGTTCGGGCCGCGGGCGGTGATGCCGGGGACGCTGGCGGCGTGAGGTCCGGCCGCACGCCCCGGGGGTCAGCCGGCCCAGGGCGGCGTGATGCGGGTGCCGTCGGCGAGCTCCGCCGTCAGGCCGATGGAGGTGGTCACCCAGGAGGTGGCGACCTCGCTCGTGGGGTTCTCGACGGCGAGCGTGGCACCGGGGTTGATGATCACGGTGTCGCCCGCGCCGACGCGGTGGGTGCGGCCGTCGAGGGTCATCAGCAGTTCGCCGCTGAGCACATGGAAGATCTCCTCCCGGTCGACCGTGTGCGCGGGCGCCTTCGTGCCGGCCGGGATCTCGCCCCGCCAGGCGCACAGCTCCTTGCTGCCGGTGCGGGGAGTGGCGTACGAGACGAAGCGGGCGCCGTGGATCTCGTGGACGACGGCCTCGGAGGAGCGGATGACGGGCACGGGACCTCCAGTGGGTCAGTGGTAAATGGTCAAGCAGCTTGACTACTTGCCTGCCTCCATAGTCAAGCTGCTTGACCGAACCGTCAAGGGTGTTTCAATGCGTCCGTGCAGAACTCCGACGCCATGGCCCTGGCCGCCACCCTGCTCGCCGTCGCCGGTGACCTCACGCAGCGCATCCACGAGGGGGTCGTCGCCCGTGGCTTCGCGGACCTCAGGCCCGCGCACGGGTTCGCGTTCGCCCGGCTCGCCCCGGACGGGGCGACCGTCACCGACCTCGCGGCCCACCTCGGGGTGAGCAAGCAGGCCGCCAGCCAGCTCGTCGACGAGATCGTGCGCAAGGGGTACGCCGAGCGCCGGCCGCACCCCGAGGACGCGCGGGCCCGGCTGGTCGTGCTGACCGACTCGGGGTGGGCCTGCACCCGGGCGGCGGAGGAGGCGGCGGCGGAGGCCGTCGGCGCCTGGACCGGGCTGCTCGGCGAGGGCGAGGTGCGCGCGCTGCGCGAGCGACTGGGGCGCATCGCCCCTTCCGGTCCCCTGCGGCCCAGTTGGTGAGGGGTCTGTCCGGCCTGAGCCGCCGGACAGACCCCGCCCGGCACTAGTGCCGTGGCAGGCGACGTTCGCCCCGTCGCGACGCCCGGCACGCCCTCTCGCCGCACCGGCCGAAAGCCCGAGTACATCCAGTACGAGGGCTTCCGGCCGGCACGCCGAGAGCACGCACCGGACGCCGCTCCTTGACGGGCAAACGTTGCCTGCCGCGGCACTAGCGACCGGGCCGGCCGCCGTCCACCGTGCGCCGGCGGACCGACGCGAACAGGGCCGCCGAGCCGAGCGCCAGCGCGGCCGCCCCGCCCATGGCCAGGTACGGCGTGCTGTCGTCGCCGCCGGTCTCGGCGAGGTTCGCGGAGACACCGGCCGCCTTCGGCTCGTCGGGTACGGGGTCCGCGGTCCCCGCGACCGGATCGGCTGCCGGGTCCGCTGCCTGGGCCGCCCTCGGGTCCGCTGCCGCTTCCGGTTCGGCCGACGTGCCGGCGTCCTGGTCGCCGTGACCGTGGTGTTCGATCGTCGACTTGTCGGCACCGTCCTCGATCTGCTGCTCGGAGGGCGCGGAGGCGCTGGGGGCCGGGGTGCCGCCACCGCCCGCGCCGGCGGTGCCGGAACCGCCGCCGAAGTCGACGTCCGAGCAGGAGTAGAACGCCTCCGGGCTGTCCGAGCGCTGCCAGACCGCGTACAGCAGGTGCCGGCCGGCGCGCTCGGGGAGGGTCCCGGAGAACGTGTAGCGTCCGCCCGCCGCGACCGGGTCGGTGGCCGTCGCCACCGGGTTCTCCAGGTCCAGGTCGTCCCAGGCCAGAGGCCGCGCCGGGTCGTACCCGGGCTTGGTGGCGTACACCGTGAAGGTGCCCTTGTGCGGGGCCGTCACGCGGTACGCGAAGGTGTACGGCCCGGCGCTCACGGTGGTCGCGGGCCAGTCGGCGCGGGCCAGGTCGAGCCCCTTGAACGCGTCGTTGCCGGCGCTGCACAGCCTGCCGTCCGGGATCAGCGTCCGGTGCCGCCCGTTCGCGTCGCCGATGCGTACGCCGTTCCAGTCGTACAGCGCCTGGGTCCCGCCGGCCGCGACCGCGGCCCCGCACGCGGCGGAGGAGGGGCTCTCCGGACCCTCCGCGTAGCACTGCGCGACCCGGCTGACCGGATCACCCAGCGAACCGTGCGCGGACGCGGGCGCGGCGGCCAGGACGGCCAGGGCGAGCGGCGTGATGCCGACGGCGGCGACGGTGGCGACCCTGCGGCGTACGGGCATGCGGAACTCCTCGGAACGGTCGCTCGGTTCAGGTTCATGGACCGGAACCCGTGGGGGGACGAGCAGCAAGCTAGCCCCTGACGACCGCGAGAACGCCTGCTGGAGGCGGGTGAGGAAGATCCTTATGGTGCCCTTAAGGGAGCGCTAACCGAGGGCTCAGGTCCGCACCGCGCATCGGCGGGACGGATACGGTGCCCGCCATGACAGGCGACGAGATCCGGCCCGCCGTGACGGCGGACGTACCGGCCGTGAAGAGCGTGACCGACGCGGCGTACCACCCCTACATCGCGCGCATCGGGGTGGTGCCGCGGCCCATGGAGGCGGACCACGCGGCGAACGTGGCCGAGGGGAAGGTGTTCGTGACGGGGGAGCCGGTGACGGGCCTGGTGGTGATCGAGGCGTACGAGGACCACCTGTACCTCGACAGCGTCGCCGTCCACCCCGACGCGCACGGCACGGGTGTGGGGGGACGGCTGCTGCGTTTCGTGGAGGCACGCGCGCGTGCGCTGCGTCTTCCGGAGGTCAGGCTCCACACCCACGCCCTGATGCGGGAGAACCAGGAGATCTACCGGAAGTTCGGCTACGAGGTCGTCAACCGGCGCGCGGACGGGCCGTACGACCGTGTGCACTACCGCAAGCGGCTGGACTGAGGGAGCTCGGCGCTCTCACCCGTCGGGCCACCACGTCCGTGCGACGTCCTTGCGGACCTCCGGGCGTCCCGCGGGGCGCTCGTCGGCCTCCTCGCGGACTCGGGAGTCCGTCTTCTTCAGGGGCTTCTGCACGGTCACACGGCGCATGGCTGCCTCCTTCAGGGACTACCGAGTTCCGCGTTCTCACGGAGGTAGACCCGTTGAGGGAGAGTTCCTCATCGGCTGCCGTTCTGTCAGTGGCGGTTGTCACGATTCGATTGTCAGTGGCGGGTGTCACTCTTGAGCGCATGACCGATCAGAGTGACGGAACGAACACGGTGGGTGCCGACTGGGACGCGCAGGCCCCGTCCTTCGACGACGCGCCGGACCACGGTCTGCGCGACCCGCAGGTGCGCCTGGCCTGGGCCGGGCGGCTGCGCGGCTGGCTGCCCGGCGCCGCCGCCGACGTCCTCGACCTCGGCTGCGGCACCGGAAGCCTGTCGCTCCTCGCGGCCGAACAGGGGCACCGTGTCACCGGGGTGGACCGGTCCCCGGCCATGGTCGGTCTCGCGCGCGCCAAACTCGCCGGCCGTGACGCGGTGTTCCTCGTCGGTGACGCGGCGGACCCGCCGGTGGGGGAGGAGCGGTTCGACGTGGTGCTCGTGCGGCACGTGCTGTGGACGCTGCCCGACCCCGGCCGGGCCCTGCGGCACTGGCGTCGACTGCTCCGCCCCGGCGGCCGGCTGGTGCTGGTCGAGGGCGTGTGGGGCACGGTCGACCCGGTCGGCATACCCGCCGCCCGGCTCACCGCCCTGCTCGCCCCGCTCGGCGGGACCGTGCGCGTGGACCGGCTGTCGGACGACGCGCGGCTGTGGGGGAAGGACGTGGACGACGAGCGGTACACGGTGGTGGCGACGGCCGGCTGAGGCGGCGGGGCGGTCGAGCGGCGGCAGGGGGCTGGGCGGCTGGGCGTGTCAGCCGGGCGGGGGCCGGCGGTGGCGCTCAGGCGAGCAGCGTGGTGAGGCCCTCCCCACGGGCCAGCGCCTCCAGCGCGTCGAGGGCGGCCACGGCGGCGGACGCGGCCCGCGGGTCCCGGTCGGCGAGGCCGCTCTCGGCGAACTCGTCCTCGTCCAGCCGGCGTACGTCCGTGCCGTCGCCCGAGACCCACAGGTCCAGGTCGAGGTCCTCGACCACGAGTTCCGTGCCGGCGAGCGTGGCCGGGCGGGTGATGTCGCAGTACCAGCCCTTCACCGTGCCGGCCGCGTCGCGGACCTCCTTCACGGCGTACCAGCGGTCACGCCAGTAGTACTCGGTGAAGACATCGCCCGGCTCGAAGCGGACGAAGCCGAAGTCACGGGCGGCGTCCCCGGCCCAGGGCGCGCGGACCACGATGCGCGTGCCGTCGTCGTGGAGGAGCGCGCTGGGGTAACGGATCTTCGTACGGCCCGCCTTGACGAGGACGACCTCCACCTGGCGGGGCGACTCAGCCGAGTTCGCGGACATACCGCACCTCCGTGGCACAGATCTCGTAGCCGAACCACTTGTTGATCGCGATCATCGGACCGTTGCCGGCGTCGTTCCCGGTGAACGCCTCGACGAGTCCGGCGGCGCGGGCGCGGTGCAGGGCGTCGTTCTTGGCGAGCTTGGCCAGGCCGCGGCCGCGGAAGGCGCGGGCGGTGCCGGTCATGACGGTGCCGTAGCGGGTGCCGCCGTCCGTGCGGGCCGCGCTGAAGGCGGCGGGACGCCCGTCGACCAAGGCCACGGAGGTCAGTTCGGCGCTGAAGAGCGGGTGGTTCCAGGTGCTCTCCAGCCAGGCCTCGTAGTCGGTGAACTCGTAGTCGATGTCGCTCGGCTCGTCCGACATCGTCTCCGCGTCCAGCTCGAACAGCGGGCGCGGGTCGTCCGCGAAGCCGGCGCCCGAGCGCAGCTCCACGCCCGGAGGGAGGGGCTCGCGCGGCGGCAGGGTGCCGTTCGCCAGGTCCAGGCGCAGGAAGTGGGCGGTGCGGCGGTCCTGGTAGCCGTGCCGTTCGGCGAAGGCGCGGTTGCCCGGCTCGTCCAGGACCCAGGCGAAGAGCCGGGTCGCCCCCAGTGCGGCCAGGTACTCCTCGGCCGCGCGCACCAGGCCCGAGCCGGCGCCGCGGCCGGTGCGCCCCGGGTGCACGTACACGTTGACGTACCCCTGGCCCGGGTCCGGGCTGTCGTGGACGATCCCCACCTGGGCCGTGCCGACCACCTCGCCGTCCTCCTCCGCGACCAGGGGCCGGTAGTGGGCGTCGGGGTGCGCGTGGGCCAGGTCGTAGGCGAGGGAGTCCGGGGTGACGAGGTAGTACGGGAGAGCGAGCCGGCGGACGCGGGCGAATCCCTCGACGTCGGCCCGGACGGTGGGGCGCAGGTCGCGCACAGTCATGGTCATATGGACGGAGGCTATGCGGGAGACGCGTCCCGGTGCCTCTCAATTTCGCGCGGGTGCGGGACAATCGCCTGCGTGACCCTGAAGATCCACATCGACGAGAGCGCCCCGCCGTACGAGCAGGTGCGCGCACAGATCTCCGAGCAGGCGCGGTCGGGAGTCCTGCCCGTGGGATACCGGCTGCCGACCGTGCGAGGGCTGGCCGAGTCGCTGGGCCTCGCCGCGAACACGGTCGCCAAGGCGTACCGGGCGCTGGAGGCGGACGGGGTGATCGAGACGCGGGGGCGCAACGGGACGTACGTCGCCGCGGTGGGCTCGGCGGCGGAACGTGAGGCGGCGTCGGCCGCCCAGGCGTACGTCGAGCGGGTGCGCCGTCTTGGCCTGGACGAGAGCGCGGCGCTCGTCGCGGTACGGGATGCCCTGCGGGCGGCTTACGAGCGGGGCTGAGCGGGACTCGGCACCGCCGGCGGGCGCCGTCGTGGCCGCCGTCGCGGCGGAGAAGGCGCATGACGCGCGGACCGGGGCTGGTGCCGGGGTCGGCCCGGGACCACCCCTGACGTCGTGACCGGAGCGACCCGCAGCGCGTGAACCGGAATCGGTCCGGTCGGACCGACCGGTCCCGCGGTCCCCTCGGGACCGACGGCGTCGCCGTGGGCGGGGTTCACAGGATGTGGCCCGGGGCGGTGCTGCCAAGGCCGGTGTGGGCCGTCGGTCCCGTCCGTCCTGTCGGCGTCGGCGTCGGCGGGGCTCACGGTGTGCGGGTCGGGGACAGGCCCGCCGAGGCCGCCGCCCGTGCGAAGACCACCGCGTCCCGCACCGCCGCCGCGTTCGGGTCGTTGTTGAAGTACGCGAAGACGTCCTCGCCGTGCGCCCATGTGGCCGCGATCCGCTCGGCCCACGTCCTCAGCGACTGCCGGCCGTAGTGCGGCCAGGCCCGGGCCCGGCCGACGTGGAAGCGGACGTAGCCCCAGTCGGTGGTGCGCCACAGCGGGGCCGCCGGGCGGGAGCGGACGTCGGCCCAGCACAGGGCGGCCCCGCGCGCCTCCAGCACCGCGCGCACCTCGGGCGTCCACCAGGACTCGTGCCTCGGCTCGACGGCGACCCTGGTGCCGGTCGGGAAGCAGGCCAGGCAGGCGTCCAGGAGACCCGGGTCGGCGCGCAGCGTCGGCGGCAGCTGGAGCAGGACCGGGCCGAGCCGGTCGCCCAGGCCCGCCGCGTGGCTCATCAGCCGGTGCACCGGCTCCCCGGGGTCCTTCAGCCGCTTGATGTGGGTCAGGTAGCGGCTGGCCTTGACCGCGACGACGAAGTCCGGCGGGGTGCGTTCCCGCCAGGCCTCGAAGGTCTCCCGGGACGGCAGCCGGTAGAAGGCGTTGTTGATCTCGACCGTCGCGAACCGCGCCGCGTACTCCTCCAGCCACAGCCGCGTGGGGCACCCGGCCGGGTAGAGCACACCCCGCCAGTCCTTGTACTGCCAGCCCGATGTGCCGACGAACAGGGTCATACCCTCATGAAAGCACTACAGGTACAGCCCCGCGTCCACCCCGCCCCGCGGTTCCGGGACCGACGTCGGGGAGGTGCCCCGGCGCAGCGCGTACAGCTCCGCCAGGGTCGCCCCCTCACGGCCGACGCCCTCCTCGGTGCCCAGCCAGGTCACCGCCTCCCGGCGGGTCAGCGGTCCCACCTCGATCCGGGCCAGACAGCGGCCGGGGCGGACCACGGCCGGGTGCAGGCGCTCCAGGTCCTCGTTGGTGGTCACGCCGACCAGGACGTTGCGGCCCTGGCCCAGCAGGCCGTCGGTGAGGTTGAGCAGCCGGGACAGCGCCTGGCCCGCGGTGTGCTTGGCCTCCCCGCGGATCAGCTCGTCGCAGTCCTCCAGCAGCAGCAGCCGCCAGCGGCCCTTGCCCGCCCCGTCCTCCTCGCCGATCGCGATGTCCATCAGATAGCCGACGTCGTTGAACAGCCGCTCCGGGTCCAGCACGCAGTCCACCTGGCACCAGTCCCGCCACGACCGCGCCAGCGTCCGCAGCGCCGACGTCTTGCCGGTGCCCGGCGGGCCGTGCAGGAGCAGCAGCCGGCCCGCGATGTCCTCGGGGGTCGTCTTCATCAGACGGTCCATCGCGTCCGCCACCGGCTCGGTGTAGTTGGTCCGCACCTCGTCCCACGTGCCCGCGGAGATCTGGCGGGTGGTGCGGTGCGGGCCGCGCCGGGGGGAGACGTACCAGAAGCCCATCGTCACGTTCTCCGGCTGCGGTTCGGGCTCGTCCGCCGCGCCGTCGGTGGCCTGGTCGAGGACCTTCTCGGCCAGCTCGGCGGTGGTCGCCGTGACCGTGACGTCGGCGCCGCGGTTCCAGCGGGAGATCAGCAGCGTCCAGCCGTCGCCCTCGGCGAGCGTCGCGCTGCGGTCGTCGTCGCGGGCCACGCGCAGCACTCGGGCGCCCGGCGGCATCAGGGTCGCCCCGGACCGGACACGGTCGATGTTGGCCGCGTGCGAGTACGGCTGCTCGCCCGTCGCGAAGCGGCCGAGGAACAGCGCGTCGACGACGTCGGACGGTGAGTCGCTGTCGTCGACGTTGAGCCGGATCGGCAGAGCGTCGTGTGGGTTCGCAGACATGCCGCCATGATCCGGCACGCACGCGCCTCGTGCACCCGCTTTCCGCAGCGCGCCGAGGTGTCGCCGGCGGCGTGGTTCCGCCGCGGCGCGCCCCCGCGGTCCGTTACCGAGCTGTACGGCCACGACCTCTGCCCAGCGGGCACCCCGCCGGATACCGTTGTCCTCGATGGGACGTCATGGGTGGAATTCGGGGGCTCGGCGGTGGCGGCTCACCGCGCTGCTCGGTGTGGGCGCGGCCGCTCTGGCGCTGCTCGTGACCCTGCTCAACACGCTGCCCGGGAACGGCGCGAGCACCGCCGGCACCACCCGCGACGGCGACCAGGCGCACGGCACGCCGGCCGTTCCCGCCGACGCGCCGAAGCCCGAGGTGGGCTGGGGGTTCACCCACACCCAGTTCAGCGCCGACGAGGGCAGCGCCGCCGCCACCCGGCGCGTCCGGGGCCTGCTGGCCGAGGCCGGGGGCCTGCCGCAGAACCAGCACATCATGGGCTGGGGCGCCGACAACCCCGAGCCGGTGGAGGGCCGTTACGACTTCGAGGCGATGGACCGCCGTGTCGACTTCATGCGCGCCTCCGGTGCCACCCCGGTCATCACCCTGTGCTGCTCCCCGGACTGGATGAAGGGCGGCGAGGCCGGCGTCGACCGCACCGACTGGAGCCAGGCCTCCCTGGAGACGGCTCCGGAGCCGGAGCACTACCAGGACTTCGCCGACCTGGCCGCGACCGTCGCCAAGCGCTATCCGGACGTACGCCACTTCGTCGTCTGGAACGAGTTCAAGGGCTTCTGGAACGACGCGGAGGCCCGCTGGGACCACGAGGGGTACACGGAGCTGTACAACCTGGTCCACAAGGCACTCAAGAGCGTCGACGAGGACATCATGGTCGGCGGCCCGTACCTGGTGATGGACAGCCTCGACCCCCGGTCCGAGGACGCCTCGACGACCTTCAGGGGTCCCTGGGGCGCCATGGACCAGCGCGTCCTGGACGCCTTCGCCTACTGGAACGAGCACAAGGCCGGCGCCGACTTCGTGGTCGTCGACGGCTCCAGCTACACCAACGACGACGAGCTGCTGCCCGACGAGTTCGCGGCCACCGACAAGTTCACGGCGGTGGGCGAGTGGGTGCGGGCCCGGACCGGCGGCCTGCCGCTGTGGTGGGCCGAGTACTACGTCGAGCCCGGGGACGGGAACGACGAACGCGAGGGCTGGTCCGAGACCCGCCGCGTCGCCGTCCAGGCCGCCGGGATGATCGCCATGGCCAGGGGCGGCGCCACCTCCGGCTTCTACTGGAATCCGCAGAAGGAGAAGGGCGCCGACTGCGCGGGCTGCCTGTGGACACCGACCGATCGGGCCGGCGGCGGCGCGAAGCTGCCCATGTACGACCTCGTCTCCCGCTTCGCCGCGGAGTTCGGGCCGGGCACCGCCCACCGGACCGTGCCCGTCGCCGGACGCGACGCACCCGGCGTCCGGGTCCTGGCGAGCGACGAGGCGGTCCTGGTCGTCAACACCCTCGACCGGCGGATCGGCGTGACGGTCGACGGCAGGCGGCTCACGATGCAGGCGTACGAGGTCGAGTGGCTCGACCGGAGGACCGGCTGAGCCACCCGCTCCGGCTCAGCCGCCCGGGCGTCACTTCATCGTCAGGAACCGCTGGATCAGCGAGGCGAGCAGCACCGCCAGCAGCGGCAGCGAGAACCAGAAGCTGCTCTGCAGCCACCGCAGTTGCCGCACACCCGGCCGCACCGCGACCCGGACGACCTCCCGTGCCGTCAGCAGCACGATCAGCGCGAGTGCCGCGAAGGCCCCGACCACCGACCAGGGTGTCCACGTCACCAGCGGCCCGACCGGACCGGGGTCCGCGGCCGGCACCTTGCCCTCGGGCTGCTTGCGCAGCGCGTACATCGTCACGTCGCCGTTGGCGAAGACCTTGCGCAACTCCGGTCGCTCGTCCAGGTTCCGCAGCAGCCGCGACTCCCACGTGGGCGGGTAGCCCACGTCCAGCTCCAGATAGACGACCTGGCTCCGGTTGACCATCAGATACGAGTTCGGGCCGGCGTCCTTCAACGCCTTGACCAGGCCCGACACCAGCACCGGGTCGGCGGGCGCGAGCGTCGGCAGGTACTCGACCTTCTCCATGTCCCGGGCGCCCCACGGCATCGCCGGCGTCACGTTGGTCACCGTGTCGTTGCTCAGCCACAGCAGCCGGGCCGTCGGATCGTCGTGGGCGTAGAGGTAGTCCATGGCCGCGACCTCGCCGGTGCGGATCCGCTCGAACGGCTCGTTGCCCCAACGGGCCACCAGGAAGCCGCCCATGAGGACCAGTCCCGCCATCAGCGCGGCCAGCGGGGCGAGGCTCACCCGGTCCTTGTCGCGTTCCTCGACGGTGACGCCGGTGCGCGGGAACAGGGCGAGCGCGGCGAGCAGGGCGGCCCCCGGCAGAGCGAACATGAAGACCCGCAGGGCCATCTCGCCGCCGTACGACTGCATGCCGAAGCCCAGGAACGGCACGAAGGTGAGGACCAGCAGCGACCGTTCGCGGTAGCGGTGCCAGCGCCTGCGCCACCAGCCCCAGCAGGCGAACGCCATCACCCCGCCGGCCAGCAGCACCCGCACGTACAGCACCAGCTTGTGGGTGGAACTGCCGCCCTCGATCCGCCCGGACACCGACGAGCTGACGTTGCCGCCGACCCCGCCGACCCCGCCGAACATCTCGGCGAAGTGCCCGGACCAGTACGGCTCGGCCATGAAGCCCACCCAGGCCGTCACCATGACGCCGAACAGGAGGGGCAGGCCGCGCAGTTCGCTGCGGCCTGCCAGGACCAGCACCGCGAGCACGCCCACCATCACGAACGGGGTGAGCTGATGGGCCGGGACGCTCGCCGCGAACAGGCCGATCACGACCATCAGCAGCACGGCCCGCTGCCGCCGGTCCGTCGGCTCGACCTCGATCTCGCCGGGGCGCCGCCGGGCCCAGATCACGCCCGGCGCCCGGAACCAGACGAGCAGGATCGCCACGAACACCAGGTAGAGGAGATAGGTGAAACCCTGCGGGGAGAAGTAGTCCTGGCCGACCCAGCCACTGAGCACGAAGATCCAGACACCGGTCCACTTCGCCCGCCAGCTCGCCCGCATCGAGCGCACCAGCAGGAACATCGGCGCCAGGTAGAGGAGTTGGACGGCCGTCGGCCACCAGCGGATCACCTCGGTGAGGTCGTCGACTCCGCAGGCCTCGGCGACGAACGCGGCCGCCGCGAAGAAGCCCGGCCAGCTCCAGCGCGCGTCCAGGTCGGGTACGGCCGATCCCGTCCGGTCGATGTAGTCGATGAACCCGAGGTGCTGCCAGGCCGTCGCGAACCGCGGCTGCGTCTCGATCACCGCGGGCAGCGCGTGCAGCGAGACGACGGTCGCCAGCAGCGTCACCAGCAGCAGCGTCCGGTGCTCCCGGCCGAGCCACAGCAGTGAGGCGAACACCACGGCCAGCAGCGCGGCACCGACGAGCGTGGGTGTCGGCAGCACGGAGATCAGCCCGAGCCCGCCCATCCCGTCCAGGTCGGCCTCGCCCAGCCGCAGCGCGGGCACCCAGTACAGCAGCAGCGCGGCGGCCAGCAGACCGCCGAGGACGAGCCCGGCCCGGGTCGGCGGCGCACCCGCCGGCACCGGAACGTCGTCGGGCTCGGCCACCTCGTCGGCCCGCGGCCCTCCGGCGCGTACCAGGGCCTCTTCCCGCTCCGGGGCCTCTTCCCGTACGGCGGCCTCCTCTTGTACGACGGCGTGGTCCTCCCGTACGGCGGCCTCGTCCCGTGCGATGGCGGGGTCCTCCCGCACGGCGGCCTCCTCCGGCGCCTCGAACGGGGCGTCCACCTCGGCCGGGCCCAGGGACGCCTCCGCGCCGGGTTCCCGTTCCTCGACCGGCAGGCCCACCTCGGGGTTCGCCGCCCAGGCGGGCCGGTGGTCCTCGGGAGCCACGGACGTCCCGGTGGGCGGGGTGCCGGGGCCCGGACGGACGTCCGGCCGGCGTTCCAGGTGGTCGAAGTCGACACGGACGCCGAGGGCGAGCGTGTCCTGGTCGAGCCCCCAGACGGGCGCGCGCCGCTGTGGTCCGGCCGGGGCGGGCGCCTCGCGTGCCCCCAGGTCGGCGAGGTCCCCGTCGGGTGCCGCCCCCCCGGGCAGGTCGCCCGGCGCGCCCCGGACGATCCGGTACAGCCTGGGCGCGGCGACCGTGACGATCACCCCCAGCGCGCAGATCTCCGCCACGCCAGCGCCGGCCAGGCCCATCCGGGGCAGCAGCAACAGCGTCAGACCGAGCACCAGCACGCACAACAGGCCTTGCAGCCAGGCCAGTCCGGCGGTACGGCTCTGCGCGCGCAGCACCGCGAAGTACGTCTCCATGACGACCCGCAGCACCGCGCCGACCGCGAACCAGCGCAGCAGCGGGGCGGCCGCGTCCGCGTAGCCCGCGCCGAACACGCCGAGGATCCACGGCGCCCCGAAGAACAGGATCCCGGCCACCGGCAGCATGATCCGGGCCATCCGCTTCAGGGCGGCCCGGGTGTTGGCGGCCAGCCGGCGCGGGTCGTGCGAGCCCTCGACGGTCAGGGACGCGCCCATGTTGATGGCGAGCAGGTTGACCGTGCCGCCGATCGTGGCGGTGATGTAGAAGTACGCGTTGTCCTCGACGCTGACCTGCGAGGCGATGATCACGGGGACCAGGTAGACCACGGCCAGCGAGAACAGCGAGCCCGTGTAGTCGCCCGCCAGGAACCGCCCGACCTCCTTCAGCGTCGGCGGCTTCGCGTGCTCGTCGGTCGCCTTCTCGTGCCGGGGCACCAGGCGCCGGAACACCAGCCAGCCCAGCGGCAGCACGGAGAACGCGATGGCCGCGACCCACGACACGAACACGCCGGTCGTCGGGATCGCCACCGCGAACGCGGCCAGCAGCCCCAGCTTCACCGCGGAGAACACCGTGTTGCCGACCGGCACCCACAGCGCGCTGCGCAGCCCGGTCAGCACCCCGTCCTGGAGCGTCAGCAGCGACCAGGCGACGACGGCCACCACGAAACCGAGCCCGTACAGCGGCCCGTGCAGGAAGCGGTACGACGGCCCCCACAGGTCCAGGGTGAACAGGAAGACGAGGGCGGCCAGCGCCACGATCACCGAACTGCCCGCGTACGTGCGCAGGATCAGCCGGCCGGTGGCCCGGCCCGCGACCGGGATGAAGCGGGCCAGCGCCCCCGTCAGGGTCACCGCGGTCAGGCCCGCGAGGAGCTTCATGGCGGCGATCGCGGCGGAGCCCTGGCCGACCGCCGACTCGGAGTAGTAGCGGGCGGCGGCCAGCCAGTAGCCGAGACCGAGCACCGCGGAGATACCGGTGTTGAGCATCAGCGCGTAGGCGTTGCGGAACAGCTGGTTGCCGCCGGGGGACCGGCCCAGGCCGGGCAGGCGCAGCCGGCGCCCCGGCCGCCCGGGCGCCTCGGACGCGGGCGGGGTGGGCTCGGTCGTGGTCGTGTCAGACACGGGAACGGATGGCCTTCCGGCGGACCTGACGTGCTCTGCGGACCAGGGCGTACCCCTTGGTGAGGGCGCGGTCCCCGGCGAAGTTCCGGGTGATGGCGCGGCCCTCGACGAGCCGCTCGAACTCCTCCGGTCCCGTGCCGCGGCGCACGGTGACCCGTCGCAGGGCGTACGGCCCCTGGCGGCGCCGGGCGAGGTCGTTGCCGACGACGAGCGCCTGTCCGTACCCGGTCTCCCGCACCGCCCGCCGCACCCGGCGGCTGGAGTAGCCGAACGGATAGGCGAACGAGGCCGGGACCGAGCCGAGCGCGTCGCTGACGATCTCCTTGCAGTGGATCAGCTCGTGCCGCAGCGCGGCGTCGTCGAGCTGGTCGAGCTGCGGATGGGTGTGGCTGTGCCCGCCGATCTCCACGCCCGCCGCGGCCAGTTCGCGGACCTGGCCCCAGTCCAGCATGGTGTCCGGGCCGCCCCCGGTGTCGTACGCGCCCCGGATCCAGCCGGTGGAGACGAACAGGGTGGCCGGGAAGCCGTGCCGGGCGAGCACGGGCAGGGCGTGCCGGTGCACGCCCTCGTAGCCGTCGTCGAAGGTGATCAGGACCGGCCGCTCGGGCAGCGGGCGGCCGGAGCGCCAACGGGCCGCGAGATCGGCGGTGGTGACGGGTGTGCGGCCCAGGGCGCCGATCACGGCCATCTGCGCCGCGAACGCTTCCGGGGTCACCGACAGCGCGCGCGTGGCCTCCTCCGGGTCGGTCGCGACCGCGTGGTACATCAGGATCGGCGCGGGCCCGTCGCTCATGTGCTTCCCCTCTCGATCCCGGGCACCGAGAAGGTGGTTCCGCCGCGGCGCGCGCGGACCGTGCCCACCATGTAGCCGCCCGCCGCCGTCAGCACCCCGGCGACGATCGCGCCCGCGCGGCCGGCGCCGCCCGGACGGGCCAGCAGCGCGTCCCGCAGTCCGCGCGCCACCCCGGCGGGCAGCACCCGGGTGGTGTACCGGCGCTCGGACTCCAGGCCCTTGTCCGTGCCGACGCTCCGCGCCACCAGGGCCTTCGACAGGCCCTCGGCGTACGCCCGGGAGCGGAAGTACCCGAAGTGCTCGCGCGTCCGCGGCACCCGGTGGTGGATCACCGCCCGGTCGTCGATCAGCAGGATCGCCTCCGGCCTGGCCCGGGTGAGCCGGATGCACAGCTCCGTCTCCTCGCAGCCCAGCGGCCGCTTGTCGCCGTCGCGTCCGATGCCGGTCGCGAATCCGCCCGCCGCCTCGAAGGCGCTGCGGCGGAACGAGGCGTTGCCGCCCAGGACGTTGCGCACCTTCACCAGCCCGGACGGCAGGCCCTTGTAGGTGCAGCCGACCACCCAGTCGAACTCCTCCGGGAACCAGGCCGGCCGGCGGCCCGACGCCCAGATGGGCACCGTACGGCCGCCGACGGCCATCACCCGCGGATCGGCGTAGCCCTCGGCGAAGTGCCGCAGCCAGTCCCGCTCGGCGACGGCGTCGTCGTCCAGGAAGGCCACGACGTCACCGCGCGCCGCGGCGATCCCGGTGTTGCGGCCGGCGGACAGGCCGCGGGGGCCCGCGTTGGCCAGCACCCGGACCTGGCCGGACTCCTCGTACTCCTTGGCCAGCCGGTCCAGGAGCGCCGCGTTGTGGTCGACGACCAGCAGGGTCTCCAGGGCCGGGCGGGACTGCGCCCGCACCGAGGAGACCGCCGCGAGGATGTCCTCCCAGCGGTCCTCGGTGTACACGCAGATCACGACGGAGATGTCGGGACCGCTCAAGACACCTCTCCCCGGACCGAGTCGAGCATCGGGGAGGGGTGCCTGCGGCTGCGCAGCGCCCGCCGGTTGGAACGCTCCCGCAGGATCACCCTGAGCACCCTGAGCCCGTCCCGCACGGCCCGCAGATTGCTGGTGCCGTGGATGCGGAGGTACTCGTGGCTCGGTATCTCCTGCACCTTGAGCCCCGCCTTGACGACCCGGATGTTCATCAGGGTCTCCACCTCGAAGCCGGTGCAGTCCAGTTCGATCTTGTCGAGGCAGTGCCGCCAGAACGCGTTGTAGCCGTAGCACAGGTCCGTGTAGCGGGCGCCGAACTTGCGGTTGACGGCCGTGCACAGCGCCCAGTTGCCGAGCTTGCGGATGAAGGTCATGTCGTCGGTGCCGCCGCCGTTGGCGAAGCGGGAGCCCTTGGCGAAGTCCGCGCCCGAGACGAGGGCGGAGACATAGCTGACGATCTCGTTGCCGTCGGCCGAGCCGTCCGCGTCGACCATCACGATGATGTCGCCGCTCGCGGCCTGGAACCCGGTGATCAGCGCGTCGCCCTTGCCCTTGCCGCGCTGCTCGACGACCTTGACGTCCGGCCACAGCGAGCGGGCCACGTCGACGGTGCCGTCGGTGGAGTTGCCGTCCACCAGCACCACTTCGTGGATCCAGTCCGGAAGCGTCTTGAAGACGTACGGGAGATTCTCCGCCTCGTTCATGGCGGGAATCACCACACTCACCGGTGGCGTGATGGCCAGGTGAGAGGAGATCGGCCGGTACGTGACGGCGATCGACGGATCTTGGCCCGCACTGGCCGGGCGCAGAACTGAGCTCATGAGTCTGGTCCCTCTCGTCCGGTGGACCGCCCGCCCCTGGGCGGCCCGGCTTCGTGTCCGGTTCGAAAGGGGGGTTCTCACCCGGGGCATGCCGGAACGATCTCCGTGCTTGCCGGGTGAGTTGGCAAAGCTGGCCGGCCCCGAGAACGGCAGCCGGTCGCGCGGCACGACCCGGTCATCGGAGTGATCACCGAGCACGGCACCCCCCTACCGCGCCCCGCGCCGGGATCCATCGCGGTCCTGAGCCCTCCCCTGGAGCCGCTTGATGACGAACCGGTGCGGGTGAGATGTACGACGGTATTGACGATTGAGCCTGTATGGCAAGACCTGGAACGAGGCCTCACGTTTTTGATGGTTTGACCGTTACCGATCGACCTGCCGATCGGCTGTCACCGGCGCCCCGAACGGAACTTCCCCACCTGTTTGAGGAGTCTGTCGGCCGGTTCGAACCACTCCGGCCGGGACACCACGGCGTTGCGCAGGGCCCGTACCGGAGCGCGGCGGACGCGATGCCCGACCGCCACCGGGTGACGTCGTGTCACCCACCCCTCCGACACCTCGAGTTCGCGTGTCTTCAGGGAGTCCTTGTAGTCCTTCTGGCCCCGGCCGAGATCCAGGTACGCGATGCCGTCGGCGGCGGCCGCCTCGGCCATCCGCAGATGCAGGACCAGTCCGGGGGAGTACTTCGCGTGATCCGGGTCGTACGCCGGGAACCAGCAGGCGAGCACCCGCTCGGTGCGCAGCCCGAAGTGCGCGGCCACCGGCCTGCCGTCCGCGTACAGCACGGACAGGATCCCCGCGAACGGCTCGGAGCGGGTGTGGAACAGCTGGTGCACGAGCCGGGTGATCCAGTCGTGCGCGAAGCGGTCGCTGCGGCCGGTCCTGCGGTACTGCGCGGACTTCCAGTCCATCAGGGCGCGCAGGGCGGCCGGGTCGCGCTCGTCGTGGACGTAGGTCACCCGGCCCGCGTCCCGGCCGAGCCGGCGCTCCTTGGCGAGCGTGGTGCGGGTGAACTTGGGTGACCGGTCCCGCAAGTGGGCCAGATAGGCGTCGTAGCCGCGGTCGACGTCGATGACCGGCGACGGGAAGGAGCCGGTGGCGTGTGCCCGGAACGGCTCCTGGCCTTCCACCAGGTGGTCGAACTCCCAGACGGCGAGCCCGCAGGCCCGCAGCAGCTCGTGGGCGTCGAAGGCGAACCCGGGTCGGTGCACCAGGCCCTGGGCGTCCGAGACGCCGAGTCCGACGGCCCGGCCGACGCCCGCGGCGGTCCTCTGGTACGGGAGGAACGCGGCGGGTTCACCGCCCTCCCGGACCACCGCGACGCGTACGCCCCGTCTGCAGCGGCCCACCGCGAGCGCGAACTCGGGGGACAGGAACGGGTTCGCCAGCCCGGGCGCCCCGTGCAGGTGGGCCTTGGACTGCATCGTCGTCCAGACCGCCCGGTCGGCCGCGCTCAGCTCACCGGGCCGGTACACGTCGATCTGCATGTCAGACGCCCTGTCGTCGGGCCGTACGGCCGCGCGGCCGCCGGGTCAGCGCCAGCAGGAGACCGAGAGCGCTGATCGCGCTCACCACGACGATCCCGCCGCGCACCGACCAGTGGTGTGTGGCCAGCATGCCCTGGGCCACCAGCATGTTCAGGGCGACCGCGCCGGCCACCGCGGCGAGCAGACGGCCGAAGGTCTCCAGTCCGCGCAGCGCGGCGGCGATGGCGGTCGCGGGCGCGGCGAGCAGGAAGAACAGGGTGAACGGGCCGCGCAGCGGTGAGTCGGAGCCGGCGAGCGCGAGCAGCGCGCCGCACCCCGCGACGGCTGTCGCGGCGCCCGCGAGCAGCGGTGACACATCTCTTGGAGACGTCTTGACACGTATGGTCCGCATAGGCGACTTTGCCCCCCGAAGCGCCGGATGCCGGGCTTCAGAGTCGCGCAGGCGCGTGCGGGCCGTCAAGATGCGGGCGTTCCCCGGAGGCGGGTGAGGCCTCCGGGGAACGGTGTGCCGGGCGGGGCGAGTTGCCGCCCCGGCGCCGGCGGCACTACGGGAGCGGAGCGCTACGGCACCGCTACGGCACGAGCTTCAGCAGGCGGTTCGGGGAACCCGTGCCCGGGCTGGTGACCTTGCCGGTCGTGGAGCCGTTGACGAGGGCCGTGGCGACCTGCGCCGGCGTGGACGAGGTGTGGCCCGCGAGGTAGACCGCGGCCGCGCCCGCGACGTGCGGGCTCGCCATCGACGTACCGGAGATGGTGTTCGTCGCGGTGTCGCTGGTGTGCCAGCCGGCCGTGATCGAGGAACCGGGGGCGAAGATGTCCAGGACCGAGCCGTAGTTGGAGTAGCTGGCCCGGGCGTCGGTGCGGGTGGTGGCACCGACCGTGATCGCCGAGGCGACGCGGGCCGGGGAGTACGAGGAGGCGTTGGCGCTGCTGTTGCCCGCCGCGACGGCGTAGGTCACGCCGCTCGCGATGGAGTTGGCGACCGCCGTGTCCAGGGTGCTGGAGGCGCCGCCGCCGAGCGACATGTTGGCGACCGACGGGCCGGATCGGTTGTTGGTCACCCAGTTGATGCCCGCGATCACGCCGGCGGTGGTGCCGGAGCCGGCGTTGTCGAGCACGCGGACCGCCACGATCTTCGCCTTCTTGGCGACGCCGTAGGTGGAGCCCGCGATCGTGGTGGCCACGTGGGTGCCGTGCCCGTTGCCGTCGGAGGCGACGGTGTCGCCGTCGATGGCGTCGTAGCCGTACGAGGCACGGCCGCTGATCTGGGAGTGGGTGATCCGCACACCGGTGTCGATGACGTACGCCGTCACACCGCTGCCGCCGGTGTCCGGGTAGGTGTAGGTGCCGGAGAGCGGGAGTGAGGTCTGGTCGATGCGGTCCAGGCCCCAGGGCGCGCTGGACTGGGTGGTGTCGGTGAGCTGGACGCGCTGGTTCTGCTCGACGACGGCCACCGACGGGTCGGCGGCGAGTCTCCTGGCCTCGGTGGCGGAGAGGGTGGCGGTGTAGCCGTTCAGCGCCGCGCCGAACGTCTTCCGCACCGTGCCGCCGTACTCCGTGATGAGTCTCTTGCCCTCGCTGGAGGAGGCCTTGAAGCCCGCGTCCTTCTTCAGCGTGACGATGTAGCTGTCCTTGACCGCCGTGGGGGAGCCGGCGGCCAGGACCTTGCCCTCCGCCGGGGCGGCGTGGGCGGGCAGGGTGGTGAGGCCGCCCACGAGGGCGGCGGTCGCCAGGCTGGTTATCGCGGCGAGCCGGAGCTTGGTGCTACGCAGGTGTGCCATTACGAGGGAGTCCTCCTCTAGGCGGCGCGCGTCTGGGTGGGGCCGCGCGTCTGTGGGGGGTGCGCGCGTCGTCGCGCACACGGCCGGGGAGCGCTGCGTTCCTCTCCGTGGCTGAGTAAAGAATCAGCGGTCTACGGGGGTAGAACAAGAGACTTGACCGCTCGTCACATATTTGTCATGGACGCGTAATCAAAACCACCGTGAACACGCCGGGTCGCTCCCGTGAAAGGCTGAAAAGTCTTGGCATGAACACTTCCCGTCAACACGCGTAGTTGCTACGACGGTTGTGGCAGAGATCCTGCTAAGGGAGGTTCCATGAGACGTTCCCGATTTGCCGCTTACGTCGGCTCGCTCCTCCTCGCCGCCGGCACCGCCCTCACCGGGGCCACGACCGCGCAGGCGGACCAACTCGCCGCCCCTGGCGGCTATGTGGCCCTCGGCGACTCCTACTCCTCCGGGGTCGGCGCGGGCAGCTACACCGCCGCGAGCGGTGACTGCAAGCGGAGCACGAAGGCGTATCCCCACCTCTGGGCCGCCGCCCATTCACCCTCGTCCTTCGATTTCACCGCCTGCTCGGGTGCCCGAACGGGTGATGTTCTCGCGAGTCAGCTGACCCCGCTCAGCTCCGCCACCGGCCTGGTCTCGATCAGCGTCGGCGGCAACGACGCCGGCTTCGCCGACGTCATGACGACCTGTGTCCTCCAGTCCGACAGCGCCTGCCTGTCCCGGATCGACACCGCCAAGGCGTACGTCGACTCGACGCTGCCCGGCAAGCTCGACGGCGTCTACTCGGCGATCCGCTCCAAGGCCCCCAACGCCCGCGTGGTCGTGCTGGGTTACCCCCGGTTCTACAAGCTCGGCACCACGTGCGTCGGCCTCTCCGAGACCAAACGGAGGGCCATCAACGCCGCGGCCGACCACCTCGACACCGCCATCGCCAAGCGGGCCGCGGACTTCGGCTTCGTCTTCGGCGACGTCCGCACCACCTTCACCGGCCACGAGATCTGCTCCGGCAGTTCCTGGCTGCACAGCCTCAGCCTGCTCAACGTGGGCGAGTCGTACCACCCGACGGCGGCCGGCCAGTCCGGCGGCTACCTGCCGGTGTTCGACGGCCTGGCCTGACCTCAGGGAGTCTCCGAGACAGAAGGGGAAGCGGAGGCCTCGCCCGACGAGGCCTCCGACTCACAGGTCACCGTGAACGGCACCGCGTTGGACGTCGCGCGCACGGGCTCGCGGACCTCGACGCTGATCTCGTTCTCGAAGCTCCCGCTGTCCTCGGTGGTCGTCACGAACGCCGTGTCCTGCTTGGTCCGGCCGTCGCCCTCCGCGAACGAGAGGGTCTTCCACCCCGCGTCCATGACCTCGCCGTCCCGCGACACCCAGCGGTAGCTCACCTCGGCCGGCAGTTCGCCGACCGTGAACGTCGCCGTGAAGGCGGGCGCCTCGCCCTCGGCCGGCGGGCAGGTACCGGAGTACTGCGTGCGCGCCCCCGCCAGCGACACCTCCACCGACTGCTGCGGAGCGGCGGAGGTGGTCCTTTCGCTCGGACTCGGCGTCGGCTCCGGGGATCCGGTGTCCTGCGGCGCGCTGTCGCTCACCGACGGCGAACTCAGCCCGGTCGTCCCGGTCGCGGTCGGCGTGGCGCCGGCCCCGTTCCCCCCGTCGTCGTCGTTCAGCAGCGCGTAGGTAAGCCCCCCGATCGCCAGCGCCAGCGCGACGCAGCCCGCGATCAGCACGACGGCGGCGCGGCGGTCACGGCGCGGCCGTGCCGGCGCGGTCGTGGTGCCGGTCGGCCCGGCCGCCGGGGCGGGCCCCGTCCACGACTGCGGAGCCGGCGCGGTGGCCGGCGGCTGACGGTGGGCCGCGACCGTCGGCGGGTACGGGGACGCCTGGACCGCGTCGGCGCGGGGCGTACCGCCCGCGCCGACGATCCGCAGGTCCTGCTCCGCCCGCTCCGCCGACAGCCGCTCGGCCGGGTCCTTGCGCAGCAGCCCCTCGATCACCTGGGCGAGCGGCCCGGCCCGGTACGGCGGCGGCAGCTCCTCGTCGACGATCGCGCGCAGGGTGCTGAGCGGGGTGTTCTGGCGGAACGGGGAGTGACCCTCGACCGCCGCGTACAGCAGCACGCCCAGGGACCACAGGTCCGACTCGGGTCCGGGCGTGCGGCCCAGCGCCCGCTCCGGCGCCAGGAACTCCGGCGAGCCGATGACCTCGCCGGTCATGGTCAGCGCCGAACTGCCCTCGACCTGGGCGATGCCGAAGTCGGTGAGCACGACCCGGCCGTCGTTGGACATGAGCACGTTGGCCGGTTTCACGTCCCGGTGCAGCACCCCGGCCTCGTGCGCGGCCCGCAGCGCGGACAGCACCTCCGCACCGATGTGCGCGGCCCGCTGCGGCGGGAGCGGGCCCTCGGCGTCCAGCAGTTCGGCGAGCGAGATGCCGCGCACGATCTCCATGACGATCCACGGACGGCCGTCCTGGGTGGCCACGTCGTACACCGTGACCACGTTGCGGTTGGCGACCCGGGCCGCCGCCCACGCCTCCCGCTCCAGCCGGGCGTACATCCGCTCGACCTCCGAGCCCTGGAGCCCGGCGGGCGCGCGCACCTCCTTGACGGCGACCTCGCGGTGCAGCACCTCGTCGCGGGCCCGCCACACGGTTCCCATGCCACCCTCGCCGAGCGGGGACAGCAGGCGGTACCGCCCGGCGATCAGACGTTCACTGCCCGGTTCTTCGGACACGGGCGTCCCCCATTCGCATCCGCGTGCACGGTCCACGCCACGTGGTGATCCTCGTACTGATCCGCGCGTTTTCTCCCCAAAAGTAGCTCAGCCGAGTACGGATGCCGCCCCCTTGAGCAGCAATCCGGCCCCAAGGGCCACGACGACGAGCGCGGACCCCAGGGGGACGGTCCTGCGCACCAGGGCGGTCAGCGGACCGGCCGCCCAGCGCGGGCGCGTGTCGAGCATCCGGGTGACACCGGTACCCAGCTTGACGACCGCGAAGCCGGCCGCGGTGAGGGTGAGGGCCAGCCCGACGCCGTACGCGACGACGAGCAGCAGCCCGAACCAGGCCTGCCCGAGGGCGGCGGCGCCGACCAGCACCACGACCGCGGAGGGACTGGGCACGAGCCCCCCGGCGAATCCCAGGAGGATCGTGCCGCGGAGGGTGGGGGCGGTGGCGTGGGTGTGGGTGAAACCACCGTGGGAGTGCGTGAGGGAGTGGCTGTGACCGTGGTCGTGGTCGTGCTGGTGGTCGTGAGGGTGGGGGTGGGGGTGGTCATGCGCGGGCGCGGGCGTCGGCACGGGCGGGTGCGCGGACCGGGCGGCGGGGGCGGGGCGGCTGTGTGCGGCCGCCAGGGCGAGCGGGCGTTCGTGGATCTCCGCCGTCTCGTGCGGGTGCGGGTGCGGGTGCGGGTGCCCGTGGTCGTGGTCGTGGCTGTGTCCGTGCCCATGGCCAGGTGTGTGCCCGTGGTCGGGTGTGTGCCCGCGCGCGTGGGCCCGGTTGTGCCAGGCCCGTCGTACGAGGGTCAGTCCGGCCGCCGTGACCAGGGCGCCGCTCGCGATGCCCAGCCAGGCGATCACCGAGGGCGCCGCCGCCGAGCCGGCCGTCACCAGGAGGCCGAGGGCGACCACGCCCAGGGTGTGGGTGACGGTCACCGAGGCGGCCAGCGGCAGGACGTCCTTCATCCGGGCCCGGCCGCCCCGGGCCGCCGCCACCGCCGCCATCAGCGTCTTGCCGTGGCCCGGTGCGAGCGCGTGCATGGCGCCCAGGGCGACGGCGATGAGGAGGGCCAGCGCGGCGAAGCCGACGGTGAGGTCGTGGCGGGCGACCAGGGAGTCCAGGGCCCGCGTCCAGCGGTCGGCACCGCGCGGGAGGACGGAGGCGGCGGGAGCGTCCTGGTCCGCGTCGGCCAGGGCCGGGCCGCCGGTCCGCACCCGGAGCGAGGCGGACGTGGTGTCGGCGGGGGAGGAGAGCAACTCCTCCGGATACGTGGTGAGTTCGCGGGACAGCGAGGTCTTCGGCACGTCCGACGCGGTGAGCGTCATCCGGTCGCCGCGCGCGGTGATCTCCCGCCAGCCGGGGCCGGAGGAGGCGCCCGCGCTGCGGAAACCGAGGGCGACGGTGTCGTCCTCGGGGAGCGGCGCGGTCAGCCGGCACTCCACGCGGAGGGTGTCGAGCCCGGCCTGGCCGGGTGCCACGCGTGCCCGGCTGCCTCGCACCGCGAGGGCGGCCGTACGGCCGTCGACGGTGACCTCGGTGTCCCGGGCGGCCGTGGCACAGCGCTGCCGGGCCCACTCGGCCGTGCCCAGGCGCTTCAGCTCGGGCCCGGCCTGGGTCGCCGGGATCTCCGCGAGGTCCTCGACGTGCTGGACGCGCAGTTCGCCGGGGGCGGCGACGAGGCCGTCGTAGTGGTTGACGGTGAAGTTGCCGAGCGGGTGGGCGCTCGCGGCCCCCGAGGGGACCAGGACGAGGGCGCAGGCGGCCGTGAGGACGGCGGCGCCGGAGGCGAGCGGACGGCGGCTGGGCCGGAGCCGGGGCGGGCGCGTCACCGGGCCGCCTCCAGCGCCGTACGGGCCTCCTGGGCGCCCAGGGGCGAGAAGCCGGGGTTCAGCCTCAGCGCCGCCGTCAGATGAGTGCGGGCCTCCTTCTGGTGGCCCGTGGCCCGCTCGATCATGCCCCGGTGGTAGAGGAACGCGGCGTTGCGGTAGCCGGTGGCCGTGGCCCGGCGGGCGTAGGGCAGGGCCTCCTCGTCACGGCCGTTGACGTGCAGGGCCCAGGCGAGCGCGTCGGCGGTGTGCACGGTGCGGCGGCGGTCCCACTCGGCGCGGGCCGCGCGCAGGGCCTCTGCCTTGTCGCCGTGGTCGGCGGCGGCGAGCGCGGTGTCGAGGTCGGCGTTGACCTTGTTGGCGCGGGCGAGCGCCGTCCAGGCGTCGACGAGGGCGTACTGGTCGCGGGCCTTCGCCGCGTCACCCTCGGCGCCCCGGACCTCGTACAGCTCGCCGAGCGCGACGAGCGGGCCGGGCAGCGGGAGGCGGGCGACCACGGCCTCCATGCCGGCGATCGCGGCGGCCCGGTCACCGCTCGCGGCCTGGGCGCGGGCGCGGCCCTCCAGCGCCGGGAGGTAGTCCTCGTCGGCGGCGAGAGCCCGCGCGTAGTGGTTCAGGGCCGCCGTGTGGTCGCCCTGGTTCCAGGCGAGCTGGCCGAGCGCGGTGGACACGTACGCCGTGTCTCCCGGCGCGGTCGCGCCGGCGAGGGCCTGCTCCAGCACGCGGCGCGCGGTCCTCACGTCACCGCGCAGCTCGTGCACGTACGCGTACCGCGTGAAGACGGGCACGCCCGGCCGCCGGGCGTCCGCGGTGTCGGCCGCCTTCGACGCCTCGGCGTAGCGGCCGAGTTCGACGAGGGCGTCGACACGGGAGGACAGCGCGCGCTCGTTGTAGGGGTTCTGCTCCAGGGCCCGGTCGGCGTAGGCGAGAGCGTCCCCGAAGTCGTGCCGGGCGGCGGCGAGGGCCGCGCTGCCGGACAGGGCCTGGTCGTTGTCCGGCTCCAGCTCCAGGGAGCGCTTGAGCGCGCGGTCGGCCTGCGGGTAGCGGGAGGGGTCGCCGGTGGTGCGGGCCTGCTCGACGTAGGCGAGACCGAGGGTGGCCCACCCGCCGAAGTCCCGTGGCTGGGCGCGGAGATGCGTCTGCAGCGCGGTGATGCCCGTGTCGAGGTCCCCGCTGCCGAGCAACCCCGGTGCCAGGCCGGCGGACGCGGATGCCACCGCTGTGCCACCGCCGTCCCGCGCCGCCCCGACCGCGACGGCCCCCGCGGTGAGCGCCACGGCCAGCAACGCCGCACACCCCGCGAGCCGCGCCCCCCGCCACCGCCGCCCGGCGGCCGACAGCCGCCGGACGGCCACGACGCGCGGGTCGACGGGACCTCTCTCACCGGCACGGGAGCGGTCCGACGCCCCCGGGTGATGTCCGTCGCGGGTGCCGTCCGACGGTTCCTCGCCGTGCGGGCGGGTTCGGGCGTGGGGGGTGCCCGGTGCCTCGTCGCCGTGCGGGCGGGTTCCGGTGCCGGTGTCGTCCAGCGCCTCGTCGCCGTGCGGGCCACGGGTGGTGACCGGTGTCCGGAGCGATCGGGTGCCGCTGTCGCCCGGTGACTCCTCCCCCGGGGAGCGGGTGTCGTCCGGGCGCGAATCGATCGACGCGACCGCAGGCGTCCCCACGGCCTCGGCCACCTGGCAGGCGCTGTCGGCCCCGGCGAGGAAGCGGTCACCGGAGCCGACGGCCGCGTCCGCAGCGTCCGGCCTGTCCGCCTGCCCCGAATCCGCCGCGCCCGCCCCGGCCGCCCTCGGCCCGGTTGTCGCCTCAGCCCTGGTGCTCAGCCGCGCGGGCCTCGTGCCGCCGTCGGCGAGGGCTCCGGCGCCGCGGGCGGACTCCGAGGGCGCGGGTGCCGCGGTCTTCGTCCCGCTGTCGGCGGGTGTTCCCGGTGCCGCGGTCTTCGCCCTGGCCTCAGCCGGTGTACCCGTGCCGCGGGCGGACTCCGAGGGCGCGGGTGCCGCGGTCTTCGCGCCGTCCCCGGCGGGTGTCTCCGTGCTGTGGTCGGGCTGCGGGGGCGCCGGGGCCGGAGTCTTCGCCTCGCCCCCGGCGAATGCCCCCGCGCTGCCGTCGCCGCTGCGGGCGTGCTCCGGGGTGGCGGGCGGCGGTGTCGCGTGGCCGCTGGCCGGTGCGCTGTCGTTCGTACGCCGGGGCATGCCCTCTCCTTGGTCGACGGACTGCTCAACCTGGTCGCTGCGCAGGGAAGTTGCCGTGCTGCGGCGCGGCCCGCGCCGTGGGGGTGGAACGCGGGCCGCGCCAGTCGGTGGAACGGGATTCCGGACCGTCCGTCCGGAAACCGCGTCCTAGTACGCGCGCTCCCGCATCCGGCGCCACCACATCAGGGCCCCGCCGATCAGCAGGATGCCGAGCGCGCCCGCGCCCGCCGAGCCGGCGATCAGGGTCATGTCGTCGGTGCCGCCCGCGCCGGCCGGCTGGAGGGCGTCGCCGAGCTGGTTGCGGACGTCGTTCCCGTCGGTCGTGCCCTTGGCGAGCGGACCCCGTGACCCCTCCGTCGGCAGCGCGACGTACGGGAAGGCCTTCTCGAACTCCTTGTCGTTCTTGTCGACCGCGTCGCCCAGGTCGTTCTTCGCGCCGAGGAGTTCACCCTCGACGACCTGGAGCGAGGCGTCGATCACGTCGTCGGTCAGCCGGCGCCCGTTCGGGAAGCCCGCGTTGTCGCCGTCGAGCACGCCCAGCCGCTTGGGCTCGGCGACCGGCTTGATCGAGGTGTTCAGCCGCAGCTGCTCCGACGGCGTCACGTGCGGGGGCTGGTTGAGGCCTTCGACGCCCTTCAGGAACACGTCGACGAGGTCGTTGCGCGGCTCGGCCGGCGCCTCGATCTTGTAGATCGCCTCGATGAGCTTCGGCAGCTCGGGGTTGGTGACGTTCTGAAGGAACTGCGCGTCCTCCCGCGGGCTGGACGCGTTGAACTTGTCCTTGTCCTTCAGCGGGTTGACCACCTCGTTGACCAGCGGGTTGCCGAGGCGTGAGACCTGGGAGAAGTAGCCCTGCGCGTTCTTGCGCTGCGTGGTCGACCAGATGCCGACGATCGGCTGCTCGTGCGACTCGGTGATCATGTCGGTCGGGACCTGGAGGGCGATCGAGTTGACGTTGTAGCCCTTGAGCGTGTCGTTGCCGACCTCGGTGAGGTTCCCGCCGTACAGCAGGTCGAAGACCCGCAGGTCCAGGAAGAAGGGGTCGTCGGCCTGCCCGGCGAAGGTCTTCGCGCCGCTGGTGAGCTTGTGCACCGCCTGCTGGCGCAGCGTGGCGTAGTCCGGCATCGACGCCTTGCCGACGTTCGACGGTGCCACCGGCACGTCGTCGGCGACCTTGGTCTTGGAGACGACCTTCTGCTTGCGCAGCTTGACCAGCTCGATGTCGTACGTCTGCGTGACGTTGAGGTCCGGGTCGTCGAGGCTGGTGACCGGGCCGGTGTTGTAGAGAAACGTCTTGTCGTTCTTCGTGTGCGTCTTGAACGTGTACCGGAACAGCAGGTCGCCCTGCGCGTCACCGTTGTTGTCGATGTGCAGGTCGTACTGGGCGTCCTCGGCGAACGGGAAGAAGTTCGGTCCGCCGGCGGGCTCCTCGAAGGGGGTCCAGTTGGCGACGATCGTCGTCGAGTCGGGGTGGTCCGGGCTCACGAACGCGTACACGTCCGTGTTGTCGAACTGCGGGGTCCCCGAGATCAGCGGGGCCTCCCGGTGGCTGGAGGCGGAGGCCGCCCCCGGTTCCAGCGTGGCCATGCCGGCGGCTGCGAGCCCGCCGGCGGCCAGCGCCCCACAGACGAGGGTCGCAAGGCCACGGTGTCCCGCGCCGCTCCTGGAGTTAGGTGTCATGCCGTCCGTCCTCAGTGCCAACTTGCCTGACGAACGCCATTCGGAGCGGTCGGCAGGGCGGATTGGTCGAATCCCAAACGTTCTTACGGCGGATCTGAAAACTTGTTTCATCTCAGGCGACCCGCGTTTTGCCCGCTGTGATCCGTAACCCCATCCGGAGGTGGCTTCGTTGCGAATGCCTCGCGGGACGGGACAGCGGCCCAGATGCGGCCTGGCCGGAGGGGGAGACGAGTTGGAGGCGGACGAGCTGCTGCTGCTGGTGGCCCGCGGCGACCAGCGGGCCTTCGAGCAGTTGTACGGGTTGGTGTCCGGACCGGTGTTCGGACTCGTCAGGCGGGTCGTACGGGACCCGGCGCAGTCGGAGGAGGTGGCGCAGGAGGTGCTGCTCGAACTCTGGCGGTCCGCGGGCCGGTTCGACCCGGGCCGCGGCAGCGCCCTGTCGTGGATCCTGACCGTCGCCCACCGCCGGGCCGTCGACCGGGTGCGCAGCGCCCGCGCGGCCGGTGAACGCGAACAGCGCGAGGCACGCCGCTCGCACCACCCCGCCTTCGACCAGGTCACCGAGGAGGTCGAGGCCGGACTGGAGCGCGAGTGGGTGCGCCGCTGCCTCGACCGCCTCACGGCGCTGCAACGCCAGTCGGTCACCCTCGCCTATTACGACGGCTATACGTACCGTGAGGTGGCCGAGCGGCTCTCCCTGCCGCTGGGCACGGTCAAGACCCGGATGCGTGACGGACTCACCCGGCTGCGCGAGTGCCTGGGAGGTGCCGCATGAGCCTGAGCGACCGCCTCCTCCGCCGCGGGGACCTCCACTCCCTCGCCGCCCCCTACGCCCTCGACGCCCTGGAACCCACCGAACGGATCCGCTTCGAGAAGCACCTGAAGAAGTGCGCCGCCTGTACCGCGGAGGTGCGCGCCCTGGCCGAGGACGCGGTACGGCTCGCCTGGTCGACGGCCGCCCCGCCACCGGCCGCGCTGCGCGAACGGGTGCTGGCCGCCGTACGCACGACGCCACAGGAATCCGCCCCCCGGGAGGCGGCACACGCCCGTACGGCACAGTTGCCGCCGCACGTGTGGGGGACGCAGCCGCCGCCGCGCTCCCGTGCGCCCCGGTCGCGCCCCCTGTTCGTGCCGTTCGCCACGGCGACCGCCGCCGCGGCCCTGGTGGTCGCGTCCCTGTTCGCCGTCCAGGCCGACCGGACCCGGGACCAGCTGAACGCCGAACGGACCCAGGCGCGTGAGATCGCCCACGTTCTCGCGGCTCCCGACGCGCGTGCGACGACCGGGCAGGACACCCGGGGCCGCAGTATCGGAGTGATCGCCTCCGCATCGACGCGGAGCGCGGTGGTCACCCTGAGCGGATACGGCGATCTGCCGAGCGGCCGCGTGCACCAGCTGTGGCTCATGCGCCCGGGGGCGCAGCCGCGCTCCCTCGGGCTCTTCGACGGCGACACGCCCTTGGTCACCTCCGGTCTGGAGACGTCGGCGACGTCACTCGCCGTGACCGTGGAGCCGGGCGGGGGCTCGCCGCAGCCCACTACCCAGCCGGTTGTCCAACTCGCCCTGAATTCGGTCGGATTCGGAGAGTGACCGTCGAGGAGTCGTCAACCTCCTTACGGGGAAGGTGAATCCTGTGACCGCGATACACGAGTGCCCCCAGGGAGCGATAGGGTTACTCTGCCCGGGCCGGGTGGACTCGTACGGGTGGGGAGTGACATGGAGCAGATAACAGTGCGCAGCAGGGCGAGGGTCCCTGCGATCACCTGCGGGAGCAACGCGACCAGTTCGCGTCTCGACCGCCATCTTTCGGTGCTGGCGGGTCCTGCCGTCCCGCAGCGGGAGACGGCGGAAGCGACGTCGCTGATGCGCGAGCTGACCGCACGTGAGCCCGCACACAAGCGCAGCGACAGGGGCGTGCGCGTGCGGCGGGTCTCGCTCTTCGCGCCACTGCGCCGGCTGCGCCGTTCGCTGTTCGGCGGGCGCTGAGCGACACCGGCGTTCCCCAGGCACCGTTCCGAGGAGCCCTCGCTCGGGTCGCCACGCCGTCCCGGCGCGGCGTTGCGCACCGGCCGCCCGTCATCCCCACGGCCCCGCAGCGTCGTACCGGTGGTGGCTCCCGAGCGCGGGCACGCCCCGTTTGTGTCCCTCACTCCCACCCGCGGCCCGAGCACGCTCCCACCCCGCGTGCCCGACGGATCCGCCCCGTACGGGCGTGGGACCGGCGCCGGTGCACCGCCCGCCCCCCCCCGCGTACCGGTGCCCGGCACGGACACCGCCCGGCAGCACCGCGCACCCGGCCGGTGACCCGGCCGCCGGATGCGCCACCGGCCAGGCCGCCCGTCCGGCACCGGCGCCTTGCCGAGCAGATCCCGCGGGGCCGTCGTCACCGCGCTGATCGGATGCCGCTCGGCGACCGTGCGCAGCCATCCCGGCAGTCCGTGGGCCGGGGTGTACGCGTGCGGCAGCAGCGGCAGCGGGAAGACCGCGCCGCCCAGCTGACCGCGGCCTGCTCGTTCCGGGTGAGCAGCCCCAGGAAGTCCGACAGCCCCAGGAGTGCTGAGAGCACCGGGAGCTAGTTGTACTGACCCGTGAGGTTGGGGACGCGGCTGGCGGGTGGTTGGCCTTTCAGCGCGGTGTGTCCGCGGTGGTGATTGTAGGTGTGCAGCCAGCCGGGGTATGCGTCGCGTCGTTCAGTCTCTGTGCGGTAGGGGCGGGCGTAGGCCCACTCGTCCAGCAGGGTGCGGTTGAAGCGCTCGACCTTGCCGTTCGTCTGCGGCCGGTAGGGGCGGGTTCGCTTGTGGGTGATCCCGGCTGTGGCAAGGGCTTCGCGCCAGTCGCGTGAGCGGTAGCAGGAGCCGTTGTCGGTCAGCACCCGCTGGACGGTGATCCCGGCCTGGGCGAAGAACGTCTGGGCCCGGCCCCAGAAGGCGGTTGCGGTTTCCTTCTTCTCGTCTGCGTGGATCTCGCTGTAGGCGAGGCGGGAGTGATCGTCGACGGCGTTGTGCAGGTAGCTGTAACCGACGCCGGAGCGGGTCTTGCGGCCGGCCTGGCGGCCCAGGGTCTTGTGGCCGCCGCCGTCGGGGATGTTGCCGAGCTTCTTGATGTCCACGTGCACCAACTCGCCCGGCGCTGACCGTTCGTAGCGGCGGATCACCCGCCCGGTAGCGCGGTCGAGATGAGCGAGACGGGCCAGCTTGTAGCGGGCCAGGACCCGGTGCACCGTGGACGGGTTCAACCGCAGCAGGTAGGCGATGCGGGCCGGTCCCCAGCGGCGCAGAACGCGGACCTTGATGATCCGCCGCTCGATGCGGGTCGGCATCCGGCGCGGGCTGGTGCGCGGGCGGCTGGAGCGGTCGCTCATGCCTGCCTCACCGGATCGACGGTAGCGGTCGGCCCACCGCTGGGCGGTGGTCGGCGAGACCTGGAAGCGTTCGGCGGCCCTGCGCAGGGTCCAGCCGTCCTCGACCACGCAGCGGGCCAGACGCAGACGGCCGGTCTCGGTCAGGGGTGCATTACGGTGGGGCACGAGGGCCTTTCTGTCGGTGTAGACGTCGCAATCCACACCGAACCGGAAGGCCCTCACTCATTTCAAGATCCCTCAGCCGAGATCTGGCTCCCTCGTCCACAACCTCCCGGGACAGAACAGCTAGTGCCGTGGCAGGCAACGTTCGCCCCGTCGCGACGCCCGGCACGCCCTCTCGCCGCACCGGCCGTCAAGTACATCCAGTACGAGGGCTTCCGGCCAGCACGCCGAGAGCACGCACCGGACGCCGCTCCTTGACGGGCAAACGTTGCCTGCCGCGGCACTAGAGCAGGGCGAACTGGCCTTCCGGGCCTTCCTCGTGGTGGTCGAGGACCGAGGCCGGTCTGCGTGCCGCGTCCGGCACGGGCAGGACGCCCGCCGTCCGCAGCTCCCTGGCCGTGATCGGGGCCGTCACGGTGAACTCCTCCCGGCGCGGGCGCAGTTCCGCCAGCAGCGCGAGCACCGTGATCAGCTCCAGCAGCTCCGAGGTCCAGGCCTGCGGCCAGGCCGTCGGACGGATCGCCGCCAGGGTGCCCGGCTCCGCCGGTGCCGTCCGGGTCGCGAACCACTGCTCCAGGACCCGCACACCGCCCACCGCGAAGTCCCAGGCCTCGGGCGGCACGGGGGAGACACGGCCCTCGTCGAGGTGGAGGGTCTCCTCCTCGCGGTCGTAGCGCAGCGTGAGGGGCCGGGACGGCAGCGGGGCGCGGACGTAGGGGCGCCGGCCGCCGGGAAGCCGGGGACGGTCGCCGTCGCGGCGCATCAGCCACAGCGTGCGGTGGCCCAGTTCGACGCCGTGCGCCCAGAGTTCGGGGTCCTCGGTGAGCGGGACGGTGAGGCCGGGGCGCACCGCCGTCACCGTCCACGCCAGGAGGTCCAGCGGAGTGGGGGACAGGCCGAGGCGGGCGGCCAGGTGGGCCAGCAGGCCCGGCGCCAGGTTGGGTTCCTCGCCGCCGGGGCGGCGGTAGAGGGGGCGGACGCGGCCGGGGCGCAGGAGGGGGAGCAGGGAGGTCGCGAGCAGGACGGGTCCCTCGGGGGCGGGTGTCTCGACGGCGAAGACCTGGTGCTCGTCGGCCACCCGCCACAGCTCGGGCCGGGCCGCGTCGATCAGCCGGTGGTCGGGGATCAGCCACTGCTCGTCGAAGGGGGCGTACAGCACCCGTACGGGATCGGGGCACGGGCCGCCGGCGCGGGCCAGCCTCTCCGTGCCGCCGGACCGGCCCGGCAGCTGTCCGACGGCCGAGTGCGGTGTGCGGGAGCGGGTCGGCTGGAACAGGGCCTCCCGGTCCGGGCCCTCGGCCTTCATCAGCGCGTCCCAGCGGGCCTTGAGGGAAGCCGCGTCGGGGCCCGCCGGCCAGCCCCGGCCGAGCCGCGGCGGTGCGACGGACCACGGCAGAAGGTCCGCCAGCGGCGGAGCGTCGTCGTGCGTCACGCTGGGCATCGTACGACCTGCCGATGACACGGGGGGCGGGACCTGTCGGGCCGCACCCTCCCGGGGAGGCCCGTCCCGCGGCCCGATCCGCCGGACCCGCGCGAGCGGACACCGGTCACGTCGCGTCCAGGGTCACCGTGAACGCGAAGCGGTCGCCCCGGTAGTGGATGACGGCCGCGTCCAGCACCTGGCCCGCGCCGTCGTAGGTCACGCCGGTGTAGTGCAGGATCGGGCTGAGCAGCGGGACACGCAGCAGGCGGGACGTCTCCGGGTCCGCCAGGCGGGCCTCCACCGTGTCGGTGATCCGGCTGATGTCCGCCCCGACGGCATCCCGCAGCACCTTGGTCATCGGCCAGCGGACCAGGTCGTCGAGGTCGATGCGCGCGGCGAGTTCGGGGCGGACGTAGTTGCGGGCGTGGTTGGTCGGCTCGCCGGTCTTCTCGTCGGCGCGCAGGCGGTGGTACGTCGCCACCTCGCCGAGGTCCGGGAAGTACTCGGCGAGTTCGGCCGGCACCGGCGCGCTGCCGTGCTCCAGCAGCTCCGTCGCCATGCCGGACTGCTGGGCCACGATCGCGTCCACCGAGCCGAGCAGCCGGACGGGGGTGCCCCGGCGGACGTCCGGCTCGATGAACGTGCCGCGGCGGCGGTGACGGGAGATCAGGCCCTCGTCCTCCAGCTCCTTCAGCGCCTGCCGCATGGTCAGCACGCTCACCCCGTAGTGCCCCGCCAGCTGTTCCTCGGTGGGCAGCCGCAGCGGATCGCGGGGCGAGCGGCCGAGTATCGAGGCGCGCAACGACTGCGACACCTGGTACCACAGTGGCAGCTTGCGGTTCAGGACGATCGAATCCGGGGCGAAGGAGGTCACGGGGCCATCCGTACCGGTAGGGGGTCCTCAGGGCAAGGGGCGGAAGTGACGCTGGAGGCCCTGCCACACGTCGTCGTAGCGCGGTTGCAGGTGCTCCGCGCGGGCCGCCTGAGAAGTGAGCGTGATCGGCCACCGGGTCTCGAACATGAACGCCAGCCCGTCGTCGACCTTCTGCGGCGCCAGCTCGGCGGCGCTCGCCCGGTCGAACGTCTCCCGGTCCGGTCCGTGCGCCGACATCATGGTGTGCAGCGAGCCGCCCCCGGGCACGAAGCCCCCCTTTCCGGCCGTCTTGGCGTCGTACGCGCCCTCGATCAGGCCCATGTACTCACTCATCACATTGCGGTGGAAGTACGGCGGCCGGAAGGTGTCCTCGCCCACCAGCCAGCGCGGCGCGAACACCACGAAGTCCACACCGGCCAGCCCGGGGGTGTCGGACGGCGACGTCAGCACGGTGAAGATCGACGGGTCCGGATGGTCGTACGAGATGGTGCCGAGCACGTTGAAGCGTCGCAGGTCGTAGATGTACGGCACATAGTTGCCGTGCCAGGCGACCACGTCGAGCGGCGAGTGGTCGTAGGTGGCCGTCCACAGGTTGCCGCAGTACTTGTTGACCACCTCCACCGGCCCCTCCACGTCCTCGTACGCGGCGACCGGTGCCCGGAAGTCCCGGGCGTTGGCCAGCCCGTTGGCGCCGATGGGGCCGAGGTCGGGCAGGCGGAAGGGGGCGCCGTAGTTCTCGCACACATAGCCGCGGGCGGTGTCGTCCAGCAACTCCACCCGGAAGCGCACCCCACGGGGGATGAGCGCCACCTCGCCCGGCTCCACCTGGAGCAGCCCGAACTCGGTGCGCAACAGGAGCCCGCCGCGCTCCGGCACGATCAGCAGTTCCCCGTCGGCGTCGCTGAAGACGCGGTCCATCGACGCGTCGGCGTGGTACAGGTGCACGGCCATGCCGGTGCGCTGGGATGCGTCGCCGTTGCCGCCGAGGGTCCACAGCCCCGCGAGGAAGTCGGTCCCCGGCGCGGGCTCCGGCAGCGGGTCCCAGCGCAGCCGGTTCGGGTCGGGCACGGTCTCCGTGAAGGGAGCCGTCCGGATCGGGCCGTTGTCCGTGCGGACGAACGCCGGATGCGCGGCCGAGGGGCGGATCCGGTACAGCCACGAGCGGCGGTTGTACGCCCGGGGCTCGGTGAAGGCCGTGCCGCTGAGCTGTTCCGCGTACAGCCCGAGGGGCGCGCGTTGCGGCGAGTTCCGGCCTTCCGGCAGTGCGCCCGGGACGGCCTGCGAGCTGTGCTCGTTGCCGAAACCGGTCAGGTGGGCCAGCCCCTCCGCGGTCTTCCGCGCGTCCCCGTTCATGATCTCTCCCTCGGTGTTTCGATTCCTATGCATCACCGTAGGATTGCGGTTTCCCGGACGCAAGGGGCCGTACGGCCTCCTCATCGAGGACGACGGGAACCGACCGGAACCAGACCCCAGGTGGATACGGGGTGTCGCACCGGTGTTCTACGCTCCCCGGCATGTCGTGGACGCGGGGACTTCTTGCCGTGCTCGCGGTCTGTGTCCTGCTGCTGGCCGGATCCGCGGGCTGCGGCTCGGACGGTACGCAGCAGAACGGGACGAACGAGACGAACGGGACCGGCGGAGGCTCGCCCTCGCCGGTGGGCGAGCTCCTGGAGGACACGGACAAGCAGGGGCGCCGGTACCGCGAGGTGGACCAGGAGGGCGCCCCCGACGTCGGCATCGAGGTGCAGCCGGCCGAGGACGCCGGGGGCTGGAACGTACGGCTGACCCTGCGCGACTTCCGGTTCTCGCCGGCCGGTGCCAAGGCGGAGGCGGTGGCCGGGCGAGGCGTCGCCCGTCTCTTCGTGAACGGGCACCCCGTCGCCGTCCTGCGCACCCCCGAGTACCGCCTCTCCGACCGTTACGTCCCGCACGGCACGCACCACCTCACCGCGCGCCTGTACGCCGACGACGGCACGGTGTGGGCCGTCGACGGGGAACCGGTCGAGAGCACCGCCGACATCACGGCCTCGGGGCCCGCGTCCGGCGGGGAGGGGTACGGGCACGGGGACGGGGACGGGGAGGGGACCGGTGCGGGGAAGGGCGCGCTGAGCGCGCCCGGCGTCCCCGCGCGTACTGAGGGGCGAGGTGTCCCGGACGGTTTCCCGGACCACGGCGGAAAGGCATCATGAAGCCCGTGCCCCAAGCGACATCGCTCCGCCGTGCGCCCGTACAACGGCGCAGCGCCGAACGGCTGACCAGGATTCTCGACGCCTGCGCCGAACTGCTCGACGAGGTCGGCTACGACGCCCTGAGCACCCGGGCCGTCGCCCTGCGCGCCGAGGTCCCCATCGGCTCCGTCTACCGCTTCTTCGGCAACAAGCGCGCGATGGCCGACGCGCTCGCCCAGCGCAACCTGGAGCGCTACACCGAGCGGGTCACCGAGCGCCTCGAGGAGACCGGTGCGGGCGGCTGGCGCGCGGCGATGGACGCCGTGCTCGACGAGTACCTCGCCATGAAGCGCACCGCGCCCGGCTTCTCCCTCGTCGACTTCGGCAACCAGATCCCGGTCGGCGCCCGCTACGCCGAGCCCAACCACCGTGTCGCCGACCGCCTCACCGACCTGCTCTCCGGCTACCTGGACCGCGCACCGGACGAGGAACTGCGCCGCGTCTTCCTCGTCGCCGTGGAAACCGCCGACACCCTCGTCCACCTCGCCTTCCGCGTGGGTCCCGACGGCGACGAGAAGATCATCGAGGAGACCCGGGAGCTCCTGCGGGCGTATTTGGCGCGGGTGCTGGACTGACGGTGCGCGGGTCCCGCCCGGGGGCGGCTCACGCGCCGGGCGGTCCGCCCGCTCGGGGGCGTCATCCCGGGCTCCGGAGGTTTTCGCGAGTTTCCGACCTCACCCCTCGCAGGGCCTCCCGCCCGTGCATACCGGTCGGTATGCTCAGCCCGAGTCCGAGCGCCACCGCCGCCGCCGTCCTCCGGGAGGACCCGTGCCCGTCACCCCCGCGCCCCGCACCGCGCTGCGCATCTGCCCCTTGTGCGAGGCCACCTGCGGCCTCACCCTCACCATCGAGGGGACCCGGGTGACCGGTGCCCGCGGTGACCGTGACGACGTGTTCAGCCGGGGGTTCATCTGCCCGAAGGGGGCCTCCTTCGGCGCCGTCGACGGCGACCCCGACCGGCTGCGCGGTCCGCTCGTCCGCAGGGACGGGGAGCTGCGCGAGGCCACCTGGGAGGAGGCGTTCGACGCCGTGGCGGCCGGCCTCCGGCCCGTCGTCGAGCGGTACGGGCCGCACGCCGTCGGCGTCGTCCTCGGCAACCCCAACGTGCACACCATGGCCGGCGCCCTCTACCCGCCCGTGCTCCTGGCCGGGCTCGGCACCCGCAGCCTCTTCACCGCCTCCACGGTCGACCAGATGCCCAAGCACGTGTCGAGCGGCCTGCTGTACGGAGACGCCAACGCGATCCCCGTACCCGACCTCGACCACACCGACCACCTCCTCCTGATCGGCGCCAACCCCCTGGAGTCCAACGGGAGTCTGTGCACCGCCCCCGACTTCCCCGGCAAGCTCAAGGCGCTCAAGGCCCGCGGCGGCACCCTCACCGTGATCGACCCCCGCCGCACCCGCACCGCCGCCCTCGCCGACCGGCACATCCCGATCCGCCCCGGCACCGACGCCCTGCTGCTCGCCGCGATGACGCACGTCCTCTTCGAGGAGGACCTCGTGGATCCGGGCGAGTCGGCCGCGCATGTGCAGGGGCTCGACGAACTCAGGGCGGCCATGGGGGACTTCACGCCCGAGGCCGCCGCCGGCGCGTGCGACGTGGACGCCGCCACCATCCGCGCCCTCGCCCGCGAGCTGGCCGCCGCCCCCACCGCCGCCGTCTACGGCCGCATCGGCAGCTGCACGGTCCCGCACGGCACCCTGGCCAGCTGGCTCGTCGACGTCCTCACCCTCCTCACCGGCAACCTCGACCGGCCCGGCGGCGCCCTCTTCCCGCAGGCCGCCACCGACCGGACGCCCCGGCCCGCCGGACCCGGCCACGGCTTCGCGCTCGGCCGCTGGCACTCCCGGGTCGCCCGCCACCCGGAGGCCAAGGGCGAACTGCCGCTGTCCGCGCTCGCCGAGGAGATCGACACCGCGACCGAGCAGGGCGAGCCGGTCCGGGCGCTGATCGCCGTCGCCGCCAACCCCGTGCTGTCCGCGCCCGACGGCGACCGGCTCGACAAGGCCCTCGGCTCGCTCGACTTCATGGTCAGCGTCGACCCGTACCTGAACGAGACCTCGCGCCACGCCCATGTCGTCCTGCCGCCGCCCCCGCCCGCGCAGAGCCCGCACCACGACTTCGCCTTCAACACCCTCGCCGTCCGCAACCAGGTCCGCTACACCCGGCCCGCGGTCCCCCTGGAACCGGGCCGGATGGCCGAGACCGAGATCCTGGCCCGGCTGACCCTGGCCGCGACCGGCATGCACGGCGCCGACCCGGCCGCCGTGGACGCGCTGGTGATCGACCAGACCCTCGGCAAGGCGGTGCGGGAGCCGCACTCCCCGGTCCACGGCCGCGACCCGAAGGAACTGGCCGCACAGCTCACCGGCGACAACGGCCCCGAGCGGCGGCTCGACATGATGCTGCGCCTGGGCCCCTACGGCGACGGTTTCGGCGTACGGCCGGACGGGCTCGCTCTGGACAGGCTGCTGGCGCATCCGCACGGCATCGACCTCGGGCCGCTGCGGTCCCGGCTGCCGCAGCCCCTGAAGACCCGCAGCGGCAAGGTGGAACTGCTGCCGCAGCCCATCGCCGACGACCTGCCGCGGCTGAGGCAGGCCCTGCGCGAGCGCCCCGACGGGCTCGTCCTCGTCGGCCGCCGTCATCTGCGCTCCAACAACAGCTGGATGCACAACGTGCCGGCCCTCACCGGCGGCACCAACCGCTGCACCCTGCACATCCACCCGGAGGACGCCGAACGCCTGGGCGTACGGGACGGGGCGCCCGTACGCGTCAAGGGCGCCGGGGGAGCGGTGACCGCCCCCGCCGAGGTCACCGACGGCGTCCGCCCGGGCGTGGTGAGCCTGCCGCACGGCTGGGGCCACGACCGGCCCGGGACCCGGCTCAGCCACGCCTCCGCCGACCCCGGAGTCAACGTCAACCAGCTCCTCGACGGCAGCCTGCTCGACCCCCTGTCGGGCAACGCGGTCCTCAACGGAGTGCCCGTCGAGGTCGCCCCGATGGCCGAAACGCTCACGCCTCTGACCTGAGCAAAGCCGTGACCAGCAGTTTTGCGCTTATTGCTCGCATGTCAACGTCTTGTTAACGCTGCTTGACGGGACCTAACGTCAACCCACCGCCGTCCCAGGTGGGATGTTCAAGGGCGAACGTTAGGTATCCACTCATGCTGACCATCCTCGGCTTCGCCATGATCGCGACCTTCCTGGTCCTGATCATGCTGAAGAAGATGTCGCCGATCGCGGCGCTCGTGCTGATCCCGGCACTGTTCTGTGTGTTCGTCGGGAAGGGCGCCCAGCTCGGTGACTACGTCATCGACGGCGTCACCAGCCTCGCCCCCACGGCGGCGATGCTCATGTTCGCGATCGTCTACTTCGGTGTGATGATCGACGTCGGTCTCTTCGACCCGATCGTCCGGGGGATCCTGAAGTTCTGCAAGGCCGACCCGATGCGGATCGTCGTCGGCACCGCGGTGCTCGCCGCCATCGTCTCGCTGGACGGCGACGGCTCGACCACCTTCATGATCACGGTCTCGGCGATGTACCCGCTGTACAAGCGCCTGAAGATGAGCCTGGTCGTGATGACCGGTGTCGCCGCGATGGCCAACGGCGTCATGAACACCCTGCCGTGGGGCGGCCCCACCGCCCGCGCCGCGACCGCGCTGAAGCTGGACGCCAGCGACATCTTCGTCCCGATGATCCCGGCCCTCGCCGTCGGCCTGCTGGGCGTCTTCGTCCTCTCGTACGTCCTCGGTGTGCGTGAGCGCAGGCGGCTGGGCGTGCTGACGCTGGACGAGGTGCTGGTCGAGGAGGAGATCCCCGCCACGAGCGCCGAGACGGCGAAGATCGAGGAGACCGAGACGGTCCTCGTGGGCGCCGGCGGCTCCGGTGCCGGCGGTTCGGGCGACGGCAGGACCCCCGTGCGCACCGGCGGCGCGGGCTCCGGCACCGACGCGGCGGACGCCGCCGCGGACGACGAGGACGACGACTTCAAGGTCCTCGACCCGAACCGGTCCACCCTGCGCCCCAAGCTGTACTGGTTCAACGCGCTGCTCACGGTGGTGCTGCTCACCTCCATGATCATGGAGTGGCTGCCGATCCCGGTGCTGTTCCTGATCGGCGCCGCGCTGGTGCTCAGCGTGAACTTCCCGCACATCCCCGACCAGAAGGCACGGATCGCCGCGCACGCCGAGAACGTCCTCAACGTCTCCGGGATGGTCTTCGCCGCCGCCGTCTTCACCGGCGTCCTCCAGGGCACCGGCATGGTGGACCACATGGCCAGGTGGATGGTGGACGTCATCCCGGAGGGCATGGGCCCGCACATGGCCCTGGTGACGGGCCTGCTGAGCCTGCCGCTCACCTACTTCATGTCCAACGACGGCTTCTACTTCGGCGTCCTGCCGGTCCTCGCCGAGGCCGGCCAGGCACACGGCGTGTCCTCGCTGGAGATCGCCCGCGCCTCGCTGGTCGGCCAGCCGCTGCACATGTCGAGCCCGCTCGTCCCGGCCGTGTACGTCCTGGTCGGCATGGCCAAGGTGGAGTTCGGCGACCACACCCGCTTCGTGGTCAAGTGGGCCGCGCTCACCTGCCTGATCATCCTCGCGTCGGGCATGCTCTTCGGCATCATCTGACCGGTTGTCCCGGCCGGTCACTCGGACCGGTCGTCCGCGCCTGCGACGGAGGAATCGACCATGGGGCCCGGTGGGAACCGCGGCTGGCTGCTTCGCCTCGTCATCGCCTTCAGCTTCGCGCAGGGGGCGGTGTCGATGGCCCGGCCCGCCGTGTCCTACCGGGCTCTCGCGCTGGGCGCGGACGAGCGGGCGATCGGTGTCATCGCCGGTGTGTACGCGCTGCTCCCGCTGTTCGTCGCGGTGCCCCTGGGCCGCCGCACCGACCACGGCCGCTGCGCGCCCCTGCTGCCGGCCGGCGTGGTCCTGATCGCCGGCGGCTGCGCGATGAGCGGCCTCGCCGGCTCCCCGGCCACGATGGCGGTCTGGAGCGGGGTGATGGGCCTCGGCCACCTCTGTTTCGTGATCGGGGCCCAGTCGCTCGTCGCCCGCCAGTCGGCGCCGCACGAACAGGACCGCAACTTCGGCCACTTCACCATCGGCGCCTCGCTCGGACAGCTGATCGGCCCGGTCGCGGCGGGCGCGCTGATCGGCGGCCCCGACATGGCGCGGACCAGCGCGCTCGCCCTGCTCGTCGCGGGGGCGGGCGCGGCGGTCGCGTTCACGTCGCTGTGGCGCATAGAGCACCGTACGACCGCGGAGTCCCGTACCGGCCGGAGCGACCGCGTCCCGGTGCGGCGCATCCTGCGCGCCCGGGGCGTGCCCGCGGGCATGCTCATCAGTCTGTCGGTGCTCTCCGCGACCGACATCCTCACCGCCTACCTCCCGGTCGTCGGCGAGCACCGGGGCATCGCCCCGAGCGTGATCGGCCTCCTGCTCAGCCTGCGCGCGGCCGCCACGATCGCCTGCCGCCTGGTGCTGACGCCGCTGCTCAGGCTGCTCGGGCGGACCCTCCTGCTCACCGTGACCTGTCTGCTGGCGGCCGTGCTGTGCGCCGGCGTCGCGCTGCCGGTGCCCGTGTGGGCGCTGGCCCTGATCCTGGCGGCGCTCGGCTTCTGCCTCGGCGTCGGGCAGCCGCTGTCCATGACGACCGTCGTCCAGGCGGCCCCCGACGGCGCCCGCTCCACCGCCCTCGCCCTGCGCCTCACCGGCAACCGCCTCGGCCAGGTCGCCGCCCCCGCCGCGGCGGGCCTGATCGCCGGGATCGCGGGCGTGGCGGCCCCGTTCGTGATGCTCGGCGGACTGCTGCTGCTGTCCTCGGGCGTCGCGCTGCGCTCCCCGGGCGGCCCCGGACCGGAACCGGCACCGGGCCCGGCGGACGGGACACCCCGCCGGCTCAAGCGCACCACGCCCTGAATCCGGCCGTCCGTTTTCTCACGTGCTGGACCGGACCGTCCGATCGCGCCGCACATCTTCCCCGGGCGCACACAATCCGTTAGCTTCCGTGACCCACACGCCCCGTGCGGCCCGTACGTGGCGTCCGACCGCGGAGCACCAGTGTTCGCTCAGTGAGCCCCCGGGGGCACCTGCCATGACACGCGCCATCTCCCTGCACGACGTGAGCAAGACCTACACGCGAGGCGTCCGCGTGGTGGACCGGCTGTCGCTGGACATCGCGCCCGGCGAGTTCCTCGTGCTGCTCGGTCCCTCCGGCTGCGGCAAGTCCACCGTGCTCAGGATGATCGCCGGCCTGGAGGAGATCACGGAGGGGCAGTTGCTGCTCGACGGCGAGTACGCCAACGACCTGGTCCCCTCCGACCGGGACATGGCGATGGTGTTCCAGAACTTCGCCCTCTACCCGAACATGACCAGCCGCGGCAACATCGGCTTCCCGCTGCGCATCGAGGCACCCGGCGAGGACCCGCGACCCCGGGTGGACGCCACCGCCCGCATGCTGGGCATCGAGGACCTCCTCGACCGTTTCCCCGGCCAGCTCTCCGGCGGTGAACGCCAGCGTGTCGCCATGGGCCGGGCCATCGCCCGCCACCCGTCCGCCTTCCTGATGGACGAACCGCTGTCCAACCTGGACGCCAAGCTCCGCAACCACCTGCGGGCCGAGATCGCCGCCCTCACCCGCGAACTGGGCGTCACCACGGTGTACGTCACCCACGACCAGGCCGAGGCGATGTCCCTCGGCGACCGGGTGGCCGTCCTGCGCGGCGGCGTCCTCCAGCAGGTGGGCACCCCGCGTTCGGTGTACGCCCTGCCGCGCAACGTCTTCGTCGCCGCCTTCATCGGCACCCCGCGCATCAACCTGCTCCGGGGTCTGGTCCGGGCCCCGCTCGACGGGGCGATGACCATCAGCCTCGGCAAGCAGTTCCTGCGCCTGCCCGAACCCCTGTGCCTGGACCACCAGTTGCTCCGGGTCCAGCAGGGCCGCGAGGTCATCGTGGGCCTGCGCTCGGAGGCCGTGCGGCTCGCCAAGCCGTCCGCCGCCCGCCCCGGGGAGGTGGCGATCAGCGGCCTGGTGGAGCACGTCGAGTTCCAGGGCCACGAGGTGCTCGTCCACTTCGACACCGGCTCCAGCCCCGCCCTCGTACCGGATCTGGAGGCCCCGCGTCCGGCCGCCCGCCCGGCCGGGCGCCGCCGTCGCGGGAGCGGTACGGCCCTGGGCCGTTTCCGGGAGCGGGCGGGAGCCCTGCGCGCCGGCCCGGTGGTGGTCCTGGACGACCCGGCCGAAGCGGACCCCGCGCCGCGCCGGCCGGACGCCCGCCTGCCCGGTGACCTCGTCGTCCGCACCACCCCCGACATAGACCTCCGCCGGGGGATGCAGATCCCGCTGCTCGTCGACATCGCACACCTGTTCGTCTTCGACCAGTACGGCGAACGGATCTGCCCGGCTCCGGCACGGCTCCCGGACCTGGAGGAGTGAGACCGGTCTCTCGTCCCGGTGTCCGCGGACGTCCCGGAGATCCCTGGCGCCAGAAAACTATCGCCGCTAGTTTTGGGTTGGTCGCTAGTTTGTGACGCGGACGACGCAGCCCCGCCCGGGAGGACGCACGATGAAGGCACACGACGGCATGTACATCGACGGCGAGTGGCGCCCCGCCACCGGTCCGGACACCTTCGACGTCGTGAACCCGGTCGACGAGCAGGTGCTCGGCCGGGTCCCGGCCGGCACCGCCGAGGACGTCGACGCCGCCGTACGGGCCGCCCGCGCCGCCCTGCCCGGCTGGGCCGCGACCGCCCCCGCCGACCGGGCCGCGCGCCTGGCCGCCCTCCGGGACGTCCTCGTGGCCCGCAAGGACGAGATCGCCGAGACGGTCACCGCGGAACTCGGCTCGCCGCTGAAGTTCTCGCAGAACGTGCACGCGGCCGTGCCGATCGCCGTCGCCGGCTCCTACGCCGGGATCGCGGCGACCCACCCCTTCGAGGAGAAGGTCGGCAACTCCACCGTCCTGCACGTGCCCGTCGGCGTGGTCGGCGCGATCACGCCCTGGAACTACCCCCTGCACCAGATCGTCGCCAAGGTCGCCCCGGCGCTCGCCGCGGGCTGCACGGTGGTGCTCAAGCCCGCCGAGGACACCCCGCTGGTCGCCCAGCTGTTCGCCGAGGCGGTGCACGAGGCCGGAGTCCCCGCCGGTGTCTTCAACCTCGTCACCGGACTCGGCCCGGTCGCCGGGCAGGCCCTGGCCGAGCACGCGGACGTCGACCTGGTCTCCTTCACCGGCTCCACCGCGGTCGGCCGGCGGATCGGCGCGGCGGCGGGCGCCGCCGTCAAGAAGGTCGCCCTGGAGCTGGGCGGCAAGTCCGCCAACGTGATCCTGCCGAGCGCCGACCTCGCCAAGGCCGTCAACGTCGGCGTCGCCAACGTCATGTCCAACTCCGGCCAGACGTGCAGTGCCTGGACGCGGATGCTGGTGCACCGGGAGCAGTACGAGGAGGCGGTCGAGCTGGCCGCGGCCGCCGCCGCGAAGTACGGCGACCGCATCGGCCCCCTCGTCAACGCCCAGCAGCAGGAACGCGTGCGCGGGTACATCGAGAAGGGCATGGCCGAGGGGGCGAGGCTGGTGGCCGGAGGCCCCGAGTCCCCCCGCGAGCAGGGCTGGTTCGTCAGCCCCACCGTGTTCGCCGACGTCACCCCGGACATGACCATCGCCCAGGAGGAGATCTTCGGCCCGGTCCTGTCCCTCCTGCGCTACGAGGACGAGGAGGACGCGCTGCGCATCGCCAACGGCACGATCTACGGCCTCGCGGGCGCCGTCTGGGCCGGCGACGAGGCCGAGGCGGTGGCCTTCGCCCGGCGCATGGACACCGGCCAGGTCGACATCAACGGCGGCCGATTCAACCCCCTCGCGCCCTTCGGGGGGTACAAGCAGTCGGGCGTGGGCCGCGAACTCGGCACCCACGGCCTCGCCGAGTACCTCCAGACCAAGTCCCTGCAGTTCTGAGGAGCGTTCCCGTGGTCCGTGCCGCCGTCCTTCCCGCCGTGGGCGCTCCTCTGGAGATCGCCGAGATCGACCTGCCCGACCCCGGACCGGGCCAGGTCCGCGTCCGGCTCGCCGCCGCCGGGGTCTGCCACTCCGACCTGTCCCTGTCCAACGGCACCATGCGCGTCCCCGTCCCGGCCGTCCTCGGCCACGAGGGCGCGGGCACGGTCGTCGCCGTCGGCGAGGACGTCACCCACATCCGGCCCGGTGACGCCGTCGTCCTCAACTGGGCCCCGTCCTGCGGCGCCTGCCACGCCTGCTCGCTCGGCGAGGTCTGGCTGTGCGCCAACGCGCTGAACGGCGCCGCCGGCGTCCACGCCCGCACCGCGGACGGCACCGACCTCCACCCCGGCCTGAACGTGGCCGCCTTCGCCGAGGAGACGGTGGTGCCGGCGGGCTGCGTCCTGCCCCTCCCGGAGGGCATCCCGCTCACCGACGCGGCCCTGCTCGGCTGCGCGGTGCTCACGGGCTACGGCGCCGTCCACCACGCGGCACAGGTCCGGCCGGGGGAGACGGTCGCGGTGTACGGCGTCGGAGGGGTGGGCCTCGCGGCCCTCCAGGCGGCCCGGATCGCGGGCGCGTCCAGAATCGTCGCGGTGGACGTCTCGCCGGACAAGGAGGAGCTGGCGCGCACGGCCGGGGCCACCGACTACGTGGTCGCCTCCGACCACACCGCCCGCGAGATCCGAGCCCTCACCGACAAGCAGGGCGTGGACGTGGCCGTCGAGTGCGTGGGCCGCGCGACCACCATCCGCACGGCCTGGGACTCCACCCGCCGCGGCGGCCGTACCACGGTCGTCGGCATCGGCGGCAAGGACCAGCAGGTCACCTTCAACGCCCTGGAGATCTTCCACTGGGGCAGAACCCTCTCGGGCTGCGTGTACGGCAACGCGAACCCGACGACCGACCTCCCGGTGCTCGCCGCCCACGTCCGCGAGGGCCGCCTCGACCTCGGCGCACTGGTCACCGAACGCATCGCCCTGGAGGGCATCCCGGCAGCGTTCGAGAACATGCTGGCGGGCAAGGGCGGCCGGGCCCTGGTGGTGTTCTGACCCCCCGCCCCCGGTACCGCCCGAAGGCTCGCGCTGCGCCCGGCCCGTCCCCGGCCCGCCTGGCGGGGTCCGGGTATCGGCAGCGGGTGCCGGGCTTCCGCAGTTGTCCATGGTGTTCGGTGGCCGGGCTCGGGTGTTGACGGCCGGTGTCAGGTGTCAGGTGTCAGGTGCCGGGCGCCGCAGCCGGTCCACGGTGTCCGGCGGCACCGGCCCGTCCCTGGCCCGCCTGACGGGGTCCGGGTGTCGGTAGCCGGTGCCGGGCGTCCGTAGTCGGTCCACGGTGTCCGGCGGCGGGGCCCGGGTGTTGACGGCCGGCGCCGGGTGCCGCGGCCGGTGCCGGGGATCCGTGAGCCGGCGTGGGACAGGTGCGCCGTACCTCCGGGGACGCTCGGCGTCGCAGATCCGGGGACGCTCGCGGCCGGGTCAGGGGCATGCCCGGCCCGTCGCCGTCTCCCCGTATGGCCCCGTCCGAGCCCGGCTCGACGCCTGAGCGCGGCTCAGTTCCTCCCGGCGTGGCTCAGCCTGTTCGGGTGTCCGGGGCCGTCTCGGGCCGCGCGTCCAGGGCGCCCTTCTGGGGCGCGGCCCGGCCGGGGCAGGGCATGACCGCCCCCCGCCCGCCCGATCAGCCCCGTCCGAGCCCGGCTCGACGCCTGAGCGCGGCTCAGTTCCTCCCGGCGTGGCTCAGCCGGTTCGGGTGTCCGGGGCCGTCTCGGGCCGCGCGTCCGAGGCGTCCTTCGGGGGCGTGGCCTGGCGGGGTCGTCGGCGGGAGCGGGAGACCGCGACGCCTGCCAGGCACAGCGCGCCGCCCGCCAGGGTGAACAGCCCCGGTACCTCGCCGAGCGTCAGCCACGACATCAGGACGACCAGGGCGGGCACCGCGTACGTGGTCGCGCCCATCCGGCTTGCGGTCGTCCGGGCCAGGGCGTAGGCCCAGGTGGTGAAGGCCAGCGCGGTCGGGAAGACGCCCAGGTAGACCATGTTGAGGGTGGCGGAGACCGGCGCGTCGGCCGCGTCCCGTACCAGCTGACCGGCGAACGGCAGACACACCACCGCCCCGACCAGACACCCGAACGTCGTCACCTGCAACACGCTCGCCCGGCCGAGCGCCGGCTTCTGCGCCACGACTCCGCCCGCGTACCCGACCGCGGCGAGCAGGCACAGCACCACCCCGAGCACCGAGGACCCGCCGTCGCCGGACATCGACAGCCCGACCGTCACCGCGCCCGCGAACGACACCGCCATCCCCGCCAGCAGCCGCGGCGGCATCGCGTCCCCCAGCAGCCGCGCGCCGAGCAGCGCGATGAGGATCGGGCCGATGTTCACGACCAGGGCCGCGGTGCCGGCGTCCACCTGCTGCTCGCCCCAGTTCAGGGCGACCATGTAGCAGCCGAACCACAGCACCCCGGACAGCGCGATCCCCCGCCACGCCGGCCGCGGCGGCCACCCTTCCCGCCGGACGAGACAGATCGCCCCCAGCGCCAGGGCCCCGGCCAGCAGCCGGCCGAGCGCCAGCGCGCCCGGCGAGTACGCGGCGCCCGCACTGCGGATCGAGACGAAGGCGGAGGCCCACAGCACCACGGTGACCGTGGCGGCACCGGCGGCGAGCAGCTCCGTACGGCGGTCCGGACGGGGCGGTGAGGCGTTCATCATGCTCCAGGGAGTAGGAGGGACGGGGGTGGGAGGCTCGCTATCCCGGGCGGGACGATCACCCCCGGCGATCACGCGCGGACGGCCGCGGTCCCGGAGCTGTCCGGGACGGCCTCGGCCGAACTCAGCGCAGTGCCGTCGGCCCGATGCCGAGCAGGCCGGACAGCGCGCGCTCACCGGCAGCCGTCACCTGCACCGCCCGCGCGGAGCCGATGCGCACGCACCAGCCCGCGTCCAGCGCGTGCCGGCACAGGGCGGCCCCCGCGACGCCCGCGAGATGAGGGCGCCGCTCGGTCCAGTCGAGGCAGGCCCGGGCCAGGGGGCGGCGGCTGGTGCGGTCGAGGGCGATGCCGGCGGAGCCGAACCAGCCGACGCCCGCGTCCGTGAGGGCGAACCCGGTGTCCTGCCGCAGCAGCCCGCGCTCGGTCAGCGCGTCCGTCACCGCGATGCCGAGCCGCCCGGCGAGGTGGTCGTAGCAGGTGCGGCCCCGGGCCATCGCCGACCCGGCGCCCGCCTCCCGCAGACTCCGCGGCCGGGTCTCACCGCCGCCCGGACCGGCCTGCGCGGCCAGGTCCTCCACCAGCTGCGCGACCCGCGCGTCGGCCAGCCGGACGTACCGGTGCCGCCCCTGCCGTTCCTCGGCGAGCAGTCCGCCCCCGACCAGCCTGCCCAGGTGCTCGCTCAGCGTCGACGGGGCGACACCCGCGTGCCGTGCCAGTTCACCGGCCGTCCACGCCCGCCCGTCGAGCAGCGCGAGCAGACACGCGGAACGGGTCTCGTCGGCGAGGAGTGCGGCGAGGCGGGCCAGCCGCACCGCCCGCGGGTCCTTGGTGGTCATGCGTCCAGGATGGGACACGGACTCTTCGGCGCCCGCCGAACTGTCCTACGCCGTCCGCCCGACCTGCTCGTACTGCTGCGCCAGCCCGTCCAGCAGCGCCGTGAGCCCTGTCTCGAAGGCCCGTTCGTCGATCTTCTCCTGCTGCTCGGCGAGCAGGTGGGCCTGGCCGAGGTGCGGATAGTCGGCGGGGTCGTACGCGTCGGCGTCGTCCACGAAGCCGCCAGCGAAGGAGCCGAGCGCGGAGCCCATGACGAAGTACCGCATCAGCGCGCCGATGGACGTGGCCTGCGCCGGCGGCCAGCCCGCGTCGACCATCCCGCCGTAGACGGCGTCGGCGAGCCGCAGTCCCGCCGGCCGGCGGCCGGGGCCGCGCGCCAGGACCGGGACGATGTTCGGGTGGTCGCGCAGGGCGGCCCGGTAGGAGACGGCCCAGTCGTGCAGCGCGGTCCGCCAGTCCCGGCCGTCCTCGAACATCGACAGGTCGACCTGCGCGCTCACCGAGTCGGCGACCGCCTCCAGGATCTCGTCCTTGGTGCCGAAGTGGTTGTAGAGCGAGGGTCCGCTGACCCCCAGTTCGGCGGCGAGCCGTCGGGTGGAGACGGCCGCGAGGCCCTCCGCGTCCACGAGCGCGCGGGCCGTCCGGACGATCCGGTCGGTGCTGAGGAGGGGCTTGCGCGGTCGGGCCATGGCGCACATAGTAGGGCTGCGCCCAGAAACTAGCAGTGCTAATTTTATGGGGCGGCTCTTCGGGCCGCCGCAAGGTCGTGGGCGAGGCCGTCGCGTGGAGCCACCGCGGGCACCCGCGGCCACCCGCGGCCACCCGCGCCCGTCCGCCGTCGTCAGTGATTTTCCGTGGTCTTCAGTGGGGTGACTCGGCATGAACCTGGAGCTCAGCGAGGAGCAGACCGCCGTCCGGCAGCTCGCCAAGGACTTCGTCGACCGGGAGATCACCCCCCACGCCGTCGCCTGGGACCGTGCCGAGGAGGTCGACCGCTCGCTCGTGAAGAAGCTCGGCGAGGTCGGCTTCCTGGGCCTGACGGTCGACGAGGAGTACGGCGGCTCGGGCGGCGACCACCTCGCGTACTGCCTGGTGACGGAGGAACTCGGACGCGGCGACTCGTCCGTGCGCGGCATCGTGTCCGTCTCCCTCGGGCTGGTCGCCAAGACCATCGCGGCCTGGGGCGACGAGGAGCAGAAACGGCGCTGGCTGCCGGGCCTCACCTCCGGCGCGTACGTGGGCTGCTTCGGCCTCACCGAGCCGGGCACCGGATCCGATGCCGGCCACCTCACCACACGCGCCGTGCGTGACGGCGACACGTACGTCCTCAACGGCACCAAGATGTTCATCACCAACGGCACCTGGGCCGACGTGGTGCTGCTGTTCGCCCGCTCCACCGACGCCCCCGGCCACAAGGGCGTCTCCGCCTTCCTCGTCCCGGCCGACAGCCCCGGCCTGACCCGCCGCACCCTGCACGGCAAGCTCGGCCTGCGCGGTCAGGCGACGGCGGAGCTGGTCCTGGAGGACGTCCGCGTCCCCGCCTCCGCGCTGCTCGGCGAGGAGGGCAAGGGCTTCTCGGTCGCCATGTCGGCCCTGGCCAAGGGGCGGATGTCGGTGGCGGCGGGCTGCGTGGGCATCGCCCAGGCCGCGCTGGACGCGGCCGTCCGGTACGCGGGCGAACGCGAGCAGTTCGGGAAGACCATCGCCCACCACCAGCTCGTCCAGGAGCTGATCAGCGACATCGCCGTCGACGTGGACGCGGCCCGGCTGCTGACCTGGCGGGTCGCCGACCTCATCGACCGGGGCCTGCCCTTCGCCGTCGAGTCCTCCAAGGCCAAGCTGTTCGCCTCGGAGGCGGCCGTCCGCGCCGCGAACAACGCCCTCCAGGTCTTCGGCGGCTACGGCTACATCGACGAGTACCCGGCGGGCAAGCTGCTGCGCGACGCCCGCGTGATGACCCTGTACGAGGGCACCAGCCAGATCCAGAAGCTGGTCATCGGGCGGGCCCTGACGGGGGTCTCCGCGTTCTGAGTACGTTCTGAGTACGCCGGCGGATGTGGGAACCGGCCACGGGCGCCGAAGCTGTCCCCATGAGTGAGACATCGGGCAAGCAGCAGAACACGGCCGCCTTCTACGGCCAGGCCGTCGCGTCCTTCTCCATCGCCATGGGCGCCACCGCCATCGGCATCTTCAAGCTGAACGCCGACGCCTGGGTGCGGGCCTTCCTCGGCATCGCCGTCCTGTACCTCGTCACCTCCGCGTTCACCCTGTCCAAGGTGATCCGGGACCGGCAGGAGGCGGCGACCCCGTCGTACAGCCCCTTCGAGAGCTCCCAGCGGGCACGCTAAGCGCCCGCTCACCTTCGGCGGTATGGTGGTGGCCGTGTCGGTGAAGAGGGGCGAAGCGATGAGTACGGCGAAGGAGACGGCCGACGGAGAGACGTCGGCGTGGGGCGAGGTCACGCCCGACGCGGCCCGGCGGCTGCTCATCGCCGCGGTGGAGGCCTTCGCCGAGCGCGGCTACCACGCCACGACGACCCGTGACATCGCGAGCCGCGCCGGCATGAGCCCGGCCGCGCTCTACATCCACTACAAGACCAAGGAAGAACTCCTCCACCGCATCAGCAGGATCGGCCACCAGAAGGCCGTGGAGATCCTGCGCGTGGCGGCCTCGGGCGAGGGCGCCGCCACCGAGCGGCTCGCCGACGCGGTGAGCTCCTTCGTCCGCTGGCACGCGGGCGGCCGTACCACCGCGCGGGTCGTGCAGTACGAACTCGACTCGCTCGGCCCGGACGCCCGCGCCGAGATCCTCGCCCTGCGCCGGCAGTGCGACGCCGAGGTGCGCGGCATCCTCGAGGACGGCGTGGCGACCGGCGAGTTCGACGTCCTGGACGTCCAGGGGACGACGCTCGCCGTGCTCTCCCTGTGCGTCGACGTGGCCCGCTGGTTCAGCGTCGACGGCCCGCGCACACCCGAGGAGGTCGGCGCGCTCTACGCCGACCTCGTACTGCGGATGGTGGGCGCCAAGTGACGGGACCCGTGCCGGGGGAGTGCGCCTAGAGGTAGTACCGGGACACGGACTCCGCCACGCACACCGGCTTGTCCCCGCCCTCGCGCTCCACGGTGAACGCGACGGTCACCTGGACGCCGCCCTGCACGTCGTCGACACCGGTGATCGTGGCGGTGGAGCGCAGCCGGGAGCCGACCGGGACCGGGGCGGGGAAACGGACCTTGTTGGTCCCGTAGTTGACGCCCATCTGCACGCCCTCCACCTTGATCAGCTGGGGGCCGAAGAGCGGCAGCAGGGACAGGGTCAGGTAGCCGTGCGCGATGGTGGTGCCGAACGGGCCCGTGGCGGCCCGCTCCGGGTCCACGTGGATCCACTGGTGGTCACCGGTGGCCTCCGCGAACAGGTCGATCCGCTTCTGGTCGACCTCCAGCCAGTCGGTGTGCCCCAGCTGCTCGCCCACCGCCGCCTTCAGGTCGTCGACGGAGGTGAAGATCCTCGGCTCTGCCATGTCCCGGCCCTCTCCCAGTGATGTCTAAGCGACTGCTTAGCATGGTCGGCCGCGTGCGGCCTGTCAACGCCCCGGGACGTCGACGCCCGGGACATCGACGGGGGTGGCCGCGGGCGGGTGGGGGGTGGGTAGGCTCCGAGGGGTGCCTCAGATTCCCGAGAAGATCCACGAGCTGACGGTCGGCCAACTCGCCGCACGCAGCGGCGCCGCCGTCTCCGCCCTGCACTTCTACGAGTCCAAGGGCCTGATCAGCAGCCGCCGGACCACGGGCAACCAGCGCCGCTACTCCCGTGACGCGCTGCGCCGGGTCGCCTTCGTCCGGGCCGCGCAACGCGTCGGCATCCCCCTGGCCACGATCCGTGAAGCCCTCGCCGAACTCCCCGAGGGGCGCACGCCCACCCGCGAGGACTGGGCCCGCCTCTCCGAGGCCTGGCGCTCCGAACTCGACGAACGCATCAAGCAGCTCAACCGCCTGCGCGACCACCTCACCGACTGCATCGGCTGCGGCTGCCTCTCCCTGGACACCTGCGTCCTCTCCAACCCCGACGACATCTTCGGCGAACGCCAGGCGGGTTCGAGGCTGATGGTGGAACAGGGGGGAGGCCGCCAGAAGGCCACGCCACGCGGCGAACGGGAGCGGGAGCGGGAACGGCAGCGCGCGGGTGCACGCGAACCGGAGGAGTGCTGCTGACCGCTCCGCTCTCGCGCGCACGCCGGACCGCCGGGCGGCCGAGCGCGGGTGTGGCCTGCCTTCGAACCGCTGGGCGGCCGGGCGGGTGTGGCCTGCCGACGGACCGCCGGGCGTGCTGAGCGGTTGGGCACGCTGACCGGTTGGGCGCGCCGATCGGCCGGCCCGGGCGAGCGCGGCGGCAGGGCGGCCGGCAATGGCGGCCGGGCGGCCCCAGCCGGGTTCCGGCCGACGGCCCGGTGCCGCGCACCGGGCTGCTCGCCCCGCCCCGCGGCCCGGCCGTTCACCGGATCGGCCCCGCTGCGGTGTCCCGCGCGCGACGTGTCCGCCCCGCCCTACGAGGACCGCCGGTCCCCGCCGTGCTGGACCAGCGCCGCCGCCACCAACTGGGCGTTGGACACGGCCGGTTGGCCGTCGGGCAGCACCAGGGTGTCCTCCAGGCCCACGCGGGTCGCGAGGCCGAGGCGTCCGGCCAGCCGCAGTACCGGCCACGCGCCGCCGTCCTCGCCGTGCAGCAGCACCGGACGGCCGTGGGCGGCTCCCAGGTCGGCCAGGAGCGCGCGGGCGGTGTCCTCCGCGGTGCCGGGTTCCGGGTCCGTCACCTCGGCGAGGACCCGCAGCACCTTCGGGCCGAGCGGTGAGACGGCGAACCGCGCCGCCCCGTCCGTCCCCGACCAGATACCGGCCTCCACGCCCACGCCGCGGTCGACGAGGGCGGCGGCCACCTCCTCGGCGCCCGGCTCGTGCCAGTTGACCGAGGCGTGGTCGGGCAGCACGGTCCAGCCGCGGATCCGCTCCACCCGGGCGGCCGGGTCCGGTTCCGCCCAGGCGCCCGTGGTCACGCCGACGGGCACCGCCACCCGGGCGCGTATGGCGTCGAGCGCCGCCGCGACCAGCCGCGGCGACACGCTGTCCCGACCGCACGGCGTCTTCGGGTGGACGTGCACGTCCGTGGCCCCGGCAGCGACCGCCTCCGTCGCGGACGCGGCCATCGCCTGCGGCGTGAGCGGCACCATCGCGCCGTCGGCGGCCCCCCGGGGCCCGTTGAGACACACCTGCACCATGTCTCGATGGTGCCAGGCGCCACCGACAAGGCGCGCCGTCCCGAGGACCCCGCCGACGGGCGACGCCCGGCGCGGACGACCGACCGGGCACGGACGCCCGGCGACTCGGCACCCCGCCGACTGGCCGGCCCACCGACTCGGCACGCCGCCGGCCCACCAACTCGGCCCGCCGACTGGGCACGTCGCCGACTCGCCACCACGGCACCACGGTTGAAGTGGGGGGTGCGGCATCCCCGGCGCACCCCCGCCATGCACGGTTCCCAGGTCCGCCCGGTCAGGCCGAGATCAGCAGCCGTCCGCGCCTGGCGTCCGCCAGTGCCTCGGGCGTGAGCACGGGCCGCGGTACGAGAATGCCGCAGTCCACGCAGACCGGGCCCGTCGAGGGCTCGTGGTCCAGTTCGTACTTCCAGACGAGGCGCTCCCCGCCGCACACCGGGCATTCCGCGCCCGGTTCCCGCTCCAGTGCGGAGATGAGCCGGCGCAGTACCTCCGCGAGCGGTTCATCGGGATGGACCCGTGGGTCGTCGCACCAGGCGACCCCGAAACCGCCCCAGGTCAGCCGGTGCCAGTCGTCCACGCTGCCCGGCCTGCGCAGCCCGTCGTGCTTCTCCTTCTTGCGCCGCTCGGCGAACTCCACCTCGTAGGCCAGCCAGACCGAACGCGCCTCCTCCAGTTCCTCCAGTGCGGCCACGAGCCGCGCTGGGTCGGGGGAGCGGTCCTCCGGGCCGAACCCGGCCCGGGAGCACAAATGGTCCCAGGTCGCCCTGTGTCCGTAAGGGGCGAACCGTTCAAGGCACTTGCGGAGCGAGTAACGCCGTAGCGCCAGATCACACCGTGGATCGCGCACCTGTCTCGCCAGACTCCGGAAACCGGCCATCGCCCTGCACCTCCGTCACACCTGCACCTGCACTTCGGTCACTTCGGCGTCGTCGCATGGACGTCGCCGAATAGACGTATCGACAAGCGATTCGGCTCCATCCGATTTCCGATGGCCTCCCATAAGCAGGCCGCGGTTGACCTCCGCGAGCCGATCGGGGTTCTGCGCGACAACATCGTGGCGACTCCAAAAAGTGACGCATGTTCATCTTCAATTACGGGGATACCGGCGGTAACGCCCAGCCCGCCCCCGTCGGTAGGAGTTTCTATGTCACGGCGCACCCCACGCACCGTCCTCGACAGACTCAGAACTCCCGGCGGATCCCCCGGGTTCCTGAAGAGCGCCTTCGTATGCGTCCTGATTTCCGCTCTTCTTTCCCCGCTCTCTCCCGCGGCGGCGACGGAGACAGCGGTGAAGGCGACGGAGACAGCGGTGAAGGAGAAGGCCGCGGCGGTGGACGACCACTGCGGCGGCCAGTGCTCCGACATCCTGCCGCCCGGCCAGAACGGCAACGCCACCCTCGCGCAGATCCTGCTCAACCAGGCATTCGGCACCCAGCCCGCCCACGCCGCGGACCAGCTCGGCCCGTACGCCGCCCTGGCCAAGGGCTACCCGGCGCTGACCGACGCCACGGTCAACACCTTCTTCAACGACGCGTCCTTCGGGGTGCCCGCCGATCAAGTCGCCTCCACGGTCAAGCCCGCCGGTCGCACCGACGTGACGATCGTCCGCGACAAGAAGACGGGCGTACCGCACATCACCGGTACCACCAGATACGGCACGGAGTTCGGAGCGGGCTACGCGGCGGCCGAGGACCGGCTGTGGCTCATGGACGTCTTCCGTCACGTCGGCCGCGGCCAGCTGACCTCCTTCGCGGGCGGCGACCCGTCCAACCAGGGCCTGGAGCAGGAGTTCTGGCGCCACGCGCCGTACACCGAGGCCGAACTCCAGGCGCAGATCGACACCGCGGTGGCCGCGGCCGGAGACCGGGGCCGGCAGGCCCTCGCCGACGTCAACGCGTACGTCGCCGGCATCAACGCCTACATCGACGCCGCCGACAGTGGCCGTTACTTCCCCGGCGAGTACGTCCTGACCGGCCACAAGGACTCCGTCACCAACGCCGGCACGATCGCCCGCTTCAAGCCCACCGACCTGGTCGCGCTGGCCTCCGTGATCGGCGCGCTGTTCGGCTCCGGGGGCGGCGGCGAGGTCGCCAACGCGCTGTCGCTGCTGGCCGCGCAGCAGAAGTACGGGGTGGCCGAGGGCACCGAGGTCTGGGAGTCGTTCCGCGAGCGCAACGATCCCGAGGCGGTCCTCACCGTCCACGACGGCAGCTTCCCGTACGCGTCCAGACCCGCCGACGCGCAGGGCGGGGCCCTGCCCGACGCCGGTTCGGTGACCGAGGAGCAACTGGTCCACGACCGTACCGGCAGCGCGGCCACGGCGAGCGCCGGCGGCGCGTCCGCGGCGGCGGCGCGGACGGCCGTCACCTCCGCCAGGCGGGGCATGTCCAACGCCCTCGTGGTGAGCGGCGAGCACACCGCGAGCGGGCACCCGATCGCCGTCTTCGGCCCGCAGACCGGCTACTTCGCACCGCAGTTGCTGATGCTCCAGGAGATCCAGGGCCCCGGCCTCAGCGCCCGCGGCGCCTCCTTCGCGGGTCTGAGCATGTACGTCGAACTCGGCCGTGGCCAGGACTACGCCTGGAGCGCGACGACCTCCGGCCAGGACATCATCGACACGTACGCCGTCGAACTCTGCCAGGACGACCACCACTACCTGTACCGGGGTGTGTGCACGCCCATGGAGAAGGTCGAGCGGAAGAACGCCTGGAAGCCGACCACGGCCGACGGCACCGCGGCCGGCTCGTACACCATGCGCGTCTGGCGCACCAAGTACGGCCCTGTCGCCCACCGGGCGACGGTCGGCGGCAAGAAGGTCGCCTACACCACCCTGCGCTCGTCCTTCCTGCACGAGGCCGACTCGATCATCGGCTTCCAGATGCTGAACGACCCGGACTACGTGAAGGGCCCGCAGGACTTCCAGCGGGCGGTGCAGCACATCAACTACACCTTCAACTGGTTCTACGCCGACTCCGAGCACACCGCGTACTACAACAGCGGCGACAACCCGGTACGGGCCACCGGCGTCGACGCCGAGTTCCCGGTGTGGGCGCGGCCGGCCCACGAGTTGGGACCCGGCCGCCAACACGGCGCGGTACACACCCCCGTCGGAGCACCCGAACTCCATGGACCAGGACTTCTACATCAGCTGGAACAACAAGCAGGCCAAGGACTACTCGACCGCCTCCTGGGGCGACGGGTCGGTCCACCGCGGCAACCTGCTCGACGACCGGGTGAGGCGGCTGGTCGCCGCGGGCGGGGTCACCCGGGCCTCGCTGGTGAAGGCGATGGCCGACGCCGGACTGGCCGACCTGCGGGCCGAGGACGTGCTGCCGGACCTGCTGAAGGTGATCGAGAGCGCGCCGGTGACCGACGCCACGGCCGCCGCGGCGGTGAGCAGACTCAAGGCGTGGGTGCGGGCCGGAGCCAAACGCACCGAGACGACGGCCGGTTCGCGGACGTACGCCGACGCCGACGCGATCCGCGTCCTCGACGCGTGGTGGCCGCTGCTGGTGAAGGCCACCTTCGAACCGGGCCTGGGCAGTGACCTGTACACCGCCTTCACCCGCAACCTGCCCGTCGACGAGACCCCGTCGGCCGCGCACGGTCCGACCGGCGCGCACGCCGGAAGCGCCTTCCAGTACGGCTGGTGGAGCTATGTCGACAAGGACGTCCGGGCGGTGCTCGGGGAGCCGGTGCGGGGTCCGCTCGCCCGGAAGTACTGCGGCGGCGGCGGCCTCGGCGCCTGCCGGGACGTTCTGATCGGCACGCTGAAGGAGGCGGCCGGGCGGACGTCGGCCCAGGTCTATCCCGGCGACGAGCTGTGCGCGGCGGGCGACCAGTGGTGCGCCGACTCGATCGTCCAGCGCACCCTGGGCGGCATCAAGCACGCCGGCATCAGCTGGCAGAACCGGCCGACGTTCCAGCAGGTCGTGGAGTTCACCACGCACCGGTAGGGCACGCCTGGCGGCGGGTCAGCGGACGCGGCCCGCCGCCGGCACCACCTGGACCGGCTCCCGGTGCGCGATGTCGTTGTGCGCGCCGGCGGGCGGTCCGCCCCGCCTGACGCACGCGGCGGCGTCGGCGTTCACGCAGCCCGACACCGGCAGCTTCGTCCGCAGGGCCTCGGCGAGCGTGAGGGACCTCGTGCCGGGCACCGCCCGCACCCCGCCGTACCCCAGGGCCCCCACTCGGCGCCCAAGGTCCGCCCGACGCCGAAGCCCGCCGCGTCCTCGCCCGGGCCGGCCCGCAGACTCCGGGCGTCGCCCGCCGTCCGCGAGGCCGGCGGGTACGTCGTCGACAGCGCCGTGTCGTGCGCGCATCGTCCCGCCGGCGGGGCCGAGTCGGCCATGCGTCATGACTCATCCGGGTGCGTCACGGGTTCAGCGGTACAGCAGGTACGTCCCGCGCACCCTGCGGAACGCCGCCAGCTCCCGCTCCCAGCCCGCCACCACCTCGTCGGTGTCCGCGCCCGCGTCGATCATCGTGCGCACCAGCGTCGACCCGGTGAGCTTGTCGATCCAGTGGTCCGCACGCCAGGCGAAGCCGCTCCACACCCGCCTGGCGGTCACCAGGAGCGCGATCCCGGTGCGCACGGGGTCGTAGGCGTCCCGGTCGTGCACATGGACCTGCACACCCCCGATCGTCTTCCCCTGGAACTTGGAGAAGGTGGGCGCGAAGTACGCCTCCCTGAAGTGCGCGCCCGGCAGCCCGAGTCCGTTCGCCGCCGCGGCCCACCGGCCGTCGACGCCCTCCGCGCCGAGCAGTTCGAAGGGCCGGGTCGTCCCGCGCCCCTCCGACAGGTTCGTCCCCTCGAAGAGACACGTCCCCGCGTACACCAGCGCCGTCTCGGGCGTCGGCATGTTGGGGCTCGGCGGTACCCAGGGCAGCCCCCAGGCGTCGTACCACTGCGACCGCCGCCACCCGGTCATCAGCACGGTGTCCAGCTCCACCGGCGCGGTCAGGAACTCCCCGTTGAACAGCCGCGCCAGCTCCGCGACGGTCATCCCGTGCGCCTGCGCGATCGGCTGCCGGCCGACGAAGGTCGCGAACTCCTTGTGCAGCACCGGCCCGAGGGCCGCGCGCCCGGTCACCGGGTTCGGCCGGTCCAGGACGAGGAACCGCTTGCCCGCGAGCCGCGCCGCCTCCATGCAGTCGAACAGGGTCCAGATGTACGTGTAGAAGCGCGCGCCCACGTCCTGGATGTCGAAGACGACGGTGTCCACGCCGGACGCGGTGAAGACGTCGGCGAGGGCCTGGCCGCTCTTGAGGTACGTGTCGTAGACGGGCAGGCCGGTCGCCGGGTCGTCGTAGCGGCCCTCGGAGCCGCCCGCCTGGGCGGTGCCGCGGAAGCCGTGCTCGGGGCCGAAGACGGCGGTCAGGTCCACGCGGTCGTCGGCGTGCATGACGTCGACGATGTGGCGGACGTCGCGGGTGACGCCGGTGGGGTTGGTGACGATGCCGGCGCGTTGGCCGCGCAGGGCGGCATAGCCGGTGGCGGCCAGGTTCTCGAAGCCGGTCCGTCCGCGGCGGGCCGCGGCAGCGGGGGCCGCCGCGGTGAGTGAGGTCGCTGCCGTGGTCGCTGCGAGCAGGGCTCGTCTGGATAGGCGCATGAGGTGCAGGCTAAGGGCTTCACCCGTGGGGCGGAAGCAGCGCGCCGGCCGTGCTTCCCCGCGCCCCCCACGCGGTCGCGGCGGCCCCTTCCGTCCTACATACCGACCGGTTAGTCTGGCCGCTTGCGGGGGCAGAGCCGATTCGCGTCGCGTCGAAGGAGACCGATGGTGGGAGCCGTGCAGGATGCGGGAGTGGTCGTCACCGGAGCGGGGGGTGGGATCGGGGCCGCGCTCGCCCGTCGGTTCGCCGCCGAGGGGGCCCGCGTCGTGGTGAACGACCTGGACGCCGGCCGGGCCAAGGCCGTGGCCGAGGAGATCGGCGGGATCGCCGTCGCGGGGGACGCCTCCGCGATCGTCGCCGACGCCCGGGACGCGCTCGGCGGGACCGTCGACGTGTACTGCGCCAACGCGGGCGTCGCCTTCGAGGCCGGGGAGCCGGGCCAGGCGTTCGACGAGCAGCCCTGGGCGGCCTCCTGGGACGTGAACGTCATGGCCCACGTCCGCGCGGTCCACACGCTGCTCCCGGACTGGCTGGAGCGCGGCAGCGGACGCTTCGTCTCCACCGTCTCGGCCGCGGGGCTGCTGACCATGATCGGCGCCGCGCCCTACGCGGTCACCAAGCACGGGGCGTACGCCTTCGCCGAGTGGCTGTCGCTGACGTACCGGCACCGCGGACTGAAGGTCCACGCCATCTGTCCGCAGGGCGTGCGCACCGACATGCTGGCCGCCACCGGCAGCGCCGGTGACCTGGTCCTCCAGCCGACCGCGATCACCCCCGAGGAGGTCGCGGACGCCTTGTTCGAGGGCATCGAGGAGGACCGGTTCCTGATCCTGCCGCACCCCGAGGTCGCCGGGTACTACCGGGCCAGGGCCGCCGACCCCGACCGCTGGCTGACGAACATGAACCACCTCCAGCAGAAGTGGGAGGCGACCCGGTGACGGACTCCCGGTACGCCGCCAAGCCGTGGCTGGGCCTGCTCGACGACGTCCAGCGCGCCCCGGTCGACCCCGCCGACTCCCTGGTGCACGCCCTGCGCCGGGCGGTCGCCGAGACCCCGGACCGGACCTTCCTCGCCTACTTCGACGGCCGTCTGGCCTACCGCGAGGTGGACGAGCTCAGCGACTCCGTCGCCGGTCACCTCGCCGCCCGCGGACTGGGGCGCGGCGACCGGGTGGCGGTGCTGCTGCAGAACTCCCCGCAGTTCGTGCTCGCGGTGCTCGGCGCCTGGAAGGCGGGCGCGACCGTGGTGCCCGTCAACCCCATGTACAAGTCGGGGGAGGTCGGCCATGTCCTGCACGACGGCGAGGTGGCCGCGCTGATCTGCTCCGACCGCGCCTGGGCGGCGTACCTGCGGGACGCTGCCGCCGGCTCGCCGGTGCGGATCGTGCTCACCGGCTGCGAGCTGGACTTCCAGACCCGTCAGGACGCCCGCGTGCTGGCCTTCGAGCGGCTTCCGCAGGCCCCGGACGCCGACGACCTCACGTCCGTGGCCCGCGCCGGTAACCCGGCGCCCGGGGGCCGCGGCCCGGGCCCGTCCGACCTCGCGCTGATCAGCTACACCTCGGGCACCAGCGGCGCTCCCAAGGGCGCCACCAACACGCACGGCAACATCATGTACAACGCCGAGCGGCAGCGGACCGGGCTGGCCCTGCCCGAGGCGCCCGTCTACTTCGCGCTGGCGCCGCTGTTCCACATCACCGGCATGGTCTGCCAGCTCGGCGCGTGCCTGAACAGCGCGGGCACGCTGGTGCTGGCGTACCGCTTCGAGGCGGGTGTCGTGCTGGACGCGTTCGCCGAGCACCGGCCGCACTACACGGTCGGCCCCTCGACCGCCTTCATGGCGCTGGCCGCCCACCCGGCCGTCACCCCGGACCACTTCGCCTCCTTCGCCACCATCTCCTCGGGCGGCGCCCCGCTGCCGCCCGCCCTGGTGGAGAAGTTCCGGGCCGGCTTCGGGCCGTACATCCGCAACGGGTACGGGCTCACCGAGTGCACCGCGCCCTGCGCCTCCGTACCGCCCACCCTGGAGGCACCGGTCGACCCGGTCTCCGGGACGCTGGCGGTGGGCGTGCCCGGCCCCGACACCGTCGTCCGGATCGTCGACGACCAGGGCCGGGAGGTGCCGTTCGGGGAGCAGGGCGAGATCCTCGTGAGCGGGCCGCAGGTCGTGCCCGGCTACTGGCGGCGCCCGGACGCCACCGCGGAGACCTTCCCGGACGGGGAGCTGCGCACCGGCGACATCGGCTTCATGGACCCGCAGGGCTGGCTGTACGTCGTCGACCGCAAGAAGGACATGATCAACGCCTCCGGCTTCAAGGTGTGGCCGCGCGAGGTCGAGGACGTGCTCTACACGCATCCGGCGGTGCGCGAGGCGGCCGTCGTCGGGGTGCCCGACGGGTACCGCGGGGAGACCGTCAAGGCGTACATCAGCCTCCGTCCGGGTGCCGAGACGGACCCCGGTGCGCTGGCCGCGTACTGCAAGGAGAGACTGGCCGCCTACAAATACCCGCGTCAGGTGGAGATCCTGCCGGACTTGCCCAAGACGGCGAGTGGGAAGATCCTCCGTCGGGAACTGCGTTCCCGCGCGCAGGACTAGGAACAGCAGCTCGGAAAGGCAGGTGGCGGCAGTGCCCAGGACGACGGACGGTGACGGGACCCCCGTACCGCAGCGGCTCCTCGCCGCCGCCACCCGGCTCTTCGCGGAGCGGGGCTACGACCGCACCTCGGTGCAGGAGATCGTCGAGGCGGCCGGTGTCACCAAGGGGGCGCTGTACCACTACTTCGGCTCCAAGGACGACCTCCTGCACGAGGTGTACGCGCGCGTGCTGCGCGTCCAGCAGGAGAGACTCGACGCGTACGCGGACGCCGACGAGCCGATCGAGAAGCGCCTGCGGGGCGCGGCGGCCGACGTCGTCGTCACGACCATCGACAACCTCGACGACGCCTCGATCTTCTTCCGGTCGATGCACCACCTGAGCCCCGAGAAGAACAAGCAGGTGCGTGCCGAACGCCGGCGCTACCACGAGCGCTTCCGCGCGCTCATCGAGGAGGGCCAGCAGGCGGGCGTCTTCTCCCGGGCGACCCCCGCCGACCTCGTGGTCGACTACCACTTCGGCTCGGTCCACCACCTGTCCACCTGGTACCGCCCCGACGGCCCGCTCAGCCCCCAGGAGGTCGCCGACCACCTGGCGGACCTGCTGCTGCGGGCACTGCGGCCCTAGGAGTCCCTCGGGGAAACGGGTGAGGGGCGGTCGCCCGGCGACCGCCCCTCACCCCTGCCCTCACCGGTACTTCTTCAGCTCCCGCCGCGCCAGCGACCGCTGGTGCACCTCGTCCGGGCCGTCCGCGATCATCAGAGTCCGCGCTCCCGCGTACAGCTCGGCCAGCGGGAGGTCCTGGCTCACGCCGCCCGCGCCGTGCAACTGGATCGCGCGGTCGATGATGTCGACGACCGTGCGGGGCGTGGCGATCTTGATGGCCTGGATCTCGCTGTGGGCGCCCCGGTTGCCGACCGTGTCCATCATCCAGGCCGTCTTCAGGACCAGCAGCCGCAGCTGCTCCACGGCCACCCGCGCGTCCGCGATCCAGTTCTGCACCACGCCCTGCTGGGCCAGCGCCTTGCCGAAGGCGTCGCGGGAGACGGCCCGCCGGCACATCAGCTCGATCGCCCGCTCGGCCATGCCGATCAGCCGCATGCAGTGGTGGATCCGGCCGGGGCCGAGCCGGGCCTGCGCGATGGCGAAGCCGCCGCCCTCCTCGCCGATCAGGTTCGTCACCGGCACGCGCGCCCGGTCGAAGACCACCTCGGCGTGACCGCCGTGATAGTGGTCCTCGTACCCGAAGACCTGCATCGCCCGCTGGACCGTGACCCCCGGCGTGTCCCGGGGAACCAGGACCATGGACTGCTGGCGGCGGATGTCGGCGCCGTCCGGGTCCGTCTTGCCCATCACGATGAAGATCTTGCAGTCGGGGTTCATCGCCCCGGAGATGTACCACTTGCGGCCGGTGATGACGTACTCGTCCGTGCCGTCGGAGGCCCGCTCGATACGCGTGGTGATGTTCGTGGCGTCCGAGGAGGCCACCTCGGGCTCCGTCATCGCGAACGCCGAGCGGATCTCGCCCGCCAGCAGCGGCTCCAGCCACTGCTTCTTCTGCCGCTCGTCGCCGAACTGCGCCAGCACCTCCATGTTGCCGGTGTCCGGCGCGGCGCAGTTCGTCACCGTGGGCGCCAGCTGCGGGGAGCGGCCGGTGATCTCGGCGAGCGGGGCGTACTGGAGGTTGGTGAGGCCGGCGCCGTGCTCGGCGTCCGGGAGGAAGAGGTTCCACAGGCCCTGCCCGCGGGCCTCGGCCTTCAGCTCCTCGACCACGGCCGGGGTGTCCCACGGCGAGGCGAGCCGCGCGCGCTGCTCGTGCGCGACGGCCTCGGCCGGGTAGACGTACTCGTCCATGAAGGCGAGCAGCTTGGCGCGCAGTTCCTCGGTGCGCGCGTCGAACGCGAAGTCCATGGTCAGCCTTCCTGAAGGGTGGTCAGGCCGTGCTCGATGAAGACGGGCACCAGGTCGCCGATGCGGTCGAAGCCGCGGCCGACCGTCTGGCCCAGGGTGAAGCGGTAGTGGATGCCCTCCAGGATCACGGCGAGCTTGAACCACGCGAACGCCGTGTACCAGGACACCGCGGAGACGTCACGCCCCGAGCGCGCCGCGTACCGCTCGATCAACTCGGTGGGCTTCGGGTGCCCCGGGGCCTCCGCGGTCGTCGACACGGGCGAGTCGGGCATGCCGAGCGGCATGCTGTACATCACCAGCAGCCCCAGGTCGGTCAGCGGGTCGCCGAGCGTCGACATCTCCCAGTCGAGGATCGCCCTGATCCGGTCGTCCTCCCCGATCAGCACGTTGTCGAGCCGGTAGTCGCCGTGCACGACCGTCGGAGCGGGGGAGTGCGGCAGTTCGCGGCCGAGCGCCGCGTGCAACTCGTCGATCCCGGCCAGGTCACGGTTGCGGGAGGCGTCCAACTGCTTCTCCCAGCGCCGCAGCTGCCGGTGCAGGAAGCCCTCGGGCCGGCCGAAGTCGTCGAGGCCCACCTCGGCGGGGTCCACCGCGTGCAGCTCGACGAGCGTGTCGACCAGGGCCAGGACCGCGTCCCGGGTGCGGGCGGGACCGAGCGGGGCCAGCTGCTCGGCGGTGCGGTACGGGGTGCCCTCGACGAACTCCATGACGTAGAAGGACGCGCCGGGCGCCGCCCCGTTGTCGGGGTCCTCGCACAGCAGGACCGTGCCCGGCACGGGCACGTTCGTCGGGTGCAGCGCGCTGATCACCCGGTGCTCGCGCCGCATGTCGTGCGCGGTGGCCAGCACATGGCCGAGCGGGGGCCGCCGTACGACCCACTGCCCGGTGCCGTCGGAGACCCGGTAGGTGAGGTTCGACCGTCCGCCCTCGATCAGCCGGCCGGTCAGCGGGCCGCGGACCAGGCCGGGCTGCTCCCGGTCGAGCAGGTCGCGCAGCCGGTCGAGATCGAGACCTGGCGGGTGGTCGGGGCTCATCGGTGCTCCTTACGTGTGCGGGTGCACGGGTCCACGGGCGCGTGCACGGGACCCGCTCCATGATGCCGACCGGTCGGTATGTCGTCCAGAGCGGCGTCCCAACGTGATCGGGGCCACGATAGGCCGACAGCTCCCCGCACAGGACGGCGGGGAGCTGTCGGGGGAGGCCATGCGCGGGCTCTGGCGTGCCTGGTCGTGGCCAGGTCGCGCCTCGCCGACCGGATCGGTTCAGTGGTCCGGTCGGGTCGGCTCAGGGGCGGGGCGGCTCAGTGGTCGTCCCAGTGACCCTCGTGATCGGCGTGCCGGTGGCCGTCGTGGAGATAGTCGACGTGGTCGCCGTGCAGGACGCTCGGGTGTCCGCAGTCCTGTCCGTGCCGGTGCTCGTGGTCCGCGTGCGGGACGTGTCCGGTGGGCTCGCACTCGTCCCAGTGGCCGCCGTGCTCGCGGTGCAGATGGCCGTCGTGGGCGTAGTCGACGTGGTCGCCGTGCGGCACCTCGGTGTGACCGCAGTCCGGGCGGTGCGAGTGCTCGTGGGCGGCGTGTTCCTGGTGAGGGGTGGTCATGGTGCTCACCTTCGGAGGTACGGGTGGTGACGGGGCGGGCAGCCGGGCGGCCACGCGGACCGCGCGGACCCTTCGGGCGATCCATCGATCATCGATCCATCGATTCGGCGAGTGCGCGCCGCATGGCGTCCGGGTACCCGGGTGGGGGTTCCCCATGAATGGCCCGGGGCCCTCACCCACCGACCGTACGGCGGCCTCGGGCGGCTCGCCCACCAAGGGCGGGTCAAGCAGGGGCGAGGCGGCCCGGCCGGACGGAACGGGCACGGTGGCTGGACGGAGTGTCGCTCCTGGAACTCCTAGAGGACGAGCGCCGCCGCGCACAGGGCGAGCCCCACCGTCAGCAGCGCCCCCGCCGTCGCCACCCGGGGTGCCATGGCGGCGGGGCTGCTCGTGGCGGACAGGGCGCGGACCCGGCGGTGGGCGATCAGCAGGAAGCACAGCCAGAGCGCGCCGCACAGGACGCAGACGGTGACCGCGGTCGCCGAGACACCGCCGTGCAGCGTGGTCCTCATGGCCAGCAGGGCGGCCACCGTGCTCGACAGCGTCGTCCGCCGCCAGGCGAGCCGGGTCCGCTCGGGCTGGAGGCCGGGATCCCGGTTCCCGGCCCGGTCCGGGGACGCCGGGACGCTCACCCCTCCCACCCGAAGAGCACCGCGGCGACCATCGCGACGGCCACCACCGTGACCGCGAGGCCCAGCAGCGCCGGGAACCGGGACACCGGCAGGTCCTCGCCCCGGCGCATGGCCCGTTCGCAGCGCACCCAGTGATTGACCGCGCGCAGGGAGCACAGCACGCCCGCCGCGAGCAGCGCGAGCGCGAGCCCCACCCGCCAGCCCCAGCGCAGGTCCGGCAGGAACTGGTCCACGGCGAAGCCGCCGCCGATCAGCGCGAGCGCGGTACGCAGCCAGGCGAGGAAGGTGCGTTCGTTCGCCAGCGAGAAGCGGTAGTCGGGGGTACCGCCCTCCCGCCGGAGCTCCTCGGGGGAGAACCACAGCCGGAGGGCGCGTGCGAAGCCGATCACGTGAGGATCCTTGTCCAGGGCTTTCTCGGAAGTGTGTGTCAGGGCGTCGACCGGTGAGCCCTCAGCCGCTCGTACGCGGCCAGCCCGTCCGGCACCCACTCCCACTCCGGCAGGCGTCGCTCCACCTCGTCCTCGGGCAGGAACTCGTACCAGGCCACCTCCTCGGCCTGGGGGCTGACCGGGAGGTCGCAGCGGACCTCGTACACGGCCGACCACCAGGTCTGTCCGGCGCCGTCGTCGTAGAGGAACTTGAAGAGGTACGCGGGGCGGGGGAGCCCCGTGACGCCCAGTTCCTCCTCGGCCTCGCGCAGGGCCGCGTCGTCGTAGGACTCGCCCGCGCCGACGACTCCGCCGACGAACATGTCGTACAGCGAGGGGAAGACCAGCTTGGCCGGCGTGCGGCGGTGCACGAACACACGGCCCTCGGCGTCCCGTGCCTGGATGAACACGCAGCGGTGGCGCAGGCCCCTGGCGTAGGCCTCACCGCGCGGGGACACCCCGACGACCTGGTCGTTCTCGTCGACGATGTCGAGGATCTCGTCAGCAGCGCTCATCCCCTCATCCAAGCAGGCACCCGCCGGCCCGGCCCACGCGGCGTCACGCGGCGGGTGCGCGCGGCCCTCAGCGCGCTCGTGGGGCTCGCGTCCGTTCGGTGCGGTGGCACGCGGCGGGTTCGCGCGGCCGTCGGTGCGCTCGTCGATGTCGCGCCCGTTCGGTGTGCAGTCATGCGGCGGGTTCGCGCGAGGGCCGGTGCGCCTGAAGATCCCGCGTCCGCGCGGTGTGGGTGACGTTGCACGGCATCGCCGGGTGCATGCCCAGCAGCACGATGCCCGTCACGATGGCGGCGAGCCCCGCCGCCTCCCAGGCCAGCGCGCCCGTGTCGGTGCGCAGCCGGTCACCGAGGAAGCCGACGCCGCAGATGATCCCGGCCAGCGGCTGGGCCGCCGTGAGGGCGGGCAGCGACATCCGCAGGGGCGCGGTCTCGAACGCGCTCTGCACGAGGATCAGGCCGGTCACGCCGAGGGCCAGGACGGCGTACGGCTGCCAGCCGGTCAGCAGCTCGGCCAGGCCGCCCTCGGCGAACCGCTGCCCGCTGACCCGGGTCAGGGCGTCCTGGACGCCGTAGAGCAGGCCGGCGGCCAGGGAGAGCAGGACCGGGCCGGACGTCAGCCGGGAACGCTTGGCGTACGCCGTGAGCAGCAGGGCGAGGCCGATCATCACACCGATGATCAGCCAGTGGCGCAGCGGCTCGGCGACCGCCGTGCCCCCACGCGGCTCGCCCGCCATGATGAACGCGGTCACCCCGCCGGCGAGCAACAGCAGACCGGCCCAGCCCTGGCGGCCCAGCGGCTGCTTGCTCTGCTTGCGGGACAGGGCGAGCGCGAACAGCAGGTTCGTCGCGAGAAGGGGTTCCACCAGGGAGATCTCACCCTGGCTCAGCGCCACCGCGCCGAGGGCCATGCCGGCCACCATCAGCCCGAGACCGCCGAGCCAGCGCGGCACCTTCATCAGGTCCAGGAGCAGCCGCGGCGAGAGGAAGTCGCTCAGCGGTGCCTGCCGGGCCGCGTTCTGCTGGAGCACGAAGCCGAAGCCCAGACAGCAGGCAGCGCTCACGGCGAGCACCAGAACCAGAACCGACACGCTGAGTACCTCGATCATCCGGCCGGGCCACGGAGTACGTAGGGGGCGACGAAAGCGGCCCAGGGCCCGGCGTGCCCCTGGGAGTGCCCGGGAATCGGGCGGTCGACTCGGCCACGCCGCCCCGGATCGATCTCGGGCGGGCACACGGCCGTCCTGCCATGGTGCGGGCTCGCGGCGGGCAGCGCCATGGCGTACGCCACAGACAGGGCCGGAGGCGGGCGCGCGCGCCTCCCGGGCGCCTCGCAAGTCTCCTGAGGATCAACGGAGTTGACGCGTGTAACATCCGTGCGGCCCTTGACGGAAACCCTTGGCTCCGGATTGGCTGTGCGCGATCAGCTGATGGCAAGCCGAAACGTTCAGACCAGTCGGCCGGCCGACACGTCGGCTCCCCCGACGACGAGCCGCGCCGCGTGAGGAAGTCCCCGCGGTGTCCCCACCCCCGCCACCCCCGGGTCCCGAGACCGGCCTGCCGGACCACGCCCGGCCGAGGACGCCCGCCGGGCGCTCCCCCGGCACAGGCACCCCGGGCACCGGCCGCGTCGGACAAGGCGCCACCGGCACCCGTTCCCTCGCCGTCGCTCCCCGCCGCCCCGCGCCGACCCCTTCCTCCCTCGCGTGGCCGCCTGCACCAGACCCCTCTCCCCGCGCTTTCCGGCGCTGTCCCGCGGAGCCGACGTGATCCGAAAGACAGGCCTCAACCGCAGGCGGGCCGCCGCCCAGGCACTCGACGCCGCCCTGGACGACACCGCGCTCGTCTCCGCGCGGGCCGCACTGGCCCAGGGGCGGTGGCAGGCCGCCCGCGCCCTGCTCGCCCGGACCGGCGACGAATGGGACCGGCGCGGTCACCGGATCACGGTCCTGGCCCTGGAGCCGTACTGCGCCGCCTGGGCGCACGACTGGCTGCTCGCCGAGCCCGACTCCGCCGACGCCGCCGTCCTCCTCGCCCTCGCCCAGGTCCGGCGGGCCCTGCGGGGCAAGGAGAAACCCGCCCCGGCCCGCGAGGCATGCCGGTCCGCCGCCGCGCTCGTGCCCGCCGACCCCACCCCCTGGCTCGGCCTGCTCATGCTGGAGCACGCCCTGGGCGCCGACGACGAGGTGGTCCGGCACTTCGGCGAGGTCCGCACCCGGCACCCGGACCACCACCACGCCCACCACCTGATGGTCGCCCGCCTGGCCGAGCGCCGGGCCGGCGCCGGCGCCGACCCGCTGCACGAGGTCTACGACTTCGCCGGCTGGGCCGCCGAGCAGGCGCCCGCCGACTCCCCGCTCGCGATCCTCCCGGTCGTCGCGCACGCCGAGCGCTACCGGGTGCTGGCCACCGCCGGCCACGAACCCGCCGACCCGACGGCCTCCGGCCACTGGACCGGCCGCCGGGCCCGGCAGGTGATGAAGGCCGCGTTCGACTGGTGGCTGGAATGGGAGCAGGAGGGCCACCCCCGCCGGCTCGTCGACCTGAACTTCCTCGCCCACGCCAAGGTCTGCGAGGGCCGCGGCGCCGAGGCCGCCGCCCTGTTCCACCGCATCGGCGAGCACCCCACCCCCGCTCCCTGGTCGTACCCCGACCGCGACCCGTATCCCGCCTTCCGCGCCGCACGTGACAGCGCGCTCGGCGGGGCGTGACACCAGCACCCGCGGGACACCACCACCCGCGTGACACCACCCACCCCCCGGAAAGAAGGACGGTCTCCCTGTGACCACGGACAGTTCGAGCGGCATGAGCAGAGCCGCCGACGAAGGCATCAACACGTTCAAGGGGCAGGAGCGGGCCCTGCGCGCCGACCGCCTCGGCACCGGCGGCCTGCTGCTCTCCGTCCTCGCCGCGACCGCGCCCCTCATGGTCGTCGCGGGTGTCATGCCCACCACATTCGCGGTGATGGGCATCGTCGGACAGCCGCTCCTGTTCGTCCTCCTCGGCGTGGTCCTCGTGCTCTTCGGCGTCGGCTACGCGGAGATGAGCCGGCACGTCCACAACGCGGGCGCGTTCTACGCGTACATCTCCCGCGGCCTCGGCGGCACCGCCGGCGCGAGCGCCGCCCTGGTCGCCCTCGTCGCCTACAACGCCCTCCAGGTCGGCATCTACGGCATCTTCGGCTTCGAGGTCTCCGGCCTGTTCGCCACCTACGCCGACCTGGAGATCGCCTGGTGGATACCGGCCCTGGCGGCCGCGCTGGCCGTCGGCGCGCTCGGCTGGCTGAAGATCGACGTCAACGCGCGCGTGCTGGGCGTCCTGCTGGTCATCGAGGTGGCCCTGGTCGTCATCTTCGACATCGCGGCCGTCGCCGACCCCGGCAAGGAGGGGTTGTCCCTGCACGCCTTCAACCCGGACACCCTGACCGGCGCCGGCGTCGGCACCGCGCTGTGCTTCTGCATCGCGGCCTTCCTCGGCTTCGAGCAGGCGCCCGTGTACGCCGAGGAGACCAGCCGCCCGCACATCCTGGTGCCGCGGGTGATGTTCCTCGCGGTCGGCGGGGTCGCCGTCTTCTTCGCGCTCAGCAGCTGGGCCCTCACCGTCGCCGCCGGCCCCTCCGCGATCGTCGGCGCGTCGCAGGAGCAGAGCGCCGGGCTGCTGTTCTCCCTCACCGAGGACCGCCTCGGCTCCGCCTTCACCGACGTCCTGCACGTCCTGTTCGTGACCGGCATGTTCGCCGCCCTGCTCAGCTTCCACAACGTCGTCGCCCGGTACGCCTTCGCGATGGGCCGTGAGGGCCTGCTGCCCGCCGCCTTCGGCCGCACGACCGGGGCGAGCGGCGCCCCGGGCACGGGCTCGCTGCTCCAGACGGCCGTCGCCGTGGTGATCGTGACCGCCTTCGCGATCGCCGACGACAAGCCGCACGGCGACCCGACCGAACCCGTCCTGCACCTGTTCACCTGGTTCGGCAACATCGGCGCTCTCGGCGTGATCGTGCTGATGGCGGCGGCCTCGTTCTCGGTCGTCGTGTTCTTCGCCCGCCGCGGTGCCGCCGGCGCCCAGGCCGGACGGCTGCTCACCTCCGCCGTCGCGGGCGTCGCCCTGCTGGTGATCGCCGGCTACACGGTCAAGGACTTCGACGTCCTGGTGGGCGCCGGACCGGACTCCTCGCTGAGCTGGATGCTGCCCGGCGTCATCGGGCTCGCCCTGGTCATCGGCCTGGTGCAGGGCGCCGTCCTGCGCGCCCGCCGCCCCGAGGCGCACGCCCGCATCGGACTCGGCAACGAGGCGTTCCAGCTGGAGAAGGCGGCGGAGAGGACGCCGTGACGGCCCGGGCGCCGGGCGAGTGGTGACCGCGGAACCCGGCGGAGAGGACGCCGTGACGGCCCGGGCGCCGGGCGAGCAGTGACCACGGAACCCGGCGGGGAGGACGCCGTGACGGCTCTGCGCCGGGTGAGAAGTGGTGACGAACCCTGACGAGCACCCGCTGTCCCTGGTCTGCCGGGGCCGCGGGTGCTCGAATGGGGGAGTGAACTCCGAACACCCCGGGGACCGGGGCACGCGTCGGTCCGAGGAACGCAGCACTCGACGCCCCGGGGAACCGGGCGCGGAGCGGCCCGAGGAGCGGGGCGCACCGGTCGGTCGCCGGGTCCTGCTCGGCACCCTCGGCCTGGGCGCGCTCGGCGTGCTCGCCGCGCCCACCCTGCAACGCGGCCTGGAGTCCTTCCTCGGCAGCGCCGCCGACAAGGACCCGACCGGCCTGACGGGCCTGCTCCCGAACGGCGGCGGCTTCCGCTACTACTCGGTCACCTCCTCCGTGCCCCGCGAGAACGCCACCAGCTACCGCCTCACCGTCGACGGCCTGGTCGACAAGCCGGCCACCTACACACTCGCCGACCTGCGCGCCCTGCCGCAGACCCGCATGGTCAAGGACGTCCAGTGCGTCACCGGCTGGCGCGTCCCCGACACCCCCTTCGAAGGGGTACGCCTGTCCCGGCTCCTGGACGCCGCGGGAGTGCGCCCCTCGGCCGGGGCAGTGCGCTTCACCTGCTTCGACGGCGCGTACACCGAGAGCCTCACCCTGGACCAGGCCCGCCGCGCGGACGTCCTGGTCGCCCTGCGGATGCAGGACAAGGACCTCGGGCACTCCCACGGCGGCCCGGTCCGCCTCTACGTGGCGCCCATGTACTTCTACAAGTCCGCCAAGTGGCTCTCCGGCATCACCGTCACCGAGGACGTGGAACCGGGCTACTGGGAGGAGCGCGGCTACGACGTCGACGCCTGGGTCGGCCGTTCGAACGGGCGGGACGATGAACCTACGACTTGACGCCCCCGCGACCCCACCGGTCGGCCGCTTCAGCCGGGCCGAACGGTGGATCCACCGCACGACGGCCGCCCTGATGGGCGTGTGCGTGCTGACGGCCGCCTTCCTGTACGTCCCCCAGCTCGCCGAACTCGTCGGCCGCCGCGCGCTGGTGGTCCGCGTCCACGAGTGGGCCGGCCTCGCCCTGCCCGTCCCGGTCCTCGCGGGTCTCGCCTCCCGCGCCTTCCGCGCCGACCTGCGCTTCCTGAACCGTTTCGGCCCGCACGACCGGCTCTGGCTGCGCGCCGCCCTGCGCCGCGACAGACGGCCCGCGGCCCGCCCGGCGGGCAAGTTCAACGCCGGCCAGAAGCTCTACGCGGCCTGGGTCGCCGGAGCGACCCTCGTCATGCTCGGCACGGGCCTGCTGATGTGGTTCACCCACCTCACCCCGATCCAGTGGCGCACCAGCGCGACCTTCGTCCACGACTGGCTGGCGCTCACCCTCGGCATCGTCCTGGCCGGCCACGTCGGCATGGCGCTCGCAGACCCGGAGGCGCGGCGGGGCATGCGGACGGGGACGGTGAGCCGGGAGTGGGCGGACAGCGAACACCCGCTGTGGCGGCCGTGACCCCCGCGCGCGCCGAAGTCCAGCAGCACCTTGCCCGACCGGCTCCGGTCCGCGGCCGGCGCGAACGCCGGCCGCGCCTCCCGCGGGCACCTCGGCGGCGGCCTCGGAGAGCCGCTCGCGGTCCCGTCCGTCGAGGACGACCCGGCAGCCCGCCTCGGCCGGTCCGCGGGCCGGCGCGAGGCCGATGCCCCGGCCGGAGCCGGTGACCAGGGCGGTCCGGCCGCTGATGCCGAACACCGGGTGACTCGTCCTCGTACCCCTAAATGATCAGCGAGAGGAGCAGGACCACGCCTCCGGCGACCACCGAGATGATCGTCTCCATGACGGACCAGGTCTTGATGGTCTGGCCGACGGTCAGGCCGAAGTACTCCTTCACCAGCCAGAACCCGGCGTCGTTGACATGGCTGAAGAACAGCGAGCCGGCGCCGATGGCGAGGACCAGCAGGGCCGTGTGCGTGGTCGACATGTCGGCCGCGAGCGGGGCGACCAGGCCGGCCGCCGAGATCGTCGCCACCGTCGCCGAGCCGGTCGCCAGCCGGATCGCGACCGCGATCAGCCAGGCCAGCAGCAGCGCCGGGATCGACCAGTCCTCGGAGATGTCCAGGATCATCTGGCCGACGCCGGAGTCGATCAGCGTCTGCTTGAAGCCGCCGCCCGCGCCGACGATCAGCAGGATGCCGGCGATGGGCGCGAGACCCTTCTCGACGAGCTGCGAGACCCGCTCCCTGGCGAACCCGGCGGGCCGCAGGAGCGTGAAGATGCCCACCAGCACGGCGGCGAGCAGGGCGATCAGCGGGGAGCCGATGACGTCGAAGGCGCGCTGCACGCTGTGTGTCGGGTCGTCGACGACGATGTCGACCAGCGCCTTGGAGAGCATCAGGACGACCGGCAGGAGGATCGTGGCGAGCGTCGCGCCGAAGCCCGGCGTCCGCTCCAGCTCCTCGGAGGCGCGCTGCGGCACCATCCGGTCCGGCGCGGGCACGTCCACCCAGCGGGCCGCGTACCGCCCGAACAGCGGACCGGCGATGATCACCGTCGGGATGGCGACGAGCACGCCGAGCGCCAGTGTGACACCCAGGTTGGCCTGGACCGCGTCGATCGCGACCAGCGGGCCGGGGTGCGGCGGGACCAGCCCGTGCATCACGGACAGGCCCGCGAGCGCCGGGATGCCGATCCGCATCAGCGAGAAGTTGCCCCGCTTGGCGACCATCAGCACGACCGGGATCAGCAGCACCACGCCGACCTCGAAGAACAGCGGCAGACCGATCACCGAGGCGATCAGCACCATCGCCCACGGCATGGTGCGGCCGCTGGCCTTCGCGAGGATCGTGTCGACGATCTGGTCGGCGCCCCCGGAGTCGGCGAGCATCTTGCCGAGGATCGCGCCCAGGGCGATCAGCACGCCCACGCCGGCGACGGTGGAGCCGAGCCCGGTGGTGAAGCTGGTGATCGTCTTGTCGAGCGGCGCCCCGGCGAACGCGCCGAGCGCCAGTGACCCGATGGTCAGTGACAGGAACGCGTGGAGTTTGAACCTGGTGATGAGCAGGACGATGACGGCGATGCCCGCCAGAACGGCTATACCCAGCTGAGCGTGGCCGGCCGAGGTGATCGGCTCCGGTGCGTCCGCTGCCAGCAGCTCGACGTTGAGTCTGGTCACGGGGGTTCCCTTGCAGGTACGGGGGGGACGGGGAGAGGGAGAGGTGTTACTGGGGCGCGTCGGGAAGCGGCGCGTCGGAGGGGGGCGCCTTCGCGGGGGACGCCTCCGGCGCGGGCGCGCCGGGAAGGGCGTCCAGCGCCCGCGCCGCCCGCCCGGTGATCTCCTCCGGGCTGCCGGTGACGTCCACGACGACCCCGGCCTCGTCGGCGCCGAGCGGCTGGAGCGTGGCGAACTGCGAGTCCAGCAGCGCCGTCGGCATGAAGTGACCCCGCCGCCGCGCCATCCGGTCCTCGATCAGCGCCCGGTCACCCGCGAGATGCACGAACACCACTCCCGGAGCCGCGGCCCTGAGCCGGTCGCGGTACGACCGCTTCAGCGCCGAACAGCTGACGACTCCGCCGAGCCCGGCCCGCCCGTGCGCCCAGTCGCCGATGGCGTCCAGCCACGGCCACCGGTCCGCGTCGCCGAGCGGGGTGCCGGCCGACATCCTGGCGATGTTGGCCGGCGGGTGGAAGTCGTCACCCTCCGCATACGGGACGCCCAGCCGGGCGGCGAGCAGGGGACCGATCGTGGTCTTGCCCGTGCCGGCGACGCCCATCACCACGACGACATGAGGGGTACGCATCACTGCCTCGCTGTCTTCCTCGACATCCGACGTCGACATCTGACGTCGGCCATACTGAAACCCATTGGTACGACGAATTCAAGAGTCTGTGCCAAATAAGTCTGACTTATTGTCCGTGTGACGTGCCCCGTACGCTGAGTGCATGAGCACATCGGGACGGGGGCTGCACGGCCAGGTACTGGAGAGCCTCGGTCCCGCCATCACCGCGGGTGAGTACCCGCCGGGCAGTGTCCTGCGCACCGACGAACTCGCCCAGCGTTTCGACGTCTCACGCTCGGTGATGCGCGAGGCGGTCCGCGTCCTGGAGTCCATGCACCTGGTCGAGTCCCGCCGCCGGGTGGGCGTGACGGTGCGTCCCACGAACGAGTGGAACGTCTACGACCCCCAGGTCATCCGCTGGCGCCTGGCCGGCGCCGACCGCGCCCGCCAGCTGCGCTCCCTCACCGTGCTGCGCTCGGCGATCGAACCGGTCGCCGCGGGCCTGGCCGCCAAGCTCGCCACCGCCGAACAGTGCGCCGAACTCACCGAGTGCGCCCTGGGCATGGTGGCCCACTCACGCGGCCACCAGCTGGAGGGCTACCTCCTCCACGACATCGCCTTCCACCGGGTGATCCTCAACGCCTCCGGCAACGAGATGTTCGCCCGTCTCGGTGACGTGGTCGCCGAGGTCCTCGCGGGCCGTACCCACCACGAGGTCATGTTCGAGGACCCCGACCCGGCCGCCGTCACCCTCCACGTCCAGGTCGCCGAGGCGGTCCGCGCGGGCGACGGGACCCGCGCCGAGGAACTGACCCGCGAGATAACGGTGGGCGCCCTCCAGGAGCTGGACATCCTGGCCCCGTGACGGCCGGCCGGGGTCAGTCGGGGAACTCCCCGTCCAGGTAGGCCCAGGCCCCGTCCACCCGCTCGAACCGGCTCCGCTCGTGCAGCGACCCGCCCCGGAACGAGGCCCGGAAGGTCACCGTCCCCGTGGTGTGGAACGCCGACCCGTCCCGCACGGCGAGAATCTCCAGCCCCGTCCACCGCGTCCCGGGACCGAGGTCGAGCCGGTCCGGGCGCGTCCGGGGATGCCAGGTCCGCAGCAGATAGGCCGCGTTCGCCTGCACGAAGGCGCTGTAGCGGGACCGCATGAGCGCCTCGGCGGTCGGCGCGGCGGCGCCCGCGTGGAAGCGGCCGCAGCACGCGTCGTACGGCTCGGGGAGCCCGCAGGGACAGCCGGCGGGGCGGGCGGCGCCGGCCGGCCGGGCGGCGCGAGTGCTGCGTCGGGACATGCGCACCATTGTGCCGGGGAGGCCGAGCGGACGTCCGCGGATCCGTCCCGCGGCACGGGTGACGCCCGGAGCCGCACGCTGCTCCGGGCCCCTCACACGGCCTTCGCGCTCACGCCGCGCGCCGCCGTCCCGCCGGACCGGCCCTACGCCGGACCCGCGTTGGTGGGCGGGTGCGTGGGCCGGGCCGGGATCCGCGCGTCCGGTGCCGGCAGCGGCGGGAGCGCCGTCCCGTACACCCATGCCTCGAACACGTCGTCCAGCGGCTCGGCGGCGAACCGGGCCGCGTGCGCGGTGAACGTCGTCGTGTTCACCGCCCCGCCCCGGTACAGCGTCGCCCACCCGCGCAGCATGCGGAAGAACGCGTCGTCGCCCATCGCGCATCGCACCGCGTGCAGCGTCAGCCCGCCGCGCTCGTAGAGCCGGTCGTCGAACATCGACTTGCGCCCCGGGTCGGCCAGTCGCAGGTCCTGCGGGCGGGAGGACAACAACCGGTGGGCGGCGGCCGCGAGTTGCTGGGCGCTGCGGCCTCCCGACCGCTCCGACCACAGCCACTCCGCGTACTTCGCGAATCCCTCGTTCAGCCAGATGTGCCGCCAGTCCGCGATGGACACGCTGTTGCCGAACCACTGGTGCGCCAGCTCGTGCGCCACCAGCCGCTCCGAACCCCGCGCCCCGTCCACGTGGTTGGCGCCGAACAGCGACAACCCCTGTGCCTCCACAGGGACATCGAGCTCCTCCTCGGTCACCACCACCGCGTACTCGTCGAACGGGTACGGACCGAACAGCTCCTGGAACAGCTCCATCATCTGGGGCTGCCGGGCGAAGTCCCGGGAGAACTCGGGCAGCAGGTGCGCCGGGATGTGCCCGTGCTGCGGCACCCCGCCCGGCCCCGGGTCGCCCAGCAGCACCGTCTGGTACTTGCCGATCGACAGCCCGACCAGATAGCTGGAGGTCGGCGCGGCCTGCTCGTACACCCACGTGGTCGTCGAGGCCTTCGTCGTCCGGGTCAGCAGCCGCCCGCCCGCCACCACCGCGTACGCGGACGGCGTGGTGACCGAGATCTGGTACGACGCCTTGTCGGCCGGCCGGTCGTTGCACGGGTACCAGGACGGCGCCCCGACCGGCTGGCTCGCCACCAGCGCCCCGTCCTCCAGCTCCTCCCAGCCGAGCCCGCCCCACGGGCTGGCGACCGGCTTGGGATTGCCGGACCAGTGCGCCTCCACGGTGAACGTGGCCCCGGCCCGCACCGGCTTCGCGGGGCGCAGCCGCAGCCTGCCGCCCCGGTGCGTGTAGTGCGCCGGCCGGCCGTCCACCCGGACCCGGCCGATCTTGAAGTCGGCCAGGTTGAGCTGGAACTCGGCGAGCGGCGACCGTCCCGCGATGGCGTTGATCCGGGCCGTCCCCGACAGCCGGTTGGGGCCCGGGCGGTAGTCCAGCGCGAGTTCGTAGCGGTGCACCCGGTACCGGGGATCGCCGTTGGCCGGAAAGTACGGGTCCGGGCCCACTGCCTGCTGAACGGTCACTGCTGCGTCTGCTCCCTGCGCTGTGCTCGGACATCGTGCCGGTGCGCCGTCCCGTGGCCCCGGCCGAGCCGCGCTCAGGAACGCCATGACTCGATGGGGTTGCCCAGCCAGCGGGTGTCGTCGGGAACGGACTCCGCCGCCATCACCAGCGACGCCGGACCCAGAGTCGTACGGGCCCCGATCGTGCTGCCGGGCAGGACGATTCCGCCAGGGCCCAGCGTCGCGCCCTCACGGAGGACCACAGTATCCGTCCGCAAGATCCGGTCGTGGAAGAGGTGGGTCTGCAGCACACTGCCGCGGTTCACGGTCGCCCCGTCCCCGAGCGTCACCAGGTCGGTCTCGGGCAGCCAGTAGCTCTCCACCCACACGCCCCGGCCGATCCGCGCTCCGAGCCCGCGCAGCCACGCCGTCAGCACCGGCGTACCGGGCACCGCCCCGGCCAGCCACGGCACCGCCAGCACCTCCACGAAGGTGTCCGCCAGCTCGTTGCGCCACACGAAGCCGCTCCACAGCGGATGCTCCCCGGCGCGGTGCCGCCCCACCAGCGCCCACTTCGCCAGCACGGACACCAGACCCGCCACGAACCCCGCCCCGAGCAGCACCGGACCCGCCAGCAGCGGCGCCCACGCGCCCAGCGCGCACAGCGCCGCCACCGTCAGCACGGCCAGCCCCGCCGAGCAGAACACCGGCACGATCCGGCACAGCTCCACCAGTCCGCGCGCCCACAGCAGCGGGGCCGATGGGTCGTACGTCCGGCTCTGGTCACCGCCGGCCGCCGAGCGCGGCAGCTTCATCGGCGGCAGCCCCAGGTACGAGCTGCCCTTCTTCGCCTTCTTCGGGGTCGCCGACAGCACCCCGACCAGCCCGCCGTCCGGCACACTCCGCCCCGGCGCGGTCATCCCCGAGTTCCCGAGGAACGCCCGCCGCCCGATCTCCGCCCGCCCGATCCGCATCCAGCCGCCACCCAGCTCGTACGGTGCGGTCAGCGTGTCGTCGGCCAGGAACGCGCCCTCGCCGACCGTGGTCAGGCTCGGCAGCGCGAGCACGGTCGACACCTCGGCGCCCTTGCCGATCCGCATCCCCAGCAGCCGCAGCCACACGGGCGTGGCGAGCCCGGCGTACAGCGGGAACAGCACCTCCCGTGAGCGGTCCATCAGCTGCGTGACCGTCCACGCCTGCCAGCCGATCCGGCTGTGCGTGGGATGCGTGCCCTCCCGCAGCCCCAGGCTCAGCAGCCGTACGGCGACCAGCAGCAGCAGCGCGTACGCGAGCCCGAAGGCGAGCGTGGCCGGGACGAGGCCGAGCGCGACACCGCTCACGGTCACGTCCGGAGTGAGGAACCAGTGGCCCACGAGGAGCGCCGCGGCGCCCGCCGGCACCGGCAGGGCGCCGAGCGCGAAGCCCGCCATGCCGTACACCACACGCCAGTACGTGCTCCGCGCCGGCCGTTCCTTGGGCCAGTTCCGCTTGGCCTTGCCGAGCTTGACCGCGGGAGCGCCCGCCCACCGCTGCCCGGTCGGAACCTGCCCGGTGACGGCCGAACCCGGCGCCACCTCGGCCCGCTTTCCGACCCGGGCACCCGGGAAGAGGATGCTGCGGGTGCCGACGACGGCGTGCGCGCCCACCCTGACCGGCCCGATCTCCAGCCGGTCCCCGTCCAGCCACCAGCCGGACAGGTCCACCTCGGACTCCACGGCCGCGCCCCGGCCCACCCTGAGCAGGCCGGTGACCGGCGGCAGCGAGTGCAGATCCACGTCCGGCCCGACCTTGGCGCCCAGCGCCCGCGCGTACCGTTCCAGCCACGCCCCGGTCAGCGAGGTCGCCCCGCTGAACTCGGCCAGCCGCTCCGCGGTCCACAGCCGCAGGTGCACGCTGCCGCCGCGCGGGTGGCGCCCCGCCCGTACGCCCCTGAGCAGCAGCCGCGCCCCGCCCGCCCCGATCGCCAGCCGCCCCGGCGGGCTGAAGAAGAGCAGCGCCCCGCCGACGACCAGCCACCAGGGCGCGGTCGGCAGCCAGGAGTAGACGGGCAGCAGGTTGCCGAGCGCGGTCAGCGCCACGGTCCAGCGCAGCCCGAGCACGGTGAACAGGGGCAGCAGCAGGAGCAGCTGGATCACCTGGGCGCGCACCGGCACCGGGGCGACGGTGCGCCGGGCACCGTCGTCCTGCGCGGACTTCTCCAGATGCCGGGCGAGCTTGCGCAGCACGGGCTGCTGGTAGATGTCGAGGACGGCGGCGCTCGGGTAGCGGGTGCGCAGCCGGGTGGTCAGCTGGGCGGCGGCCAGGCTGCCGCCGCCGATGGCGAAGAAGTCGTCCCGCGCGCTCGACACGGACACGCCGAGCACCTCGCCCCACTGCTCGGCGAGCCATGCCTCGGTGCCGTAGAGCGGCTCTGCGGGACCGGTGTGCTCCAGCTCCTTCAGCGGCCACGGCAGGGCGTTGCGGTCGACCTTGCCGCTGGTCCGGGTCGGCAGGTCGCCGACCGGCGCGAGCAACGGCACCAGGGCCGCGGGCAGCTCGGCGCGCAGCTTCTCCACGGCCGCCGCGTGGTCCCAGCCGTCCTGGACGACGACATAGCCGACGAGCAGCTGGTTGCCGCCGCGGGCGGTCCGCACGGCGGCGGCGGCCCCGGCCACCCCGGGCAGCGCCTGTAGCGCCGCGTCCACCTCGCCCAGCTCGATGCGCCGCCCGCCGAGCTTGACCTGCTCGTCGGCCCGCCCGAGGAACACCAGCCCCTCGGGCTCCGCCTTGACGAGGTCACCGCTGCGGTACGCCCGCTCCCAGCCCAGGGACTCCAGCGGCGCGTACTTCTCCGCGTCCTTCCCGGCGTCGAGATACCGGGCGAGCCCGACCCCGCCGATCACCAGCTGGCCGCTGGCGCCCATCGGCACCGGCTCCCCGGCCTCGTCCACGACGGCCAGCTCCCAGCCGTCCAGCGGCAGCCCGATCCGGATCGGCTCCGCCCCGCTCATCAGCGACGCGCAGGCCACGACGGTGGCCTCGGTGGGCCCGTAGGTGTTCCACACCTCGCGCCCCTCGGTCACCAGCCGCTGCGCCAGCTCGGGCGGACAGGCCTCCCCGCCGAAGATCAGCAGGCGTACGTCGTTGAGGGTCTCGGGCTCCCACAGCGCGGCCAGCGTCGGCACCGTCGACACGACGGTGATCTCCTGCTCGACCAGCCAGGGCCCGAGATCGGCACCGCTCCTGACCTGCGCCCGCGGCACCGGCACCAGACAGGCCCCGTACCGCCAGGCCAGCCACATCTCCTCGCAGGACGCGTCGAAGGCCACCGACAGACCGGCCATCACCCGGTCCCCGGGCCCGATCGGGTCCTCGGTGAGGAACAGCGCGGCCTCGGCGTCCACGAAGGCGGCGGCACTGCGGTGGCTGACGGCGACGCCCTTGGGCTTCCCGGTGGAGCCGGAGGTGAAGATGACCCAGGCGTCGTCCTCCGTGCCGGGCCGGCCGGCGGGGACGTCGCCCGTGGAGACCACGGCGATCTCGTGCCCGCCCCCGACGACGGCCCGCACATCCGCCTCCCCGAACACCAGCTCGGCCCGCTCGTCCGGGTCCTCGGCGTCCACGGGCACATAGGCGGCACCGGAGGCCAGGACGGCCAGGACGGTGACGTACAGCTCGTTGGTGCCGGACGGCACCCGCACCCCGACCCGGTCACCCCGTCCGGCACCGGCCCCGGCCAGCCGCTGCCGCAGGCGCTCCACCTCGGCGGCCAGTTGCCGGTAGGTGAGCCGCGTGGTGCCGTCGTCCAGGGCGAGTTCGTCCGGGTACGACCGCACGGACGCGTCGAACACGTCCACGAGGGTGCGCGGGGAGGCCGCGGGCCCCCCGGAGAAGCGGGCCGTGTCCCCGAACCGTGCGCGGAGCTCCTGGTCGAGCAGGCCGAGAGCACTGCTCTCGTGAATGGCTGCCATCGGGTCCTCGCGTGTCGATCCCGGAAGCCTCCGGGGCGCTGGCGGGGGCCCGCAGGTCTGCCTGGGGTTGTCCTGCTCCAGCTCCGATCCGTAACAAGCCGGAAATTTTAGTACGACGGTAGGCTCGCACCCTTCCGCCGGCCACTCGGAACCGCCTTTCGAGGGTGTGCGCGGCCGGCGCCCAGGGGTGGTGACCTGGTGATCTTCGAGCCGGGGAGAGATGCCCCACACGACGAGCGAGGGCCGTGACCCGCAGGTCACGACCCTCGCTCATGTCGCGTGTCCGAGGGGGGACTTGAACCCCCACGCCCGTTAAAGGGCACTAGCACCTCAAGCTAGCGCGTCTGCCATTCCGCCACCCGGACAAGGTGTCTGTCGTGCGTGGTTTCCCTCGCGGCGACGGAGGAAACATTACCAGGCTTTCGACAGGCCCCGATCACCCCCGCCCGCGCGTGAACGGGGTGTGACGGGCCGGGACCGGCCTTGGGGAGCGACCGGTGGGGAGGGAGGATGAGGGGGACCACCAGCAGCGACAGCGCGGGAGGAAGCACGTGAGCGAGACGGACACGGCCAGAGGCGTCACCGGCGAGGACGAGGTCGTGGACCTCTGCCGCGAGCTGATCCAGATCGACAGCAGCAACTACGGCGACCACTCGGGACCCGGGGAGCGCAAGGCGGCCGAGTACATCGCCGAGAAGCTCGCCGAGGTGGGGCTCGAACCGCAGATCCTCGAATCGCACCAGGGGCGCGCCTCCACGGTGGCCCGCATCGAGGGCGAGGACCCGTCCCGGCCCGCGCTGCTCATCCACGGCCACACCGACGTCGTACCGGCCAACGCCGCCGACTGGACCCATCACCCCTTCTCCGGCGAGATCGCGGACGGCTGTGTGTGGGGACGCGGCGCGGTCGACATGAAGGACATGGACGCGATGACCCTGGCGGTCGTCCGTGACCGGCTGCGCAGCGGGCGCAAGCCCCCGCGCGACGTCGTCCTCGCCTTCCTCGCCGACGAGGAGGCGGGTGGCACGTACGGTGCCCGGTACCTCGTCGACAAGCACCCCGGTCTCTTCGAGGGCGTCACCGAGGCGATCGGCGAGGTCGGCGGGTTCTCCTTCACCGTCAACGAGAACCTGCGGCTGTACCTGGTGGAGACCGCGCAGAAGGGCATGCACTGGATGCGGCTCACCGTGGACGGCACGGCCGGCCACGGCTCGATGACCAACAAGGACAACGCCATCACCGAGCTGTGCGAGGCCGTCGGACGCCTCGGCCGGCACAAGTGGCCGGTCCGGGTCACCAAGACCGTGCGGTCCTTCCTCGACGAGCTCTCCGACGCGCTCGGCACCGAGCTGGACCCGGAGAACATGGACGAGACCCTCGCCAAGCTCGGCGGCATCGCCAAGATGGTCGGCGCCACCCTCCAGAACTCGGCCGCGCCCACCATGCTCGGCGCCGGCTACAAGGTCAACGTCATCCCCGGCCAGGCCACCGCGCACGTCGACGGACGCTTCCTGCCCGGCTACGAGGAGGAGTTCCTCGCCGACCTCGACCGCATCCTCGGCCCCCGGGTCAAGCGCGAGGACGTGCATGGCGACAAGGCGCTGGAGACGGACTTCGACGGCAAGCTCGTCGACGCCATGCAGAGCGCGCTGAGCGCCGAGGACCCGATCGCGCGGGCCGTGCCGTACATGCTCTCCGGTGGCACCGACGCCAAGTCCTTCGACGACCTCGGCATCCGCTGCTTCGGCTTCGCGCCGCTCCGGCTGCCGCCGGAGCTGGACTTCGCGGGGATGTTCCACGGCGTCGACGAGCGGGTCCCGGTGGAGGGCCTCACGTTCGGCGTGCGGGTGCTCGACCGGTTCCTCGACGCGTCCTGAATTCGCCCACCGAAACGAAACCACACTATTCGATCGCCCGTACGGAAGGGACTGAGAAGAGTGAATGCGACCATAAGCTCGTAGCTCCATTACTCCTTCCTCGTTACAGCTGATGTGATCCGCTACTTGGGGTCGCTTTGTCAACGAGGAGGAATAATGATCAAGAAGATCGTCGCCGCTGCTGCCGCCACCGGTGGTCTGGTTCTCGCGAGCGCGGGCATGGCCGTTGCCGATGCGGGCGCCCAGGGTGCCGCCGTGCACTCCCCGGGTGTGCTGTCCGGCAACGTGATCCAGGTTCCCGTGCACGTCCCGGTGAACGCCTGCGGCAACACGGTTTCCGTGATCGGGCTGCTGAACCCCGCCTTCGGCAACACCTGCATCAACAAGTGACGTCGTGTATCGCCCCGTAGGGGGCTGAGCCCGTCGGCCCCGGAGCGCGCGCCATGCGCTCCGGGGCCGACGGGCCTTTTCCGAACGGGCCTTTTCGTAGTGGTTCTTTTCGGAACGGTTCTTTTCGGAGCGGTTCTTTCGAACGTCGAGAATTCGGGACAAGGTCGAAGACAGGGATTCAGCAATGCGACAGGTCACCCGCAAGGGCCTGATGACCATGGCCGCCGCGACCGGCGTGATCGCGGCCACCGGCGGTGCCGCGCACGCCGGCTCGGGCGCGAGCGGCACGAGCGCCGGCTCGCCCGGCGTGCTGTCGGGCAACACCGTGCAGGCGCCCTTGCACGCGCCGGTGAACGTGTGCGGCAACACGGTCAACGTCGTCGGGGTGCTCAACCCGGCGATCGGCAACAAGTGCGTCAACACCGGCGTCAGGTCCGGCGGCGGCGCGTCCGGCGGACACGGCGACTCCGGCGGGCACGGCGGCTCCGGCGGCCAGGGCGGCTCAGGGGGTTCGCACGCCGGCGGTCACACCGGCGGCTCGCCGGGTGTCGGCTCCGGCAATCACGTCGAGGTTCCGGTCCACGCGCCGGTCAACGTGTGCGGCAACAGCGTCGACATCATCGGGATCGGCAACGCCGCCACCGCCAACGACTGCGCCGACGGGGGCGGTTACGGCGGCGGTCGGCCCGGCACGCCGCCGGGCGGCGACGGTCCGGTCCGGCCCGGCGGCTCCGAGCAGCCGGGCGGCCAGGAACACCCCGGCCGGCCGGGCGACCCGGTGGAACCCAGCCGCCCCGGTGCCGTGTCCGTCGCGGGCGACCGGGCACCGGGCGGTTCCGCGCGCGCCGACCAGCCCGGAGCGCGGGCCCTCGGCCAGTCCGGGGGTGCCGCGCAGCTCGCGCACACCGGCAGCGACCTGCCGATGGGCCTCACTCTGCCCCTGGGCGCGGGCGCCCTGCTGGCGGGCGCCGTGCTCTACCGCAAGGCGCGCGCGGCTGCGTAGGACCGCACGCCGCCCACCGGGGCGGGAGTACCGCGCACGGAACGCCGGCCGTGCACGCGACGGAGCGGGCCCCGCCCTGGTGGGGCCCGTCCCGTCCCGTCGCCTCGGCTCACCAGGTGGCGCGTACCTGGCGGATGATCCGACGTCGCAGCCGCACCCTGCGGCTGCCGTCACGCAGCAGGCTGAGGCGGTCCAACTCCCAGTGACCGTACTCGGCATGGTCCGTCAGCAGACGGGTGGCGTCCTTGCGGGAGACCCCGCGCGGCACGTACACGTCGACAAATTCGTATTCCGGCATCGCATCTATTGTGCGGGCAGAGGCCCGGTACGGATAGCGTCTGCGGTATGTCTGATGCTGCGCAGCCCACCGCTGCCGAGGTACGAGCCGCCGCCGAGGCGGTCAAGACCGCGCTCGACCGCCACCTGGCCGCGGTCGAACGCAGGTCCGGGGAGGACGACCCGGCCGTCTACGAGGCGTTCAACGAGCTGGCCGCGGCCGCCGAGACGTACGACGAGCTGCTCTACGACCGATACGACGAGGTCACGCCCTTCGAGATCCCCGGAGCCGACGACTCGCTCCCGCCCTACCGGGGCCCCGACGAGCCGAACGCCCTCAGCGTGCTGATCCGCCGCGACTACGCGGTGGTGGAACCGCAGCGGCTGCTGGCACAGGCCCACCGGATCGAGGCGGCGGACGACGACGCCGGCTCCGGCACGGAGGCGTCCGGCACCGTCCATGGCGCCCTCGGGCTCCTGTTCGGCGAGTTCGAACCGGACGAGATCGCCTCCCGGCACAAGGAGTTCGGCCTGGAGGAGGGCGACTCCACGCTCTGGGTGACGGCCGCCGACGAACCGGCCGAGCCCGGCGAGTGGCTGGAGGCCCCGTTCGAGCACGCCGACGCGCAGCGGGTGGTCTGCCGCTTCGACGTCAGCGCCGTCTTCGACGAGGAGATCGACGACGACGCCGACGACGTCGTGGACGACCTCGACACGGAGCTGGACGAGGACGAGGACCTGGAGCCCCTGGACGCGGAACGCTGACCACCCGCGGACCGCGCCCGCGACGGCGATGAGGGCGGTGGCCCCGGAGGGGAGACTCTCCGGGGCCGCCGCCGTTCTGTGGCGGGGGTGGTCAGTCGGCGACCGGCACCTGTGGAGCCAGCAGGACGGGCAGGCGCGTCGTGCGCGGTTTGGCGGGCACCTCGGCCACCGCCCGGGGCAGCGCCTGCTCCACGCCGTGCACCACGGACAGATGCCGCCCCGCCCGCCCGAACGCGGTGTAGACCCACGGCCGGCTCAGGGCCTGCGCCGCGTCACCGGGCAGTACCACGACCACCGCCGGCCACCGCCCTCCCACGGCCTGGTGCGCGGTCAGCGCCCACCCGTGCCGCACGGACTGCTCCACCCGCTCCTTCGGGACGACGACGGCCTCACCCGCGCACGACAGATGCAGCCCGTCCGCGTCGGCCGTGACCACGCGGCCCGGCAGCGTACGCCCCGGCGCGGGGGAGTAGGCGATCCGGTCACCGGGGTCGAAGCCGCCGAACCGGCCCGGTCCGGGGTTGAGCCGTTCCTTGAGGGCCGCGTTCAGGGCCCGGGTGCCGACCGCGCCGCCGTGGCCCGGCGTGATCACCTGGGTCTCCTCGGCCGGGACGCCGATGGCCCGCGGCACCGAGTCCGCGACGAGCTGCACGGTCCGGTGCACCGCCTCGCCCGCGTCCCGCACCGGCACGATCACGACCTCCTTGCCCGGCGCCTCGACCTGGTTCAGCTCACCCACGCCGATCCCGGAGACCAGCTCACCCAGCGGCCCGGGATCCGGCCGCCGCGAGGCGACCTGCGGGCAGACCCGCGCGGCCAGCAGGTCCGCGAACACCCGTCCGGGGCCGACGGACCACAGCACCGCCGGATCCCCGGCCAGCACCAGCCGGGCTCCGTCCGGCAGGGACTCCGTCAGCAGTGCCGCCGTCTCCACATCCAGCTGCGGCGCGTCCAGCACGACGAGCAGGTCGAGGTTCAGCGTGCCCTCGGCGTCCCGGCCCGGCCCCTCGGCCCCGGCCAGCAGCCCGGCGAGGGTCACGACACCGTGGGAGCCGCCGTCCGGGCCGTCGGGCGCGTCCTCCGGCTCCGCCGCCCCGCCGAGCAGCGCCGCGAAGCGGTCCCGCCCGTCCGGGGTGTGGGCGGCGGCCCAGGCGCGCAGCCCCAGGCCCTCGGCCGCGCGCACCAGCGCGGCGGGCTCGGCCAGCGCGGCCTCCCCGCCGGTGTGCAGCACCAGCCCGTGGCGGGCGACCGCGCGGATCAGCTCGGCGGCTGACCCACCGGCCGACTCCGCGGCCCGCTCCCACTCCGCCCCCGAACCGTCCTCCTTCGGCACGGAGTTGACCTGCCGGGCCAGTCCGTCGGCGAGGCTCTCCTCCGCGAGGGCGTACCGCTCCAGTCCGACGAGGACACGGACCGGCCGCTCCTCGTCCCCCTGGGGCTCCTCCGGTTCGGGCGCGGTCGGGTCGAGCACGTCCTGGAAGGCCAGGGCCTCACCCTCGGCGAGGGCGTCCTGCACGGCCGCGTCCGGGTCCGGCACGCCCCGCTGGGCCAGTGCCGCGGTGAGCGCCGGCATCTCGAGGGCGGTGTGCCCGGCGAGCGCGGCCTGCTCCAGCAGCCAGACGGTGACCGCCCGGCCACGCCGTTCGTCGTCCGGGCCGCTCTCCGCGTCCAGCAGCGCCCGCGCGAACCCGTCGGCCTGCTCGGGCCGGACCCCGCCGACCCGCAGCAACTGCCAGGGATCCGCCCGCAGCCGGTCGGCGGCCCCCTCACCGAGGACCGCGGCGACCTGTGCCGCGAGGGCGCCCGGCGCACCGCCCTCGGCCAGCACACCCCGCACGGCCGCGACGACGTCCGGTGCCGGAGCCGCCGGAGCGGCGGTCACCTCGACGGCGACCGGCCGCGGGCTCGGTTCGGGCGCGGAACGACGGGGTGCGGGCTCGGCAAAGACCGCCGCCGCCGGCTTCTCGCCGCTCTCCACGGCCCGGACGGCCGCGAGCAGGTCGGCGGCCGTCCCGCTGAGCTTGGTCCCGGCGGGGATGGGCCCCTTCTTCTCGGCCTTGCGCTGCTCGATCCGCTCCCGTTCGAGCCGCTGGGCGGCGAGCTCGGCCTCGGCCTCGGACAGCTTCCGCGCGTCCGCACCGGCTTCCCCCGCGCTGTCGGACGGTCCGCCGTCCTCCACCGCGTCCTGGGGGGCACCCGGTGCTACCGCCTCGGCGCTCTCCTCCGTGGCGCTCTCCTCCGCGGTGCCCGGCGTCTCCGGCTCGGTGTCCTGCGCGTCCTCGGCGGACTCCGGCTCCGTGCTCACAGCGTGCTCCAGTCGTGATCGGGATAGCGGTGCACGGGCGCCGACACGTCGTCGAGCGCCCGGCAGATCTCGTCAGGAAGACTAAGGGCCTCCACTGACAACGCGGCCGTGAGCTGCTGCGCGTTGCGCGCGCCGACGATCGGCGCGGCCACGCCCGGCCGGTCCCGGACCCAGGCGAGGGCCACCTGGAGGGGCGTCACCGCCAGCCCGTCCGCCGCCGTCGTCACGGCGTCCACGATCCGGGTCGCCGTGTCGTCGAGGTACGGCGCGATGAACGGCGCCAGATGCTCCGAGGCACCCCGCGAGTCGGCCGGGGTGCCGTTCCGGTACTTGCCGGTGAGCACCCCGCGCCCGAGCGGCGACGAGGGCAGCATGCCGATGCCGAGGTCCAGCGCGGCCGGCAGCACCTCGCGCTCGACACCGCGCTGGAGCAGCGAGTACTCCAGCTGTGTGCTGGCCAGCCGGGTGCGGGTGCCCGGCGCCGCCAGCTGCCAGGTGGCCGCCTTGGCGAGCTGCCAGCCACAGAAGTTGGACACCCCGGCATACCGGGCCCGGCCGCTGCTGACGGCCAGGTCCAGCGCCTGGAGGGTCTCCTCCAGCGGGGTGTCCGGGTCGAAGGCGTGGATGTGCCACACGTCGACGTAGTCCGTGCCGAGCCGGGCGAGGGAGGCGTCCAGCGCGGCGAGCAGGTGGCCGCGCGAGCCGTCGAACCGCCGGTCGGGGTCCGGCACGCTGCCGGCCTTCGTCGAGATGACCAGGTCCCGGCGCGGGACGAGGCCTTCTACGAGACGTCCGAGCAGGTACTCGGCCTCTCCGTCGCCGTACACGTCCGCCGTGTCGACGAGGCTCCCGCCCGCTTCCCAGAACGTCTTCAAGAGGTCCGCCGCGTCGTGCTCGTCGGTGTCCCGGCCCCAGGTCAGGGTGCCGAGCCCGATCCGGGACACACGCAGGCCGGTGCGGCCGAGATGCCTCTGCTCCATGAACGCCGAGATTACTGGCCGGAACCTGGCGTGTGGGGGCCTGTGGACAACCAGTTTCCCCAGCCTCGGGTGCCGGACGGCCCGAGCGTGCGGGGCACGGGCCGTCGCGGGCGGCGCACCGCGCCCGCCGCCGCCGCGGGCACGCGCTAAGGTCTCCCGCAAGGACGTTACTGATCGGTAAGGGGATTCGGCATGCAGCTCGGGATCAACCTCGGCTACTGGGGTGCCGGCATGGACGCGGACAATCTCGCCGTGGCCAAGGAGGCCGACCGCCTCGGCTACGCCGTCTGCTGGGCCGCCGAGGCCTACGGCTCCGACGCGGCCACCGTGCTCACCTGGGTCGCCGCCCAGACCGACCGCATCGACGTGGGCTCGGCCATCTTCCAGATCCCGGCCCGCCAGCCGGCGATGACCGCGATGACCGCCGCCACCCTCGACTCGCTCTCCGGCGGCCGCTTCCGCCTCGGCCTCGGCGTCTCCGGCCCCCAGGTCTCCGAGGGCTGGTACGGCGTCAAGTTCGACAAGCCGCTCTCCCGCACCCGCGAGTACGTCGAGATCGTCCGCAAGGCGATGACCCGCGAGCGCCTGTCCTACGAGGGCGAGCACTGGACCCTGCCCCTTCCCGGCGGCCCCGGCAAGCCCATCAAGCTCACCGTGCACCCGGAGCGCGAGCACATCCCGCTCTACATCGCCGCGATCGGCCCCAAGAACCTCGAACAGACCGGTGAGATCGCCGACGGCGCCCTGCTGATCTTCCCCTCGGCCGACCACCTCGAGGACACCGCGATCTCCTACCTGCGGGCCGGCCGCGAGAAGGCCGGCAAGACCCTGGACGGCTTCGACGTCTGCCCGACCCTGCCCCTGGCTGTCGGCGACGACAAGGACGTCACCACCCTCGCCGACACCTTCCGCCCGTACACCGCGCTGTACGTCGGCGGCATGGGCAGCCCCAAGCAGAACTTCTACAACCAGCTGGCCCGGCGCATGGGGTACGAGAAGGAAGCCGCCGAGATCCAGGACAACTACCTGTCGGGCGACAAGCAGGGCGCGGCCGCGGCCGTACCGCACGACCTGATCGACAAGACGACCCTGCTCGGCTCCGTCGACCGCATCGCGGACCGGATGAAGGCCTACGCCGAGGTCGGGGTCACCACCCTGAGCCTCGCCCCCGCGGGCTTCACCCTCGACGAACGGCTGGCCTCGCTCCGCGCCGGCACCGAGGCCCTGGAGCGGTCCGGGCTGGCATGAGCGGCGACGCGCCCGGCACCGGACGAGCGGCACCGGGCGCGCACGGCACCACCGGAGGTTTCCGCGGCCGTGGTGGGGGCTCGGGGGTCTTCCCCGCCACGGCCGTCACGCAGCACAACGCGCCGGAGTCCGTGCGGTTACGCCCGCACGCGGCCCCAGGTGTCATTCTTTTGGCGGAGTTGTCCGACACAGGTGTTGCCGCCCCCCTTCGTTCGGACTTGACTCGTTCTCTGCGGAGCCCTGCAGAGAGGTGCCAACGATGCTTTCGGCCAAGAGCCTGTTCCAGGAGATCGTCGACAACGACGGGTCGTTCCAGCTCTTCTGTTCCATCGCGGCCAGCGGGGAGTCCCAGGGCGGCTGGGAGAACGCGCGGATCGCGGCGCTCGTACCGGAGAGCCAGCGTGCTCTCGCCCCGAAGATCACCCGGCACGGGGCCGACGAGGACAAGCACGGCCGGATCTTCAACGCCCTGCTGAGGAAGCGCGGCCTCCAGCCCGTCGAGGTGCCGCCCGAGACGGACTACACGATGCTGCTGGAGAAGGACGGCATCGGCCTCGCGCACGAGAAGCTCAAGGCCGACCAGCCGCTCACGTTGCCGGACATCATCACGTACCTGGCGCACAGCCGGGTCACCGAGCAGCGCGCCGCCGACCAGATGGTGATGCTGCGGAGGTACTTCGCGGACCACCCCGAGGTCGGCAGGGCCGTACGGATGATCTCCGCCGACGAGGACAACCACCTCGCGTACACCCACGAGGAGCTGCTGCGCTTCGCGGCCGCCGGGCACGGACGGCTCATCCAGCGCACGCTGCGCGCGTGCGCGCTCGCCGAGATCCGCGTCTACCGGGACGTCAGCCTCGCGGTCATGGACCACATGGGCCGCCTCCTGGGCTGGCCGAAGGCCAAGTCGGCGGCGCTCGCGGCGGGCATCCACGCGCTGTACGCGTACGAGCGGCTCGGTGGCTGGCGTCGCATGGTGTCCCTCAGGATGCCGGAGCGACGCGACGCCCTGGGCGGCCCCGTGGCCTCGGCCCCCGAGTTCGCCTGACCCGGGGCCGCACCCGCCCCGCACCCGGCCACAGCCCCCGCGCTCGCCCGCCTAGAGCCAGCCCCGGCGCTTGAACAGCCGGTACAGAAACACCTCCAGGGCCGCCATCACCACGATCACCGCCGGGTACGACCACTCCCACCGCAGCTCCGGCATGTGCTCGAAGTTCATGCCGTAGACCCCCGCGATCATCGTGGGGACCGCTGCCATGGCCGCCCACGCGGAGATCTTCCGCATGTCGTCGTTCTGCCGGACGCTCATCTGCGCGAGATGGGCGGAGAGGATGTCGGAGACCAGGCGGTCGAGCCCCTCCACGGACTCGTTCACGCGCGTGAGGTGGTCGTTCACGTCCCGGAAGAAGGGCCGCGCCTTGTCGTTGACGAACGGCACCGCCCCGCCGAATCCCCCCGCGCCCGCCAGCCGGGTCAGCGGCAGTGCCAGCGGTCCGCCGGCCCGGCGGAACTCCAGGATCTGCCGCTTGAAGTTGTAGATGCGGGACGCGGTGTTCCGTGAACCGCCGCCGTCCGGCGAGAACACCTCCGTCTCCAGCTCCTCCAGGTCGGTCTGCAACTCGGTGGCCACGTCGAGGTAGTGGTCGACGACGGCGTCGGCGACCGCGTACAGCACGGCCGTGGGTCCCTTGCCGAGCATCTCGTGCTCCTGCTCCAGCCGGCGCCGCACGGTGCCCAGCGGAGAGCCGTCGCCGTGACGGACGGTCACCACGAAGGAGTCGCCGAGGAAGAGCATGACCTCGCCGGTGGAGACGGTGTCGGTCTCCGCCTCGTAGGCCACCGGCTTGAGGACCATGAACAGGGAGTCGTCGTAGACCTCCAGCTTGGGCCGCTGATGGGCCTTCAGGGCGTCCTCGACCGCCAGGGGATGCAGCCCGAACTCCCGGGTGACGTGGTCGAACTCCTCCTCGGACGGCTCGTGCAGCCCGATCCACACGAACCCGCTCGCCGCCCGGGCCTCGGCGAGGGCGTCGGACAGGTCCTCGGGACCCGCCGTCCGGTTTCCGTCCCGGTAGATGGCACAGTCGACGATCACTGAGTGTGTTCTCCCGTCTCCCGGCGACTCCGGCCTTCCGCCGGACGCCTACGCTGGGCCGCATGCCCACGCTGATCCTCGTCCGGCACGGACGATCCACCGCCAACACCGAGGGCCTGCTCGCCGGCTGGACGCCCGGCGTCGCCCTGGACGAGCGCGGTGCCGCGCAGGCCGCCGCGCTGCCCGGCCGGCTCGCCCAGCTGCCGCTCTCCGAGGTCGTCACCAGCCCGCTTCAGCGCTGCCAGGAGACCCTTCAGCCGCTGCTGGCGGCCCGGCCCGCCCTCACCGCCCACACCGACGAACGGATCGGGGAGTGCCACTACGGCGACTGGTCCGGCCGCAAGCTCGCCGAGCTCACCGGCGAGCCGCTGATGGAGGTGGTGCAGGCGCACCCCTCGGCGGCCGCGTTCCCCGGCGGTGAGTCGATGCGGGCGATGCAGACCCGGGCCGCCGAGGCGGTGCGGGAGTGGAACGCGCGCGTGGAGCGTGACCACGGAGCCGACGCCGTCTATCTCATGTGCTCCCACGGCGACATCATCAAGTCGCTCGTGGCGGACGCACTCGGACTTCATCTCGACCTCTTCCAGCGGATTTCTGTTGAACCGTGTTCCATCACCGCGATCCGTTACACCCGCCTGAGGCCGTTTCTCCTCCGCCTCGGCGACACCGGCGACTTCGCGTCCCTCGCACCCCGCGAGGAGCCGCCGGCCGAGGACGCCCCGGTCGGGGGCGGTGCGGGCGCACCGTGATCGTCGGGCGCAGTAGGGTGAAGCGGTTCACACAAGCACGTTCACGCACGGACGTTCCCGTACAGACGCACGTACTCACGATTCCAATGGAGACAGGACGTGTCCCGTCAGGTGTTCCTCTACGACCCCCCGGACCGTTTCGTGGCCGGTACGGTCGGGCTGCCCGGACGCCGTACGTTCTTCCTCCAGGCCATCGCCGGCTCCCGGGTGACCAGCGTGGCCCTGGAGAAGACCCAGGTCGCGGCGCTCGCCGAGCGCATGGACGAACTGCTGGACGAAGTCGTACGCCGTAGTGGCGGCAGCGCCCCCGTCCCGGCCGTGGTGCCCACCGAAGTCGCCGACATGGATCCCCTCGACACCCCCGTGGAGGAGGAGTTCCGGGTCGGCACCATGGCCCTCGCCTGGGACGGCGAGGAGCAGCGCATGATCGTCGAGGCGCAGGCCCTCGTGGAGCTCGACGCCGACTCCGAGGAGGACCTCGCCGAGGCCGAGGAGCGGCTGCTCCAGGACGAGGAGAACGGTCCGCCGATGCTGCGGGTCCGGCTCACCGGCGCGCAGGCGAGAGCCTTCGCCAAGCGTGCCCTGGACGTCGTCAACGCCGGGCGGCCGCCGTGTCCGCTGTGCAGCCTCCCGCTCGACCCGGAAGGACACGTATGTCCGCGCCAGAACGGATACCGCCGCGGGGCGTGACCGACACGGAGCGGTCGGCCCGGTTGCTCGCCGAGGGCGAGCTGACCGTGCGCGGCCGCATCCGGGAGGCGTCCAACGCGGCGCTGTACTGCACGGTCTCGCAGGACGGCCGGGAGGCCGCCTGCATCTACAAGCCGGTGGCCGGGGAGCGGCCCCTGTGGGACTTCCCCGACGGGACCCTCGCCCAGCGCGAGGTCGCCGCGTACGAGGTGTCCGAGGCGACCGGCTGGGGGCTCGTACCGCCCACCGTGCTGCGCGACGGGCCGTACGGCGAGGGCATGTGCCAGCTGTGGATCGAGGTCACGCCCGAGAGCGGACTGCTCGCCCTGGTGGAGGGCGAGGAGCCCGGCGAGGGCTGGAAGGCGGTCGGCCTCGCCGAGGTCGGTGAGGGGCGGACCGCGCTGCTCGTGCACGCCGACGACGAGCGGCTGCGCCGGCTCGCCGTGCTCGACGCCGTGATCAACAACGCCGACCGCAAGGGCGGTCATCTGCTGCCCGCCGCCGGGGGCCGGCTGTACGGCATCGACCACGGCGTCACCTTCAACGCCGAGAACAAGCTGCGGACGCTGCTGTGGGGCTGGGCCGGGGAACCGCTGACGGGCGAGGCGGTCGGTGTGCTCCAGGGGCTCAGGGAGGCGCTCGGGGAGTCCGGTGCGCTGACGGCACGGCTGGCCGGGCTGATCACCGCCGCGGAGATCGACGCCACCCGCGCGCGGGTCGACGCGCTGCTGGCCCTGGGGACGCACCCGGAACCGAGCGGGGAGTGGCCGGCCATCCCCTGGCCGCCCGTCTAGCGGCACACTGTCCAAGCGCGCAAGAGCGCCTTACCGGTCAACTGGCCCGGTCCGGTTCGTATACGGAACATCCGTCCGGTTAGGCTCATGACATGCATGCCTGGCCCGCTTCCGAGGTCCCCGCCCTGCCTGGTCAGGGCCGCGACCTGAGGATCCACGACACCGCGACCGGTGCTGTGGTCACCCTCGACCCCGGTCCCGTCGCCCGTATCTACGTCTGCGGCATCACGCCGTACGACGCGACCCACCTGGGTCACGCGGCGACCTACAACGCGTTCGACCTCGTGCAGCGCGTGTGGCTCGACACCAAGCGGCAGGTCCACTACGTCCAGAACGTCACCGACATCGACGATCCGCTCCTGGAGCGGGCGCAGCGCGACGGCATCGACTGGGCCGCCCTCGCCGACAAGGAGACGGCCCTGTTCCGCGAGGACATGACCGCCCTGCGCATGCTGCCGCCGCGGCACTACGTCGGCGCGGTGGAGGCGATACCCGGGATCGTGCCGCTCGTCGAGCGGCTGCGGGACGCGGGCGCCGCCTACGAACTCGACGGCGACGTCTACTTCTCCGTCGAGTCCGACCCGAACTTCGGCTCGGTGTCCCGCCTGGACGCCGCCGCCATGCGGCTGCTGTCCGCCGAGCGCGGCGGCGACCCCGACCGGCCGGGCAAGAAGAACCCGCTCGACCCGATGCTGTGGATGTCCGCCCGCGAGGGCGAGCCGAGCTGGGACGGTGCCTCGCTCGGCCGCGGCCGGCCCGGCTGGCACATCGAGTGCGTGGCCATCGCCCTGGACCACCTCGGGATGGGCTTCGACGTGCAGGGCGGCGGCTCCGACCTCGCCTTCCCGCACCACGAGATGGGCGCCTCCCACGCCCAGGTGCTCACCGGCGAGTTCCCGATGGCCAAGGCGTACGTCCACGCCGGCATGGTGGCCCTGGACGGCGAGAAGATGTCCAAGTCCAAGGGCAACCTGGTCTTCGTGTCGCAGCTGCGGCGCGACGGCGTCGACCCGGCCGCCATCCGGCTGGCGCTGCTCGCCCACCACTACCGGGCCGACTGGGAGTGGACCGACCAGGTCCTCCAGGACGCCCTGGACCGCCTCGGCCGCTGGCGGGCCGCCGTCTCCCGCCCCGACGGCCCGTCCGCCGAGGCGCTCGTCGAGGAGATCCGCGAGGCCCTCGCCGCCGACCTCGACGCCCCGGCCGCACTGGCCGCGGTGGACCGCTGGGTGGCCCTCCAGGCGGAGCGGGGCGGCACGGACGAGGGCGCCCCCGGTGTGGTGTCGCGGGCGGTGGACGCGCTGCTGGGCGTGGCGCTGTAGCACCGGCAGACAGAAACGGCGGAAAAAGCCGGAAGAGACACCGCGAGGGCGCCTTCTCCCCAGGGAGAAGGCGCCCTCGCGGTGTCTCGTTCAGTTCTCCGGCGACGGGTCCTCGTCGTCCGTATCCGCCCCTGCATCCGCCTCTGTCTCCGGCTTCGGCGGCTTCGGGTGCTTCGCCCGTCCAGCGGGGCTGTCCCGCAGGTAGGCTGTGCTGTCGCTGCCGTCCGCCGTGGCGTGACCGCCCGAGCCGCCGGGCCCGCCCGGGCCGCCCGGACCCGAGCCGTCCCGGCGCCGCAGGTACCGTTCGAACTCGCGGGCGATCGCGTCGCCCGACGCCTCCGGCAGCTCCGCGGTGTCCCGGGCCTCCTCCAGCGTCTGCACGTACTCGGCGACCTCGGTGTCCTCGGCGGCCAGCTGGTCCACCCCCACCTGCCAGGCGCGCGCGTCCTCGGGCAGCTCGCCCAGCGGGATGCGCACGTCGATCAGGTCCTCCAGACGGTTGAGGAGGGCCAGCGTCGCCTTCGGGTTCGGCGGCTGGGAGACGTAGTGCGGTACGGCGGCCCACAAGGACACGGCCGGGACGCCGGCGTGGGTGCACGCCTCCTGGAGGATGCCGACGATGCCCGTGGGGCCCTCGTACTTGGTCTCCTCCAGGTCCATCCGCTGGGCCAGGTCGGGGTCGGACGTGACCCCGCTGACCGGCACCGGACGGGTGTGCGGTGTGTCACCGAGCAGGGCGCCCAGGATCACCACCAGCTCCACGCCCAGTTCGTGCGCGAAGCCCAGGATCTCGTTGCAGAACGAGCGCCATCGCATCGACGGTTCGATGCCGCGGACCAGGACGAGGTCGCGCGGCTTCTCCCCGCCGACCCGGACCACCGACAACCGTGTCGTCGGCCATGTGATCTTGCGGACACCGCCGTCCAGCCACACCGTGGGGCGGTTCACCTGGAAGTCGTAGTAGTCCTCGGCGTCCAGCGCCGCGAACACCTCGCCCTTCCATTCCCTGTCCAGATGCGCGACCGCGGTGGAGGCGGCGTCGCCGGCGTCGTTCCAGCCTTCGAACGCGGCCACCATGACCGGGTCGATCAGCTCGGGAACCCCCTCGAGCTCGATCACCCAGCGCCTCCTTCCGACGTGCCCTCGCTTGACCACCCAACCTTACGGCGTGCGGCGGGGGCGCCCGCAGCCCCCTGCACGGGGGAGTGAACGGATCACTGCCCCGTTCACCACCCCGGAACACTCCCAAGTCATCCGAGCTGTCCGCTCACCCGTGCCGACGAGCGGTTCAGAGCGTGGACCGCAGCCACTGCTCCACGCTCGCGATGTGCACGGTGGCCCAGGACCGGGCCGCCTCCGCGTCCCGGTCGCGCAGTGCCGCCAGGATCGCCCGGTGCTCGCGCAGGGTGCGGCTGACCGCGTCCTCCTGGGTGAGCCCGCGCCAGATCCGGGCCCGGGTGGTGGGACCGGACAGACCGTCGAGCAGGGAGCACAGCACCGAGTTGCCGGAGCTCTGCACGATGCCGCGGTGGAAGTCCAGATCGCAGGCGACCAGCTCCTCCACCGAGGGCGCCTCGCCGAGCTTGTCCAACTGGGCCGACAGGGCGTCCAGTTGCTGCTCGCTGATCCGCAGGGCGGCCATCGCGGTCGCGGCCGGCTCCAGGATGCGGCGCACCGCGAGGAACTCCAGGACCGTGTCGTCGCGGTGGAAGTCGACGACGAAGCTGAGCGCCTCCAGCAGCAGTTGCGGGTCCAGGCTGGTGACGTACGTGCCGTCGCCCTGCCGTACGTCCAGGATCCGGATCAGCGACAGCGCCCGCACGGCCTCGCGCAGGGAGTTGCGGGACAGCCCCAGTTCGGCGGCGAGTTCGCTCTCCTTGGGGAGCCGGTCGCCGGGGCGCAGCGCGCCGGAGACGATCATGCCCTTGATCTTCTCGATCGCCTCGTCGGTGACTGCCATGACCGGCCTCCCCTGTCGCCCCATCGTGTGCCCAGACATCGGGTACGGACCCAGCCGGCACGCCTGCGCTCAGTGATCGGATGTCTCAGGCCACATTATGGGGCCTGTTCAGGGCACTGGCTCCAGGCCGGCGATCACCGCGGCCCCGTCGAGCACGATCAGCCACCCGGCACCGACGACCGGGCCGGCGGACGACCGGGCACCCGGAAGGGGCGGCTCCGTCGGCGTGGAGCCGCCCCCTCGGTGGCGTACCGCCTACTTCTTGTCGAGCAGGTCCCACACCTTCGCACGGACGTCGTCCGTCGCCAGACCCCGGATCGTCAGCGTCGTGCGGCGACGCAGCACGTCGTCCGGCGTCTCGGCCCACTCGTTGTCCCGGGCGTAGACGACCTGCGCCCAGATCTCCGGGGCGTCGGGGTGCACCCGCTCGCCGAGTTCCGGGCTCTCGTTGGCCAGCCGGGCGATGTCGAAGGCCAGCGAACCGTAGTGGGTGGCCAGGTGCCTGGCCGTGTCCGCCGCCATGCGCGGGCCGGACGCCGGGTTGTCGACCAGCAGCCGGTGGGCGATGGCGCGCGGGTTGGCGACACCGGGCAGCGGCAGCTTCTTCGGCAGCGAGGCGATGGGCTCGAAGTCGTCGCCGAGCGGGTGGCCCGGCAGCGCCTCCAGCTTCTGCATGACCGTACGGCCGATGTGCCGGAAGGTCGTCCACTTGCCGCCCGCGACCGAGAGCATCCCGCCCCTGCCCTCGGTCACCACCGTCTCGCGCTTGGCCTTCGCCGTGCTGCCGGGGCCGCCCGGCAGCACCCGCAGACCCGCGAACGCGTACGTGATGAGGTCCCGGTCGAGCTGCTGGTCGCGGATGGAGAACGCGGCCTCGTCGAGTATCTGGGCGGTGTCCTTCTCGGTGACGGCGACGTCCGCCGGGTCGCCCTCGTACTCCTCGTCGGTCGTGCCGAGCAGCAGCATGTCCTCCCAGGGGAGGGCGAAGGTGATCCGGTACTTGTCGATCGGGGTCGCCAGCGCGGCCTTCCAGGGGGAGGTGCGCTTCAGGACCAGGTGGGCGCCCTTGGACAGGCGGATGGACGGCGCCGCGTTCGGGTCCTCCAGCCGGCGCAGGTGGTCGACCCAGGGACCGGTGGCGTTCAGGACGAGACGGGCGTTCACGCCGAACTCGTCGCCGGACAGGCGGTCACGCAGCTCGGCGCCGGTCACCCGGCCGTTGGTGAAGCGCAGGCCGCTCACCTCGGCGTGGTTCAGCACCACCGCGCCCGCCTCGACGGCCGCGCGGACCGTCATCAGCGCCATGCGCGCGTCGTTCATCTGGTCGTCGCCGTACACGGCCACGGCCTTGAGGTTCTCGGTGCGCAGCTCGGGCACGTCCTGCGCGGCCTTCGCGGGGCTCAGCAGGTGGCCCACGCCGTCACCGAACGCCGACAGCGCGGAGTAGGCGAAGACGCCCGCCCCGAGCTTCGCCGCGCCGTGCGGCCCGCCCTTGTACACGGGGAGGTAGAACGTGAGCGGGTTCGCCAGGTGGGGGGCCACCTGACGGGAGACCGCACGGCGCTCGAAGTGGTTCTCCGCCACCAGCTTCACCGCGCCGGTCTGCAGGTAGCGCAGACCGCCGTGGAGCAGCTTGGAGGAGGCGGAGGAGGTGGCACCGGCGAAGTCGCCGGCGTCGACCAGGGCCACCCGCAGGCCGGACTGCGCGGCGTGCCAGGCGGTGGAGATGCCCAGGATGCCGCCGCCGATGACGAGAAGGTCGTACGACGCCCTGGAAAGCTGCTCCCGGGTCTCGGCTCGGCTCGGATTCGAGCCGAAGGCCGGGCGCGTACCGAGGGCAGGTACGGACTGCAGGGTGGACTGACTGGTCATGTCGGGTTCTTACTCCTCGTCAGCTTTCGTCTTCGATCCAGCCCATGGTCCGCTCGACGGCCTTGAGCCAGCTCTTGTACTCACGGTCGCGGGCGTCCGCGTCCATGCGGGGGGTCCACTCGGCGGCCCGTCGCCAGTTGGCGCGCAGCTCGTCGGTGCTGGTCCAGAAGCCGACGGCGATACCGGCGGCGTAGGCGGCGCCGAGGCAGGTGGTCTCGGCGACCATCGGACGCACCACGGGCGCGTCCAGGAAGTCCGAGAGCGTCTGCATCAGCAGGTTGTTGGAGGTCATGCCGCCGTCGACCTTGAGGGCGGTGAGCTCGACGCCGGAGTCCTTGGTCATGGCGTCGCTGATCTCACGGGTCTGCCAGGCCGTGGCCTCCAGGACGGCGCGCGCGAGGTGCGCCTTGGTGACGTACCGGGTCAGGCCGGCGATCACTCCGCGGGCGTCCGGGCGCCAGTACGGGGCGAACAGACCGGAGAAGGCCGGCACGAAGTACGCGCCGCCGTTGTCCTCGACCGTGAGCGCGAGCGTCTCGATCTCGGCGGCCGTGGAGATCAGGCCCATCTGGTCGCGCATCCACTGCACCAGCGAACCGGTGACGGCGATCGAGCCCTCCAGGGCGTAGACCGGCTTGTCGTCGCCGATCCGGTAGCCGACCGTGGTCAGCAGGCCCGAGTAGGAGTTGATGATCTTCTCGCCGGTGTTCATCAGCATGAACGTGCCGGTGCCGTACGTCGACTTGGCCTCGCCCTCGGCGAAACAGGTCTGGCCGAACAGGGCCGCCTGCTGGTCGCCGAGCGCGGAGGCGACCGGGATGCCGCCGAGCAGGTCGCCGAGCTTGCCGCCGGTGATCTCGCCGTAGACCTCGGCGGAGGAGCGGATCTCGGGCAGCATCGCCAGCGGCACGCCGATGGACTCGGCGATCTTCTCGTCCCACTCCAGCGTGTGCAGGTTCATCAGCAGGGTGCGGGAGGCGTTGGTGACGTCGGTGACGTGTCGGCCGCCGTCGACGCCGCCGGTCAGGTTCCAGATGACCCAGCTGTCCATGGTGCCGAAGAGGATGTCGCCGGCCTCGGCGCGCTCGCGCAGGCCCTCGACGTTGTCCAGCAGCCAGCGGGCCTTCGGACCGGCGAAGTAGGAGGCCAGGGGGAGGCCGGTCTGGCGGCGGAAGCGGTCCTGGCCGACGTTGCGGCCGAGTTCCCGGCACAGGGCGTCGGTGCGGGTGTCCTGCCAGACGATGGCGTTGTGGACGGGCTCACCGGTGTTCTTGTCCCAGAGGAGAGTGGTCTCGCGCTGGTTGGTGATGCCGATGGCCTTGATGTCGTCGCGGGTGATGCCGGCCTTCTCGATGGCGGAGGCGACGACCTCCTGGACGTTGGTCCAGATCTCGGTGGCGTTGTGCTCGACCCAGCCCGGCTTCGGGAAGATCTGCTCGTGCTCCTTCTGGTCGACGGAGACGATACGGCCGTCCCGGTCGAAGACGATGCAGCGGCTGGAGGTGGTGCCCTGGTCGATCGCGGCGATGAACGGGCCGGCGGTGTGGGCGTCGGTCACTGTGTGCTCCTGGGAGGTTCCGTGAGGGAGGGACTGGTTCTACTACTGCTGCTCAAGTGCTCGGAAGCGCTGTTCTAAGCAAAAGCGACGTTGTAGATGCCTGCCGCGACGGCGCCGCCGATCAGCGGACCCACCACCGGGATCCAGGCGTAGCCCCAGTCGGAGCCGCCCTTGTTGGGCAGAGGCAGGAGGGCGTGCACGATGCGCGGACCGAGGTCACGGGCCGGGTTGATCGCGTAGCCGGTCGGTCCGCCCAGGGACAGACCGATCGAGACCACCACCAGCGCGGTGATCAGGGCGCCGAGGGTGCCGAGGCCCTTGCCGCTGTCGTTCAGGCCCTGCGTGAGGACGGCGAGCACCAGCACCACGGTGCCGATGATCTCCGTGGCGAGGTTCTGCCACACGACGCGGATCTCGGGGCCGGTGGAGAAGACGCCGAGCACCGGGCCGGCGCCCTTCTCCTGGGCCTCGACGGCCTTGACGTTCGTGTCCTGCGCGCCCGGACCGCCGACGATCTCCCGGTCGGTGAGGTGCGCGTGGAACTGGCCGTAGTAGGTGACCCAGACCAGGGCCGCGCCGATCGCCGCGCCGAGGAACTGTCCGGCCCAGTAGACCGGGAGGTTGCTCCAGTCGTCGTCCTTGATCGCGATCGCGAGCGTCACGGCCGGGTTGAGGTGGGCGCCGGAGAGCGGCGCGGAGGTGTATACGGCCGTCAGGACGGCGAAACCCCACCCGAAGGTGATGGCGAGCCAGCCGGCGTTACGGGCCTTGGAGGCCTTCAGCGTGACGGCGGCACAGACGCCGCCGCCGAGCAGGATGAGTATGGCGGTACCGATGGTCTCGCCGATGAAGATGTCGGAGCTGGACACCCGCGACTCCTTTGTCCTTCGTCCAGGGGAAGAGCTGCCGGCCCTTGGCGTTGTCACACTCTACGCCTATTGCCGGTCGGTGTTCGACAATGTCGACCGATGGACGGGAGTCTTGCTCCGGGGTTACAGGCACGTCAAGAGTTTGGTTATCGAAAACCCGATCGTTATTGATTGCCGTCTGCTATCGATCTTGCGCCGCCCCGGACACGGGGGCGTCCCGGCACACGACGAGGGGCCGGAACGCCCCGTGGCGCACCGGCCCCTCGGGTGCCGCTCGTCGGAGTACCTGGTCGGGGCGGGGCTGCGGGCTGCCCGGCGTCGCCCTGGCACCGCCCGGGCCGACGCGGGAGCGCGCCCGCTCGGTGCCGCGCCCCGCGGTCGGTCCCGCGCCGCTCAGAACCGCCCGGCGCCCAGGTCCCGCGACACCGCGCGGGCGCAGTCCCGCACCGCCGCGATCAGTTCCTGGCGCAGCTCGCCGTCCCGGCACAGCCGCTCCACGGCCCCGGTGATGCCGACCGCGCCCACCGGCATGCGGCGCCGGTCGTGGATGGGGGCGGCGATGGAGGCCACGCCTTCCCAGGTCTCCTCGACGTCCGCCGCGTACCCACGCGCGCGCGTGACGTCGAGGATGTGCTCGAAGTCGTCCAGCTCGCAGACGGTCCGGTCGGTGAAGGCCTTGCGGTCGCTCTCCAGCGCCTCGCTGTGCGCGACCGGGTCGTACGCCGACAGGACCTTGCCCAGGGCCGTGCAGTGCAGGGGCTGCATGGCCCCGATCTCCAGCACCTGCCGGCTGTCGTCGGGCCGGAAGACGTGGTGCACGACCAGCACGCCCTGCTGGTGCAGCACCCCCAGGTGCACGCTCTCGCCGCTGGAGCGGGCCAGGTCGTCGGTCCACACCAGGGCGCGGGCCCGCAGCTCGTGCACGTCGAGGTAGGTGGTGCCCAGGCGCAGCAGCTCGGCGCCCAGCTGGTAGCGCCCGGAGGCGTCGTCCTGCTCGACGAAGCCCTCCTGCTGGAGGGTGCGCAGGATGCCGTGCGCGGTGCCCTTGGCGAGGCCCAGGGACGAGGCGATGTCGGACAGGCCGAGTCTCCGCTCGCCGCCGGCGAGGAGCCGCAGCATCGCGGCCGCGCGTTCCAGCGACTGGATGTTCCGTGCCATCGCCGTCCTGCCTCCGTCCCCTTCGGCCGCGCACTCGCGACGTCCGCTGCCGCCGTTCGGCAATGTCGAACACTACCGGTCCATGCCGACCTCTCGCTAATGGTCGGTACACATCCGTTGCGTCACTCGTATCCCGCGTGCCGCCGGCCCGTCATCCTCGTCCGTCCCCTGGACGCCCAGACCGCCGCGGCCGGGACCCGGCTACCCTGGCGGGGTGCGCCCCCGCGGACCGTCTCGCGGGCGCGCGGAAAGCGGAAAGCCGACAGCCGTCGCACCTAAGGGAGCCCCTTCATGGCCTCGTTGCCACCGACCCCTTCCGCCGACAGCCGGACCCGTGTGTCCGCGCTCCGCGAGGCGCTCGCCACCCGGGTGGTGGTCGCCGACGGAGCGATGGGCACGATGCTTCAGGCCCAGGACCCGACGTTGGAGGACTTCGAGAACCTCGAAGGCTGCAACGAGATCCTGAACGTCACCCGCCCGGACATCGTCCGCTCGGTCCACGACGCGTACTTCGCGGTGGGCGTCGACTGCGTGGAGACGAACACCTTCGGGGCCAACCACTCGGCCGCCGCCGAGTACGAGATCTCCGACCGCGTGCACGAACTGTCCGAGGCCGGTGCCCGCATCGCCCGCGAGGCGGCCGACGCGTACGCCGCCCGGGACGGCCGTACCCGCTGGGTGCTGGGCTCCATCGGCCCGGGCACCAAGCTGCCCACCCTCGGCCACATCGCCTACGGCACCATCCGCGACGGCTACCAGGCCAACGCCGAGGGCCTGCTGGCCGGCGGCGCCGACGCCCTGATCGTCGAGACCACCCAGGACCTGCTCCAGACCAAGGCCTCCGTCCTGGGCGCCCGGCGCGCCATGGAGGCGACCGGTGTCGAGGTGCCCCTGGTGGTCTCCATGGCCTTCGAGACCACCGGCACCATGCTGCTCGGCTCCGAGATCGGCGCCGCGCTGACCGCGCTGGAGCCGCTCGGCATCGACATGATCGGGCTGAACTGCTCCACCGGCCCGGCCGAGATGAGCGAGCACCTGCGCTACCTCACCCGGCACTCCCGCATCCCGCTGCTGTGCATGCCGAACGCGGGCCTGCCGATCCTCACCAAGGACGGCGCGCACTTCCCGCTCGACCCCGAGGGCCTGGCCGACGCGCAGGAGACCTTCGTCCGCGACTACGGCCTGTCCCTGATCGGCGGCTGCTGCGGCACCACCCCCGAGCACCTGCGCCAGGTCGTCGAGCGCGTCCGTGACGTCACGCCGGGGGAGCGGGACCCGCGTCCCGAACCGGGGGCGGCCTCCCTCTACCAGACGGTGCCCTTCCGTCAGGACACCGCGTACCTGGCCATCGGCGAGCGCACCAACGCCAACGGCTCGAAGAAGTTCCGCGAGGCCATGCTGGACGGCCGCTGGGACGACTGCGTGGAGATGGCCCGCGAGCAGATCCGCGAGGGCGCGCACATGCTCGACCTGTGCGTGGACTACGTCGGCCGCGACGGCGTGGCCGACATGGAGGAACTGGCCGGCCGCTTCGCCACCGCCTCCACCCTGCCGATCGTCCTGGACTCCACCGAGGTCGAGGTACTGCGGGCCGGCCTGGAGAAGCTCGGCGGACGCGCGGTCATCAACTCCGTCAACTACGAGGACGGCGACGGCCCCGAGTCCCGGTTCGTGAAGGTCACCGAACTGGCGCGGGAGCACGGGGCGGCGCTGATCGCGCTGACCATCGACGAGGAGGGCCAGGCCCGTACGCCGGAGCACAAGGTGGCGATCGCCGAGCGGCTGATCGCGGACCTGACCGGCAACTGGGGCATCCACGAGTCGGACATCCTCATCGACACCCTGACCTTCACCATCTGTACCGGCCAGGAGGAGTCCCGCAAGGACGGCATCGCCACCATCGAGGCGATCCGCGAACTCAAGCGGCGCCACCCGGACGTACAGACCACCCTGGGCCTGTCGAACATCTCCTTCGGCCTCAACCCGGCCGCCCGCGTGCTGCTCAACTCCGTCTTCCTGGACGAGTGCGTCAAGGCGGGCCTGGACTCGGCGATCGTGCACGCGTCGAAGATCCTGCCCATCGCCCGCTTCACCGAGGAAGAGGTCGCCACGGCCCTCGACCTCATCTACGACCGCCGCGCCGAGGGCTACGACCCGCTGCAGAAGCTCATGCAGCTCTTCGAGGGCGCCACCACCAAGTCCCTGAAGGCGGGCAGGGCCGAGGAACTGGCCGCGCTGCCGCTGGACGAGCGCCTCAAGCGCCGCATCATCGACGGCGAGAAGAACGGCCTGGAGGCCGACCTCGCCGCCGCTCTGGAGACCCGCCCGGCCCTGGACATCGTCAACGAGACCCTGCTGGACGGCATGAAGGTGGTCGGCGAGCTGTTCGGCTCCGGCCAGATGCAGCTGCCGTTCGTCCTGCAGTCCGCCGAGGTGATGAAGAGTGCGGTGGCCTACCTGGAACCGCACATGGAGAAGGTCGAGGGCGACGAGGCCGGCAAGGGCACCATCGTGCTCGCCACCGTGCGCGGCGACGTGCACGACATCGGCAAGAACCTCGTCGACATCATCCTGACCAACAACGGCTACAACGTCGTCAACCTCGGCATCAAGCAGCCCGTCTCCGCGATCCTGGAGGCCGCCGAGGAGCACCGCGCCGACGTCATCGGCATGTCCGGTCTCCTGGTCAAGTCCACGGTGATCATGAAGGAGAACCTGCAGGAGCTCAACCAGCGCGGCATGGCGGCGGACTTCCCGGTCATCCTCGGCGGCGCGGCCCTGACCCGGGCGTACGTCGAGCAGGACCTGCACGAGATCTACGAGGGCGAAGTCCGCTACGCCCGCGACGCGTTCGAGGGCCTGCGCCTGATGGACGCGCTGATCGGCGTCAAGCGGGGCGTGCCCGGGGCGAAGCTGCCCGAACTCAAGCAGCGCCGGGTGCGCGCAGGCGCCGCCGTCGAGGTCGAGGAGCGCCCGCAGGAGGGCCACGTCCGCTCCGACGTCGCCACCGACAACCCGGTCCCCACCCCGCCGTTCTGGGGCTCCCGCGTCATCAAGGGCGTCCAGCTCAAGGAGTACGCGAGCTGGCTCGACGAAGGCGCCCTGTTCAAGGGGCAGTGGGGGCTCAAGCAGGCCCGCACCGGCGACGGACCCTCCTACGAGGAACTCGTCGAGACCGAGGGCCGGCCCCGGCTGCGCGGACTGCTGGACAGGCTACAGACCGAGAACCTCCTCGAAGCCGCCGTCGTCTACGGCTACTTCCCCTGCGTCTCCAAGGACGACGACCTGATCATCCTGGACGACCAGGGCAACGAGCGCACCCGCTTCACCTTCCCGCGCCAGCGCCGCGGCCGCCGCCTGTGCCTGGCCGACTTCTTCCGTCCGGAGGAGTCGGGACAGACGGACGTGGTCGGCCTCCAGGTCGTCACCGTCGGCTCCCGGATCGGCACCGAGACCGCGAAGCTGTTCGAGGCCAACGCCTACCGCGACTACCTCGAACTGCACGGACTGTCCGTGCAGTTGGCGGAGGCACTCGCCGAGTACTGGCACGCGCGCGTGCGTTCGGAGCTGGGCTTCGCCGGTGAGGACCCGAAGGACGTGGAGGAGATGTTCGCCCTGAAGTACCGGGGCGCCCGCTTCTCCCTCGGCTACGGCGCCTGCCCCGACCTGGAGGACCGCGCGAAGATCGCGGACCTGCTCCAGCCGGAGCGCATCGGCGTCCACCTGTCCGAGGAGTTCCAGCTGCATCCGGAGCAGTCCACCGACGCCATCGTGATCCACCACCCGGAGGCGAAGTACTTCAACGCCCGGTGAGGCACCTGCCCAGGGTGCGGCGTGGCTCACCCGGCACGCTGATCGGATAAGTCGTACACTGGTCGGTCCACTGCAGGCCGGTTCCCCGCGCGGGAACCGGCCTGCTCGTCCCTCAAGGAGGTACGTGGATGACCAGCACGGTTCCCGCGGTAGGAACCCGTACGGCCGAAGGCTCCGCGCTTCAGGCCGTGCTTCTCGACATGGACGGGACCCTGGTGGACACCGAGGGCTTCTGGTGGGACGTCGAGGTGGAGGTCTTCGCCCGCCTCGGGTACACCCTCGACGACTCCTGGCGCCACGTCGTGGTCGGCGGTCCCATGAGCCGCAGCGCGGGGTTCCTGATCGAGGCCACCGGCGCCGACATCACCCTGCCCGAGCTCGCGGTACTGCTCAACCAGGGCTTCGAGGAGCGCATCGCCCACGCGCTGCCACTGATGCCCGGAGCCGCCCGCCTGCTGGCCGAGCTGGCCGCGCACGAGATCCCCACGGCGCTGGTCTCGGCCTCCCACCGGCGCATCATCGACCGGGTGCTCGCCTCGCTGGGGCCCCAGTACTTCGCGCTGACCGTCGCCGGTGACGAGGTGGCCCGCACCAAGCCCCACCCCGACCCGTATCTGTTCGCCGCCGCCGGACTCGGCGCGGACCCGGCCCGGTGCGCGGTCGTCGAGGACACCGCGACCGGCGTCGCCGCGGCCGAGGCGGCCGGCTGCCACGTCGTGGCGGTGCCCTCCGTGACGCCCATCACCCCGGCCGACCGGCGTACCGTCGTGACCTCGCTCGAAGAGGTCGACCTGGCATTCCTGCGCGGTCTGTTGGCGTCCTGAGAGTGCCTTGATGACGCAAATACGCAGGGTGTTCACCCAGCGTGCGGTACCTATAGGACGTGAATTCCACCGCGCGTGTCCGAAAGAATTCGCACCGCACCGGACGGCTGAATTCCGACGCCTTGCCGCACTGTCGCGTATGTGACGTTCCCCACGCCGTCAGGGCTCGACAGGGCGCTTCCGGTGTGCCGAACACCCCTGTGCGGGGGGTGCGGGCGCGCCTTTGTGTCCCGATTGGTGAAAGCCTGCACGAATCCTTCCACCCTTGGGTTTTCGGTCCGTCCGCGCGTGGTTCCGCTGCGTGATGGACCCTCAACTCCAGGCGTCGCCAACCGTCGTGCCGGCGCCGACTAATCTCCTAGCGAGAACCTCACCCTTACCCCGTGATCCGCATCGACACCCCTGTATGCCGGGTACACGGACTCGACAGCTCTGGAGAACTTCGAGCATGAACCGCAAGACTTTGGTGCTGCCGGCCGTGATCGGTCTGCTGGCGCCGGTGCTCGCAGCCTGCGGTGGGTCCGGCAGCGGGAGTGACAGTGGCGACGCGATCGTCGTCGGCACCACGGACCGGTTCAGCGCCACGAAGGACGCCCCGGCGCCCCTCGACCCCGCCTACGCCTACGACGTCGGCACCTGGAACGTCCTGCGGCAGACCGTGCAGACCCTGATGATCATGCCGAAGGGCGACGGCGACCCGGTGCCCGAGGCCGCCGAGAAGTGCGGCTTCACCGACAGCGGCAACGAGCGCTACGCCTGCACCCTGCGTGAGGGACTGAAGTTCGCCGACGGCCAGGCCGTCACCGCGGAAGACGTGAAGTACTCCATCGACCGCGCCCGCGCCCTGAAGGCCGACAGCGGTGTCTTCGCGCTGCTGTCCACCATCGACACCGTCGAGGCCAAGGGCGACCGCGAGGTGATCTTCCACCTCAAGACGGCCGACGCCACCTTCCCGTTCAAGCTGTCGACCCCCGTGGCGGGCATCGTCAACCCCGACGACTACGCCAAGGACAAGCTGCGCGACGGCTTCGACGTGGCCGGCTCCGGCCCGTACACGCTGAAGGCCGAGGTCGAGAACGACGCGATCGTCAACGCCGTGTTCACCAAGAACCCCAACTACAAGGGGACGCTGACGGTGAACAACGACGAGGTCGAGATGCGCTCCTTCGAGGACGCCGACGCGATGGGCGCCGCGCTCGACGGGGGCGACATCGACGTGATGACCCGCACCATGTCGCCGGCGCAGATCGACAAACTGGCCAATGCCTCGAGCACCGACATCAACCTCGTCGAACTGGCCGGCCTGGAGATCCGCTACCTCGGGTTCAACACCGACGCGCCGTCCGTGAAGTCCACGGCGGTCCGTGAGGCGATGGCCCAGGTCATCAACCGCAGCGAACTGGTCGCCAAGGTGTACGGCTCGCAGGCCGAGCCGCTGTACTCGATGGTCCCGGCCAGCATCACCGGCCACTCCAACGCGTTCTTCAACACCTACGGCGACCCGAACACCGCCAAGGCCAAGTCCCTGCTGAACCAGGCCAACATCACCACCCCGGTGAAGCTGACCATGCACTACACGACCGACCACTACGGTCCGGCCACCAAGCAGGAGTTCGAGGTGCTGCAGAAGCAGCTCAACGACAGCAAGCTGTTCGACGTCGACATCAAGGGCACCCCCTGGGACACCTTCCGCCCCGCCGAGCAGAAGGGCGCGTACGACGTCTACGGCATGGGCTGGTTCCCCGACTTCCCGGACGCCGACAACTACCTGGCGCCGTTCCTCGACGCGGACAACACCATCGGCTCGCCGTACGTGAACAACGAGATCCGCAAGACGCTGATCCCGGAGTCCCGCCGTGAGTCGGACCGGATCGCCGCCGCCACCAGCCTGAACGACATCCAGGACATCGTCGCCGACGACGTGCCCGTCCTGCCGCTGTGGCAGGGCAAGCAGTACGTCGCCGCACGCGACACCATCACGGGCACCGCGTACGCGCTCAACTCCTCCTCGACGCTTCAGCTGTGGGAGCTGGGCCGCGGCGTGAGCGACTGACGCAGTCTCCCGTGCCCGGGGTCCGGAGGAACGACCCCGGGAACCCGCACACCGACGACAAGGCACCTGCACGTGAACCTGCGTAACCCGTGGCCGGTCCTGCCCCTCGTGGCAGGGCTGGCCTCCGGCCTGTTGACCGCCTGCGGAACCCAGACCGGGGGCCCAGGGAGCAGCGACTCGTCCGTGGTCATGGGGATGTCCGACGACGTCCTGGCCACCGACCCCGCCTCCGGCTACGACCCCGGCTCCTGGCTGCTGTTCAACAACGTCTTCCAGTCGCTGCTCAGCTTCCCCAAGGGGGGCACCGAACCGCAGCCGGAGGCCGCCGAGACCTGCGCCTTCACGGACACCCGGACCCAGGTCTACCGGTGCACCCTGAAGGACGGCCTGAAGTTCAGCAACGGCGACGCGCTCACCTCGAAGGACGTCAAGTTCTCCTTCGACCGCCTGCTGAAGATCAACCACCCCACCGGTCCCGCGATCATGTTCCCGATGCTCGACAGGGTCGAGACGCCGGACGAGAAGACGGTGGTCTTCCACCTCGACACGCCCGACGCCACCTTCCCCAGCAAGATCGCCTCGGGTGCCGGCTCCATCGTCGACCACCGGCAGTACGACGCCGACGGGCTCCGCGAGGACGGTGAGGCGGTCGGCTCCGGCCCCTACACGCTGGAGTCCTTCAGCGAGGACGAGGCCGTCTTCTCCGTCAACGAGAACTACCGGGGCACCGCCGACGTGCAGAACTCCGGCGTGACCCTGAGGCTGTTCCACGGCGACCAGTCCGCGCTCAGGCGGGCCCTCGTCGACAACGAGGTCGACATCGCCTACCGCGGGCTCGGCGCGGGCGACATCGCGGACATCGAGAAGGGCGACGACACCGGCGTCGAACTCGTCGAGGGCTCCAGCGCCGAGGTCCTGCACCTGGTCTTCAACATGGACGACCCGATCGCCGGACAGCCCGGCGTGCGCAAGGCCATGGCCCACCTGATCGACCGCGACGCCCTCATCGACGAGGTCTACCAGGGCACGGCCACCCCGCTCTACTCGATCATCCCGGCCGGTGTCGCCGGCCACAACACGGCCTTCTTCGACACCTACGGCGCCCGCCCCTCCAGGGCCGCGGCCGCCGAAGCCCTCCAGGCCGACGGCATCACCGGCAAGGTGAAGCTGACCCTCTGGTCCACCCCCTCCCGCTACGGCCCGGCCACCGACGCCCTCATGACGAAGATCGCCGGCCAGCTCGACGCGAGCGGCCTGTTCGACGCCGAGGTGCGGTCCGTGGCCTTCGGCCAGTACGAGAAGGACATCGAGGCCGGCACGTACGGCGTCTACGTGAAGGGCTGGGTCCCCGACTACCCGGACCCGGACAACTTCACCGCCCCCTTCTTCGGCAAGGGCAACGTGCTCGGCAACAACTACAGCAACCGCACGATCACCGGCGCGCTCATCCCGCGGACCGCCGCCGAGAGCGACCGCGCCGCGACCGAGGCCGACTACGGCAAGCTCCAGGACATCGTCGCCGACGACGTGCCCATGCTCCCCCTCTGGCAGGCCAAGCAGTACGCCGTCACGCGGGAGGGCGTCTACGGGCTCGAGTACTGCCTCGACGCCTCGACCGTCTTCCGGTTCTGGGAACTCAGCAAGAGCTGACGGACCGCCGTACGCACATGGAGGGCGCCCCCGCGGACAGGGACGCCCTCCATGTCGTAGCACCGCTCACGCGCACCGCCGACGGCTCACTGAGCGCCGGGACGCACCAGACCGCTCTCGTACGCGTACACCGCGGCCTGTACCCGGTCGCGCAGCCCCAGCTTGGTCAGAACGTGGCCGACGTGCGTCTTGACGGTGGTCTCGCTGACGAACAGATCGGCGGCGATCTCGGCGTTCGACAGTCCGCGGGCCACCAGCTTCAGCACCTCCACCTCGCGGTCGGTCAGCGTGTGCAGGGTGTCCGGCACCGGTTCGTCACCGGACGGCAGATGCGTGGCGTACTTGTCGAGCAGCCGGCGCGTGATGCTCGGCGCCAGCATCGCCTCACCGGCGGCCACCACCCGGATGGCCTGCACCAGCTCATTGGCCGGCGCGTCCTTCAGCAGGAAACCGCTGGCACCCGCCCGCAGGGCCTCCACCACGTACTCGTCGAGGTCGAAGGTGGTGAGCACCAGCACCTTGGCCGGGCCGTCCCGCCCCGGTCCGGTGATCTGCCGGGTCGCCTCCACACCGTCCATCCGCGGCATACGGATGTCCATCAGCACCACGTCGGGCTGCAACGCCCGCACCTGGTCCAGGGCCTGAAGGCCGTCTCCGGCCTCGCCGACGACCGCGATGTCCTGCTCGGCCTCCAGAATCATCCGGAACCCGGTACGCAGCAGCGGCTGGTCGTCGACCAGTAGGACGCGGATGGCCACGTAAGTCTCCTTCGGCTAGTCCGGCCCCATTCTGCCCTGCGGGTCACCGCCGGACTCCGCCGCCCCGACCGCGAGCGGATAGGGCGGGGGAGTACCGCCGAACTCCGGGCAGTGCGCCTGATGGTCGCACCAGCCGCACAGCTTGGTCGGGCGGGGCCGCCAGTCACCGCTCTCCGTGGCCTGCCGGATCGCCTCCCACAGCGCGTGCAGCTTGCGCTCGACGCGCTCCAGGTCGGCGACCACGGGGTCGTACGTCAGGACGTCACCGCTGCCGAGATACACGAGCTGCAGCCGGCGCGGGACCACGTTCTTCAGCCGCCACACCACCAGGGCGTAGAACTTCATCTGGAACAGCGCGCCCTCGGCGTACTCGGGCCGGGGCGCCTTGCCCGTCTTGTAGTCGACGATCCGCACCTCCCCGGTGGGTGCCACGTCGACCCGGTCGATGATCCCGCGCAGCCTCAGCCCCGAGTCCAGCTCCGTCTCGATGAACAGCTCCCGCTCGACCGGCTCCAGCCGGGTGGGGTCCTCCAGCGTGAACCAGCGCTCCACCAGCTGCTCGGCCTCACCCAGCCAGCGCGCCAGCCGCTCGCCCTCCGGATCGTCGGCGAACAGCTCGACCACCTCCGGCCGGGACTCCCGCAGCCGGTCCCACTGACCGGGGACGAGCGCCCTGGCGCGGGGAACGGTCCGCTCGGCGGCCGGGGCGTCGAAGAGCCGCTCCAGGACCGCGTGCACCAGGGTGCCCCGGGTCGCCGCCTCGCTCGGCTTCTCGGGCAGCCGGTCGATCACCCGGAACCGGTACAGCAGCGGGCACTGCATGAAGTCGCTGGCACGCGAGGGGGACAGGGAGGCCGGTGCTATGGCGGGGCGACCGGCCGCGGTCACCCGACCCGCCGCCCTCGCCGTCTCCACCGCCGCCGACGGGTCCGCCGTCGCCGTCTCCACCGCCGCCGTCATCTCGGCCGGGGCCGGCGGATCCGCCTGCGCGGTCCCCGGGCCGGCCGTCTCCCCGCCGCCCTCGCTGCTCGTCTCCATGACCACAGACCATACGGCCCGCCACTGACAGTGACCCGGCCACGGTCGGGACCGGCGCCACGACCCGCTGAACACAGGGGTGCCGGGGCGGAACGCGACGCGACGGCCGCATACCATCGACCCGAGACCCTCCCGCCCGGCAGGCGCGGGAGACGCTTCGAACGAGGGGACACCGTGGACGAGAGCGGCGGGAGCGGGCAGCCGCGGTCCGGCAACGACGAGCCGACCGAGCGCCCCGCAGCACCTGCGACCCCGGCCACCGCCCCCCAGCGCCCCGGCCCGCCCCCTCAGGACACCGACGACGCTTCCCCCGTCGACGAGCCGACCATGGTCGTACGGCGCCCGGACCTCCCCGGTGACACCCCGCCCGACGAGCCACCCGGAAACGGGAACACGGCGGCCGGCGGTGAGGCGGCCGCCGGTGAGACGCCGAGAAGTGAGGGCCCCGGAGACGAAGCCCCCGGAGACGAAGCCGCCGGGCAGGCCGCCGGAGACAACGGCAACGCCCGTGCACCCCAGGCCGGCCCGTCCCCGGCACCCCGACACCCCACAAGCAGCGGCGGCCCCGCGGCACCCGACGGCCCCGTGACCCCCGATGCCGCACCCGGTCAGGACGTGCCGCCCGCCCACACCGACCGCCCGGACACGTCGGCGCACGGCACCGACCGGCCCTTCGCCCACGCCGGCGTCACCAAGGGCCGCCCGCCCCGGCGCGAGCGGGGCCCCGGAGGCGGGCTGCTGATGGGGCGGCCGTTCGGCGTGCCCGTGTACGTCGCGCCCAGCTGGTTCCTCGTCGCCGCCCTGATCACCTGGGTGTTCGGCGGCCAACTGGACCGCGTGCTGCCCGAACTCGGCGCCGCCCGCTACCTCGTCTCACTCTTCTTCGCGGTCGCCTTCTACGCCTCCGTCCTCGTCCACGAACTGGCCCACACGGTCGCCGCCCTGCGCTTCAAGCTCCCGGTCCGCCGCATCCAGCTCCAGTTCTTCGGCGGCGTCTCCGAGATCGAGAAGGAGGCCGAGACCCCGGGCCGGGAGTTCTGGCTGGCCTTCGTCGGCCCCCTGCTCTCCCTCGTCCTCTCCGGCCTCTTCTACCTCGCCCTGCAGCCCGTCGAGCCCGGCACCGTCCCCGGCGTCCTGCTGGCCGGCCTGATGATCTCCAACCTGATCGTCGCCGCCTTCAACCTCCTGCCCGGCCTGCCCCTCGACGGCGGCCGGATGCTCCGCGCGATCGTCTGGAAGATCACCGGCAGGCCCATGACCGGCACCGTCGCCGCGGCCTGGATCGGCCGGGCCCTCGCCGTCTGCGTCCTGATCGGCCTGCCGCTGCTCACCCAGTCCGGCGCGCTCGGCTCCAACGCCGAGGACAACGTCGGCATGGACACCGTCATGGACGCCCTGCTCGCCGCCATCCTCGCCGCCATCATCTGGACCGGCGCCGGCAACAGCCTGCGCATGGCCCGGCTGCGCGAACACCTGCCCGAGCTGCGCGCCCGCACCCTCACCCGCCGCGCCGTCCCCGTCGAGACCGACACCCCCCTCTCCGAGGCACTGCGCCGCGCCAACGCCGCCGGCGCCCGCGCCCTGGTCGTCGTCGACGCCGACGGCCACCCGCTCTCCCTCGTCCGCGAGGCCGCCATCGTCGGCGTACCCGAACACCGCCGCCCCTGGGTCGCGGTCAGCGGCCTCGCCCAGGACCTCACCGAGGGCATGCGCGTCTCCGCGGAACTGGCCGGGGAGGACCTCCTGGACGCCCTGCGCGCCACCCCCGCCACCGAGTACCTCGTCGTCGAGGAGACCGGCGAGATCTACGGCGTGCTGTCGGCGGCCGACGTGGAGCGCGCCTTCGTGAAGGCCATGGCCAGGCCCTCCTAGTGGTCCGAGGCCCGCGCCGGGACCGGTAGGCTGGTCACATGTCCGAACCGACCGGTGCCGCCCGCCGACGCGGGCCCTTCAAGGTCGGGGACCAGGTACAGCTGACCGACCCCAAGGGCCGCCACTACACGTTCACGCTCGAAGCCGGGAAGAACTTCCACACCCACAAGGGTTCCTTCCCGCACGACGAGCTGATCGGCGCTCCCGAGGGCAGCGTGGTCCGCACCACCGGGAACGTCGCCTATCTCGCGCTGCGCCCCCTGCTCCCCGACTACGTCCTGTCCATGCCCCGCGGCGCCGCCGTGGTCTACCCCAAGGACGCGGGGCAGATCCTCGCCTTCGCCGACATCTTCCCCGGCGCGCGCGTCGTGGAGGCGGGCGTCGGCTCCGGCTCGCTCAGCAGCTTCCTGCTGCGCGCCATCGGCGACCAGGGCATGCTGCACAGCTACGAGCGCCGCGACGACTTCGCGGACATCGCCCGGCAGAACGTGGAGCGCTACTTCGGCGGACCGCACCCCGCCTGGCAGCTCACCGTGGGGGACCTCCAGGACAACCTGTCCGACACGGACGTCGACCGCGTCATCCTCGACATGCTCGCCCCCTGGGAGTGCCTGGAGGCCGTCTCCAAGGCCCTGGTGCCCGGCGGCATCCTGTGCTGCTACGTGGCGACCACCACGCAGCTCGCCCGGACCGTCGAGTCCATCCGCGAGATCGGCTCCTTCAACGAGCCGACCTCCTGGGAGTCGATGATCCGCAACTGGCACGTCGAGGGCCTGGCCGTCCGCCCGGACCACCGGATGATCGGCCACACCGGCTTCCTGCTCACCGCCCGCCGCCTCGCCGACGGCGTCGAGCCTCCCATGCGCCGCCGCCGCCCCGCCAAGGGCGCCTACGGCGAGGACTACTCCGGCCCCAACGCCGACGGCGGCGGCGCCGGCCGCTGAGACGACCCGGTGCCGCGACAACGTACCGACGCCGTGGCCGGTTTCCCGCGCACACCCGGGAAACCGGCCACGGCGTACGCCTGTTGACGCCGTACCAGGCCGTGCGAGCTCAGCCGGGTGGAACTGCGCCCCCGCCGTTTCCTCCCGACTGTGACGTGTGGCACCATGCAGGCCACCCCACCGGCACAGCCCTCAGGAGACGCTCCTAGTGCAGGAATCCGCCGTCCCGGAACTGGCACACACCCACACCCGTCCGATCCACTGGCTCGCCACCGCGACGGCGGTCGCGGCCGTGGTGGCCCTGTCCTCGGTCCTGCAACCGAACCCGGCGACGGCGGCCCAGGCGGCCGGCCCGCGGACGAAATCCGCTCCCGCCGTCACCACGCCCCCCGATCCCGCGGGCGTCGACTTCCCGATCGCATGCGGTCCGGTGAAGGAACTGGTGCTGAAGCAGGCGTCCGGGGACCTCGACGGCGACGGCTGGCCGGAAACAGTCGCCGTGGTGCACTGCGACGCCCCGATGGGCACCCCGCCGGACGGCGTGTACGTCCTCACCGCGGCCGCGGACACCGGCAGGCCCCGCGTGGTCGCGACGCTGGTCGACCCCAAGGACCGCCGCACCGTGACCGACTTCGCCCTGCGCGACGGAGCGGTGTCCGCCACGCTCCTCGGCTACTCGACCTCCGCCGTGCCCAGTTGCTGCCCGGACGTCAAGGACGGCGCGACCTGGCGATGGAAGGACGGCGCGTTCGTGCGTTCGACCCCCGCCGGCTCGCAGACCGTGTGAGCGGACCGGAGAGCGGGCCGTCCGAAGGCACCGTCCGAGCGGCCTCACCAGGGATGTGAGCAATCAGACAGGAATGACGCCAGGTGCCGGTGCGGTCACTCCGCGTCCGGCCCGTAGACCTCGACTCTGTCCGAAACGCGACGCACGTGGATGCAGTCCCCCGGACACTCCTTCGCGGAGTCGACCACATCCGTGAGAAGCGGAAGCGGTACGGGCGTTGTGGCGCCCTTGTCCTGCAGAAGCGCGTCGTCCGCGCCCTTGACGTACGCCAGTCCGTCGATGTCCAGCTCGAACACCTCTGGCGCGTACTGGGCGCAGATGCCGTCACCGGTACAGAGATCCTGGTCGATCCAGACCTCCAGCGCCTCGCGGTCGGCCCCGGCCTCCTGCTGCACGCTCATCTCTCCTGCCGTTTATGCGCCGAGCGACCGGGAATCCGGCCAGCTCCGGCGGGTGTTGAACACTTCGACCCTACCTCCGACGGCTTCCCAATCATGTTCGGTGGGTATTCCCCTGGCGTGAGGGAGAGCGCAAGGGTGAAGATCGGACACACCTCGACAGTCTTTTGATCTAGGGGTTTCAATCGACACCCACCCAGGTAGGGTCTGGAAGCGTCCAGCTCCCCTTGGAGGAGGTGAGGACCGTGGCAGCCCACGACGACGACATGAACCGCGGCATCCGCCCGGGACGAGGGTCCGACGACCCCGCCGGGCAGATTGCCTACCTTGAGCAGGAGATCGCCGTCCTGCGACGCAAGCTCGCCGACTCTCCGCGACACACGAGGATTCTCGAAGAGCGGATCGTCGAGCTGCAGACCAATCTGGCCGGCGTGTCCGCCCAGAACGAGCGACTCGCCAACACACTCCGTGAGGCCCGCGACCAGATCGTGGCCCTCAAGGAGGAGGTCGACCGGCTCGCACAGCCGCCGGCCGGCTTCGGTGTCTTCCTCACGGCGAACGAGGACGGCACGGCGGACATCTTCACCGGCGGCCGCAAGCTGCGGGTGAACGTCAGCCCGAGCGTGGAGCTCGAAGGGCTCCGGCGCGGCCAGGAAGTCATGCTGAACGAAGCTCTCAACGTGGTCGAGGCCATGGAGTACGAGAGCGTCGGCGACATCGTCACCCTCAAGGAGATCCTCGAGGACGGCGAGCGCGCCCTTGTGGTGGGGCACACCGACGAGGAACGGGTGGTACGGCTCGCCGAGCCACTGCTGGACATCACCATCCGTCCCGGCGACGCCCTGCTGCTCGAACCCCGCTCCGGCTATGTCTACGAGGTCGTTCCCAAGAGCGAGGTCGAGGAACTCGTCCTCGAAGAGGTCCCGGACATCGGCTACGAGCAGATCGGCGGACTGGGGGGTCAGATCGAGGCCATCCGCGACGCCGTCGAGCTCCCGTACCTGTATCCGGACCTGTTCAAGGAGCACGAACTGCGCCCGCCCAAGGGCGTCCTCCTGTACGGACCGCCCGGATGCGGCAAGACGCTCATCGCCAAGGCCGTCGCCAACTCGCTGGCCAAGAAGGTCGCCGAGGTCACCGGCCAGGCCACCGGCAAGAGCTTCTTCCTCAACATCAAGGGCCCCGAGCTCCTGAACAAGTACGTCGGTGAGACCGAGCGGCAGATCCGCCTCGTCTTCCAGCGTGCTCGGGAGAAGGCCAGCGAGGGCACCCCCGTCATCGTCTTCTTCGACGAGATGGAGTCCCTCTTCCGCACCCGAGGCTCGGGTGTCAGCTCGGACGTCGAGAACACGATCGTCCCGCAGCTGCTCGCCGAGATCGACGGCGTGGAGGGCCTGCAGAACGTGGTCGTGATCGGTGCCTCCAACCGTGAGGACATGATCGACCCCGCCATCCTGCGGCCCGGCCGGCTCGACGTGAAGATCAAGATCGAGCGTCCGGACGCCGAAGCGGCCAAGGACATCTTCGGCAAGTACCTGACCGAGCGCCTCCCGCTGCACTCCGACGACCTCGGCGAGCACGGCGGCAGCCGGACCACCACCGTCCAGAGCATGATCCAGACGGCCGTGGAACACATGTACGCCGAATCCGAGGAGAACCGCTTCCTGGAGGTCACCTACGCCAATGGCGACAAGGAGGTCCTTTACTTCAAGGACTTCAACTCCGGTGCCATGATCGAGAACATCGTGGGCCGCGCCAAGAAGATGGCGATCAAGGACTTCCTGGAGCACAGCCAGAAGGGCCTTCGCGTCTCCCACCTCCTCCAGGCCTGCGTGGACGAGTTCAAGGAGAACGAGGACCTGCCGAACACCACCAACCCGGACGACTGGGCCCGGATCTCCGGCAAGAAGGGCGAACGGATCGTCTACATCCGTACGCTCATCACCGGAAAGCAGGGCGCGGACACCGGACGCTCCATCGACACGGTGGCGAACACCGGTCAGTACCTGTAAAAGGCAGGGCGGCTGCGGGTGCCCTCACCGGGTACCCGCAGCCGACTGTTTTTCGGGACACTGCTGGAGCAAGGCAATGACGCAAATGATCTCCCCACCAGCGCAGAGGCGTTCTAGGCTCTTCGGTACCGCCGAGTCGCGGAGTGCGGGGACGGGCACCGCACACGCACCGGAGCGCCAGCGGTACTTGAGCGGTGCCCCCGACCGAGGGCGCCGCCGGGCAAGGAGGGCCGCATGACCGTACGGCGAGTAATGGGCATCGAGACGGAGTACGGGATCTCCGTCCCCGGCCACCCGAACGCCAATGCCATGCTCACCTCGTCCCAGATCGTCAACGCCTACGCGGCGGCGATGCACCGGGCCCGCCGGGCCCGCTGGGACTTCGAGGAGGAGAATCCGCTGCGGGACGCGCGGGGCTTCGACCTCGCCCGCGAGGTCGCCGACTCCAGCCAGCTCACCGATGAGGACATCGGCCTCGCCAACGTGATCCTCACCAACGGCGCGCGGCTCTACGTCGACCACGCACACCCCGAATACAGCGCCCCCGAGGTGACCAACCCGCGCGACGCCGTCCTCTGGGACAAGGCCGGCGAGCGGATCATGGCGGAGGCGGCGGAACGGGCCGCCCAGCTGCCCGGCGCGCAGCCGATCCACCTGTACAAGAACAACACCGACAACAAGGGCGCGTCCTACGGCACGCACGAGAACTACCTGATGAAGCGGGAGACCCCCTTCTCGGACATCGTGCGCCACCTCACGCCGTTCTTCGTGTCCCGCCAGGTCTTCGCCGGAGCGGGCCGCGTCGGCATCGGCCAGGACGGGCACGAGCACGGGTTCCAGCTCAGCCAGCGCGCGGACTACTTCGAGGTGGAGGTCGGCCTCGAGACCACCCTCAAGCGCCCCATCATCAACACCCGCGACGAACCGCACGCCGACGCCGAGAAGTACCGCCGCCTGCACGTGATCATCGGCGACGCGAACCTCTCGGAGATCTCGACCTACCTGAAACTGGGCACGACGGCGCTGGTCCTGTCCATGATCGAGGACGGCTTCATCGCCGTCGACCTGGCTGTCGACCAGCCCGTGCGTACGCTCCACCAGGTCTCCCACGACCCGACGCTCAAGCGCCTGGTCACGCTCCGCAGCGGCCGGACGCTGACCGCGGTCCAGTTGCAGATGGAGTACTTCGAGCTGTCGCGCAAGTACGTCGAGGAGCGGTACGGCGCGGACGCCGACGACCAGACCAAGGACGTCCTGGCCCGCTGGGAGGACACCCTCAACCGCCTGGAGCACGACCCGATGAGCCTGGCCGGCGAGCTGGACTGGGTCGCCAAGCGGGAGCTCATGGAGGGCTACCGGCGCCGTGACGACCTGGACTGGGACGCGGCGCGGCTGCACCTGGTCGACCTCCAGTACGCCGACGTGCGCCCCGACAAGGGCCTCTACAACCGTCTGGCGGCCCGCGGCCGCATCAAGCGGCTGCTGGACGAGGGTGAGGTGGAGCGGGCCCGTACGAAGCCGCCTGAGGACACCCGTGCCTACTTCCGCGGACGGTGCCTGGAGCAGTACGCGGACGACGTGGCGGCGGCGTCCTGGGACTCCGTGATCTTCGATCTGCCGGGCCGGGACTCGCTCCAGCGGGTCCCAACCCTGGAACCGCTTCGCGGAACGCGTAATCACGTCAAGGAGCTCCTGGACCGCTGCCGCACGGCGGAAGACCTGGTCAGGGTGCTCTCCGGCAACTGAGGAGGCACTCAGCGCGGGTGCCCGGACAGGGTGGAAATCCCGCCCGACGGGAATCATCGAGATGGCCCCCGTACGTTGAGGAACTGCGGGGCCGATGTCGGACCCTGCTTGTAGGGTCTGATCAAGAACGTCGAACCGAGCGGGGTGAGGGGTTATGGCGACCAAGGACACCGGCGGCGGACAGCAGAAGGCGACGCGCAACACCGAGGAGGTCGAGGAGGCGCCCGAGGCGCAGGCATCCGAAGACCTCAAGGAGCGCCAGGAGAAGCTCAGCGACGACGTGGACTCCGTCCTGGACGAAATCGATGATGTGCTCGAAGAGAACGCCGAGGATTTCGTGAGGTCCTTCGTTCAGAAGGGTGGGCAGTGATTTTGCCTTCGAACTGAAGGTGAAGTCGGGGGGTCTGGGTGGTCGATTCGTCGGAGGCGAGACGCCGCTCGCGATGCAAGGAGTACTTGCCGCGGACGGCTTTCGCCGGCAACAAGTCGATGCCTGACGGTCTCCAGGCGTACTGCCGGGAGTGCTCAGCCGAGTACTACCGGCAGCGCCAGGAGGCCAAGGGCAAGTCGGTGCGCGTCAAGGTGCCGGTCCCGAGCGGGCACAAGCGCTGCCCCCGGTGTGAGGAGGCGAAGCCTCACTCGCGGTGGGAGCGCAACACGTCGTCCTCGGATGGCTGGGCGAGCTATTGCCGGGAGTGCCGGGCCGAGCGAAACCGGGTGAGCTGCTTCCGGCGGAAGTACGGCCTCACACCGGCCGAGTCGGACGCGATGGTCGCGGAGCAGCAAGGAATCTGTCGCGTATGTCTTGCCGCCCCTGCGGAGCATGTGGATCACTGCCACGACACGGGTAGGGTCCGGGGCGTACTGTGCTTCAGCTGCAATGCCGCACTGGGGCAGTTCAAGGATCGGCCCGATGCCATAAGGCGGGCTGCTGCTTACGTGGAAGGAATCGCGTGGAAGCCAACACTCGTAGCACCGGGCGTCTACCAGCTGCCTTCCTGACGCCTGGGTCCTCGTCCTTCATGGACTTCCTGTCGGAGCACCAGCCGGAGATCCTGCCCGGGAACCGGCAACTGCCTCCCACCCAGGGTGTGATCGAGGCGCCGCACGGCACCACGATCGTGGCCGTGACCTTCCCCGGCGGTGTCGTGCTCGCCGGTGACCGGCGGGCCACGATGGGCAACGTGATCGCGCAGCGCGACATCGAGAAGGTGTTCCCGGCGGACGAGTACTCGGCCGTCGGCATCGCCGGCACCGCCGGTCTCGCCGTCGAGATGGTCAAGCTGTTCCAGCTGGAGCTGGAGCACTTCGAGAAGGTCGAGGGGGCGCAGCTCTCGCTGGAGGGCAAGGCGAACCGGCTGTCGACCATGATCCGTTCGAACCTCGGCATGGCGATGCAGGGGCTGGCGGTGGTTCCGCTGTTCGCCGGGTACGACGTGGACCGGGCCAAGGGGCGGATCTTCTCGTACGACGTCACGGGCGGTCGCTCGGAGGAGCACAACTTCGCGGCGACGGGTTCCGGCTCGGTCTTCGCGCGTGGCGCCATGAAGAAGTTCTTCCGTGAGGACCTGAGTGAGGCCGAGGCCACGATGCTCGTGGTGCAGGCGCTGTACGACGCGGCTGACGACGACTCGGCGACCGGTGGTCCCGATGTCGCCCGCCGGATCTACCCCATCGTCACCGTGATCACCGAGGACGGTTTCCGCCGGCTCGGCGACGAGGAGTCCTCCGAGATCGCCCGGTCCATCCTGGAGCGGCGTCTGGAGCAGCCCGACGGCCCGCGCGCCGCCCTGCTCTAGTCGGCGGCCCGGTCTTTATCAAGGTGATCCTGTGACTTCGACAGAAAGGGACGGATAACCGGTGTCGACGCCGTTCTATGTCTCACCCCAGCAGGCCATGGCCGACCGGGCGGAGTACGCCCGCAAGGGCATCGCCCGTGGCCGCAGCCTGGTCGTGCTGCAGTACGCCGACGGCATCGTCTTCGTCGGCGAGAACCCGTCCCGCGCGCTGCACAAGTTCAGCGAGATCTACGACCGGATCGGCTTCGCGGCCGCCGGCAAGTACAACGAGTACGAGAACCTGCGCATCGGCGGTGTGCGCTACGCCGACCTGCGGGGTTACACCTACGACCGGGACGACGTGACCGCCCGCGGTCTCGCCAACGTCTATGCCCAGACGCTGGGCACGATCTTCTCCAGCGCGGCCGAGAAGCCGTACGAGGTGGAGCTGGTCGTCGCCGAGGTGGGGGAGACGCCCGAGGGCGACCAGATCTACCGGTTGCCGCACGACGGTTCGATCGTGGACGAGCACGGCTCGGTCGCGGTCGGCGGCAACGCCGAGACGATCAGCAGTTACCTGGACCAGCGACACCAGGACGGCATGAGTCTCGCGGAGGCTCTGAAGCTGGCCGTCCAGGCCCTGTCCCGCGACACCAACGGCAGCGAGCGGGAGATCCCCGCGGAACGCCTGGAGGTGGCGGTGCTGGACCGTACGCGTCCGCAGAAGCGCAAGTTCAAGCGGATCGTCGGCCGTCAGCTCGGGCGGTTGCTGGAGACCGGCGGAGCGAGCACCGAGGCCGAGAGCTCGGACGACGAGTAGGGCTGCCTGCTCCTCGCCCTCTGGACCCTTTGGACCCTCTGTGCGCCCCGGCCGACCACTCGGCCGGGGCGCAGGCGGTTCAGGAGGCGCTGGGTGGTGCCGTGGAGCCCCGGACGACCAGCTGGACGGGAATGTCCCCGGCTTCGGGCGTGCGGCCCGCCAGGACGGCCAGGAGGGCTCGCATGCCGCGTTCGCCGACCAGCTCGGCGTCCAGGCGTACGGTCGTCAGCTCGGGGTCGATGGCCGTGGCGAGGGCGAGGTCGTCCAGGCCGGTGACGGAGACGTCGTCGGGGACGCGCAGGCCGAGGCGGCGCAGGGCCTTGTAGGCGCCGGCGGCGAGTTTGTCGTCGTCGCAGACCAGGGCGGTGGGCCGGGGGCCGGGGGCGGAGAGCGCGGCCTCGGTGGCGGCCTGGGCGCCCTCGATGGAGATCGGCGCGCGGGTGGTGCTCACCGACGTGCCGGGGACCGCGCCGATCCGGTGGGCCAGTTCGCGGGCGCGTACCTCGAAGGTCCAGGACGGCACGTCGGCGGCGAGGTGCAGGAAGCGGCGGTGGCCCAGGCCGAGCAGGTGTGTGGTGAGTTGCCGTACGCCGTCGGCGATGTCCAGGTTGACGGTGGCGGCGCCGAGGGTGGCGGCCGGGTCGCTGTCCAGCATCACCAGGGGCAGCTGGTCGCCGCGGATGGCGGTGACGGCGTCGGCGGCCATGGAGGAGGCGATGACGCCGTCGAGGGCGGCCTGGGCGGAGGCGAAGGGGTCGCGGGCGGGGCCGATGCCCTCGGGCGAGGGGTACAGGACCACGCCGAAGCCGTGGTCGGCGGCGATCCGGGCCGCGCCGGTGTAGACGCCCGCGAAGAACTCGTTGGTCAGCGCGGGGACCACCAGGAGCACGGTGCGGGTGTGGCCGAGGCGCAGGTTGCGGGCGGCGAGGTTGGGCCGGTAGCCCAGTTCGCGCGCGGCCTGCCGGACGCGCTCGGCGGTCGTCTCGGAGACCCGGCCGCGCCACTTGTCGCCCAGGACCAGGGAGACCGCGGCCTGGGAGACGCCCGCGGCCCGGGCGACGTCACGGCTGGTGGGGCGGGTGCTGCCTGGTGCCACCGGCTGCCTGCTCTTTCGTCTGGACGGGCGAACAGCGCACATGGTACGTATGACAGGCGGCGTTATACGTAAAACCTCACGCGTCACCGGCGCACCGGGCGAGCGAAGGACACAGGCATGGCAGCGGGATATCTGGAGATCCTCAGGGCGAGGCACGCCGTCCGGCTGCTGGGCGGCACGCTGGTGGGGCGGCTGCCCAACGCCACGGCCGCGATCGCGATCGTGCTGTTCGTCCGCGCGGAGGGCGGCACGTACAGCCTGGCCGGGGGGCTCGTGGCCGCCTACGGGGTCGCCAACGCCGTGGGGCAGCCCGTCCTGGGACGGCTGGTGGACCTCAAGGGCCAGCCCCGCGTCCAGCTGTCCGCCGCGGTGCTGTCGGCCCTGTCGATGGCCGTCTTCGCCTTCGCCGGCACCGGGCCGCTGCCGCTCGCCTACGCGGCCGTGGTGGCCGCCGGGCTCTTCACGCCGCCCCTGGAGGGCGGTCTGCGCGCGCTGTGGCCGAGCGTCCTGCGCAAGGAGGACCAGGTGCACACGGCGTACGCCATGGACGCCATCGCGCAGGAAGTCATGTTCACGGTCGGGCCCTTGCTGGTGACCCTGTGTGCGTCGCTGTGGTCCGAGCGGGGCGCGCTGCTCGTCCTGAACGTCATCGGGGTGCTCGGCGCGCTGTCCGTGGCCGTGTCGCCGCCCTCGCGCGCGTGGCGTTCGGCGCCGCGCGAGGCGCACTGGCTCGGCGCGCTGCGCTCGCCCGGACTGCTGGCGCTGCTCGGCGCGCTGTTGTTCGTCGGGATCGCGCTCGGCTCCATCACCGTGGCGTCCGTGGCGTACGCGGACGACCACGGCGGCGACGTGGTGTACGGCTGGCTGATGGCGGGCGTGGGGCTGGGTGCCCTGGTCGGCGGTCTCTTCTACGGGGCGCGGCGGTGGACGGGCGAGCCGGCCCGGCGACTTCAGGCCCTGGTGGCTCTTCTGGCGGTGTGTTACGTGCCGCTGACGCTGCTGCCGGGAGCGGTGGCCATGACGCTGCTGACGGTGCTCGCGGGGGTGTTCCTCGCGCCCGTCATCGCCTGCGCGTTCGTCCTGGTCGACCGGCACGCGCCGCGCGGGACGGTCACCGAGGCGTTCTCCTGGCTCGTGACGACGTTCACGGTGGGGACGTCGGTCGGAACGGGCCTCACCGGGCCGGTCGTGGAGGCGGGCGGGACCCTGTGGGGCTTCGCCGTGCCGGGGGCCGCGGGGGCCGTGTCGCTGGTGGTTCTGCTGGCCACGGGGCGAGTGCTCGCAGTACCCGGTGGGGGAGCGGTGGTTGCGGCTTCATCGGAAAATGATCCAAACCGTGCTGTCGAACCCCGTTTCAGCTCGGGGGATCGGGCGTAATGTTCACTCATGGACCGCCGCATTTTCGGGCTGGAGAACGAGTACGGCGTCACGTGTACGTTCAGGGGACAGCGACGCCTGTCTCCCGACGAGGTGGCGCGGTACCTCTTCCGCCGTGTCGTGTCATGGGGCCGCAGTAGCAACGTCTTTCTGCGAAACGGCGCCCGCCTCTATCTCGACGTCGGGTCACATCCGGAATACGCGACCCCCGAATGTGACAATGTGACCGAACTGGTCACGCACGACAAAGCAGGCGAGCGCATTCTCGAAGGACTCCTGGTGGACGCCGAACGACGCCTGCACGAGGAGGGAATCGCGGGCGACGTCTACCTCTTCAAGAACAACACCGACTCGGCCGGCAACTCGTACGGCTGCCACGAGAACTATCTGGTGGCACGCCACGGCGAGTTCTCCCGGCTCGCGGACATCCTCATCCCGTTCCTCGTCACCCGCCAGCTCCTGTGCGGTGCGGGCAAGGTGCTGCAGACCCCGCGCGGCGCGGTGTACTGCGTCAGCCAGCGGGCCGAGCACATCTGGGAGGGGGTCTCCTCGGCGACGACCCGCTCCCGGCCGATCATCAACACCCGCGACGAGCCGCACGCGGACGCCGAGCGCTACCGCCGCCTGCACGTCATCGTGGGCGACTCGAACATGTCCGAGACGACGAACCTGCTGAAGGTGGGCGCCACCGACCTGGTGCTGCGCATGATCGAGGCGGGCACCGTGATGCGGGACCTCACCCTGGAGAACCCGATCCGGGCGATCCGCGAGGTCAGCCACGACATCACCGGCCGGCGCAAGGTGCGTCTGGCCAGCGGCCGGGAGGCCTCCGCGCTGGAGGTGCAGCGCGAGTACTTCGAGAAGGCCGTGGACTTCTGCGAGCGCCGGGGTATCCGCACCGGCACCGTCGAGCAGGTCCTGGAGCTGTGGGGCCGCACGCTCGACGCGATCGAGGCCGAGGATCTCGACCGGATCGGCACCGAGATCGACTGGGTCATGAAGTACAAGCTCATCGAGCGGTACCGGGCCAAGCACAACATGACCATGTCCCACCCGCGGGTCGCGCAGATAGACCTCGCCTACCACGACATCCACCGCCGTCGTGGCCTGTACTACCTGCTGGAGAGGAAAGGCCAAGCCGCCCGGATCTGCAACGACTTGAAGATCTTCGAGGGCAAGTCGGTTCCCCCGCAGACCACTCGGGCGCGGCTGCGTGGCGACTTCATCCGGCGGGCGCAGGAGCAGCGCCGGGACTTCACGGTCGACTGGGTGCATCTCAAGCTCAACGACCAGGCGCAGCGCACCGTGTTGTGCAAGGACCCGTTCCGTTCGGTGGACGAACGGGTGGAGAAGCTGATCGCCGGAATGTGAGCAACAGGTTCCGGAGGGATATCCGGAACGCCACACGGGCGCCGTACGTTACACGTACGGCGCCCTTCTCACGCCGTAGAGTTGCGCGCACGCCATCAACAAGATCGACCGATTACGAGGCCCCCACCGTGCGCCGACGCTCACTCCTCATCGCCGTTCCCGCAGGACTTGCCACGCTCGCCGCGTGCGGCGACGACAAGTCCGACTCGAGCAAGGCGAGCGACAGCGCGTCTCCCTCGGCGTCCCCCTCGGGATCGTCCGCGCCGCCGCCGAAGATCGTCGACGGGCCGCTGCCGGCGATCACCGCGGGCACGAAGACCGGTGAGAAGCCGACCGTCGCCAAGGGCAGCGGCGACCCGTCGAAGCAACTGGCGGTCAAGACGGTCGTCGCCGGCAGCGGCACCACGATCGCCGAGAACGACTACATCCAGGCGCACTACCTCGGCCAGATCTGGGACACCGCGAAGGTCTTCGACAACTCCTACGACCGCAAGTCGCCGCTGATCATCCAGCTGGCCGCGGGCAGCATCATCGACGGCTGGCGGTACGCCCTGGCCGGCAAGAAGACCGGCAGCCGCGTCGAGTTCTCCGTGCCGCCCACCTGGGGGTACGGCTCGCAGGGCCAGCCGCAGGCCGGCATCAAGGGCACCGACACGCTGGTCTTCGTGGTCGATGTGGAGAAGACCTTCGGCGGCAGCAGCTCCGCCGAGGGCACCGACGTCGCGCAGGACGACGCCGGCCTGCCGAAGGTCGGCACCAACACCGACGGCAAGGCGCCCTCCATCGACGTGCCCGAGGCCGACGCGCCGACGAAGCTGGTGGCGAACTACGTCATCGAGGGCGACGGGGACAAGGTGGCCGCCGAGGACACCGTGCTCGTCCAGTACAAGGGCGTGCTGTGGGACACCGGCAAGGAGTTCGACTCGACGTACAGCCGCAAGGCGCTGACGTCGTTCTCGCTCCAGCAGGTCGTCAAGGGCTGGGCGCAGGGCCTGACCGGCAAGAAGGTCGGCAGCCGCGTCCTCATCACCATTCCGCCGAAGCTGGGTTACGGCGACAGCCCGCCGGCCGGCAGCGGCATCAAGAAGGACTCCACGCTGGTCTTCTCGGTCGACATCCTGGCGAAGATGTGACCGCGTCGAGATGCAAGACTGTGCCCGTTGCCTTTCCGTACACAAGCAGGAGCTAGAGACGTGAGCATCGACAAGCCCGAGATCGACTTCCCGGGCGGCGAGCCCCCGGCGGACCTGGAGATCAAGGACATCTGGGAGGGCGACGGCGCGGTGGCGCAGGCGGGCCAGACCGTCACCGTCCACTACGTCGGCGTTGCCTTCAGCACCGGCGAGGAGTTCGACGCCAGCTGGAACCGCGGCCAGCCGTTCCGCTTCCCGCTGGGCGGCGGCCGGGTCATCAAGGGCTGGGACCAGGGCGTGCAGGGCATGAAGGTCGGCGGCCGCCGCCAGCTGACCATCCCGGCCCACCTGGCCTACGGCAACCAGAGCCCGACCCCGGCCATCAAGCCCGGCGAGACCCTGATCTTCGTGGTCGACCTCCTCGGGGTCTGATCGTCGTACGACCGGTCTCGACCAGCTGGGGCCCATGCCTGTCCGGGCATGGGCCCTCGGCTTTTGCCGTGCCACCACGGAGCGGTACGGTCATCGTCCGTAAGCACCATAGGGAGGCGAAGGGCGTCGATGGCCATTGCCAAGGCCGAGCGGCTGATGAACCTGGCGCTGTGTCTGCTCGGGACCCGGCGGCCGCTCAGCAAGCGCGAGCTGCGTGAGTCCATCGAGGCCTATCTGGAAGCCGGCTCGGACGACTCCTTCAACCGGATGTTCGAGCGGGACAAGGATGATCTGCGCGAACTCGGCCTGGTGATCGAGACCGTCGAGAACCTCGACGGCGAGGTCGGGTACATGGCCCGCCGCGACAGCAACCGCCTCCCGGCCATCACCCTCGACGCCGAGGAGGCCGCCGCTCTCGGGCTGGCCGCCAAGGTGTGGCAGCAGGCCCGGCTCGCCGGCGCCGCCAGCGGCGCCCTGCAGAAGCTGCGCGCGGCGGGTCTCCCGGAGGACGTCGACCCGTACGAGGCCCATGGCGCCCTGGAGCCCCGGATCCCCGTGCACGAGGCCGCGTTCGAGCCGCTGATGCTGGCCTGCCGCGACCGCCGCCCGGTCGTCTTCGACTACCGCAAGGCCAACGCCGCCCACCCCGAGCCCCGGCATGTCGAGCCGTGGGCGCTGGAGTGCTGGCGCGGCCACTGGTACCTGGCCGGCTACGACCGCGACCGGGGTGCCGAGCGAGTGTTCCGGCTGTCCCGGATCACCGGCAAGGTGCGCTCGCGCGGCACGCGCTTCACGGTCCCGGTCCCCGACGTCGTCACCGTGCGCGAGACCGTCGCCAGCTGGGCGGGGGAGAGCGCCGACCGTTCCGCGCTGATCCGGCTGCGCACCGGCGCGGGTTACCCCCTGCGGGCGAAGGCCACCTCGGTTCGGGAACTGGGAGACGGCTGGGACGAGTTGGAGATTCCGTACGGGCACGGTCTGGACGCCTGGCTGGTGGAGTTCGGGCCGGACGTGGTGGTCCTGGAGCCCGCCGAACTGCGGGCCGACGTGCTGGACCGGCTGCGAGCCGTGGCCAAGGGCTGAGGGGGCGTAAGAACGTGGTGGGAAAACCGGCCAGGCCGGGCAACGCCATCGACCAGACCCGGCGGATGCTGTCTTTGGTGACGTATCTGCGGGAACGGCCCGGCGCCCGCGTCGAGGACGTCGCCCGCGCCTTCGGGATCAGTGAGGACGAACTGGTCTCCGACCTCGACGTGCTGCCGATGTGCGGGACCAGCTTCCGGGGCGGCGACCTGCTCGACATCGACACCGACGGTGAGCGGATCTGGTGGCACAACCCGGCCGCCCTCGGGGCGGAGGCCGCCGAGCCGCTCAGGCTCGCCGCCGACGAGGCCACCGCGCTGCTGGTCGCCGCCCGCGCGGTGTCCACCCTGCCCGGGCTGCGCGAGAGCGACCGGCAGGCGCTGCTGCGCGCCACCGCCAAGGTCGAGGCCGCGGCCGGCGAGCAGGCGGGCGCCAGCTCCCGGCTGTCGGTGACCTTCGAGTCCGAGGGCGGTGTCTTCGCCGACGTCGACCGGGCGATCTCAGAGCGGCGCCGGCTGTGGATCCGCTACTACTCGCCCGCCCGCGACGAGGTCACCGAGCGGGAGATCGACCCGATCCGGCTGGTCAGCGTCGGGCACACCTATGTGGAGGCCTGGTGCCGGCGTTCCGAGGCACGCCGCACGTTCCGCCTCGACCGGGTCGCCGAGATCAAGATCCTCGACGAGCCGTCCGCGCCGCCCGAGATCGAGCTGCGGGACCTGTCCGAGGCGCTGGTACAGCCCGCCGCCGAGGATCCCGAGGTCGTCATCGAGGTCGGCCCGGGCGGACGCTGGGTCGCCGAGTACTACCCGCACGACAGTGCGGATGAGCTTCCGGACGGCGGGCTGCGTATCACCTTGCGCACCCCGGATCCCACGTCCCTGCGGCGGCTGGCGCTGCGGCTCGGGCGCGACGGCCGGATCGTCTCCCCGGGCGACCTGGCCGCCTCCGCCCGCGAGGCGGCCCGCGAGGCGCTGGCGGCGTACGACGGGATCGAGGCGCACGCGGTGCCCGGCGGGCGGTTCGACGGGCGGACGTGAGCCGTAGGCGCGCCCAGGCGAAGGGCTGAGCCCGGCCGGGCTGCTCGGCACCGCCTCCGGGGCGCCCCGGAGGCGGCCACCTGGGCGCCCGGGGCGAACGACGAAAGAAGAGGAGCAGGGCTGTGAGCGAGTCGTCGACGTCCGGCGCGGCCATGACGGTGTCCGCCGCCTTCGCCGGGATGAGAAGTGTGACCCCGGTGACGTTCAGAGCCGGCTGCCCGGACTGCCGGGGCCGTTTCGAGCTGGCCGCGAGCGCCCTGCGCCTGGCCATCGGCGCGTCGAGCAGCACGACGTTCTACTCCTTCACCTGCCCCGAGTGCGGCGTCTCCGTGCGCAAGCCCGCCGGTGAACGGATCGTCGAACTGCTCACCGGCGGCGGTGTCAGGACGCTGCGGCTGCACTCCACCCTCTAGTGCCGTGGCAGGCAACGTTCGCCCCGTCGCGACGCCCGGCACGCACTCTCGCCGCACCGGCCGAAAGCCCGAGTACATCCAGTACGAGGGCTTGCGGCCGGCGCGCCGAGAGCACGCACCGGACGCCGCTCCTTGACGGGCAAACGTTGCCTGCCGCGGCACTAGCGACGAGGGGTGTGCCGGACGGTCTAGGCTCGGCGTCATGTTCTGGCCGATGTTCGCGGTAGCTGTGGGTTTTCTGGGTCTCGCCGTTCTCGGTGTGCTCGCCGTCCGGGTCTTTCTGGAGGCGCAGCGGCTGGGCAGGCAGGTGTCGGAGTCCACCCGGCGTATCAACCGCGCCGCCGAGGATCTGGAGCGGGCGTCGATGAGCGCGGCCCGCGCCGTGGACTCCCTGTGAGCCCACCGGGGCGTTCCCTGTGAGTTGCGGCTGCGCTGCGTTTTGGACCACTTCGCCCTGTCATCCTGGCGGTGGCGGCAGGTACGCTGCTGGTCGCGGACCGGAGAACGAGGCCCGGATTCGCGGACCGGGAGTACGCACAGGGATTGCCAGGCGTTCACCCCTGAGCGTTACGATCGCTGTCACGCACGACCGATCGGACACCTGTCCGACCGGTCGGACAGCACCCCACTCAAAGCCGCCTCGGTGAGAAGGTAAAGACTTATGTTCGGAAGGCTCGGCGCCCCCGAGATCATTCTCATCCTCGTCGTCGTCATCCTGCTGTTCGGCGCCAAGAAGCTTCCCGACATGGCGCGTTCGCTCGGCAAGTCCGCTCGTATCCTCAAGAGCGAGGCGAAGGCGATGAAGTCCGAGGGCCAGGACAACGCGTCCGCTCCCGCGGCTCCGCCGCAGGACGACCACCAGTCCGCGGCTCAGCGCACGATCCAGGCCGCTCCCGGCGACGTGACCAGCTCGCGCCCGGTCGCCGAGCCGACGGACACGACCAAGCGCTGACGCAGGGCCGGTGACCTCCGGCCCGCCGCACGAGATGGGAACGTGGGTTGCTGAAGTCCGCCCGCAAAGAGGAGAAGGATCCCGAGGGGCGGATGCCCCTCGCGGAGCACCTTCGTGAACTCCGCAACCGGCTCGCGAAGGCGATGCTGGCCATCGTCGCCGTCACCGTCGTCGCCGCCTTCTTCTACTACGACATCATCAACTTCATCACCGAGCCGATCCTCGACAGCGTCGGCTGCGACATGTCCTTCGAGGAACTGTCGAAGACCTCCTCGGAGACGTGCGCGCAGATCACGGTCAACGGTCTGCTCATGCCCTTCACGCTGGCGCTGAAGGTGTCGCTGATGGCCGGTGTCGTCCTGGCCTCGCCGGTCTGGCTGTACCAGCTGTGGGCGTTCGTCGCGCCGGGCCTGCACAAGCACGAGAAGAAGTACGCCTACGCGTTCGTCGGCATGGGTGCCCCGCTGTTCCTCGGCGGCGCCTACTTCGCGTACGCGGTCCTGCCCACCACGGCGAAGGTCCTGCTGGACTTCACGCCGTCCGGCGTCTCCAACCTGCTGCCCCTGGACGACCTGCTCGACCTCGTCACGCGCATGGTGCTGGTCTTCGGGCTCTCCTTCGAGCTGCCCCTGCTGCTGATCTTCCTCAACCTGACCGGAGCCATCACCGGCAAGCGCATGATCGGCTGGTGGCGCGGCATGATCCTGGGCATCACGCTCTTCGCGGCCATCGCCACACCGAGCACCGACCCCATCTCGATGCTGGCGCTCGCCGGACCGATCTGGGTGCTGTACTTCGGCGCTGTCGCCTTCTCCCTGGTCAACGACCGCCGCAGGCGGCGCCGCGACGCGCTCGGCCCGGCCGACGACGAGGCCTCCGAGCTCGACCTCACGCCCGAGGACATCGGCCGGGTGGAGACCGTCTCGGCCAGCCGGGCGCTGCCCGAGCAGGCGAGCGGCGAGCGGGTCAACGGGTACGACGACGTGACCTGAGGCCCCCGGCCTCGCTCGCCGCACCGCGGAGCGCGGCCGGGCGTCCGAGCGACGCACCGGCCGCCTGTCCGGTACGGCCCCTGTCCGGTACGGCCGCGTGCGGCCTCGCGGCGCTGTGAACTGCGGGGATCCGGGGCCGGCCGGGGCGGATCCGGATAATGATCGTCCTGTTGTCAGTGCGGCCCGGTACGCTCGAAAGCACGATGACAGACGACCTCTCACCGGCCGAGCGGTACGCGGCAGCACGCAGGCGCGCTGCCGAGCAGGCCACCGCGCTCGCCTCCTTCCGCGAGATGTACGACTTCGGTCTCGACCCCTTCCAGATCGAGGCCTGTCAGGCGCTCGAAGCGGGGAAGGGCGTGCTGGTCGCCGCGCCCACCGGCTCGGGCAAGACGATCGTCGGCGAGTTCGCCGTCCACCTCGCCCTCCAGCAGGGCAAGAAGTGCTTCTACACGACCCCCATCAAGGCACTGTCGAACCAGAAGTACGCCGACCTGAGCCGCCGCTACGGGGCGGACAAGGTCGGCCTGCTCACCGGCGACAACAGCGTCAACTCCGAAGCCCCCGTGGTCGTGATGACCACCGAGGTGCTCCGGAACATGCTGTACGCCGGCTCGCAGACCCTCCTGGGCCTCGGACACGTGGTCATGGACGAGGTGCACTACCTCTCCGACCGCTTCCGCGGCGCCGTGTGGGAGGAAGTGATCATCCACCTCCCCGAGTCGGTCACGCTCGTCTCGCTGTCGGCCACCGTGTCCAACGCCGAGGAGTTCGGCGACTGGCTCGACACCGTCCGCGGCGACACCCAGGTGATCGTCTCCGAGCACCGGCCCGTGCCGCTGTTCCAGCACGTGCTCGCCGGTCGCCGGATGTACGACCTGTTCGAGGAGGGCGAAGGCCACAAGAAGGCCGTCAACCCGGACCTCACGCGGCTGGCCCGCATGGAGGCCAGCCGCCCCTCGTACCCGGACCGCAAGCGGGGCCGTGCCATGCGCGAGGCCGACCGGGAGCGGGAGCGCCGCCAGCGCTCACGGGTGTGGACACCGAGCCGGCCCGAGGTCATCGAGCGGCTCGACGCCGAGGGCCTGCTGCCCGCCATCACGTTCATCTTCAGCCGCGCCGCCTGCGAGGCCGCCGTCCAGCAGTGCCTGTACGCGGGCCTGCGGCTCAACGACGACGAGGCACGGGAACGCGTCCGCGCCCTGGTCGAGGAGCGCACCGCGTCCATCCCGACCGAGGACCTGCACGTGCTCGGCTACTACGAGTGGCTGGAGGGCCTGGAACGCGGTATCGCGGCCCACCACGCGGGCATGCTGCCGACGTTCAAGGAGGTCGTCGAGGAGCTGTTCGTGCGCGGCCTGGTCAAGGCCGTGTTCGCCACCGAGACGCTGGCGCTGGGCATCAACATGCCCGCCCGGTCGGTGGTGCTGGAGAAGCTCGTCAAGTGGAACGGCGAGCAGCACGCCGACATCACCCCCGGCGAGTACACGCAGCTGACGGGGCGCGCGGGCCGGCGCGGGATCGACATCGAGGGCCACGCGGTGGTGCTGTGGCAGCGCGGGATCAGCCCCGACCACCTGGCGGGACTGGCCGGCACGCGCACGTACCCGCTGCGCTCCAGCTTCAAGCCGTCGTACAACATGGCGGTCAACCTGGTCGAGCAGTTCGGCCGGCACCGCTCGCGCGAACTGCTGGAGACGTCCTTCGCGCAGTTCCAGGCCGACAAGTCGGTCGTCGGGATCTCCCGGCAGGTGCAGCGCAACGAGGAGGGACTGGAGGGCTACAAGGCCTCCATGACCTGCCACCTCGGCGACTTCGAGGAGTACGCGCGGCTGCGCCGCGAACTCAAGGACCGGGAGACCGAGCTGGCCAAGCAGGGCGCGGCGCAGCGCCGGGCGGAGGCGGCCGTCGCCCTGGAGAAGCTGAAGCCCGGTGACGTCATCCACGTCCCGACGGGCAAGTTCGCGGGCCTGGCGCTGGTGCTGGACCCGGGGCTGCCGGCCGGGCGGTCCAACGGCCACCGGGGTTTCGAGCACCACGACGGTCCGCGCCCGCTGGTGCTGACCGCCGAGCGCCAGGTCAAGCGGCTCGCGTCGATCGACTTCCCGGTGCCCGTCGAGGCGTTGGAGCGGATGCGGATCCCGAAGTCCTTCAACCCGCGCTCCCCGCAGTCCCGTCGGGACCTGGCCTCCGCGCTGCGCACCAAGGCCGGGCACATCCCGCCGGAGCGGGCCCGCAAGCAGCGGTCCCAGGCCGCCGACGACCGGGAGATCGCCCGGCTGCGGACCGCGATCCGGGCCCACCCGTGCCACGGCTGCGACGACCGGGAGGACCACGCCCGCTGGGCCGAGCGCTACTACCGGCTGCTGCGGGACACCTCGCAGCTGGAGCGGCGCATCGAGGGCCGCACGAACACGATCGCCCGTACCTTCGACCGGATCGTGGCGCTGCTGACCGAGCTGGACTATCTGCGCGGCGACGAGGTCACCGAGCACGGCAAACGCCTCGCCCGGCTCTACGGCGAACTCGACCTGCTGGCCAGCGAGTGCCTGCGGGAGGGCGTGTGGGAAGGGCTCAGCCCCGCCGAACTCGCGGCGTGCGTCTCGGCGCTGGTGTACGAGGCGCGGCTCAGCGACGACGCGATGGCGCCCAAGCTGCCCTCCGGCAAGGCGAAGGCCGCGCTCGGGGAGACGGTGCGGATCTGGGGACGACTGGACGCCCTGGAGGAGGACTTCCGGATCAGCCAGACCGAGGGCGTGGGCCAGCGCGAGCCCGACCTCGGGTTCGCCTGGGCCGCGTACATGTGGGCCGACGGCAAGGGTCTGGACGAGGTGCTGCGCGAGGTGGAGATGCCGGCGGGGGACTTCGTGCGGTGGTGCAAGCAGGTGATCGACGTGCTGGGACAGATCTCGGCGGCGGCGCCCGCCGGGAGTTCGACGGTGGCGAAGAACGCGCGCAAGGCGGTCGACCAGCTGCTGCGGGGGGTTGTGGCCTACTCGTCGGTGGGCTGACGGACCGGGCGGTGGCGGGCGCAGCGGCACGGGGAGACGCGGGTGGTCCGTGGCCGGTCGCGTGGTTCCCCGCGCCCCTCGGCGGGGGTCAGCGGTTCAGGTACGTGCGCCAGCCCCCGTACTCGGTGATGTCGGGCGCGCCTTCCAGGGCGCCCGGCTCGCACAGGAACCCGGGCACCCGGCTGCCGTCGGCCAGTTCCACGCTGCCGAGTGTCATCGGGCGGGGGAGCACGCTCAGCAGGCGGCCCAGACCCTCGGCCGGAAGGCGCCACACCTCCGTCTCGATCGGGCTCCCGCCCTCGCCCACGTGGACCAGGCCCGGCTTGGGCGGGTCGGTGCGCAGGGCGTGCAGGCGGTAGACCGGCGCCGTGGTGGTCGTCCGGTCGAGGCGGGCGCCCAGGGACAGCAGCTGGGGGTTGAGGGGCTGGCCGGACAGGTGCGCGCCCACCACCGACAGGCGCGTCTCCGGCTCCAGCAGTGCGGCGATCCTTGCCAGCCGCTCGTCCGTGAAGGCCGGACCGATGAGCATCACGCCGAACGGGAGGCCGTTCGCCTCGCCCGCCGGGACGGCGACGGCCGCCTGGTCGAAGAGGTTCGTGGAGTTGGTGAAGCGGCCCAGGCGCGCGTTGGCCCCCAGCGGGTCGGCGGCCACCTCGGCGAGTGTGGGATGGCCGGGGGCGGTGGGCAGCAGCAGCGCGTCCGCGTCGGCGAGTTCGGTGTCGGCGCGGGCGCGCAGGACGGCCAGCCGCTCGATGTCGGCGAACAGCCGGTGGGCCGGGATGTCCCGGGCGCGGGTGATGATGCCGGCGACCGTGGGATCGAGGGACGCGTCCCCTTCGCTGATCGCCTTGTCGACAAAGCTCCCCACGGCGGTGTAGCGCTCGGCGACGAAGGCGCCCTCGTAGAGCATCGCGGCCGCCTCGGTGAACGGCGTGAGGTCGAGGGTGCGCACCGAGGCGCCGGAGGCGACCAGCCGGTCCACCGCGGCCTCGTAGGCCTGTGCCCAGCCCTCGTCCAGCTCGCCGAGCTGATCCGTCGCCGCGACCGCGATCCGCCACGGGCCCGGCGCGCGCCGGGGCAGCGGCGGCAGGTCGCGGCCGGCCGGGGACGCCAGGTACGCCAGGGCCTGCTCGGCCTCGGGAAGCGTCCGGGCGAAGACGGTCACGCAGTCCAGCGAGGCGCAGGCGGGGACCACGCCCGCCGTCGGGACCAGGCCCCGGGTGGGCTTGAGGCCCACGATGCCGTTGAAGGCGGCCGGCACCCGGCCCGAGCCCGCGGTGTCGGTGCCCAGCGCGAGGTCGACGATGCCGAGGGCCACGGCGACGGCCGAGCCGGAGCTGGAGCCGCCGCTGATCCTGGCCGGGTCGTGCGCGCCCCGTACGGCGCCGTGCGGGGAGCGGGTGCCGACCAGGCCCGTCGCGAACTGGTCCAGATTGGTGGTGCCCAGCACGAGCGCGCCCGCCGCGCGGAGGCGGGCGACGGCCGGCGCGTCTACCCGTGGCTGGTAGGCGTACGAGGGGCAGCCGGCGGTGGTGGGCAGGCCGGCCACGTCGATGTTGCCCTTGACGGCGCACAGGCGTCCGGCGAGCGGAAGCCGTTCGCCCCGGGACAGCCGGTCGTCGATCGCCCGGGCCTCCGCCTCGACGTCCGCCCGCGGGCGCAGGCCGATCCAGATCTCGGGGCGGTCCACGGTCTCGATCCGGGCGTAGGCGGCGCGGACCCGGGAGAGTGTGCTGGACATGCGGTGATCCTCGACTTTCGGTTCGCGGGCCGGAGTCGCCCGTGCGGCGACGGAGGCTGTCGGGTCGGCAGCTCCCGGTGGGCGGGCGGGAGCCGGGGGAGCGGGTACGGGAGCGGTCAGGCCGGCGCCGGGGCGAGGACGAGCAGGGCCGTGCCCGCCTCCACCTGGTCCCCGGGCCTGGCGAGGATCCTGTCCACCACGCCGTCCACCGGTGCGTGCACCCGGGACTCCATTTTCATCGCCTCCAGGGCGAGCAGCGGCTGGCCGGCCGTCACCGTGTCGCCGGGCTCGACGTTCAGCTGCCAGACGGACGCGGCGAACTCGGCCTCGACGAGGCGTCCGCCCGCCGGGACGGTCACCTCCGCGGCGGGCGCGGCCGGCGCGTCGGCAGCCTGTGCCCGGGTGAACTCGCCCGCCGCCTCCCACGCGTCCCGCTCCGCGCCGAACGCCGTGCGCTGCCGGTTCCCGAACTCCGCGATGGACTCGGCGTTCTCGGCCAGGAAGGCCTGGTACTCGGCCAGTGAGAAGGTGCCCTCCTCGATGCGGGGCACGAAGCGGCCGGACGTGATGTCGGCGCGCAGGTCGAGGAGTTCGTCGGCGTCCACCGGGTACCACCTGATCCGGTCGAAGAAGCGCAGCAGCCAGGGCGAGCCCGGCTCGAACGCGCCGCGCTGCTGCCAGCCCGACCACACCTGGGTCGTCCGGCCCACGAACTGGTAGCCGCCGGGACCCTCCATGCCGTACACGCACAGGTACGCCCCGCCGATGCCGACGGAGTTCTCCGCCGTCCACGTGCGGGCCGGGTTGTACTTCGTCGTCACCAGGCGGTGGCGGGGGTCGAGGGGCGTGGCCACGGGGGCGCCCAGGTACACGTCGCCGAGGCCCAGGACGAGGTATTCGGCGTCGAAGACCGTGCGGTACACGTCGTCCACCGACGGCAGCCCGTTGACGCGGCGGATGAACTCGATGTTCCACGGGCACCAGGGCGCGTCGTCGCGCACGCCCGCCATGTACCGGTCGATCGCCTCCCGGGTCGCCGGGTCGTCCCAGGACAGCGGGAGGTGGACCGTGCGGGAGGGCACCACCAACTGGTCGCTCGGCGGCAGGGACGCGGCGATCACCCGTACGGCGGCGAGGAGTTCGGGCTGGGCGAGGCGGCGCGGGTCGGTCCGGATCTGGAGCGAGCGGATGCCCGGCGTGAGGTCCGTGATCCCCTCCGGACCCTCCTCGGTCACCGCCTCCATCAGCGCGTGGACGCGCAGGCGCAGCGCCAGGTCGAGCTGCATGGGGCCGAACTCGACCAGCAGGTTGTCGTCGCCGCTGCGCCGGAACGTCACGTCGCCGTCCCGGGCGAGGATGCCGCCGTCGACGATGGCCTCGCGGGGCGAGCCGTCGATCCGGACCGGCGCGAAGCGCACGGTGTCGCCGGGGCGCAGCTGGCCCAGCTTCCACCGCTCGGCGCTGAGCACGGTCGCCGGGCAGACGAACCCGCCGAGCGACGGGCCGTCCGGGCCGAGCAGCACCGGCATGTCGCCTGTGTAGTCGACGGCGCCGACGGAGTACGGGGTGTCGTGGATGTTGGACGGGTGCAGGCCCGCCTCGCCGCCGTCGGTGCGGGCCCAGCGCGGCTTCGGGCCGACCAGGCGGACACCGGTGCGCGCCGAGTTGAAGTGGACCTTCCAGTCGGCGGCGTAGAAGTCGCGGATGTCGTCCTCGGTGAAGAACTCCGGGGCTGCGTGCGGGCCTTCGACGGCCTTGACGTGCCATACGGCGGTGAAGTCCGGGCGGTCCTGCGGCGGCACCGGCCGCCCCTCGGCCACCGTTCCGCCGTGCAGGACGTCGCCGGTGCGCAGCGCCCGGCCGCCGTGTCCGCCGAAGCGGCCCAGGGTGAAGGTGCTCGCGCTGCCGAGGAACGCGGGCACGTCGAGACCGCCGGCGAGCAGGACGTAGGTGCGCAGGCCGTGTGCGCGGGGCGCGCCGACCTCCAGGACCGCCCCCGCCGGGACCGTCACCGGCTCCCACTGGGCGACCGGGGTGCCGTCCACGGTGACCGGGGCCGGGGCGCCCGTCACGCACACCGTCGTCGGGTGCGTGAACCTCAGCGACGGGCCCTGGAGGGTGCACTCGAGGCCCGGCGCGCCCTCCTGGTTGCCGAGCGCCCGGTTGCCGAGCCGGAAGGACAGGTCGTCCATCGGGCCGCACGGGGGTACGCCGACCTGCCAGTGGCCGGTGCGGCCCGGCCAGTCCTGCACGGTGGTGAGCGTGCCGCCGGAGACGACCTCGACGCGGGGGGTCGGGTCGCTCACCCCGGCCAGGGTCGCCGTGGAGTGCGTGGCCCCGCGGAAGGCGTGGTCCGCGAGTGCCGCCCGGACCAGGCCCAGGTTGGTCTCGATGCCGTCGACGCGGGTGCGGGCCAGCGCCTCGTCCAGCCGCCGCAGGGCGTGCGCCCGGTCGGAGCCGTACGCGACGACCTTCGCGAGCAGGGGGTCGTACGACGTCGTCACCTCGGTGCCGGTCTCCACCCAGCCGTCGACGCGGACGCCCGGCGGGAACTCGACCCGGGTCAGCAGGCCCGCGCTCGGCCGGTGCTCGCGGGACGGGTCCTCGGCGTAGAGGCGGGCCTCGACGGCGTGGCCGCGCGGCGCGCCGGGCTCGCGCACGACGTCCCGCTCGCCGCGCGCCAGGCGCAGCATCCAGGCGACCAGGTCGACGCCGTGGATCTCCTCGGTGACCGGGTGCTCCACCTGGAGGCGGGTGTTGACCTCCAGGAAGTACGCCTCCTCGCGGGCGGCGTCGTAGACGAACTCGACGGTTCCGGCGGAGCGGTAACCGACCGAGGCGCACAGATCGCGGGCGGCGGCGGCGAGTCGTGCGCGTACGGGCGCCGGAAGTCCCGGTGCCGGTGCCTCCTCGACGACCTTCTGGTTGCGGCGCTGGAGGGAGCAGTCGCGGTCGCCGAAGGTGACCACCCGGCCCGCGCCGTCGCCGAAGACCTGCACCTCGACATGGCGGGCGTGCTCGACCAGCCGCTCCAGGAAGACGCCGGCGGAGGAGAAGGAGGCGGCGGCGACGCGCTGCACGCGCTCCCAGGCGTCGGCCAGCGCGTCGGCGGAGTGGCAGGCCGACATGCCGATGCCGCCGCCGCCGCCGGTCGCCTTGAGCATCACCGGATAGCCGATCCCGGCGGCCTGGGCGAGTGCCTCGTCGAGCGAGGCCAGCAGACCCGTCCCCGGGGCCAGCGGCACCCCGGCCGCCTCGGCCGCCGCCCGGGCCGTGTGCTTGGCGCCGAACAGCTCCAACTGGCCGGGCGTGGGACCCACGAACACGATTCCGGCGTCCTCGCAGCGGCGGGCGAAGGACGCGTCCTCGGACAGGAAGCCGTAGCCGGGGTGGATCGCGCCCGCGCCGGTGTCCTTGGCCGCCTTCAGCACCAGCTCGGCGTCGAGGTACGACTCCTTCGCGGGCGCCGGGCCCAGCCGCACCGCCTCGTCGGCGAGCCGGACATGGGGCGCGGAGCGGTCCGGGTCGGAGTGCACGGCGACCGTGCGCAGGCCGAGTTCGCGGGCGGTGCGGATGATCCGGACCGCTATCTCGCCCCGGTTGGCGACCAGGAGGGTGTCGAAGCTCATGCGGTGCCCGCCTCGGTGATCGTCATCTCCACCGCCGTCGGCTCGAAGCCGTTGCACGGGTTGTTGATCTGCGGGCAGTTGGAGACCAGGACGAGTACGTCGCGTTCGGCGAGCAGGGTGAGCTTCAGGCCCGGGGCGGAGAGGCCGTCGACGATGCCGAGGGTGCCGTCCTTCTCGACCGGCACGTTCATGTACCAGTTGATGTTGGAGACGAGGTCGCGCTTGCCGAGGCCGTACTTGGCGCCCTCGGCGAGGAAGTTGTCCACGCACGCGTGCTGCGACCAGGTGTGGTGGCCGTACCGCAGGGTGTTCGACTCCTTGGAGCAGGCGCCGCCGACCGTGTCGTGCCGGCCGACCTCGTCGGCGGCCACGCTCATCAGCGGGGTGTGTTCGTTGGACATGAGCACACTGCCCGTGGTCAGGAAGATGCCGCCCTGCGCGTGGATCGTGTCGGGCGCGCTGTAGCGGATGGAGGTGTCGTGGGCGTCGTACACGAGGAAGTCGACGGCCTGGTTGCCGTGCAGGTCGGTGATGGTGAGCGTCTCGCCGGCGCGGACGACGCAGGACCAGGCGGCGCGTGCGGGGACGACCGCCGTGCGCGTGCTCGGGCGGGTGTGCGTGCTCATGCGAGCCCCCTCGCGGCGAGGAATTCGGCGGTGTTGAGGAAGGCGCGGCGGCCTTCGGGGGTGGCGTCCCACCGGGGGTCGCCCGGGCCGGTCGCCTCGGCGCGCCAGGCGAGCACCTCCAGCGGGGTGCTGACGTACTCGGGGCGCGGGTCGGCCGGGTGCGGCACGTTCGCGACGAGGACGGTGACGTCCTGCTCGGCGCGCAGGGTCACGCTGCCGCCGGGGCCGGCCGAGCCGGTGAAGCCGAGGACGCCGTCCTCGCCCACCTCCACACCCTGGAAGAAGGAGAGCGAGGGCGGCAGGTCCCGGGGTTCCAGGCCGTTCTTGGCGGCCGCCAGTTTGAACAGCTCGCGGCCGGCGGGGGAGGGGCCCTGCGGGGTGCCGTCGCCGTAGCGCTCGGTGTTGCGGACGAGCGTCGAGGTGCCGCACAGCGCGTCGTGCCGGCCGGAGGTGTCGGCGACGACCGAGGCGAGGACCCGGCCCTGGTCGGACAGCAGCAGCTGCCCCTCGCCGAGGTAGGCGTTCCACTGGACCTTCACCGTGTCGGCGACGTTCAGCCGCTCCCAGGGCCGGTCGGCCGCGTACAGGAGCAGGTGGGCGCAGGCTTCGCCGCGCGGGTCGGTCAGGCGCAGCTCGGTGCCGCGGGCCAGGACCCGGTGCGTGTAGTTGCCGCCCGCCACCGTCTCGGCCCACACCAGGTGGCCCGCCTCGCAGGGCGGGGCCGGCCAGTCCCGCGCCGGGACGACGGGCATGGCCTCGGCGCGGGCGCCCTCCTGGGCGCGTGCGTGGGCGCGGGCTCCGTAAGTGGTCTGTGTCGCCATCGCGGGACCTCCGGCTCTGGTCTCGGGCTCCGGTCTATTTCTGTCGCGTGACAGAAATTAGGCGGGCGGCGGGTCGCCGGCATTGCCCCCGCGTTGCCGCTCGGTTACCGGACCCTCACGAAGATCACCGGGGCCGGTGGTGTGCGAGGATCGACGGCATGGGGACAGCAGGCGCACGCCCGGGCCGACGGGTCGGCAGGCCGCGAGCCGCGCAGCGGCCGGACAGCGGACTGGAGCCGCGTGAGGAACTCCTCGCGGCCGCCGCGGAGTTGTTCACCACCCTCGGCTACGCGGCCACCTCCACCCGGGCCGTCGCCGAGCGCGCCGGCATGCGCCAGGCGTCCATGTACCACTACGTCTCCGGCAAGGAGGAGCTGCTCGCCCGGCTCCTGGAGTCCACGGTCACGCCTTCCCTCGCGTACGCCCGGGAACTCCTGGCCGACGACACCGCCCCGGCCGAGGACCGGCTGTGGGAGCTGTGCCGGGCGGACGTGGAGGTGCTGTGCGGCGGACCGCACAACCTCGGCGGGCTCTACCTGCTGCCCGAAGTGCGCGCCGAGCGGTTCGCCGGCTTCCACGCCGTGCGCGCCGAACTCAAGGACGCCTACCGGCAGTTGATCGCCGCCACGGCGGCCGGCGGCGCGCTCGCCAAGAGCGCGCTCGAGCTGCGTACGGACCTGGTGTTCGGGCTGATCGAGAGCGTCATCCTCGTGCACCGCTCGGACCCGGAGCGGCCCGTGTCCGCCTTCGCCGAGGCGACGGCGGACGCCGCGCTACGCATCGCCGGGGCCTGAAAGCTCCCTCCCGCCACCCTTTCGCGGGCGCTCCGCTCGTCACGGTGAGTGGCGCTCGCACGCCTGTACGCCGTGACGCGCTGTGTTCGAGTGAGGGCTCAGCGTGCAAATGGAGACGAGCGTACTCTCCCCGCGCGTCCGGTTTCAGGCGCTTGCTGAATATGACACAGCGATGACCCGGTCGGACTAAGCTCGCCCGCAGCGCACCGAGTTGAGGGGTATTCGTGCGCTTGTTCCCAAACACGCAGAAGATCCCGACATACCCATGACGTTTCCCCCCACAAACACCCCCGACACCCAGCCGATCTCTTTCCGAGGGCCCACATGGTGAGTGTTCAATCTCCTCCCGGTCGCCGTGAACTCCCGTACTCGCGCGTGCTGTTGCTGCCCGCCATAGCGATGGCCGCGGTGACCGGGGCCGCCGTCGCCGTGGTGACGGAACCGGCCCGGTCGGCCGTCGGCTGGTGCGGTGCCGTCGCGACGCTCCTGGTGATCGCGACGGCGGCCGAAGCGGTCCGCCGCGGCCGGACCCTGCGTGACCTGCGCGCGGAGCACGAGCGTCACACCGCGTATCTGGAACGGCGGATCGCCGCCCACGACGAGGAGATGATCAACCTCGCGAAGGTGATCGTCCCGGCCGCGCTGGACCGGCTGCGGGCCGGCAATTCCCCCAGAGAGGTGATGCGCGACCTCGGCGACATCGACCCCGCGTGGCGCGATCTCCCCGAGGCCCAGCTGTCGTTGATCAAGACGATGCTCAAGATCGTCGACGACGAGGAGGTGCTGCGCGACGGCACCCAGCGGTCCTTCGTCAACATCGCCCGCCGCGTGCAGGCGATCGTGCACCAGCAGGCCAGTGAACTCCGGGAGATGGAGGAGGACCACGGCCGCAACCCCGAGGTCTTCGACGACCTGCTGCGCATCGACCACGGCACCGCGCTGATCGGCCGGCTCGCCGACTCCATCTCCGTCCTCGGCGGCGGCCGCCCCGGCCGCCAGTGGCCCGAACCTGTCGCGCTGTACAGCGTGCTGCGCGGCGCGATGTCCCGGATCCTGGAGTACGGGCGCATCGACCTGTCCTCGATCGCCAAGGTCAACGTCAAGGGCACCGCCGTCGAACCCGTCATCCACGCGGCGGCCGAACTCCTCGACAACGCCACCCGCTACTCGCCCCCGCAGACCAAGGTGCACGTCACCGCCACCGAGGTGCAGACCGGTGTCTGCATCGAGATCGAGGACGCCGGCGTCAGCCTCAGCGAGGAGGCCCGGCTGCGGGCCGAGGGCATGCTGGAGCGCGCCATGTCGGGCGGCGACCTCCAGGACCTCGGCGAGGCGCCGCGCCTCGGCCTCGCCGTCGTCGGCCGGCTCTGCCGGGCGTACGACATGCAGGTCTCGCTGCGCGCCTCCGCGTACGGCGGGGTCCGCGCCATCCTCGTCGTGCCGAGCGACATGCTCACCACCGAGCCCGGCGTCGGACTCGCCCACGGCATCGGCGCCACCGCCGTGCCCCAGCCCGAACTCGGCGCCCTGCCCGGGCCCAAGCGCACGGTCAAGAAGCGCCGCCCCACCAGCCCCAAGTTCATCACCCCGGTCCCGGTGGAGGACGACGTCCGCGAGGTCACCGAGTGGACCGCCAACGGGCTGCCGCAGCGCCGCCGCCAGATCAGGGCCTCCCTCTCGCAGCGGTACGCCGAGCAGGCCGCCATCGAGCAGGCGGAGCGGGAGGGCCGGCCGACCGTCTGGTCGACCGTCCAGCGGGACCCCGAGCCGGAGCCCGAGCCCAAGGCGCCCGAACCCCCGCCGGGCCTGTGGGTCCAGGCGTTCTTCGACGGTCTCAAGCGCCCCAGCCCCACCACACCGACCCAGCCGACCGACGAACCGGCCCACGCCGAGGCCGACGACGAGGGGAACCTCAAGTGATCCAGCAGCGAGGCAACTTCGACTGGATGCTCACGGACCTCGCCAAAGGCGTACCGGGCATCCAGATGATCGTGGTGCTCTCCGCCGACGGCCTGCGCATCGCCCGCCACGGCGGCGACCCGGACACCGCCGACCGCGTCGCCGCGGCCTGCGCCGGCCTGCAGAGCCTGGCGACCGCCGTCGCGCAGGAGATCCCGGGCAGCGACGGGGAGATGAAGATGGTCCTCATCGAGATCAACGGCGGCTACTTCTACCTGATGGCCGCGGGCGCCAACGCCTATCTCGCGGTGCTCTCCGACGTGCGCGCCGAGCCCGGCTTCATGAGCGCCCGCATGAGCGACCTGGTCGTGCGGATCGGCGCGCACCTCACGAGCCCGCCCAGGCGCAACGGGCAGACCGTATGACTCCTCCGCAACGCCGGCGGCGACACCCCACGCGGCAACCCGACCCGACGCCCCCGCCCGAGGAACGGCAGCCGCCCGAGGGACCCAAGGGGAACCCCGAGCGGCTGTACGTGATCACCGGGTCGGACGGCGGCGAGCGCTCCGACCTCGACCTGGTCACGTTAATCGTGGCGGAGGCCGATCCCCCGCCCTCCGCCACGCCCGAGCAGGCGGCGCTGCTCCGGCTGTGCACGGCCCCCCTGTCCGTGGCCGAGCTGTCGGCCTATCTGAGCCTGCCGTACAGCGTGGTGACCGTGCTGGTCACCGAGTTGCTGGCGGCCGAACTGGTGACGGCGCGCGCCCCCATCATCCGCAAGGCGCTGGCCGACCGTTCCCTCCTCGAAGCGGTGATGCATGGACTTCAAAAGCTCTGACACCATCACGGGTCCACGAACCGAGGACCACCTCCCGCACACCGCCCAGGCGGCGGTGAAGATCGTCATCGTGGGCGGCTTCGGGGTCGGCAAGACCACCATGGTCGGCTCGGTCAGCGAGATCAAACCGCTGACCACCGAGGAGACCATGACGCAGGCCGGCGTCGGGGTCGACGACAACTACGGCTCCGAGACCAAGACGGCCACCACCGTGGCGATGGACTTCGGCCGGATCAGCATCACCGACCAGCTGGTGCTGTACCTCTTCGGCACCCCCGGCCAGGAACGCTTCTGGTTCCTGTGGAACGGCCTGTTCGAGGGGGCGCTGGGGGCGGTCGTACTGGTCGACACCCGCCGGCTGGAGGTCAGTTTCGACGTCATGGACCGGCTGGAGGAGAAGGGCGTGCCGTACGTGGTCGCCGTCAACACCTTCCCGGACGGGCCCCGTTACCCCATCGAGGAACTGCGCTCGGCACTCGACCTCAGCGAGGAGATCCCCATCGTCGAGTGCGACGCCCGCCGCCGCGCCTCCAGCCGGGACACCCTGATGACCCTCATGCGGTTCCTGCATTCCCTCGCGATGTCGGGCGCGCTGAGGTGACCGCCGTGGCCGCCCCGCCGACCCGACAGACACCCACCGACACGCACACCGGATCCACTTCGGAGCGATCACTGTGACGCCTGAATCCCACTCCCCGACCGGCACGGACCCCGGTCTCGCGCCGCCGCCCGGCTGCCCCGCCCACGGCCGCGGCCCCGGCGGGTTGCGCCGGCTCTACGGCCCGGAGGCGGAGGACCTCAGCTCCCTGTACGAGCAACTGCGGGACGAACACGGCCCGGTGGCGCCCGTGCTGCTCCACGACGACGTGCCGATGTGGCTGGTGCTCGGCCACGCCGAGAACCTGCACATGGTGCGTACACCCTCGCAGTTCTGCCGGGACAGCCGTCTCTGGACCCCGCTCCTGGACGGCATGGTCAAGCCCGACCACCCGCTCATGCCGCACATCGCCTGGCAGCCCATCGCCTCGCACGTCGAGGGCGACGAACACCTCAGGCTGCGCGGCGCGGTCAACGGCGCCATCTCGACCATCGACCCCCGGGGCATCCGTCGGCACATCAACCGCTCCACGCAGCGCCTGGTCAACCGGTTCTGCGAGGAGGGCACCGCCGACCTGGTCAGCCAGTTCGCCGAGCACCTGCCGATGGCCGTGATGTGCGAGATCCTCGGCATGCCCGACGAGTACAACGACCGGATCGTGCAGGCCGCCCGCGACATGCTCCGGGGGACCGAGACCGCGATCGCCAGCAACGCGTACATCATGGACGCCCTCGGCCGGCTCACCGCGCGCCGTCGCGCCCAGCCCGAGGAGGACTTCACCAGCTACCTCATCACCCACCCCGCGCGGCTCACCGACGACGAGGTCCGCGAACACCTGCGGCTGGTGCTGATCGCCGCGTACGAGGCCACCGCCAACCTCACCGCCAACGTGCTGCGGATGGTGCTCACCGACCCGCGTTTCCGCGCCCAGCTCAGCGGCGGACAGATGACGGTGCCGGAGGCGGTCGAGCAGTCCCTGTGGAACGAACCGCCGTTCAGCACGATCTTCGCCTACTTCGCCAAGCAGGACACGGAGTTGGGCGGCCAGCGCATCCGCCGGGGCGACGGTCTGCTCTTCGGCATCGCGCCGGGCAACATCGACCCCCGGGTCCGTCCCGACCTGTCCGCCAACATGCAGGGCAACCGCTCGCACCTCGCGTTCGGCGGCGGGCCGCACGAGTGCCCCGGTCAGGACATCGGACGGGCCATCGCCGACACCGGTGTGGACGCCCTGCTGATGCGGCTGCCGGACGTCGAACTCGAATGCGACGAGGACGAGTTGACCTGGACGGAGTCGATGTCCTCACGCCACCTGGTGGAACTGCCGGTGCGGTTCGCGCCGAAGCCGCCGCAGGACGTGAAGCTCAAGCCGGGGCACACGCAGCTCCCGCCGCCGCGTGAGGCCTGGCGGATCGGCACCCGCCGACCGGAGCAGGCGCCCGTGGCGCGGACGGCACCCCAGCCGGTTGTCACCCCGCCGCAGCCCCCCGCTCCGACGCCCGGACCGGCCCGCCGACGGGGCACCTGGCGCTGGCTCCTGCGCTGGTGGCGCGGCCGCTGACCGGGCGGACGGTACGGGCGGACCGGCGCCCGGCGGCCCGTTACGGCCCGATCGGCGCCGGCGCCGGTGTCACCCGCCGGCCGCCCAGTCGTCGTACGAGACCCACGCCTCCAGCACCCGACCGCTCCGGAACCGGTGCTCCACCCCCGTGACCGGATCGGTGAACTCCAGGCTTCTCGCCAGCAGTTGGAGCGGGCGCCGGAAGTCGCCGGCCGGCACGGCGTCGGTCACCACCGGGTAGAGCGGGTCGCCGAGGATCGGCACGCCGAGCGTGTTCATGTGCACCCGCAGCTGATGGGTCTGCCCGGTGGCGGGCACGAGGCGGTACAGGCCGCGTCCTCGCCCGTCGTGCTCGGCCGGCTCGATCCGGCTGACCGCGTTCGGCTCGCCCTCGACCTCGTAGGCGGCGAGCACCCCGCGCTCCTTCACGATCCGGCTGCGCACGGTCCGGGGCAGCGCGAGCGCCGGGTCGTACCGGGCGACCGCCTCGTACTCCTTGCGTACCAGCCGGTCGCGGAACAGCGACTGATAGGCGCCCCGCTCCTCGGGCCGTACGGTGAACAGCACCAGCCCGGCGGTGAGCCGGTCCAGCCGGTGCGCGGCGCCCAGCGCCGGGATGCCCAGCTCCCGGCGCAGCCGGGCCAGCGCGGTCTCGGTGACATGGCTGCCGCGCGGGGTGGTGGCCAGGAAGTGCGGCTTGTCGGCGACGACGATGTGCTCGTCGCGGTACACCACGGCGACCGGGAACGGCACCGGCACCTCCGGGCGCGGCTCCCGGTGGAACCACACGAACATCCCGGGCACATAGGCCGCGTCCGGCGCCACCGCCCGGCCGTCCGCCCCGACGACCAGCCCCGCGTCGAACATCCCCTCGACCACGGCGGCGCCCGCCGCGAGCCGCTCCACCAGGTGCTCGCGCACGGTGGCCCAGCGCCCCTCGGCGGGCAGCCGTACCCGCACCGGATCCACCCCCTCGCGCTGCGGCAGGGGAGCGGGCGGGATCCGGGTCCTGCGTCTCATCACCCGCCAGCCTAGGGCCCTGTGCCGGGCGAAGGTCCTCGACGAGTCCCCCCGCGCGAGCGAAGCCGAGCGTGGGGGAGGAGCTACCAGGACTTTTGTCCGGTGCGGCGAGAGTGCGTGCCGGGCGTCGCGACGCCGCGGAGAAGCAGCAGGGGGCCTGAGGCGCCGCTCACACCGGCACGGCCTCGGCCATGACCCCGGTCCGGGCCTTGTACAGCCGGTAGCCGGCGCCGAGCGCGACGGTCGCGGTGAGGAACAGCACGGAGAACCACTGGAAGTACCAGTGCCCGCCCGCCGGGTCGTACACCGCGGCCCGTGGCCAGGCCAGGTTGACGGTCATGAACAGGCCGTACAGGAGGGCGAGGGCGTTGACCGGGATGCCCCAGCGGCCGAGGGAGAACAGCCGGGCGCCCGTCTCGTCGGTGCCCTCGACGGAGAACCGGCCGCGCAGCCGGCGCACCAGCAGCGGGCCGGTGACCATCGCGTACGCCAGGTACAGCATCACGATGCAGGTCGTGCCGATGGCCAGGAACGCGTCCGGGGAGGCGAAGTTGAGCAGCAGCAGGGCCGCCGCGAGGACACCGACCACCAGGGCCGGGGCGCTCGGCATGCCGGTGCGCGCGTTGACACGGGCAAGGCGTGCGGAGAACGGCAGCTGCCCGTCGCGGGCCATGGAGAACAGCATCCGGCAGGCCGCCGTCTGGATCGCGAGGGTCGCGACGGCGATCGCCACCACCACGTCGGCCAGCAGGACCCGGCCGACGCCGTCGCCCAGGCTGCTGGTGAGGACGTAGCTCAGTCCGTCGACCGCCAGGTTCCCGTCGGTGAGGCTGGGCGCGGCGAGCAGACCGCCGAGGACGATCAGCATGGCGAGCAGGCCCGCCGAACCGAGCGCGATGAGGATGGTGCGGGGAGCGGTGCGCCGCGGCTGGTGGGTCTCCTCGCTCATCTCGCCGGCGCTGTCGAAGCCGATCATGACGTAGGCCGCCGCGAACGAGCCGACCAGCAGCGCGCCGACCAGACCGGAGCCGGCGGCGCCTCCCGTCTCGAAGGTGATGCCGGGGGTGCGCTCGGAGTGGGTCAGCAGCAGGACGACGATCAGGACGGCGCCGATGATCTCGGCGGTGACGCCGACGCGGTTGATCACGGACATCACGCGGTTGTCCAGGATGTTCACCAGCGTGGTCAGGACCAGCAGGATCACGCCGAGGACGGCCGCGTTGGCGGCGCCGTCCGCCGAGGTGACCGCCGAGTCGGTGCCGACCAGCTGGAAGCCGGACCAGATCGCCGGCAGCACCAGTTGCAGGGCCAGGGCCGCCGCCGCGACCACCACGATCTGCCCGATCACCATGATCCAGCCGGCGAACCAGCCGAAGGTGAGGTTCGAAAGACGCGACGACCACTGGTAGATGGCGCCGGAGATCGGGTAGCGGGCGGCCAGCTCGGCGAAGCAGGCGGCCACCAGGAGCTGCCCGGCCAGGACGGCGGGCCAGGTCCAGAAGAAGACCGGGCCGCCGAACGCGTACCCGAAGGCGAAGAACTGGAAGACGGTGGTCAGGACGGAGATGAAGGAGAACCCGGCCGCGAACGACGCGTACCGGCCCAGGCTGCGGTGCAGTTCCTGGCGGTAGCCGAACTCCACGAGGGTGCGGTCGTCGGAGGAGTGCGGCGGATCGGGGCGTAGGTCGGAGGGCGTGGTGGTCGTCACGGGGACACCTGCCTTCGGCGCGGGGAGCAGGGCGGGAACCGTAGTTCCTGTCGGGTGACAGAAATTAGGGACGCGCTGTTTCGCAGGCGTCACGCCACCGTGTCCGGGACGGGCCCAAGTGCTCACGCTCCCACGCCGGACCGCCGGTCGCGATACAACGCGTCAGGCCGATGCCGGGAGTGACGACGAGATGCCCTCGTCACTCCCGGCACCGGCGTGGGTGTTCTCCCGCTGCTGCCGCCGCTCTTTCCCGCCCTGTGCCGCCTGGTGCCCGCCGGGTCAGGAGGGCGTCGGGGCACCCTCCTGCTCGGCCTCGATCCGTGCGTTCCAGTCCCGCTTGGAGGCCTGCCAGCCGTCCTCGTTGTGGCCGAGCCGCCAGTAACCGGAGATCGACAGGTCCTCGCGCGCGACCCCGCGCTCGACCCGCAGCAGGCCGCGCAGCTCCTTCACGAAGTGCGCCTCGCCGTGCACGAACGCGCAGACCCGGCCCTCGGGGAACGTGAGCGCGCGCACGGCCTCGGTCAGTGCCTCACCGACGGGGCGGGAGCCGCGGTGCAGCCACACCACCTCCACGTCGGAGTCGATCTTCTGCTCCTCCTCCGGTCCCGAGACCTCGATGAAGGCATGGGCCCGGGCGCCGGCCGGCAGCGACTCCAGGGACCGCGCGATGGCGGGCAGCGCGCTCTCGTCGCCGGCGAGCAGATGCCAGTCGGCGCCCGGGTCGGGGGCGTAGGCGCCTCCGGGGCCCAGGAACCGGACCGTCTCGCCCGGCTGGACGCGCAGCGCCCAGGGGCCGGCCAGGCCCTCGTCGCCGTGGATCACGAAGTCCAGGGTCAGTTCGCGGTGCGGGGCGTCCCAGGCGCGCACGGTGTACGTCCGCGTCACCGGCCACTGCTCGCGCGGGAACTCCTCGCGGATCCGCTCCAGGTCGAAGGGCTCCGGGTAGGTCGCCCCGCCGGCCGGGAAGAGCAGCTTCACATAGTGATCCGTGCAGGTGTCCGCCGTGAACCCGGCCAGACCCTCGCCGCCGAGCACCACGCGCTGCATGTGGGGAGTGAGCCGTTCGGTGCGGATGACCTGCGCGGTGTGGGGTTTCCGCGGCTTGCGTCCCGGTCGTTCTGCCATGGCGGCCTCCCTGATCCCTATGGTTAGGCTTACCTAAGTTAGCATCTCGCCCCGTGGAAAGCCCCCTCCGAGACGACAGGTCCCCCGGCCTTCCGCACTGAATCTTGCTCCTTGTGTCCGAGAATTCCGTGGCGGCAGCACACGGACATTCGTCACACCGCGAGGGTGGCGAGCAGGCGCTGCAACGATCCGCCCAGCCCCCAGCGGGCGGCCAGCTCCTCCACGGCCGCGGGGTCGCGCGGGGCGCGCGGCAGCGTCGTGTCGACGTCCGGCAGCGGGACGTCGTCCGCGACCTTGACCACCTTCGGCGCCACCGCCAGATACGGCCGTGCCTCGTCCAGCCGCTTGCGCTGCGACGGGGTGAGCTTCGCCTTCGGGTCGCCGACCGCCGCGATGATCCCGGCCAGGTCGCCGAACTCGGCGAGCAGCTTGGCCGCCGTCTTCTCGCCGATGCCGGGCACGCCGGGCAGGCCGTCGCTCGGGTCGCCGCGCAGCAGCGCCAGATCCGCGTACCCCGCGCCGTCCACGCCGTACTTCTCGCGCAGCCACGCCTCGTCCGTCAGTTGCAGGCTGCCCACGCCCTTGAGCGGGTACAGCACCCGCACCCCGCGCGCGTCGTCCACCAGCTGGTACAGGTCGCGGTCGCCGGTGACGATGTCGACCGGGCCCTTCGCGCGCGCGGTGAACGTACCGATCACGTCGTCCGCCTCGTACCGGGCGACGCCCACGCGGGCGATGCCGACCGCGTCCAGGACCGCCTCGATGACCGGCACCTGCGGCGAGAGGGTGTCCGGCACCTCCTCCTCGTCCGGGCCGGTCTCCCGCGCCTCGGCGACGCGGTGCGCCTTGTAGGAGGGGATGAGGTCGACCCGCCACCGGGGGCGCCAGTCGGCGTCCATGCACGCCACCAGACGGTCCGGGTGATGGTCCCTGACCAGGCGGTCGATGAACTCCAGGAGTCCGCGCACGGCGTTCACCGGTGTTCCGTCCGGGGCCTTCACGGTATCCGGGACGCCGAAGTAGGCGCGGAAGTAGAGCGAGGCGGTGTCGAGCAGCATCAGTCGTCCGGTCACGCCACGCATCATGCCGTACGCCACGGACAGCGGGCGCCGGCGGAGACCCGCCCGCGAAGGTGTCGCCGACGCCCGTCGACGGGGGTGCCGGCCGCCCCGGTGAAGGGTGCGGATGACGGCCTCCCCAGGGGTGCGGACGGACGTCCGGACGGACGTCCGGACGAACGTAAACGTCCTGTGAACTGGACCACGCCTGCGTTTGGCCTGAATGCGTCGGGGCAGGGGCCGCTTCGGAGCGACGCCGGTTGCGCCTTCAACTGTGGGTGGCCTCCCTCCGCTTCTGCCCGCCGAGACAAGAGGTACGTGTGTCATCCAGACTTGAGGCCTCAGGGCTCTACAAAGTGTTCGGACGACGACCCGACGAGGCGGTCGAGCGGCTCCGGCAGGGGGCCGACCGGGAGGAGCTGCGCGCCGACGGCGCCACCGCCGCCGTGATCGACGCCTCGTTCACGGTGGAGCCCGGCGAGATCTTCGTCGTGATGGGTCTGTCCGGCTCCGGCAAGTCCACCCTGCTGCGCATGCTCAACGGTCTTCTGGAGCCGACCGCGGGCCACGTGAGCTTCGACGGGGAGAACCTCACCGCGCTCGGCGACCGCGAGCTGCGCCAGGTCCGCGCCCGGAAGATCAGCATGGTCTTCCAGCACTTCGCGCTCTTCCCGCACCGCAGCGTCCTGGAGAACGCCGCCTACGGACTGTCCGTCCAGGGCGTGCCCCGACGCGAGCGTGAGGCGCGTGCCGCACAGGCCCTCGCCCTGTGCGGGCTGGCCGGCTGGGAGAAGTCCTGGCCCGACGAACTGTCCGGTGGCATGCAGCAGCGCGTCGGCCTGGCCCGCGCCCTCGCCACCGACGCCGAACTGCTCCTGATGGACGAGTCGTTCAGCGCCCTCGACCCGCTGATCCGCCGCGACATGCAGGACCAGCTCCTCCAGCTCCAGAAGACCCTCAGGAAGACGATCGTCTTCATCACCCACGACCTCAACGAGGCCATGCGCCTGGGCGACCGCATCGCCGTCATGCGCGACGGCCGCATCGTCCAGAACGGCACGGCCGAGGACATCCTCATCCGCCCCGCGAACGACTACGTCGCCTCCTTCATCCAGGACGTCGACCGCTCCCGCGTGCTGACCGCGTCCGCCGTGATGGACACGGACGTCCGCGGTGACGAGGGCCGCTGCGGCTGCGAGACCGCGACGCCGGACACCCCGTTCGCCGACCTGTGCGCGATCAGCGCCCGCCTGACGCACCCCGTCACGGTCCTCGACGCGAAGGGCGCGCCGGTAGGCGTCGTACGCAGACAGCGCCTCGTCGGGTTCCTCGGCGACGAGCAGGGCACCCCCGTGGCCTGCGACTCCCCCCGGGACAAGGGCGAGGACAAGGTGGTGTCCCGTGCCTAGGATTCCGCTCGGCGACTGGGTCAACGACGCCGTCGACTGGCTGCTCGGCCACATGGCCTGGCTCTTCGACTTCCTCAAGACCGTCTTCACCGGCACCTACGACGGCATCAACGCCGTCCTCCAGGCGCCCGAACCCCTGATCCTCGCGGGCATCTTCGCCGTGCTCGCGTTCTGGCTGCGCGGCACGCCGGCCGGTGTCCTCACCTTCGCGGGCTTCGCCTTCATCGACTCCCTCGAACTGTGGGAGAACGCGATGGTGACCCTGTCGCTCGTCCTCGTCGCCACGCTCATCGCGCTGGTGATATCCGTGCCGGTGGGCATCTGGGCGGCACGCTCGGACCGGGTCAGCGGACTGGTCCGGCCGGTGCTGGACTTCATGCAGACGCTGCCCGCGATGATCTACCTCATCCCGGCGATCCTGTTCTTCGGCACCGGCGCCTCCGCCGGCATCGTCGCGACCCTGATCTTCGCGCTGGCCCCCGGTGTGCGCATGACCGAGCTGGGCATCCGCCAGGTCGACAAGGAACTGGTCGAGGCCGCCGAGGCGTTCGGCACCACGCCCCGCGACACCTTGCTGCGCGTCCAGCTGCCGCTGGCGCTGCCCACCGTCATGGCCGGCGTCAACCAGGTCATCATGCTGGGCCTGTCCATGGCGGCCATCGCCGGCATGGTCGGCACCGGCGGCCTCGGCGGCGACGTCAACGAGGCCATCGGCCAGCTCAACGTGGGCCTCGGCTCCGAGGCCGGCGTCGCCATCGTGATCCTCGCGATCTACCTCGACCGCATGACCAGCGCCCTGGGCGTCCACGTCTCCCCGCTGGGCCGCCGCGCCGCCGCCAAGGCCCGCGCCGGACAGGGGCTGAGGATCTGGTCCTACCGGCCCCGGCCGCAGGTCGCCGTCATCGGTGTCGTGATCCTGGCCCTGGTCGCGGGCGGCATGGGCATCTTCGGCGGCACCAAGGACGGCACCACCCCCGTCGCCGACTCCAAGAACGTCGGCCAGGGCAAGAAGATCAGCATCGGCTACATCCCCTGGGACGAGGGCGTCGCCTCCACCTACCTGTGGAAGGAGATCCTCGAGGAGCGGGGCTTCCAGGTCGACACCAAGCAGTTCGAGGCCGGCCCCCTCTACACCTCCCTCGCCCAGGGCAGCGTCGACTTCCAGACCGACGCCTGGCTGCCGACCACCCACGAGCAGTACTGGAAGAAGTACGGAAGCAAGCTCGAGGACCTCGGTGCCTGGTACGGCGAGACCTCTCTGGAGCTGAGCGTGCCCTCCTACATGAAGGGCGTCGACTCCCTGGCGGACCTCAAGGGCAAGGCCGGCACCTTCGGCGGGAAGATCACCGGAATCGAGGCCGGCGCCGGCATGATGGGCCTGCTCAAGAGCAAGGTCCTCAAGGAGTACGGCCTGGACAAGGAGTACAAGGTCGTCGACAGCTCCACGCCGGCGATGCTGGCCGAGCTCAAGCGCGCCTACAGCCAGAAGCAGCCGATCGTCGTCACGCTCTGGTCGCCGCACTGGGCGTACAGCGACTACGACCTGAAGAAGCTGAAGGATCCCGAGGGCGCCTGGGGCAAGGGCGACGGGGTGCACACGCTGGCCCGCAAGGGCTTCGCGGCCGAGAACCCGGTCGTCGGTGAGTGGCTGAAGAACTTCACCATGGACGAGAAGCAGCTCACCGGCCTGGAAGCCGAGATCAACAAGGCGGGCAAGGGCAAGCAGCAGGACGCCGTCCGCGCCTGGCTGAAGCAGAACCCGGGCGTCGTCGACAAGCTGGCCCCGGTCGCGGGCGGCTCCGGCGCGGTCCCCGCCGAGGCGAAGCGGCCGATCGACGTGGCCTGGTTCCCCTGGGACGAGGACATCGCCATCACCTACCTGTGGAAGAACGTCCTGGAACGGCGCGGCTACAAGCTCAACCTCAAGCAGATGGACGTCGGCCCGGTCTACACCGGACTCGCCTCCGGGGACCTCGACCTCAACTTCGACGCCTGGCTGCCGTACGCGCAGAAGAACTACTGGGACAAGAGCAAGGACAAACTCGCGGACCTGGGCACCTGGTACGAACCGACCTCGCTGGAGGTCGCGGTGCCCGCGTACGTCAAGGGCGTGAAGTCCTACGAGGACCTCAAGGGCAAGGCCGACCTCTTCGACGGGAAGATCATCGGCATCGAGCCGGGCACCGGCGAGATGAACCTGCTCAAGACGAAGGTCCTGCCCGGCTACGGCCTGGACGAGGAGTACGAGGTCGTCGACGGGTCCACGCCGGCGATGCTGGCCGAGCTCAAGCGCGCCTACGCCAAGAAGCAGCCCGTCGCGGTCGTCCTGTGGTCGCCGCACTGGGCGTACAGCCAGTACGACCTGACCAAGCTGAAGGACGGCAAGAAGCTGTTCGGCGAGGGCAACACGATCCGCACGATCGCCAACGAGGAGTTCCCCGGTCAGTACCCGCGGCTCACTGAGTGGATCAAGAACTTCCGGATGAGCGAGGACGAACTCGGCACGCTGGAGGCCGAGATCAACAAGCGGGGACAGGGCAACGAGGAGGAGGCGGTCGCCGCCTGGCTGAAGGAGCACCCGGACGTCGTCGGCCGGATGACCCCGCGGTAACCGCGGCGCCGACACCGCCCGGGGGGCGGGCCCTCCCACACGTCCTGACCGCGTGGGGCGGGCCCGTCCCCCGGGTCATGTCCGCGGCCCATGAGAGGAGTTCACCGCGAGACGCACCACAAGGACGCACCACAAGGACGCACCACAAGGATTCGGCCAACCACGTACAGCGACGCCCCCGCCCGAGCTTCGCCGTACTCCGGGAAGAGCCGAGGGACGCGCACCCGGCGCCCCGCGCCCCGACCGCGGTCCTCGCCCGTGCCCGGCGGATCCGGGGCCGATCCGCTGGCGCGAACCGTGAGGTCCGGCCGCAAACCGCATGGCATCGATGTGACGGCCGCGTGAAACGGCTTGACGAACATGCGTAGGGTGCAGAGCAGACATGTCATCGGGAACGGACCGACGAGCCGAGGAGGGAGCCGGAGCGATGGGCGACCACAAAGAACAGCCACTTCGGGTGGGCGCGGCCGTGCGGCGCCGGCGCCGGGCGCTGGAGCTCACCCTCGCCGTCGTGGCCGAACGCAGCGGCCTGTCGGTCCCCTTCCTGAGCCAGATCGAGAACGAGCGCGCGCGGCCCAGCAGAGGCTCCCTGGAGAAGGTCGCCGACGCGCTGCGCACCACCGCCGTGGAACTGCTCGCCGCCGCCGACCCCGCGTGCAGCGTCGACGTGGTCCGCGCGGAGGGCACCGACCGTGCCGACGCGACCGACCCGGCGGACGACCCCCAGGTGCGCTCCCTGGTGCGCGGCCATCACCAGATGCACGCCTCGGAGTTCACCGGCGACCATGACGCGGGCCGTGAATTCCAGTACCGCAACGATCAGTTGATGTACGTCGCCGACGGCGCGGTGGAGATCGAGGCGGAGGGCCGCGCCTACCGGCTGGGCCGCGGCGACACCCTGTACCTCACCGGCGGCGTGCGCCACCGGTGGCGGGCCACGGTGGCCGACACCCGGGTGATCGTCGTCGCGGTGGCCGAACACATCGAGGCCGTCCGGGACCGGCCCCGCCGGTGACCCCCGTACGCGTCGTCTCGCTCGTCCCCTCCCTCACGGAGGCCGTGGCCGCGACGGCCCCCGGCGCCCTCGTCGGCGCGACGGACTGGTGCACGCACCCGGCGGACCTCGGCGTCCCCCGCGTCGGCGGCACCAAGAACCCGAAGCTGGACCGGATCGTCGCGCTCGCCCCGGACCTGGTGATCGCCAACGAGGAGGAGAACCGCGCCCCCGACCTGGCGGCCCTGCGCGAGGCGGGCCTCGAGGTGCTGGTGACGGAGGTGCGTGACGTACCGCAGGCCTTCCGGGAGCTGGCCCGGGTGACCGAGGCGTGCGGGGCGCGGATCCGGCCGCGATGGCTGGACGAGGCCGAGCGGGCGTGGTCGGCGCTGCGGCCGCCCGAGCACCGCAGGACGGCGGTCGTCCCTGTCTGGCGTCGGCCGTGGATGGTCCTGGGCCGGGACACCTTCGCGGGCGACGTGCTGGCCCGCCTGGGCGTCGACCACCTCCAGGCCGCCCACGCCGAGCGCTATCCGAGGATCCCCGTCGAGGAACTCCGGGCGAGCGCCCCCGACCTCGTGGTCCTCCCGGACGAGCCGTACCGCTTCACGGCCGACGACGGCCCGGAGGCCTTCCCCGGAGTGCCGAGCGCGCTGGTCAGCGGGCGGCACCTGACCTGGTACGGGCCGTCGCTGGCCGAGGCGCCGGGGGTGCTGGGCGCGGCGCTGCGAGCAGCTCGCCGCTGACCAGACCGCGCACGGTGTGCACGGCGGCGGCGCCCCAGGCGGCGACCAGGACGGCGTACAGCCCGGCCGCGAGCCAGTCGTAGGCGGGCAGACCGGTGTGCCGGGCCAGTGACCCGGCCCCGGTGACGCAGGTGCCGACCGGGAAGGTGAACGCCCACCAGGTCATCGCGAAGCGCATGCCGTGCCGGCGGGCGCGGACCACGTGGGCGGTGGCGAGGCCGAGCCACAGCAGCGCGAACCCCATGACGGGCACGCCGTACAGGACGGCGAGGACGCCGAAGGCCTGGCTGTGGTGGGCCGGTACGACCCCGGGCGCCACGTCCGCGAACGCGCCGACGGCGGTGGTGGACTGGCCCAGCGGACCGAGCACCAGGAACAGGGCCGGGGTGAGGGCGAGCGGGAGCGGCCCGCCGGTGAGCAGCCGTCCGAAGACCACCGGCAGCATGAGCAGGGTCGCCGACAGGCTCAGCCCGAAGAGAGCGAAGCAGGCGAGGAGCAGGGTCTCGCGCGCCTGCCCGGGCGGCAGGTGCGGCACCAGGAGCGGCCCGAGCGCGGCGGACACCATGGGCGCGACCACCGGCAGCAGCCAGACGGGCGTGGCCTGTCCCGGCTCGACACGATGGCGTACCACCATCAGGTACGGCACGGCGACGGCGGCCCCGAGTCCCACGACCGTGCCGGCGCCGAACAGCACGGCGTCCAGCGCGACCGCCGCCGGCGTGCCGAGCCAGTCCCGGCCGGCGGTGAGGGCGCCGCCGCCGACGGCCAGCAGGGCCATCGAGAGGCAGCCGTAGAAGGGGGCGACGGCCGGGTCGAGGAGATGGGCGCGGGCCTGGTCGCTGTGGTGTCTCCAGTGCAGGGCGCGGGCGCCGAGCAGGACGAGGAGCAGTACCAGGGACAGGGCCCAGACGGCGGCACAGAGGGTGCGCAGCCCCGCGACGGGCAGGGGCAGCGCGGCTCCGGCGGTGGCGACGGCGGCGGTGCCCATGACGGTGGCGTACCAGTTCGGCCCGAGGTGACGGACGGCGGTGGCGCGCGGGCGGGGCGGGTGTGCGGTGGCACGGGGGAGGGGCGGGGCCGCGGTGAGCATGGGTCCACCGTCCCGCCGGCGGAGGGCGGCGACCAGGGAGCATGAAGCTATGAGGGCATAAGCTGCCTTTATGAGCGGCACGGAGCGGCAGGGGCACGGCCAGAGGCAGCACGGCCAGGGGCAGACGGGCGGCGGGCCGCTGGCGCACCGGGTGCCTGATCTCGGGGCCCTGGAGCTGCTGCTCGCGGTGGCGCGGCTCGGGAGCCTCGGCGGGGCGGCGCGCGAGATGGGGATCACGCAGCCCGCGGCCAGCAGCCGGATCCGGTCCATGGAACGGCAGCTGGGGGTGGCGCTGGTGGACCGTTCACCGCGCGGCTCGCGCCTGACGGACGCCGGCGCGCTGGTCACGGACTGGGCGCGGCGGATCGTCGAGGCGGCGGAGGCCTTCGACGCGGGTGCGCAGGCCCTGCGGGACCGGCGGGACTCCCGGCTGCGGGTGGCGGCGAGCATGACGATCGCCGAGTACCTGCTGCCGGGCTGGCTGCTCGCGCTGCGCGCCCAGCGGCCGGACACCGCGGTGTCACTGCTCGCGGGCAACTCGACGGTGGTGGCGGAACGGCTGCTGGCCGACGAGGCGGACCTCGGCTTCGTGGAGGGGCTCACCGTCCCGACGGGCCTGGACTCCGTGGTCATCGCCCACGACCACCTGATCGTGGTGACCGCGCCCGGGCATCCCTGGGCCCGGCGTCGCCGCTCCCTGGAGGCGTCGGAGCTGGCGGTGACGCCGTTGATCCTGCGGGAGCAGGGCTCGGGGACGCGCCAGGTCCTGGATGTGGCGCTGGGCGGACTGGCCCGGCCGCTGATCGAGCTGTCGTCCACCACGGCGGTGAAGGCGGCGGCGGTCAGCGGGGCGGGGCCGGCGGTGCTGAGTGAGCTGGCGGTGGGGGAGGAGCTGGCGATGCGGCGTCTGGTGCGGGTGCCGGTGGAGGGTGTCGCCCTGGCCCGCGACCTGAGAGCGGTCTGGCCCACGGGCCACCGTCCGGTGGGGCCGGCGAGGGACCTGCTGTCGCTGACGCGGGGGTAGCGGCGGCGTCGTCCGCACGGGGCTCCGCCCCGGACCCCGCTCCTGGTCTCAGCCCGTCCGGCGTCCGAGGACGGGGCCCGTCCAGGGCCGAAGCGGCGGTCTGGGGGCGCAGCCCCCAGGGTCGGGACGGGGGGCGGCGGGGTCGAAAACCCCGGCCAAACCCCGGCCAAACCCCGGCCAAAACCCCGGCCAAAACCCGGCCAAACCCCCTCAAGCGCCCCGCGCCGCGTCGACCAGCGCGCGCATCACCCGCAGGTCCTCGCCCATCTCCGGATGCCACTGCACGCCCATCACCCACCCGGGACCGGGCAGCTCCACGGCCTCCACCGTCCCGTCCGCCGCGTACGCCGACGCCACCAGCCCCGCACCGAGCCGGTCCACGGCCTGGTGGTGGAAGGTGGGCACCGAGGTCTCCTCGGGAACGGCCTCGGCGTACGACGTACCCGGCACGGGTTTCACCGCATGCCGGCCGAACACACCCGGCGTCTCCGCGTGCCCGTCGATGTGCTGGACGAGCGTGCCGCCGAGGGCGACGTTCAGCAGTTGCATGCCCCGGCAGATGCCCAGCAGCGGCACCCCGGCGGCGAGCGCCGCACCGATGAGCGTGAGCTCCCAGGCGTCCCGCGCCAGGGCGGGCGGACCGGTGCGCGGATGGCGCTCGGCGCCGTACCGGACCGGCTCCACGTCCGGCCCGCCCGCGATCACCAGGCCGTCGAGGCGCGCGACGGCCCCGGCGGCGTGCTCCGGCGCGTCCGGCGGGAGCAGGGCGGCCAGACCGCCCGCCCGCTGCACGAGCCGCGGATACCCGGCGGGCAGCAGCGCCGCCTCCAGCTCCCACACGCCCCAGCGCGTACCCGCCTCCAGGTACGTACTGACCCCGATCAGAGGCCTGTCCGACATGTGTCCCTCCGTGCCCTCAAAGGACCGCTGTCATACCTTTCGGACCCCGCGGACCGCTCCCTCACGCCAGGAACCCCCGCAGCAGCGCCGCCGTCCCCGCGCAGTGCTCCCGCATCATCTCCCGTGCCCCGTCCGCGTCGCCGTCCAGCACCGCCTCGACCAGCGCGGCGTGCTGGCGCTGGGAGTGCTCCAGGTTGCGCACCAGGAGCGGGATGCAGTCGAGCAGGTCGTTCACCGAGGCCCGTACCGCCGCGTACCGCGCGGTCAGCGTCGGCGAGCCGCACAGCTCGGCGAGGGTGAGGTGGAGCAGGGTGTCCAGGCGGCGGTACTCGGACAGCGGCGCGTCCTGGGTGGCGGCCAGTGCCTCCCGCAGCCGCTCCGCCTGCTCCGCCGACAGGCCGTGCGTCGCGCACAGCCCCGCCGCGCCCACCTCCAGCACCTCCCGGAAGCGAAGGACGTCCTCGATGTCGACCGCGGAGATCCGCCGCCGCAGCTCGTCCTCGCCGCCCGCGTCCGCGCGCGGCAGGACGAACGTTCCGCCGTACCGGCCGCGCCGCGACTCCACCAGCCCCTGGTCCTGGAGCACCTTCAGCACCTCGCGCAGCGTCACCCGGCTGATCCCGAGCCGCTCCGCCAGCTCACGCTCCGCGGGCAGTCGCTGCCCGCCCGGCACCAGGCCGAGCCGGACGACCTGGAGGATCTGCTCCAGCGCCTCCTCGAAGCCGTTGCCCGCCCGCACCGGCCGCAGCACCGGCGCCAGCCGGTCGTCCCGGCCGCCGTCAGCCTCCAGCGCCATGTGGCCGTGCCCCCTTCCCAAGCAATGGTTCTCCGCAATACCTTATGGCTTCCGGCTGACCGTAGAAGCCGAAGGAGGCTTTCCCGTGGCAGACCGCACACCCCCGCTCGGCGTCGAGGAGCTGCACGCCCTCGTCGCGGGCGGTGAGATCGACACTGTCGTCCTGGCCTTCCCCGACATGCAAGGGCGGCTCCAGGGCAAGCGGTTCGCCGCCCGTTTCTTCCTCGACGAGGTCCTCCACCACGGCACCGAGGGCTGCAACTACCTCCTCGCCGTCGACACCGAGATGAACACCGTCGACGGCTACGCGATGTCCTCCTGGGACCGCGGCTACGGCGACTTCGCCATGCACCCCGACCTCTCCACCCTGCGCCGCGTCCCCTGGAACGCCGGTACGGCCATGCTGATCGCCGACCTCGCCTGGAACGACGGTTCCCCGGTCGCCGCCGCCCCCCGCCAGATCCTGCGCCGCCAGCTGGAGCGCCTCGCCGCGCACGGCTTCACCGCCCAGGTCGGCACCGAGCTGGAGTTCATCGTCTTCAAGGACAGCTACGAGCAGGCCTGGGACGCCGGCTACCGGGGGCTGACGCCGGTCAACCAGTACAACATCGACTACTCGGTGCTCGGCACCGGCCGCATCGAGCCCCTGCTCCGCCGTATCCGCAACGAGATGGCCGCCGCCGGCCTCACCGTCGAGTCCGCCAAGGGCGAGTGCAACCCCGGCCAGCACGAGATCGTCTTCCGCTACGACGAGGCCCTGGTCACCTGCGACCAGCACGCCGTCTACAAGACCGGCGCCAAGGAGATCGCCGCCCAGGAGGGCGTGTCACTCACCTTCATGGCCAAGTACAACGAGCGCGAGGGCAACTCCTGCCACATCCACCTCTCGCTCACGGACGCGGCCGGCGACAACGCCATGGCCGGTGCCGCCGACGCCGAGGGCGGCATGTCCGACGTCATGCGGTACTTCCTCGCCGGACAGCTGGCCGCCCTGCGCGACTTCTCGCTGCTGTACGCCCCCAACATCAACTCCTACAAGCGGTTCCAGCCGGGCTCCTTCGCCCCGACCGCCGTCGCCTGGGGTCAGGACAACCGCACCTGCGCGCTGCGCGTGGTCGGCCACGGCCGCTCCCTGCGCTTCGAGAACCGGCTGCCCGGCGGAGACGTCAACCCGCACCTCGCGGTGGCCGGCCTGGTCGCGGCGGGCCTGCACGGCATCGAGCAGAAGCTGGAACTGCCGCAGGCCTGCACCGGCAACGCGTACACCGGCGGTTACGCGCACGTCCCCAGCACGCTCCGCGAGGCCGCCGAACTGTGGGAGAACAGCCCGATCGCCCGGGCCGCCTTCGGCGACGAGGTCGTCGCGCACTACCGCAACATGGCGCGCGTCGAACTGGACGCCTTCGACGCCGCCGTGACCGACTGGGAGCTGCGCCGCTCCTTCGAACGCTTGTGAGAGGTCGATCCTTGTCCCAGCAGTCGTCCCAGCAGTCCGAGCTCCAGGTGCGGAACCCGGCCACCGAGGAAGTGATCGCCACCGTCCCGGCCGCGACCACCGCCGACGTGGACGCCGCCGTCGTACGCGCCACGCGGGCACAGTCCCGGTGGGCCGCCCTCGCGCCCGGCGACCGTGCGCGGCTGCTGCGCCGGTTCGCGACGAAGGTCGACGACCACGTCGAGGAACTCGCCCGGCTGGAGGTCCGGGAGGCCGGGCACACCATCGGCAACGCCCGGTGGGAGGCGGGCAACGTGCGCGACCTGCTCGACTACGCGGCCGGGGGAGTGGAACGGCTGACCGGACGCCAGATCCCGGTGTCCGGCGGCCTCGACGTCACGATCCTCGAACCGCTGGGTGTCGTCGGCGTCATCGCCCCCTGGAACTTCCCGATGCCGATCGCGGCCTGGGGCACCGCCCCGGCCCTCGCCGCCGGCAACGCGGTGATCCTCAAGCCCGCCGAGACGACCCCGCTCACCGCCCTGCGCCTGGCCGAACTCGCCCTCGCGGCGGGCCTGCCCGAGGGCCTGTTCCAGGTGCTGCCCGGCCACGGCCGCGTCGCGGGCGACGCGCTCGTCGAGCATCCGGGCGTCGCGAAGATCGTCTTCACCGGGTCCACGGCCGTGGGCAGGAAGGTGCTGGCGAAGGGCTCGGCCCTGCTCAAGCGCGTCACCCTCGAACTCGGCGGCAAGAGCCCCAACATCGTCTTCGCCGACGCCGACCTCGAAGCCGCCGCGGCCGCCGCGCCCATGGCCTTCCTCGACAACTCCGGCCAGGACTGCTGCGCCCGCACCCGCATCCTCGTCCAGCGCGCCGCCTACGACCGCTTCCTGGACCTGCTGGCCCCGGGCATCGAGTCGGTCCGCGTCGGCGACCCGGCCGACGAGCAGACCCAGATGGGCCCCCTGATCTCCAAGGTCCAGCTGGAGCGCGTCCGTTCGTACGTCGACGCCGACGCGCCCGGCTTCCGCGGCAAGGCGCCCGAGGGCCCCGGCTACTGGTTCCCGCCCACCGTGCTGACGGGCGTCGACGCCCGCGCGCGGGTGGCCGTCGAGGAGGTCTTCGGCCCCGTAGCGGTCGTCCTGCCCTTCGAGGACGAGGCGGAGGCCGTCGCCCTGGCCAACGCCACCGACTACGGCCTGTCCGGCTCCATCTGGACCCGGGACGTCGGCCGCGCCCTGCGGGTCTCCCAGGCGGTCCGGGCGGGCAACCTGTCCGTCAACTCCCACTCCAGCGTCCGGTACTGGACGCCCTTCGGCGGCTACAAGCAGTCCGGCATCGGCCGCGAGCTGGGCCCGGACGCCCTGACCGCCTTCACCGAGACCAAGAACGTCTTCATCAGTACGGAGGGCCCCGCACAATGACCGCATCGACCGACGAGATCGTCTGCCGCCGCCTGGTCGGCCGTACCGCCGTCATCACCGGAGCCGGCAGCGGCATCGGCCTCGCCACCACCCGCCGGCTCGCCTCCGAGGGCGCGCACGTGGTCCTCGGCGACGTCGACGAGACGCGCGGCAAGGCGGCCGCCGAGGAGGTCGGCGGCACCTTCGTGAAGGTCGACGTCACCGACCCGGCGCAGGTCGAGGCCCTGTTCAGGACGGCGTACGACACCTACGGCAGCGTGGACATCGCCTTCAACAACGCGGGCATCTCCCCGCCCGACGACGACTCCATCCTGGAGACCGGCCTGGAGGCGTGGAAGCGCGTCCAGGAGGTCAACCTCACCTCCGTCTACCTGTGCTGCAAGGCCGCCATCCCCTACATGCGGCGCCAGGGCAAGGGCTCCATCATCAACACCGCCTCCTTCGTGGCCCGGATGGGCGCGGCGACCTCGCAGATCTCCTACACCGCGTCCAAGGGCGGTGTCCTCGCCATGTCCCGTGAACTGGGCGTGCAGTTCGCGCGGGAGGGCATCCGGGTCAACGCGCTGTGCCCGGGGCCGGTCAACACCCCCCTGTTGCAGGAGCTGTTCGCGAAGGACCCCGAGCGGGCCGCCCGCCGGCTCGTGCACATCCCCGTCGGCCGGTTCGCCGAGGCCGAGGAGATCGCCGCCGCCGTCGCCTTCCTGGCCAGCGACGACTCCTCCTTCGTGAACGCCAGCGACTTCCTGGTGGACGGCGGCATCTCGGGGGCGTACGTCACACCGCTGTAGGCGGCGTCCTACAGTGCCCGGATGAGCATGTCGCCCCCGCCCGGCTGGTACCCCGACCCCTCCGCCCCGCGGCTGGAGCGCTGGTGGGACGGGACCAGGTGGACCGACCACCGGCGCGCCCCGAAGGCCCCGGGGCCGCCGCGGGCCGCCGACGGCGCCTCCGGGCTGGCCAAGGCCGTCGCCCTGGGCACCGCCGGGGCCGTCCTCGTCGCCGCGATCGTCACGGGCGCGTTCGTTCTCGGCGAGGACGACGGCGGCGGCGGACCGAGCGTGAACACCGCGCCGGCCCAGGCCCCCACCTCCGCGCCGGCGAGCGAGGAGCCCGCCCCGACGCCGTCCGCCCCCGCACCGCCCGCCGACGACCCGGCCGTCGTGGTCGACCAGCTCAACGGCATCACCCTGCCGTTGCCGGACGACTGGACCAGGCCGGAGCACGTCGCGCAGGACGACGTCGTCATGACCACGGACGACGGGACGTACGACTGCCCGGCCGGCGTCGGCACCTGCCGGCGCGGACTGGTCATCTCCCGCACGGTCACCGAGAACGACGAGCGGTCCCCCGAACGCCTCGCCAAGGCGGACATCCCGGAGGCGGCCGACGAGGCCTACGACCGCGACGCCCTCGACCGGCGTCCGCACGGAGGCATCGAGTCGCACCGCAGCGTCAGGTCCGGGCCGGTCGCGGTGGCCGGACGCGCCGGGTACCTCGTGCGCTGGCGGGTGCGGACGGCCGAGGGCCCCGGCGGCTATGTGCAGTCCCTGGTCTTCCCGTCCAGCGTCGGCAGCGAGGCCCCGGTGCTCGTACGGTTCGTCTTCGGCGCGGGCCCGGACGGGCCGCCGCTCGCCGACATGGACCGGATCACCGGGGGGATCCGGTCGGTCGACGACACGGACGGGGGCGGCGGCGTGGGCAGCGGCCTCGGCCCGCAGAGCTGAGCGGACCGCCCCGGAGGAGCCGGGGAGAGCCGGGGAGGGTCAGAGGAAGGTGTGGCCCTCCCCGCGATACGTCGGGACGGTCGCCGTCACCGCGTCCCCCTCGATCAGGTGCAGCACGTCGAACCGCTCGCACAGCTCACCGGCCTTGGCATGCCGGAACCACACCTTGTCACCGAGCAGCAGGTCGTCGGCGGGGGAGCCGAGCAGCGGGGTCTGCACCTCGCCGGGTCCCTCCTGCGGGTCGTACTCCAGCCCCTCCGGCAGGTAGGGCACCGGCAGCCGGTCGCGGCCGGGCGCACCCGAGGCGGGATACCCCCCACCGAGGACGGTCACGACGCCGACCCCCGGCCGCCGCACCACGGGCTGGGCGAACAGGGCGGCCGGACGCCCGCTGAACGACGTGTAGTTGTCGAACAGCCGCGGTACGTACAGCCCCGACCCGGCACCGATCTCGGTGACCGCGTCCTCCGCGGCGGTGTGCTGCACACTGCCCGTGCCACCGCCGTTGACGAACTCCAGTTCGGGCACGACGGTCCGCACCGCGCGCACCACCGCGGCGCGACGCTCGGCCAGTTCCCGGCGCGCGGTGGCCTGCATCAGCCGAACCGCACGCGAGCGCAGCGGCCGCCCGGCGACGGCGTCGCCGACACCGGCGATGTGTCCCTCGTACGCCATGATCCCCACGACCTCGAACCCCGGCCGCCGGGCCACGGCCCGCGCCATGTCGGCGACCTGGGCGGGGGAGTGCAGCGGCGAGCGCCGGGCCCCGACGCGCACCCGGCCGCCGAGGAGCTTGAGCGAGGTGTCCAACTCCAGGCAGACCCGGACGACTTCGCGTCCGCCGTCGCGCGCGTCGTCGATCAGGGTGAGCTGCGCGGGGTCGTCGATCATGACGGTGACGGCGGCGGCGAGCTTGGGGTCGGCGGCCAGTTCGGCGAAACCGGCGCGGTCGGCGGAGGGGTAGGCGAGCAGGATGTCGTCGAATCCGCTCCGCGCCAGCCACAGGGACTCGGCGAGGGTGAAGGACATGACACCCGCGAAACCGTCCTTCGCCAGCACGCGTTCGAGCAGGGTCCGGCAGCGTACGGACTTGCTGGCGACCCGGACCGGTTTGCCGCCGGCCCGGCGCAGCAGGTCGTCCGCGTTCGCGTCGAAGGCGTCCAGGTCCACGATCGCGAGGGGGGCGTCGAGATGGGCGGTGGCCCGGTCGTAACGGGCCCGGTCGGCGGCGCGCGCAGTCATGAACGAAGAGTGCCAGACAGGATTACCGCAGGGTAGGGGGACGTTCCGGGCAGATGCCCCGGGGGCGCCGACTGGTTCCCGTTCACCCGGCGACAACCCGTAGAGTGACGCGCACGCACGGAGGACCGTGCCGCCCCGGCCGCACGCCGCGCCGGGACGCCGGTCCGCCCGCGCGGACATGCGTGCCCGGACGGCTCCAGTTCCACGCCGGGCCCGGCCGGCGGTGACAGCGGCCCGTGCGCGAGGAGACGGCCCGGGCACGAGGAAACGGGGGGTGCATGAGCACGGAAGCGCGGCGCGCCCCCGTTCCCCCGCGCCCACCCGGACCGCCGACGGCGGGCGACGGGACGAGCGGCTCCACCGGGACCGGCGGGAACACCTCGGGAAGCGGTTCCAGCGGTTCCGCGTCGGCGCGTGCGGACGACCCCGGGGCTGGGCCTGTGCCGGCGGACCGAGGCGCCGCGGAAAGCGGTTCGGCGCCGGCGGGCCGAGGGACGCCCGGGCCGACGCCGGCGCCTGACAGCGGGTCTGGGGTGTCGCGGGATACGGCGGCCGGGTTCGGCCCGGGGCCGGTCCGTGGGAGCGGTCCCGTTTCCGGTCCTGCTCGCGGTCCCCGTCCCGCATCCGGTCCCGTGTCCGGTCCCGCTTCCGGTTTCGGTCCTGTGTCCGGTTCCTTCGCCGGGGCCGGTACGTCGGCGGCTCGTCCTGTCGGCGAGGGCGGCACCGACGCCGGCGACACCGGCGCCGACGGGCCCCGCCGCACGTCCTCCTCGCAGCACACCGGCTCTCGCTCCCCGCACCCGCGGACTCCGTTCTTCGCGACCGACGGCGACTCCTCCACACCGCCTCCGCCCAGGGCTTCGGCCCGCTTTCCGGACGCCCCGCCGTCGACCGGTCACGGGATGCGCCGAGAGAACGGCACGGCACCCGAACGGGGTGCGATGCCGCTCCAGTCGGGTGCGGGACCGGCGCCGCGTGGACCGGTGCCCGCACGGCCGGACGCCGGGTGGTTCGCACCCGCGTCCGCACCCGCATCGCCGCCGGACGCGGCGCACCCGCGGCGGCCCGCGGGGTCGGCGCCGCGTGGTTCCCGTCCTCCGGGGCCGGACATCGGACCGTCCGCGTCGGACTCCACACCTCCCAGGCCGGACGGTGGGCCGTCCGCGGCGGGCGTCGCGCCTCCCAGGCCGGACGGTGGGCCGTTCAGGCCGGGCTCCAGGTCTTCGGGGCCGGACAGTGGGCTGTCCGCGCCTGGTGGCGGGTCGCAGAGGCCGGACGGCGGGTCGTTCGCGTCGCCTTCACGGCCCGGCGGTGGGCCGTCCGCGTCGGACTCCACACCTCCCAGGCCGGACGGTGGGCCGTTCAGGCCGGGCTCCAGGTCTTCGGGGCCGGACAGCGGGCCGTTCACGTCTGGCTCCATGCCTCCGAGGCCGGATGGCCAACCCTTCGCGCCGGGCTCCAGGACGACCCGTCCGGGCGCTGGGCCGACCGCACCCGGTGTGGTGCCGCCCCAGCCGAGGACCAGCCCGACGGTGTCGGGTGCCGTGCCTCCGCGGCCGGGTTCCGGCCCGGCCACGGCGGGTCACGTGCCGCCTGGGACGGGTGCCCCCACGCCCCCGCGTGGCTTCGTCCCCGCGCAGCCGGGTTCCGGCCCGGCCGCGCCGGGACGCGTACCGGCCCGGCCGAGCGCGGGCCCGGCCGGGCCGGGACACCAGCCGTCCCGATCGAGTTCGGAGACCCCGGCCCCGGACCCCATACCCCCCCGGCCGAGCCATCGGCCTCCGGTACCGCCCCGCCGTGCCTCCGCACCCGCCGAGACCGCGGCGGAGAAGACCTTCCACCTCCGCCCGATCCCCGCGGACCCGGCGTCGACACTGTCGGAGCGGGAGTCGGAGTCGGGTGCGGGTGCCGGCACGTCGGCCGGGCAGCGGGGTGGCCGGGGTGGCCGCCCGGGGCCCGCGTCCGCCGAGCCCTCCGGGCGTGCGGGGGACACTGACGGCGAGTCCGCCGGCACGCGGGCGGCCGGGTCGGCTGCCGTCGGCGCAGCGCGGAGGCCGGACGGGACTACCCGTCCCGGGTCCGGGTCCGCTCGGCTCTTCGGGCGCACGGGTTCCGCCTCGTCGGACCAGCCGTCCGGCGTACGTCCGGACCCCCGTCCGGGTGCCGGCACGTCCGCCTCCCAGGCCGGCGTCCACCCGGCTTCCGGCCCCGACCGCCGCCCGGGCTCCGCCACGCCTGCCGCGCAGCCCGGAACCCGCGCGAGTGGCCCAGCCGCGCCCGCCCGGCCCGGCTTCCCACCGCGTCCCGCCCATGAGGCCCCGGGCGCCCCCGGCACCGGCAGCGGCACCGGATCGCACCCACGTTCCGCGCCCCCCGCTCCCAGGAGCGCTCCGCACGCCCCGGCCGGCCCGGCGAGCCGTACGCAACCCCCGTCGACCCCGGCCGCCCCCACCGGACGCCCTCCGCAACCACCTTCCGCACCCCCCAGCCCCGCGCACCACGCGCCCTCCGCCGTCCGTGCCCCGGATCCCGCGCTCTCCTGGAGCGCGCCCATGACGCCGGGCGGAGCCCCGGGTTCCGTGCGGCCCGTCGTGTCGTTCGGGGAGCCGGAGGAGTTCGACGAGCGGCCGCGCGCCCGCGGGCCGCGGGTGCGGCCGCGGATCGCCGCAGCGGCGGCGTGCTTCGTGCTCGGACTGGGACTGATCGGTGGTGCCGTGACCGGGAGCTGGCTCGTCGGGGAGCCGGGGGAGACCGGGGCACGGGACAGTTTCGCCGCGGCCGGCGGGCTGTGGCACAGCGTTCCGGTGGACCAGTTGTTCCCGCCGACCGTCCAGGGCCAGGGCGCCGGCCCCGGCGGCGCCGACCGGACCTGGACGCGTATCGCAGTCGCCCCGGACAGCGGCTGCGCGGACGCCTTCGACCCCCTGCTGCGCAAGGCCCTCGCCCCGGTCGGCTGCCGGCGGCTGCTGCGCGCCACCTACACCGACGCCACCCAGAGCTACGTCACCACCGTCGGCCTCCTCTTCGCCAAGGGCGACGCCGCCGCCATGAGCGCCCTCGGCAGACGGTTCGCCGACGAGGGCCTCGCCGACCGCACCGACCTCATGCCCCGCCCGTACGCCGCCCAGGACACCCCAGCCGCCGGGTTCGGCCCCGGGCAGCGCGCCTCCTGGACCGTGTCGGTGCTCACCGACGCCCCGGTCGTCGTCTACGCCGTCTCCGGCTGGGCCGACGGCAGAACCGTGGACGACCCGCAGTCCGCGGGGAAGGCCATGGCGTCCGGCGCCACCACCGCCCCGGCCCAGGCCGGCCTCGGCCACGAGGCCAAGGGCCTCGCCGACCGTGTCGAACGCGGCCTGCGCAAGACCGTCAGCTCGCCCACGGAGAAGCCTTCATGAGCACGATCAGCCGGGTGATCCGCGTCCGCCTCAGCCGGATGATCTCTGTCAGCCGCACGGGCGCCAGCGGCCGGATGCGTCCCGCGAGTCCCCCCATGAGCGACATGAGCGCCATCAGCCGCATCCCTGTCAGCACCCGCAGGGCCGGTCTCCTGAGCGTCCTCCTCGCCGCCACCGTCGCCCTCGTCCCGCCCACCGCCGCGCACGCCGACGGCATCCGCGCCCAGCAGTGGGCCCTCGACGCCATGCGCACCGAGGAGGCCTGGCGTACGACGAAGGGCGCGGGCGTCACCGTCGCCGTCCTCGACACCGGCGTCGAGGCCGACCACCCCGACCTCGACGGCAACGTCCTCGCCGGCAAGGACATGATCGGCTTCGGTGCCGAGGACGGCGACCCCGCCTGGGCCAAGCACGGCACCTCGATGGCCGGGATCATCGCCGGCCACGGACACGGCGCCGGCAACGCCGACGGCGTCATGGGCATCGCCCCCGAGGCCAGGATCCTCCCCGTCCGCGTGATCCTGGAGGACGACGACCCGGCGCGCGCCAAGGCCCGCACCACCCGCGGCAACGCCCTCGCCGACGGCATCCGCTGGGCCGCCGACCACGGCGCCGACGTCATCAACCTCTCCCTCGGCGACGACTCCGCCTCCGCGCACCCCGAACCCGCCGAGGACGAGGCCGTCCAGTACGCCCTCAGGAAGGGCTCCGTGGTCGTCGCCTCCGCGGGCAACGGCGGCGAGAAGGGGGACCACATCTCCTACCCGGCCGCCTACCCGGGCGTGATCGCCGCCACCGCCGTCGACAAGTTCGGCACCCGGGCCTCCTTCTCCACCCGCCGCTGGTACGCCACGGTCAGCGCCCCGGGCGTCGACGTCGTCATCGCCGCCCCCGACCACAGGTACTACGAGGGCTGGGGCACCAGCGCCGCGTCCGCCTTCGTCTCCGGCGCGGTCGCGCTCATCCGGGCCGCCCACCCCGGCCTGACCCCCGCCCAGATCAAGCAGCTCCTGGAGGACACGGCCCGCAACGCCCCGGCCGACGGCCGCGACGACTCCCGGGGCTTCGGCTTCATCGACCCGGCCGCCGCCCTCACCGCGGCCGGCCGGCTCGAGCCGGAGGGCCTGAAGGCCGCTTCGTACGGCGACACGTACTTCGGCGCCGGCCCGGACACCGCCGAGGAGGGCGACGGTCCCGCCGGCTGGGCGGCCCCCCTCGCGGGCGGCTTCGGCGGTGTGCTGCTGATCGTGGCGGTGGTCGTGTGGCGCGGCCGGCGCGGGCCGCGCTCCCAGGACGGCTACGAGACCCACGACCAGTGGACCTGATCGCGCAGGAGGAGGTGCCGGCCGCCGGTGCGCCCCTGCTCGACGGCGGCTCCGGCCGGCGGGGCCGGCGCGTCCACGCGGACCCGGCCGGGCATCCCTTCTGCCTGGTCCGCCACTGACAGCCCGTCACTGACAGTCCCCGCCCCAGGATGCGCGCCCCGGCTGTGCCTCCCCGGCCCGGACCAGCCGCCTCCCGGCTACTCCGCCGCGGACCCGGGCGACGGTACGGCCGCCGCGGACGCCGGGGCGGCCGTACCGTCGCCGGTGACCGCCGACACCGCCGCCTTCGCCGCCGCCTCGACCAGTGAGATGCCCCGCGCCTTCGTCGGGTTGCCGTTCGACAGCGCGGCCACCAGGTAGTCGCGACCGTCCACGGTGACCCGCCCGACGCTGTTGACGTCCCACAGACCGCTCGTGCTGCGCGCCAGCCAGCCGTTCTTCAGGGCCCACGCGGAGCCGTCGGCCGCCGCCGACACCCCCCAGCGCTGGTCGGCGGCTATCCGCCCCATCAGCCCCCGCAGATACGTTCGCGAGGCCTCGCTCAGCTCCGAGTCGTCCCCGAAGACTTGCTCCAGCAGGGTGAGCTGGTCGGCGGCCGTGGTCTGGGTCAGCCCCCACAGCGCCCCGTCGCCGCCCTCGGTGTCCGTGAGCCCGAACCGCTTGTTGGCCGCGTCGAGCCCGTCCGCCCCGCCGATGTCCTCCCACAGCGCCGACGCGGACGTGTTGTCACTGTTCTCGATCATCGCCGTGGCGTACGCCCTCTCCCGCGCGGTGAGCCGCGTGCCCGCGTCCTGCGCCCGGAGCAGCAGCGCCGCCAGGATGTCGACCTTGACGATGCTCGCCGTGTCGAAGACCCCGTCGCCGTACGCGGCGCTCCGCCCGGAGTCCAGGTCCAGCACCGCCACCGACACCCGAGCGGTGTCCGCCCTGCTCACCGCCCGCATGGCGTCGGCCAGCAGGGTGTCGGCCGACAGGGAGTGGCCCACCGTCGGCTCCGCCCTGGATTCCACCGTCGCCTCCCCGGCCTCGGAGCCCTCAGGGGCCGAAGCCGAGGCCGCGGCCGTCGGGGAGGCCGGCCCGGCCGGCGAGGCCGACAGCGTCGCCGCCGACGATACGGCGCCCTGGCCGGCATGCGCCTGCGCCTTCACGTACACCGTTCCCGCTGCCGTGCCGCCGACGATCGCGACGGAGGCGAGCGCGGTGTACAGCAGGGGGCGCCGCCGGGACGGACGGGAGCGGTGGCTGCGAGCGGCTCTGGAGGACTCCATGCCCGCGATGCTGGGCGCCCCGACTGTGCGGTCCGTTAGGCGGAGGTTAGGGGTGTGTCAGGGATTTCTGAGAAAGCCGTGAAAGGCGTCACGGGCGGGTTTCCGGACCCGCACAAGCGCAGCAGCATCCCCCCGATAGGGTCAGGGACCGTGGCGAACAAGAACATTCCCGACTCCGGCTTCTCCGACGACGACGGCTCGGCCGATCCCCGGCTGAGCGCGGCGCTCGCCGCCTGGGCCGAGGACCGCGGCGCCGAGGGCACCGTCCTGGAGGCGCTCAGGGGCGCCCGGCTGCTCGTGCCCGTGGTCGCCGTGCTCGGCGAGGTGGAGGAGGACGAGAACGGGCTGCGCCACGAGAAGACCAGCGACATGGCCGTCCCCACCCTGAAGGCCGGCCCGCGCACGGCCCTGCCCGCCTTCACCTCCACCGAGTCGCTGGCCCGCTGGGACCCGGCGGCCCGCCCCGTCGCCGTACCCCTGCACCAGGCCCTGCGTGCCGCCGCGCACGAGAAGGCCGACACCATCGTGCTCGACCTGGCCGGACCGGTGCCGTACGAGCTGACCGGGCCCGCGCTGCTCGCGCTCGCGGAGGGCCGCACGACGGCCGACCCGCTCGCCGACCCGGCCGTGCGCGACGCGGTACGCGCCGCGGTGGCCGCCGAGCCGGGCGTCCTGCGTGCCTACCTCGGGCCCGGACAGGCCGACGGCACCCTCGCGCTCGTCCTGGACGCGTCCGCGCCCCCGGCCGAGGCCGCCCGCGCGGTCGCGGAGCGCCTCGCCGCCGACGACACACTCAGGGCCCGCCTGGTGCGCGGCCTCGACCTGGCACTCCTGCCGGCCGGGGCAACGCCGCCGGGCGAGCCCTTGTACGTACGCGACTGAGCCGGCCGTGGGCCGGGCCGGGCTAGTGCCGTGGCAGGCGACGTTCGCCCCGTCGCGACGCCCGGCACGCCCTCTCGCCGCACCGGACGAAAGCCCGAGTACATCCAGTACGAGGGCTTCCGGCCGGCACGCCGAGAGCACGCACCGGACGCCGCTCCTTGACGGGCGAACGTTGCCTGCCGCGGCACTAGCCGTAGATCGGGCCGGTGTACTTCTCGCCCGGCCCCTGGCCCGGCTCGTCCGGGACGAGGGACGCCTCGCGGAACGCCAGTTGGAGGGACTTCAGGCCGTCCCGCAGCGGCGCCGCGTGGAAGGAACTGATCTCGGTCGCGCTGCCGTCCAGCAGGCCGGCGAGGGCGTGGATCAGTTTGCGGGCCTCGTCCAGGTCCTTGTACTTGTCGCCCTCCTCCGTCAGGCCGAGCTTCACGGCGGCGGCGCTCATCAGGTTGACGGCGACCGTCACGATCACCTCGACGGCGGGGACCTCGGCGATGTCGCGGGTCATCGCGTCGAAGTCGGGCTGCTCGGCGGGGCCGGCGGGGGAGGTCTCACTCATGGGGGACACGATAGGGCCCGGTGCCCCTCCCCCTGACAGCAGGAGGAGGGGCAGACGCCGGATTAGCGTGCCCCCCGACGAACTGCTAACCTTGTGTGACGACCGGCCGGACACGCATGTGTGTAAGTGTGACCGGCCCACAAGTGGAGGCTCCGATCTCCCACCTGACCGTCCCCCGGGACGGCGGGTCACCCGGTCAGGCGGCCGCCATCGTTCCGTACGGACGATGGAGTCGCCCGAAAGCGCCCCGCGGTCATCGCGGCGGTGCTCCGGTAGTGCTTGGAGCCCCGCTTGTGACTGTCCGGGGTATTTTTTGTGCTTCGGCGCGGTTAGGTCTGTCACACGAGACATACGCGGCTGTCCGCCAGACCGCCGTGTGGTGCTAACCGAGGAGGATCCATCAGCGCCGAGCCCCGCATCAACGACCGGATTCGCGTTCCAGAGGTGCGACTTGTCGGTCCCAGTGGCGAGCAGGTGGGCATCGTCCCACTGGCCAAGGCACTGGAGCTTGCGCAGGAGTACGACCTGGACCTGGTCGAGGTGGCGGCGACCGCCCGTCCGCCTGTGTGCAAGCTCATGGACTACGGGAAGTTCAAGTACGAGTCGGCCATGAAGGCCCGTGAGGCGCGCAAGAACCAGGCGCACACGGTCATCAAGGAGATGAAACTCCGGCCGAAGATCGACCCGCACGACTATGACACCAAGAAGGGTCACGTCGTCCGGTTCCTCAAGCAGGGCGACAAGGTCAAGATCACGATCATGTTCCGTGGTCGCGAGCAGTCCCGGCCGGAACTCGGCTACCGACTGCTGCAGCGTCTCGCGGAGGACGTGGCCGACCTCGGGTTCGTGGAGTCGAACCCGAAGCAGGACGGCCGCAACATGATCATGGTTCTCGGTCCGCACAAGAAGAAGACCGAGGCGATGGCCGAGGCGCGCCAGGCGCAGGAAGCCCGCAAGGCTGAAGCGAAGGCCAACCCCGGCAAGTCGCAGAACGCCGCGGAGACCGATCTCGACGAGGACGCCGAGATCACCGAGGACACCGCCGAGGCCCCTGCCGAGGCTTCCGCCGAGGCGTGATCCCGGGGGACGCCAGTCCCCAGGACATAACCGATACAAGAGCGACGCTCCAGAGTGCCCGGTTTTCGTGACCGGGCACGGGAGCGCCACCGACGAGGAGACAACGGCGCTATGCCGAAGAACAAGTCGCACAGCGGTGCCAGCAAGCGCTTCAAGATCACCGGCTCCGGCAAGGTGCTGCGCGAGCGCGCCGGCAAGCGCCACCTGCTCGAGCACAAGTCGTCCCGAGTGACGCGTCGCCTCACCGGCAACGCCGAGATGGCCCCGGGCGACGCCAAGAAGATCAAGAAGCTTCTCGGCAAGTGACCCGTCGGCGCGCGAGCGCCGTCGTACGTCAGGACCGGGACCCAATCGTTTCCGGGCCGCGTGAGTCCCACCGCGGCCCCGCTACAAGGAGTTAACAAGTGGCACGCGTCAAGCGGGCAGTCAACGCCCACAAGAAGCGCCGGGCGATCCTCGAGCAGGCCTCCGGCTACCGCGGTCAGCGTTCGCGCCTGTACCGCAAGGCCAAGGAGCAGGTCACCCACTCGCTGGTCTACAACTACAACGACCGCAAGAAGCGCAAGGGTGACTTCCGCCAGCTGTGGATCCAGCGCATCAACGCCGCTGCCCGCGCCAACGGCATCACGTACAACCGCTTCATCCAGGGTCTGAAGGCCGCGAACGTCGAGGTCGACCGCAAGATCCTGGCCGAGCTGGCCGTGAACGACGCCGGCGCGTTCGCCGCGCTCGTCGAGGTGGCCCAGAAGGCGCTGCCGTCGGACGTGAACGCGCCGAAGGCTGCGTGACGCCGCCGGCCCAGAGCCGACATGACTGAACGGACCCGTGGGCACCGCCCGCGGGTCCGTTGTGCTGACTGGTACCGAAGGTGAGTTGCATGGCCCCCGCCACCCCCGAGCTGATCTCCCCCCGTTCCGCCCGCGTCCTCGCCGCCCGGCGGCTGGCCAGACGGAACTTCCGGGGCAAGGAGCGGCTGTTCCTCGCGGAGGGGCCGCAGGCCGTGCGGGAGGCCGCCGGGCACGCGTCCACCCTCGTCGAGCTCTTCACCACGCCCGACGCCGCCGAGCGGTACGCCGACATCATCGGAGAGGCCCGCGACGCCGGGGCCCGGGTGCACCTGGCCGACGAGCAGGTGATCGCCGACATCTCGACCACCGTCACCCCGCAGGGCCTCGTCGGCGTCTGCCGGTTCCTCGACACCCCCTTCGAGGAGATCCTCGCGGCCCGGCCCCGGCTCGTCGCCGTCCTCGCGAACGTCCGGGACCCCGGGAACGCCGGCACCGTACTGCGGTGCGCGGACGCCGCCGGTGCCGAGGCCGTCGTCCTGACCGACGCCTCCGTCGACCTCTACAACCCCAAGGCCGTACGGGCCTCCGTGGGTTCGCTGTTCCACCTGCCCGTCGCCGTCGGTGTCCCCGTGGAGCAGGCGGTCGAGGGCCTGAAGGGGACCGGTGTGCGGATCCTCGCCGCCGACGGCGCCGGGGCGCACGACCTCGACGACGAGCTGGACCGGGGGACCATGGGCGGGCCGACCGCCTGGATCTTCGGCAACGAGGCCTGGGGGCTCCCGGAGGAGACCCGTGCCCTCGCGGACGCCGTGGTGCGCGTCCCGATCCACGGGAAGGCCGAGAGCCTGAACCTCGCCACCGCGGCCGCCGTATGTCTCTACGCGTCGGCCCGTGCACAGCGCGCCTCCGGAGGGTGCCGCACCGTCACCGAGAGCTAGTAGGGTGACCAGCCCGGGGGCCCACTGCGCCAGCTGAGCGGCCGTCTGAGAGGTGGGTACGGGGATGAGCGTCGGCACGAGCAGCGCACCGGGAGCACGGGACGTGCGGCAGACGCCGGTCTCCCGGCCCGGTGACCTCGCCGAGCTCGGCATCGACCCCGACCAGCTGCCCGACGGACTGGTCGTCGCCGACGAGCACGGGCACGTCGTCTGCTTCAACGCCGCCGCCGAACGCATCACCGCCGTCCCCGCCGCCGAAGCCCTCGGACAACCGCTGGAGAAGGCGCTCCCGTTGGAAGACCTGGAGGGACGGCGCTGGTGGCAGCTGACCGACCCGTACGGCGGCCTCGCCATCCGGGTCGGCCAGCCCGAGCGGAACCTGCTGCTGCCCGGCGGGCGTGAGGTGCTGGTCTCCGCGCGGTACGTGCGCGGCGAACCCACCGGACCCGTCCGCCGTGTCGTCGTCTCGCTGCGGGACACCGAGGCCCGCCGCCGCACCGAACGCAGCCACGCCGAGCTGATCGCCACCGTCGCCCACGAACTGCGCTCCCCGCTCACCTCCGTCAAGGGCTTCACCGCCACCCTCCTCGCCAAGTGGGAGCGGTTCACCGACGACCAGAAGCGGCTGATGCTGGAGACCGTCGACGCGGACGCCGACCGGGTCACCCGGCTCATCGCCGAGCTGCTGGACATCTCCCGGATCGACTCCGGGCGGCTGGAGGTGCGCCGCCAGCCCGTCGACATGGGCGCCGCCGTGGGCCGGCACGTCCAGGCCTACGTCGCCGCCGGGCTGCCCGCCGACCGCTTCCTGCTGCGCCTGGAACAGCCGCTGCCCGCGCTGTGGGCGGACCCCGACAAGATCGACCAGGTGCTGAGCAACCTGCTGGAAAACGCGGTGCGGCACGGCGAGGGAACCGTCACCATTGACATCACGCCCACGGCGTCCCCCCGCGAGGACGAGGACACCGGCACGTCGGTCACGGTGAGCGACGAGGGCGCCGGCATCCCGGAGGAGTCCATGAACCGCGTCTTCACCCGCTTCTGGCGGGGCAGCAAGCGCGGTGGCACCGGCCTCGGGCTCTACATCGTCAAGGGCATCGTCGAGGCCCACGGCGGCACCATCACGGTCGGCCGCGCTCCCGGCGGCGGCGCCGAGTTCCGATTTACGTTGCCCGTGAGCGCTCCGGCCTACCTGACCTGAGCGGCCCGCGGGCGCATTCGTCCACCCCCACCCCGTTAGACTCGGCCTTTGGCACCTTTGCGTCCCCGTTCCCGGGACGACGCGTCCCCCGAGTCGGGACGGGGACCATCCGCCAGCCAACCGGAAGCACGGGAAGAGATGTCGGCACCGAATAAGTCGTACGACCCAGTAGAGGTCGAGGCCTTGAAACCGGAAGAGATCGAGCGCATGCGGGACGAGGCGCTCGCCGCCTTCACCGCCGCGGACTCCCTCGACGCGCTCCAGGAGGCCAAGGTCGCCCACACCGGGGGCACCTCCCCGCTGGCCCTCGCCAACCGCGAGATCGGCGCCCTGCCCCCGCACGCCAAGGCCGCCGCCGGCAAGCTCGTCGGCCAGGCCCGCGGCGCCGTGAACAAGGCCCTCGCCGCCCGCCAGAGCGAGCTGGAGGCAGAGCGGGACCAGCGCGTGCTGGTCGAGGAGGCGGTGGATGTCACGCTGCCGTACGACCGCGTGCCGGCCGGCGCCCGCCACCCGCTCACCACGCTCTCGGAGCGCATCGAGGACATCTTCGTGGCCATGGGCTACGAGGTCGCCGAGGGCCCCGAGGTCGAGGCCGAGTGGTTCACCTTCGACGCGCTCAACATCGGCCCGGACCACCCGGCCCGCACCGAGCACGACACCTTCTTCGTCGAGGGTCCCGAGGGCGGCACCGAGTCCGGCGTCGTCCTGCGCACCCACACCTCGCCCGTGCAGATCCGCTCGCTGCTCGACCGCGAGCTGCCGGTGTACGTGATCTGCCCCGGCCGCGTGTACCGCACCGACGAGCTGGACGCCACCCACACGCCCGTCTTCCACCAGGTCGAGCTGCTCGCCGTGGACGAGGGCCTGACCATGGCCGACCTCAAGGGCACCCTGGACCACATGGTCCAGTCCCTGTTCGGCGAGGGCATGAAGACCCGGCTGCGGCCGAACTTCTTCCCGTTCACCGAGCCGTCCGCCGAGATGGACATGGTGTGCTACGTCTGCCGCGGCGAGTCCGTCGGCAACCCCGACCGGCCCTGCCGCACCTGCTCCAGCGAGGGCTGGATCGAGCTGGGCGGCTGCGGCATGGTCAACCCCAAGGTGCTGACCGCCTGCGGCGTCGACCCGGAGAAGTACAGCGGGTTCGCCTTCGGGTTCGGCATCGAGCGGATGCTGATGTTCCGCCACAACGTCGAAGACATGCGAGACATGGTCGAGGGTGACGTCCGGTTCACCCGGCCGTTCGGGATGGAGATCTGATGCGCGTCCCGCTTTCCTGGCTGCGGGAGTACGTCGACCTGCCGGCGACCGAGACCGGCCGTGACGTCCAGGCCAAGCTCGTGTCCGCCGGCCTGGAGGTCGAGACGGTCGAGCACCTCGGCGCCGACCTCAAGGGCCCGCTCGTCGTGGGCCAGGTGCTGACCATCGAGGAGCTGGAGGGCTTCAAGAAGCCGATCCGCTTCTGCACGGTCGACGTCGGACAGGCCAACGGCACGGGCGAGCCGCAGGAGATCGTCTGCGGCGCCCGCAACTTCGCCGTCGGTGACAAGGTCGTCGTGGTGCTCCCCGGCGCCACCCTGCCGGGCGGCTTCTCCATCTCCGCGCGCAAGACGTACGGCAGGACCTCCCACGGCATGATCTGCTCCAGCGACGAGCTGGGCATGGGTGACGACGGCACCAAGGGCATCATCGTGCTGCCGCCGGAGACCGAGGTCGGCAAGGACGCCATCGAGCTGCTCGAACTGGTCGACGAGGTCCTGGACATCGCCGTCACCGCCAACCGCGGCGACTGCCTGTCCATCCGCGGCGTCGCCCGCGAGACCGCCATCGCCTACGGTCTGCCGCTCAGCGACCCGGCCCTGCTCGACGTGCCCGGCCCGAACGCCTTCGGCTACCCGGTCCGCATCGCCGACCCGATCGGCTGCGACCGCTTCACCGCCCGCACGGTCACCGGCCTGAGCCCCGAGACGCGCTCCCCGATCTGGCTCCGGCGCCGGTTGCAGAAGGTCGGCATGCGCCCGATCTCGCTCGCCGTCGACGTCACCAACTACGTGATGACGGAGCTGGGCCAGCCGCTGCACGCCTACGACCGCACCCTGGTCCAGGGCACCATCGGCGTCCGCCGCGCCGAGCCCGGCGAGAAGCTCACCACCCTGGACGGCGTGGTCCGCACGCTGGACGCCGCAGACCTGGTCATCGCCGACGACCGCGGCCCGATCGGTCTCGCCGGCGTGATGGGCGGCGCCAACACGGAGATCGCCGACCACGACGACGTCGAGAACGCCACGTCGGACATCGTGATCGAGGCGGCCCACTTCGACGCCGTCTCCATCGCGCGCACGGCCCGCCGGCACAGGCTGTCCTCGGAGGCGTCCCGCCGCTTCGAGCGCGGTGTCGACCCGCAGGCCGCCGCCGCGGCGGCGCAGCGCGCCGTCGACCTCCTGGTGCTGCTCGCGGGCGGCACCGCCGAGGCCGGGGTCACCGAGGTCACCGCCCCGTCCGCGCCGCACACCATCGCCCTCCCCGCCGACCACCCGGACAAGGTCGCGGGGGTCGAGTACGGCCGCGAGATCGTCGTACGCCGGTTGCAGGAGGTCGGCTGCGACGTGTACGGGCAGGACGAGCTGATCGTCACCGTGCCGTCCTGGCGGCCCGACCTGCGCGCCCCGAACGACCTGGCGGAGGAGGTCATCCGCCTCGAGGGCTACGAGAACCTGCCCTCCACGCTGCCCAGGCCCCCCGCGGGCCGCGGCCTCACCCACCGGCAGCGGCTGCACCGCCGCGTCGGCCGGGCGCTGGCCGGTGCCGGATACGTCGAGGCGCCGAACTACCCGTTCGTCAGCGAGCAGGTCTTCGACCAGCTCGGTCTCGCCGCCGACGACCCGGCCCGCCGGGTCGTCAGGCTGACCAACCCGTTGAGCGACGAGGAGCCCGCGCTGCGCACGACGCTGCTGCCGGGCCTGCTCGCCGCGCTGCGCCGCAACGACGGCCGGGGCTCGCACGACCTGGCGCTGTTCGAGACCGGCCTGGTCTTCCTCCCGCGCGAGGAGCGGCGCGTCGCCGTCCCGCTGCCCGTGGACCGGCGCCCGACCGACGCGGAGATCGCCGAACTCGACGCCGCGCTGCCGGACCAGCCGCGCCATGTCGCCGTCGTCCTCGCGGGCGCCCGCGAGCAGGCCGGCTGGTGGGGCAGGGGCCGTCCGGCCGACTGGGCCGACACGGTCGAGGCGGCGCGCGCGGTGGCCCGCGAGGCCGGTGCGGAGCTCGTCGTGCGCGGCGGGCAGTACGGGCCCTGGCACCCCGGCCGGTGCGCCGAGCTGGTGGTCGTCGCCGACGGGGACGAGCGGGTCGTGGGGCACGCCGGTGAGCTGCACCCGCGGGTGCTGAAGGCGCTCGGACTGCCCGCGCGTACCTGCGCCATGGAGCTCGACCTGGACGCGCTGGAGCGGGTGGGCGACGCGACGGTGCGGGCGCCGGGCATCTCCGCGTTCCCCGTCGCCACGCAGGATGTCGCCCTGGTGGTCGACAGGTTCGTCCCGCACGCCGAGGTGGAGGCCGCGCTGCGTGCGGGCGCGGGCGAACTGCTGGAGGCGATCCGGCTGTTCGACGTGTACGAGAACGCCGAGCAACTGGGCGAGGGCAGGAAGTCGTTGGCGTACGCGCTGCGCTTCCGCGCACCCGACCGGACGCTGACCGTGGACGAGGCGTCGGCGGCCCGGGACGCCGCGGTCGCCCTGGCGGGCGAGCGGACGGGCGCTGTCCTGAGGGGTTAGTCACCTCACTCGATGGAGTGAGTTCCCCGGTGATGTGGTCCTCGCGGGCCAGGTGCTCGACACAATCGGACCGGCCTTTCGGGGTCGGTCCGATTGCGCTGTCGGGGCCTGATTGGGGGGCCATCGGGATGATCCGGGTCAAGGCTGGGGTGCGGCGCGGGGTGCGGCGCACCCGAACGGGCGCACGGGCACCCGTCCGCATGCCGCTGCGGCGGACCCTCGCGCTCGGACCGCCCGCGGTGTGGGGCGCCGTCGCGGTCACGTACAAGCTGGTCTGTCCGCTGACCCAGCGGCACGGCCTCGGCCCGCGCGCCGCCACCGGTGCCGTGTTCCTCGGCGTCGGCACCGGACTCGTGCTGCACGTCCGCCGGACCCTGCTGCGCGAACTGCGGCAGGCCCGGCAGGTCGCGGGCGCCGCGCAGAACGTGCTGCTGCGGCCGCCGCCCCCGCGCGTCGACGGGCCGGCCGTCGCCGCCGCCCAGTTGTCCGCCGACCGCGGTGCGAGCATCGGCGGCGACCTGTACGAGGTCGTCGCCACCGCACACGGCGTGCGGATCGTGATGCTGCCGGACGAGACACTGGTGCCGCACACGGACGGGGCGGAGGACACGCGGGACGCGCGCGGCCGGTTCTTCTCCCTGTCCGCCGCCCTGTCGGAGGCGGTCCGGGCCGGCCCCGCGGCCGAGCCCCGGGCGGTGCTGGGCGCGGTCTTCACCGCGCTCCTGCGCCACGCGGCGGGCACCCCCGCGGACGATGTCGCCCTCCTGGTACTGCGCAACGACCGGGCGCGACGGCACCCCGCGGCGGCGCGGGACGGCGACACCTGCGGCTCCGCACGCGGGACGGCGACACCTGCGGCTCCGCACGCGGGACGGCGACACCTGCGGCTCCGGCACGCGGGACGGCGACACCTGCGGCTCCGGCACGCGGGACGGCGACACCTGCGGCTCCGGCACGCGGGACGGCGACACCTGCGGCTCCGGCACGCGGGACGGCGACACCTGCGGCTCCGGCACGCGGGACGGCGACACCTGCGGCTCCGGCACGCGGGACGGCGACACCTGCGGCTCCGGCACGCGGGACGGCGACACCTGCGGCTCCGCCGCACGGGCGCGGCCGGCCGCCATGAACCCGCAGCCGACCACGCGCCGCTAGTGCCGTGGCAGGCAACGTTCGCCCCGTCGCGGCGTCCGGCACGCACTCTCGCCGCACCGGCCGAAAGCCCAAGTACATCCAGTACGAGGGCTTGCGGCCGGCACGCCGAGAGCACGCACCGGACGCCGCTCCTTGACGGGCGAACGTTGCCTGCCGCGGCACTAGCCACCGGCATGCCGGGCCGCCGCACTGTACGAGGGGGAGCCGACGGCCCGGCCGGCCTCTTGCGAGGCATTTCAGTCAACCGGCTGGAAACTCTGCGCGACAGCGCGCACACGGTACGGATTCGAGCACTCCGTTCACACCCCGTGCGAAGGCGCACCCACTACTCTGACGGCACCGAGTCACCGGGGGGCCTCCCATGCAGCCCAACACTCTGCTCGACGCGATCCTGGACGAAGCCGGGATCTCGCACGCGGGCCTCGCCGCCCATGTGAACCAGGCGGGCCGGGCCCGCGGCCTCGCCCTCCGCTACGAACACACCGCCGTGGCACGGTGGTTGAAGGGGCAGCGCCCCCGGGGCCAGGTGCCCGACCTGATCTGCGAGGTGCTCGCCGCCCGGCTGCGACGCCCCGTCACCCTCGACGACATCGGCCTCGGTGTCCCCGGCGAACCCGCCACCGCGCACGGCACCTCCCTGTCCGGCTTCGTCGAGCGGGCCACCGCCCTGTGGCGCTGTGACGAGCAGCAGCGCCCGCACGTCCTGGGCGCGCCCGCGGTCACCGGGACGCCCGCCGTGATGCCCGTGTGGGAGTGGGAGAACCCGCCCGAGGACGTCGACGTCTCGCGCGGCGGCCGGCATCAGGTCACCTCCGCGGACATCGAGATGCTTCGGGCGGCCCGCGCCCACTACGAGCAGATGTACCGCAAGGCCGGCGGCATCGCGACCCGCTCCCGGATCGTCGGCTTCCTGAACGCCGAGGCCGCCCCGCTGCTGCGCGGCAGCTACACCGACCAGACGGGCCGCCAACTGCACCGCGCCACCGGCGGGTTGGTCGCGGTGGCCGGGATCTGCGCCTACGACTCCGACGCGCACGGGCTCGCCCAGCGCTACTTCCACCAGGCCCTCCGGCTGGCGAAGGCCAGCGGGGACCGGGGGCTGGGCGCCTATGTGATCGCGCTGCTGGTCAACCAGTCGCTGTTCATGCGGGAGTACCGGCAGGCGGTGGCCTTCGCGGAGGCCGCGCTGCGGGCCGCGGGCACGCACATCACTCCCGCGCTCGCGTCCGACCTGTACGCGATGCAGGCGAAGGCGTACGCCCACCTCGGCGACGGGACCAGCGCGCTGTCCTGCATCCGTCGGGCCGAGCAGGCCGCCGAACGCATCCGGCGCGGACACGAACCCGACGAGACCGGCTATGTCCAGCCGGGACTGGTCAACGTCCAGGTGGCGGAGGCGCTGCTCAGCCTCGGCGAACTGGCTGCGGCGCGGGTGCACGCGGCGGCGGCCGTGGACAACCCCGCCCACGACCGGGGGCGGGTGCACCGGCTGGCCATGCTCAGCACGATCGAGCTGCGTCGGGGCAACGCGGACAAGGCGGTGGCCATCGCGGTGCAGATGGCCGAACAGGCCCGGGGGATGGAGTCCCAGCGGCTGCGCGACAGACTCCGGGCGGTGCGCGACCACCTGGTGCGCAGCGGCTGTGCGGGCACGACCGAGGCGGCCGAACTCATCGACGGGGCACTGCGCGTACCGCTGTAGACCGGCACACGACCACCGACACCCCTCGTTCCTGCTGCGATATTGCCACTTACTCGACGGAAGGTGGCAGAACCGTGCAGTGGACGAAGCAGGACGAACAAACTGTGTATGAAAACCGCTGGTTCACCGTCAACCTGGCAGACGTGGAGCTGCCCGACGGCCGGCACCTGGACCATTTCCTCATACGGCTGCGGCCCGTCGCCGTGGCCACGGTGGTGAACGAGAGCAACGAGGTGCTCCTGCTGTGGCGCCACCGCTTCATCACCGACAGCTGGGGGTGGGAACTGGCGGCGGGCGTCGTCGAGGACGGCGAGGACATCGCGCGCGCGGCCGCCAGGGAACTCGAGGAGGAGACCGGCTGGCGGCCGGGACCCCTGCGCCACCTGATGAGCGTGGAGCCGTCCAACGGCCTCACCGACGCCCGGCACCACATCTTCTGGGCGGACAGGGGCGAGTACATCGGGCACCCCGTGGACGACTTCGAGTCGGAGCGCCGGGAATGGGTCCCCCTCAAGCTCGTTCCCGACATGGTCGCCCGCGGTGAGGTCCCGGCCGCCAACATGGCGGCCGCGTTACTGCTGCTGCACCACCTCAGGCTCGGTCAGGACGCCCTGCCCTGAATCCCCCACCGCGTCCTGGTGTCGAGGGGCTAGTGACCCAGGGCCTGCCAGATCGTCACGACGAGCGCGCCCATGGCGGTGAGCACCGCCACCGCGGGCAGCGGCCAGCGGGCGTGCTCCAGGGCGACGATCCGGGCGGCCAGGTCGTCGAGTTCCTTGTCGGTCTCCTCGGTCCGGTGAGTGAGCAGGGCCAGCCCTCCCTCGACGCGCACATAGGCGACATCGAGGCGACGGCGTAACTCTGCGAGTTCTCCTTGGACCACGGGATGCTCGGGGTCGGCGGTCACGAGTCCGCTCCTTTCCGTAGTCGTCACATCCCTTGCGTGCGCATGAAGAGTCAACTCGCCTGGTGGGCGCGTGGGGAGAGTGTGCGACGGGCATATGCGAGCCCGGCGCGCACACGGCGTGTGAATGCGACGGGCCCGGCGCTCAACGGAGCGCCGGGCCCATGATGGTCGCACTGTGTGACCGGCACCCTGTCACGTGCACTGTGCACGCCGGCCGCGGGCGTCTCAGACGTACGTGTAGAACCCCGAGCCGGACTTGCGGCCCAGCCGGCCCGCGTCGACCATGCGCTGGAGCAGCGGGGGAGCGGCGTACAGCGGCTCCTTGTACTCCTCGTACATCGAGTACGCGACCGAGGCGACGGTGTCCAGGCCGATCAGGTCGGACAGCTTCAGCGGGCCCATCGGATGGGCGCAGCCCAGCTCCATGCCGTTGTCGATGTCCTCGCGGCTGGCGATGCCCGACTCGAACATCCGGATGGCGGAGAGGAGATACGGGATCAGCAGCGCGTTCACCACGAAACCGGAGCGGTCCTGGGCGCGGATGGCGTGCTTGCCCAGCACCTTCTCGGCGAAGGCCTGGGCCCGGCTGAGCGTGCCCTCGGAGGTGGTGAGCGCCGGGATCAGCTCGACCAGCTTCTGCACGGGGGCCGGGTTGAAGAAGTGGATGCCGACGACGTGGTCGGGCCGCGCGGTGGCGACCGCGAGCCGCACCAGCGGGATCGAGGAGGTGTTGGAGGCGAGGATGGCGTCCGGCCGGGTCACGACCTGGTCGAGCACCTGGAAGATCTCGGTCTTGACCTGCTCGTTCTCCACGACCGCCTCGATCACCAGGTCCCGGTCCGCGAACTCGCCGAGGTCGGTGGTGAAGCTCAGCCGGGCCTGCGTCGCGTCGAGCTCCTCGGCGCTGATCTTGCCGCGTTCGGCCGCCTTGGACAGGGAGTTGAACAGCCGGGTCCGGCCGATCTCCAGGGCCTCGCCCGTGGTCTCGGCCACTTTCACGTCCAGACCGGCACGGGCACACACCTCGGCGATGCCCGCTCCCATCTGGCCGCAGCCCACGACTCCGACGCGCTCGATGTCGGTCACATCGTCCCTTTCGCTGATCAACGGCTGTCGCAGGCCGCCCCCGCGGTTCGGTGCCTGCTCCGATCGTGCACGTTACCCCGAAGTAGCGATGATCGATCGTCCGGGTCGGGCATCCTGGGGCGCCAGGACGATCCGTGACCGGGCGGATCCGCGGTGTGGAGGGATGTGCCGGATGGGGCGACTGTCACGGCGGGCGTTCGCGCTGGCGGCCTTGTCGATGCTCACGCCGGCCTCGGGGGCGGCCTCCGCCCCGGGTGCGGCGGCCCCGCGGGAGCGGCGGCGGGCCGGCGGTGAGATGCGGGGCGTGTGGCTGGCGACCGTGAGCAACCGTGACTGGCCCTCGAAGCCGGGGCTGCCGGCGGACCGGCAGCGCGCCGAACTCGTCGCCCACCTGGACACGGCGGTGCGCCGACGCCTCAACACCGTGATCTTCCAGGCGCGTCCCACGGCCGACGCGCTGTGGCCCTCGCCGTACGAGCCGTGGTCGCAGTACCTCACCGGCACCCAGGGCGGGGACCCGGGCTGGGACCCGCTCGGCACGGCCGTCGAGGAGGCGCACGCGCGGGGGCTGGAACTGCACGCCTGGTTCAACCCGTACCGTGTCGCGAACCACACCGACCCCGGCAGGCTCGTCGCCTCCCACCCCGCCCGCCGGAACCCGGACTGGGTGGTGGCGTACGGCGGGAAGCTCTACTACAACCCCGGACTGCCCGAGGTCCGCGCCTTCGTGCAGGACGCGATGCTGGACGCGGTGCACCGGTACCCGGTGGACGCCGTGCACTTCGACGACTACTTCTACCCGTACCCGGTGGCGGGGCAGAGCTTCGACGACGACGCCGCCTACGAGCGTCACGGCGGCGGCTTCCCGGACCGGGCCGCCTGGCGGCGCGACAACATCGACCGGCTGGTGCGGGAGACGGCGGCCCGTGTCACATCGGTCCGCCCCGGCACCCGCTTCGGCGTCAGCCCCTTCGGGGTGTGGCGCAACGCCGGCACCGACCCGCTCGGCTCGGCCACCCGGGCGGGTGTGCAGACGTACGACGACCTGTACGCGGACACCCGGAAGTGGGTCCGGAAGGGCTGGATCGACTACCTCGTTCCGCAGCTCTACTGGAACATCGGCTTCCCCGCCGCCGACTACGCCGAGCTGCTGTCCTGGTGGGCGCGCGTGGCCCGGGACAGCAGGACCGAGCTGTACGTGGGCGAGGCGCTCTACAAGGCCGGGGACCCCGCGCAGCCCGCGGCCTGGCAGGACCCGGCCGAACTGTCCCGGCACCTCACGCTGGCCCGGGACCATCCCGAGGTGCGCGGGCATGTCCACTTCGCCGCCAAGGAGGTGGCGGCGGACCGGATCGGCGCGATGGCGCGGGTGGTCGCCGACCACTACCAGCGGCCGGCGACGCCCCCGCGCTGAGTCACCGGCGGGTTTCCCGGTGCCGGATCTCGGTGTCGGGACCCGGCGAGCACACGCCCTCGTGCCCGTCCTCGAAGCGGACGCGGTACGGGGGGTTGCCCTCCCGGCCCATGACTTCGACGATCTCGCCGACCTTGTCGTGCTGTCCGACCACCCTGCCGTGCTGGACAAGCTGGTCGCCCACGGTTGCACGCATCTGTCGGGCCTCCTCACCAAGTGCGGGAGCAGCGGTCCGTGGCCCTGAGTCTGCGGCGCAGGGGCCCGGTTGGAACCGGCGCGTGCGCGCCGCTCAGCTCCGCGCCCGCTGGGTGACGGCGATGCACACCAGCACCGCCGCGGCCGTCAGCGGGGCGGCCACCGTCAGGTGCTCGCCCAGCAGCAGCACCGACCACACCAGTGTGAGCAGCGGCTGCGCCAACTGCAACTGGCTGGCACGGGGGATGCCGATGGCCGCCATGCCGCGGTACCAGAGGATCAGGCCCAGGAACTGCGAGCCCGCCGCCACCCACAGCAGCCCGGCCACGCTCTGCGCGGTCAGCCGCACCGGCTCGTACGCCAGGGCCACCGCGGCGGCGGGCACGGCGAGCGGCAGACACAGCACCAGGGCCCAGCCGATGACCTGCCATCCCGGCATGACCCGGGCCAGCCGGCCGCCCTCGGTGTAGCCGGCCGCGCACACCAGCAGCGCGGCGCACAGGTACAGGTCGGCGGTGGACAGCGCGCCGCCGCTCTGCTGGACGGTGAAGGCGGCCACCGCGACCGCGCCCGCGAACGCCGCCGCCCAGAAGGTGCGGGAGGGGCGGGTGCCGACCCGCAGGGCGGACAGGAGCGCGGTGGTCAACGGGAGCAGGCCGACCACGACGGCGGCGTGCGCGGTGGTGGAGGTCCGCAGGGCCAGCGTGGTCAGCAGCGGGAAGCCCACGACCACTCCGGCGGCGACCACCGCGAGCCCCGGCCAGTGTCTGCGGCCGGGCGGCGGAACGCGCAGGGCCAGCAGACAGGCGCCCGCGATCAGCGCCGCGAGCACGCTGCGCACGGCGACGAGCGTCCAGGGGCCGAAGCCCTCCAGGCCCCAGGCGGTGGCGGGGAAGGTGAGGGAGAAGGCCACGACCCCCAGGCCGGCCAGCAGGGTGCCGGCGGCAGGGGGCCCGGCCGGGGCGGTGACCGCTATCCGGGTCGGTGTGATAGCGCTACTCTGTGCTCTCATGCACGAGCGTAGCAGCGTGGGTCATCTGGCGGAACGGCTCCGAAGGGAGCTGAACCGCTACTCTCCCGGTGAAAAGCTGCCATCGAGCCGAGCCCTCGTCGAGCGGTACCGGGTGAGTCCGGTGACCGTCTCACGGGCCCTCGCGCAGCTGGCCGCCGAGGGCCTGGTCGTCACCCGTCCCGGCGCCGGCGCCTTCCGCGCCCCGGCGCGCACTCCCGTCACCCCGGCCGGGGACACCTCGTGGCAGGAGGTGGCGCTGAGCGCGGACGGCGCCGCCGACCTCGTCCCGCGATCGGTGGACGCGTCCGGCGTCCTGGTCTCGCTCGCCGCGCCGCCGCCCGGTGTGATCGAGTTCAACGGCGGCTATCTGCATCCCTCACTGCAACCGGAGCGGGCGATGTCGGCGGCACTGGCCCGCGCGGGACGCCGGCCCGGCGCGTGGGGACGGCCGCCCACCGAAGGGCTGCCCGAGCTGCGGGAGTGGTTCGCGCGCACCATCGGCGGGGGCGTGACGGCCGCGGAGGTGCTGATCACCTCGGGCGGCCAGTCCGCGCTGACCACCGCCCTGCGCGCGCTCGCCCCGCCGGGGGCGCCGGTGCTCGTCGAGTCGCCGACCTACCCGGGCATGCTGGCGATCGCCCGGGCGGCGGGGCTGCGGCCCGTACCGGTGCCGGTGGACGCGGACGGCGTACGGCCGTCCCTGCTCGCCGACGCGTTCCGGGCGACCGGGGCCCGTCTCTTCGTCTGCCAGCCGCTGTTCCAGAACCCGACCGGCGCGGTGCTCGCCCCCGAGCGGCGGGGCGAGGTGCTCGGCATCGCGCGCGCGGCCGGCGCGTTCGTCGTCGAGGACGACTTCGTCCGACGGCTCGTGCACGAGGACGCCGGACCGCTGCCGCGGCCGCTCGCCGCCGACGACCCGGACGGAGTCGTCGTGCACGTCGGCTCGCTCACCAAGGCCACCTCGCCGAGCTTCCGGGTCAGCGCGCTAGCCGCGCGCGGTCCGGTGCTGGAGCGGCTGCGCGCCATCCAGGTCGTCGACACCTTCTTCGTCCCCCGGCCCTTGCAGGAGGCGGCGCTGGAACTGGTCGGCTCGCCCGCCTGGCCCCGCCATCTGCGGGCGGTCTCGGCGGAGTTGAGGTCCCGGCGCGATGTCATGACGACGGCCCTGCGGCTGCGCCTCCCCGACCTGTGTCTCCCGCACATCCCCTCGGGCGGCTACCACCTCTGGCTCCGCCTGCCCGACGGCACCGGGGGCACCTCCCGGGCCTTCGGCACCGGCGGTGAGTCCGCCCTGACGGCCGCCGCCCTGCGCGCGGGTGTCGCCATCACCCCCGGCCGCCCCTACTTCAGCGCCGAACCCCCCGCCGGCCACGTCCGCCTGAGCTTCGCGGCGGTCGCGGGCGAGGGGGAGATCACCGAGGGGGTACGCAGACTTCGGGCGGCCTGTGACGAGGTGCTGTGACGCGGGGGCGCCGTACCGCGGGCGCCCGCGGCGCGGCCGTCGGCCGGGCGCGACCGCTCGACACGGTCGCCATGGGCCTGCGAACCTCCCCGCATGACCGACACCGACACCGACACCCCGCGCCTCGCCGAGGGCTACGAGATATCCACCGACACCGACCGCGTCGACGCCGAGCGGGTGCACCGGTGGCTGTCCACCGACGCGTACTGGGCGCTCGGACGTCCGCGGGAGCGGCAGGACCGGGCGATCGACGGGTCCCTCAACTTCGGCGTGTACGCGACGGTTTCGGGGGAGCAGGTGGCCTACGCCCGGGTCGTGACCGATCGGGCCACCTTCGCGTGGCTGTGCGACGTCTACGTCGACCGGTCGGTGCGGGGCAAGGGGATCGGTACCGCGTTGGCCGGGGCGGTGCGCGACCATCTGCGGCCTTACGGGCTGCGGCGGATCCTGCTCGTCACGCACGACGCCCACGGGGTGTACCGGAAGCTCGGGTTCGTGCCGCTGGCGCGGCCGGATCAGTGGATGGCCCTGGAGCCTTAGCCGACCCGCCCGGATAAATCCCCGGTAACACCTCTTGACCTGCGGACTTCCGCGTCTCACGATCGCCGCATGCAACTACGGGTCACGTTCGTCGCCTCCGCGCGCAGCTCCCCACTGCTGGCCGAGCGCTTCGAGGACGACCGTCCGCTGGACCAGGCCGGCTGGGACGAGGTGCAGCGCGTCGCCCACGACCTGATCCCGCTCGCGGCGGCCGAGCTGCGCTACTGCTCACCGGCCCCGCGCAGCCGCGTCACCGGGGAGGCCCTCGGCTACGGGCCGCTCGTGCAGCTCGCCCTGCGCGACTGTGACATGGGGCGCTGGCGCGGACTGACCCTAGGTGAGGCGATGGCGCGTGAGCCGCAGGCGGTGGACGCCTGGCTCACCGACCCGCGGGCCACCCCGCACGGCGGCGAGTCGCTGGTGGACTTCGTCGCGCGGGTCGGGAGCTGGCTCGACACCCGGCCCGTCGAGGACGGGGGCCGGATCGTCGCCGTGGCCGAACCCTCGGTGATCCGCGCCGCCCTCGTGCACGTCCTCGGCGCGCCGCCCGCGACCTACTGGAACATCGACGTACGGCCCCTGTCGACGACCGTCGTCATGGGCCGGGCGGGCCGCTGGAACCTCCGCTTCGACGGCGGGACCGCTCAGGGCTCGCGGACGTAGTCGGTCGTCAGCACGAGGTCCTTGGCGGGGCCGCGCACGCGCCACACGGTCCGCCAGTGGTCCCGGTCGTGGACGGTGAACTCGCCCCGGTAGAGGTCGGCCGAGCAGGGATGGTCGGCGACGTGGTGCCCGCCGGCCAGGTCGAGGCCGTGGAAGGGACGGCCGTCGGCGAACCGCACGTCCGTCCTGCTGGGCCGGTCGCCGCGGAGGAAGAGCAGGGTCCGCTCGGCGGGGCGGGGGACGCCCTGCCAGACGAACGTGCCGGCCTCGCGGTGGCGCAGCCCGCCGTCGGCCGGCGGGCCGACACCCGGCGTGCGGTGCGGCGACCCGCCGTCCTCCAGCGGGTCGAAGCGGGCCTCGTGGTGGCGCAGCCCGCCGTCGGCCGGCGGGCCGACGCCTGACGCGCGGCGGGGCGATCCGCCGTCCTCCAGCGGGTCGAAGCGGGCCTCGTGGTGGCGCAGCCCGCCGTCGGCCGGCGGGCCGACACCCGGCGTGCGGTGCGGCGACCCGCCGTCCTCCAGCGGGTCGAAGCGGGCCTCGTGGTGGCGCAGCCCGCCGTCGGCCGGCGGGCCGACACCCGGCGTGCGGTGCGGCGATCCGCCGTCCTCCGACGGGTCGGAGTGGGACTCGTGGCGCGGTGATCCGCCGTCCTCGAGCGGGCCGAAAGTCGTCGTGCCGGTGAAGTGGCCCTCGTCGCCGCTCGCCAGGTCCCGCACCGACCTCCGCACCCGCCAGCTCCCAGCCAGGTACGCCAGTACGTCCGGTACTGGCCAGAACTCGCCCATCCCGCTGCGCTCCCCGTCCCGTCCGTCCCTGCGCGACCCATTGACGCGCCCCTGCCCCCTCCCTATCTTGCCGTTCGAAGTTCTGATCATCGTCTGATATTTCGAACAGTCGCACCTCGCCCCCTTTCGAGCCGCGGAGTATCCATGTCACGCACCCGCACCCGCTGGAGACTCGGTCTCACGGCCACCGCCTTCCTGGTGGCGGCCGGCCTCGTCCCGGCACCCGCGCACGCCGAGGACGTCACCGACTACGCGATCACCGTCGATCCCACCGCCCAGGGCGCGAAGATCGACGACACGATGTACGGCGTCTTCTTCGAGGACATCAACCGGGCCGCGGACGGCGGTCTGTACGCCGAGCTGGTGCAGAACCGGTCCTTCGAGTACTCCACCGCCGACAACGCCTCGTACACGCCCCTCACCTCCTGGTCGGTCGAGGGCACCGCGCACGCCCTGAACGACGAGGGCCGGCTCAACGACCGCAACCGCACCTACCTGTCCGTCACCGCCGGTTCGGCCGTGACCAACGCCGGTTACAACACCGGCGTGCACGTGGCCGAGGGCAGGAAGTACGACTTCTCGGTGTGGGCCCGCGCCACCGGCGGCACCACCCTCACGGTCGGCCTCCAGGACGCCGACGGCACCCTGGCCACCGCCCGCCGGGTGGCCGTGCGCAAGAGCGGCTGGGCCAAGTACACCGCCACCCTCACCGCGACCCGCACCAGTTCCACCGGCCGCCTCACCGTCGCCTCCTCGGCCGACGCGGCGCTGGACATGGTGTCCCTCTTCCCGCGCGACACCTACAAGCACCAGCCGAACGGCCTGCGCAAGGACCTCGCCGAGAAGGTCGCCGCGCTCCGGCCGGGCTTCCTGCGCTTCCCCGGCGGCTGCCTGGTCAACACCGGCTCCATGGAGGACTACAGCGAGGCCTCCGGGTACCAGCGCAAGCGGGCCTACCAGTGGAAGGACACCATCGGCCCGGTCGAGGAGCGTGCCACCAACGCCAACTTCTGGGGGTACAACCAGAGTTACGGGCTCGGCTACTACGAGTACTTCCGCTTCGCCGAGGACGTCGGCGCGATGCCCCTGCCCGTGGTCCCGGCCCTGGTGACCGGCTGCGGCCAGAACAAGGCCACCGACGACGAGGCGCTGCTGAAGCGGCACATCCAGGACGCCCTCGACCTCATCGAGTTCGCCAACGGACCGGCGACCTCGACCTGGGGCGGGAAGCGCGCCGCGATGGGCCACCCGAGGCCGTTCCGCCTCACCCACATCGGGGTCGGCAACGAGGAGAACCTCCCCGTCGAGTTCATGGCCCGGTTCAAGCGGTTCCGCACCGCGATCGAGGCGAAGTACCCGGACATCACCGTGGTCTCCAACTCGGGCCCGGACGACAGCGGTTCGACCTTCGACACGGCCTGGCAGCTCAACCGGGACGCGGACGTCGCCATGGTCGACGAGCACTACTACAACAGCCCGCAGTGGTTCCTCCAGAACAACGACCGCTACGACTCCTACGACCGCGGCGGCCCGAAGGTCTTCCTCGGCGAGTACGCCTCCCAGGGCAACGCCTTCAAGAACGGTCTCGCCGAGGCCGCGTTCATGACCGGCCTGGAGCGCAACGCGGACATCGTCGAGCTAGCCTCGTACGCCCCGCTGTTCGCCAACGAGGACTATGTGCAGTGGAGCCCGGACATGGTGTGGTTCAACAACCACGCCTCCTGGAACTCCGCCAACTACGAGGTCCAGAAGCTGTTCATGACCAACGTCGGCGACCGGGTGGTGCCCTCGACGGCCACCGGCACCCCGTCGCTCATGGGCCCGATCACCGGCGCCGTCGGCCTGTCGACCTGGGCGACGACGGCGGCGTACGACGACGTGCGGGTGACGGGTGCGGACGGGACGGCCCTGTTCGGCGACGACTTCAGCGGTGACGCCTCGCGGTGGACCCACACCGGGGGTGGCGCCTGGAGCGTCCAGGACGGGCAGTACGTGCAGACCGACGTGGCCGCCGAGAACACCATGGTCTCGGCCGGCGACCCGTCCTGGCACGACTACGACCTGCACGTCAAGGCCACCAAGAAGTCCGGCAAGGAGGGCTTCCTCGTCGCCTTCGGGGTCAAGGACACCGGCAACTACTACTGGTGGAACCTGGGCGGCTGGAACAACACCCAGTCCGCCGTCGAGCAGGCCGTGGACGGCGGCAAGTCGACACTGCTCTCCAAGGCCGGGTCGATCGAGACGGGCCGCGCCTACGACATCGACATCGAGGTGCGGGGCCGGCAGGTCACCCTCTACCTCGACGGCCAGGAGTGGGGCAGCTTCACCGACGACAAGCCGGCCGAGCCGTTCCGGCAGGTCGTCACGGAGGACAAGAAGACCGGTGACCTGATCGTCAAGGTCGTCAACGCGCAGTCCTCGGCCGCCCGCACGGCGATCGACCTGGGCGGCGCGAAGGTGGCGTCCACGGCGAAGGCCACCACGCTGACCGCCGCGCCGGACGCGGTGAACACGCAGACGTCCACGGCGGTGGCGCCGGTCTCCTCGACCGTCTCCGGGGTGGCGGCCCGGTTCACGTACACCTTCCCGGCGAACTCGATCACCTTCCTGCGGATCAGGCAGAGGTAGCCGGTTCCGGCGTGGGCCGCTGCCTCGGTGGCGGCGGCCCACGCCCGCGTGCGCTCATCCACGCCCATGAAGGGAGCCGGCCGTGGGTAGGGAGAGCCGGGTGGAGAGATCATGGTTCCGCCGGGGCAGATTGCATAAACGTGCAGCGAAACGTATAGTCATGCCATCACGAGGAGGATGGATTCCATGGCGGTACGTGCGGCAGTGGCCGGAGCGAGCGGATACGCGGGCGGGGAACTCCTGCGGCTGCTCCTGGCGCACCCCGAGGTCGAGATCGGTGCCCTGACCGGCAACTCCAACGCGGGTCAGCGGCTCGGCGCGCTCCAGCCGCACCTGCTGCCGCTGGCCGGCCGGGTGCTCCAGGAGACCACCGCCGACGTCCTCGCCGGACACGACGTCGTCTTCCTCGCACTGCCGCACGGGCAGTCCGCCGCCGTCGCCGAGCAGCTCGGCCCGGACGTCCTCGTCGTCGACATGGGCGCCGACTTCCGGCTCGCGGACGCGGCCGACTGGGAGACGTTCTACGGCTCCCCGCACGCCGGCACCTGGCCCTACGGCCTGCCCGAACTGCCGGGTGGCCGCGCCGCGCTGGAGGGGTCCAGGCGCGTCGCGGTGCCCGGCTGCTACCCGACCGCCGTCTCGCTCGCCCTCTTCCCGGCGTACGCCGCCCAACTCGCCGAGACGGAGGCCGTGATCGTCGCCGCGTCCGGGACGTCCGGCGCCGGCAAGGCGCCCAAGCCGCACCTGCTGGGCAGCGAGGTCATGGGCTCCATGTCGCCGTACGGCGTCGGCGGCGGCCACCGGCACACGCCCGAGATGATCCAGAACCTCAGCGCGGCGGCGGGGGAGCGGGTCAGCGTCTCCTTCACGCCGACCCTCGCGCCGATGCCCCGCGGTATCCTCGCCACCTGCACCGCCAAGGCCCGCCCCGGCGTCACCGCCCAGACCGTGCGCGCGGCCTACGAGAAGGCCTTCGCCGACGAGCCCTTCGTGCACCTGCTGCCCGAGGGGCAGTGGCCCGCCACGGCGTCCGTCCACGGTTCCAACGCCGTTCAGGTGCAGGTCGCGTACGACGCGGCCGCGGGCCGCATCATCGCGATCAGCGCCATCGACAACCTGACCAAGGGCACCGCGGGCGGTGCCGTCCAGAGCATGAACATCGCCCTCGGGCTTCCCGAGGAGCTCGGTCTTTCCACGATCGGAGTCGCACCGTGAGCGACGCGCGTGCGGCCACCGGGCCGCGGACGACGACGAAAGCCGCACCGCTGCGCCGCACGGGCGGAGAAGCGAACGAGGAGATGCAGTGAGCGTCACGGCAGCACAGGGGTTCACGGCCGCGGGCATCGCCGCCGGGATCAAGGAGAACGGCAACCCGGACCTGGCCCTCGTGGTCAACACCGGGCCCCGCCGCGCCGCCGCCGGCGTCTTCACCTCCAACCGCGTCAAGGCCGCGCCGGTCCTGTGGTCCGAGCAGGTACTCAAGAGCGGCCAGGTGTCCGCCGTGATCCTCAACTCCGGCGGCGCCAACGCCTGTACGGGGCCCAAGGGCTTCCAGGACACCCACGCCACCGCCGAGAAGGTGGCCGAGGTGCTCGGTCTCGGCGCCGGTGAGGTCGCCGTCGCCTCCACCGGCCTGATCGGCATCCTGCTCCCGATGGACAAACTGCTCCCGGGAGTCGAGCAGGCCGCCGGGGCCCTGAGCGAGCACGGCGGTGAGAAGGCCGCCATCGCCATCAAGACCACCGACTCCGTCCACAAGACGTCCGTCGTCACCAAGGACGGCTGGACCGTCGGCGGCATGGCCAAGGGCGCCGGCATGCTCGCCCCCGGCCTGGCCACCATGCTGGTCGTCCTCACCACCGACGCCGACCTCGACAGCGCCACCCTGGACCGGGCCCTGCGCGCCGCCACCAAGGTCACCTTCGACCGGGTCGACTCCGACGGCTGCATGTCCACCAACGACACCGTGCTGCTGCTGGCCTCCGGGGCCTCCGCGGCCAGCCCCGGGTACGAGGAGTTCGCGGAGGCCGTACGCGCCGTCTGCGACGACCTCGGACAGCAGCTGATCCGGGACGCCGAGGGCGCCAGCAAGGACATCAAGGTCGAGGTGATCAACGCCGCGAGCGAGGACGACGCCGTCGAGGTGGGCCGCTCCATCGCCCGCAACAACCTCCTCAAGTGCGCGATCCACGGCGAGGACCCCAACTGGGGCCGGGTGCTCTCGGCGATCGGCACCACCCGGGCCGCCTTCGAACCGGACCGGCTGAACGTCGCCATCAACGGCGTCTGGGTGTGCAAGAACGGCGGCGTCGGCGAGGACCGCGACACGGTCGACATGCGCTACCGCGAGGTGCACGTCGTCGCCGACCTCGCCGCCGGCACCGAGACGGCCACCATCTGGACCAACGACCTCACCGCCGACTACGTCCACGAGAACAGCGCGTACTCATCATGAGCACCACCCGCAAGCACACCGCGCTCCCCAAGGCGCAGATCCTCATCGAGGCGCTGCCCTGGCTGGTGAGGCACAACGGCAAGACCGTCGTCATCAAGTTCGGCGGCAACGCCATGATCGACGAGGGTCTCAAGGCCGCGTTCGCCCAGGACGTCGTCTTCCTGCACCACGCCGGCCTCAAGCCCGTCGTCGTGCACGGCGGCGGCCCGCAGATCAGCGCCGCCCTCGACAAGCACGGCATCGTCAGCGAGTTCAAGGCGGGCCTGCGCGTCACCACCGAGGACGCCATGGACGTCGTCCGGATGGTGCTGGCCGGGCAGGTCCAGCGCGAGCTGGTCGGACTGCTCAACCAGCACGGGCCGCTGGCCGTCGGGCTGACCGGCGAGGACGCCCACACCCTCACCGCCGTCAAGCACCAGCCCGAGATCGACGGGGAACTGGTCGACATCGGGCGGGTGGGCGAGATCACCGACATCGACACGGGCGCGATCGAGGCGCTGCTGGCGGACGGCCGCATCCCGGTCATCTCCTCGATCGCCCGGAGCCAGGACGACCACCATGTCTACAACGTCAATGCTGATACGGCGGCTGCGGCACTCGCTGCCGCGCTGGGTGCCGAGACCCTCATGGTCCTCACGGACGTCGAGGGACTCTACGAGGACTGGCCCCACAGCGACGAGGTGATCAGCCGCCTCACCGCGTCCCAGCTGGAGAAGCTGCTGCCGGACCTCAGCTCCGGCATGGTGCCGAAGATGGAGGGGTGTCTGCACGCCGTGCGCAACGGCGTCACCACCGCCCGCGTCATCGACGGCCGGGTCCAGCACTCGATCCTGCTGGAGATCTTCACCGACGAGGGCATCGGCACGATGGTCGTGCCGGACACGACCGACGAGGGGGACTCATGACCCGCAACGCCGAGCTCACCCAGCGGTGGCAGGGCGCGCTGATGAACAACTACGGCACGCCGCGGCTGCCCCTCGTGCGCGGTGAGGGCACCAGGCTGTGGGACGCCGACGGCAAGCAGTACCTCGACTTCGTCGGCGGTATCGCCGTCAACGCGCTCGGCCACGCCCACCCGGCGGTCGTCGAGGCCGTCAGCAGGCAGATCGCCTCCCTCGGGCACGTCTCCAACCTGTTCGTCGCCGAGCCGCCCGTCGCGCTCGCCGAACGGCTCCTCCAGCACTTCGGCCGCGACGGCAAGGTGTACTTCTGCAACTCGGGGGCCGAGGCCAACGAGGGCGCGTTCAAGATCGGCCGGCTGACCGGGCGGGGCCACATGGTCGCCACCGACGGCGGCTTCCACGGCCGGACCATGGGTGCCCTGGCCCTGACCGGCCAGCCCGGCAAGCGGGATCCCTTCCTGCCGCTGCCCGGTGACGTGACCCACGTGCCGTACGGCGACCCGCAGGCGCTGGCCGCCGCGGTCACCGAGGACACCGCGCTCGTGATCATCGAGCCGGTCCAGGGCGAGAACGGGGTCGTGGTGCCCCCGGCCGGCTACCTCAAGGCGGCCCGGGCCATCACGGCGGCGACCGGCTCGCTGCTGGTGCTGGACGAGGTGCAGACCGGGGTCGGCCGGACCGGGCACTGGTTCGAGTACCAGGCCCACGAGGGCGTCCTGCCGGACGTCGTCACCCTGGCCAAGGGACTCGGCGGCGGGCTGCCGCTCGGCGCCACCATCGCCTTCGGCCGGGCCGCGGAACTGCTCGGACCGGGCCACCACGGCACGACCTTCGGCGGCAACCCGGTCGCCTGCGCCGCCGGGCTCGCCGTCCTCGACACCATCGAGGCCGAGGGGCTGCTGCAGAACGTGAAGCGCCAGAGCGAGAAGCTGCGCGACGGTGTCGAGGCGCTGGGCCACCCGCTGATCGACCACGTCCGGGGTGCCGGCCTCCTCCTGGGTATCGTGCTCACCGAGCCGCTCGCGCCGAAGGTGCAGCAGGCGGCTCAGGACGCCGGTTTCCTGGTGAACGCGCCCGCCCCCGAGGTCGTACGGCTCATGCCGCCGCTGAACCTCCGCGACGGCGAGGTGGACGCGCTGCTCCAGGCGCTGCCCGGCATCCTGGACGTGGCCAAGGGGGACGGATGATCCGGGGAATGGGACGACGATGAGCCAGGCGCAGGAGCACGAGCAGACCGCCGGGCCTGCCGTGCCGCAGACCCGCACCGCGCGGCACCGCCGGATCGTGGACATCCTCAACCGGCAACCGGTGCGCAGCCAGAGCCAGTTGGCCAGGCTCCTCGCGGACGACGGGCTGAGCGTCACCCAGGCGACGCTCTCCCGGGACCTGGACGAGCTGAACGCGGTGAAGATCCGCAACACCGACGGCGACCTGATCTACGCGGTGCCGAGCGAGGGCGGTTTCCGCACCCCCCGGGTGCCGCTGGGCGGGTCGGCGAAGGAGGAGCGGATGCGGCGGCTGTCCGCGGAGCTGCTGATCTCCGCGGAGGCCTCGGCGAACCTGGTGGTCCTGCGGACGCCCCCGGGGGCGGCCCAGTTCCTGGCCTCGGCGATCGACCAGGCGGAACTGCACGACATCCTGGGGACGATCGCCGGCGACGACACACTGTTGCTGATCAGCCGGGATCCGGCCGGGGGGCAGGCGCTGGCGGACCATCTGCTGCGGTCGGCGCAGAACGGGCACTGAGGGAGGCGGGGGCACGGGCCGCCGGTGTCGGCCGCCTGTGCGGTGCCCCGTGTCCGTCCTGGATCTTCACTTACCCGAGGCGGGGGCACGGGCCGCCGGTGTCGGCCGCCTGTGCGGTGCCCCGTGTCCGTCCTGGGCCTTCACTTACCCGAGGCGGGGGCACGGGCCGCCGGTGTCGGCCGCCTGTGCGGTTCCCCCGCCCCTCACCGGCCTCGACTCACCCGAGGCGGGCTGCCAGGCCCCCCGTGCACCGCACCTCGTCGCCCGCCGTGATCAGCAGGGCCTCCACGTCCGGCAGGGACTCCAGCCAGCCGAGGGCCTGCCGCGAGCCCATCGCGAACGCCGCCGTGGCCCAACAGTCCGCCCAGGTCAGCTGCGGTGCCACGACGGTCACCGCGACCAGGTCGGTCACCGCGGAGCGGCCCGTGCGAGGGTCGACGATGTGAGTGCCGCGTTCGGCCGTACCGGAGGTGGCGACGGCCAGTTCGGCCGCGCCCGCCGCCGAGATCACCGCCGCCAGTCCGCCCGGGCGCAACGGGTCCGAGACGCCGACCCGCCAGGGCCTGGCCGATCCGGGTACGCCCAGCAGCTGTACGTCGCCGCCGCCGTTGACGCTGACGCCGCTCACTCCGGCGGCCTCGGCCATCCGCCGTGCCGCCCGCTCCGCCGCCCAGCCCTTGACGATGCCGGTCGGGTCGAGGCGGCCCTCGTAACGCATGCTGAACCAGCCGTCGCTCGCCCGCTCCGCCTCGGCGCCCAGCCCGAGCACCTCGGCGACCAGCGGGTCGCACTCCTCGACGGTCAGCTCGCCCCGGGCCAGCCGGGACACCTGACTGTCGTCGCGGTAGGTGGTGAACACCTCGTTCACCCGGTGCAGCCCGGCGACCGCCTCCCGCAGCGCGGTGCGCACGGCATCGGGATCCCCGCCGCGGACGTCGAAGGAGAAGACCGTCCCCATGACCTCCTCCGCATGACGTACCGCGGTGGGAGCCTGTGCCGATTCGGCCACCGTGTCAGCCACCGGCCTGGTCCAGCGCCGACTGGAGGGACTGCTTGTAGCCGGTGCTGGTGTAGGTGGCGCCGGAGACCGCGTCGATGTCGGCGGTGCCGGCGGCGACGGCCGCCTGGTTGAGCTTGGGGACGGCGTTGGCGGTGATCTGGTCGCTCTGGCCGCCCTTGGGCGCCTGGACGGTCTCGGCCTTGGTGATCTTGCCGCCCGCGACCGTGATCCGGACCTGGACGGCCCCGTACTGGGTCTGCGCCGCGTCCCCGGTGACGGTCTTGGACGCCGGAGCGGGGTCCGAGCCCTGGTCCTGGCCGGCGCCCTCGGACGGAGCCGCGTCCACCTGGTCCAGCGCCGACTGGAGGGACTTCTTGTAACCGGCGCTGGTGTAGGTGGCGCCGGAGACCGCGTCGATGTCGGCGGTGCCGGCGGCGACGGCCGCCTGGTTGAGCTTGGGGACGGCGTTGGCGGTGATCTGGTCGCTCTGGCCGCCCTTGGGCGCCTGGACGGTCTCGGCCTTGGTGATCTTGCCGCCCGCGACCGTGATCCGGACCTGGACGGCCCCGTACTGGGTCTGCGCCGCGTCCCCGGTGACGGTCCTGGCCTGGGCGCTGCCCGAGTCCTGGGACGACCCGGCGCCGGCCGCGGCGTTCGCCTTGTCGATGGCCGACTGGAGGGACTGCTTGTAGCCGGTGCTGGTGTAGGTGGCGCCGGACACCGCGTCGATGTCCGGGCTCTGCGTGGCGACCACCGCCTGGTTGAGCCTGGGGACGGCGTTGGCGGTGATCTGGTCGCTCTGGCCGCCCTTGGGCGCCTGCACGGTCTCAGCCTTGGTGATCTTGTTGGCGCTGACCGAGATGCGGACCTGGACGGCACCGTACTGGGTCTTGGCCGCGTCCCCGGTGAACGTGCCGGACGCGGTGGCCTGGGCGCCGCCCTGGGCCGACTCCTGTCCTGCCGCCGGCGGGGACGCCGCGCCGCCCGCGGCCGCGGCCGGGTCGGACGACGGCTTCAACGTCAGCAGCAGCACGACACCGGACACGGTGGCGGCGGTCGCCAGAACGACACGTCGGACGGGGTGACTCTTCCTCATCGCTTCAACAGCTCCTGAAATCCCGTCGCTCACATCTCGAACGACTCGTGATGGATGCGGCGGGCGGGCACACCCGCGCCGCGCAGTGCTTCGTACACGGACTGCGCGAACCCGGGCGGCCCGCACAGGAACACGTCGTGGTCGTCGATGTCCGGCAGCTTCTGCCGCAGCCGCTCCGCCGAGATGTCGGGGCGTTCCCCGTCCGGGCTGTTGACCGCGTACATCAGCCGGGCCCCGCGCTCGTCGGCGATCGTGGCCAGCTCGTCCCACAGCGCCAGGTCCTGGGTGCTGTTGGCCCGGTAGAGCAGGGTGATGTCGCCGGCCGCGCCGGGCAGCGTCTCGAACAGGGCCCGCATCGGGGTGATGCCGACACCGCCCGCGACCAGGAGCACCTTGCCGCGGCTGCGGCGGGCGGCGGTCAGCGCGCCGTAGGGGCCCTCGGCCCACACCCGGGTGCCGGGCGTCAGCTCGCGCAGCCGCTCACTGTGGTCGCCGATCGCCTTCACCGTGATCCGCAGCATGTCGGGGCGCGGCGCCGCCGACAGCGAGTACGGGTGCGAGCTGAACCGCATGCCCGGGGCCAGGAACCGCCAGCGGAAGAACTGGCCCGCCTCCGCGCCCATCCGGTGCAGCTTCCGCCCGCCGATCAGCACCGACACGATGCCCGGCGTCTCCTCGATGACCGCCTCGACACGCATCCGGTGCCGCAGGTTCAGCCGGATCGGGGTGAGGATCCGGTACCAGATCACCAGCGCCGTCACCGTGCCGTACAGCCCGTACCAGACCGTCTTGGCGGCCGGCTCGACGGCGAACTCGTTGCCGGTGGTGAGCTGGTGCCAGAACGTCAGGAACACCGCCGCGTACGTCAGCAGGTGCACGTGGTACCAGGTGTCGTACGGGATCAGGCGGCGGACCGGGCCGATCGACATCAGCCCGATGACGAACAGCAGGCCGGTGCCGATGGCGGCCTTGCCCATGTCGGGCAGCTGGTTGATGGAGTCCATGGTCTGCTGGACGATGTCGCCGAGGCCCTTGCCGGCCTGGAGGGCGTAACCCCACATGATCAGGAAGACGTGCGCGACGGTCAGGCAGAGCGTGTACCGGCCGCTCATCGCGTGCCAGCGCGCCACCCGGTCGGAGCCCACCCGGCGCTCCAGCGCCGGCACCCGGGCCATCTGGAGCACCACGAGCGCCATCAGATAGCCGGCCAGCAGGCCCGTGATCCGGCCCGCGTTGAGGATCCTGCCGTTGTTGTCGCTGATCGCGGGGGTGTTGGCCCACCACAGCCACAACACGCCGGCCGCGCCCGCCCACACGGCGAGCAGCAGCAGGGTCGCCGGTGAGCGGCGCGGGCGGATGCGGCGCATCGTCTGGCGGCGGGCGGCGCGGCCGCCTGCGAGCGTCGTGGTCACGGTTCCTCCGGGAGCGGGGCAAGGGGGGTGGCGTGGTCCCTTGGCCCACAGATACGTGCCGCGACGCCCGTGTGTTCAGCCGCCCGCCGAGTCCGGTGCACACGTGAGTGACCGGCGGTAACACGCCCCCGGGTCAGCGGTCCGGCTCAGTACCGCGTGATCGCCGTACGTCCGCTCACGGTCCCGATGGCCAGGTGCGGTCTGCGCCCGGGCTCGGCCCACCCGAGGATCCGCCGCATCGCCGCCGCGGACACCGACACGCAGCCGGCCGTCGCGCCCCGCCCGTGGACATGCAGGAAGATGCCCGCGCCGCGCCCCCGCACCGGCTCGGCGTAGTTGAACCCGACGACCATCGCGTACGCGTACTGCGTCCGGTAGGACAGCAACCGCTCCGACCGGCTCGCCCGGCAGTCCGCGGGACGCGGCTCCACCCACCGGTTGTAGGACCGCGAGGCGTTGTCCTGGCACCACCAGGAGGCCTTCCGCACCGCCCGGTACGGGTACGTCGTCCCGCGCGGCGCCGCCTCGACGCCGAAGGCGTACGGCAGGTCGTACAGCCCCGTCGGCGTCGTGTTCGTGCCCTGCCGGCGCGAGGTGCCCTCGACGAGACCCTTCGCCCCGAAGCGGGCCGGCGCCGAACCGGACTTCGTCCACCGGCCGTCCCGCCGGTCCCACCACGTCACCGTGCCCGACGTGGCGCCGGCCCGCGGGGCCACCGCGGTGAGCAGCTGGCCGCCGCCCCCGGTGTCCGCCATCCGCGCGGGCAGTGGCGGCGGTGCCGGTCCGCCGCCGGGGGCGGTGCCGAGGGTGAGCAGGGACGCGGACAGCAGGGCGGCGACGGCGGCGGGGCGCATGGCATCGACCGTAGGACGGGACGGCGGCGACGGCAGCCGGGCCGATCCGTTCGGGTTCGTCCCCGGGACGCCGTCGCCGTCGGCCGGACCGTCACCGCGCCCGCACCCCGCGCTCGCCGGCCCAGCGCTCACCGACCCACCACCGGGCCGACACTCACTCGTCCAGCGGGTTGAGCAGGTCCGCGCGGCCCTCGAAGGCGTACGGCATCAGGTCGGTCATCTCGAACACGTCCTTGGCGTTCCGCTCCGCGACCGGGCTCAGGAAGGGCCGCCAGAACGGGTCGCGGACGATGGAGTGCCGGCTCCCCTCCCTCGCGCGGTGGAACACCTCGGCGACGACGCGCCCGCCGACCCCCGTCAGCCGCCCGCTGCCGTTCGCCTCGGCCTCGCGCAGGATGGAGAACCCCAGCGGACGGCTCTCGGTGAGCTTCTTCCGCAGCCCCTCGCTGAGCCGGGCCCCGCCGCCGTTGCCGAAGTCGGACGCCGACAGCGGCTTCACCCCGAGGTGCCGGGCCGAACGGACGACGCTAGTGCCGTGGCAGGCGACGTTCGCCCCGTCGTGACGCCCGGCACGCCCTCTCGCCGCACCGGCCGAAAGCCCAAGTACATGCAGTACGAGGGCTTGCGGCCGGCACGCCGAGAGCACGCACCGGACGCCGCTCCTTGACGGGCAGACGTTGCCTGCCGCGGCACTAGATCGGACCCAGGGGCAGCGGGAGTCCCGGCAATCCGTCCATGCTGGTGGCGATGTGGTCCTTCTTGGCGAAGTACTCGCTGAGCGAGGCGTCGTCCTCCCGGGCGAAGCGCTGGGCGTGCAGCTCGCGGTCCGACTCGTACGCCATGCGGGGCACCGCGAACCCGCAGGAGTCGCGGATGAGTTCGGCCCGGACGACGATGACGGCGCGCAGTCCGTGCGCGGTCGCGTCGATGTCGGGGAAGCGGGCGAGCAGGCCGGCGAAGCGCGGGTCGTCCCGGAAGACCGGTTCGCCGCGGCCGTGCACGCGCACGATGTTCGGCGGGCCCTGGAAGGCGCACCACATGAGGGTGATCCGGCCGTTCTCCCGCAGGTGCGCGATCGTCTCCGCGCTGGAGCCGGCGAAGTCGAGGTAGGCCACGGTGAGTTCGTCGAGGATCACGAACGAGCCCCGGAGGCCCTTGGGGGAGAGGTTGACCGTGCCGTCGCCCGACAGTGGGGCGGACGCGGTGAAGAAGAGGGGCTGCGCCTCGATGAACGTCCGCAGCCTGCCGTCGATGCGCTCGTAGGTCTTTCCCATGTCAAGGGATTATGGACGCCAGTCTTTCGCCTGTCTAAGGAGTTTCGGCGTCCGCTTTCCCCGGGGCGCCTCAGGTCCGCGCCTCAAGTTCCCCCGGATTCCCCCGAGTCGAGTCCCTCGCGTGCCGCGAGTTCCTACAGTCCCGCACGGTGCCACAAGGTCCCGGAAACGTCTGTGGCCGCCCCGGCCGGCGCTCGCACGGGGCGGCCACAGTGCCTGTCAGGTCACTCGGTGACCGTGCAGGCGGCCAGGGAGTTCAGGCCCTGGGGCTTCTCGGCGGTACGGCCGATGGAGATGGCGATGCGGTCGATGGTCGACGCGCGCTTGTCCGCCAGCGGGCCGAGGATCGCGTTCTGGACGAAGTTCGGTCCGCCCTGGCCGACGGTGTCCACGATCCGCTGGTTGGCCTCCGCGATCTGCGTCTCGAGGAGGGCCAGGTTGCGGTCCACCTCGGCCTGCGCGGAGGCGGGGATCGCGGGCAGCTCGGACTCGACGTCCGGGCAGCTGATGGCGCCCGCCGCGCCGGCCCCGCCCGCGTCACCGGTGTCCTCGCCGGCCCCGCCGGCCTCCTCCGCGGCGGTCTCGCTCGGCGTGGCCTCCACCTCGCCGCCGGCCTCCTCACCGGCTCCGGCCTCCTCGCCCGCGCCCGCCTCCCCGCCCGGCTCGGCGGCACCCTCGGCGTCGAGCGCGCACGGCGCCAGCGCGTCGAGGCCCTGGGGCTTCTCGGCGGTACGGCCGATCGCGGTGGCGATCCGGTTGACGGTGGCGATCCGCTTGTCCTCCAGCGGGCCGAGGATCGCGTTCTGGACGAAGTTCGGCCCGCCCTGGCCGACCGTGTCGACCAGCCGCTGGTTGGCCTCGTCGATCTGGGTCTGCAGCAGGGTCAGGTTGCGGTCCACCTCGGCCTGCGCGGAGGCCGGGATCTCCGGCAGCTGGGAGGCGACGTCGGGGCAGCTGATGGTGCCGGGACCGGCCAGCGTCCGGGCGTTCGAGGTGCTGCTCTTGGACGGCTCCCCGGCGAGGGCGGAACCGGCGATGACGGCGCCGGTCAGTGCCACCGCGGCGGCGCCGCCGATCAGGGTGACGCGACGCTTGTTGTACTTCGGAAGAGCCCTGGACATGCGGATGCCTCACTCGGGTCGGGGGGTCTCGGCGTGGACGAACGCGGCGCCTGCGTTCGGCGAGAGATACGGGTAAGCGGTTTCCCGTGTTCAAAGCCCCGTCGGAATTTCTCCGCCCCGGTGACGCGATTGACGAATCATGCAGACTCCTGCATACTCATGCATGACAGCGAACGCAGCGTGAGGAGAAGACCCGTGACCGAGCGCGTCGTACTCGCCTACTCGGGCGGCCTGGACACCTCCGTCGCCATCGGCTGGATCGCCGAGGAGACGGGCGCCGAGGTCATCGCGGTCGCGGTCGATGTCGGCCAGGGCGGCGAGGACCTGGACGTCATCCGCAAGCGCGCGCTCGCGTGCGGCGCGGTCGAGGCCGAAGTGGCCGACGCCAAGGACGAGTTCGCCGAGGAGTACTGCCTCCCGGCGATCAAGGCCAACGCCCTCTACATGGATCGTTATCCGCTGGTCTCCGCGCTCTCCCGGCCGACGATCGTCAAGCACCTCGTCGCCGCCGCCCAGAAGCACGGCGCCACCACCGTCGCCCACGGCTGCACCGGCAAGGGCAACGACCAGGTCCGCTTCGAGGCCGGCATCGTCGCCCTCGCGCCCGGCCTCAGGTGCATCGCCCCGGTCCGTGACTACGCGATGACCCGCGACAAGGCCATCGCGTTCTGCGAGGAGAAGAACCTCCCGATCGCGACCAGCAAGAAGTCCCCGTACTCCATCGACCAGAACGTCTTCGGGCGGGCCGTCGAGACCGGCTTCCTCGAGGACATCTGGAACGCCCCGATCGAGGACATCTACGAGTACACCTCGAACCCGGCCACCCCGCGCGAGGCCGACGAGGTGGTCATCACCTTCCAGGACGGCGTCCCGGTCGCCGTCGACGGCAAACCCGTCACCGTGCTCCAGGCCGTCCAGCAGCTCAACGAGCGCGCCGGAGCCCAGGGCGTCGGCCGGATCGACATGGTCGAGGACCGTCTCGTCGGCATCAAGTCCCGTGAGGTGTACGAGGCTCCCGGCGCGATCGCCCTGATCACCGCCCACCAGGAGCTGGAGAACGTCACCGTCGAGCGCGAACTGGCGCGCTACAAGCGCCAGGTCGAGCAGCGCTGGGGTGAACTGGTCTACGACGGCCAGTGGTTCTCCCCGCTCAAGCGCGCCCTGGACGGCTTCATCGACGAGGCGAACCAGTACGTCTCCGGGGACATCCGGATGACCCTGCACGGCGGCCGCGCGGTCGTCACCGGCCGGCGCTCCGAGGCGTCGCTGTACGACTTCGACCTCGCCACCTACGACACCGGCGACACGTTCGACCAGACCGCGGCCAAGGGCTTCATCGACATCTACAGCCTGTCGTCGAAGATCGCGGCGCGGCGTCAGTCGCGGGCCTAGCCCGACGAGACCTCGCGCAGCGAGCGCGACCTCGCGCAAGCGATAGCGTGAACGCCGCCTCCCTGACCGCCGGTCGGCAGGGAGGCGGTGGCACACCCACGACCATGCCTTGACACGGCCCTGCCTTTGAGGAGCAACGCAAGTGAGCAGCAACAGCGGTGACGTACGGCTCTGGGGCGGTCGTTTCGCCGACGGTCCCGCCGAGGCCCTGGCGAAGCTGTCCGCGTCCGTCCACTTCGACTGGCGGCTCGCGCCCTACGACATCGCCGGTTCGCGTGCCCACGCGCGCGTGCTGCACAAGGCGGGGCTGCTCACCGAGGACGAGCTGACCCGGATGCTCGCCGGGCTGGACCGGCTGGAGGCGGACGTCGCCGACGGTTCCTTCGTCGGCACGATCGCCGACGAGGACGTCCACACCGCCCTGGAGCGCGGCCTGCTGGAGCACCTCGGCCCCGACCTCGGCGGCAAGCTCCGCGCGGGCCGCTCGCGCAACGACCAGGTCGCGACCCTGTTCCGCATGTACCTGCGGGACCACGCCCGGGTCGTCGGCGGTCTGATCGCCGATCTCCAGGACGCGCTGATCGGGCTCGCGGAGGCCCACCCGGACGTGGCGATGCCCGGCCGCACCCACTTGCAGCACGCCCAGCCGGTGCTCTTCGCCCACCACGTCCTGGCGCACGCGCAGGCCCTGTCCCGGGACGCGGAGCGCCTGCGCCAGTGGGACGCGCGCACGGCCGTGTCGCCGTACGGCTCCGGTGCCCTGGCGGGGTCCTCCCTCGGCCTGGACCCGGAGGCGGTCGCCAGGGACCTCGGCTTCGAGCACGGCAGCGTCGGCAACTCCATCGACGGCACGGCCTCCCGTGACTTCGCGGCGGAGTTCGCCTTCATCACCGCGATGATCGGCGTGAACCTCTCCCGGATCGCCGAGGAGATCATCATCTGGAACACGAAGGAGTTCTCCTTCGTGACCCTGCACGACGCGTTCTCCACCGGCTCGTCGATCATGCCGCAGAAGAAGAACCCCGACATCGCCGAGCTGGCGCGCGGCAAGTCGGGCCGTCTGATCGGCAACCTGACGGGACTGATGGCCACCCTCAAGGCCCTTCCGCTCGCGTACAACCGCGACCTCCAGGAGGACAAGGAGCCGGTCTTCGACTCCATCGACCAGCTGGAGGTCCTGCTGCCCGCCTTCACCGGCATGATGGCCACGCTGACCGTCCACCGCGAGCGCATGGCGGAACTGGCCCCGGCCGGCTTCTCGCTCGCCACCGACATCGCCGAGTGGCTGGTCAAGCAGGGTGTGCCGTTCCGGGTCGCGCACGAGGTGGCCGGTGAGTGCGTCAAGGTCGCCGAGGCCGAGGGCAAGGAGCTCGACGAGCTGACCGACGAGCAGTTCGCGAAGATCTCCGCCCACCTCACGCCCGAGGTGCGGTCGGTGCTCAACGTGCACGGGGCCCTGGCCTCGCGGGACGGCCGCGGCGGCACGGCACCGAGTGCGGTGGCCGTCCAGCTGGCCGAGGTCAGGGCGGACGTGGCGGCCCAGCACGAGTGGGCCACCGCCAAGCGATGACCGCCGAGGGGCGCGGGGAACCGCGTCCCCCCGAGGGGCGCCGAGAACCGGACGAGCGGCCGCCACGCGCCCGCTCCCGCCGGACCGCCGCACGCGTCCGGCCCTGAGGCGAAGGTCGTCACGGGTTACGTTGGTCGCACGCCGTACCGGAGCCGACCGAACGGAGCCCGCGATGCCCTTCGCCCGCCTGGCCGCAGCAACGACCCCCACCTGCCACATCGGCTTCGGTCTCGCCGCGGTCGGCCGGCCCGGCTACATCAACCTCGGCCGGGACCACGACCTCGGTGCGGACCGCAGCGTCGACGCCCTGCGCGCCCGCACCCACGAGCTCCTCGACGCCGCCCACGCGCAGGGCGTCCGCTACTTCGACGTCGCCCGCTCCTACGGCCGTTCGGAGGAGTTCCTCGCCGACTGGCTGCGGGCCCGCCCCGGCATCGACGACGTGGTCGTCGGCAGCAAGTGGGGCTACACCTACACCGCCGGCTGGACCACCGACGCCGAACAGCACGAGGTCAAGGACCACGGCGTCCCCACGTTCGAGCGGCAGCGGGCCGAGACCGACGCCCTGCTCGGGGACCGGCTCGACCTCTACCAGATCCACTCGGTGACCCCCGACAGCCCCGCCCTCACCGACAAGGAACTGCACGCGAAGCTCGCCGAGGCCGCCGCCGGGGGCGTCACCATCGGCTTCTCCACCAGCGGGCCGGCCCAGGCCGACGCGATCCGGGCCGCCCTCGCCGTCACGGTCGACGGCGAACCCCTCTTCCGAACCGTCCAGTCGACGTACAACGCCCTGGAGACCTCGGCGGCCCCCGCCCTCGCCGAGGCGCACGACGCCGGACTCACGGTCATCGTGAAGGAGGCCATGGCCAACGGGCGTCTCGCGGAGCCGTACGCGCCCCCCGCGCTGAAGGCCGTGGCCGAGGAGACCTCGCTCGGCTGTGACGCGATCGCCCTCGCGCTGGTGCTCCGCCGGCCGTGGGCCGGGGTCGTCCTCTCCGGAGCCGCGACCCCCACCCAGCTCGCCTCCAACCTGCACGCCGCCGTCGCCGACCTGGACGAGGACCAGCTGGCCAGGCTGGACGTGCTCGCGGAGGAGCCGCACGTCTACTGGGAGCGGCGCGGACAGCTGCCCTGGCACTGATCCCCAGCACAGGACGCCCGGGACACACCCCTGAGCGGTGACGGTGAGACAGTCATGCCCGTGATGAGACATTCATGTCTCAGCTGGGTTATGGTCGTCTCATGTCTGTCGACCGTGACCACGTGCTGCGCAGTGCCGCGGCCCTGCTGACCCGTAGATCCACCGCGACCATGGACGAGGTCGCCAAGGCCGCCGGGATCAGCCGGGCCACGCTGCACCGCCAGTTCGCCGGGCGGGACGCGCTGGTCCGGGCGCTGGAGGCGCTCGGCATCGCGGAGTGCGAGGCCGCCCTGGACGCGGCCCGCCTGGACGACGGCCCCGCGAGCGACGCCGTACGCCGCCTGGTCCGCGCCCTCGAACCCGCCGCCGGGCTGCTCGCCTTCCTCTACACCGAGAACCAGCTGTTCGAGGGCGAGGAGCAGAACGCGGGCTGGTCCCAGCTCGACGAACGGATCTCCGCCCTGTTCCGGCGCGGCCAGCTGGAGGGCGAGTTCCGGATCGACCTCACGCCCGCCTGGCTCGCCGAGGCGCTGTTCGGACTGCTGGCCTCCGGCGTCTGGATGGTGCAGAGCGGCAAGGGCGCGCCCAAGGACTTCCAGCACATGATCGTCGAACTGCTGCTCGGCGGCGCGCTCCGGCGTCCGGGGCCACCTCCGGGGCCACAGCGGTCGGCGTAGCGCACGAGGCATCCCGTACGAGACCCCGCGTACGACGGCCCCCGCAGCACAGCTTCCGCACGACACCACCCCGCACGACAGAGAGAGGAATCATGACCAGCATCCTGCGGCCGGCGAACCCGACCGAGGCGGTGCAGCGTCCCGGCCGTTGGCTCGCGCTGTCCGTCCTGGTGCTCGCCGTGCTGCTGGTGGCCGTCGACGCGACCGTCCTCGGTCTCGCGACCCCGTACATCAGCGAGGACCTGGAGCCCACCGGCACCCAGCTGCTGTGGATCGGTGACGTCTACTCGTTCGTCATCGCCGGACTGCTCGTCTCCATGGGCAGCCTCGGCGACCGCATCGGCCGCAAGCGGATCCTGCTCATCGGCGCGACCGCGTTCGGGGCGGTCTCCGTCCTCAACGCCTACGCCACCACACCCGAGTTGATGATCGCGGCCCGGGCCCTGCTCGGAGTGGCCGGCGCGACCCTGATGCCCGCCACGCTCGCCCTGATCCGCAACCTCTTCCACGACCCGCGCGAACGCAGCCTGGCCGTCGGCATCTGGGGCGCGACGGCGTCCGCCGGCACGGCCGTGGGACCCATCGTCGGCGGTTTCCTGCTCGAACACTTCTGGTGGGGCTCGGTCTTCCTGATCAACCTGCCCGTGATGGCGGTCCTGGTCCTCGTCGGCATCAAGCTGCTGCCCGAGTCGCGGAACCCCAGTCCCGGCCCGTGGGACATGCTCAGTGTCGTGCTGTCGCTGGTCGGCATGATCGCCCTGGTGTACGCCGTCAAGGAGGGCGCGACCCACGGCCTCACCTGGGAGACGCTCGGCGCGGCCCTGCTGGGAGCGGGCGCGCTGCACGGCTTCGTGCGACGGCAGTTCAGCCTGCCGGCCCCGCTGCTGGACATGCGGCTGTTCCGCCACCGCGGCTTCAGCGGCGCGGTCCTGGCCGACCTGCTGACCATCCTCGGACTGTCGGGGCTGGTGTTCTTCCTCTCCCAGTACCTGCAACTCGTCCAGGGCAGGCGGCCGTTGGAGGCCGGCCTCGCCGAGCTGCCGGCCGCCGTCGGCGCGGTGGCGGCCGGTCTGATCGCCGGCACGACGGCCCGGCGGTTCTCGGTACGGTCCGTGGTCGCCGGCGGACTGGCGGCCGTCGGCCTCGCCCTGGCCTCGCTCACCGTCATCGACCAGTCCACCGGCTACCCGCTCCTCGGCGCCGCGCTGCTGGTCGTCGGCGTCGGCGCGGGCTTCTCCTTCACCGTGACCGCCGACGTGATCCTCTCCAGCGTGCCCAAGGAACAGGCGGGTTCCGCCTCCGCGGTCTCCGAGACGGCGTACGAGCTGGGCGCGGCCCTGGGGATCGCGGTGCTCGGTTCGATCGTGACCGGTGTCTACCGCGACTTCACGGGCCCGGTGGGCACGCCGGCGGAGGCGCGCGAGTCGTTGGGCGGGGCGGTGGAGGCGGCCGGGGGGCTGCCCGCGCACACGTCCGCGGCGATGCTGGACGCGGCCCGCGAGTCCTTCGTGGACGGCCTCGCCCTCGCCGCGGGCGTGGGCGCGGCGGTCCTGCTGGTGACGGCGGTGGCGGCCTGGTTCCTGCTCCGGGGCCAGCGGCTCGACGGCGGGCGGTAGGGGGTGCGGGCGGTGGCGGGCGTGGCGTGAGCGAGGCGGCCGGAGATCGCCCCACCCTCGCTTCCGCGACCCCACCCTCGACACCGTGGGGGAGGTCCGCCACGCCGCCCCGCTGAGACGGGAACTCCCGGACCGCTCCCGGTTCGACCCGCCGGTCGCGTGACCGGCCGGACCGGGAAGCGGACGAACCGCCAGAACACCGCCCGGGACACACCGACGGCGGGCCGCCCGAGGGGCAGCCCGCCGTGAGGGGAAAGGTCCTACGCCGCCTTCGCCTTGGTGGCGTACATGTCGACGTACTCCTGTCCGGACAGCCGCATGACCTCGGTCATCACCGAGTCGGTCACCGCCCGCAGGACGTAGCGGTCGCGGTCCATGCCCTCGTAGCGGGAGAACTCCATCGCCTCGCCGAAGCGGACCGTGACGCGGCCGGGGCGCGGGAAGCCGGCGCCGCCGGGCTGGATCTTGTCGGTGCCGATGATCGCGAACGGCACGACGGGCGCGCCGGTCATCATGGCCAGCCGGGCGATACCCGTCCGGCCCCGGTACAGCCGGCCGTCGGGGGAGCGCGTGCCCTCCGGGTAGATGCTGAAGACCTTGCCCTCCTCCAGCACCCGGCGGCCGGTCATCAGCGCCGCGACACCGCCGCGGCCACCGTCCCGGTCGACCGGGATCATGCCGCAGCCGGTGAAGAACCAGGCCATCAGCCGGCCCTTGAGACCCTTGCCGGTGACGTACTCGTCCTTGCCGATGAAGAACACCTGGCGGTCGCAGAAGAGCGGCATGATCATCGAGTCGATGAACGTCAGGTGGTTCCCGGCCAGGATCACCGCACCCTCACCCGGGATGTTCTCCGCGCCCTCCACCCGTGGGCGGAACATCAGGCGCATGATCGGTCCGAGCACTGCCTTGATGAGCGTGAAGCGGGACAACGGGCCCTCCGGTGTCAAGAGAACGACCAGGGAATCTGTATGAGTCTGTGCAGGTGAGGACATTACTCGCGGCCCGGGTGCTCGCGCACATCGGGCGCGGCGCGTTCACCGAGGTCTTACACACTGTTGACGCCGGTTCACCTGCGGGGCACGCCGTCGCCGGACGGTAACCCGCCCGGAACGATGTGACGCAGGTCGCGTACCCCGCGCCGTGCGGCTGAAGCCGACCAGGCATCAGACATCTGTTCCCACAAGACATCCCGAGTCACCCCCGCGTTCCGCCGCGGGTCTCCCGCCCGCCATGTACACGCACCTACGATCAACGCGCACGGACGAGCCGACGCAACGAGGGGCGCTCATGGGAACGCGGGGAACACAGGGGTCGCGAGGATCACGGGAGTCGCAGGAGCCGAACGGGGCCGGCGCGACCGGGCGGCGGGCGCTGCTCGGCGCCGCGGTCCTCGGGGCCGGGGGAGCGGCGCTCGGCCTGCCGGGCACGGCGAGCGCCGCCGGTACCGGGCACGGGAGGGGCGGGCTGAAGAGCCTGCCCGTGCCCACGATCATCGGCCACCGGGGTGCCAGTGGCTACCGCCCCGAGCACACCCTGGGCTCCTATCAACTCGCCCTCGACCTGGGCGCCGACATCGTCGAGGCCGGTGACCTGGTGCCCACCAGGGACGGTCACCTCGTCTGCCGCCACGAGCCGGAGATCGGCGGCACCACGGACGTCGCCGACCACCCCGAGTTCGCCGGCCGCCGGACCACCAAGCTGCTCGACGGGGTCTCCCTCACCGGCTGGTTCACCGAGGACTTCACCCTCGCCGAGCTCAAGACGCTCCGCGCGGTCGAGCGCATCCCGGCCAACCGCCCGCACAACACCCTCTACGACGGCCGCTGGGAGATCCCCACCTTCGAAGAGGTCCTGAAGTGGCAGGACGAGCAGACCCGCAAGCGCGGCAAGCAGGTCTGGATCTACCCCGAGCTCAAGCACCCCACCTACTTCCGCGAGCTGGGCCTGGGCCTGGAGGAGCGGGTCGCCCGGCTGCTGCGCAGGTCCGGCAAGGACGGGAAGAACGCGCCCGTCATCCTGCAGTCCTTCGAGCCGACCAGCATCCAGCGCCTGAACCAGCTCGTCGGCAACCCCCTGGTGGTGCTGCTGTCCTCCGCCGGCAGCCGCCCCTGGGACTTCGTCGAGACCGGCGACCCCCGAACGGTCGCCGACCTCGTCACCCCGAAGGGCCTCAAGGAGATCGCCTCCTACGCCCAGGGCATCGGCCCGAGCCTCGACCTCATCGTCCCGCGCGACGCGGCCGGCCGGCTCACCACGCCGACCACGCTCGTCAAGGACGCCCACCGGGCGGGCCTGATCCTGCACCCGTACACCCTGCGCAACGAGAACCCCTTCCTGCCCGCCGAGTTCCGCGAGGGCACGGACGCGGACGCCTACGGCGACGTCTTCGGCGCCTACCGGGCGTACTTCGCCACGGGCATCGACGGCGTCTTCACCGACCATCCCGACACCGGTCTGCTCGCCCGCGAGGACTTCGTCAACGGCTGACCCACCGGCCCCGGTCGGGGTGACATCCGGCCGCCCGGGCAACCCGCCGCCCGGGCGGCGGCGTCGCTGTCCGTATGACGCACGACCTGCTCACCACCCTGCGCCCCCTGCTCACCGCAGAGGCCTCCGCGGAGGCCCACGCCACCGGGACGGAACCCGGTGACCTGGAACAGGCCGTCTGGCTCCGCCTCCTGGAGCACCTCGACGCCCAGGGCGCCCCGCGCGACCCGCACGGCTGGCTCCGCCGCGCCGTCCGCTCCGAGTCCCGACGCACCCGTCGTACGACCCGCCGCGAGCGGCCCTACGACGTGGAGCCGGCCGACGACGGTGACCGGACCCCCGAACAGCTCGCCCTCGCCGCCGCCCGCCGCCGTGCCCTGCACGACGCGGTGCGCCGCCTGCCCGGCCGCTGTCCCGATCTGATGCGGGCGCTCCTGTCGCCGAGAGACCTCACCTATCGCGAGATCGCGGGGGAGTTGGGTATCTCACAGGGCAGCCTTGGTCCGGAACGTTCCAGATGCCTGGGATGTCTGCGGAGATTGCTGACACCGGAGGTTGCGGCCCGCGGACGGCGGGGATAGGAGTGAGGGACAACAGGCGATCAGGTGAGCGGGAGGCGTGCGCACATGGGCATGAGCGTGACCATCTCGGCAGCGACCGGGCAGGACGCGGAGCAGATCTTCCGGCTCCAGTACCTGTGCTTCCAGAGTGAGGCGGCGCTGTACGGCAACTACCGCATCGACCCGCTCGTCCAGACCCTGGACTCCGTCCGGGAAGAAGTCGCCACGGACTGCGTCTTCGTGGCGCGGCTGGGAGACGAGGTGGTCGGCTCGGTCCGCGGCCGGATCACCGAGGACGGCTCGGCCGCCATCGGCAAACTCTGCGTCCACCCGCGCCTCCAGGGTCACGGCATCGGCGCCCGCCTGCTCCGGGCGGCCGAATCGGCCCTGGCGGAGGAGCGCGGCGCCACCAGCTTCCGCCTCCACACCGGTCGCCGCAGCGAGGGCAACCTGCGCCTGTACCGCCGGGTGGGGTACCACACGGTGGGCACCGCCCAGGGCGACGACGGGGTCGAGATGATCGTCCTGGAGAAGCCGGCCGGCGCCTACGCGGCCACCGCCTGACCGTTCGTGCGGACGCTCAGGGGGCGTCCGCACGCCGCACACCCCTGCGCAGCCAGTACAGCGCCGAGACCGGCAGGATCACCGGGATGAAGAGGTACTCCATCCCGTAGTCCGACCACACGGTCTGGTCCGGGAAGGCGGACGGCTCGACCAGCGTCCAGGTGCCGACGGCCAGCACCCCCGCGAGTTCGGCCGCGCAGCACACCAGCGCGACCCTGCGCGCCGTCTCCCCGCCCCGCACCAGCGAGTACGTGATGAACCCGTACACCACACCCGCGACGGCGGACAGCGTGTACGCGAGCGGCGCCCGGTCGAACTCGGTGGCGATCTGGTAGGCCGACCGCGACACCGCGCCGACGACCATCACGCCGTACAGCCACACCAGCAGCGTTCCCGGCCCGCTGATCAGCCGGGTCCCGGCCGGTTTCTCCCCGGTCACGGCCGCCTCAGCCTCCCCAGATGTCATAGAGACGCACCTCCAGGACCGCCAGCACCACAGCACCGGCGGCCGCCGTCACCGAACCCCACCGTGTCCGCTCGGCCAGCGACATGAACCCCGCCGCCGGGACGCACGCGAACGCGCCCAGCAGATACGCCACGAAGATCGTCGTGCCCTGCTCCGGCTTCTCGCCCCGCGCCAGTTGCACGATCCCGGTCACCAGCTGGACGAGGGCCAGCACCGACACCACGGCCATCCCGATGAAGTGCCAGTCCTTGGTCGGCTGATCGCGGTACGCGGCCCAGCCGCACCACGCGGCGAGCAGCAGTGCGGCGACGCCGGTCACGAGCGTCAGGGCGGCAAGCATGCCGCGACCCTATTACGGGCCAAAAGGCCCGGCGCGGCCGACCCCGGGGTGCACCGTAGGGTCGACGGCATGAAGATCCACGCACAAGCCCTCCTGTTCGACAACGACGGAACCCTCGTCTCCTCCCTCGCCTCGGTGGACCGCTGCTGGACGCGGTGGGCCACGGAGTACGGGATCACCGCCGAGGAGTTCGCCCGTGTCGAACTGCACGGCCGGCCGGCCGCCGAGATAGCCGCCGACCTGCTGCCCGCGCATCTCGTGCCGGAGGCCGTCGCGCGGATCGAGAACCTGGAGGTGGAGGACGTGCCCCACGACGGCGTCCGCCTGCTGCCCGGCACCCGGTCCTTCCTCGACGGGCTGCCCGCCGACCGCTGGGCCGTCGTCACCTCCGCCACCCGGCGCCTGGCCGAGGCCCGCCTGGACGCCGTCGGCATCCTGCCCAAGACACTGATCGCCGCCGACGACATCACCCGCGGCAAGCCCGACCCCGAGCCCTACCTGCTCGCCGCCCGCGAACTCGGCGTCGACCCGGCCCGCTGCGTGGTCTTCGAGGACGCCCCGGCCGGGCTCCAGGCCGGCCGCGCGGCCGGGATGACCACCGTGGCCTTGACCACAACCCACCAGGCCCGTGAACTGACCGCTGACCTCGTCGTACGTGACCTGTCGGCCCTGTCCGCACTGGTCACCGACGGGGGAGTGGAGATCTCCGTACGCGCCTGACGGGGCGTCCGCCGCTGTCCGCATGCTGGACAGTGGCGGTCGGTAAGGACCGTCCGTCTGGTTTACTGATCGCATGACCATCACGAGCTGCCGCACCCTTGCGACCGAGGCGACCCCGACGCCCGGTGCTCGTTGTCTGTGTCGAATGTGCGCCTTCTAGAGGGCCCTCGCACCACCCTGAGCCTCGCGCCCCGAAGCGAGCCGTCCGGCAGGTCCCCACGCCGTAACGCGTAGGTGACCGATGCCTCCCCCGCAGCCCGAGGCGCGGGGGACCTCGATCGCGCACACGTTCTCCCCGGTTCCTCACGCCACCGCACGAGAACCGTGCCGCGTTCCGACCGCATGCACCCGCCAGGGCACACCCACGCCCTGCACCCGACAGTGACGGAAACCCACGTGATCACGACATCGGGCCTCACCAAGGTCTACCGATCCCGCGGCCGCGAGGTCACCGCCCTCGACGGCGTCGACCTGCACGTCCGCGAAGGCGAGGTGTACGGCGTCATCGGCCAGTCCGGCGCCGGCAAGTCCTCGCTCATCCGCTGCGTCAACCTGCTGGAGCGCCCCACCGCCGGGACGGTCACCGTCGCCGGGCAGGACCTCACCGCCCTCGCGGGCCGCGGACCGCGCGCGGGCAGGGAGCTGCGCCGGGCGCGCAGCCGTATCGGCATGGTCTTCCAGCACTTCAACCTGCTGTCCTCGCGGACCGTCCAGGACAACGTGGAGCTGCCGCTCGAGATCCTCGGGACGTCCGGCAAGGAGCGCTCCCGCAAGGCGCTGGAGCTGCTCGACCTCGTCGGTCTCGCCGACAAGGCCGGGGCCTACCCGGCCCAGCTGTCCGGCGGCCAGAAGCAGCGCGTCGGCATCGCCCGCGCCCTGGCCGGCGACCCCAAGGTGCTGCTCTCCGACGAGGCCACCAGCGCCCTCGACCCGGAGACCACCCGCTCCATCCTCCAGCTGCTGCGCGACCTGAACCGGCAACTGGGGCTGACCGTCCTGCTCATCACCCACGAGATGGACGTCGTGAAGTCGATCTGCGACTCGGCCGCCCTCATGGACCAGGGACGCGTCGTCGAGTCCGGCACGGTCAGCGAGCTGCTCGCCACCCCGGGCTCCGAACTCGCCTCCGCCCTCTTCCCGGTGGGCGGCGAGGCCTCCGGCACCGACCGGACCGTCGTCGACATCACCTTCCAGGGCGAGGCGGCGACCCACCCGGTCATCTCCCAGCTCTCGCGCACCTACAACATCGACATATCGATCCTCGGCGCGGCCATCGACACCGTCGGCGGCCTCCAGGTCGGCCGCATGCGCATCGAACTGCCCGGCCGCTACGAGGACAACGTCGTGCCGATCGGCTTCCTGCGCGAACAGGGCCTGCGGATCGACGTGGTCGGACCCGGGGGCCGGGAGCCCCAGCCGGTGAAGGAAGGTGCCAAGTGACCTGGTCCGAGATGCAGCCCCTGCTGTCCCAGGCCTGTTGGGACACCCTCTACATGGTCGGCTGGTCCACGCTCATCGCCGTCGTCGGCGGGCTGCCGCTCGGCGTCCTCCTCGTCCTCACCGACCGCGGCGGACTGCTCCAGAACGTCGTCGCCAACAAGGTGATCGGGCAGGTCGTGAACGTCGCCCGCTCGCTGCCCTTCATCATCCTGATGGTCGCGCTGATGGACTTCACGCGCTCGATCACCGGCACGACCATCGGCCGTGAGGCCGCCATCGTGCCGCTCGCCATCGGCGCCATCCCCTTCTTCGCGCGCCTGGTCGAGACGGCGGTCCGCGAAGTGGACGGCGGGCTCGTCGAGGCCGTGCAGTCGATGGGCGGCAACACCTGGACGATCGTGCGCAAGGTGCTCGTCCCCGAGTCCCTGCCGTCGCTGATCTCCAGCACCACGACCACGATCGTCGCACTCATCGGCTACTCCGCCATGGCCGGCACGGTCGGCGCCGGCGGCCTCGGCGACATCGCCATCCGCTACGGCTACCAGCGGTTCGAGACCGAGCTGATGTGGATCACCGTGGCGATCCTCGCCGTCGTCATCTCGCTCATCCAGTTCGCCGGCGACTACGCGGCCCGCTCCCTGCACCGGCGCGGCGGCAGCTCGGGCCCGCTGCCGAGGCTGCGCCTGCTGAAGCCGAGGAAGGACCAGGACCCGGCGGTCGCCGACGTCGGCAAGGCCGCCTGAAGCCCTCACCGCCACACCCCACCAGATCTCCCCGCACACCCATCGCGGGGCCGCAGCACCCCTCAGGAAAGGCACTTTTCGTGCGTAACACTGCCAAGATCACGACCGCCGTCCTCGCCGCCGGAGCCCTCACCCTCGGGCTCACCGCCTGCGGCTCGGACAACGACTCCGCCTCCTCCGGCACCAGCGGACCGCTGGTCGTCGCCGCGAGCCCGACGCCGCACGCCGAGATCCTGAAGTACGTGCAGGACAACCTGGCGAAGAAGGCGGGACTCGACCTGGAGGTCAGGGAGTTCACGGACTACGTCACGCCGAACACGGCGACCGAAGACGGTTCGGTGAATGCCAACTACTTCCAGAACCAGCCGTACCTCGACGACTTCAACAAGAAGAACGGCACGCACATCGCGCCCGTCGTCACGGTCCACCTGGAGCCGCTCGGCCTCTACTCCCGCAAGGTCAAGAGCGCGGACGACCTCAAGAGCGGTGCGACCGTCGCCGTCCCGAACGACAGCGTGAACGAGGCGCGGGCACTGAAGCTCCTGGACGCCAACGGGATCATCACGCTCAAGGACGGCGTCGGGAACGAGGCGACCCCCGCCGACATCGTCAAGAACCCCAAGAAGCTCACCTTCAAGGAGCTTGAGGCGGCCCAGACCCCGCGCTCCCTGGACGACGTCGACGCCGCCGTCATCAACGGCAACTACGCCATCGAGTCCGACCTCAAGCCCGCCCAGGACGCCCTCGTCCTGGAGTCCGCGAAGAACAACCCCTACGGCAACTTCCTCGCCGTGAAGGAGGGCAACGAGGACGACCCGCGCGTCAAGAAGCTCGCCGGACTCCTCACCTCCCCCGAGGTCAGGAAGTTCATCGAGGACACCTACGACGGCTCGGTCCTCCCGTCGTTCTGACCGAGGCCGGTCAGGGCTGCGGCGCGTATACCGCGTATCGCCACGCACGGGGTCCGCACCCTCACTCGGTGTGGACCCCGTCGTGCGACGGGGCGCCGGCATGCTGCATGCTGGGCAGTTCAGCAGGCTGAAGGTTTCCCGACGGTTACGGAGCGGCGCATGACGAGCACCTTCCCCAACATCTCCATCAGCACGGAGCGGTTGGTGCTGCGCCCCCTCGACGAGGACGATGTGCCCGCACTGGCCGAGATGATGAACGACGAGCAGGTCGCGGCCTGGACCGACGTCCCCCAGCCCTTCACCGAGGACGCGGCGCGCACCTGGATCACCCGCCACGCGCGCACCGAACGCGAGGCGGGCCGCGGCATCGACTTCGCGGTGACCGAGTTCCTCACCCAGCGCCTGGTCGGCGTCGTACAGCTGACCAGGACCGACTGGCACATCCGGTCCACCGAGCTGTCGTACGTCATCGCCCCCTGGGCCCGAGGCGAGGGCTACGCCTCCGAGGCGGCCCTCGCCACCGCCCAATGGCTCCTCGGCGACCAGAAGTTCGAGCGCATCGAGCTGCGCACGGCCGCCGACAACACCGCCTCCCAGCAGGTCGCCCAGAAGATCGGCTGTATCAGCGAGGGCGTCCTGCGCAACGCCTGCATAGCCCACGTCCGCACCGAGGACGGCACCTGGGCCGACGTCCGCACCGACTTCATCGTGTGGAGCCTGCTCCCGGAGGACCTCGACGGCGCGGACGGGCAACTGGCCGACACCGGCGGTTTCACGTCGTTCCCCGACTGGAACTGACCCAGGGGACCCACGACTCGGCCCACTCCACCAGGTACTCTCACGGAGCCCGCCCTCGGCGGCTGCCCTGACACCCTGCGCACACCCCCTGGAGACTGAGAGCGATGGCCGACCGGGTCACGGTGATCGGCTGGGACGGCTCGCCGCTGACCGCCGCGGCACACTCCGCCCTGAGCGCCGCCACGCTGGTGGCCGGGGCCGCCCATCACCTGGCGCTCCCCGAGGTGCCCCCCGGCGCCGAGCGCATCCGCCTCGGCAGCGTCGCCCTCGCCGCCCGCCGCGTCGCCGGCCACCGCGGCACCGCGGTCGTGCTCGCCGACGGCGACCCCGGGTTCTTCGGTGTCGTCCGCACGCTGCGCGCGCCCGAGTTCGGCCTGGAGGTCGAGGTCGTGCCCGCGGTCTCCTCCGTCGCCGCCGCCTTCGCCCGCGCGGGAATGCCCTGGGACGACGCACAGGTGGTCGTCGCACACCGGCGCACCCTGCGACGCGCGGTGAACGTATGCCGGGCCCACACCAAGGTCGCCGTCCTCACCTCGCCCGGCGCCGGCCCCGCGGAACTCGGACTGCTCCTGGAGGGCGTGCACCGCACCTTCGTCATCTGCGAGGAACTCGGCACCGACCACGAACAGGTCACCGTCGTCACCTCCGACAAGGCCGCCGACCACACCTGGCGCGACCCCAACGTCGTCATCGTCATCGGCCCGGCCGGCCCGGTCGGCAACGGCGAGGGCGGCTGGTTCGCCGGACGCGAGCCGGCCACCGGCCCGCGCGGCTGGGCGCTGCCCGCCGAGGCGTACGGCGGCGACCTCGGCGAGGGCGAGGCGGAACTGCTGCGCGCCGCCCAACTGGCCCGGCTCGGCCCGCGCGTCGGTGACCTGGTGTGGGACATCGGCTGCGGCAGCGGCGCCTTCGCCGTGGAGGCCGCGCGCGCCGGCGCCGCCGTCATCGCCGTCGACCGGGACCTCGCCGCGTGCGCCCGCACGGAGGCCGCCGCACGCGCCTTCGAGGTCCAGATGCAGATCGTGGGCGGCACCGCCCCGCACATCCTGGAGAACCTTCCCGAACCGGACGTCGTCCGCGTCGGCGGCGGGGGAGCCGCCGTGGTCTCGGCCGTGGCCGACCGCCGCCCGCAGCGCATCGTCACGCACGCGGCGACCCGGGACGCGGCCGAACGCGTCGGCCGCGACCTGACCGAGCACGGCTACCGGGTCGAGTGCGCCCTGGTCCAGTCCGTCGAACTCGACACCCGGGCCTGGACGGAGACCGAGCGGAGCGTCGCGTTCCTGCTCAGCGGCCTGCTGCCGGACCGCACGCCCTGAGCTCCTTTCCCGGTCCCGTGATCCTGTTGTCGTACCGCGCGCGGTAGGCTGGCCGATCGTTGTACCGCACTCGGACACCCGGCGCTTCGTAGGCCAATGTCCGGAAAACCCGCCCGTTTTGGGGTGGGTGTGGTACGGCACAACCGGAGGACGCGCAACGTGGCGCAGTCCACAGCGGGCCGTCGCGGATCAGCCTGTCGCGACGGAGCAACGGCCGCGACAATGCCAGTTCATGGCTTTGTCGTCTTTTGGCGACGGGTCGTTCGTGCCGCTGTGCGCGCACGCTCGTTCTTCACTGCGGGGCGGTCGGTGCGCCGCTCCGGGTGAGCCGGCCGAAGAAGCACTAACCGATGGGCGAGGGGTACGCATGACCGACACCGGCCAGGTTCCGGGCGAGGGACTGCCGGAGAACGCAGGCATGGTGGATCAGCCGGGCGTCCCCGCGCACGGTGCGTACACCTACCTCTCCGAGACCACCGCCGAGGACGAAGACCTGTTGCTGCTGCCGAGCGCTCAGGGTGCCTGGGGCAACGAGGTCCCGCCGCCCGCGCCCGAGCCCGTCGTCGAGGCCGTCCACGAGCCGGGCCCGCACGAGATCTCGGGCCGCGACAGCGGCTCCGTCGACCTCAGCGCCGTCCGCCTCCCCAACCCCACACCGCCGCCCGCCGCCCCCGTCCAGCCCCGCCGTCCCCTCCACCTCGGCCCGCCCATCCCCGACACCTCGGCCAGCCCGGTCCGCTCCCTCGCCGACCGCGGCGCCGTCGGCACTCCGGTACGTCAGTCCGCCACGCCCGCGAACGCGCCCGAGTACCTCGACGTCCCGCAGCCCCGCGAGACGCCCGCCCAGGGCGTGACGCCCTGGGGGGCGTCCTCCCGGGACGCGGTGCACGCCGGAGTCCAGGCGCCGGTGCACGCGGAGGCCGCGACTGCCGAAACGGTTGTTCCCGGAGCGGGACAGCCCGAGCCGGCGGGCGCGGCCCAGGCCGCGGTGTCCCGCCTCGCGACGGAGGCGGTCGCCCCGGCGGCTCCGCTGGCCGCGGAGCCGGAGGAGGCGCTGCCGGTCGAGGAGGCCGGCGCGGAGCCGGGGGACGCGGAGGCGGACGGAGGGTCGCCGGGTGCGGAGACCGGCGCGGGGCCGTGGGATGCCGAGGCCGAGGCGGAGCCGCAGGTCGGAGAGGCGAGTGTCGCGCCGCGGGACGCGGAGATCGGTACGGGGCAGCAGACCGCGGGGACCGGTGCCGGGCCGGAGTCGGCGGACGCCGGTGCCGGGCCGGAGACCGCGGTGGCCGGTGCGGAGCCGCAGGTCGCGGAGGTGGGTCTCGGGCCGGAGACCGCGGAGGCAGGAGCTGAGCCGGGAGGCGTGGAGTCCGGTGTCGGGCCGCAGGCCGCGGAGGCCGCATCCGGTCCGGAGTTCGCAACGACCGGTGTCGGGCCGCAGCCCACGGAGACCGGTGCCGGACAGGAGTTCGCAGAGGCCGGAGTCGGACCGCAGGGCCCGGAGCAGGGTGCCGGACCGGAGGCCCCGGCGGAGCCTCTCGCGCCGCAGAGCCATGAGGGCGGGTTCTCCGCGCCGGGTTCAGAGGCCGGCGGGACATCGTTCGGTGGAGACGCCGAGCAGATCGCCGGGGAGACGCACGCGTCGGACGCCGGGCAGTCGTCCGACGACGCCCAGGCCCCGGATGCCGGGCACTCCTCGCGACACGCTCACGGACCGGAACCGGAGGGCGAGCAGCTCGCGGGGCCCACGTCGGTCTCCGACGCCGACCACGGCTCGGCGGCCGGGTTCCTCCCGGACGCTGTGCCGGTCCCGGACGCCATGCCGGGCGCGGTGACGGACATGAGCCACGCCCAGGTCCCTGGAGCCGAGGCCGGTACGGAGGCCTGGGACGAGCGGGGAACGGCCGCTGTGCCGGAGGACCTTCAGGACGCGGGAGGTGCCGATCAGGCCGCGCCACCCGTGGACACCGGACACCTGCCGGACGGCACCCCGAGCCCGGCCCTGGCCACGGACCCGGAGCAGGGCATTGAGAGCCCGCGCGCCCACGAGCCGGCCCTGGTGGCCGACGGGGCCCCTGCCGCCGAAGCGGAGGCATCCGGCATCACGCCGGTCACCGACCCCGGTGCCCCCATGCCTGGCGCACCCGAGGGCGAAGCGCCCGTGACCGTCGCACCCGAGACCGGAATCCCCGGCGACGGGTCCGCCATGGACGCCGGCCGGCTCCCCGGAACGGGCCCCGCCCCGGACGTCGTACAGGCCTCGGGTGTCGGCTCCGTCCCGGACGCCGTACAGACTTCGGGTGTCGGCTCCGTCCCGGACGCCGTACAGACTTCGGGTGTCGGCTCCGTCCCGGACGCCGTACACGCACCGGACGCCCCCACCGACCCTGACGCCGCGCACGCTGCCGCTGCCGGGCCCGCCGCCGGGCCGATGCCCGCGGCCGCTCCCACTCCGGACCTCGCCCAAGCCCCGCACGCCCCTCACACCGCGCATGCCCCCCAAGTCCTCCAGGCCCCCGAGGCCGTGGATGCGGGCGACACCCCGGCGTCTCCCGAAGCCGTGCCCTTCCCGGCAGCTCCGGACGTTTCGCCGGACCCGCGGTTCGGTGCGGGCGTCACTCCCGCTCCCCTCCCGAACGCCGAAGACACCGCCGCGCCCATGCCCCCCGCGACGCCCCCGCACCCCGCGGAAGCCGAGCACACGGAACCGCAGCAGATCCTCCCGGACCACGGCCGGCCGCCCCTGACCCCGGACGCCCAGCCCGCGCCGGGCCCCGGTGCCGCCGCCCCGGACCTGCACCCGGTCACCGCCGCGGAGGCCCACCAGCCCGCGGACGTCCCGGCGGACACTCCCGCCGACCTCGCGGCCACAGCCTTCGCGCCGGCCCCCGACCCGCACCACGCCGCCGCCCCCGCCCCGCCGACCTCCGTCGCGCAGGCCGTGCACATCCCGGTGACCCAGCCGCCCGGCGAATCCCACCCCGACCAGCCGGTGGGCCGGTTCGCGCAGGTGGCGGGCGCGGTGCCGGCCGCCCCGCACGCCCTGGCCCTCCCCCCGGAGGACCAGCAGGCGCAGGGCCCGACCGCCGCGCGTGCGGGCGACCCCGAACTCGTACAGTCCGCGGAGGACCTGGACACCCGGGCCGCCGACCAGGAAGACCGGCAGGACCAGGAAGAGAGCGCGGCCGCAGTGGAAGACGTACGACAGTCCACCGGACCGGCCGCGCCCGCCTACGACGACGCCGAGCGCGAGGCGGTCCTCAAGGTCATGCGTGAGCGCCGGGACATCCGCAACGGCTTCCGCGGCGACCCCATCCCGCACGAGGTGCTGCTGCGTGTCCTGGAGGCGGCGCACACCGCGCCGTCCGTGGGCCACTCGCAGCCGTGGGACTTCGTGGTCATCCGGTCCGCCGACACCCGGCGGTCGATGCACGAGCTGGCCACGCGGCAGCGTGACGCGTACGCCAAGTCCCTCCCCAAGGGCCGGGCGAAGCAGTTCAAGGAACTGAAGATCGAGGCGATCCTCGACACCCCCGTGAACATCGTCGTCACCGCCGACCCGACCCGCGGCGGCCGGCACACCCTCGGCCGGCACACCCAGCCGCAGATGGCCCCGTACTCCGCCGCGCTCGCGGTCGAGAACCTCTGGCTCGCGGCCCGCGCCGAGGGCCTCGGTGTCGGCTGGGTCAGCTTCTTCGACGAGCGGGAGATGGTCCGCGCCCTCGGCCTGCCCGAGCACCTGGAGGTCATCGCGTACCTCTGCGTGGGCTACGTCGACGAGTTCCCGGACGAGCCCGAGCTGATGCAGGCGGGCTGGTCCAAGCGCCGTCCGCTGTCGTGGGTCGTGCACGAGGAGACGTACGGCCGTCGCGCGCTGCCCGGCGAGGAGCCGCACGACCTGCTCGGCGAGACCGTCGCGCAGATCCGCCCGCTGGACGCCAAGGCGCTCGGTGAGGCCTGGGAGCGGCAGAAGCGGATGACCAAGCCGGCCGGCGCGCTCGGCATGCTGGAGATCATCTCCGCCCAGCTGTCGGGCCTGTCCCGGCAGTGCCCGCCGCCGATCCCGGAGCCCGCGGCCGTCGCGATCTTCGCGGGCGACCACGGTGTGCACGCGCAGGGGGTCACCCCCTGGCCGCAGGAGGTGACGGCCCAGATGGTCGCCAACTTCCTCGGCGGTGGCGCGGTCTGCAACGCCTTCGCGAGCCAGGTGGGCGCCGAGGTCTGCGTCGTCGACGTCGGTGTCGCCTCCGACCTGCCCGCCACCCCCGGACTGCTGCCCCGCAAGATCCGCGCGGGCACGTCCGACATGACCACCGGCCCCGCGATGACCCGTGAGGAGGCCAAGCAGGCCATCGAGGTGGGCATCGAGACCGCCCGCGACCTGGTGTCGGCCGGCAACAAGGCGCTGCTCACCGGCGAGATGGGCATCGCGAACACCACCGCGTCCGCGGCGCTCATCGCGGTCTTCACCGGCACGGACCCCGCCGAGGTCACCGGCCGGGGCACCGGCATCAACGACGAGACCCTGGCCCGCAAGACCGAGGTCGTCCGCCGTGCTCTCGACCTCCACCAGCCGGACCCGGCCGACCCGATCGGCGTCCTCGCGGCCGTCGGCGGATTCGAGCACGCCGCCATGGTCGGCCTCCTCCTCGGCGGCGCCTCCCTGCGGACGCCGGTGATCCTGGACGGGGTCAGCGCCGGCGCCGCCGCCCTGGTCGCCCGCGCGATCGCCCCCGAGGTCCTCGCGGCCTGCATCGCCGGGCACCGCAGCGCCGAACCCGGCCACGTGGCCGCCCTCAACAAGCTGGGCCTGCGCCCCCTGGTGGACCTGGACCTCCGCCTGGGCGAGGGCACGGGCGCGCTGCTGGCCCTGCCGCTGGTGCAGAGCACGGCGAGAGCGATGCACGAGGTGGCGACGTTCGACTCCGCCGGAGTCACCGAGAAGTAGACGGCGGCCGGGGGTGGTGCGGGCCCGCGTACTCCGCGTGCGCCCCACCCCGCCGTACGCCCCCGTCCCCGCCCCCGCCCCCGCCGTACGCTGAACCCGCAGCTTAAGATCCGCACGTCAGGGCCGCTCCAGAGCCGCAGCGCCCAGCCACGCCCGTACGAGGAGCCGCACCTCATGGCCGAACACCCCGCCTACCCCGTAGGCCTCCGCCTCACCGGCCGCAGGGTCGTCGTCCTCGGCGGCGGTCAGGTCGCGCAGCGCCGCCTCCCGGCCCTGATCGCGGCAGGTGCCGACGTCCACCTGGTGTCCCCCGGAGCGACCCCCTCGGTCGAGGCGATGGCGGACGCGGGCGAGATCACCTGGACCAGGCGCGCGTACGCCGAAGGGGACCTGGCCGACGCCTGGTACGCCCTGATCGCCACCAGCGACCCGGACGCCAACGCCCGCGCCTCCGCGGAGGCGGAGGCGCACCGTGTGTGGTGCGTCCGCTCCGACGACGCCGACGCGGCGACGGCCTGGACCCCGGCCACCGGCACCAGCGAGGGCGTGACGGTGGCCGTCCTCACCACGAACGCGCGCGGACGCGACCCCCGCCACACCGCCGCCATCCGCGACGCGGTCGTCGAGGGCCTGCGCGACGGCACCCTGGTCGCCCCCCACCACCGCACCCGCACCACCGGCGTCGCCCTGGTCGGCGGCGGCCCCGGCGATCCGGACCTGATCACCGTCCGCGGGCGCCGCCTGCTCGCCGAGGCGGACGTCGTCATCGCCGACCGCCTGGGCCCCCGCGACCTCCTGGCCGAACTCCCGCCGCACGTCGAGGTGATCGACGCGGCGAAGATCCCGTACGGCCGCTTCATGGCCCAGGAGGCCATCAACAACGCCCTGATCGAACACGCCAAGCAGGGCAAGTCGGTCGTACGGCTGAAGGGCGGCGACCCGTACGTCTTCGGGCGCGGCATGGAGGAGCTCCAGGCGCTCGCCGAGGCCGGCATCCCCTGCACCGTCGTCCCCGGCATCTCCAGCTCGATCTCCGTCCCGGGCGCGGCCGGCATCCCGGTCACCCACCGTGGCGTGGCCCACGAGTTCACGGTGGTCAGCGGCCATGTCGCGCCGGACGACGAGCGCTCCCTGGTCGACTGGCCGGCCCTCGCCCGGCTGACCGGCACCCTCGTGATCCTCATGGGCGTCGACAAGATCGGCAAGATCGCCGGGACGCTGGTGGCCCACGGCAAGTCCCCGGAGACCCCGGTCGCCCTCGTCCAGGAGGGCACGACGGCCGCACAGCGCCGGGTCGACGCCACGCTCGCCACCGTCGCCGACGTCGTACGGACCGAGGACGTGAAGCCGCCGGCCGTCATCGTCGTGGGCGAGGTCGTCACCGTGGGCCCGCGGACCACCGCGTAACCCCGGGTAACACAACCCGTCCCCAGCCGTTGGCACCGCACCCAGGACAAGGCAGTATCACCCTGTGGCCGATCTCATCACCGTCGAGGATCCCGACGACCCGCGCCTGAGCGACTACACGGGCCTGACCGACGTCGAACTGCGCCGCAAGCGCGAGCCGGCCGAGGGCCTGTTCATCGCCGAGGGCGAGAAGGTCATCCGGCGGGCCAAGGAAGCCGGATACGAGATGCGTTCGATGCTGCTGTCGGCGAAGTGGGTCGACGTCATGCGGGACGTCATCGACGAGCTCCCGGCCCCGGTGTACGCGGTCAGCCCCGCCCTCGCCGAGCAGGTCACCGGCTACCACGTGCACCGCGGCGCGCTCGCCTCGATGCAGCGCAAGCCGCTGCCCACGGCGGCCGAGCTCCTGCAGACCGCCCGCCGGGTCGTCGTCATGGAGTCGGTCAACGACCACACCAACATCGGCGCGATCTTCCGCTCGGCCGCCGCCCTCGGAATGGACGCGGTCCTGCTCTCCCCGGACTGCGCCGACCCGCTCTACCGCCGCAGCGTCAAGGTCTCCATGGGCGCGGTCTTCTCCGTGCCGTACGCCCGCCTGGACACCTGGCCCAAGAGCCTGGACTCGGTCCGCGAGGCGGGCTTCACCCTGCTCGCCCTCACCCCGGACGCCAAGGCCAGGACGCTCGACGAAGCCGCTCCGCACAAGATGGACCGGGTGGCCCTGATGCTCGGCGCGGAGGGCGACGGCCTGTCCACGCAGGCCCTGGTCGCGGCCGACGAATGGGTCCGCATCCCGATGGCCCACGGCGTCGACTCCCTCAACGTGGGCGCGGCGGCCGCGGTCGCCTTCTACGCGGTGGCCACGGGCCGCCCGTCCCCGTGAGAACGCCTGGGGGCGCGCCGCTCGGCCCACCCCAGTGAGCGGGGCGCCGCACCGGCGGGTCGACCCGCCCCACCGCCACGGGGCTGCCCTATCCGCCCCGGTGGAACGTCGACGCGTACCGCTCGGACATCAACTGCCCCTTGTCCAGCGGTACGTGGCCCGTCGGCGCGTGCACCTGTCCCTGCCGCTGCTCCGGTACGACACCCCGGTCGCCCCCGAGGCCCTGTGAGGGCCCCTGGCAGCCCTGCGCCGCCGCGATACCGAGCGCCACGAGCAGCGTGACCACGACGAACACGAACAACCGCTGGCGCAGCAGCCGCGGATTCGCCGGCCGGCGCCCGGTCCCCGTGTTCCTGGACGTCGGACGTCCTGTTCCACCGCGCGTCCCCGGACGGCTCCCGCCGCCGGAACGGGTCGTGTTGCGGGAGGCCGGAGTGGGCCGCGTCCCGGACCGCGACGACGGCCCACCGTTGCCGCGCGTACCGCTGCCCTCCCGCGACGGGGCCGCGCCACGCGACGGGACACCCCCGCCCCGCACCGGGCCGGAACCGCGCGAGGCGGGTCCACCGCGCGGTGCGGGCGTGCCCTGTGCCCCCTGGCCCCCCGACGGCCCCTGCGGACGCCGTTGCGCCGCCCGCTCCGGATAGGTGTCGGCGATCCGCCCGGTGGGCCGGTCCGCCTCCCCGCCACGCGGTGCGGGCGGACGCAGATCCGCGTGCCCCTGCGTCTCCCGGGCCGCGATCTCCTTCAGGCGCAGCGACAGCTGAAGCGTGCTGGGCCGTTCCTCGGGGTTCTTCGCCAGACACGCCCGCACCAGGGGGGCCAGCGCGTCCGGCACCCCGTGCAGCTGCGCCTCCTCGTGCACCACGCGGTACAGCATCACCTCGGAACTCCCGTGTCCGAAGGGGGAGTCGCCCATCGACGCGTACGCCAGGGTCGCCCCGAGCGAGAACACGTCCGTGGCCGGGGTGACGGCGGCGCCGCGCACCTGCTCCGGGGCGAGGAAGCCGGGTGAGCCGACCGCCGTACCGACGTGGGTGAGCGTCGAGGCGCCGGTGGCCCAGGCGATGCCGAAGTCGATGATCCGCGGCCCCTTGGGGGACAGCAGGATGTTGGACGGCTTCAGGTCCCGGTGCACGACACCGGCCTCGTGCACGGCGACGAGCCCCTCCGACAGGGCGGCACCGACCGCGGCCACCTCGGCCGCGCCCAGCGGCCCCTCGTCGGCGACCTTGTCGTGCAGGGAGGGCCCGGGAACGTACTGGGTGGCGAACCACGGCCGTTCCGCGTCGAGATCGGCGGCGACCAGCCGGGCCGTACAGCCGCCCCGGATCCGCCGCGCCGCCGAGACCTCCCGCGCGAACCGCGAGCGGAACTCCTGGTCCTCCGCCAGATCCGGCCGGATCACCTTGAGCGCGACCCGCTGACCCTTGCGGTCGGATCCGAGATAGACGACGCCCATCCCGCCCGCTCCGAGCCGTCTGTGAAGCCTGAACGAGCCGACGACGCGCGGGTCCTCGCGCCTCAGGCGCATCATCGCCATGTTCATCCCCGCTGCCCGGTCCGTGTGACGTGCCACAGCTTACGTTTCCACGGCCCGCCGCGCGCAGAGGCCGCGCCCTCTCGGCCCGACGGATTGTCAGTGCCGGGTGGGACACTTGAAGAGTGGTCAGGGGCTGTGGGAGCAGGCCGACTTCGGCCCGCGGGCGGTCCCAACCGACCGTCGCAGAAGGGGGATTGGACCCGTGAAGGGTGATCGAGTGGAAATAGTCGTGGACGCCGGGGACACGACACGCACGTACGAGGTGGTGGCGAGCAGGGCGGGCCGCCGGGTGGAGACAGCGGTACGCCGAGGAGTGGTGGAAGTGAGCGAAGTCACCCGGAACGGCTCGGTCGTCCGGACGGCCCGTTTCATGGCGAACCGGGTGCTGGCACTGGTCGAGCAGCCGATCCCGCGCGAGGACAGCTCGGAAACATCGGGGCACACCGGGCGCCTCCTCCGGGAAGACCCTGAGGCCTAGGTCCCTGTCTCCACCCAGGGGAGTACTCCGCAGGTCACGGCTCATCCTCCGGGAGGCCCGGCAATAGGTACGAGGGCATGACGCCCGAGGGGCGCCGGACACCTAGATTTGAGGTCAAGCGGCGGGTGCAGCACTCGTCCCCCGAGGTCAGACACCCGCCGCTGCCAACGACAACTGAGACGGTCAGGAGAGGGACCATGGCCTACACGGCACCGCGGACACTGCTCCGCACGCAGGGACGCACCACGCGCTCCCGCCGTACCGGCCGCCGCCACCCCCTGGTGGCGACGATCATGGCCCTTCCTCTGGCGGCGCTGCTCCTCCTCGTCTTCGACGGCTGGGAGACAGTGGCGACACAGGCGTCGTCCGTGGGCGTGATGCTGGGGCGCTGAGCGGCGACCCCAGGCCCGGAAGAGCGGTCCGGGCGGGGACATCCACCCATGAAACCCCGTGGGGACGGGGGTGCGGCGGACGGCAAAAAATGCCGGCGCAGCTGGGGAGCTGCGCCGGCATTGCTGTGCCGTGGGGCGGGTGTGATGCCTGCGGCGGCCTGTGGGGGTGGGTGGGGGGTGCGCGTAGCGCGTTCGGTTGGGTGTGGGGGGCGGGGACGGGTCGGGGGTGTCCGTCCTCGGAACGTCGCGGAATGGGGTGTTCGCCGAGGTGCCCTGCGTTGACGCGACAACCGCTGCGGGCGGACACCCCCGACCCGTCCCCTTCTCGCCGTACGCGGGTGCGGCCCCTTGGTGGTGCTGGTTCAGGACCTCCTTGACCTCCTTGACCCCCTTGACGCGTCCGCTTCTCGCCGTACGCGGGTGCGGCCCCCTGGTGGTGCTGGTTCAGGGTCCTCCTGATGCGTCCGCTCCCGACAGGTGTGGGTGCGGTGGTGCGTGGGCTCGCTGAGTACGGGGTCCCCCTGTAGCGCCGGTCGAGGCGATCTCAGACCGTCCGGGGTCTGCGGGGGCCGCGTCTTGGTGCCGGTCCGGGGGAATTCAGCCCGTCCGGCGTTTGAGGACGAGGCCCCTTCAGGGCCGATGCGGGGGTCTGGGGGCGGCAGCCCCCAGAAGAGGCCGGCTTCCTGTGACGAGCGAGACGGGTGGTCGGGTGGGCGAGAATGCGGGGGTCCGGGGGCCGAGTCCCCAGTGACGGCCGACCAGCACCCCGCCCGCTCCAGGAGCCCCGTGACCACCACCCCCCTCCTCACCGAGCTCACGATCCGAACCCGGGTCAGGGCCCACTCGGCAACGACGGCCTGCCCCTGCGGAGCAGCAGGGGGAGCGACGGACCAGGCAACCACCACCCTCGCCGACCGCCCCGACGCCACCGTCGTCCGTCACGCCCACACCGTCGCCAAGGCCCACGCCCCGGACACGACCGGCACCGACCTGACCGTCAGGCTCGCCGCCGCCGCCCACCTGCCCCGCGTGCTCCTTCCCCCGCTCAGCCCGACGCCCGCCGACCTGCACGGCAGACTTGTCACCTTCTGGCCGTACGGCACCCCCGTGGACCCGGAGGATCCGGACGCGGCCCCCTGGGAGGACGCCGCCACCCTCCTCGCCCACCTCCACCGCAGCCCTGCCCCGACCGCGCTGCCGCCCATGCGCGGCCCGGCGAAGGCAGCCCTCGCCGTCGCCCGCCTCCGTGCCGCCGGGCCGCATCCCGCCGCGCCTCCCGTCCTGCGCGCCTGGTCCGCCCTCCCCGCCTGGGCCCGCGCCGAGGCCCCCATGCCGGACGCCACGAGCCTCTGCCACGGCGATCTCCATCTCGGGCAGCTCGTCCGCCACCCGGCCCCGGACGGTCCGTGGCTGCTCATCGACGTGGACGATCTCGGCCTCGGCGTCCCGGCCTGGGACCTCGCCCGCCCGGCCGCCTGGTACGCGTGCGGTCTGCTCCCGCCCGGCGACTGGGCCCGTTTCCTGGCCGCCTACCGCACGGCGGGCGGCCCCGCCGTCCCCGCGGACGGCGACCCCTGGCCTGCCCTGGACGTCCCCGCCCGCGCGCTCACCGTGCAGACCGCCGCCCGCTCGATCGCCAAGGCGGTCGCGGCGGACCGTCCGCTGGACGAGGTGGAGCAGGCGCTCGTCGACGCCTGTGACCGCATGGGTTGAGCCCCGCCGCAGTGGGAGCGGGGCTTCGCGAAGTAGGGTGCAACCGACCGAAGCCGGACGGAGTCTGTCCTGGCGAAGCACCAAGCAGGACCTACCGGCGAGGAGTTGAACCGACCATGCAGTGTCCGAAGTGCCATGCTCCGATGCACACGTACAACCGCAACGGCGTCCAGATCGAGCAGTGCAGTGGCTGCCGCGGCATCTTTCTCGACTACGGCGAGCTGGAGTCGCTGACCCGGCTGGAGTCCCAGTGGGCCCAGCCCGCGGTCCCGCCGCCCCCGGCCGCGCCGCAGTACCCGGCCTCGCCCGGCGCTCACGCCCCGGCCTGGGGCGCCCCGCAGGGCGGTCACTACGGCCACCAGGGTCACCAGGGCCACCACCGGAACAAGGGCTTCGGCCGCATGCTGTTCTCCAGCTGACCGGTGCACGAAGAAGCCCCCGGCCGCAGGGCCGGGGGCTTCGGTATGTGGACGATACTGGGATTGAACCAGTGACCTCTTCCGTGTCAGGGAAGCGCTCTCCCGCTGAGCTAATCGTCCTCGGGAACCATGATCTCTCCGTGTCGGTGAACGGACCGGATCGTGGGCACTGCGTGCGCGATACTGGGATTGAACCAGTGACCTCTTCCGTGTCAGGGAAGCGCTCTCCCGCTGAGCTAATCGCGCGGGTCGAAGCCTCACGGCTCCGGAGGCCCGAAGGCCTCGGTGGACGATACTGGGATTGAACCAGTGACCTCTTCCGTGTCAGGGAAGCGCTCTCCCGCTGAGCTAATCGTCCTTGGAGGTGGAGACGGGATTTGAACCCGTGTAGACGGCTTTGCAGGCCGTTGCCTCGCCTCTCGGCCACTCCACCAGGAGTGTAGGGGACCGGGATCCCCTGCTTCCTACGAGCGGACGACGAGGTTCGAACTCGCGACCTCAACCTTGGCAAGGTTGCGCTCTACCAACTGAGCTACGTCCGCCTGTCGTTTCGGTTCGCTTGCGCGGCCCGGCGACGTGTTGAACTCTAGCGGATTCCGGAGCCAGTACAAAAACGCGTTTGCGCAGCGTGCTGCGCTGCCCCTGCTCACGGAGGTGCGCGGGGTTCGCCGCGGGACACGGCCAGGTCACGCGCAGGACACCCGCCATAGACTCGACCGCGTGCTCGACCTGCCTCCTCTCGCCCGCTTCGGTGACCGTATCGCCTCCGGGCTCCTCGATGTCACCGACGATCCCGCCGCCCTCGACTCCCGCGGTTTCTGGGCGGTGTGCGCCGACTTCGAGGGCGGTGTGACGTGCGCCCGGTTCCGGGACGTACGGGAGGAGCCGGTGCCCGCCCCCGTGCCGGGGCGGTGGCGGGGTCCGGCGGCCGGCGACTGGACGTCGTCGCTCGACCGTGCCGCGTACACGGCCGGCGTGCGGTCGATCCGGGAGCGGATCGCGACCGGTGAGGTCTACCAGGCGAACCTGTGCCGGGTCCTGTCCGCGCCGGTCGGGGCGGAGGCGGATGTGGACGCGCTGACGGCGCTGTTGGCGCGCGGCAACCCGGCACCGTATGCCGGAACGATTCGCCTTCCCGGTCACGGGGTGGAGATCGCCACCGCCTCCCCGGAGCTGTTCCTGCGTCGGGACGGCAGGGTCGTCGAGTCGGGGCCGATCAAGGGCACCGGGCGCACCGAGGCGGACCTCCTGGAGAAGGACTACGCCGAGAACGTGATGATCGTGGACCTGGTCCGCAACGACCTGGGCCGGGTCTGCGTCACCGGAAGCGTCAGCGTGCCGGATCTGTGTGCCGTGGAGAAGCACCCGGGGCTGGTCCACCTCGTGTCGACCGTCCGCGGGGAGCTGCGTGCGGACGCCGGGTGGCCCCAGCTGCTGGCCGCGGCGTTCCCGCCCGGATCGGTCACCGGGGCGCCCAAGTCGAGCGCGCTGCGGATCATCGAGGCACTGGAGACGGCACCGAGAGGTCCGTACTGCGGTGGCATCGGGTGGGTGGACGCCGACCGGGGCAGCGGCGAGCTGGCGGTGGGCATCCGTACCTTCTGGCTCGACCGGCCGGCCGGCCGTCTGCGCTTCGGTACCGGTGCCGGGATCACCTGGGGCTCCGACCCCGAGGCGGAGTGGCGGGAGACCGAGCTCAAGGCGTCCCGGCTGCTCGCGGTAGCGTCGGGGGAGTACGAGGTGAGTGGGGAGGGGCCGACGGCCGGCCCGGGGGACGACTCCGGGGTGCCCGGCCGATGACAGGGCCCGCCCCGGACGTGTGAGGTGGAGACCGGTGAAACTTTGGCTCGACGGCGGACTGCGGGACCTGGAGTCCGCTCGTGTCTCCGCCCTGGACCACGGGCTGACCGTGGGCGACGGCGTCTTCGAGACGGTGAAGGCGGTCGGCGGGAAGCCGTTCGCGCTCACCCGCCACCTCGACCGGCTGACCCGCTCCGCGCGCGGCCTCGGCCTGCCGGACCCGGACCTCGACGAGGTCCGCCGGGCCTGCGCCGCGGTCCTGGAGGCCAACCCGATGCCGCTCGGCCGGCTGCGCGTCACCTACACCGGCGGCCACGGCCCCCTCGGCTCCGACCGGGGCGAGCACGGCCCGACCCTCCTGGTCGCCCTCGGCGAGTCCGCCCGGCGCCCCGACACGACGGCCGTGATCACCGTCCCGTGGACCCGCAACGAACGCGGCGCGCTCACCGGCCTGAAGACGACGTCGTACGCGGAGAACGTCGTCGCCCTGGCCCGGGCCCGCCGGCAGGGCGGCTCGGAGGCGCTGTTCGGGAACACGGTGGGGCGGCTGTGCGAGGGCACCGGGTCGAACGTCTTCGTCGTCCTCGACGGTGAGCTGCACACTCCGCCGCTCTCCTCGGGCTGCCTGGCGGGCATCACCCGTGCCCTGACCATCGAGTGGACCGGCGCCAGGGAGACCGACCTGCCGCTGGACGTGCTGGAACGGGCCGACGAGATCTTCCTGACCTCCACGCTGCGGGACGTCCAGGCCGTCCACCGGGTCGACGACCGCGCGCTGCCGGGTGCGCCGGGCCCGGTGACCGCCAAGGCCATGCGGATCTTCGACGAGCGGTCCGGGGACGACCAGGATCCGTGACGAGCCGTCCGAAGATCCGCCGGAGCCCGGGAAAACGGGCTGACTCGGGTCTCCGGGGCGGGTAGAACTCCCCTGATGACCACGACTCTGCGGCCGACCGAGCCGCTTCAGCGCGCGGCCGACGGAACGCGTTCGCGCCGCTACCAGGTGTGTGTGAACAGCCGTCCCGTCGGCGCGATCCACCTCGACACGTCCCCCGTCTTCGGAGATCAGGTGGCCCGGATCCTGGACCTGCGTATCGAGGCGCCGGACCGTCGGCGCGGCCGGGGGACGGTGGCCGCGCTCGCCGCGGAGGAGGTGGCGCGCGGCTGGGGCTGCCGGCGGATCGAGGTGGCGATACCCGCCGAGGCCGAGGCGGCGCTCAGAGCGGCCACCGCCCTCGGGTACGTCGTCCGCAACCGTCTGATGGGCAAGGCACTGGGCAGCGTCCCGCCGGAACTGCCCGCCGGGAGCCGCGGCCGGCCCTTGACGGAGGCGGAGTTCGACGGCTGGCTGGAGCACGAGAAGGCGGGCTACGCGCAGGACTGGATCGCGCGGGGCGTGCCCGAGGCCGAGGCGTGGGCCAAGGCCGAGCGGGACCACGCCACGCTGCTCCCGGACGGCCCGGCCACCGTCGGCATGTCGTTGAGCGTCCTGGAGCACGAAGGGACCCGGGTCGGCACGCTGTGGGTGGGCGCCCGCGACGGACAGGGCTTCGTCTACGACGTCGAGGCGGACGCGGAGCACCGGGGCCGGGGGCACGGCCGGACGCTGATGCTGCTGGCCGAGGCGCAGGCCGTCGCGGCCGGGTGGACGGGCATCCGGCTGAACGTCTTCGCGGGCAACACCCCGGCCGAGCGGCTCTACGCGTCGCTCGGCTACGAGACGCTCACCCACCACCTGTACAAGGAGCTGCTCTGAGGCTCACGCGCCCTCGGCGAGCAGCCGGTCCACGATCTCCTCGACGCGCTCCCGCAGCCCTTCCTGGCTGCTGCCGCCGTCGAGGCGCTCGCCGCCGATGACATAAGTGGGGGTGCCGGTCACGCCGATCGCCTTGCCCTCGGCCTGGTCGGCGTCCACGATCAGGATGTGCCGGCCGTCGATCAGCGCGGTGTCGAACTCCTCGGCGTCCAGGCCCAGTTCGCGGGCGACCTCGATGAGGAAGGCGTCGCCCGCGCGGTCCAGCTCCTCGACCCGGCCGAGCACCGCCTCGACGTACGGCCATCCCTGCCCCTGTTCCGCGGCCTCCTCGGCGGCCTGGGCGGCGGCGAACGCGTGCTTGTGCTTCTCCAGCGGGAAGTGCCGCAGGCGCAGTTCCAGCCGGTCGCCGTAGCGGGCGCGCAGGGCCCGGAGGTCGTCCAGGGCGCCACGGCAGTCGGGGCACTGGAGTTCGCACCAGACGTCGAGAACGGCGGCGGGACGGGCGGGGGAGGAGTCGCTCATGCGCCCAGTCTCCCAGCCCGGCCGGGCCCGGCCCAATCGGCCCTCGGCCGGTTCCGGGGCAGTCCTCGGGGCCGCGCCGGGACCGGCACCTGCGGAGGAGCCGACCCGGAGATGTCCCTGATGTCGGGCCGGACCATGGCCCGGCGGGGTCCGGCGGGTGCAGGATGGAAGGGACGAAGCGCCCCGTGCGCGACCGAGCCCTGCCTGGAGGACCGGATGATTGCCGAGACCGTCTGTTCCGCCGTCTCCGCGGCCGGCCTGGGCATCGCGGCGATCACCGCGTACCGCAAGCGGTTCCTCGCGGCCACCCGCGTCGCCGCGTACGCGCTCGTCCCCATCGGCCTGGTGATGACCGGTGTCGTGGAGTGGCTGGCGGACACCGCGTTCAGTCCGGCGGCCTGGGCGGGCTTCGGCGTGCTCGGCGTCTCCTGGCTGCTGTTCGCGACCACCCGGGCCGTGGAGCGCCGCCGGGGCGGTACCCGGAAGGAACGCAGGGCGGCCGCCAAGGCGGCGTCGCGCGAGGCGGTGGCCCCGGCGGCGTCGGCGCCCTCCCTGGGGCAGGGCGCCCGTCCGGCGGCCCAGCCCGCGGCCCGGCCGCGCAAGGAGTCCGCCGCGGACGACTTCAGCGACATCGAGGCCATCCTGAAGAAGCACGGCATCTGACCTCGGTGTGCGGCGGACCATGACCGCGGAGGGCGGACCGAAACGGCACAGAGGGATCCAGGCGCGTCCGTAAGTGATCAGGACTGGAAGCGGACATCACGGAATATGGCGAACTCCCGCGCATTACGGGCGTGTTGATCGCGGCGGGGGTCCCGACTGCGTCATCATCGCCGCGAGATGCTGGACACGACACAGAGCGAGGCCGCGCCACCTCAGGACGAGCCGCGCGGATGCCTCTTCGCCCTTTCCCAGCCACCGCTGATGATCTTCCTTGCGGTGATCGGGTGTCTGCTGCTCATGGCTGCGCTGCACGATCTGCTGCTGCTCTGAGCCGTACCCGCGGTCTCCGGCGCCACCCGCCGGGGGCCGCGTCGACATCGCTGGGCCGTCCCGGCCGGTGTGCCGTCCCGGTGTCAGCCCGCCGCCTCCTTGCGTCGCGCCCGGTACGCGGCCACATGCAGCCGGTTCCCGCAGGTGCGGCTGTCGCAGTACCGCCGTGAGCGGTTGCGGGACAGGTCCACGAAGGCGCGCCGGCAGTCGGGCGCCTCGCAGCGGCGCAGCCGCTCCTGCTCGCCGGCGACCACGAAGAACGCCAGCGCCATGCCGCCGTCGGCGGCCAGGTGGTCGGCGACGGAGGCTCCGGGCGCGAAGTAGTGCACATGCCAGTCGTAGCCGTCGTGGTCCGTGAGCCGAGGGGTGGTGCCCGCGCCGGCGACCAGCTCGTTGATCAGTCCGGCGGCGGTCCGGGCGTCCGCCGCGGCGAAGACCGCGGCGAACCGTCCGCGGATCCTGCGCACCGCCGAGAGGTCGAACTCCGAGAGCACGCCGACATCGCTGATCTCGTGCTTCTCCACGAACTCCGCCAGGGCGGCGACGTCCCGCAGTCCGTCCGGCGTCGTGTCGTCCTCCGGCGCGGTGTTCACCAGGTCGACCACGGTGTCGAGGGCGCACCGGATGTCGTGGGTGATCAGCACGTTTCGCTCCCTGGCCTGGGGGTCGGGCGCACGCCCGCCGATGCAGGCCGATGTTAACGGCTCGTACGGAGAGTGAGTATCCGCCCGGCCCCGGCCCCGGCCCCGCCCCCGGGGGAGCGGGATCCGGGGGCCGGGCGACACGCGCACCGGCGCCGCCCCGCGAGGATCCGCGGCGACGGCGCCGGTGCCTTCCGTATGCGGTTGTCCTGGCCCGAGCCGTCTCCCCGAGTGGACGGCGCCGGGCGGCTCTGTGCAGCCTCGCCCCTAGCTTTCCGCCAGGATGTGCGAGAGCTCCTGATCGAGATCGAAGTGCCGGTGTTCCGTGCCGGGTGGCACGGCGGCGTCAGTGCGCTTCAGGAAGGATTCCAGGGCCCGCGCCGGGGCCTCGAGCAGGGCTTCCCCCTCCGGAGAGCTCAGGGCGATGCAGACGACGCCCTGACCGTGACTGCGCGACGGCCAGACACGGACGTCGCCGGTTCCGGTGGGCCGGTGGAGGCCCTCCGCGAGGAGATCGCGGGCGAACACCCACTCGACGGTTTCCTCGGCTCCGGTGTGGAAGGTGGCGTGCACGGCGTAGGGGTCGGCCGTGTCGTACCGCAGGCCTGCGGGGACAGGCAGGGAGGACTCGCTCGACACAACGAGGCGCAGGTGCAGCTCGCAGCTGACCGTGGTGTTCATAAGCGCCAGGGCCTTTCGCTCAGTGTGCGCTCGGGGATTCGCACGTCGGCGAAATCGACATGCCACCTACGGTGCCGTTGTAAACCCCTCTGAGTGTTTTGCGTGCCTTTACGTAACTCTTCCGGCCGAGTGCGTGTTCGCACGGTACGCCCATTTCGGTGACCGGTTTCGGTCCGGTAGGGTTTGGCCGTATGAATACGGGGAGTGACGAGCCGGGCGAGGTTGCCGTGGCGGCGGACGAGACGCAGACCGACGGGGTGCGGAGCGAGCGGGGGCTCGGCTCGAAGGCGCCCGAATTCATCAAGGCCCGCCGGGTGCTGCACCTGAGCTGGCAGGTGTTGATCTTCATCATCGGGCTCGCGGTCGTGGTCCTGGGCATCATCATGCTGCCGCTGCCCGGACCGGGCTGGGTGGTGATCTTCGGCGGCATGGCGATCTGGGCGACCGAGTTCGTCTGGGCCCAATTGGTGCTGCGCTGGACCAAGCGCAAGGTCACCGAGGCGGCCCAGCGTGCCCTGGATCCCAGGGTGCGGCGCCGCAACATCATCCTGACCTCGGTCGGCCTGGTGATCGTGGCCGTGATCGGCGGGGTGTACCTGTGGAAGTTCGGCCTGGTGATGCCCTGGAAGATCGAGGACCAGTAGGCCGCGACGGGCGTGCGGGTGACCGGCGGCCGCCCGTCACCCGCGCCCCCTGACATGCGGTAATGTACTTCCTGCGTCCGGGCGATTAGCTCAGTGGGAGAGCGCTTCGTTCACACCGAAGAGGTCACTGGTTCGAACCCAGTATCGCCCACCCCGGTACGACGGCCCGTCTGCGAACAAGCAGACGGGCCGTCGTCGTCTCCGGGTCCGCGGGGCGGGTCCGGAGACGGGGCGAATTCCGGCCGACCGCTGCCCGGGATCCGCGGCCGGTTCCCGTTCGGCCCGTCGGTCGCGGGCGCCTCACCTGCGCCATCGCTCCCTTCCCGGTGGGCGCCGGGTCCGACGGCCCGTCAACTCGCCTGCCCGGTCCCGGAGAAATTCCTGTCCGAATCATTGACGCACCCCGGGGCCCCTCGTAGCTTGTGCCAGCAAGCGCTTACTTGAAACGATTCATGCAGACGGCAATGACGCTGCGGGGAGGGGGCCCACATGGGAACCAGCAGGAATGTTGAGAGGCGTACGATCCTGAGGGTGGCCGGGGCCTCGGCGGCCGCGGTCGGCCTGGGCGCGACGGCCGCTTGCGGCGGGGACAGCGGATCCGGAGACGGAACGGTCACACTCCGTTACGCGTGGTGGGGTGGCGAACCGCGCACCATCGCCATCAAGAAGACGATCGCGCTCTTCGAGAAGAAGTACCCGAAGATCAAGATCAAGCCTGAATTCACCGACTACGAGGCGTTCTGGGAGAAGTTCCAGACCCAGGCCTCCGGCGGGAATCCGCCGGATGTTTTCCAGAATGCGGTCGGCTTCCTGCGCAAGTACGACAAGCGCGGTGTTCTCCTGGATCTCAAGACGCAGGCGGACGCCGGGAATCTGAGCCTGGAGGGCTTCCGCAACGGCGTTCTGGCCAACGGTCAGGTCGACGGCAAGCAGATCGGCATACCCGTCGGCGCCAACACCATGGCGCTCGTCATCGACCTCAAGGCCTTCAAGAAGGCGGGCGTCGAGGCGAAGTTCGGCTGGACCTGGGACGAGTACTTCGACGCGCTGCAGACCATCCAGGACAAGGTGAAGATCGCCGGTGACACCGGCTACTTCAGCATCATGTACCTCTACGACCTGTACCTGCGTCAGAACGGCAAGGCCTTCTTCACGGACAGCGATCTCGGCTTCACCGAGGACGACCTGACCCAGTGGTGGGAGGACGGCTACAAGCGCGTGCGGTCCGGGCTGGTCGCCGATCCGAAGAAGGTCGAGCAGGTCAAGCCCAAGTCCGCGCTCTCGGCGGGCCTCGCGGCGTCCGAGTTCACCTGGGACAACTTCTCCATCCGCTACGAGGGCGAGGGCGAGTCGGACTACGGGCTCGCGCCCATCCCCACCACGGACGGCAAGGACACGGGCCAGTACCTCGGTTCGCTGATGCTGAGCGCCTTCTCCGGGACCAAGCACCCCAAGGAAGTCGCCCAGTTCATCGACTTCATGGTGCACGACCCCGAGGCCGGCAAGATCATGGGCTACGACCGCGGCATCCTCGCCACCACCGAGCAGTACGACGCGTTCACCCCCACCGACCCCAACAACAAGGGTGTCAAGGCGTACGAGGAGGAGGTCGCCAAGGCCGGCGTCCTCGGCAAGATCACCCCGCACCCGTCCGGCGCCGACGTCATCGAGGCCGCGTTCCTGCGCATCGGCGGCGAGGTCGCCCAGGGCAAGACCAAGCCGGCCGATGCCGCCAAGGCGCTGTTCAGCGAGGCCAAGGCCGCCTTCGCGGGCTGAGGGGACGTACCACCATGACGCTCGTCAAGGAAGCGCCCGTGCGCCCGGCGGGGAAGCGGCCCGCCGCTCCCGCCGCCGGGCGGCGCGGGCGACGCCGCGAGAACCTCGCCGGCTATCTCTTCATGTCGCCGTGGATCGCGGGGTTCCTGCTGCTCACGGCGGGGCCGATGATCGCGTCCCTGTACTACGCGTTCACCAGCTACAACCTGTTCACGCCACCCCGGTGGGTGGGCCTGGACAACTTCACGACGATGTTCCAGGACCCGCGCTGGCAGAAGTCGGTCGAGGTCACGCTGAAGTACGTCGTCGTGGCCACACCGCTGAAACTGCTGCTCGCGCTCGGCGTCGCGCTGCTGCTCGCGCAGAAGCGGCGCGGCCAGGGCCTGTACCGGGCCGCGTTCTACATGCCCTCGCTCATCGGTGCCAGCGTCTCCGTCGGCTTCGTGTGGCGGGCGCTGTTCTCGGACGACGCCGTCGTGGACCGTACGCAGAAGATCTTCGGGTTCGACGTGGGCGGCTGGATCGGCAACCCGGACTACGTCCTCTACTCCCTGGTGGCGCTGAGCATCTGGCAGTTCGGCGCGCCGATGGTCATCTTCCTGGCGGGCCTCAAGCAGGTCCCGCAGGAGCTGTACGAGGCCGCCGAGGTGGACGGGGCCGGTCCGCTGCGGCGGTTCTGGAACATCACGCTGCCGATGATCTCCCCGGTGCTGTTCTTCAACGTGCTGCTGGAGTCCATCCACGCGTTCCAGGTGTTCGGCTCCGCCTACGTCGTCTCCGACACCCGGTGCGGGCCCGCCGACGCCACGCTCGTCTACACCTGCTACCTGTACCAGAAGGGCTTCAAGGAGGCCCAGATGGGCTTCGCCTCCGCGATGGCCTGGACGCTGGTGATCGCGGTGGCGCTCGTCACGGCGGTCCTGTTCTGGTCGCAGAAGAAGTGGGTGCACTACGAGGAGGCCGCCAAGTGACCAGTGCCACCAGCCCCGCCCTGCACACCGCCAACGAGCGGCGGCGCGTCGGATCGATCGCCTGGCACGTGGGCGCGCTCGCCGTCCTCGCGGTCGTCCTGTATCCCGTGATCTGGGTGCTCGGTGCCTCGTTCAAGCCGAGCAAGGACATCATCGCCAGCCTCGACCTGCTGCCCACCAAGCCGGTCTGGGCGAACTTCTCCGGGCTCGCCGACGGCATCTCCGGCATCTCCATCAGCAGTTTCTTCTGGAACTCGCTGATGTACGCGGTCCTCGCGGTGGCCGGTGTCGTGCTGTCCAGCTCGCTGACCGCGTACGCCTTCGCCAAGATCCGGTTCGCCGGGCGGAACCTGCTCTTCACGCTGATGATCGGCACGCTGCTGCTGCCGTACCACGTGCTGCTCATCCCGCAGTACGTGCTCTTCCGCAACCTCGAGCTCACCGACACCCTGGTGCCGCTCGTCGCGGGCAAGTTCCTGGCCACGGAAGCGTTCTTCGTGTTCCTGATGGTGCAGTTCATGCGCGGGCTCCCCAGGGAGCTGGACGAGGCCGCCAAGCTGGACGGCTGCGGGCATCTGCGCACCTACTGGTCGATCGTGCTGCCGCTGAGCCGGCCCGCGCTCATCACCAGCGCGATCTTCACCTTCATCAACGCCTGGAACGACTTCATGGGGCCGTTGATCTACCTCAACACCCCCGAGAAGTACACCGTCTCGCTCGGCCTGATGATGTTCCGCGACCAGGAGGGCATCTCCAACTACGGGAGCATGATCGCGATGTCGCTGGTGGCACTGGTACCGGTCATCGCCTTCTTCATGACCTTCCAGCGCTACCTCATCGACGGTATGGCGACCTCCGGACTCAAGGGCTGAGGCGGTCACCATGGCGCAAGCACGCGTGAAAGCCCGCGCACCGCGCACGAGGGCCGTCTTCGGCGAGCGCTTCGCGGTCTTCGCCGAGTGTCTGCTCACCGGTGTGTGGATCGCCGTGGCCTGTCTCGGGGTCGTCACCTACCCTGCCGCCTTCGCCGCCGGCGCCCGGCATCTGCGGCGGCGTACCGCCCACGGGGGCGGCGGCTGGCGGGAGTTCGTCGCGGACTTCCGTACGGCCGTGCGCGGCGGGTGGGTGGTCGGGCTCGCCGGCTGGGCGGTGGCCGCCGCGGTCTGGGTGGATGTCCTGGCCGCGCGCGCCGGGCTTCCCGGTGGGCCGTTCGTGGGGGCCGTCGGCGTCTTCGCGCTGATCGGTCTCGCCGTGGCCCTGCTGCGGGCGGCCGCCGTCTGGACACCGGGCGCGGTCTGGCGGGTGCTGCTCGCGCAGGCCGGCCGCCGTACCGTGCTCGATCCCGCCGGGTCCTTCCTGGTCGTCTGCGGGCTGGCCGTCGTGGCCCTGTCCGCCCTGTTCGCCGCTCCGCTGGCGGTCCCCGTCCTGGGTGCCGTCGCGGCGGCGGCCGTCGCCGTGGAGGAGCGCCACCGGCACCGCTGACGGCGGTGCCCCCGTACCAGGTCGGCGCCCCGGGCGTCGCACCTCTCCCTGTCATGCCCCTGACCACCCCGCGCATCCCGCACGGAAAGGAAAGGCTGAAGCTCTCATGTCTCCCATTCCCCGCAGGTCCCTCCTCAAGGCAGCCGCCGTCGCCGGAGCCGCCGCACAGTTCAGCTGGGCGCTCGGAGCCAAGGACGCGCAGGCCGCGCCGAGAGCCGCGGACGCCGACGACGGCTCCGTGACCCTGGACTGGCTGGAGGACGGCGGCCTCGGCGCCGCCCCCGGCTCCACGGTCGGCGTGCCCTGGCCCAAGGGCGTCCACCGGACGGACCAGAAGTTCGCGGTGACGGACGCGGACGGCAAGGCCGTGCCCGTGCAGTCGTGGCCGATCGCCTACTGGCCGGACGGCTCTCTCAAGTGGACCGCCCACGCCGTGAGTTCGGGCTCCGGCAAGCTCACCCTGACCACCGGTGAGGCCGCCGCCCCGGCCAAGAAGGTCACCGTCGGCAGGAGCGGCGGCACGATCACCGTCTCCACCGGGGTCATCACCGCGAAGATCGGCACGTCCGGCGCCACGCTGATCAAGTCGGTCACCCGCGGCTCCACGGAGATCGCCAGGAACGGCCGGCTCGTCCTGATCCGCCAGCCCGAGATCGAGGACGAGGACCAGGGCTCGGTGAAGACCGAGCGCTTCGAGGGGGCCATCGCGGAGGTCGAGGTCGAGCAGGACGGCCCGGTCCGCGCGGTCGTCCGCATCGACGGCAAGCACCGCAAGGGCAGCCGCAGCTGGCTGCCCTTCTCCATCCGGCTGTACTTCTACGCGGGCGCCGACTCCTTCCGCATGGTGCACACCATCACGTTCGACGGGAAGCAGGAGCCCGGCAAGGCGAGCGGCGACTTCATCCGCGGCCTCGGCGTCCGCTTCACCGTGCCGATGCGCGACCAGTCCTACGACCGCCACATCCGCATCGGCGGCGACGGCACCGGTCTGCTGCGCGAGGCCGTCAAGGGCATCACGGGACTGCGCCGCGACCCGGGCGCGGCCGTCCAGACGGCCCAGTACGAGGGCAGGAAGCTGCCCGACCCGGCCACCTGGGACCAGCGGGTCACCACCCGCCTTCAGTACATCCCCGAGTGGGGCGACTACACCCTCTCCCAGCTCTCCGCCGACGGTTTCACCCTGCGCAAGCGCACCAAGAAGGGCCACGGCTGGATCGGTGCCGGCGGCGGCAAGCGGGCCTCCGGCTTCGGCTACGTCGGCGGCGCGAGCGGCGGACTCTCCTTCGGCCTGCGCGACTTCTGGGAGAAGTTCCCCGCCCAGCTCGACATCCGCGACGCCCAGACCGACGAGGCCGAGGTGACCCTCTGGCTCTGGTCGCCCGAGGCGCAACCCATGGACCTGCGCTTCTACCACGACGGCATGGGCCAGGACACCTTCGCCGAACAGCTCGAAGGCCTCAACATCACCTACGAGGACTACGAGCCCGGGTTCGGCACCCCCTACGGCATCGCCCGCACCTCCGAACTCCTCTTCTGGGCCAACGAGTCGACGCCGAGCGCCGACCAGCTCGCCGAACAGGTCGAGGCCGTACGGGTGCTGCCGCAGCTCGCCGCACCGCCCAAGCAGCTCATCAAGGCCGGGGTCTTCGGCCCGGGGCTCTACTCCGAGCCGGACCGCTCCACGCCCGCCAAGGCGAAGATCGAGGACCACCTCGACTTCCTCTTCACCTACTACAAGGACCAGGTGGAGCAACGCCGTTGGTACGGCTTCTGGGACTACGGCGACATCATGCACACCTACGACACCGTCCGGCACCAGTGGCGGTACGACGTCGGCGGCTACGCCTGGGACAACTCGGAGCTGTCGCCGGACCTGTGGCTCTGGTTCGCCTACCTGCGGTCCGGGCGCGCGGACATCTTCCGGTTCGCCGAGGCGATGACCCGGCACACCGGTGAGGTCGACGTGTACCACCTGGGGCAGTGGGCGGGGCTGGGCACCCGGCACGGCGTGCAGCACTACGCCGACAGCGCCAAGCAGCAGCGCATCGCCAACACCACCTACCGGCGCTACTACTACTTCCTCACCGCCGACGAGCGGGTCGGCGACCTCATGCACGCCAACGTCGACTCCGACGAGACCTTCCTCGTCCTCGACCCGATCCGCAAGATCCGCACCGAGCCGTACACACCCGACCGGCACGCCCTGTCGATCGGCTTCGGCACGGACTGGAGCGGGCTGGTGTCGGCCTGGCTGACGGAGTGGGAGCGCAAGGGCCCCAAGTGGGAGAAGGCCAAGGCGCGCGTGCTGTCGACGATGGAGACGATCGCCGCCCAGCCCAACGGCTTCGTGCAGGGCACGGCCCTGTACGACCTCGACACGGGCAGGTTCGCCGTCGCCGACAAGCCGGTGGTGGGCGTCTCGCACCTGTCCGCCGTCTTCGGCCTCAACGAGCTGTGCGCCGAACTCATCGACCTCGTCGACATGCCGAAGTTCAACGAGGCCTACTTCGACTACTGCCGCTACTTCAACGCCACCAAGGCGGAACAGGCCGCGCGTTACGGCTCCAACTTCGGCAGCCTGCTGCTGTTCCAGGGCCACTCGCGTCTCGACGCGTACGCGGCCGTGCAGACCGGCGACGAGAAGCTCGCCAAGCGGGCGTGGGACAAGTTCTACAACTCCGACGGCTACAAGGAGTCGGCCCCCTGGAGGACGGAGAAGCTGAGCGGCCCGGCCGCGCTGGTGCCGGGCAGCGAGGCCACCTGGGTGTCCACGAACGACACCTCGCTGTACGGCCTCGCCGCCATCGAGAACCTGGCGCTGCTGGGCGACAAGATGCCCTAGCCGGGGGCTAGTCCATCCTCCCCAGGACCTCCCGCACCCGCCGGACGTCACGGATGCGCTGCTCGTACGTCGCCCCGAGCGCGAGCAGCAGCAGTCCGGCGAGGGCGGGGGGCACCCAGCGGGGGAGCAGGCCGGTCACCTGCACGAGATACGGGGCGAGCTCGTGCAGCGCGACCAGGACGAGCACCGAGCCGCCGAGCACCAGCGGCGCTCGGAGGTGGTGCCGGGCGCCCAGCAGGGTGACCAGCAGGGCCGCCGCCCCGAGCAGCAGGGGACGCGTCACGTCCGCGTCGCTCCAGGCCGCCGCGAGGCTGGGCACGAGAGTGGCCGCGAGTCCGGGACCGTACGCCGTCCAGGAGGACGCCCGCGGATCGCGGCGCCGGCGCAGGACGCCGACGAGCAGCGCCGGGACGGTCACGGGGAGCGTGTACGCCTCGGGCGTGACGACGTCCCAGGAGCCCAGGCGGACCCAGGTCGCCAGCACGAAGAGGGCGGTGGCCGCGTAGCCGAGCGGGCGGCGGTCCGTGCGGAGCGCAGTACCGGCGGTGAGCACCGCGCACAGGGCCAGGACCAGGGCCAGCAGCGGCGGGTCGGTGAGGGCGAGGGTCACCGCGAGCAGGCCGGCGGTGGCGCCCGCCGCCTCGACCGGCACCGTCGCCGTCGACTCGCCGAGCCACGCCGCGAGCAGCGCCGCGACCGCGGCCACCGCGAGGACGAGCAGGGCGGTGTGCGCGGGGGGCCAGTTCGCGGCGGCACCGGTCGCGCAGGCGAGCGCGGCGGCGTACCCGAGGGCGGCCGGGGCCGTGACCGGGGCGAGGCGTGGCTGCCGGGAGGCGGTCGCGAAGAGCGCCGTCAGGGCGGCGAGCACGGTCAGGGTCGCGGTCTGCGTGCCGAGGGAGAGGAAGGCGAGGCCGAGCGAGGTGACCAGCGAAAGGACGAGAGCCGTGAGGTGCGCGGACCGGGCTTCGGGCATCGCCCGCAGGACGTACGCCGCCACCGCGAGGGCACCGGCGGTCGTGGCTCCCGCCACCGACAGGCCGACGACGTAGGGGAGTTCGAGGATCGGCGCGAGGGTGAGCACCGCGGCCCAGGCCAGGCCGAGCGCGCCGGTCAGGGCCCGCGGACGCCAGGCCGTGTCGCGGACGGCCGTGATGAGGACGGCCGCGACGGCCGCCAGGATCAGGGGAGCCGTCGCCGCGTACGGCGGCCAGGGGGTGCCGGCCGTCACCGCGGCCCGCGCGTCCGACGGCGCGCCGCTCCACGCCCGGGCCACCTGGCCGACCGGTCCCAGCAGCGTGACCACGACGACGGGCAGCGTCCACAGCACGGCGAGTGCCTGCACGGCACCGGAGGCCCCGGCCAGGCCGCGCCGCACCGCGTCCGGCAGCCGTTCGGACCGCACCGCCGCCAGCAGGGCGATACCGCAGGCCAGGTGCGCCGGGACCGTCCACACCGCCGGCAGCGCGGGGCGCGCCGCACCGGCGACCGTGCCGACCGCGAACAGTCCCGAGGCGACGGCGAGACCGACGGCCCGCCGCTCGCCCGGGCTCCGCCCGGCGGCGCCGAGCGCGAGGACGGTCGCGAGCAGGAGAAGCGCCGCCGCCTTCACGGCGGCGCCGGGACCGGTGGCCGTCCAGGACAGCCAGCCGGCGGCCAGGACGCCCCAGCCGCCCAGGCCGTACGCGCCGACGGCTGCGACGACCCGCACGGACCGGGTGACCGGGCGGAGCGCCATCGCCGCGTCGAGCCCGGCCGTCACCAGCAGCGCCGTCGTGATCCCGAACGGCACGGCGTCGACGGCCAGGGCCGAGAGCAGCAGCGGGAGTTGGGCGGCCGCCAGGGCGGCGGGGAGGGGCAGGCGCAGGGCGGCCGTGGCCGGCAGCAGTCCGTACGCGGTCCACCCTCCGGCGAGCACGGCCGCCGCGAGGGCCGCGTACCCCGTGCCGTCGGTCCCCGCGAGCGCGGCCTCGTGCAGGGCGTAGGCGTCGAGCACCGTCAGCGCGAGCGCGAGGCCCGCCACCGACTCGGCCGTCGAACGCAGCCCCCGCCTCAGCAGCACCGCCGGCCCGGCGAGCGCGGCCAGCGTGACCGCGCCCAGCACCACGGCCCGTCCGGCGATCCCCAGATCACCCCAGCTGACCAGTGTGAACACCATCGCCGCCACGGTGAGCAGGACACCGCCGAGCAGGAGGAGAAGGTTCTGCACACTGGGCGCGGAGGTCTCCGGTCGGGGCCCGGCCACGGGTGCCGACGCCGACTGCGGCCGCGGTGCCTGCGGTGCTTGCAGGGTGGCGATCAGCCAGGCGCGACGGGCCAGCAACTGGGACCGGCGGGCGTCCAGATGCCACAGCTCGGCGTCGAGGAGCCGCAACTCCTCGGGCGGGGACGGAATGTGCGTCATACCGGCGAGTGTGGTCCGCGTCACGCCGTACCGCATGAGTGCGGGTACTCAGCGGCGTACTCAGACGTGTGCTCCCGGTGCGCGGGGCAGACTCCGCACATGGACTGGACCCATTACCGCTTCCGCAGCCTGTGGTCCCTGCCCGCCCCGCCCTCCGCCGTGTACCCCGCGCTGGAACGGGTCGAGGACTATCCGCGCTGGTGGCGCCAGGTGCGTGAGGTGCACCGGATCGACGGCGCGACCGGCGTCGTCCGCGTCCGCTCCCTCCTTCCGTACGACCTGACCTTCACCGCCCGTGAGGTGCGGCGCGATCCTGCGGCGGGGGTGCTGGAGGTCGCCCTGTCAGGTGACATCGACGGCTGGGCACGCTGGACGGTCACCCCGGACGGGGAGGGCAGCACGGCCCGCTACGAGCAGGTCGTCGACGTCGGCAAGCCGCTGCTGAGGCGGTTCGCCGTCCCGGGACGGCCCGTCTTCCGCGCCAACCACTGGCTGATGATGCGGTCGGGTCGGCGCGGTCTCGTCGGCCACCTGGCAACGGTTTGAAGGAAAGCCGCCGAGACCTGTATTGTTCAGTGCGTTCCCGGGCGATTAGCTCAGTGGGAGAGCGCTTCGTTCACACCGAAGAGGTCACTGGTTCGAACCCAGTATCGCCCACCGGGAAAGAGCCGGTCCGCACCACGCGGACCGGCTCTTCCGTGTCCGGGCAGATGCCTCGGGCGGCCGGTGGCGCCGCGCTACGCGGCCGCCGCGGGCAGGTCCGGACGCAGGGGCCACGCCGGGTCCACCGCCTCCTCCGTGCCACTGCGCGCGAACCACGCCTGTAGGCCGCGCGCCTGCGCCGCGTGCCACACCGCCTGGAGGGTGTGCAGTTCGGCCGGGCTCAGCCGCTCCAGCCGCTCCGCGAACCGGCGCCCCACCGCCCGGACCACCTCCAGTGCGGCGAGCGCGTCGGCGCCCGCGTCGTGCGCGCCCTCCAGCGGGACGTCGTAGTGCGCGCACAGGTCGGCCAGGGTGCGGCGGCCCTTGCGGTAGCGGTCCAGGTGCTTGTCCAGGACCCGGGGGTCGAGCACCAGCAGGGGTGACGCCTCGAACCAGCGGTCCAGGGACGAGGCACGGTGCCGGCGCAACTCCCGGTCCAGCAGCGTCAGATCGAACGGCGCGTTCATCACGACCAACGGCCGCCCCACCACCGCCTGTTCGGCCAGCGCCTCCGCTATCTCGTAGATCACCGGAGCCGGCCAGCGGCCGTTGTGCCGCAGATGCTCCTCCGTCAGTCCGTGCACCTCCGTCGCCCCGGCGGGTACCGGCACCCCGGGGTTCACCAGCCACCGGATCATCCGCGGCCGGGTGCCCGGAGCGTCCTGGACGACGACGGCGGCCGACACGATCCGGTCGGTCTCGACGTCGACACCCGTGGTCTCCGTGTCGAAAGCGGCCAGGGGCCCTTCGTACCAGCAAGCCATATCTTCACAACCCCTTTTTCACCCGCGGCAGGTGACGCCCCGTCGTCTGCCCCGTTTGGTGATACCCGGGCTGTTTGCGCCGTACGCCGGAAGGACACAACAGGAATACGGGTCCTTGCAGTTCAGCGGCCCGCAATGGAACGTACTCGGCCCCGGTGCGGGCTACTCACTTGTCCGGGAAGGCTGTTGGTCATGGCGATAGCGCAGCCCGAGCGGGGCGGGCTGCTGCCCGAACGCGCGGGCCCCCATCGCGGCACACTCGCCACCACCGCGTGCATGGAGACACTGCAGGTGGGTTACTTGCACGCGGTCGCGGCGGCCGCGGGATGCTCGCTGTCCCAGCCCTTTCCGGACAACGGCATCGACTGGCACGTCAGTCACAGCGCGCCCGGGCACACCGTCGACGACGAGGTGACCATCAAGGTGCAGCTCAAGTGCACGTACCAGATACCGCCGAACCCCCCTGGCCGCTCCTTCTCCTTTACGCTCGACAACGACCATCTGCGCAAGCTGGCCCGCACCCCGGTCTCGGTGCACAAGATCCTGGTCGTGATGCTCGTCCCGCGGTCGCGGGACCAGTGGCTGCGGGCCGGCCACGACCGGCTCGACCTCAGGCACTGCTGCTACTGGGTCAACCTCGCCGGGCGCCCGGTCACCGGCCGGAACCGCACCACCGTGCGGGTACCGACCTCGCGCATCTTCGACGACCGGGCGCTCTGCGAGATCATGACGCGGGTCGGCACGGGAGGCAGACCATGACGCATCGCCCGGGCGAGCTCCCCCGGACCGCGCGACCGCATCCCGTCGACCACCCCGTCACGACCTGGACCCGTCCCCCCGACCCCGCCGCGGTGGACCCCGCCGTGCTCGGCGCCCTGCTGCGCCGGCACGGCTGGCAGCGGCGCGGGGGAGCGGCCGGACGCTACGGCCGCTGGACCCCGCCCGGCCCCGGCGGCGGCCTGAGCCTGCTGGTGCCCGAGAGCCGGGCCTTCCCCGACAGCGACGACCTGCTCGGCGAGGCCCTCCTCGCGCTGTCCCGCAGCGGCGCGCCCTGCGCGCGCGAGGTGCTGGTCTCCCTCGCCGTGCCCAGCGACGAGATCCGCTGGTGGCGCGACGTCCCGACCGGTCCGGCCGGCGCCGCCTCCTGGACCGTGGAGGAGCAACTGCGCACGGCCGCCCGGCAGACGCTGCTCGCCGGAGCGCTCGCCACGCGCGCGCGTGCCGGTTACTACGGCGCCCGCTACCGCCGCACCGCCGCCGCGTCCCTGGCGAACGTGCTGGTCGGCTCCGCGGCCGAGGGACGCCGGCTCACCGCGTTCGTGCCCGTCGACTCCGGCCGCCCGCTCGCCGTGCGCCTGCACCAGGCCCTGTACGCCGCCCGCGAGGCCATCGACTACCAGCGCGCCACCGGCGGCATGGACGCCTTCGACGGCGCCGTCGAGGCGGGCGTCAGCCGCGAGTTCACCGAGGCGCTGATCGCCCTCGTACGCGGCACGGAGGGGGCCCGCGTCGCCGTGGAGTGGGCACCGGCGGCCGGTGTCCCCGAGGGGTGCGCGGCCCGCGCCGAGGCCGTCGAGTTCTCGCCGGGCGACCTGCCCGTGCTGCGCGCGGCCGGCGCCCGCTATCTGCGCGAGGAGCCCTCCGTCCCGGTGCGTCTCACCGGGACGGTGGTCCGGCTGCGCCGGTCGGGGCCGCGCGGGGAGGGGACGGTACGGCTGCGCGTGATCGCGGGCGCCGAGGTCCCGCACATCCGGCTGACACTGGACGAGGAGGCGTACCGGATCGCCGGGCACGCGCACCTCGTCGGGCTGCCGGTGCGGGTGCTCGGGCGGCTGGAGAGCCGGGGCGGGTTCCGGCGGCTGACGGACGCCTCCGGGGTCGAACCGGTCCAGGTGGACGAGGCGGAGCGGGACCGGCTGATGAAGTCGCTGCAGGAGACCGCCGAGATCACGGCCTTCTTCGAGGAGGCCTGCGGAGGGGACTGATTTCGCGGTGGGCGGGCCCGGGTCGGTACGATCGCCTCTTGCGCGCGCTCTCGGTACGGCGCCCGCATCCGCCTTCAGTCAGGAGAGACCGGTGTCAGACGTCCGTGTGATCATCCAACGCGATTCCGAGCGGGAAGAGCGCGTGGTGACGACGGGCACCACGGCCGCCGAGCTCTTCGCCGGCGAGCGCTCGATCATCGCCGCGCGTGTGGGCGGCGAGCTCCGGGACCTGTCCTACGTCCTGTCCGAGGGCGAGGAGGTCGAGGGCGTCGAGATCTCCTCCGAGGACGGCCTCAACATCCTGCGCCACTCCACCGCGCACGTGATGGCGCAGGCCGTGCAGGAACTCTTCCCCGAGGCCAAGCTGGGCATCGGCCCGCCGGTCAAGGACGGCTTCTACTACGACTTCGACGTCGAGAAGCCGTTCACGCCCGAGGATCTCAAGGCCGTCGAGAAGAAGATGCAGGAGATCCAGAAGCGCGGCCAGCGCTTCTCGCGCCGGGTCGTCACCGACGAGGCCGCCCGCGAGGAGCTGGCCGACGAGCCGTACAAGCTGGAACTCATCGGCATCAAGGGCGCGGCCTCCGCCGACGACGGCGCGGACGTCGAGGTCGGCGCCGGCGAGCTGACGATCTACGACAACCTGGACGCCAAGACCGGCGACCTGTGCTGGAAGGACCTCTGCCGCGGTCCCCACCTGCCCAGCACCCGGAACATCCCGGCGTTCAAGCTGATGCGCAACGCGGCCGCCTACTGGCGCGGCAGCGAGAAGAACCCGATGCTCCAGCGCATCTACGGCACCGCCTGGCCGACCAAGGACGAGCTGAAGGCGCACCTCGACTTCCTCGCCGAGGCCGAGAAGCGCGACCACCGCAAGCTGGGCTCCGAGCTGGACCTGTTCTCCATCCCGGAGCAGATCGGCTCCGGCCTCGCGGTCTTCCACCCCAAGGGCGGCGTCGTCCGCCGCGTCATGGAGGACTACTCGCGCCGCCGCCACGAGGAGGAGGGCTACGAGTTCGTCTACACCCCGCACGCGACGAAGGGGAAGCTCTTCGAGACCTCGGGCCACCTGGACTGGTACGCCGACGGCATGTACCCGCCCATGCAGCTCGACGAGGGCGTGGACTACTACCTCAAGCCCATGAACTGCCCGATGCACAACCTGATCTTCGACGCGCGCGGCCGGTCCTACCGTGAACTGCCGTTGCGCCTCTTCGAGTTCGGGACCGTGTACCGGTACGAGAAGTCGGGCGTCGTGCACGGCCTGACCCGCGCCCGCGGCTTCACCCAGGACGACGCGCACATCTACTGCACGCGCGAGCAGATGGCCGAGGAGCTCGACAAGACGCTCACCTTCGTCCTCGGTCTGCTGCGGGACTACGGCCTGACCGACTTCTACCTGGAGCTGTCCACCAAGGACCCGGAGAAGTTCGTCGGCTCCGACGACGCCTGGGAAGAGGCCACGGAGACGCTGCGCCAGGTCGCCGAGAAGCAGGGCCTGCCGCTGGTCCCGGACCCGGGCGGTGCCGCCTTCTACGGTCCGAAGATCTCCGTCCAGACCAAGGACGCCATCGGCCGCACCTGGCAGATGTCGACGATCCAGCTGGACTTCAACCTGCCGGAGCGGTTCGAGCTGGAGTACACCTCGCCCGACGGCTCCAAGCAGCGTCCGGTCATGATCCACCGCGCGCTGTTCGGCTCCATCGAGCGGTTCTTCGCGGTGCTGCTGGAGCACTACGCGGGCGCGTTCCCGGCGTGGCTGGCGCCGGTGCAGGCGGTCGGCATCCCGATCGGCGACGGGCACGTCGAGTACCTGGAGAAGTTCGCCGCAGCGGCGAAGAAGAAGGGCCTGCGGGTCGAGGTCGACTCCTCCTCGGACCGGATGCAGAAGAAGATCCGCAACGCCCAGAAGCAGAAGGTGCCCTTCATGGTCATCGCGGGCGACGAGGACATGTCGAACGGTTCGGTGTCCTTCCGTTACCGCGACGGCTCGCAGGAGAACGGCATCCCGTTCGACGAGGCCATCGCGAAGATCGCGCAGGTCGTGGAGGAGCGGGCGCAGGTCTGATCCGGTGCCCGTCAGGCCCCCGGCGAGGTCAGCTCGCCGGGGGCCCTCCGTCGTCCTCCCGCGCGAACACCTGGAGCAGCCAGGAGGCGAAGGTCCCGGTCACCGCGCCCAGCAGGGCCAGTCCGATGGCCATCACCCCGACCGCGATCAGGCGTCCGACCGGGGTGACAGGGGCGACGTCGCCGTAGCCGACGGTCGAGAGGGTCGCGCAGGTCCACCACACGGCGTCCCCGAAGGTCCGCACGGTCGCGTCCGGTGCCGCGTGCTCCTGCTGGTAGACGCCGAGGGCGCCCGTGAAGCCGAGGAGGACGGTGGCCAGGCCGGCGTAGACCATCACGCGCGCGTGCAGCGCGAAACGGGGCCGGCCGTGCCGCCGCCGCACGGCCTCGTACACCTTGACGACCCGCAGTGGCCGCAGCAGCGGGAGGATCAGCACCACGGTGTCCAGCCAGTGCGTCCGGACGAAGCGCAGCCGCTGCCCGCTCAGCCGCCAGCGCACCGCGTAGTCGACGGCGAACAGCGCCCAGGCGGCCAGGATCAGCCCGAGACAGAGGGCACGCAGTCCGTCGGGCGGATCACCGGTCAGCACGCGGATCGCGTACGCCGCGAGGAACACCAGCGACGCCACGGCGAGCGGGCCTTCCGTACGGCGTTCCCAGCGGGTCCTGCGACTGTCCTCGTCCACCGCGTCGTCCACCTGCCCAGCTTGGCCCGGGGCGGTTTTCCGCGAACCCCGGCGACACGGCGCGAACGGGCGAAGTCATATGCTGCACTGCATGACGAGTGAGCCGGAGCAGCAGTGGGGCGTGGGGACCCAGGACGCGTTCCAGCGTCTGTGGACGCCCCATCGGATGGCCTACATCCAGGGCGAGAACAAGCCGACCGGCCCGGGTGCCGACGACGGCTGCCCCTTCTGCTCGATTCCGGCCAAATCGGACGAGGACGGGCTCATCGTCCGGCGCGGTGAGCAGGTCTACGGCGTGCTCAACCTGTACCCGTACAACGGCGGCCACCTGATGGTCGTGCCCTACCGTCACGTGGCCGACTACACGGACCTCACGGACGCCGAGACGGCCGAGCTGGCGCTGCTGACCAAGCAGGCGATGACCGCCCTGCGCACCGCCTCCGGCGCGCACGGCTTCAACATCGGCATGAACCAGGGCTCGGTGGCCGGCGCCGGTATCGCGGCCCATCTGCACCAGCACATCGTCCCGCGCTGGGGCGGCGACACGAACTTCATGCCGGTGGTCGGCCACACCCGGGTGCTGCCGCAACTGCTGGCCGACACCCGCAAGATGCTGGCGGACGCCTGGCCCACGGCCTGATCGGTTCCGGCGGGGAGGGAGCCGGACGGCCCGGCCCCCTCGCGCCTACGCGTCGTACAGGTCGGCCTTCCTCGGCGACGCGTCCTGCACCGACGTACTGAGGAACGCCGACCGGTTGCCGAACTTCTCGGTGTCCACGCCGTTGTCCCGCAGGACCCGGATCGCCGCCGAGTGCACCACCCGCAGCACCGGGGTCGCGGCGCGCAGCGCGTCGTCGGCCATGAAGCGGTGCCGCCACGGTTTGTCCGCCCAGGCGTGCCGCAGCCCGAACGGCTCGGGGAGCACCAGACCGCCGCCGAGCCAGGTGAGCAGCGGCGGGTACCAGGTCAGCGGCGCCCGGGCCGCCAGCCGTACCACCTCGTCCGCGTCGACCAGCGGAAGCTTCACCTTCCGGGTCTCCCAGAACCTCAGGGACTTCGCGACTTCCTTCTCCCGGGCTTCCGGCTTGGAGGTGAACAGGCCGTGCACCGGGCCCAGCGCGTGCCCGGTCACCTCGATGCGCAGGGTCTCGTGCAGCACGGTCACGGTGATCAGCATGGTGATCACCAGCTGCCCGTCCCACAGCGTCCACTGCACGCCCAGGTAGTGCCGGTCGCCCGCGCCGAACTGCTGCTTGTTGCAGATGTCCTGTATGGCGTGCGACTTCACCTGGTACGCGTCGACATCGGTGCCCTCGGGCCGGGACACCGCCTTGGCGTTCTCCGCGACGGGCGTGACCACCCAGTGCCGTATCGACGGCTTCGGGAAACCGCCGGTGTTCAGCGGACCGCGCTCCAGCATCCGCAGCTGGTCGTGGATCGAGCGGATGACGTCCCAGCTGCGGAAGGGGTGGATCTCGCGGGTGGGGTCGGCCGGCACCAGGTCCTCGGCGAGCTGCCAGCTGCCCCAGCGGGTCCCCATGCCGAGTATGCCCTTGGGGCCGGCGTAGAAGACCGAGTTGGACTGCTGCTCGGCGCCCAACTTGGCCAGGGACTGGCGCAGTTGCTCGGCGGCGGTCTCGCGGGGGCTGCTCGGTACCGCCTCGGGCACCTTCGCTCCGACGCTGCTGCCGGAGAGCAGGCTGTCCCAGCGCCCCCGCAGGTCCGCCGCGGTGCGCTCGCAGATCTGCTTGGCCCAGAACCAGCCGACCACGGGCATGACCACCGCCGCGCGTCCGTACCAGGCCCAGAAACCCGTGAACGGCGTCTTGACCAGGAAGACCACGGCCAGCGCGCCCACCGCGACGAGCAGCGCGGTCCCGAAGGCACTGGCCCTGCCCTCCACCTTGGCCATCGTGGTGCGGATCTGGAAGACCAGCAGCCAGACCAGCAGCCCGGGCAGGAACAGCAGCCCGCACAGCACCATGACGATGGTCAGCAGATTGTCGCGGTCCCGGCGGATGTTGTTCGCCGCGAGGCAGTGCTCGACCACGACCTGCGGCTCGGCGCCGAAGGACTGGATGAGCGGTTTGCGGCCGGCACCCAGCATGCGGGCGACCACGGCCCCGGAGAAGGCCTCACCCAGGTTCGGGCGGAAGATCCGTGTCCACCTGCGACCGCCCGTGACAGTCGATTCGTGCCATTCGTTGTTGGCCTTGAGGATCTCCTCCACCGGATTGTCCCGATAGGCCGCCGAGGCCAGCGCGTACGTCGCCGTCTGGCCCTCGTCGCCCGTGCGCGGCACCTGCGGACCGAAGAAGTCCGCGTAACCGCTGTCAACGGCCATTCCCGCCCCCGATCGCCACAGTCTTGCTCCTGCGGCCTTCCCGACTTCCGTGCTCCGCACACCTGTTGATCAGGTCATCAGCGTATCCGCAGGCAGCGACACGGGTCCCGGACGCCCCCACATCCGTCGGCGGACGGCCGGAGCCGCCCGCCGACGCGGAGGGGAACTCTCCGGGCCCGCCCCTCGGGGCGGCGCCCGGCGTCGACTACGAGACACTGCCCGCCTTTTCCCGGACCTTCTCGGCGACCTGCGGGGGCATCGGCTCGTGCCGCGCGTAGGTCCGGCTGAAGCGCGCCGTGCCGTGGGACAGGGAGCGCAGGTCGACGGCGTACCGGTCGATCTCGATCTCGGGCACCTCGGCCCGTACCGATGTCCGTCCGCCACTGATCTGTTCCGTGCCGAGCACCCGGCCGCGCCGCCCGGACAGGTCGCTCATGACGGCGCCCACGTACTCGTCGCCGACCAGGACGCTCACCTCGGCGACCGGTTCCAGCAGGTGGATCCTCGCCTCGGCCGCCGCCTCCCGCAGGGCCAGCGCGCCGGCCGTCTGGAAGGCGGCGTCGGAGGAGTCCACGGAGTGCGCCTTGCCGTCCAGCAGGGTGACCCGGACGTCGATCAGGGGATGGCCGGCCGCGACGCCCTTGGCCGCCTGGTTGCGCACGCCCTTCTCGACGGAGGGGATGAACTGGCGCGGCACCGCCCCGCCGACGACCTTGTCCACGAACTCGATGCCCGAGCCGCCCGGCAGCGGCTCCACCTCGATCTCGCAGATCGCGTACTGGCCGTGCCCGCCGGACTGCTTCACATGGCGGCCGCGGCCCGCCGACTTGGCGGCGAACGTCTCCCGCAGGGAGACCCTGTGCGGTACGACGTCGACTTGGACGCCGTACCGGTTGCGCAGCCGTTCCAGCGCGACGTCGGCGTGCGCCTCGCCCAGGCACCACAGGACGACCTGGTGGGTGTCCTGGTTCTGCTCCAGCCGCATGGTCGGGTCCTCGGCGACCAGCCGGGACAGGCCCTGGGAGAGCTTGTCCTCGTCCGCCTTGCTGTGCGCCTGGATGGCCAGCGGCAGCAGCGGGTCCGGCATCTCCCACGGCTCCATCAGCAGCGGGTCGTCCTTGGCCGAGAGCGTGTCCCCGGTCTCCGCGCGGCTCAGCTTCGCCACGCACGCGAGATCGCCGGCGATGCAGTGGGCGAGGGGCCGCTGCTGCTTGCCGAACGGCGCGGACAGGGCGCCGATCCGCTCGTCGACGTCATGGTCCTCGTGGCCCCGGTCGGCCAGTCCGTGCCCGGAGACGTGGACCGTCTCGTCGGGGCGCAGCGTGCCCGAGAAGACCCGGACCAGGGAGACACGGCCGACGTACGGGTCGGACGACGTCTTGACGACCTCCGCGACCAGCGGCCCGTCCTTGTCGCACGGCTTCAGCTCGCGCGGTGCGCCGTCCACGGTGGTCACCCGGGGCGCCCGGCGCTCCAGCGGTGTCGGGAAGCCGCCGGTGATCAGCTCCAGGAGCTCGACCGTGCCGAGGCCCGTGCGGGCGCCCTCGGCGGCGGGAGCGGCGGCCAGGACGGGGAAGAACACCCCGCGCGCGACGGCCCGTTCGAGGTCCTCGATCAGCGTCTTGACGTCGATCGGCTCACCGCCGAGGTAGCGGTCCATGAGGGTCTCGTCCTCGCTCTCCGCGATGATCCCCTCGATCAGCCGGTTGCGGGCCTCCTCGATCAGCGGCAGCTGCTCCTCGCCCGGCTCGGACTCCTTGCGCTCCCCGGTCGAGTAGTCGAACAGCTTCTGCGACAGCAGCCCGATCAGCCCGGTCACGGGCGCGTGCCCGTCCGGCGCCTGCGGGCCGCGCAGCGGCAGGTACAGCGGCAGGACGGCGTCGGGGTCGTCGCCGCCGAAGGCCTCCGCGCAGTTCCGCGTCATCTCCTCGAAGTCCGCCCGGGCGGCCTCCAGGTGCGTCACCACGATCGCCCGCGGCATGCCGACGGCGGCGCACTCCTCCCACACCATGCGGGTCGAGCCGTCCACCCCGTCCGACGCGGAGACGACGAAGAGGGCCGCGTCCGCCGCTCGCAGACCGGCCCTGAGCTCCCCGACGAAGTCGGCGTATCCGGGGGTGTCGAGAATATTGATCTTGTACCCGTCCCATTCGACGGGCACCAGGGAGAGCTGCACCGAGCGCTGCTGCCGGTGCTCGATCTCGTCGTAGTCGGAGACGGTGCCGCCGTCCTCCACACGGCCCGCCCGTTTCACGGCCCCCGCGGTGAGCGCGAGAGCCTCCACCAATGTCGTCTTGCCCGATCCGCAGTGGCCGACCAGCACCACATTCCGTACGGACGCGGGGTGGTCGGCCGCTGTTGCCCTGCCGGCGGCTCCGGGGTGTGCGTTCGCCTTGTCACCCATGGCCTTGCCTCCCGTGCACGGTGAGGTCACTGTGGGCGCGGACACGCGGGACCCTCTCCCGGACTCCGTCCGGGGGCACCCCCAGCGGTGGCGGCTCCGGCGACGCCCGCGGTGTCCTTCGAGCTTTCCACTCCCGCCACGGTGCGTCCATACGGCGGACGTGACGGCGCCGGGGCGCGCCCGGCTTCGGTGGGCGCGGCGGTGGCCGGGAGGCCTCGGCTCCGGTGGACGGGGCGGGGAGGCCGGAGCGCTCGGCCCCGGGCCGTCCGTCCCGGAGCGCTCGGCGCGGGCGACGCGACCGTGCCGTGACCTGGATGCCGCCCGCCCGTGACCCGGGCCGGTGGTGCCCGTCCGTCGCCCACGCGCCCGCGTGGCTACGATGGGCCAGCCGGTGGCCAGCAGGGGCCGCTCGGCCACACCGACCCTCGGGAAGGCCATGCTGAACAAGTACGCGCGTGCATTCTTCACGCGTGTCCTCACACCGTTCGCCGCGTTTCTCATCCGCCGGGGCGTCAGCCCCGACGCGGTCACGCTCATCGGCACCGCCGGTGTGGTCGCGGGGGCGCTGGTCTTCTACCCCAGGGGCGTGTTCTTCTGGGGCACGGTCGTGATCACGCTCTTCGTGTTCTCCGACCTCATCGACGGAAACATGGCGCGCCAGCTCGGCCGCTCCAGCCGCTGGGGCGCCTTCCTGGACTCCACGCTCGACCGGGTCGCCGACGGCGCGATCTTCGGCGGCTTCGCCCTCTGGTACGCCGGGAACGGCGACGACAACGTCCTGTGCGCGGTCTCGATCTTCTGTCTGGCGAGCGGGCAGGTGGTGTCGTACACCAAGGCCCGCGGCGAGTCGATCGGTCTGCCGGTCGCCGTGAACGGGCTCGTCGAGCGGGCCGAGCGCCTGGTGATCGCCCTGGTCCTGGCCGGGCTCTCGGGCCTGCACACCTTCGGCGTGCCCGGGATCCAGTACCTGCTGCCGATCGCCCTGTGGATCGTGGCCGTCGGCAGCCTGATCACGCTGATCCAGCGGGTCGTCACGGTCCGCCGCGAGTCCGCCGAGGCGGAGGCCGCGGCCGCTCAGGAGCAGCAGGAGACCCAGGAGACCCCTCGGACCCGGGGGAGTGAGGCGGCGAAGTGAGCGCCCAGGACCGGGTCACCGACGCGCTGTACGGCCTCGGCTGGGGCGGGGTCAAGAAGCTGCCCGAGCCGGTCGCCGTACGCCTCGGCCGGAGCATCGCCGACCTCACCTGGAAGCAGCGCGGCAAGGGCGTGCGGCGGCTGGAGAGCAACTACGCGCGCGTGGTGCCCGACGCGAGCCCCGAGCGCCTCGCCGAACTGTCCCGCGCGGGCATGCGTTCGTACCTGCGCTACTGGATGGAGTCGTTCCGGCTGCCCGCCTGGAGCGCCGAGCGGATCCGGACCGGCTTCGAGCCGAAGGACCTGCACCACCTCACCGACGCCCTCGCGACCGGCCGGGGCGTCGTCCTCGCGCTGCCGCACATGGCCAACTGGGACCTCGCCGGAGCCTGGGTCACCACCCAGCTGAAGATCCCCTTCACGACGGTCGCCGAACGCCTCCGGCCGGAGACGCTGTACGACCGTTTCGTGGCCTACCGCGAGGGCCTCGGCATGGAGGTGCTCCCGCACAGCGGCGGCACCGCCTTCGGCACCCTGGCCCGGCGGCTGCGTGAGGGCGGCCTGGTCTGCCTGGTCGCCGAACGCGATCTGTCGAGCTCCGGCGTCGAGGTCACGTTCTTCGGCGAGACCACCCGGATCCCGGCCGGCCCGGCCCTGCTCGCCCAGCAGACCGGCGCGCTGCTGCTGCCGGTGACACTCTGGTACGACGGCCCGCGGATCATGCGGGGCCAGGTGCATCCCCCGGTCGAGGTGCCCGGGACAGGTACGCGGGCCGAGAAGACGTCTGTGATGGCACAGGCCCTGGCCGACGCCTTCGCCGCAGGGATCGCCGAACACCCGGAGGACTGGCACATGCTGCAGCGTTTGTGGCTCGCTGATCTCGACCCCGGGACGGATTCCGGGAAGGACCCCTCGGCCGGTCCTGCGGGCGGTCCTGCGGCCGGTTCCACCGGCGGTCCCTCGGCCGGGCCTGTCGCCGGGCCTTCCGCCGGCGCCTCGGCCCGTCCCTCGGATCCCGGGAAGGGAACCCCGTGAGGATCGGCATCGTCTGCCCGTACTCCTGGGACGTGCCGGGCGGCGTCCAGTTCCACATCCGCGACCTCGCCGAGTACTTCCTCCGCCTCGGCCACGAGGTGTCCGTCCTCGCCCCCGCCGACGACGACACCCCGCTGCCGCCGTACGTCGTCTCGGCCGGCCGCGCGGTGCCGGTGCCGTACAACGGCTCGGTGGCCCGGCTGAACTTCGGTTTCCTGTCGGCGGCCCGGGTGCGACGCTGGCTGCACGACGGCGAGTTCGACGTCATCCACATCCACGAACCGGCCTCGCCGTCCCTCGGCCTGCTGGCCTGCTGGGCCGCGCAGGGCCCGATCGTGGCCACCTTCCACACCTCCAACCCGCGCTCCCGGGCCATGATCGCCGCGTACTCGATCCTCCAGGCCGCCCTGGAGAAGATCAGCGCCCGGATCGCCGTGAGCGAGTACGCCCGCCGGACGCTGGTCGAGCACCTCGGCGGGGACGCGGTGGTGATCCCGAACGGTGTCGACGTCGACTTCTTCGCCCGGGCCGAGCCGAAGCCCGAGTGGCAGGGCGGCACCATCGGCTTCGTGGGCCGCATCGACGAGCCCCGCAAGGGCCTGCCGGTGCTGATGAAGGCCCTGCCGAAGATCCTCGCCGAGTGTCCGGAAGCCCGGCTGCTGGTCGCCGGACGCGGGGACGAGAAGGAGGCGGTCGAGTCGCTGCCCGCCGAGCTCCGCCCCCGCGTGGAGTTCCTCGGCATGGTCAGCGACGAGGACAAGGCGCGTTTCCTGCGCAGCGTCGACCTGTACGTCGCCCCCAACACCGGGGGCGAGAGCTTCGGGATCATCCTGGTCGAGGCGATGTCGGCGGGCGCCCCCGTGCTGGCCTCGGACCTGGACGCCTTCGCCCAGGTACTGGACCAGGGCGCGGCGGGCGCGCTGTTCGCCAACGAGGACGCCGACGCGCTCGCCCGGGCCGCCGTACGACTCCTGGGCGACCCGGAGCGACGGGCCGAGCTGCGCGCGCGGGGGAGCGCCCACGTGCGGCGTTTCGACTGGTCGACGGTCGGCGCGGACATCCTGTCCGTGTACGAGACCGTGACGGCCGGGGCGGCGGCGGTCGCCGCGGACGACGACAGGACACCGTGGCTGCGGGCGCGGCTGGGGTTGGCACGGGACTGACCCGGACGGGCTCGGGGCTGACGCGGGGGCCGGCCCGGGGCTGATGCGGGCCTGCCTGGGGCTGATCTGGGTACCGGCTCGGACTGGTTCGGGGCCGGCCCGGGGGTGGCTCGGGGGCCGGCTGGGGGGTGCCTCGGACTGGCTGGGGGCCGCCTCCGACTGGTTCGGGGCTGGCCCGGGACCTGGGGCTCGCTCGGGTGGACCTCGGCCGACGGCCCCGGGCCCCGCGTCTTCCCATGACGTCGGACGCCGGCACCGAGGGGCCTGCGCGCGGCCCCTACGCGGGCGCCGCACATCAGGTCGCCGTGGTCGTGGCCGTGGGCGTAGCCGGGGCCCAGCAGGACCGTGCGCACGCCGCACCTCCCCGTCGACCGCCGCACGCCGCACCTCCCCGTCGACCGCCGCACGCGCACCTCCCCGTCGACCGCCCACGGCACCCTTCGTCCAGCGCCCCGCGCATGCCGCGCACCCCCGCCCGTCCCCGGGCTCCGGGCCGGTCGGGACGTGCCGCGGCGCACGGGTAGCCTGCGCCCCGTGACTTCGACACTCATCTGGATCGCGGTAGCCCTGTGCGCGATCGGTCTCTACCTGAGCTGGACCGCGGGCCGCCTCGACCGGCTGCACGCGCGGATCGACGCGGCGCGCGCCGCACTCGACGCCCAGTTGCTGCGCCGCGCCTCGGTGGCCCAGGAACTGGCCACCTCCGGAGTGCTCGACCCGGCGGCGTCGATCGTCCTGTACGAGGCCGCGCACGCCGCCCGCCAGGCCGAGGAGGAGCAACGGGAGGTCGCCGAGAGCGAGCTGAGCCAGGCGCTGCGGGCCGTGTTCGCCGAGACCCAGCAGGTGGAAGTGGTGCGCGAGGCACCCGGGGGCGAGTCGGCGGCCCGCGAGCTGACCGAGGCGGTACGCCGGGTACCGATGGCCCGGCGCTTCCACAACGACACCGTGCGCGCGGCCCGGGCGCTGCGCCGGCACCGCAAGGTGCGCTGGTTCCGGCTGGCCGGACACGCGCCGTTCCCGCTCGCGTTCGAGATGGACGACGAGCCGCCCGCGGCCCTGGTGGACCGGGCCGGGTAGGCGCCCCGGCCGGAAAACGAGCCACCGGCTCCTCATTGGCCCTTGCTGTGGCCTGGTCCCCTCCCGTTTCCTCGGAGTGCAGCAACCCTCTTTCCCTTCAGTGAGGTCACCGTGTCCAGCACGCTTTCCGACAACCAGGCTCCCGAGACCGGCACCGCTCGCGTGAAGCGCGGCATGGCCGAGCAGCTCAAGGGCGGCGTGATCATGGACGTCGTCAACGCCGAACAGGCGAAGATCGCCGAGGACGCGGGCGCCGTCGCCGTCATGGCCCTGGAGCGCGTGCCCGCCGACATCCGCAAGGACGGCGGCGTGGCCCGGATGTCCGACCCCACCATGATCGAAGAGATCATCGAGGCCGTCTCGATCCCGGTCATGGCCAAGTCCCGCATCGGCCACTTCGTCGAGGCGCAGGTCCTGCAGTCCCTCGGCGTCGACTACATCGACGAGTCCGAGGTCCTGACCCCGGCCGACGAGGTCAACCACTCCGACAAGTGGGCGTTCACCACCCCCTTCGTCTGCGGTGCCACCAACCTGGGCGAGGCCCTGCGCCGGATCGCCGAGGGCGCCGCGATGATCCGCTCCAAGGGCGAGGCCGGCACCGGCAACGTCGTCGAGGCCGTCCGCCACCTGCGCCAGATCAAGAACGAGATCGCCCGCCTGCGCGGCTACGACAACAACGAGCTGTACGCCGCCGCCAAGGAGCTGCGCGCCCCGTACGAGATCGTCAAGGAGGTCGCCGAACTCGGCAAGCTCCCGGTCGTGCTGTTCTCCGCCGGCGGCGTCGCCACCCCCGCCGACGCCGCGTTGATGCGCCAGCTCGGCGCCGAGGGCGTCTTCGTCGGCTCCGGCATCTTCAAGTCCGGCGACCCGGCCAAGCGCGCCGCCGCCATCGTGAAGGCGACCACCTTCTACGACGACCCGAAGATCATCGCGGACGCGTCGCGCAATCTCGGCGAGGCCATGGTCGGCATCAACTGCGACACCCTCCCCGAGTCCGAGCGCTACGCCAACCGTGGCTGGTAAGTCACCCCCTGAGGACCGCACTCACATGACTGACGCACCTGTCATAGGCGTCCTGGCCCTCCAGGGCGACGTACGGGAGCACCTCATCGCCCTGGCCGCGGCCGACGCCGTGGCCAGGCCGGTGCGGCGCCCCGAGGAACTCGCCGAGGTGGACGGCCTGGTCATCCCCGGCGGCGAGTCCACCACCATCTCCAAGCTGGCCGTCCTGTTCGGCGTGATGGAGCCCCTGCGCGCGCGGGTGCGCTCCGGCCTGCCGGTCTACGGCAGCTGCGCCGGCATGATCATGCTCGCCGACAAGATCCTCGACCCGCGCTCGGGCCAGGAGACGGTCGGCGGCATCGACATGATCGTGCGCCGCAACGCCTTCGGGCGCCAGAACGAGTCCTTCGAAGCGACGGTCGACGTGAAGGGCGTCCCGGGGGATCCTGTGGAGGGCGTGTTCATCCGCGCCCCCTGGGTCGAGTCCGTGGGCGCCGGGGCCGAGGTGCTCGCCGAGCACGACGGCCACATCGTCGCGGTCCGCCAGGGCAACGCGCTCGCCACGTCGTTCCACCCGGAACTCACCGGCGACCACCGCGTGCACTCCCTGTTCGTCGACCTGGTACGCGCCAACCGGACAGCGGAGTCCTTGTAGGATCTCTGCCGTTCGTACGGAGATGGGTTACGCGAAGGAGACAGGCAGATGTCCGGCCACTCTAAATGGGCCACGACGAAGCACAAGAAGGCCGTGATCGACGCCAAGCGCGGCAAGCTCTTCGCGAAGCTGATCAAGAACATCGAGGTCGCGGCGCGCATGGGCGGCGTGGACCTGGACGGCAATCCGACGCTGTACGACGCCGTGCAGAAGGCGAAGAAGTCGTCGGTCCCGAACAAGAACATCGACTCGGCGATCAAGCGCGGCGGCGGCCTCGAGGCGGGTGGCGCCGACTACGAGACCATCATGTACGAGGGCTACGGTCCGAACGGTGTCGCGGTGCTCATCGAGTGCCTCACCGACAACCGCAACCGCGCCGCCTCCGACGTCCGCGTCGCCATGACCCGCAACGGCGGCTCCATGGCCGACCCGGGCTCGGTGTCGTACCTCTTCCACCGCAAGGGTGTCGTCATCGTCCCCAAGGGCGACCTGAGCGAGGACGACGTCCTGGGCGCCGTGCTGGACGCGGGCGCGGAGGAGGTCAACGACCTGGGGGAGTCCTTCGAGATCCTCTCCGAGGCCACCGACCTGGTCGCGGTGCGCACCGCCCTCCAGGACGCCGGCATCGACTACGACTCCGCCGACGCCAACTTCGTCCCGACCATGCAGGTCGAGCTGGACGAGGAGGGCGCCAAGAAGATCTTCAAGCTGATCGACGCGCTCGAGGACAGCGACGACGTGCAGAACGTCTTCGCCAACTTCGACGTCAGCGACGAGATCATGGAGAAGGTCGACGCGTAGGGCCGCGGCGAGCCGCACGGGACCAACGGGCCGACGGGACACACCCGTCGGCCCGTCGCTCTGCCCGGCGCCGCGTGCGGCCGTTGTCGGTGGCACCCGATAGCCTGCACAAACTGGCGATCGAAGAAGGGGGCTGGAGTGCGGGTACTGGGCGTCGACCCCGGACTCACGCGGTGCGGAGTCGGCGTGGTCGACGGGGTCGCGGGCCGGCCGCTCACCATGCTCGGCGTCGGTGTCGTACGGACGTCGGCGGACGCCGAGCTGGGGCGCCGCCTCGTCGCGATCGAGCAGGGCATCGAACAGTGGCTGGACGAGCACCGGCCCGAAGCCGTCGCCGTGGAGCGGGTGTTCAGCCAGCACAACGTACGGACCGTGATGGGCACCGCGCAGGCCAGCGCCGTCGCCATGCTGTGCGCCGCCCGGCGTGGCATCCCCGTCGCCCTGCACACGCCCAGCGAGGTCAAGGCCGCCGTCACCGGCAGCGGGCGCGCCGACAAGGCACAGGTCGGCGCCATGGTCACCCGGCTGCTGCGGCTGGACGCGCCCCCCAAGCCGGCCGACGCCGCCGACGCCCTCGCGCTCGCCATCTGCCACATCTGGCGCGCCCCCGCCCAGAACCGACTCCAGCAGGCCGTCGCCCTGCACGCATCGAAAGGCCGTACGGCATGATCGCCTTCGTCAGCGGCAAGGTCGCCGCACTCGCCCCCGACGCCGCGGTGATCGAGGTCGGCGGTGTCGGCATGGCCGTCCAGTGCACACCGAACACGCTGTCCACGCTCCGCGTCGGCCAGCCCGCCAAGCTCGCCACCTCCCTCGTCGTACGGGAGGACTCCCTGACCCTGTACGGCTTCGCGGACGACGACGAACGGCAGACCTTCCAGCTGCTGCAGACCGCGAGCGGAGTCGGCCCGCGTCTGGCCCAGGCCATGCTGGCGGTCCACACCCCGGACGCCCTGCGCCGTGCCGTCGCCACCGGCGACGAGAAGGCGCTGACCGCCGTGCCGGGCATCGGGAAGCGAGGCGCGCAGAAGCTGCTGCTGGAGCTGAAGGACCGGCTCGGCGAGCCGCTCGGCCCTCCCGCGATGGGCACGGCGATCAGCACCGGCTGGCGCGACCAGCTGCACGCCGCCCTGATCGGCCTCGGGTACGCGACCCGGGAGGCCGACGAGGCCGTGTCCGCCGTGGCCCCCCAGGCCGAGGCCGCCGAGGGCACGCCCCAGGTGGGCCAGCTGCTGAAGGCGGCCCTGCAGACCCTGAACCGAGCTCGCTGAACCACGAGATCCCGAGGCACACTCCATGAACTGGGACGACACGACCGACGGCACCGCCGCCGAGCGGCTGGTGGACTCCGCCGCCGGCGGTGAGGACCAGGCCGTCGAGGCCGCCCTGCGCCCCAAGGACCTGGACGAGTTCATCGGCCAGGAGAAGGTCCGCGAGCAGCTCGACCTCGTCCTGCGCGCCGCCCGCGCGCGGGGCGCCACCGCCGACCACGTCCTGCTCTCCGGTGCCCCCGGCCTCGGCAAGACCACCCTGTCGATGATCATCGCGGCCGAGATGAACGCCCCGATCCGCATCACCAGCGGTCCCGCCATCCAGCACGCCGGCGACCTCGCCGCGATCCTCTCCTCCCTCCAGGAGGGCGAGGTCCTCTTCCTCGACGAGATCCACCGCATGTCCCGGCCCGCCGAGGAGATGCTCTACATGGCGATGGAGGACTTCCGCGTCGACGTGATCGTCGGCAAGGGCCCCGGCGCCACCGCCATCCCCCTCGAACTGCCGCCCTTCACCCTGGTCGGCGCCACCACGCGGGCGGGCCTGCTGCCGCCCCCGCTGCGCGACCGTTTCGGCTTCACCGCGCACATGGAGTTCTACGAGCCCGCCGAACTGGAACGGGTCATCCACCGCTCGGCCCACCTGCTCGACGTGGAGATCGGGACCGAGGGCGCCGCCGAGATCGCCGGCCGTTCCCGCGGCACGCCCCGCATCGCCAACCGTCTGCTGCGCCGCGTCCGCGACTACGCCCAGGTCAAGGCCGACGGGATCATCACGCGCGACATCGCGGCGGCCGCCCTCAAGGTCTACGAAGTCGACGCCCGCGGCCTCGACCGCCTCGACCGCGGTGTCCTGGAGGCCCTGCTCAAGCTGTTCGGCGGCGGCCCGGTCGGGCTGTCCACGCTCGCCGTCGCGGTGGGGGAGGAGCGCGAGACCGTCGAGGAGGTGGCCGAGCCCTTCCTCGTCCGGGAGGGCCTGCTCGCCCGCACGCCGCGCGGCCGGGTGGCCACCCCCGCCGCGTGGGCGCATCTCGGCCTCACCCCGCCCCGCTCGGCGGCCACCGGAAACGGACAACAGGACCTGTTCGGGGCGTGACGGCGGCGTGACGGCGCGCGCATTGGCCGGAGCAGGAACCCCGGTGCCATGCTGAGCGTTGTTCCCTGCGCGCGGACTCGCTTAGACTCCGCCGATGCCGCCCTTGTCGGCGGTGCACAAACCCCCAACCATCAGGCCGCTCACCATCGCGGTCGCGTGAAGGAAGTACCGACCCGTGAGTCTCGTGACCCTCCTCCCGTTCATCGTGCTCATCGGGGCCATGTTCCTGATGACCCGCTCGGCCAAGAAGAAGCAGCAGCAGGCCGCGCAGATGCGGAACGAAATGCAGCCCGGCAGCGGCATCCGCACCATCGGGGGCATGTACGCGACGGTGAAGGAGGTCAACGAGGACACGGTCCTCGTCGACGCCGGTCCCGGCGTCGAACTCGTCTTCGCGAAGAACGCGATCGGCGCCGTCCTGTCGGACGACGAGTACAACCGCATCGTCCACGGCGTCGAGCACGACCTGAAGTCCGACTCCGACGTCGTCCCGGACGACGCCTCCTCCCTCACCGAGAGCGACGAGACCGACGGGGCCGCCGCTGACGCCGCCGCCTCCGACGACAAGCCCGTCGACCTCGGCAAGAAGGACACGGTCGAGGAGCCCGCCGACGTCCCGGCCACCATCGAGGCCGCCGAGGCGAAGACGGACGAGGAGCCGAAGAAGACCGACGGCGACTCCGGGGCGAAGTAGCCGCACTCCGAGGCGCGTGGGCCTGCTCCACGCGCCCCCGGACCCTGCGCAGTCCGCACGGAGTCCCGACACCATGTGATGGCCGTCCGCCCGCCGACCCGGCGCGAGGCGGCCCGAGAGGGAGTACGAGAAGGTGGCAGCACCTAAGAGGGGCCGGAACGCGAGCGCCCAGAGCAAGCCGGGGCGCTCGCTGGCCTTCATCCTGATCGTCATCGTGGCGCTCACCGGAGGGATGTTCCTGTCCGGGCACACCACCCCGCGGCTCGGCATCGACCTCGCCGGTGGTACGAGCATCACGCTGAAGGCGGTCAGCGAGCCCGGCCAGGAATCCGCGATCAACAAGACCAACATGGACACCGCGGTCGAGATCATGAACCGCCGGGTCAACGGTCTTGGTGTCTCGGAGGCCGAAGTTCAGACCCAGGGTGAGGCGAACATCATCGTCAACATCCCCAAGGGCACGAACTCCAAGGAGGCCCAGGACCAGGTCGGCACCACCGCCAAGCTGTACTTCCGGCCGGTCGTCGCCACCGAGGTCTCCGGCGCCGCCGCCCCGGCCAGCCCTTCGCCGAGCGCGTCCGGCAGCCCGTCGGGCCCGGACGAGGCGACCTCGTCGTCGTCCCCCTCCAACTCCGCCACCCCGTCGGCGAGCGCCTCCGCGCAGGGCCGCGCGGTCACCGGCGCCCTGACGGCCGACGCCACGCCGTCCGCCGGAGCCTCGGGCTCCGCGAGCGGCTCCGCGTCCCCCTCCCCGAGCGGCAGCCCGTCCGCCGGCGGTGACGCGAGCGGCAAGCTCGAGGAGCAGTACGCCGCACTGGACTGCACCAAGCCGACGGACCGCGCCGCCGCGGGCAAGGGCACCAAGCCCACCGAAGCCACGGTGGCCTGCGGCCAGAACGCGCAGGGCCAGTGGCAGAAGTACATCCTGGGCCCGGCCGCGGTCGACGGCACCGATGTCGACAAGGCGCAGGCCGTCTTCAACACGACGACCGCCGCCGGCTGGACCGTGAACATGGACTTCACGGACAAGGGCGGCAAGAAGTTCGCCGACATCACCGGCACGCTGGCGCAGAACCAGCCGCCGCAGAACCAGTTCGCGATCGTCCTCGACGGCGAGGTCGTCTCCGACCCGCGCGTCAGTCAGGCGCTGACCGGCGGCAACGCGGAGATCTCCGGCAGCTTCACCCAGGAGGAGGCGCAGAGCCTCTCCAACATGCTGTCGTACGGTGCCCTGCCGCTGACCTTCCGGGAGGAGAGCGTCACCACGGTGACCGCCGCCCTGGGTGGTGAGCAGTTGCAGGCCGGCCTGATCGCCGGCGCCATCGGCCTCGCCCTGGTGGTCCTGTACCTGCTGGTCTACTACCGCGGGCTGTCGTTCATCGCCATCGCCTCGCTGCTGGTCTCCGCGGCCCTGACCTACGTGATCATGGCGCTGCTCGGTCCGGCCATCGGCTTCGCGCTGAACCTGCCGGCCGTGTGCGGCGCCATCGTCGCGATCGGTATCACCGCGGACTCGTTCATCGTGTACTTCGAACGCGTCCGGGACGAGATCCGCGAGGGCCGCTCGCTGCGTCCCGCCGTCGAGCGGGCCTGGCCGCGTGCCCGGCGCACCATCCTGGTCTCCGACTTCGTGTCGTTCCTCGCCGCGGCGGTGCTCTTCATCGTCACCGTCGGCAAGGTGCAGGGCTTCGCGTTCACGCTGGGCCTGACCACCGTGCTCGACGTGGTGGTCGTCTTCCTCTTCACCAAGCCGCTGCTGACGCTGATGGCCCGCCGCAGGTTCTTCGCGAGCGGTCACAAGTGGTCGGGCCTGGATCCCAAGAGCCTGGGCGCCAAGCCGCCGCTGCGTCGCACGCCCCGTCCCGCCCATTCCGCCGCTGGCCCTGTCGACCCGAAGGAGGCGTGAGAGATGTCGAAGCTCGGCAACCTCGGCGCCCGACTGCACCGTGGCGAGGTCGGCTACGACTTCGTCAAGAACCGCAAGATCTGGTACGGCGTCTCCATCCTGATCACCATCACGGCCATCGTCGGCCTGGCGGTGCGCGGCCTGAACATGGGCATCGACTTCCAGGGCGGCGCCGTCTTCACCACCCCGAAGGACACGGCCGTCTCGGTCTCCCAGGCCGAGACGTACGCGGAGGAGGCGTCCGGCCACGACGCCATCGTGCAGAAACTCGGCAACGGCAGCCTGCGCATCCAGATCGCCGGCATCGACACCGGCACGTCCAACCAGATCAAGGAAGACCTCGCCCAGGACCTGAAGGTCGACGCGGAGAACATCAACGCCGACCTGATCGGTCCCAGCTGGGGTGACCAGATCGCCAACAAGGCCTGGCAGGGTCTCGGCATCTTCCTGGTCCTCGTCGTGATCTACCTGGCGATCGCCTTCGAATGGCGCATGGCGATCGCCGCGTTCGTCGCGCTGATCCACGACATCACCATCACGGTCGGCATCTACGCCCTCGTCGGGTTCGAGGTCACGCCCGGCACGGTGATCGGTCTGCTGACGATCCTCGGTTACTCGCTCTACGACACGGTCGTCGTCTTCGACAGCCTCAAGGAACAGACCAGGGACATCACCAAACAGACCCGCTGGACCTACAGCGACGTCGCCAACCGGTCGATCAACAGCACCCTGGTCCGCTCCATCAACACCACCGTGGTGGCGCTGCTGCCGGTGGCGGGTCTGCTGTTCATCGGTGGCGGTGTCCTCGGCGCGGGCATGCTGAACGACATCTCGCTGTCGCTGTTCGTCGGTCTCGCGGCCGGCGCTTACTCCTCGATCTTCATCGCCACGCCGCTCGTCGCCGACCTCAAGGAACTCGAGCCGCAGATGAAGGCGCTGAGGAAGCGCGTCCAGGCCAAGCGGGCCCAGGCCGCCGCGAAGGGCGAGTCCCTGGACGCCCCGGTCACTGACGACGAGCCGTACGACGACGAGCCCGAGGACGCGGCCCCCGCGGTCGTCGGCCCCCGCAACCAGCCGGCCTCCCGCAACCGCGGCCGCGGCCGGCCCTCGGGGAAGCGCCGATGACCGGCATCGAGGAACTGCTGCTCAGCCGGATCCGTGACGTGGCCGACTACCCGGAGCCGGGTGTGATGTTCAAGGACATCACCCCGCTCCTGGCGGACCCGTCGGCGTTCACCGCCCTCACCGACGCCCTCGCCCGGATCGCCGCGGACACCGGCGCCACGAAGATCGTCGGCCTGGAGGCGCGCGGCTTCATCCTGGGCGCCCCGGTCGCGGTCCGCGCGGGCCTCGGCTTCATCCCCGTACGCAAGGCGGGCAAGCTCCCCGGAGCGACGCTCAGCCAGGCGTACGACCTGGAGTACGGCTCCGCCGAGATCGAGGTGCACGCCGAGGACCTGAGCGCCGACGACCGCGTGCTGATCGTCGACGACGTCCTCGCCACCGGCGGCACCGCCGAGGCGTCGATCCAGCTCGTCCGTCGCGCGGGCGCCGAGGTCGCGGGCCTCGCCGTCCTGATGGAGCTGGGTTTCCTGGGCGGCCGAGGGCGCCTGGAGCCGGCCCTGGCCGGCGCCCCGCTGGAGGCGCTGCTCACGGTCTGAGCGCAGGTGGACGCCACGCGACCACCGTGAGAACCACAGGGGGCGGGCCCGGAGGAATCCGGCGTCCGCCCCTCGCGTCGCACAAGTAGACGGCCCTCACAGTGGCCGAAGGCGATCCTGGAGCGCAGGATCGCTACCATGGGGTTTCCGGAGCCTGACCGGGGGACCCGGATCGCGCACGAGGAGTCCTCTTGCCAGACGAGGCCCAGCCACTCACCGCCGCAAAGCCCGAGCCCGCCTCGGCGCCCGCGGCGAAGCCCGCGCCGAGCACGCCGCAAGCGAAGAACGACTCTCGCGGGCCGGTCCAGCACGCCCCGTCCGCGCCCGTCGACAAGCCGGCTGAGCAGCAGCGCCCCAAGCCCCTCCCGGCCGAGCGCCCCGCCAACCCGCCCGCCGCCCGCTCGTCCGCCGGGCAGCCCGCCCGCTCCGGCTCCTCCAACCGCGTCCGCGCCCGCCTCGCCCGCCTCGGTGTCCAGCGCTCCAACCCGTACAACCCGGTCCTGGAGCCCCTGCTGCGGATCGTGCGCAGCAACGACCCGAAGATCGAGACGGCGACACTGCGGCAGATCGAGCAGGCCTACCAGGTCGCCGAGCGCTGGCACCGCGGCCAGAAGCGCAAGAGCGGCGACCCGTACATCACGCACCCGCTCGCGGTGACCACGATCCTCGCCGAGCTCGGCATGGACCCGGCCACGCTCATGGCGGGTCTCCTGCACGACACCGTCGAGGACACCGAGTACGGCCTCGACCAGCTCCGCCGTGACTTCGGCGACTCCGTCGCGCTGCTCGTCGACGGCGTCACCAAGCTGGACAAGGTCAAGTTCGGCGAGGCCGCGCAGGCCGAGACCGTGCGCAAGATGGTCGTCGCGATGGCCAAGGACCCGCGCGTCCTGGTCATCAAGCTCGCCGACCGCCTGCACAACATGCGCACCATGCGCTACCTCAAGCGCGAGAAGCAGGAGAAGAAGGCGCGCGAGACCCTGGAGATCTACGCGCCGCTCGCCCACCGCCTGGGCATGAACACCATCAAGTGGGAGCTGGAGGACCTCGCCTTCGCGATCCTCTACCCCAAGATGTACGACGAGATCGTCCGCCTCGTCGCCGAGCGCGCCCCCAAGCGCGACGAGTACCTCGCCATAGTGACCGACGAGGTGCAGTCCGACCTGCGCGCCGCCCGCATCAAGGCGACCGTCACCGGCCGCCCGAAGCACTACTACAGCGTCTACCAGAAGATGATCGTCCGCGGCCGTGACTTCGCGGAGATCTACGACCTGGTGGGCATCCGCGTCCTCGTGGACACGGTCCGCGACTGCTACGCCGCCCTCGGCACGGTGCACGCGCGATGGAACCCGGTCCCCGGCCGGTTCAAGGACTACATCGCGATGCCCAAGTTCAACATGTACCAGTCGCTGCACACGACGGTCATCGGACCCAACGGCAAGCCGGTCGAACTCCAGATCCGTACGTTCGACATGCACCGCCGCGCCGAGTACGGCATCGCCGCGCACTGGAAGTACAAGCAGGAGGCCGTCGCCGGCGCCTCCAAGGTGCGCACCGACGCCCCCAGGTCGTCCGGCAAGGGCAAGGACGACCACCTCAACGACATGGCGTGGCTGCGCCAGTTGCTCGACTGGCAGAAGGAGACCGAGGACCCGGGCGAGTTCCTGGAGTCCCTGCGCTTCGACCTGTCCCGCAACGAGGTCTTCGTCTTCACGCCGAAGGGCGACGTCATAGCGCTCCCGGCCGGGGCCACGCCGGTGGACTTCGCGTACGCCGTCCACACCGAGGTCGGCCACCGCACGATAGGAGCGCGGGTCAACGGCAGGCTCGTACCGCTGGAATCGACCCTGGACAACGGCGACCTGGTGGAGGTGTTCACCTCCAAGGCGGCCGGCGCGGGCCCCTCCCGCGACTGGCTCGGTTTCGTGAAGTCGCCGCGCGCCCGCAACAAGATCCGGGCGTGGTTCTCCAAGGAGCGCCGGGACGAGGCGATCGAGCAGGGCAAGGACGCCATCGTCCGCGCGATGCGCAAGCAGAACCTGCCGATCCAGCGCATCCTGACCGGTGACTCGCTGGTGACGCTCGCGCACGAGATGCGCTACCCGGACATCTCCGCGCTGTACGCGGCGATCGGCGAGGGCCATGTCTCCGCGCAGAACGTCGTGCAGAAACTCGTCCAGGCGCTCGGCGGCGAGGAGGCGGCCACCGAGGAGATCGACGAGTCGGTCCCGCCGTCCCGCGGCCGCAGCCGCAAGCGCCGCACCAGCACCGATCCCGGCGTGGTCGTCAAGGGCGTCGACGACGTGTGGGTCAAGCTGGCCCGCTGCTGCACGCCGGTGCCCGGTGACCCGATCATGGGCTTCGTCACCCGCGGCAGTGGCGTATCGGTTCACCGCAACGACTGCGTGAACGTGGACTCACTGTCCCGCGAGCCGGAGCGCATCCTCGAGGTCGAGTGGGCGCCCACCCAGTCCTCGGTCTTCCTGGTCGCCATCCAGGTCGAGGCCCTGGACCGGTCCCGGCTCCTGTCGGACGTCACCCGCGTCCTGTCCGACCAGCACGTCAACATCCTGTCCGCGGCCGTGCAGACCTCCCGCGACCGCGTGGCCACCTCCCGCTTCACCTTCGAGATGGGCGACCCCAAGCACCTCGGGCACGTCCTGAAGGCGGTCCGGGGCGTCGAGGGCGTGTACGACGTGTACCGGGTGACGTCGGCGCGCAGCCGGTCGTAGCGGCGCACACGGCAGAGGGGCTCCCGTACGGTGCGTACGGGAGCCCCTCTGCGTGATGCGGGGTCCGGGCGGACCCTGGGAACCGGTCGCCGGGACTAGCCGCCGAACTCCTGCAATCCCTTGAGCGCCTGGTCCAGGAGCGCCTGACGGCCCTCCAGCTCGCGCGCCAGCTTGTCGGCCCGGGCGTTGTTGCCCTGGGCGCGCGCCTGCTCGATCTGGCCCTGAAGCTTGTCCACGGCCGCCTGGAGCTGACCGGTGAGCCCCTCGGCCCGCGCGCGGGCCTCCGGGTTGCTCCGGCGCCACTCGGTCTCCTCGGCCTCCTGGAGCGCCCGCTCGACGGCGTGCATCCGGCCCTCGACCTTCGGCCGGGCGTCGCGCGGCACGTGGCCGACGGCCTCCCAGCGCTCGTTGAGCGAGCGGAACGCGGCGCGGGCCGCCTTCAGGTCGGCGATCGGGAGGAGCTTCTCGGCCTCCTCGGCCAGTTCCTCCTTCAGCTTCAGGTTCTCCGCCTGCTCGGCGTCCCGCTCGGCGAAGACCGAGCTGCGGGCGGCGAAGAAGACGTCCTGGGCGCCGCGGAAGCGGTTCCACAGATCGTCCTCGTGCTCGCGCTGGGCGCGGCCCGCGGCCTTCCACTCCGCCATCAGGTCGCGGTAGCGCGCGGCCGTCGGACCCCAGTCGGTCGAGCCGGACAGCGACTCGGCCTCGGCGACCAGGCGTTCCTTGGTCCGGCGGGCGTCCTCGCGCTGCGCGTCCAGCGACGCGAAGTGGGCCTTGCGGCGCTTGGAGAACGCCGAGCGGGCGTGCGAGAAGCGGTGCCACAGCTCGTCGTCCGACTTGCGGTCCAGGCGCGGCAACCCCTTCCAGGTGTCCACCAGGGCCCGCAGCCGCTCACCGGCCGCCCGCCACTGGTCGGACTGCGCCAGCTCCTCCGCCTCGGCGACCAGCGCCTCCTTGGCGTGGCGCGCCTCGTCCGACTGCTTGGCCCGCTGCGCCTTGCGCTCCTCGCGGCGCTTGTCGACCGTTTCCACGAGCTTGTCCAGCCGGGTCCGCAGGGCGTCCAGGTCACCGACCGCGTGATGCGCGTCGACCTGCTCGCGGATGTGGTCGATCGCGGCCTGCGCGTCCTTCGCGGACAGGTCGGTGGTCTTCACTCGCTTCTCGAGGAGGCCGATCTCGACAACCAGGCCTTCGTACTTGCGCTCGAAGTAGGCCAGCGCCTCGTCCGGGGAGCCGGCCTGCCAGGAACCGACGACCTGCTCGCCGTCGGCCGTTCGCACGTACACGGTCCCCGTCTCGTCGACGCGTCCCCACGGGTCGCTGCTCACAGCGCCTCCTCCACATGATGCCTGCGCAGGGCGTCTGCGCCCCCGGGCATCGTCCACAGTTTCGTCACGGCCAACATAGGCGACCGGCGGGTTGCCTGTCCGCATCCCGCGCGACCGAAATTACCCAGCTGAAGGTCAGGATTTGGTGACAGTTGCCTTGTTGATCACGACGGTCGCGTTGGGTGCCGTATTGCCCGTAGTGGGGTCGGCCGCCTGGGCTCCCGCGCCGGCGATCTTCTTGAGGACCTTCATGCCTGATTCGGACACCGTGCCGAACGGTGTGTAGCTGGGCGGAAGCTGACTGTCCTGGTAGACGAGGAAGAACTGGCTGCCGCCGGTGTTCTTCTGGCCGGTGTTCGCCATCGCGACCGTGCCCGCCGGGTAGATGTTGCTCTTCAGGCTTTTGTCCTTCAGGTTCTCGTCCGGGATCGTGTAGCCCGGACCACCGCTGCCGCTGCCCGTCGGGTCGCCGCACTGCAGCACGTAGATGCCCTCGGTGGTGAGCCGGTGGCACTTGGTGTGGTCGAAGAAGCCCTTGCCCGCGAGGAAGCTGAAGGAGTTCACGGTGTGCGGCGCCGCCGACGTCTTCAGCGCGATGTCTATCTCGCCGCAGGTCGTGGCGAGCCGCATCGAGTAAGCGGCCGACTTGTCGATGGTCATCGCTGGCTCCTTCTTCCAGGTCGCCGTCTTGACCTTGCCGGCCGCGGGCTTCTCACACGGATCCGGCGCCTTGCTGGGCGCCTCGGCGCTCGGGCTCGTCTCGGAGCCCGCGTTGGCCTTGTCGTCGTCACCCTTGAGGGTGCCGGTCGTGTACAGGGCGAGACTGCCCACCAGGATCACGCCGAGGACCGACGCGATCACCGAGTTGCGCATGCGCGCCTTGCGCCGCGCGGCCGTGCGTCGCTGCTGCTGCCGCAAGAACTTCTCCCGGGCGAGCTGACGCTTCCGCTGTTCCTGGGTGACCACCGGGTTCTCTCCTCATGCGTCTCGTACGTCGACTGGGACGCGTGCGTCTTGTGAGCCGACCGCCTGCGTGTGCCCCGTACCGTATATGGGTTCGCTGAGGAATCGGCAGCGCCGGTAGGCTCTGACCACAGGCGTAACCGCTTCGAAGCCCACCCGAATCGACACAACGAAGGACGATCGTGCTCATTGCCGGGTTCCCCGCCGGGGCCTGGGGGACGAACTGTTATCTCGTCGCCCCCGCCGCCGGTGAGGAGTGCGTGATCATCGACCCCGGCCACCAGGCCGCCCAGGGAGTCGAGGAGACGCTGAAGAAGCATCGGCTCAAGCCCGTCGCCGTCGTCCTCACCCACGGTCATCTCGACCACGTGGCCTCGGTCGTCCCGGTGTGCGGCGCGCACGACGTACCGGCCTGGATCCACCCCGAGGACCGGTACATGATGAGCGACCCCGCGAAGGCGCTCGGCCGGTCCGTCGGGATGCCGCTGCTGGGCGAGCTGACCGTCGGGGAGCCGGACGACGTCCGCGAGCTGACCGACGGCGTGCGGCTGGACCTGGCCGGTCTGGAGTTCTCCGTCGCGCACGCGCCGGGCCATACCAAGGGGTCGGTGACCTTCCGGATGCCCGAGGCGGCGGACACCCCGCCCGTCTTCTTCTCGGGCGACCTGCTCTTCGCCGGCTCCATCGGACGTACCGACCTGCCCGGCGGTGACATGGCCGAGATGCTCGACTCGCTGGCCCGTGTGTGCCTGCCGCTCGACGACTCGACCGTGGTGCTGTCCGGCCACGGCCCCCAGACGACCATCGGCCAGGAGCGCGCCACCAACCCGTATCTGCGGCAGGTCGCCGCGGGCCGCCAGGAGCGCGGCACGGGCGTGGACACCCCTCCCCGACGAGGAATGTGACGAGAGACTTCCCGTGAGCACCTTCAAGGCCCCCAAGGGCACGTACGACCTGATCCCGCCGGACTCCGCGCGGTTCCTCGCGGTCCGCGAGGCGATCGCCGCGCCGCTGCGCACCTCCGGTTACGGCTACATCGAGACACCGGGCTTCGAGAACGTCGAGCTCTTCGCGCGCGGGGTCGGCGAGTCCACCGACATCGTGACGAAGGAGATGTACGCCTTCGAGACCAAGGGCGGCGACCGGCTGGCGCTGCGCCCCGAGGGCACCGCCTCCGTGCTGCGCGCCGCGCTGGAGGCCAACCTGCACAAGGCGGGCAACCTGCCGGTCAAGCTCTGGTACTCCGGCTCGTACTACCGCTACGAACGCCCCCAGAAGGGCCGTTACCGCCACTTCTCGCAGGTCGGCGCCGAGGCGATCGGCGCGGAGGACCCGGCACTGGACGCCGAACTGCTCATCCTGGCCGACCAGGCGTACCGCTCGCTGGGCCTGCGGAACTTCCGGATCCTGCTGAACTCCCTGGGCGACAAGGAGTGCCGGCCGGTGTACCGGGAGGCGCTGCAGGGCTTCCTGCGGGACCTGGACCTCGACGAGGAGACGCTGCGCCGCGCGGAGATCAACCCGCTGCGCGTCCTGGACGACAAGCGCCCCGACGTCCAGAAGCAGCTGACGGACGCGCCGGTGCTGCGCGACTACCTCTGCGACGACTGCAAGGCGTACCACGAGGAGGTCCGCGAGCTGATCACGGCGGCGGGTGTCTCCTTCGAGGACGACCCGAAGCTGGTGCGCGGCCTGGACTACTACACCCGTACGACGTTCGAGTTCGTCCACGACGGTCTGGGCTCGCAGTCCGCGGTGGGCGGGGGCGGCCGCTACGACGGGCTGTCCGAGATGATCGGCGGGCCCGCGCTGCCGTCCGTCGGGTGGGCGCTGGGCGTCGACCGCACGGTGCTCGCGCTGGAGGCGGAGGGGGTCGAGCTCGAACTCCCTGCGGCGACCAGTGTGTTCGCGGTGCCGCTGGGGGAGGAGGCCCGGCGGGTGCTGTTCGCGAAGGTCACCGAGCTGCGCAAGAACGGCATCGCGGCGGACTTCTCGTACGGCGCGAAGGGGCTCAAGGGGGCGATGAAGAACGCCAACCGCAGTGGCGCGCGCTACACGGTCGTCGCCGGTGAGCGTGATCTCGCCGAGGGGGTCGTCCAGCTCAAGGACATGGAGTCCGGCGAGCAGACGCCGATCGGCGTGAACGAGATCGTGGCGGAACTGGAGTCGAGGCTGGGCTGAGGCCGGGGAAGGTGTTCTCGCCCCCGCCGCCCCTACCCGTCCCGTTCCTGGGGGCCGCCGCCCCCAGACCCCCTCTTCGGCCCTGAAGGGGCCTCGTCCTCACACGCCGGACGGCCTGAGATCAGCCCCTCCGGCGTGTGAGGAGCGGGGTCCGGGGCGGAGCCCCCGGAAGGACGGGACGGGACGGGTAGGGGTGGCGACATGCCTCAGTCGAGCAGACCGTGGCGCATCGCGCTCGTCACCGCCGCCGTCCGGTCGTCCACCCCCAGCTTGCCGAAGATCCGCAGGAGATGGGTCTTCACGGTCGACTCACCGATGAACAGCCGGCGCCCGATCTCCGCGTTCGTGCACCCCTCCGCCACCAGCCGCAGCACCGCCGTCTCACGCTCCGACAGACGGGGCCGCTCCGGCCTGGTACGGAGCTGGTCGACCAGCCGGGCGGCGACCGAGGGGGCCAGCACGGTCTCACCCCGCGCGGCGGCCCGTACCGCCTCCGCCAGTTCGCCACGCGGCAGATCCTTCAGCAGATAGCCCGCCGCCCCCGCCTCCACCGCCCGCAGGATGTCCCGGTCCGTCTCGTACGTCGTCAGGACGATCACCCGGCACGGCAGCCCCGCCGCGCTCATCCGCACGATGGAGTCCACGCCCCCGCCGCCCGGCATCCGCAGGTCCATCAGCACGATGTCGGGCCGCAGCCGCTCCGCCATCGCCTCCGCCTGCGGTCCGCTGGACGCGTCCGCGACCACCTCCAGGTCCGGTTCGGCACTGAGCATCGCCCGCAGCCCCTCGCGTACGACGGGATGGTCGTCGGCCAGGATGATCCGGATCACCATGCGCTCCTCGGGGGCGGTACGGGCAGGCGGACGGTCACCGTCGTACCGTCGCCGGGGACGCTGCGCACCTGAGCCGTCCCGCCGACCTCCGTGGCCCGGGCCCGCAGCCCCGCCAGACCGTAGCCCCCGCGGACGGTCTCCGGGTCGAAGCCGCAGCCGTCGTCCCGTACGGACACGGTCAGGTGCTCGTCGGCGTACGCCAGGCAGATGCCCACCGCGGGTGAACTCCCCGCGTGCCTGCGGGCGTTGGCCAGCGCCTCCTGGCAGGTGCGCAGGGCCACCACCTCGGCGCCGGCGGGCAGCGGACGTGCGGAACCGGTCACGTCCAGCGTCGCCTCGTGCCGTGTGGCGAGTCGGCGCAGCGCGTCCGGCAGGGAGGCCCCCGCCAGGTCGGCGGGCGCGCCCCCGGCGACCAGGGCCCGTGCCTCCGCCAGGTTCTGACGGGCCGTCTCGTCCATCAGGGCGAGATGCCGGCGGGCCTGCGGCACGTCGTGGTCGAGTTCCGCCTCGACGGCCTGGATGAGCATCAGCAGGCTGGTGAAGCCCTGCGCCAGCGTGTCGTGGATCTCCCGGGCCATCCGCTCCCTCTCGGCCAGCGCGCCGCGCTCGGCCGACAGCCGGGACACCTCGTGGCGGCTCGCGTCCAGCTCCGTGATCAGCGCGGCCCGCTCCTGACTCTGCTCGATGATCCGGATGACCCAGCTGCCGACGGCCACCGAGAAGACCAGGGTCACGAGAGCGAACAGGGTGTTGAAGAAGACGTCCTGGTGGCTGGGCCACCACACCAGGGCCCAGCCGAGCACCGGCACGAGATTGATGACGGCCACCGCCGCCAGTGCCCGGTGCATCCGCAGGGTCATGAAGCACTGGGGCACCAGCGCGAAGGTCATCAGCCGCGTCTCGCCCACCAGGATCGCCGACGGCAGGAACAGCGCCATCGCCGCGACCAGGTAACCGAGGGCCTGCCGTTCCTCGGGCGGGTCGCCACGCAGAATGGGCCGTCCGATCCACACGAACAACGGGACCAGCGGGATGAGCAGCCCCGCCGCGACCACCCGGACCGGCCACGCCGGATGCGCCGTGCCGAGCACGAACACCAGGGTGGCCAGCCAGATGAGCGCGAAGTACGTGTCCCAGATCCGGAACGACCGGGCCCAGGTGTACGCGCCGACGGTGTCGTCCGGGTCGGTCACCCGTCGCGTCGGTCTTTCCACCGGAAGGTCAGCAGACACAGCAGCAATCCTCCGACGCACCACGCCCCGAGCACCAGGGCGATCCGGCCGAACTCCCAGCTCCCCGTCTGCTCCAGGATCCGCGCCGACTCGGGCAGGAACACCCCGCGCAGCCCCTGGCACATCCACTTCAGCGGGAACAGCGCGCCGATGTTCAGCATCCAGTCCGGGATGGTGTCGATCGCGATGTACACCCCGGAGATGAACTGCAACACCAGGAAGGGCAGGACGACCACGGAGCTGGCGCTCTTGCCCGACTTCGGGACCGAGCTGACCGCGATCCCGAGCAGCGCGCACGCCGTCAGCCCGAGCAGGAAGATCCAGGCGAAGTGGAACCAGCGCTCCGCGTCCGAGGGGAGCTGGATGTCGTACAGCCCGGTGCCGACGGCCAGCAGGATCACGGTCTCCAGCAGACCGGTGACCAGAACCAGCCAGATCTTGCCCAGGAAGTACGCGGCCGGCGGCATCGGCGTCCCGCGCAGCCGGCGCAGCACCTTCTCGTCCCGCTCGATCGCGATGGTGACGCCGAGGGACTGGAAACTCGTCGACATGATGCCGGCGGCCATCATCGCGGGAACGTAGAGCTGCGAGGCGGTGATGCCGGCGTCCGGCACGTCGTCGCTGAAGATCGACGCGAAGAGGAACAGGAACACGACCGGGAAGGCGAACGTGAACACCACGTGGTCGCGCTGCCGGAAGAACTGCCTGATCTCCAGCACCCCCCGCCGCAGTCCGAGTCCCCACGCGCCGGGCAGCCGCGCGGCGGACGGCGTGGTCCGGGGCCGTACGACGGTCGTGGTCATCGCGTGTCCTCCGCCGCGGTCGCTCCGGTCTGTGGGGTCGCCGCGGACTTGGCGGTCTGTGCGGTCCGTGCCGTCGACTGTCCCGTCAGCCGGAGGTAGACGTCCTCCAGCGTGGGGCGGCTCACCCGCAGCCCCGGGATCTCGCCGTCGAAGCGGCGCATCAGCTCGGCGACCGTCCGGGTGGGCGTGTCGGTGCGCTCCGCGCGCGGGGTGCCGTCCGTGTCGGTCCACTCGACGGTGGTCCCGGTGCCGTGCCGCTCCCGCAGCGCGGTCGGCTCACCCTCGGCGACCACCCGTCCCCGGGTGACGATCGCCAGCCGGTCCGCGAGCGCCTCCGCCTCCTCCAGGTAGTGCGTGGTGAGCAGGATGGTCGTGCCCTCGTCGGCCAGCTTGCGGATCAGGTCCCAGAACTGGCGCCGGGCCGCCGGGTCGAATCCGGTCGTCGGCTCGTCCAGGAGCAGCAGTTCGGGGCCGCCGATCACCCCCAGCGCCACGTCGAGACGCCGGCGCTGCCCGCCGGACAGCGCCTTGACCCGGCTGCCCGCCTTCGCCTCCAGACCGACCAGGCCGATGACCTCCTGAGGGTCCCGCGGCCTCGGGTAGTAGCGGGCGAAGTGCCGCACGCTCTCGTCGACCGTCAACTCGGCGGGCGCGGATTCGTCCTGCCAGACGATTCCCACCCGTGAGCGCCACGCGCGCGTGCCGTGCGCCGGGTCCGACCCCAGCACGGACACCTCGCCCCCGTCCCGGTCCCGGTTGCCCTGGAGGATCTCCACCGTCGTGCTCTTGCCCGCCCCGTTGGGCCCCAGCAGGCCGAACACCTCGCCCCTGCGGATGTCGAGGTCGATGCCGTCGACGGCGGTCACGCCGCCGTACCGTTTGCGCAGCCCCCGTACGTCCACCGCGAGCTCGTTCGCGTGTGTTGTCATGCGTTCGAGCCTCGGCCGGAACCGATCGCCCGGGGACGACCGGGCGTACCTTCTTATGTCCACCGAACGGTGGACAGGCGCGCGGGTGCGGCAGAATGACCCGTGCCCGAAGCAGGTCCGACTCTCAAGCAGACGGAATCCGCGTGATGAGCAAGACCACAGTCAAAAACGTCTCCACCGAGTCGGAGCCCGTGCCGGAGACCTCCTCCGCCGGGCCCCGGACGGCGGGCGGCAGCCGTGCGTTCGCCCTGCTGCTGGTGATCACCGGTGCGGCGGGTCTGCTCGCCGCGTGGGTCATCACGCTCGACAAGTTCAAGCTGCTCGAAGCCAAGGTCGAGGGCAGGACCTTCGTCCCCGGGTGCAGCCTGAACCCCGTCGTCTCCTGCGGCAGCGTCATGGAGAGCAGGCAGGCCGAGGCCTTCGGGTTCCCCAACCCGATGCTCGGCCTGGTCTGCTACGGCATGGTGATCTGCGTCGGCATGAGCCTGCTCGCCCGGGCCCGGTTCCCCCGCTGGTACTGGCTGACCTTCAACTTCGGCACGCTCTTCGGTGTCGGCTTCTGCACCTGGCTGCAGTTCCAGTCGCTGTACCGGATCGGCGCCCTGTGCCTGTGGTGCTCCCTGGCCTGGGTCGCGACGATCGTCATGTTCTGGTACGTGACGTCGTTCAACGTCCGCAACGGCTTCCTGCCCGCCCCGCACTGGCTGAAGAGCTTCTTCGGCGAGTTCACCTGGGTGCTTCCGGTGCTGCACACCGGCGTCATCGGCATCCTGATCATGACCCGCTGGTGGGACTTCTGGACCAGCTGACGGCCCCCGTCGCGGACCGCCGGGCGGCCCCGGCGGGGTTGTCAGTGGGGTGACATAGGGTTTTGGGTGTGGAGCCCGACCTGTTCACCGCCGCAGCAGAAGAACGTCAGGAGAAGGACCCGGCCGCCAGCCCGCTGGCCGTCCGGATGCGTCCGCGCACCCTCGACGAGGTCGTGGGCCAGCGGCACCTGCTGAAGCCGGGCTCGCCCCTGCGCAGACTGGTCGGCGAGAGCGCGGGTGGCCCGGCCGGTCCCTCTTCGGTGATCCTCTGGGGCCCGCCCGGCACCGGGAAGACGACGCTGGCGTACGTCGTCTCCAAGGCCACCAACAAGCGCTTCGTGGAGCTGTCGGCGATCACCGCCGGCGTCAAGGAGGTCCGCGCGGTCATCGAGGGGGCCCGCCGCGCCACCGGCGGCTTCGGCAAGGAGACCGTCCTCTTCCTCGACGAGATCCACCGCTTCAGCAAGGCCCAGCAGGACTCCCTGCTCCCGGCCGTCGAGAACCGCTGGGTGACGCTCATCGCGGCGACGACGGAGAACCCGTACTTCTCGGTGATCTCCCCGCTGCTGTCCCGCTCCCTCCTGCTCACCCTCGAACCCCTCACCGACGACGACCTGCGCGGCCTGCTGCACCGGGCCCTCACCGACGAACGCGGCCTCAAGGGCTCCGTCACCCTCCCCGGGGACACCGAGGAGCACCTGTTGCGGATCGCCGGCGGTGACGCCCGCCGCGCCCTGACCGCCCTGGAGGCGGCCGCCGGTGCCGCCCTCGACAAGGGCGAGGCGGAGGTCGCCCTACAGACGCTGGAGGAGACGGTCGACCGGGCGGCCGTGACGTACGACCGCGACGGCGACCAGCACTACGACGTGGCCAGCGCCCTGATCAAGTCCATCCGCGGCTCCGACGTCGACGCGGCCCTGCACTACCTGGCCCGCATGATCGAGGCTGGCGAGGACCCTCGCTTCATCGCCCGCCGCCTGATGATCTCCGCCAGCGAGGACATCGGCCTCGCCGACCCGAACGCCCTGCCGATCGCGGTCGCCGCCGCCCAGGCCGTCGCCATGATCGGCTTCCCGGAGGCCGCCCTCACCCTCAGCCACGCCACCATCGCCCTGGCCCTGGCCCCCAAGTCCAACGCGGCGACCACCGCGATCGGCGCCGCCATGGAGGACGTCCGCAAGGGACTGGCCGGACCCGTCCCGCCGCACCTGCGCGACGGGCACTACAAGGGCGCCGCCAAGCTCGGACACGCGCAGGGGTACGTGTACCCGCACGACGTGCCCGAGGGCATCGCCGCCCAGCAGTACGCGCCGGACGCCATCAAGGACCGCGAGTACTACACCCCCACCCGGCACGGCGCCGAGGCCCGGTACGCGGACGCCGTGGAGTGGACCCGCACCCACCTCGGTCGCAAGCGGTCCTGAGCACCCTGTAGACTCGCCCGAAGTGCTGAGTCCTGTGTCCGGACCTCCGCAAGGAGAACCGGCACCACCAGAACGGGACATCCAGCCGGAGAGCCTCCCCTCGGGGAAGGCACTCCAGGAGCGTCGCGCACCGTCGAACGGTGTCGCGGGCAGCCCACCACCACCCGGAATTCGCGGGACAGGTCGGTGGGCCACTCGCGTGCTGCACGTTGTGCCCAGACCAGGGAGCGGCTGCCCGCAGGTCCGTAGGACAGGACCCGGTGGGTTTCCCCGGCTGCGGATGCGACCTCCCCTAACCCTGGTGAAGCCGTATTCGCATCAGAGACACGAGGTGTTTGGTTCATGCCGAACCAGTCCCGCCCCAAGGTCAAGAAGTCGCGTGCCCTCGGCATCGCGCTGACCCCGAAGGCCGTCAAGTACTTCGAGGCCCGCCCCTACCCGCCGGGTGAGCACGGCCGCGGCCGCAAGCAGAACTCGGACTACAAGGTCCGTCTGCTGGAGAAGCAGCGTCTGCGCGCGCAGTACGACGTGTCCGAGCGTCAGCTCGTCCGCGCCTACGAGCGTGCCTCCAAGGTCCAGGGCAAGACCGGTGAGGCCCTGATCATCGAGCTCGAGCGCCGTCTCGACGCGCTGGTCCTGCGTTCGGGCATCGCCCGCACGATCTACCAGGCCCGCCAGATGGTCGTCCACGGCCACATCGAGGTCAACGGCCAGAAGGTCGACAAGCCGTCCTTCCGCGTCCGTCCCGACGACGTCGTGATGGTCCGTGAGCGCAGCCGCGAGAAGACCCTGTTCTCGATCGCGCGCGAGGGCGGCTTCGCCCCCGACGGCGAGACCCCGCGCTACCTCCAGGTGAACCTCCGCGCCCTGGCCTTCCGCCTGGACCGCGAGCCGAACCGCAAGGAGATCCCGGTGATCTGCGACGAGCAGCTCGTCGTCGAGTACTACGCCCGCTGATCCTCGGCGGACACCGCACCACCCCGCGCGTCAGCCCGCCGTCTCCCCGCCCTTCCGGGTGGGCGAGGCGGCGGGTTCGTGCGTGTCCGGGGACGCCGTCGCGGGCCGGACGGGGCCACACGGCCCCGGCAGCGCCGCCGGCACCCCGGGCCCGCCACGCCCCAGGGCCCGGGCCACGGCCCCCTCACGCCCGAGCGACCGCCCCTGCCGGGCGCACTCCTCGTACCGCTCGTCGCCCAGCTGGTCCCGGGCCGCCCGCTCGCACAGCTCGTGCGGGGCGTTGTAGTACGCCGAGCCGAACAGCGGCAGGCCCACCGACGGCCACATGGCCGCGGCCGCGCCCTGTAGCACCGCGGCCTCCGCCGGGTCGCCCTCCGTGGCCGCGACCAGGGCCAGCAGCTCGATGGACAGCACCGAGCCGAGCAGGTCGCCAAAGGCGTGGGCCCCGTCCAGACAGTCCGTGAGCAGCTCGCGGGCGCGGGCCGGATCGCCCCCGCTCCAGGCGGCGTAGGCCAGGACGTACAGCGCGTACCCCCGCGCCCATCGCTCGCCGTGGTCCTCGCAGACCCGGCGGACGTCCTCGCACAGCCGCACCGCGTCCGGCAGATCGCCCTGGAAGGCCCGCGTCATCGCCAGCTCCACCTGGCCCATCAGCACGTTGCTGTTCAGCTCGCCGATCTCCCGGTAGCGCTCCAGCGCCGAGCGCAGCAGCGTCTCCGCGCGCGCCATGTCGTCCGTCACCAGGGCCAGACAGCCGATGCGGTGCTCCGCGTAGGCCCGCCCCGTGGCACTCGCGACCCGCTCCGCCCCGGTGCGGCACTCCTCCAGCGCGGCCAGCGCGGGCACCGCGTCCCCCTGGAGGATCGCCACGTGGCCGAGCACCCACAGTGCCTTCAGCCGGGACCGCTCGTGCTCCGGGCCCAGCCGTACAGCCCGCTCCAGCCAGTGCCGCCCCTCCGCCAGCCGGCCGCAGCCGACCCAGCAGAACCACAGCGAGCCCGCCAGGTACTGGCCCAGCCGCACGCCCTCCGGCTCGGCCAGGCAGCACTCGAGGGCCAGCCGCAGATTCGGCAGTTCCGCCTCGATCCGCGCGGCCACCTCGTGCTGCCGCGGCGAGAACCAGTCCAGCTCGCACCAGGTCGCCAGGCCCACGTACCAGTCCCGGTGCCGCCGCCGCAGCCGGGCCGCGTCACCGGTGGCCTCCAGCCAGTCGGCGCCGTACGCCCGGACCGTGTCCAGCATGCGGTAACGCACACCGGTCACGGTCTCCTCGCGGGTGAGCAGGGACTGGGCCAGCAGCTCCGCGACGACATCGAGGACGTCGTCCGCGGGCAGCCCGTCCCCGCCGCACACGTACTCCGCGGCCTCCAGGTCGAACCACCCGGCGAACACCGACAGCCGCGACCACAGCAACCGCTCCTCGGGAGTGCACAGTTCGTGGCTCCAGCCGATCGCCGTGCGCAGCGTCCGGTGCCGGGGGAGCGCGTCACGGCTCCCGCCGGTCAGCAGCTGGAACCGGTCGTCGAGCCGCTCCAGCAACTGCGCCGGGGACAGTGCCCGCAGCCGTCCCGCGGCCAGCTCGACCGCCAGCGGGATGCCCTCCAGCCGCCGGCACAGCTCCCGTACGTCCGGATCGTCCCGCAGACCGATCCCGTGGCGGGCCGCCCGGTCCACGAACAGCTCGGCCGCCTCGTCCAGGTCCAGCGGACCCAGCGGGAACAGGTGCTCGCCGGCCACCTCCAGCGGCCTGCGTCCCACGGCGAGGACCCGCAGGCCCGGCGCCCGGCACGACAGCTCGGTCACCAGCGAGGCGCACGTGTCCACCAGATGCTCGAACCCGTCCAGGATCAGCAGGAGTTCACGCTCGGCGAGATGGGCCAGCAGGGTCTCGCGCGGCGCCCGCGTGGTGTGGTCCGTCAGTCCCAGTGCCTCCACGACCGCGTGATGGACGAGTTCGGGATCCCGCACGGGTGCCAGCTCGACCCGCCACACACCGTCACGGACCCCGGCCCGCGCCGCGGCATGCGCCGCCAGCCGTGACGTGCCGACCCCGCCGGCTCCCGTGACGGTCACCAGCCGCGAGGCGGCGAGTACCCGTGCCAGCCGGGCGAGTTCGGCCGTGCGGCCCACGAACCTGGTGAGCTCCAGGGGGAGATTGCCGGGCACCGGGGTACTCCCGCACTGATGATCGCGCATGGGACACGGAGCGTACTGAACCGTACGCGCTCCGTACAATCGCCGCCGGCGGCCCGGCCGCGCGCGGGCGGTAATCCGGTACGGAGCCCCACCCCCGGCGCGATAGGCTCGGCGTACGACTTATTCGTCACGCAGGCACGTTTCAGGGAGCGGGTGCGCACAGTGTCCGGTGGAGAGGTGGCCGGGATCCTGGTGGCCGTCTTCTGGGCGATCCTGGTGTCCTTCCTCGCCGTCGCGCTGGCGAGGCTGGCCCAGACGCTCAGGGCGACCACCAAGCTCGTGGCGGACGTGACCGATCAGGCCGTCCCGCTGCTGTCCGACGCCTCCGCGGCGGTGCGCTCCGCGCAGACCCAGATCGACCGGGTCGACGCGATCGCGTCGGACGTCCAGGAGGTCACGTCGAACGCCTCGGCGCTCTCGACGACCGTCGCCTCCACCTTCGGCGGCCCCCTGGTCAAGGTCGCCGCCTTCGGCTACGGCGTACGCCGGGCCCTCGGCGGCCAGAAGGACGACGTACCCGCCAAGGCACCCCGGCGTACCGTGATCGTGGGCCGCACGGTCTCTCGGCGGGACAAGCGAGACCTCCGCAAAAAGAAGGACTGAGAGCCAGCGATGTTCCGCCGTACCTTCTGGTTCACCTCGGGCGTCGCCGCCGGTGTGTGGGCCACCACCAAGGTCAACCGCAAGCTGAAGCAGCTGACGCCCGAGAACCTGGCCGTGAGCGCGGCGAACAAGGCGATCGACGCCGGTCACCGGCTCAAGGACCGCGCGGTGGGCTTCGCGCTCGACGTCCGGGACAACATGGCGCAGCGGGAGGAGGAACTGGGCGACGCGCTCGGGCTGAACGCCTCCGTCGACCCCGAACTCCCCGCGCCCCGGCGGTACACCGCCATCGAGAACCGCACCAACCCGAAGTCCGTCGACAACGACAGGACGACGTACTCGCACAACCGGAATGAGGACCTCTGATGGAGTCGGCTGAAATCCGCCGCCGCTGGTTGAGCTTCTTCGAGGAGCGCGGTCACACCGTCGTGCCTTCGGCGTCGCTCATCGCGGACGACCCGACTCTGCTGCTCGTCCCGGCCGGCATGGTGCCCTTCAAGCCGTACTTCCTCGGCGAGGTCAAGCCGCCCTTCGCGCGCGCCACCAGCGTGCAGAAGTGCGTGCGCACGCCCGACATCGAAGAGGTCGGCAAGACCACCCGCCACGGCACGTTCTTCCAGATGTGCGGCAACTTCTCCTTCGGCGACTACTTCAAGGAAGGCGCCATCAAGTACGCCTGGGAGCTGCTCACCACGCCCCAGGACAAGGGCGGTTACGGTCTCGAGCCCGAGCGTCTGTGGATCACCGTCTACCTGGAGGACGACGAGGCCGAGCGCATCTGGCGCGACGTCGTGGGCGTCCCCGCCGAGCGCATCCAGCGCCTCGGCAAGAAGGACAACTACTGGTCCATGGGCGTGCCCGGTCCCTGCGGCCCGTGCTCCGAGATCAACTACGACCGCGGCCCCGAGTTCGGCGCCGAGGGCGGCCCCGCCGTCAACGACGAGCGGTACGTGGAGATCTGGAACCTGGTCTTCATGCAGTACGAGCGCGGCGAGGGCACCTCGAAGGAGGACTTCGAGATCCTCGGCGACCTGCCGAGCAAGAACATCGACACGGGCCTCGGCATGGAGCGGCTCGCCATGATTCTGCAGGGCGTGCAGAACATGTACGAGATCGACACCTCCATGGCCGTCATCCGGAAGGCCACCGAGCTGACCGGCGTCGAGTACGGCGAGGCCCACGCCTCGGACGTGTCCCTGCGCGTGGTCACCGACCACATGCGCACGTCGGTGATGCTCATCGGCGACGGCGTGAGCCCCGGCAACGAGGGCCGCGGTTACGTCCTGCGCCGCATCATGCGCCGCGCCATCCGCAACATGCGCCTGCTCGGCGCCACCGGCCCGGTCGTCAAGGAACTGATCGACACCGTCATCGAGATGATGGGCCGGCAGTACCCCGAGCTGGTCACGGACCGCGAGCGGATCGAGAAGGTCGCCGTCGCCGAGGAGAACGCCTTCCTCAAGACGCTGAAGGCCGGCACCAACATCCTCGACACCGCCGTCACCGAGACCAAGCAGGCCGGCGGCGGCGTCCTGTCCGGCGAGAAGGCCTTCCTGCTCCACGACACCTGGGGCTTCCCGATCGACCTCACCCTGGAGATGGCCGCCGAACAGGGCCTGGCCGTGGACCAGGACGGCTTCCGCCGCCTGATGAAGGAGCAGCGGGAGCGCGCCAAGGCCGACGCCCGGTCCAAGAAGACCGGCCACGCCGACCTCGGCGCCTACCGCGAGATCGCCGACCGGGCCGGTGAGACCGAGTTCATCGGCTACACGGACACCGACGGCGAGTCGACGATCGTCGGCATCCTGGTCGACGGTCTGTCGTCGCCCGCCGCCACCGAGGGCGACGAGGTCGAGATCGTCCTCGACCGGACGCCGTTCTACGCCGAGGGCGGCGGCCAGATCGGTGACACCGGCCGCATCAAGGTCGACTCCGGAGCCGTCATCGAGGTCCGCGACTGCCAGAAGCCGGTGCCGGGCGTGTACGTCCACAAGGGCGTCGTCCAGGTCGGCGAGATGACCGTCGGCGCCAAGGCCGAGGCCGTCATCGACGTACGCCGCCGCACGGCCATCGCCCGCGCCCACTCGGCCACGCACCTCACCCACCAGGCCCTGCGGGACGCCCTCGGCCCGACGGCCGCCCAGGCCGGTTCCGAGAACCAGCCCGGCCGCTTCCGCTTCGACTTCGGGTCGCCGTCCGCCGTTCCGACGGCCGTGATGACCGACGTCGAGCAGAAGATCAACGAGGTGCTCGCCCGCGACCTGGACGTCCGCGCCGACGTCATGTCCATCGACGAGGCCAAGAAGCAGGGTGCCATCGCCGAGTTCGGCGAGAAGTACGGCGAGCGTGTCCGGGTGGTCACCATCGGCGACTTCTCCAAGGAGCTGTGCGGCGGCACGCACGTGCACAACACGGCCCAGCTGGGTCTGGTGAAGCTGCTCGGCGAGTCGTCCATCGGCTCCGGTGTCCGCCGGATCGAGGCCCTGGTCGGGGTCGACGCCTACAACTTCCTGGCCCGGGAGCACACGGTCGTCGCCCAGCTCCAGGAGCTGATCAAGGGCCGTCCGGAGGAGCTCCCGGAGAAGGTCTCCGCCATGCTCGGCAAGCTGAAGGACGCCGAGAAGGAGATCGAGAAGTTCCGCGCCGAGAAGGTGCTCCAGGCCGCCGCCGGACTCGCAGGGTCCGCCAAGGACGTCCGCGGGGTCGCCGTCGTCACCGGCCAGGTCCCGGACGGCACGAACGCCGACGACCTGCGCAAGCTGGTCCTGGACGTGCGCGGCCGGATTCAGGGCGGACGGGCCGCCGTGGTCGCCCTGTTCACCGTCAACAACGGCAAGCCGCTGACGGTCATCGCCACCAACGAGGCCGCCCGGGAGCGTGGTCTCAAGGCCGGCGACCTGGTCCGCGCCGCCGCCAAGACCCTCGGCGGCGGCGGTGGCGGCAAGCCGGACGTCGCCCAGGGCGGCGGCCAGAACCCGGCCGCCGTCGGCGAGGCCGTCGACGCCGTCGAGCGGCTCGTGGCGGAAACGGCCAAGTGAGCGCGGACGGACAGACCCGCGGGGACGGCCGGGCGCGTGACGACGGTCGGACGCCCGGGGACGGCCCGGTGATGCGCCGCGGCCGTCGCCTCGCGATCGACGTCGGGGACGCCCGGATCGGGGTCGCCTCGTGCGACCCCGACGGGATCCTCGCCACGCCGGTGGAGACGGTCCCCGGGCGGGACGTCCCGGCGGCTCACCGCAGGCTGAGGCAACTGGTCGAGGAGTACGAGCCGATCGAGGTCGTCGTCGGTCTGCCTCGCTCTCTCAAGGGGGGCGAGGGGCCGGCCGCGGTCAAGGTCCGCGGCTTCGCCCAGGAGCTGGCGAAGGGTATCGCCCCGGTGGGGGTGCGACTCGTCGACGAGCGGATGACGACCGTGACCGCCAGTCAGGGACTGCGCGCCTCGGGAGTGAAGTCGAAGAAGGGCAGATCGGTCATCGACCAGGCAGCGGCCGTGATCATCCTTCAGCAGGCGTTGGAATCCGAACGGGTGTCAGGTAAAGCACCCGGCGAGGGCGTCGAAGTGGTCATCTGATCGCGATACGGTAACGTTCCGCGCGATGCGGCGGCATTCGAACAGCCACCGCACAAAGAGAGGCGGGACGGGAGCCGGGCCGTGATCAGGCGCCCGCCGCCTCGCGGCTCTAGGGGATCGATGACTGAGTATGGCCGGGGCCAAGGCTCCGAACCGTGGCATCCGGAGGACCCGTTGTACGGGGACGGCGGATGGGGCGGACAGCAGGCCGAGGAGGGTCAGCAGTCCCCCTACGGCGGTCAGCCGCAGCACTATCCGGAGCAGCCGCAGCAGCCGCAGCAGCCGCAGTACGACGATGGAGGCTGGGGCGACGGCCGGCAGGCCGCGTACGGTCAGGCGCAGCAGCACGAGCAGCCCCACCAGCAGCAGCACTACGACCAGCAGCAGTACGCCCAGCACCCATACGATCAGCAGCAGTACGACCAGCAGTACGGGCAGCAGAACTACGCGGCCCAGCAGCACGAACAGCCCCAGCACCAAGAACAGCCGCAGCAGCCCCAGCAGCAGTACGACAACAACGGCTGGGCCGCGAGCCCGCCCGCGAACGCGTCGTACCCCGACCCGTCGGACCCGTACGGGCAGCAGGACCCGTCGTACGGCGGTGAACAGCCCGACTTCTACGGCACCCCGGACGCCTACCCGCCCCCGGAGCCGCCCGCCCGCCGACGCGCCGAACCCGAGCCGCGGCCCGACTGGGATCCCGGCCCCGACCAGGGCGAACACGCCTTCTTCGCGGGCGGTGACGACGACGCCGAGGCCGATGGCGACAGCGACGAGCCCGGCGGACGCGGCGACCGGCGCGGCCGGGGCGGCAAGGAGAAGAAACGCCGCAACGGGTGCGCCTGCCTGGTGGTCCTGCTGGTGTTCGGCGGCGGACTGGGCGGAGTCGGGTATTTCGGCTACCAGTTCTATCAGAACCGCTTCGGATCGGCACCGGACTACGCGGGCGAGGGTACGGGCCAGACGGTGTCCGTCGTCATCCCCAAGGGCGCCTTCGGGTCGACGATCGGCCAGAAGCTGAAGGACGCCGGGGTCGTCAAGAGCGTCGACGCCTTCGTCTCCGCGCAGCAGCAGAACCCCGACGGTGACAAGATCCAGGCCGGCGCCTACCTCCTGAAGAAGGAGATGTCCGCCAAGAGCGCCGTCGCGATGATGCTCGACCCGACGAGCCAGAACAGCGTGCTGGTCAAGCCGGGCGAACGCAACGTGAGTGTGTACTCGGCGATCGACAAGCAGCTCGACCTGTCGTCCGGCAGCACCAGGAAGGCCGCCGAGAAGAAGTTCGAGAGCCTCGGCCTGCCGGACTGGGCGAACGACAACGACGACATCAAGGATCCGCTGGAAGGATTCCTCTACCCGGGCACCTATCCCGCGGCCAAGGGCATGAAGCCCGAGACGGTCCTGAAGGAGATGGTGACCCGGGCCGTCGAGAAGTACGACGCCTATGACCTGGAGGCCAAGGCCAAGGCGCTCAAGCTGGACAACCCGTTGCAGGTCATCACGGTCGCGAGTCTCGTCCAGGCGGAGGGCAAGACCGACGACGACTACCGCAGGATGGCGGAGGTCGTCTACAACCGCCTCGATCTCGCGAACCCCGAGACCTATGGACTGTTGCAGTTCGACTCGACCTTCAACTACCTGAAGAACGAGAGCAACATCAACATCAGTGAGTCGGAGATCAACAGCAACCAGGACCCGTACAACACGTACACGCAGAAGGGTCTGCCGCCCGGCCCGATCGGGAACCCGGGCGACGGTGCGATCAAGGCGACACTGAACCCGACGGACGACGGCTGGTACTACTTCGTGGCGGTCGACGGCGTGAGCAAGACCGAGTTCGCCAAGACGCACGACGCGTTCCTCAAGCTCAAGGACCGGTTCGATGCCAGCACGGGCAACTGACGCCCGCCGGGCCGCCGTGCTCGGCAAGCCCATCGCGCACTCCCTCTCCCCGGTGCTGCACCGCGCCGCCTACGCCGAACTGGGTCTCACCGGCTGGTCGTACGACCGGATCGAGCTCGACGAGGCGGCCCTGGCCGGGTTCTTCGCCGAGCTCGGGCCCGAGTGGGCCGGGCTGTCGGTGACCATGCCGCTGAAGCGGGCCGTCATCCCGCTGCTCGACGAGATCAGCGAGACAGCCGCCTCGGTCGGCACGGTCAACACGGTCGTGTGCGCCGAGGACGGCCGCCGCGCCGGTGACAACACCGACATCCCCGGCATGGTCGCGGCCCTCAGGGAACACGGCATCGAACAGGTGGACTCGGCGGCGATCCTCGGCGCCGGCGCCACCGCCTCCTCCGCGCTCGCGGCGCTGGCCCGTATCTGCACCGGCGAGGTCGTCGCCTACGTCCGTAGCGAGGCCCGCGCCGCCGAGATGCGGCAGTGGGGGGAGCGGCTCGGCGTCGAGGTGCGAACGGCGGACTGGGCGGACGCCGCCGAAGCCCTGCGCGCCCCGCTCGTCGTCGCCACCACCCCGGCCGGCGCGACCGACGCGTTGTCCTCCGCCCTGCCGGAACGGCCGGCCACCCTCTTCGACGTGCTCTACCACCCCTGGCCGACCACGCTCGCCGCCCGCTGGTCGGCGTACGGCGGAGCGGTGGTCAGCGGGCTCGACCTGCTGGTGCACCAGGCCGTCCTCCAGGTGGAGCTGATGACCGGGCGCACGCCCGCCCCGCTGGCCGTGATGCGCAAGGCCGGCGAGCACGCGCTCGCGGCCCGCTAGCGCGACCCGGTTCCGGCCGGGAACGCGAGGGACCCGTCCGTCCTGTGGACCGGCCGCCGATGCCGGGGCCCGGACGTGGGAGGATCGGAGTGGCGGGCCGGGGCCGCGCACCCGGTCGCGCCGTTGCCGTACGCGAGGACGCGTGTACGGACGGCAGTACCAGGCGCGAGCACTGAGGAGCACCGTTGAGCAGGTTGCGCTGGCTGACCGCGGGGGAGTCCCACGGTCCCGCACTCGTGGCGACGCTGGAGGGCCTTCCCGCCGGCGTGCCGATCACCACGGAGATGGTGGCCGGCCATCTGGCCCGGCGCCGGCTCGGGTACGGGCGCGGTGCGCGGATGAAGTTCGAGCAGGACGAGGTCACCTTCCTCGGCGGTGTCCGGCACGGGCTGACGCTGGGTTCCCCGGTCGCGGTCATGGTGGGCAACACCGAGTGGCCGAAGTGGGAACAGGTGATGGCGGCCGACCCGGTCGACCCGGAGATCCTGGCGGGCCTGGCGCGCAACGCCCCGCTGACCCGGCCGCGCCCCGGTCACGCCGACCTCGCCGGGATGCAGAAGTACGGTTTCGACGAGGCCCGGCCGATCCTGGAGCGCGCCTCCGCCCGGGAGACGGCGGCCCGGGTGGCGCTGGGCGCGGTGGCCCGGTCGTACCTGAAGGAGACAGCGGGCATCGAGATCGTCTCGCACGTCGTCGAGCTGGCCGCGGCGAAGGCGCCCTACGGCGTCTACCCCAAGCCCTCCGACGTCGAGAAGCTGGACGCCGACCCGGTGCGGTGCCTGGACGCGGACGCGTCGAAGGCGATGGTCGCGGAGATCGACCAGGCCCACAAGGACGGCGACACCCTGGGCGGTGTGGTCGAGGTGCTGGCCTACGGCGTGCCCGTCGGCCTCGGCTCGCACGTCCACTGGGACCGCAAGCTGGACGCGCGGCTGGCCGCCGCCCTGATGGGCATCCAGGCGATCAAGGGCGTGGAACTGGGCGACGGCTTCGGCCTGGCGCGGGTGCCCGGCTCGCAGGCGCACGACGAGATCGTCGCCACCGACGAGGGCATCAGGCGCACCTCGGGCCGCTCCGGCGGTACCGAGGGCGGTCTGACCACCGGTGAGCTGCTGCGGGTGCGCGCCGCGATGAAGCCGATCGCGACCGTGCCGCGGGCCCTGAAGACCGTGGACGTCGTCACCGGTGAGGCGACGGCCGCGCACCACCAGCGCTCGGACGTCTGCGCGGTCCCGGCGGCCGGCATCGTCGCCGAGGCGATGGTGGCGCTGGTGCTGGCGGACGCGGTGGCGGAGAAGTTCGGCGGCGACAGCGTGCCCGAGACCCGCCGCAACGTGCGCTCGTACCTCGAGAACCTGGCGATCCGATGAACGCGGTGCCCCTGGTCGTCCTGGTCGGTCCGATGGGGGTCGGCAAGTCCACCGTCGGACGGCTCCTCGCCGAGCGGCTCGGCGTGGGCTACCGGGACTCCGACGAGGACATCGTGGCCGAGCAGGGCCGGACGATCGCCGAGATCTTCGTCGACGAGGGCGAACCGGCCTTCCGCGCGATCGAGAAGCAGGCCGTCCTCCGGGCGCTCGCCGAGCACGACGGTGTCCTCGCCCTGGGCGGCGGCGCGATCCTGGACGCGGACACGCGCGCGTCGCTCGCGGGCCGGCGCGTCGTCTACCTCTCGATGGACGTCGAGGAGGCGGTCAAGCGCACCGGCCTCAACGCGGCCCGGCCGCTGCTGGCGGTCAACCCGCGCAAGCAGTGGCGCGAACTGATGCAGGCCCGCCGTCACCTGTACGAGGGGCTTGCCACGGCCGTCGTACCGACCGACGGCCGTACGCCCGAAGAGGTCACACAAGCCGCCCTGGACGCACTGGAGTTGAAGAACGCATGAGCGAGGCAGTCACCCGCATCCAGGTCGGCGGGACCGCGGGAAGCGAGCCGTACGAGGTCCTGGTCGGCCGTCAACTGCTGGGTGAACTGCCCGGGTTGATCGGTGACAGGGTCAAGCGGGTCGCGATCGTCCACCCGGAGGCACTCGCCGAGACCGGTGACGCGCTCCGCGCCGACCTGGCCGGGCAGGGCTACGAGGCCGTCGCCATCCAGGTGCCGAACGCGGAGGAGGCCAAGACCGCCGAGGTCGCCGCCTACTGCTGGAAGGCGCTCGGCCAGTCCGGCTTCACCCGCAGCGACGTCGTCATCGGCGTCGGCGGCGGCGCGACCACGGACCTCGCCGGTTTCGTGGCCGCGACCTGGCTGCGCGGCGTGCGCTGGATCGCCGTCCCGACCACCGTGCTGGCCATGGTGGACGCGGCCGTCGGCGGCAAGACCGGCATCAACACCGCCGAGGGCAAGAACCTCGTCGGTTCCTTCCACCCGCCGGCCGGTGTGCTGTGCGACCTGGCCGCGCTGGACTCCCTCCCGGTCAACGACTACGTCTCCGGGCTCGCCGAGATCATCAAGGCCGGCTTCATCGCCGACCCGACGATCCTGGAACTCATCGAGGCCGACCCGGAGGCCGCCCGCACCCCGGCCGGCCCGCACACCGCCGAACTCATCGAGCGCTCCATCCGGGTCAAGGCCGAGGTCGTCTCCTCCGATCTCAAGGAGTCGGGCCTGAGGGAGATCCTCAACTACGGCCACACCCTCGCCCACGCCATCGAGAAGAACGAGCGCTACCAGTGGCGGCACGGCGCCGCCGTCTCCGTCGGCATGCACTTCGCCGCCGAACTGGGACGTCTCGCGGGCCGGCTGGACGACACCACGGCCGACCGGCACCGCACGGTGCTGGAGTCGGTGGGCCTGCCCCTGCACTACCGCTACGACCAGTGGCCCAAGCTGCTGGAGACCATGAAGGTCGACAAGAAGTCCCGAGGCGACCTGCTGCGCTTCATCGTCCTGGACGGCCTGGCCAAGCCCACCGTCCTGGAGGGACCCGACCCGGCCGTCCTCCTCGCCGCGTACGGCGAGGTGGGCCAGTAGGCCCCGCCTTACTCCCTCGCCCGATGCGCGGTACGCCACCGGGCACTTCGGACCGCCCCCGGCCGTTTCACCTCATGACGGCGGGGGCGGTACCGTTCGAACGGAGCCTCACCCACGCCCTCTAGGCTGTGGGGGGAAGCGGGTCCGCCCCGCTGTCAGCGCCCATCGCCTGATACGAGACGGAGTGGCACCGGATGCAGCACGCAGTGGGTTCTCCGCTGCCACCGCCCCACCAGCCGGGGCGCGGACCGGCCACCGGCTGGTCGCCGGCCGCACACCACCCGGGCCCGCACCCCCCGGGCGCGCACCAGGGCCCCGCCCCCGTGCCTCCGCCGCCTCCCGCCCCGGGATTCACCGGCGGGCCCCCGGCTCCCGTGCCCCCGACGCCGCAGCACGCCCCGGCGTCCCCGGTTCCGGACACCACCGGCCATCTGCCGCTGCCGCCCGGCGGGCCCGTCGGCATGCCCAGCGCGCCGCCCGCAGCCACGCCCGACGCGGCCGCCACCACGCTCGCGGTGCTGCTCATCGGCCCGGCGGGCGCCGGCAAGACCAGCGTCGCCAAGTACTGGGCGGACCACCGCCGGGTCCCCACCGCCCACATCAGCCTCGACGACGTACGCGAATGGGTCCGCTCCGGCTTCGCCGACCCCCAGTCCGGGTGGAACGACCACTCCGAGGCGCAGTACCGCCTGGCCCGCCGCACCTGCGGTTTCGCCGCGCGCAACTTCCTCGCCAACGGCATCTCGTGCATCCTCGACGACGCCGTCTTCCCTGACCGCCCGGTCGTCGGCCTCGGCGGCTGGAAGCGGCACGTGGGGCCGGGCCTGCTCCCGGTGGTCCTGCTGCCCGGCCTGGAGATCGTCCTGGAGCGCAACGCCCAACGGGCCGGCAACCGCCGTCTCGCCGACGAGGAGGTCGCCCGCATCCACGGCCGCATGGCCGGCTGGTACGGCTCCGGCCTTCCGATCATCGACAACTCCCAGCTCGACGTTCCACGGACGGCCCAGCTCCTGGACGACGTACTGGCACGGTCGATCGCGAGCCCGCCGCAGTGGTGAACGGACGGGACTGACCCACCCGGGGCCCGGCTGCCGGGTGTGGCGCGAACGCCCCGCGGGCCGCGGGCGGAGGGCGGCCGCTCAGCGGAGCGGGGTCCCCCGATCGGCGTCTGCCCACTCGGCCTCTCCCGAGCGGCGGCCCACCTGCCAAGCTCCTAGGCTCGTGTCATGTCAGAGGTCCACGCTGCCCGCCGAGCCCGCCTACGGGAACGCTGCCAAGCCAGCGGCAGCGCCTCCGCGCTGGTCTCCCGCCCTGCCAACGTCCGCTACCTCGCAGGCACCGCCCCACACGGCGCCGTCCTGCTGCTCGGCAGGACCGAGGACATGCTGTTGTGTCCCGGCCCGCCGGACGACCGTCTCGCGCACGGCCGGCCCGACGAGACGCTGCGGGTGCAGCGGCTGTCCGGACCCGGCGCCGATCCCGCCGTCGCGGCGGCCGGCCTCGCGGCGGCGCGGGCCGGCGAAGCCCTCGCCGTCGAGGAGCACCACCTCACCGTCGCCCGGCACCGGGCCATCCGCTCGGTCGCGCCGCGGCTGCGCCTGGCCGACCTGGGCGGAGCGGTCGAACAGCTGAGGGTGATCAAGGACGAGGAGGAGATCTCCTGCCTGCGGATCGGCGCCGAGATCGCCGACCAGGCACTGGGCGAGCTGCTCGAATCCATCCTCGTCGGCCGCACCGAACGCCACCTCGCCCTCGAACTGGAGCGCCGCCTCGTCGACCACGGAGCCGACGGCCCCGCCTTCGCGACCTCCGTCGCCACCGGCCCGAACTCCGGCAGACGCGGCCACCGCCCCACCGACCGACGGGTCGAGGAGGGCGACTTCCTCTCCGTCTGCCTCGGCGCGACCTACCGCGGCTACCGCTGCGAGATCGGCCGCACCTTCGTCATCGGTACGTCCCCCACCGACTGGCAGATCGAGCTGTACGACCTCGTCTTCGCCGCTCAGCGCGCCGGCCGGGAGGCCCTGGCCCCCGGTGTCGCCCACCGCGAGGTGGACCGTGCGGCACGTCAGGTGCTGGACTCCGCGGGGTACGCGGAAAGCCTTCCGGCCCTGACGGGACACGGTGTCGGGCTCGAAATCGCCGAGGACCCGCAGTTGGGCCCCGCGGCCATGGGTAAACTGGACGCTTGCGTGCCGGTCACCGTCGAACCCGGGGTCCACCTCCCGGGCCGGGGCGGCGTCCGGATCGATGACACGCTCGTCGTCCGCCCCGAGGCGGACGGCGGACCCGAGCTACTCACCATCACGACCAAGGAGCTGCTCGCCCTTTAGCCAGGTGCGTGCGCCGGGGTCGTCCACGTCAGTCCAGGAGATTCCGCAACCGTGGCTTCCACGAACGACCTCAAGAACGGCCTCGTGCTCAAGCTCGACGGAGGCCAGCTCTGGTCCGTCGTCGAGTTCCAGCACGTCAAGCCCGGCAAGGGCCCGGCCTTCGTGCGCACCAAGCTGAAGAACGTGCTTTCCGGCAAGGTCGTCGACAAGACGTTCAACGCCGGCGTCAAGGTCGAGACGGCCACGATCGACAAGCGCGACATGCAGTTCTCCTACATGGACGGCGAGTACTTCGTCTTCATGGACATGGAGACCTACGACCAGCTGATGGTCGACCGCAAGGCCGTCGGCGACGCCGCCAACTTCCTGATCGAGGGCTTCACGGCCACCGTGGCGCAGCACGAGGGCGAGGTGCTCTTCGTCGAGCTGCCGGCCGCCGTCGAGCTGGTCGTCCAGGAGACCGAGCCGGGCGTGCAGGGTGACCGCTCCACCGGCGGCACCAAGCCCGCCACGCTGGAGACCGGCCACCAGATCCAGGTGCCGCTCTTCATCACCACCGGTGAGAAGATCAAGGTCGACACCCGCACGAGCGACTACCTCGGCCGGGTGAACAGCTAACCGTGGCTGCCCGCAACACGGCCCGCAAGCGTGCCTTCCAGATCCTCTTCGAGAGCGACCAGCGCGACGCGGACGTCCTGACGGTCCTCGCGGACTGGATCCGGCTCTCCCGGGACGACACCCGGCAGCCGCCGGTGAGCGAGTACACGATGCAGCTGGTCGAGGGCTACGCGCAGCACGCGAAGCGCATCGACGAGCTGATCTCGCAGTACTCGGTCGGCTGGACGCTCGACCGCATGCCGGTCGTCGACCGCAGCATCCTGCGGCTCGGCGCCTACGAGCTGATCTGGGCGGACGAGACGCCGGACGCCGTCGTGCTGGACGAGATGGTGCAGCTGGCGAAGGAGTTCTCCACGGACGAGTCGCCCTCGTTCGTCAACGGTCTGCTCGGCCGCTTCAAGGAGCTGAAGCCCTCGCTGCGCCGTGACGAGGCGTGAGAGGTACCGGCGGAGCGGTACGACACGCGTTCAGGGCCCGTAGCGCGAATGCTGCGGGCCCTGTGGCGTTCGGGTGCCTCAGGGGCTCCCGACGGGCGCAGAAAGCCGCCGGGGTGGCCGGAACGGTGAAGTTCCGGCCACCCCGGCGGCACGTTTCTGCTGAGGCGGGAAGCGGTTCAGCTCTCCTCGTGGGACGCCACCGCACGGCGCGCGTCCGCGTCCAGCACGCCCCAGCTGATCAGCTGCTCGGTGAGAACGGAGGGCGACTGGTCGTAGATGACGGCGAGTGTGCGCAGGTCGTCCTGACGGATCGAGAGCACCTTGCCGTTGTAGTCACCGCGCTGGGACTGGATCGTGGCCGCGTACCGCTGTAGCGGGCCCGCCTTCTCGGCCGGCACGTGTGCCAGCCGCTCCAGGTCCAGGACCAGCTTCGGCGGCGGCTCGGCGGCGCCGCCCGGGGTGGTGCCCGGCAGCAGCTCCTGGACCGGAACGCCGTAGAAATCCGCCAGCTCGGCGAGGCGCTGCACGGTCACGGCGCGGTCGCCGCGCTCGTACGAACCGACCACGACGGCCTTCCAGCGCCCCTGCGACTTCTCCTCGACACCGTGGAGGGAAAGGCCCTGCTGGGTGCGGATGGCCCGGAGCTTGGCCCCGAGCTGTTTGGCGTATTCGCTGGACATATAGCTCCCCGGACACTGTGTCGACGCGGCTGGGAGATTTCCATGCCGCGCGGCTGGTAACTCACTGTGAGGTTACGCAGCGTTACTCTGCTGCGTCAAGCCGAATGGTCCGCACCGATGCTTCCGTGGCAGCCGTGACCGGTTGGGCCATAGGGGTGATCAGGCGTCTCCTGTGACCTGCTACCGTGGATGGCGCAAATCCGACGTCCTTTAAGGTCCGTCCCGTGAGGCGGAGAAGGAGGTCCGTTTCATATGGACGCCCAGCAGGATCCACAGCACTCCGACGCGCGGCCCGTTCTCGAAGGCCCCGACATCGCACGGGTGTTGACCCGTATCGCGCACGAGATCGTCGAACGCGCCAAAGGCGCCGACGACGTGGTGCTCCTCGGCATCCCGACCCGGGGCGTCTTCCTCGCCCAGCGTCTCGCCGCCAAGCTCGAGCAGATCACCGAGCGCAAGATCCCCGTCGGTTCGCTCGACATCACCATGTACCGCGACGACCTGCGCATGCACCCGCCGCGTGCGCTGGCCCGCACCGACATCCCCGGCGACGGCCTCGACGGCAAGCTGGTCGTCCTCGTCGACGACGTGCTCTTCTCCGGCCGCACCATCCGCGCCGCCCTCGACGCCCTGAACGACCTCGGGCGTCCCCGAGCCGTGCAGCTCGCGGTGCTGGTCGACAGAGGCCACCGCGAACTGCCCATCCGCGCCGACTACGTCGGCAAGAACCTCCCCACGTCGTTGCGGGAGACGGTCAAGGTCCAGCTCGCCGAGGAGGACGGTCGCGACACCGTGCTGCTCGGTCTGAAGCCGGCCGCCCCGGGCGAGCGGCAGCAGTAGCGACGCGCCGTACGGCATCCCCGTACGCCCTGTGGCCATGCCCTCGCCTGCCCGGATTCTCCCGAACTGAACTGCCCTACGGAGCCTGACAGATGCAGCGTCATCTCATCTCGGCCGCCGATCTCACCCGCGACGACGCCGTCCTGATCCTCGACACCGCCGAGGAGATGGCCCGGGTCGCCGACCGGCCGATCAAGAAACTGCCCACCCTGCGCGGCCGCACGATCGTCAACCTCTTCTTCGAGGACTCCACCCGGACCCGGATCTCCTTCGAGGCCGCCGAGAAGCGCCTGTCCGCGGACGTCATCAACTTCTCCGCCAAGGGCTCCAGCGTGTCCAAGGGCGAGTCCCTGAAGGACACCGCCCAGACCCTGGAGGCCATGGGCGTCGACGCCGTCGTGATCCGGCACGGCGCCTCCGGAGCGCCGTACCGCCTCGCCAACTCCGGCTGGATCGACGCCGCCGTCATCAACGCCGGTGACGGCACCCACCAGCACCCCACCCAGGCGCTGCTCGACGCGTTCACCATGCGCCGCCGGCTCGTCGGCCGGGACGCCGGGCTCGGCCAGGACCTCGCCGGCAAGCGCATCACGCTCGTCGGCGACGTCCTGCACAGCCGGGTCGCCCGCTCCAACGTCGACCTGCTGCACACGCTCGGCGCCGAGGTCACCCTGGTCGCCCCGCCCACCCTGGTGCCGGTCGGCGTCGAGGCCTGGCCCTGCGAGGTGTCGTACGACCTCGACAGCACGCTCTCCAAGTCGGACGCGGTGATGATGCTGCGGGTCCAGCGGGAGCGCATGAACGCGGCATTCTTCCCGACCGAGCGCGAGTACGCGCGGCGGTACGGCCTCGACGGGCAGCGCATGGCGCGGATGCCCGAGCACGCCATCGTGATGCACCCCGGGCCGATGGTCCGCGGCATGGAGATCACCGCCGAGGTCGCCGACTCCGAGCGCTGCACCGTCGTCGAGCAGGTCACCAACGGGGTCTCCATCCGGATGGCGGTCCTGTACCTGCTGCTGGGCGGCGCCGTGGTCGACGCCAAGAACGTGCCCGCCGGCTCTCACACCCGTACCGAGGAGAAGTAGGACACATGAGCAAGATCCTGATCCGTGGTGCGAAGGTGCTCGGCGGCGAGCCGCAGGACGTGCTGATCGACGGCGAGATCATCGCCGAGGTGGGCAGCGGCCTGTCCGACGAGGGTGCCGTGGTCGTCGAGGCCGGCGGCAAGGTGCTGCTGCCGGGCCTGGTCGACCTGCACACCCACCTGCGCGAGCCCGGCCGCGAGGACTCCGAGACCGTGCTGACCGGCACGCGGGCGGCCGCCTCCGGCGGCTACACCGCCGTGTTCGCGATGGCCAACACCTTCCCGGTCGCCGACACCGCCGGCGTGGTCGAGCAGGTCTACCGGCTCGGCCAGGAGCACGGCTACTGCGACGTGCAGCCCATCGGCGCCGTCACCGTCGGCCTGGAGGGCAAGAAGCTCGCCGAGCTGGGCGCCATGCACGAGTCCGCCGCCGGGGTCACCGTCTTCTCCGACGACGGCAAGTGCGTCGACGACGCCGTGATCATGCGGCGCGCCCTGGAGTACGTGAAGGCCTTCGGCGGGGTCGTCGCCCAGCACGCGCAGGAGCCGCGGCTGACGGAGGGCGCCCAGATGAACGAGGGCGTCGTCTCCGCGGAGCTGGGCCTCGGGGGCTGGCCCGCGGTGGCCGAGGAGTCGGTCATCGCCCGGGACGTCCTGCTCGCCGAGCACGTCGGCTCCCGCGTCCACATCTGCCACCTGTCGACCGCCGGATCCGTCGAGATCGTCCGCTGGGCCAAGTCCCGCGGCATCGACGTCACCGCCGAGGTCACCCCGCACCACCTGCTCCTCACCGACGAACTCGTGCGCACCTACAACCCGGTGTTCAAGGTCAACCCGCCGCTGCGCACCGAGCGGGACGTGCACGCCCTGCGCGAGGCGCTCGCCGACGGCACGATCGACATCGTGGCCACCGACCACGCCCCGCACCCGCACGAGGACAAGGACTGCGAGTGGGCCGCGGCCGCCATGGGCATGGTCGGTCTGGAGACCGCGCTGTCGGTGGTCCAGGAGACGATGGTGGCCACGGGTCTGCTGGACTGGGCCCAGGTCGCCGAGCGGATGTCCTTCACGCCCGCGCGGATCGGACGGGCGCAGGGCCACGGCCGTCCCGTCTCGGCAGGTGAGCCCGCCAACCTCACGCTCGTCGACACGGCATACCGTGGGTCCGTGGACCCCGCGGGCTTCGCCTCGCGCAGCCGGAACACCCCGTACGAGGGGCGTGAGCTGCCGGGCCGTGTGACGCACACCTGGCTCCGGGGCAAGGCCACGCTCGTCGACGGGAAGCTCACGTGACACCTGTAATCCTGCTGGCCGCCGAGAGGAAATCGGCTGAGGTCACCGACTGGGCCGCGCGCCTCGGCTGGCTCGTCGGACTCGCCCTCTTCGTGGCGCTCGTCTACTGGCTGATGCGCGAGGGCTGGAAGTGGCGCGGCACGCTCCAGGGCGACCTGCCCGAGCTGCCGGCCACACCGGACCTGCCGGGCACGGCGAGACTGACGATGAGCGGCCGCTACCACGGCTCCACCACCGCCGGTCAGTGGCTCGACCGCATCGTGGCGCACGGCCTGGGCACCCGCAGCCGGGTCGAGCTCACCCTCACGGACGCCGGACTCGACGTCGTCCGTCCCGGGGCGTCGGACTTCTTCGTCCCCCGGGAGGCCCTGCGCGAGGCCCGGCTCGACAAGGGCATCGCCGGCAAGGTCCTCACCGAGGGCGGTCTGCTCGTGGTGACCTGGGCACACGGCGAGCGGCTGATCGACTCCGGCTTCCGCTCCGACCACGCGGCCGAGCACAACGAGTGGGCCGACACCATCAACTCCATGATCAAGACAACCACCACGGAAGGCGCCGAACGATGACGACCTCCACCAAGGGACTCGCCTCCGACCGGAAGGCGCCTCCCGCCGTACTCGTCCTCGAGGACGGCCGGATCTTCCGCGGCCGCGCCTACGGGGCCGTGGGGGCGACCTTCGGCGAGGCCGTGTTCTCCACCGGCATGACCGGCTACCAGGAGACCCTCACCGACCCGTCGTACCACCGCCAGGTCGTCGTGATGACCGCCCCGCACGTCGGCAACACCGGGATCAACGACGAGGACCCCGAGTCCAGGCGCATCTGGGTCGCCGGATACGTCGTGCGCGACCCCGCGCGCGTGCCGTCCAGCTGGCGCTCCCGCCGCACCCTCGACGACGAGTTGCGCGAGCAGGGGGTCGTGGGCATCTCCGGCATCGACACCCGCGCCCTGACCCGCCATCTGCGCGAGCGCGGCGCCATGCGCGTCGGCATCTTCTCCGGTGAGGCCCTGCGCGACGAGGACGCCCTGCTCGCCGAGGTCCGCCAGGTCCCCGAGATGAAGGGCGCCGACCTCTCGGCGGAGGTCGCCACCAAGGAGGCGTACGTCGTCCCGGCGATCGGCGAGAAGAAGTTCACCGTCGCCGCCGTCGACCTCGGCATCAAGGGCATGACCCCGCACCGGATGGCCCAGCGCGGCATCGAGGTGCACGTGCTGCCCGCCACCGCGAGCGCCGAGGAGGTGTACGCCGTCCAGCCCGACGGCGTGTTCTTCTCCAACGGGCCCGGTGACCCGGCCGCCGCCGACCACCCGGTCGCCCTCATGCGGGAGGTGCTGGAGCGCGGCACGCCGCTGTTCGGCATCTGCTTCGGCAACCAGATCCTCGGACGGGCGCTGGGCTTCGGCACGTACAAGCTGAAGTACGGCCACCGCGGCATCAACCAGCCGGTGCAGGATCGTTCGACCGGCAAGGTCGAGGTCACCGCGCACAACCACGGCTTCGCCGTGGACGCCCCGCTGGACCAGGTCTCCGACACCCCCTACGGCCGTGCGGAGGTCTCCCACGTCTGCCTGAACGACAATGTGGTGGAGGGGCTCCAGCTCCTCGACCGCCCCGCCTTCAGCGTCCAGTACCACCCCGAAGCGGCAGCCGGCCCGCACGACGCCGCCTACCTGTTCGACCGCTTCGTATCCCTGATGGAGGGCCAGCGTGCCTAAGCGCACCGATATCCAGTCCGTCCTGGTCATCGGCTCCGGCCCGATCGTCATCGGCCAGGCCGCCGAGTTCGACTACTCCGGCACCCAGGCGTGCCGCGTCCTGAAGGCCGAGGGTCTGCGGGTCGTCCTCGTCAACTCCAACCCGGCGACGATCATGACCGACCCGGAGATCGCCGACGCCACCTACGTCGAGCCGATCACCCCGGAGTTCGTCGAGAAGATCATCGCGAAGGAGCGGCCGGACGCGCTGCTGCCCACCCTGGGCGGCCAGACGGCCCTCAACACGGCGATCTCGCTGCACGAGAACGGCGTCCTGGACAAGTACGGCGTCGAGCTCATCGGCGCCAACGTCGAGGCGATCCACAAGGGCGAGGACCGCGACCAGTTCAAGCTGGTCGTCGACGCGGTGCACCGCAAGATCGGCTACGGCGAGAGTGCCCGCTCCTACATCTGCCACTCCATGGACGACGTGCTGAAGGGCGTCGAGCAGCTCGGCGGCTACCCCGTCGTCGTCCGCCCGTCCTTCACCATGGGCGGCGCCGGTTCCGGCTTCGCGCACGACGAGGAGGAGCTGCGCCGGATCGCCGGCCAGGGCCTGACCCTCTCGCCGACCACCGAGGTGCTCCTGGAGGAGTCCATCCTCGGCTGGAAGGAGTACGAGCTGGAGCTGATGCGCGACAAGAACGACAACGTCGTGGTCGTCTGCTCCATCGAGAACTTCGACCCCATGGGCGTGCACACCGGCGACTCGATCACCGTCGCCCCCGCGATGACGCTCACCGACCGTGAGTACCAGATCCTGCGGGACATCGGCATCGCCGTCATCCGCGAGGTCGGCGTCGACACCGGCGGCTGCAACATCCAGTTCGCGGTGGACCCCGCGGACGGCCGGGTGATCGTCATCGAGATGAACCCGCGCGTGTCGCGCTCCTCGGCGCTCGCCTCCAAGGCCACCGGCTTCCCGATCGCCAAGATCGCCGCGAAGCTCGCCGTGGGCTACACGCTCGACGAGATCCCGAACGACATCACCGAGCAGACCCCCGCCTCCTTCGAGCCGACGCTCGACTACGTGGTGGTCAAGGCTCCGCGCTTCGCCTTCGAGAAGTTCCCGTCCGCCGACTCCACGCTGACCACGACCATGAAGTCGGTCGGCGAGGCCATGGCGATCGGCCGCAACTTCACCGAGGCCTTCCAGAAGGCGCTGCGCTCGCTGGAGAAGAAGGGCAGCCAGTTCACGTTCGTGGGCGAGCCCGGCGACAAGGCCACCCTCCTGACGGAGGCGGTCCGGCCCACCGACGGCCGGATCAACACCGTCATGCAGGCGATCCGCGCCGGAGCGACCCAGGAGGAGATCTTCGACTACACGAAGATCGACCCGTGGTTCGTGGACCAGCTCTTCCTGATCAAGGAGATCGCGGACGAGCTGGCCGGGGCGCCGGAGCTGACCCGCGAGCTGCTCGCCGAGGCCAAGCGGCACGGCTTCTCCGACCAGCAGATCGGCGAGATCCGGGGCCTGCGCGAGGACGTCGTGCGCGAGGTGCGGCACGCGCTGGGCCTGCGCCCGGTGTACAAGACGGTCGACACCTGCGCCGCCGAGTTCGCCGCGAAGACGCCGTACTTCTACTCCTCCTACGACGAGGAGAGCGAGGTCGCCCCGCGCGAGAAGCCGGCCGTCATCATCCTGGGCTCCGGACCCAACCGCATCGGCCAGGGCATCGAGTTCGACTACTCCTGCGTGCACGCCTCCTTCGCGCTGTCCGACGCCGGGTACGAGACCGTGATGGTCAACTGCAACCCGGAGACCGTCTCCACCGACTACGACACCTCCGACCGGCTGTACTTCGAGCCGCTGACGCTGGAGGACGTGCTGGAGATCGTCCACGCGGAGGCGCAGGCGGGTCCGATCGCGGGCGTGATCGTGCAGCTCGGCGGCCAGACCCCGCTGGGCCTGGCGCAGGCGCTGAAGGACAACGGCGTACCGGTCGTGGGCACGCCCCCCGAGGCCATCCACGCCGCCGAGGACCGCGGCGCCTTCGGGCAGGTCCTCGCGGAGGCCGGCCTCCCGGCGCCCAAGCACGGCACCGCCACCACCTTCGCCGGCGCCAAGGCCATCGCCGACGAGATCGGCTACCCCGTCCTCGTCCGGCCCTCGTACGTCCTCGGCGGACGCGGCATGGAGATCGTGTACGACGAGACCCGCCTGGAGTCGTACATCGCCGAGTCGACAGAGATCAGCCCCTCGCGGCCGGTCCTGGTCGACCGCTTCCTCGACGACGCGATCGAGATCGACGTCGACGCCCTCTACGACGGCCAGGAGCTCTACCTCGGCGGCGTCATGGAGCACATTGAGGAGGCCGGCATCCACTCCGGCGACTCGGCGTGCGCGCTGCCTCCGATCACGCTGGGCGGCTTCGACATCAAGCGCCTGCGGGCCTCGACGGAGGCCATCGCGAAGGGGGTCGGCGTCCGCGGCCTGATCAACATCCAGTTCGCGATGGCGGGCGACATCCTCTACGTCCTGGAAGCCAACCCGCGGGCCTCCCGCACGGTCCCCTTCACCTCGAAGGCGACCGCGGTGCCGCTGGCGAAGGCCGCCGCCCGGATCTCCCTGGGCGCGACCATCGCCGAACTGCGCGCCGAGGGCCTGCTCCCGGCGACCGGCGACGGCGGTGAGCTGCCGCTGGACGCGCCGATCTCCGTCAAGGAGGCCGTCATGCCGTGGTCGCGCTTCCGCGACGTCCACGGGCGGGGCGTCGACACGATCCTCGGCCCGGAGATGCGCTCCACCGGCGAGGTCATGGGCATCGACTCCGTCTTCGGCACGGCGTACGCCAAGTCGCAGGCGGGTGCCTACGGCCCGCTGCCCACCAAGGGCCGGGCGTTCATCTCGGTCGCGAACCGCGACAAGCGCTCGATGATCTTCCCGGCGCGCGAACTCGTCGCCCACGGCTTCGAGCTGCTCGCCACCTCCGGCACGGCCGAGGTCCTCCGGCGCAACGGCATCAACGCCACGGTCGTGCGCAAGCAGTCCGAGGGCATCGGCCCGAACGGCGAGAAGACCATCGTCCAGCTCATCCACGACGGCGAGGTCGACCTCATCGTCAACACCCCGTACGGCACCGGCGGCCGCCTCGACGGCTACGACATCCGTACGGCGGCCGTGGCCCGGTCCGTGCCGTGCCTCACGACGGTCCAGGCGCTCGCCGCGGCCGTCCAGGGCATCGACGCCCTCACCCACGGCGACGTGGGTGTGCGCTCACTCCAGGAACACGCGGAACACCTGACCGCGGCCCGCGACTAGCAGCCCCGAGGGGGACACCGGAAACGGTGTCCCCCTCTTCATGAGGCTCACCGAGGCTTCAAGAGGACACAGAGATGTACAAGATCTTCTTCCGTCTGGTCTTTCGGCGGATGGACCCCGAGCAGGCCCACCACCTCGCCTTCCGCTGGATCCGGCTCGCCGTGCGCGTCCCCGTGCTGCGCACCTTCCTGGCCGCCGCGCTCGCGCCCCGCTACAAGGAGCTGCGCACGGAGGCCTTCGGCCTGCGCATGCACGGCCCGTTCGGGCTCGCCGCCGGCTTCGACAAGAACGCGGTCGCCATCGACGGCATGTCGATGCTCGGCTTCGACCACGTGGAGATCGGCACGGTGACCGGACAGGCGCAGCCCGGCAACCCCGGGCAGCGGCTGTTCCGGCTGGTGAAGGACCGCGCGCTGATCAACCGCATGGGCTTCAACAACGACGGCTCGCTGGCCGTGGCCGCCCGCCTGGCGTCCCGCGAGCCCGTCTTCAGGACCGTCGTGGGCGTGAACATCGGCAAGACCAAGGTCGTCCCGGAGGAGGAGGCCGTCGGCGACTACGTGACGTCGGCCGAACGGCTCGCGCCCTACGCCGACTACCTGGTCGTCAACGTGTCGTCGCCGAACACCCCCGGGCTGCGCAACCTCCAGGCCACCGACGCGCTGCGCCCGCTGCTGACCGCCGTCCGCGAGGCCGCCGACCGCAGGGTGACCTCGCGCCGCGTCCCGCTGCTGGTGAAGATCGCGCCGGACCTTGCCGACGAGGACGTCGACGCGGTCGCCGACCTGGCCGTCGAACTCGGCCTGGACGGGATCATCGCCACCAACACGACCATCGCGCGCGAGGGGCTCGGCCTCAGCTCCGACACCTCCCTGGTCAAGGAGACCGGCGGCCTGTCCGGCGCGCCCCTGAAGGAGCGCTCCCTGGAGGTGCTGCGCCGCCTCTACGCGCGCGTGGGCGACCGGATCACCCTGGTGGGCGTCGGCGGCGTCGAGGACGCCGAGGACGCCTGGCAGCGCATCCTGGCGGGTGCCACGCTGGTCCAGGGCTACAGCGCGTTCATCTACCAGGGCCCCTTCTGGGGCCGCGCCATCCACAAGGGACTCGCCGCCCGTCTGCGGACCAGCCCGTACGCCACCCTCGCCGACGCGGTCGGCGCCGACGTCAGGAAGCCGGCATGAGCGCTCCCGCACCCTTCGGCGCTCGCCTGCGCCGCGCCATGGACGAGCGCGGGCCCCTGTGTGTCGGCATCGACCCGCACGCGTCCCTGCTCGCCGAGTGGGGCCTGAGCGACGACGTCGCGGGCCTGGAGCGCTTCAGCCGGACCGTCGTCGAGGCCGTGGCCGACCGGGTCGCCGTCCTCAAGCCGCAGAGCGCGTTCTTCGAGCGTTTCGGGTCCCGCGGCGTCGCGGTGCTGGAGAAGTCGGTCGAGGAGGCGCGGGCGGCCGGCGCGCTGGTGGTGATGGACGCCAAGCGCGGCGACATCGGCTCGACCATGGCCGCGTACGCCGAGTCCTTCCTGCACCGGGACGCGCCGCTGTTCTCGGACGCCCTGACCGTCTCGCCGTACCTCGGTTACGGCTCGCTGCGCCCGGCGATCGCGCTGGCGCGGGAGAACGGCGCGGGACTGTTCGTGCTGGCGCTGACCTCCAACCCGGAGGGCGGCGAGGTCCAGCACGCGGTGCGCGCGGACGGCCGGACCGTCGGCGCGACGATGCTGGCCCACCTGGCCGCCGAGAACGCGGGGGAGGAGCCCCTGGGCTCCTTCGGGGCGGTCGTCGGCGCCACCCTCGGTGACCTGTCCTCGTACGACCTGGCCATCAACGGTCCGCTGCTGGCGCCGGGCATCGGTGCCCAGGGGGCCACTCCGTCCGACCTTCCCGGTGTCTTCGGGGCCGCGGTGCGCGATGTCCTGCCGAACGTCAGCCGGGGTGTTCTGCGTCACGGTCCCGACGTCGGCGCCCTGCGGGCGGCCGCGGACCGGTTCGCGGCCGAGATCCGGGCCGCCGTGGACGCCTCCTGAGTCCTCCCCGACCTTCGGCCGAGTCCTCCGATGAGTGGGCCGGGGCCGACTTGAGCCTGAATACATTCTCAAATCCGGGGCAATATGTCCGAAATGTACGAGCTGGCAAAGGCTGACCAGGACTTTTCCGCTGTTCTCGCTGACTCTGGCGCCCTTGGCCGCTAGTCTCCGACGAGAGTCAACGGGCGAGTGTGTTGTCCGTGGCTCACCAGGTGTGGGGCGATCAGGTTCCTCACCGGTCCGTATCCGACAGTTCTACATCCGAGGTGACGTAGGCGTGGCTCTTCCGCCCCTTACCCCTGAACAGCGCGCAGCCGCGCTCGAAAAGGCCGCCGCGGCTCGCCGGGAGCGGGCCGAGGTCAAGAATCGACTCAAGCACTCCGGCGCCTCCCTGCACGAGGTCATCAAGCAGGGCCAGGAGAACGACGTCATCGGCAAGATGAAGGTCTCCGCCCTGCTTGAGTCCCTCCCGGGCGTGGGCAAGGTCCGCGCCAAGCAGATCATGGAGCGACTCGGTATCTCCGAGAGCCGCCGCGTACGCGGTCTCGGTTCCAACCAGATCGCCTCTCTTGAGCGTGAGTTCGGCAGTACCGGCTCCTGAATCCGGGTACTCCGGACCGGGAGTCCCGGGCACTCCGGGATAGCTGGAATAATCGCTGCATGAGTGAACGTCCGCGGCTGACCGTGCTCTCCGGCCCCTCTGGGGTCGGCAAGAGCACGGTCGTCGCTCATATGCGCAAGGAACACCCCGAGGTCTGGCTGTCGGTGTCGGCGACGACCCGTCGGCCCCGCCCCGGCGAGAAGCACGGAGTCCAGTACTTCTTCGTCACCGACGAGGAGATGGACAAGCTGATCGCCAACGGTGAGCTGCTGGAATGGGCCGAGTTCGCCGGCAACCGGTACGGCACGCCGCGTGCGGCGGTGCTGGAGCGCCTGGAGGCGGGTGAGCCCGTCCTCCTGGAGATCGATCTCCAGGGTGCCCGGCAGGTCCGCGAGTCCATGACGGACGCCCAGCTGGTGTTCCTGGCTCCCCCCTCCTGGGAGGAGCTGGTGCGCCGACTCACGGGACGGGGCACCGAGCCGCCCGAGGTGATCGAGCGCCGTCTGGACGCGGCGAAGGTCGAACTGGCGGCCGAGCCGGAGTTCGACGAGACCCTCGTCAACACCTCCGTCGAGGATGTGGCGCGTGAGCTGCTAGCCTTGATGGATGTTGTGTGATCGCTGATTCTCCGGGATCCTGACGGATTCGGTGATCACGACCGGTCTTTTCCCATCCATCGGAAGGTAGAGCGTGTCCTCTTCCATCTCCGCGCCCGAGGGCATCATCAACCCGCCGATCGACGAGCTCCTCGAGGCCACCGACTCGAAGTACAGCCTCGTGATCTACGCGGCCAAGCGGGCCCGCCAGATCAACGCGTACTACTCGCAGCTCGGCGAGGGCCTCCTCGAGTACGTCGGTCCGCTCGTCGACACCCACGTCCACGAGAAGCCGCTCTCGATCGCCCTGCGCGAGATCAACGCGGGACTGCTGACGTCCGAGGCCATCGAGGGCCCGGCGCAGTAATATTTTAGGTTTGCGGTGAGCTTTTCCACAGGCCCGGCGGCGCGACCGCCGGGCCTGTGGTGTGTGATGGAGTCGTACGGCGGGAGCCGCGGCGTACGTTTCCGAGGTGCGGGGAGAGACGGTGGACAAGCCGAGGGTCGTTCTGGGCGTCAGCGGTGGCATCGCCGCGTACAAGGCCTGTGAGCTGCTGCGCAGACTGACCGAGTCGGGACACGACGTCCGGGTGGTGCCGACCGCCTCCGCCCTGCACTTCGTCGGCGCCGCCACCTGGTCCGCCCTCTCCGGCCACCCGGTCTCGACCGAGGTGTGGGACGACGTCCACGAGGTCCCGCACGTCCGCATCGGCCAGCACGCCGACCTGGTCGTCGTCGCCCCGGCCACCGCGGACACGATCGCGAAGGCCGCCCACGGCCTCGCCGACGACCTCCTCACCAACACCCTGCTCACCGCCCGCTGTCCGGTCGTCTTCGCCCCCGCCATGCACACGGAGATGTGGGAGCACCCGGCCACCCAGGAGAACGTGGCGACGCTGCGCCGCCGCGGCGCGGTCGTCATCGAGCCGGCCGTCGGCCGCCTCACCGGCGTCGACACGGGCAAGGGCCGGCTGCCCGATCCCGCCGAGATCTTCGAGGTCTGCCGCCGTGTCCTGGCCCGGGGTGTCACCGAGCCGGACCTCAGGGGCCGGCACGTCGTCATCAGCGCCGGCGGCACCCGTGAGCCCCTCGACCCGGTCCGCTTCCTCGGCAACCGCTCCTCCGGCAAGCAGGGCTACGCCCTCGCCCGTACCGCGGCGGCCCGGGGCGCCCGGGTCACCCTGGTCGCGGCGAACGCCGGGCTGCCGGACCCGGCGGGGGTGGACGTCGTCCCGGTCGGCACGGCGGTGCAGCTGCGGGAGGCGGTCCTGAAGGCGGCCGCGGACGCCGACGCGGTGGTGATGGCCGCGGCGGTCGCCGACTTCCGCCCGGAGACCTACGCGGCCGGGAAGATCAAGAAGAGGGACGGCCAGGAGCCGGACCCCGTCGTGCTCGTGCGGAATCCGGACATCCTCGCGGAGATCTCCGCCGACCGCGCCCGCCCCGGCCAGGTGGTCGTCGGCTTCGCCGCCGAGACGGACGACGTGCTGGCCAACGGCCGCACCAAACTGCGGCGCAAGGGCTGTGACCTGCTCGTGGTGAACGAGGTGGGGGAGCGCAAGACCTTCGGCTCCGAGGAGAACGAGGCCGTGGTCCTGGGTGCCGACGGCAGCGAGACACCGGTCCCGCACGGACCGAAGGAAGCCCTGGCCGATACCGTGTGGGACCTCGTGGTCGAACGGCTGGGATGAACGTCTCGTTCTGCTCAAGGATCGCGCGGGCCTCGCAGATTGGGGCGTGGCGCCCCTGGCCAAGGCCGCCGGGGATTGGGCAGAATGCCCGTGCCGCAGGTCACAGCGTTCCCGAGAGGCGAGACGGGAGTCCGGTGGCCGAACGCGACCGATAAACTGTTCTCGGACGACGCCGGGCGCAGCCCCCGTCCCGTCCGCCAATGATCAGCCAGCAGCCGCTGCAACCCCAGGGAGCGTTGTGTCCCGTCGTCTGTTCACCTCGGAGTCAGTGACCGAGGGTCACCCCGACAAGATCGCTGACCAGATCAGCGACACCATTCTCGACGCGCTTCTGCGTGAGGACCCCACGTCCCGGGTCGCCGTCGAGACGCTGATCACGACCGGCCTGGTGCATGTGGCCGGTGAGGTCACCACCAAGACCTACGCACCCATCGCGCAGCTCGTGCGCGACAAGATCCTGGAGATCGGCTACGACTCCTCGAAGAAGGGCTTCGACGGCGCCTCCTGCGGCGTGTCGGTGTCCATCGGGGCCCAGTCCCCGGACATCGCCCAGGGTGTCGACACGGCCTACGAGTCCCGGGTCGAGGGCGACGAGGACGAGCTGGACCGCCAGGGCGCCGGCGACCAGGGCCTGATGTTCGGCTACGCGTGCGACGAGACGCCGACCCTGATGCCGCTGCCGATCTTCCTGGCGCACCGGCTGTCGAAGCGCCTGTCCGAGGTGCGCAAGAACGGCACGATCCCCTACCTGCGCCCGGACGGCAAGACGCAGGTCACCATCGAGTACGACGGCGACAAGGCCGTCCGTCTCGACACGGTCGTGGTGTCCTCGCAGCACGCCTCCGACATCGACCTGGAGTCGCTGCTGGCCCCCGACATCCGCGAGTTCGTCGTGGAGCCGGAGCTGAAGGCGCTGCTCGACGAGGGCATCAAGCTGGAGACCGAGGGCTACCGCCTCCTGGTGAACCCGACCGGCCGCTTCGAGATCGGCGGTCCGATGGGCGACGCGGGCCTGACCGGCCGCAAGATCATCATCGACACGTACGGCGGCATGGCCCGCCACGGCGGCGGCGCCTTCTCCGGCAAGGACCCGTCCAAGGTGGACCGTTCGGCGGCGTACGCGATGCGCTGGGTCGCCAAGAACGTGGTGGCCGCGGGTCTGGCCACGCGCTGCGAGGTGCAGGTGGCGTACGCGATCGGCAAGGCCGAGCCGGTCGGACTGTTCGTGGAGACCTTCGGTACGGCCAAGGTCGACACCGACCGGATCGAGAAGGCGATCGAGGAGGTCTTCGACCTCCGTCCGGCCGCCATCATCCGCGACCTCGACCTGCTCCGCCCGATCTACTCCCAGACCGCGGCGTACGGCCACTTCGGCCGTGAGCTCCCCGACTTCACCTGGGAGCGCACGGACCGCGTGGACGCGCTGCGCGAGGCGGCGGGGCTGTAAGGCCCGCCCACTGCTCACGCCGAGGCCCGGTCCCCCTCGGGGGCCGGGCCTCGGCGCGTTCCGGCCGCGGGGTGACGGCGAGCCGGGAGGGCCGTCACCTGGCGTCGTCGGTGGCGGACTCGGGTGCCGGCGGACTCGGACGTCGCGGGCACTCGGGCGCCGGCGGAGGGCTCGGTGCTCGGCGAGGGGCTCGGGCGTCGGCGGTTGTCAGTGGGGTTTGGTAAGAATGCAAGGGTGAGCAGCGAGAACGGGGCGGTGGAGGGTGGGGCCGAGGGGGCGCCGCCCGAGCAGCTTGCGCTCATCCGGGAGACCGTGCGGAAGGCTCAGGTGCCGCGGGCCAAGCCGCGCACGTGGCGGGGGGCCGCGCTCGCCAAGGAACTGCCGGTCGCCCGGGTGCTGGTCGACAAGGGCGTGCTCCATCTCGACCGCTACTTCGACTACGCGGTGCCCGAGGACCTCGACGCGCAGGCGCAGCCCGGGGTGCGGGTGCGGGTGCGGTTCGGGGCCGGACGGCATCGCGTGCGGGAAGGGCGGCGTGAGGGCGGGGGGCTGATCGACGGGTTCCTCATCGAGCGGCTCGCCGAGTCCGACTACCCCGGGCCGCTGGCGGCGCTGGCGCAGGTCGTCTCGCCGGAGCCGGTGCTCGGCGCGGAGTTGCTGGGGCTGGCCCGAGCCGTCGCCGACCGGTATGCGGGCAGCCTCGCCGATGTGTTGCAGCTCGCCGTGCCGCCGCGCAACGCGCGGGCCGAGCAGCGGCCCTCACCCGCCCCGCTGCCGCCGCCCGGTGCGCCCGACGCGGCCTCCTGGGGGCGGTACGGCCACGGGGCCGCGTTCGTGGAGTCGCTGGCCGCCGGTGGTGCCCCGCGTGCGGTGTGGAACGCGCTGCCGGGGCCCGAGTGGAGCGACGAGCTGGCGCGGGCCGTCGTCGCGACGCTGGCCTCCGGACGCGGCGCGCTGGTCGTCCTGCCGGACGGGCGGGCCGTCGCCCGCGTCGATGCCGCGCTGACCGCGCTGCTGGGCCAGGGGCGGCACGCGGTGCTCACCGCCGACGCCGGGCCCGAGAAGCGGTACCGGGAGTGGCTGGCCGTGCGGCGGGGGAGCGTACGGGCCGTCGTGGGGACACGGGCCGCCATGTTCGCCCCGGTGCGGAACCTCGGGCTCGTCGCGATGTGGGAGGACGGCGACGACAGCCACAGCGAACAGCACGCCCCTCAGCCGCATGCGCGGGAGGTGCTCCTGCTGCGGGCTGCGCAGGACAAGTGCGGCTTCCTGCTCGGGAGTTGGAGTTGCACCGTCGAAGCCGCGCAGCTCGTGGAGAGCGGCTGGGCCCGGCCGCTGGTGGCCGGACGGGAGCAGGTGCGCACGGCGGCGCCGCTGGTCAGGACCGTGGGTGACGGGGACCTCGCGCGGGACGAGGCGGCGCGGGCCGCGCGGCTGCCGACCCTGGCCTGGCAGGTCGTCAGGGAGGGACTGCGGCACGGGCCGGTGCTCGTGCAGGTGCCCCGGCGCGGGTATGTGCCGAGGATGGCGTGCGCCGGCTGCCGGGCGCCCGCCCGCTGCCGGCACTGTGCCGGGCCGCTGGAGGCGCGGGAATCCGGGGCCGCGCTGCGGTGCGGCTGGTGCGGGCGTGAGGACGCCGCCTGGCACTGCCCGGAGTGCGGGGGCTTCCGGCTGCGGGCGCAGGTCGTGGGGGCCCGGCGGACCGCCGAGGAGCTGGGACGGGCGTTTCCGGCGGTCCCGGTGCGGACCTCCGGGCGGGAACAGGTGCTGGACACCGTCTCGTCAGCGCCCGCGCTGGTGGTGAGTACACCGGGGGCCGAACCCGTCGCCGACGGCGGCTACGCGGCCGCCCTGCTGCTGGACGGCTGGGCCATGCTCGGGCGGCCCGACCTGCGCGCCGGTGAGGACGCGCTGCGCCGCTGGATCGGGGCGGCGGCGCTGGTACGGCCGCAGGGCGCGGGGGGCACCGTCGTGGTCGTCGCCGAGCCCACGTTGCGGCCGGTGCAGGCGCTGGTGCGGTGGGACCCCGTGGGCCACGCGGTGCGGGAGCTCGCCGAGCGGGCCGAGCTGGGTTTTCCGCCGGTGTCCCGGATGGCGGCCGTGTCGGGGCCCGCGGAAGCGGTCGCCGAGTTCCTGCGGGCGGTGGAACTGCCGTCGGACGCCCAGGTGTTGGGCCCGGTCCCGGTTCCCGTCGGCGTCGACGGCCGCCCGCGCCGGGCCGGGGCGCCGCCCGGCGGGGAGTCCGGGGAGCGGGCGCTGGTCCGGGTGCCGCCGGGGAGCGGGGCGGCGTTGGCGTCCGCCCTGAAGGCGGCGCAGGCGGCGCGGATGGCGCGCGGGGGTGCGGAGGCGGCGGTCCGGGTGCGGATCGATCCGCCGGACATCGGGTGAGTGCGCAATCGTGACCGGACGGGCTGGGTCGGCCGACCCGGCTCATCACGGCCAGGCGTGTCCGGGCCGACCGGTCCGGGCTTGTCCTGCCCGGCTTCCGCTGTCTCACCCACGGTGTGACGTCCGCGCCGAGGAACCGGCTGCTGGGACGTGCGTCTGTCGGTGGGGCGGGCCGGTCGGGCGGGTGGCTCGCTCCTGGGTGGGGTGGGCCGGCAGACCCGGGCTCGGCGCGGTGGGCCTGTCCTGCCGTCCTGCCTCGACCGGCCTCGTTGTCTTGCTGACGGGGACGTCCGCGCCGAGGAACCGGCTGCCGGGGGCGTGCGTGGGCGGGCCGGTCGGGCGGGTGGCTCGCTCCTGGGTGGGGTGGGCCGGCACCCCAGGCGGGTCGGGCTGTCCCGCCCGGGCGGATGCCACCCCGGCCCGTGGGACGGGACACGTCGGCCGACCCCGCTCAGCCCGTCCCGGCCTGTGCCGGCCCCCGGGATGTCTGCGGCAGCCCCCGGAACGGGGCCCCACCGACACACGTCTGCCCTCCCGGACGTGGGCCGGGAGGGCAGGGGACAGCGGGACGGGTCAGCCGTTGCGGGGGCCGGGGAACGCGGTGGGCCTGGCCTCGTCGCGGAGGGACGGGCTGCCCGCGGTCGGCTGGGTGGGCATGGAGCGGGCGGCGGGGACCGTCGGCACCGTGGAGATGCCGGCGCCCACGTTGACCGTGCGGGAGGCCGAGGGGTCCGCGGCCCGCTCGGTCTCGGCGGCGGCCTGGGTCGCGGCCCGCCGGGCGCCGTAACGGCGGTGCACCGCCTGCTTGGTGACCCCCAGCGCGGAACCCACCGCGTCCCACGAGAAGCCGAGTGAGCGGTCGAAGTCCACGGCGGCCGTGACCAGGGTCTCGACACTGTCCCGCAGTTCCTGGGCGAGACGGACCGTCGGAGCGGGGGCGCGTCCGTAGACGACGAAGCCCGCGGACGGGCCGGAGCGGCGCGGGCGGTAGACGTTGCCCAACTGGGCGGTCAGCGTGCGCAGTGCGTCCACCTGCCGGCGGACCCGCTCGATGTCCCGCACCAGCAAGTGCAGGCTGGCCCGAGCCTGGGCGTCGTGGGTTGCGTGGTCGGCCATGAACAAGCCTCTCGAACCGGCGTTGAAAAGGAGCGGGCCGCGCGATGTGCGGCCCGTTGGGGTCAACTCTTTCTTGACCAACGCCGATTCGCTCCGCTGGTCACGCACGGGGGGCGTGGGGACATACGTGTACGCCCCCGAAAGGGTGATCGCGCCTTGATCGTCGGCCTCGCGTTCCGCGGGTCGGCCGTCGGCGGCGGCTTTGCGCCCGTGGTCATAGACTTGGGCGCTGCCCGCATCAGCACTGCCCGAGAGGCGCGAACCCACCCATGAAGCTCGTCTTCGCCGGCACCCCCGAGGTCGCCGTTCCCGCTCTGGACGCTCTGCTCGCCTCCGGGCGGCACGAGGTGGCCGCCGTCGTCACCCGGCCCGACGCGCCGGCCGGGCGGGGTCGCAGGCTGGTCGCCTCTCCCGTCGCCGAGCGGGCCGAGGAGGCCGGGATCGAGGTGCTGAAGCCCGCCAAGCCGCGGGATCCGGAGTTCCTGGAGCGGCTCAGGGAGATCGCGCCCGACTGCTGTCCGGTCGTCGCCTACGGGGCGTTGCTGCCCCGCGTCGCCCTCGACATCCCCGTGCACGGCTGGGTCAACCTGCACTTCTCGCTGCTGCCCGCCTGGCGCGGGGCGGCGCCCGTGCAGCACGCCATCATGGCGGGCGACGAGCTGACGGGCGCGTCCACCTTCCTGATCGAGGAAGGCCTCGACTCCGGGCCCGTGTACGGGACGGTGACCGAGACCGTCCGGCCCACCGACACCAGCGGCGACCTGCTGACCCGGCTCGCCTTCGCGGGCGCCGGCCTGCTCGCCGCGACCATGGACGGGATCGAGGAGGGCACCCTGAAGGCCGTACCGCAGCCGGCCGAGGGCGTCACCGTGGCCCCGAAGATCACTGTCGAGGACGCCCGGGTGGAGTGGACGGCGCCCGCGCTGCGCGTCGACCGGGTGGTGCGCGGGTGCACGCCCGCGCCGGGTGCCTGGACCGTCTTCCGCGGCGAGCGGCTCAAGCTCGTCCAGGTCCGGTCCGTGCCGGAGCGGACCGATCTCGCGCCCGGTGTGCTCGCCGTCGGCAAGAACGACGTGCACGTGGGCACCGGGTCGTACGCCGTGGAACTGCTGTGGGTGCAGGCCCAGGGCAAGAAGCCGATGAAGGCCGCCGACTGGGCCCGGGGCGTGCGCATCGCGGACGGTGAGACCCTCGGCGCGTGACGCGGGGGGCCGCGGACTTACGCTTGGTGGGCATCCCCGCCTGAAATCCGGAGCACCTTTTTCGTGAGCGACCAGCCCCGTCGGCCCCGCAGGCCCGCCAAGCCCTACCGCCGGCCCCAGAAGGACCCCGTCCGCATCCTCGCCTTCGAGGCGCTGCGGGCCGTGGACGAGCGGGACGCGTACGCCAACCTCGTCCTGCCGCCGCTGCTGCGCAAGGCGCGGGAGAAGGACGACTTCGACGCCCGGGACGCGGCCCTCGCGACCGAGCTGGTGTACGGGACGCTGCGACGGCAGGGGACGTACGACGCCGTCATCGCCGCCTGTGTCGACCGCCCGCTGCGTGAGGTCGATCCGCCGGTGCTCGATGTGCTCAGCCTCGGCACGCACCAGCTGCTCGGGACCAGGATCCCGACGCATGCCGCCGTCTCCTCCTCCGTCGAGCTGGCCCGGGTGGTGCTCGGCGACGGGCGGGCGAAGTTCGTCAACGCCGTGCTGCGGAAGGTCGCGCAGGACGATCTGGACGGGTGGATCGCGAAGGTCGCACCGCCTTACGACGAGGATCCCGAGGACCACCTGGCCCTCGTGCACTCCCACCCCCGCTGGGTCGTCTCCGCGCTGTGGGACTCCCTCGGCGGCGGCCGGGCCGGGATCGAGGAACTGCTGGCGGCCGACAACGAGCGGCCCGCGGTGACCCTCGTCGCCCGGCCGGGGCGGTCCACCGCCGACGAGCTGCTCCGGGAGGAGTCCGCGGAGCCGGGCCGCTGGTCGCCGTATGCCGTCCGGCTGGCCGAGGGCGGCGAACCCGGCGCCGTCGACGCCGTACGGGCGGGCCGGGCCGGGGTGCAGGACGAGGGCAGCCAGCTCGTGGCCCTGGCCCTGGCCAACGCGCCGCTGGACGGTCCGGACGGGAAGTGGCTGGACGGATGTGCCGGGCCCGGCGGCAAGGCGGCGCTGCTCGCCGCCCTCGCCGCCGAGCGCGGAGCCCTGCTGCTCGCCTCCGAGAAACTGCCGCACCGGGCCGGGCTGGTCGCCAGGTCCCTGGCCGGGAACCCGGGCCCCTACCAGGTGATCGCCGCCGACGGGACCCGGCCGCCGTGGCGGCCCGGTGTCTTCGACCGGGTGTTGATGGACGTGCCGTGCACCGGTCTCGGCGCGTTGCGGCGGCGGCCGGAGGCGCGGTGGCGCAGGCGGCCCGAGGACCTGGAGGGGTTCGCGCCGCTCCAGCGCGGGCTGCTGCGGACGGCGCTGGACTCCGTACGGGTCGGCGGGATCGTCGGCTATGCGACCTGCTCGCCGCACCTCGCCGAGACCCGGGCCGTCGTCGACGACGTGCTCAAGCAGTGGCCCGAGGCCGAACTCGTCGACGCCCGCCCGCTGCTGCCGGGCGTGCCGGACCTCGGCGAGGGCCCCGACGTACAGCTGTGGCCGCATCGGCACGGGACCGACGCCATGTACCTGGCGCTCATTCGGCGGACCGGCTGACTCCTGCCCCCACCGTCTCGGGGGCGTGCGGCCCGCCGTCCTCGCGGGCCAGCCGGTGCGGCCACCACACCTTCGGGCCGACGTCCAGGAACAGGGACGTGACCAGCACCGACCGCACGATGAAGGTGTCGAGGAGCACGCCCAGGGCCACCGCGAAGCCGAGTTCGGCGAAGGCGACCATCGGGAGGGTGGCCAGGGCGGCGAAGGTGCCCGCGAGGACCAGGCCCGCCGAGGTGATGACCGCGCCGGTCGCGGCCAGGCCCGTCACCGCGCCCTTGCGGGTGCCCTGGTGGGCGGCCTCCTCGCGGATCCGGGTGGTCAGGAAGATGTTGTAGTCGATGCCCAGGGCGACCAGGAAGACGAAGACGAACAGTGGGAAGTCGGTCGACTCGCCCGCGTAGTCGAACACGTGGCGGAACGCGAGCGCGCTGATGCCGAGGGCGGCGGCGAACGACAGGATCACCGTGCCGACCAGCAGCAGCGGGGCGATCAGGGCGCGCAGCAGCCCGCACAGGATCAGCAGGACGACGATCAGCACCAGCGGGATGATCAGGAGATTGTCATGCGTGGTCGCCTCGTCCATGTCCAGCAGGGCCGCCGTGCCGCCGCCCACCTGGGCGTCGGCGTCCGGCACCGCGTGCACGGCGTCCCGGACCCGCTCCACGGTCTGCTTCGCGGCCTCGCTGTCGGACGGGGCGGTCATGGTGGCCTCGAACAGCACCTTGCCCTCGAAGGCCGGCTTCGTACCCGGCGGCAGGCCGAGCGACTCGGGGACGACGCCCCGGGTGGCGGCGACCGCCTCGCCCACCTGCCGGGCCTGTTCCTGGTTGCTGACGACGACGAGCGGATCGCCGCTGCCCGCCGGGAAGTAGCGCGCGGACACCTCCTGGCCGACGATCGAGTCCGGTTTCCCGGTGAACGCGTCCGCGTTGCCGATGCCCTCCGCGCGCAGCTGGATCAGACCGAGCGAGCAGACCGCCAGCGCCACCGCCGTGACGCCCCAGACCATCCGCGGGCGGCGGGCCATCCGGCGGCCCAGCCGGGCCCACAGGCCCCGCTCGCTGGGGTCCTCCGCGCCGAAGCGCGGACTCGCCGGCCAGAAGATCCAGCGGCCGAAGATCACCAGCAGCGCCGGGAACAGCGTCATCATCGCCAGCACGGCGACCGCGACACCGATCGCCGCGACCGGGCCGAGGCCGCTGGTGGAGTTCATCTCGGCGGCCAGCAGGACCAGCATGCTCAGGACGACCGTCGCGCCGGAGGCCAGCACCGCCGGGCCCGCGCGGTGCAGGGCCAGCGCCATCGCCTCGTGCCGGTCCTCGTGCCGGCGCAGCTCCTCGCGGTAGCGGGCGACCAGGAGCAGGGCGTAGTCCGTCCCCGCGCCGAACACGAGCACCGTCAGGATGCCGGCACTCTGGCCGTTGACCGTGAGGCCCGCGTGCTCCGCCAGGAAGTAGATCAGCGCCTGCGCGGTGAACAGGGCGGCGATCACCGACAGCAGCGGCACCAGGATCAGGGTGGGGCTGCGGTAGGTGATGAGCAGCATGATGATGACCACGGCCATCGCCGAGATCAGCAGTGTGGAGTCGATGCCCTCGAAGGCCTCGGAGAAGTCCGCGGAGGTGCCGCCCGGGCCCGTGACGTGCACGGCGAGTCCGTTGCCGCCCTCGCCGGCGATCTCGCGCATGGAGTCGACCGCGGGCGCGATCCGCTCCCAGCCCTCCTCGTCCATCGTGATCGGCACCAGGATCTGGGCGGCGCGCGGATCGGTCTGCCGGTCGTAGACCGGTCCCCGGGTCTCGTCGCCGCGCACGCCGTGCGCGGTCAGCTGCTTGAGTTCCTCCGTGGCCTCGGTGATCCGGGCCCGGTCCTGGGCGGTCAGGCCGTCCTCGCGGGCGTACACGACGATCGCGGGGATCTGCTCCGGCCTGAAGTCCTCGGAGAGCTGGAGGACCTGGGTGGACTCGGCGGATCCGGGCAGCCAGGAGGCCGCGTCGTTGTCCTGGGCGTCGGTGAGTTTCTGGGCGAACGGCGCGGTGGCGAACAGCACCACGAGCCACAGCACCAGCACCAGCCACTTGGCACGCCGCCCGCACACCAGATGCCCGATGCCGCGCTTCCCCGACTGTCCCTGCCTGGTCTCCTGCGGCTCGGTCATGGCCACCCCCGTAGCGCCGTGTCGACGCGATCGGCCGCCCAGCATGGCAGGTGCGGCACCCGTACAACATCCGATGAACGGCTCAGGTCCGGACCGGCGCGACCATTCGTGCCCGGACATGGGAGGCTTGGGTCATGGCCGTGCAGATCAACCCCAGCATCCTGTCCGCCGACTTCGCCCGTCTCGCGGACGAGGCGAAGGCGGTCGAAGGAGCCGACTGGCTCCACGTCGACGTCATGGACAACCATTTCGTCCCGAACCTCACGCTCGGTGTGCCGGTCGTAGAGTCACTGGCCCGTGCTACGGACACTCCGCTGGACTGCCATCTGATGATCGAGGCCCCCGATCGGTGGGCGCCCCAGTACGTAGAGGCGGGGGCCTCGTCCGTCACCTTCCATGTGGAGGCGGCCGCCGCTCCCGTCCGGCTGGCCCGGGAGATCCGCGCGAAGGGCGCCCGCGCCTCCATGGCGCTGAAGCCGGCGACGCCCATCGAGCCGTACGAGGACCTGCTCCCCGAGCTCGACATGGTGCTGATCATGACGGTCGAGCCGGGCTTCGGGGGTCAGGCCTTCCTGGACATCATGCTCCCCAAGATTCGCCGCACCCGCGAGTTGATCACCAAGCGCGGCCTCGAACTGTGGCTCCAGGTCGACGGCGGAGTCTCGGCCTCCACCATCGAGCGCTGCGCGGACGCGGGCGCCGACGTCCTCGTCGCGGGATCGGCGGTGTACGGGGCGTCCGACCCGGCCGAGGCGGTACGTGCACTGCGCACGCAGGCCGAGGCGGCCACCGCCAAGGCGAGCTGGGCGTGCGACCACGGAACCAAGGGAACGTGAACGACTCTCATCAGGGCTGATCAAGCGCGCCGTATCTGCGAGGATGAACGGCGAATCCACGATGTGAACAGCAGTGAGGAGATCGCCGTGTCGGGTATGTCGGCGGGCCGGTCAGCCATGCGGATGGGACCCGCTGAGCTGGTGCAGGCGGCGGCCATGGCCCGCCGCTTCTACCTAGAGGGCAAGTCCAAGATCCAGATCGCCGAGGAGTTCGGCGTCAGCCGCTTCAAGGTGGCCCGGGTCCTGGAAACGGCTCTCGAACGGGATCTCGTACGGATCGAGATCCGCGTGCCGGCCGAACTGGACGCCGAGCGCTCGGACGCGCTCCGCGCCCGGTACGGCCTCAGGCACGCCGTCGTGGTCGAGTCCCCGGCCGAGGCCCAGGATTCGCCCGACCCGGAGAACCTGGGGGAAGTGGCCGCCGACCTGCTCGGCGAACTGCTGAACGAAGGAGATGTGCTGGGCCTGGCCTGGGGCCGGTCCACGATCCACATGGCGGCGGCGCTCGACCGGCTGCCGCCCTGCACGGTCGTGCAGCTGACGGGCGTGTACGACGCCGGGACCGCCGAGCGCGGCTCGGTCGAGGCCGTCCGCCGGGCCGCCCAGGTGTCGGGCGGCGACGCCCATCCCATCTACGCGCCGATGCTGCTGCCGGACGCGGCCACCGCCCAGGCGCTGCGCCACCAGACCGGGATCGCCCGGGCCTTCGAGTACTTCGACAAGGTCACGGTCGCCTGCGTCTCCATCGGCTCCTGGGAGCCGGGCATCTCGACGGTGCACGACATGCTCAGCGACGAGGAACGGTCGCACTACGCCTCGCTCGGTGTCGCCGCCGAGATGTCCGCGCACCTCTTCGACTCCGACGGCCGCCGGGTCGGGCGGGACCTCGGCGAGCGGTGCATCACCGTCAAGGCCGACCAGCTCCGCCGGGTCCCCGAGGTCGTCGCGATCGCGGGCGGGCAGCGGAAGGCCGCCGCGATCGACGCGGTGCTGCGGTCGGGGCTCGTCACCAGCCTGGTGACGGACACGTCGGCGGCGGACTACCTGATGACGGCGGGGCCGACGCCGAAGCCCGCCCTCAACCGGGCGGATCCCGACGGGATCTGACGAACGCCCATCGGGGGCGGTCGTGGTGGTACGCCGCCGCGGCCGCCCCCTCGTGGTCCACCGCACCTGACGCTCCCCACGCCCCCACCCTTGGAGAATCCTCCAAGGACCCCTCCGACCAGCCTGGACGATGTGACCGGGCAGCGCGTACCGGCCGCCATGGGACAATGAAGTACGTGCTCTTCCCCCTGGCTGACCTGTCCGGGGGCCACCTCTGATCGACTGGGATGTGCAGCACGTGCGTTTCCTCAACGACATCAAGCCTCCGTACGACCTGACGTACGACGACGTGTTCATGGTCCCGAGCCGCAGCGCGGTCGGCTCGCGGCAGGGCGTGGACCTCAGCTCCCCGGACGGCACCGGCACCACGATTCCGCTGGTCGTCGCCAACATGACCGCCATCGCGGGGCGCCGGATGGCCGAGACCGTGGCCCGGCGCGGTGGGCTCGTCGTCATTCCGCAGGACATCCCGATCGAGGTCGTCACCGAGGTCGTCACCTGGGTGAAGAGCCGCCACCACGTCCTGGACACGCCGATCGTGCTGGCCCCGCACCAGACCGTCGCCGACGCGCTGTCGCTGCTGCCCAAGCGTGCCCACAACGCCGGCGTGGTCGTCGACGGGGAGGGCAGGCCGGTCGGCGTCGTCACCGACTCCGACCTCACCGGTGTCGACCGCTTCACCCAGCTCGAAGTGGTCATGTCGAAGGACCTGTTGCTGCTCGACGCGGACATCGACCCGCGTGAGGCCTTCAACCGGCTGGACCACGCCAACCGCCGCTACGCGCCCGCCGTCGACCAGGACGGCCGCCTCGCCGGCATCCTCACCCGCAAGGGCGCCCTGCGCGCCACGCTGTACACGCCCGCCACGGACGCGCGGGGCCGCCTGCGGATCGCCGCCGCCGTCGGGATCAACGGCGAGGCCCCGGCCAAGGCCAAGCAACTGCTGGACGCGGGCGTCGACACGCTCGTCATCGACACGGCGCACGGCCACCAGGAGTCGATGATCAGCACGGTCCGGCTGGTGCGCGGCCTCGACCCGCAGGTGCCGATCGTCGCGGGCAACATCGTCGCCGCGGAGGGGGTGCGCGACCTCGTCGAGGCCGGCGCCGACATCGTCAAGGTCGGCGTCGGGCCCGGTGCCATGTGCACCACCCGCATGATGACCGGCGTCGGCCGGCCGCAGTTCTCGGCGGTTCTGGAGTGCGCGGCCGAGGCGAGGAAGTACGGCAAGCACGTGTGGGCCGACGGCGGTGTCCGCCACCCGCGCGATGTCGCCATGGCGCTCGCGGCCGGAGCGTCCAACGTGATGGTCGGATCCTGGTTCGCGGGCACCTACGAGTCCCCGGGCGACCTCCAGCACGACGCGGGCGGGCGCCCCTACAAGGAGTCGTTCGGCATGGCCTCCGCGCGGGCCGTGGCCAACCGCACCTCCGACGAGTCGGCGTACGACCGGGCCCGCAAGGCGCTGTTCGAGGAGGGCATCTCCACCTCCCGCATGTTCCTCGACCCGGCCCGCCCGGGCGTCGAGGACCTGATCGACTCGATCATCGCGGGCGTCCGCTCCTCCTGCACCTACGCCGGCGCCGGCTCCCTGGAGGAGTTCGCCGAGAAGGCCGTCGTCGGCATCCAGAGCGCGGCCGGCTACGCGGAGGGCAAGCCGCTGCACGCCAGCTGGAGCTGACCGGCCCCCGAGGCCCGCGGTCACCGGGCATCCGGAACGGCGCTGCTCACAGCGCTGCCCAGGATGCCGGACGACCGGCCGGCCACGGCCCCGCGCAACGGTCGGAAGCCGCCGCGCAACGAACACCCGCCCACCCCCGATGAACGCAACGATCTTGCGGAGACGCGCAAGGTTGCTGCATTACACGGGCAATGGTCCGCCTCGTAGGGTCATCCCCTGTAGATGGTGTGGCGGGGACCCCGCTCGGCGGGTTCCTGCCCTCGCAGGAGTGCCGCCGGTCCCCGCCGCCCCGCAGGCAGCGACAAAGGAGTCAGCGCGTGCTCGACCAAGGCGCACCCCCGCAACAGCACAGCCGGACGGCCCCCTCGTCCCCGGGGCTCGGCGTGCGCCTCATGCGCCGCAAGCCGGTGGAACAGCTGGTCGCGGAGGGCGGGCAGGGCGAGGGAGGCAGTCTGCGCCGCTCCCTCGGGCTGTGGCAGCTGACCATGATCAGCATCGGTGCCACCCTCGGCACCGGCATCTTCGTGGTCCTCGGTGAAGCCGTCCCCAAGGCGGGACCGGCCGTCACCCTCTCCTTCGTGATCGCGGGCCTCACCGCCCTCTTCTCGGCCCTGTCCTACGCCGAACTGGCGGGGACGATCCCGGTCGCCGGTTCCTCGTACTCGTACGCATACGCAACGATGGGCGAACTGATCGCCTGGGTGTGCGGCTGGTGTCTGATCCTGGAGTACGGCGTCTCGGTCGCCGCCGTCGCCGTCGGCTGGGGCGAGTACCTGAACGAGCTGCTGGACGGGACGATCGGCGTCACCATCCCGGACGCGCTGTCCGCCCCGCCCGGCGACGGCGGCGTCTTCAACCTGCCGGCGCTGATCGTCGTCCTGCTCGCGATGGCCTTCCTGCTGGGCGGTGCCCGTGAGTCCGCCCGCGCCAACACCGTCATGGTCGTCGTGAAGATCGCCGCGCTGGTGCTGTTCTGCGCGATCGGCGTCCAGGGCTTCCGCTCCGGCAACTACGAGGACTTCATGCCGCTCGGCATGGCCGGGGTGAGCGCGGCCGGGGCGACGCTCTTCTTCTCGTACATCGGCTTCGACGCCGCCTCCACGGCCGGCGAGGAGGCCACGAACGCGCAGCGCGACCTGCCGCGCGCGATCATGCTGTCCCTGGTCATCGTGACCGCCCTGTACGTCCTGGTCGCCGCCGTCGCCGTCGGCGCGAAGCCCTGGCAGGGGTTCACCGACTCCGAGGCCGCGCTCGCCCAGATCATGCGCGAGGTCACCGGGCAGACCTTCTGGGGCACCCTGCTGGCGTTCTGCGCGGTCATCGCCATCGCGAGCGTCGTCCTGACCGTGCTCTACGGCCAGACCCGCATCCTCTTCGCGATGTCCCGGGACGGCCTGGTGCCCAAGGTGTTCGCCCGTGTCCACCCGAAGACCGGCGCGCCCCGCGCCAACACCCTGATCGTGTCGCTGTTCTGCGGTGTCCTCGCCGCCGCCATCCCGCTCGGCCAGCTCGCCGACGCCACCAGCATCGGCACGCTGTTCGCCTTCGCGCTCGTCAACGTGGCCGTGGTCGTGCTGCGCCGGACCCGCCCCGACATGCCCCGCACCTTCCGGGTGCCGCTGTCGCCGGTGCTGCCCGCCCTGGGCTTCGCCTTCTGCCTCTGGATGATGGGCAGCCTGTCCGCCGTCACCTGGGTGGTCTTCGGGATCTGGATGGCCGTCGGGCTCGTGTTCTACTTCGTGTACGGCCATCGCCGCTCCCGACTCGCACCATCCGAGAAGTGATCCACTCACCGTGCTGAACCATCTCGACGAACGCATCGTGCACGCCCTCGCCGAGGACGCCCGCCGCTCCTACGCGGACATCGGCCAGCTGGTCGGCCTGTCCGCCCCCGCCGTGAAACGGCGCGTGGACCGCCTGCGGGCCACCGGGGCCATCACCGGATTCACCGTCCGGGTGGACCCGGCGGCCCTCGGCTGGGAGACCGAGGGCTTCGTCGAGATCTACTGCCGGTCCAACACCTCGCCGGAGACCATCCAGCGGGGTCTGGAGCGCTACCAGGAGGTCGTGGCCGCGTCGACCGTCACCGGTGACGCGGACGCGGTCGTCCAGGTCTTCGCGTCCGACATGCGGCACTTCGAACGGGTCCTGGAACGCATCGCGGGGGAGCCGTTCGTGGAACGGACGAAGTCCGTACTGGTGCTGTCGCCGTTGCTGCGCCGCTTCTCGTCGGGCTCGCCGACCTGAGCGGTTCCGCGCGTCCGGCCGCGGAGCCGCGTCGGGCTCGCAGACCTGGCCGGTGTCAGTCCGCCCTGGCCGGTGTCACTCCACGCCGGTCGGTCGCCCTCCCGCCTCACCGGTCTGGCTGCGTCCCGGCACGGTCCCGCTCCGCCCGGTCGCGGATCGCCGACAGCAGGCGCCGCACGAGCACCGCGTGCCCCGTGCCGATGACGAGCAGCCGGTAGAGGGCACCGAACGGGCCGGGGAACCTCGCCCGGGTCTCGGCCCGCAGCCGGACGCGGCCCGGGCCGGCCCCGTCGAAGCGGAAGACCAGGGCGTACGTGGCGAAGTGATGGCGGCCCACGAGGACCAGCTCCCGGCCCGGGACCGCGGCGGCCACCCGGAAACCGGGCAGCGTCGATCCCCGCGCCAGGGGCCGGGGCCCGGAGGCCGTCCGGTCGGCACAGCCGACCAGGCGCGCGTAGCGGACCGCCCGGCCGCTCCCGAAGGAGTGGTCCAGGACGGCACCGACGGCGAGCCGCACGGCGTCGGCCTCCGCCGCGACGACCGTGGTGTGCTCGTCGACGTGCGGCAGCGTGGCGCTCTCCATGTGTCCTCCCCCGGATGCCCGGCCGGCGTGCCCACCGTAGGCGAGGACCGGGAAATCCGCTCGTGCCGGCCGCCTGACCACGACTACCATCGGTGCCATGACCTGGCGACATTGATCCACCAGCCGTGCCTCCCGAGGGCCGCCTCGGCCGCCGTACCTCCGGCGTCCGATTCGTCCCTGTGGGAAGGCCTCATGACACTCTCACCCGCGCCCGTGCCCGCCACCGGTGTCCGGCGGCTCACGGCCACGCTGTACGGCTACGCGTTCCTCGACGACTTCGTCCTGCTGTATCCGGTGTACGCGCTGCTGTTCGCCGACACCGGTCTGTCGGTCTGGCAGATCTCCTCACTGTTCGCCCTGTGGTCCCTCACCGGTGTCCTGCTGGAGGTGCCGTCCGGCGCCTGGGCCGACGCCGTCTCCCGCCGGCTGCTGCTGTGGCTCGGCCCGCTGCTCACCGCGGTCGGCTTCGCCCTGTGGGTGCTGGTCCCCTCGTACGGGGCCTTCGCGGTCGGCTTCGTCCTGTGGGGCGCGCGCGGAGCGCTCGGTTCCGGGGCGCTGGAGGCCCTGGTGTACGAGGAGTTGGACCGGCTCGGCGCGGCCGACCAGTACGCGCGGGTGACGGGCCGGGCCCGCGCCGCGGGACTGCTGGCGGTGATGGCGGCGATGGGGGCCGCCGGACCGGTGTTCGCCCTCGGCGGCTACCCGGCCGTCGGCGCGGCGAGCGTGCTGGCCTGTCTGCTCACCGCGCTGACCGCGACCCGCTTCCCGGAGCATCGGACACCGGGCACCGGGGGTGAGAGCTGGTCCGCGGCCCTGCGGGACGGCCTCGCCGTGGCCCGCGGTGACCGGTCGCTGCGCCGGGCGATGCTGCTCGTCCCGGCCGTCGGTGCGGTGTGGGGCGCGCTCGACGAGTACACGCCGCTGCTGGCGCGGGACACCGGCGTCCCGGACGAGGCCGTCCCCTGGCTGCTTCTGCTGATCTGGACGGGGGCCACGGCCGGGAGCCTGCTGGCCGGCCGGGCCGAACGGCTCGGCAGCGGCGGGCTCGCCCGGCTGTTGGCGGGTGCCGCGCTCGCCCTGGCCGTGGGGTCGGGCGCGCGGACACCCGCCGCGCTCGTCCTGGTGGCCCTCGCCTTCGGCGCCTTCCAGCTGGCGACGGTGCTCGCCGACGTCCGGCTCCAGCACCGCATCGAGGACACCGGCCGGGCCACCCTGACCTCGGTCGCGAGCCTGGGCACGGAGCTGGCCACGGTCGCCGTGTACGCCGGCTACGCGACGGCCGCCGGCGTCGCCTCCCACGGCACCGTCTTCGCCCTGTTCGCCGTCCCGTACCTGGTGACCGCACTCCTGCTGGGGGCCGGCGCGCGAGGAGCCCGGACCCGTCGGTGAGGCAGCCGCGCGGGAGGGGGAGCGAGGCGCGTAAAGAAGTCCCGGACCCGTCGGTGAGGCAGCCGCGCGGGAGGGGGAGCGAGGCGCGTAACGAAGTCCCCGGACCCGCCGGTGGGGCAGTCGTGCGGGAGGGGGTGGGGCGGGTGTAACGAAGTCCCCGGACCCGTCGGCAGGGGCAGTCGTACGGGAGGGCAGGGGGGGCGCGCAACGAATCGCCGTCTGCCGGGCCGAGCGCGCAACGATCAGCGCACCGGCGCGCAACGGCTGCTTCTTGTCGCCCCGAGCCCGTCGCCCGTACCGTCTACGTGGCCCCCGCAAACACCTTGTGGCCCCCACGAACGCCCTTTTCCGCCCGGTGAGGAACACACGTATGCGCACCGCCCTGCTCCAGAGCTCCGGCCGCCCCGGCTCGATCGCCGCGAACCTCAAGGTTCTCGACGAGGCCGCGGGCCGGGCCGCCGCCGCGGGCGCCGGGCTGCTGGCCGCGCCGGAGATGTTCCTCACCGGCTACGCCGTCGGCGACGACATCGGCCGCCTCGCCGAGCCCGCCGACGGCGACTCGGCGGACGCGGTCGCCGAGCTCGCCACCCGGCACGGCCTCGCCGTCGCCTACGGCTACCCGGAGCGGGCCGGCGGGACGGTCTTCAACTCCGCCCAGCTGATCTCCGCCGACGGCACCCGCCTGGCCAACTACCGCAAGACCCACCTCTTCGGCTGCTTCGAGCGCGACCACTTCACCCCGGGCGAGCAGCCCGTCGTCCAGGCGGAGCTCGACGGTCTGCGGGTCGGCCTGATGATCTGCTACGACGTCGAGTTCCCGGAGAACGTCCGCGCCCACGCCCTCGCCGGCACCGACCTGCTCCTGGTGCCCACCGCGCAGATGCACCCGTTCCAGTTCGTCGCCGAGTCGGTCGTGCCGGTGCGCGCCTTCGAGAACCAGATGTACGTCGCCTACGTCAACCGGGTCGGCCAGGAGGGGGAGTTCGAGTTCGTCGGCCTCTCCACCCTCGCCGGACCCGACGGGGTCGCCCGCACCCGGGCCGGCCGCGCCGACGCACTGCTGCTCGCGGATGTCGACCCCGCCTTCCTCGCCGCCTCCCGCGAGGCCAACCCGTATCTGCGGGACCGGCGCCCCGGCCTCTACGGGGCCCTGGTCTGAAACACCCTCCTGACGTCCCCGACACCCCCCGAGTTCTTTCCGCAAGGAGTCCGTACCCCATGACGTCCACCGTGCCCAACGCCGTCGAGCACGCAGACGAGCAGCAGCCGCCGATCACCATGTTCGGCCCGGACTTCCCGTACGCCTACGACGACTTCCTCGCCCATCCGGCGGGCCTCGGCCAGATCCCGGCGACCGAGCACGGCACCGAGGTGGCGGTCATCGGCGGCGGTCTGTCCGGCATCGTGGCCGCGTACGAGCTGATGAAGATGGGCCTCAAGCCCGTCGTCTACGAGGCGGACCGGATCGGGGGCCGGCTGCGGACGGTCGGCTTCGACGGCTGCGACCCGTCCCTCACCGCGGAGATGGGCGCGATGCGCTTCCCGCCGTCCTCCACGGCCCTGCAGCACTACATCGACCTGGTGGGCCTCGAGACCCGCCCGTTCCCCAACCCCCTCTCCGAGGCGACCCCCTCGACCGTCGTCGACCTCAAGGGCGAGTCGCACTACGCCGAGACCATCGACGACCTGCCCCAGGTCTACCGGGACGTCGCCGCCGCCTGGAACGCCTGCCTGGAAGAGGGCGCCGACTTCTCCGACATGAACCGCGCGATGCGCGAGCGCGATGTCCCGCGCATCCGGGAGATCTGGGCCGAGCTGGTCGAGAAGCTCGACAACCAGACCTTCTACGGCTTCCTCTGCGACTCCGAGGCGTTCAGGTCGTTCCGGCACCGGGAGATCTTCGGCCAGGTCGGCTTCGGCACCGGCGGCTGGGACACCGACTTCCCGAACTCCATCCTGGAGATCCTCCGCGTCGTCTACACCGAGGCCGACGACCACCACCGCGGCATCGTCGGCGGCTCCCAGCAACTGCCGCTGCGCCTGTGGGAGCGCGAGCCGGAGAAGATCGTCCACTGGCCGTACGGGACCTCCCTCGCGAGCCTGCACCGGAACGGCGAGCCCCGCCCGGCCGTGACCCGGCTGCACCGGACCGCCGGCGACCGGATCACGGTGACGGACGCCGACGGCGACATCCGCACGTACCAGGCGGTGATCTTCACCGCCCAGTCCTGGATGCTGCTGTCGAAGATCGCCTGCGACGACTCGCTCTTCCCGATCGACCACTGGACGGCGATCGAGCGCACCCACTACATGGAGTCCAGCAAGCTGTTCGTGCCGGTGGACCGGCCGTTCTGGCTGGACAAGGCCGTCGACGACCGGGGAAACCCGACCGGCCGGGACGTCATGTCGATGACCCTCACCGACCGCATGACCCGCGGCACCTACCTCCTCGACGACGGCCCCGACAAGCCCGCCGTCATCTGCCTCTCCTACACCTGGTGCGACGACAGCCTCAAGTGGCTCCCGCTGTCCGCGAACGAGCGGATGGAGGTCATGCTGAAGTCGCTCGGCGAGATCTATCCGAAGGTCGACATCCGCAAGCACATCATCGGCAACCCGGTCACCGTCTCCTGGGAGAACGAGCCCTACTTCATGGGCGCGTTCAAGGCCAACCTGCCCGGTCACTACCGCTACCAGCGGCGCCTGTTCACCCACTTCATGCAGGACCGGCTGCCCGAGCACCAGCGGGGCGTCTTCCTGGCCGGCGACGACATCTCCTGGACGGCCGGCTGGGCCGAGGGCGCCGTCCAGACCGCCCTGAACGCCGTCTGGGGCGTCATGCACCAGTTCGGCGGCACGACCGACCCGACGAACCCGGGCCCCGGCGACGTGTACGACGAGATCGCGCCCGTCGAACTCCCGGAGGACTAGGACCGCCCCCGCTCACCGGTCGGGCAGGGGCGTGAGCAGCATCCGCCCCGCCAGGCCCACCGCCGTGTCGAGGCGCTCGGTGAACTCCGTGGCGATGTCGGGCAGCACGCGCAGGGCCCACAGGGCCCGGGCCGCCGTCCAGGTGGCGTCACGGGCGCGCTCCAGGCTCCACGAGCCGAGCAGGTGGGTGAGCGGGTCGGCGATCTGGAGGAGGTCGGGGCCGGGCATCAGATCCTCGCGGATCCGCTCTTCCAGCGAGACGAGGAGATCGCCCACGTGGTCGAACTCGTCCTCCAGCTCGACGGGTTCGCAGCCGAGCGTACGACAGGTGTCCACGACGGCGAGCGCGAGGTCGTGGCCGATGTGCGCGTTGATGCCCGCCAGCGCGAACTGCAACGGGCGTACTCCGGGGTGGCGGCGCATCTGGAACAGGGGCCGCCAGCAGGCCGGTGGCCGCCGCTCGTCGGCCACCGTCTCGACGGCGGCCAGATAGCGCTCCGCGAACCGTACGTCCAGCGTGATCGCGGCCCGCGGGTCCCCGCACCGGCCACTGTCGATGCGTCGGTCGACCGCCTCGGTGACCGCGAGGTAGACGCGGTTGAACACCGCGACTCCGTCTCCCGCCGGCAGCACCGCGTCGAGCGCGCGCATACGGGAGACGACCGTGTCCACGGGGGTGGTGAATTGTTCGCATTGCACCATGGGGGCAGAGTCGCAGCTTTAGGCTGACCCGGGTACCGGCGGGCCCGGCGCTTCCCCAGAAAGGGGGAACGCGCGTCCGTCGTGGGGGAGGGGAGCAGCTCCGTGTCACGCTCGCGTGCTCAGCGACTGGCCACGCGTCGGACCGAGCGCAGGAGGACCGCGCGGCGTGCCGCCATGGTCACGGTGGCCTCCGTCGTCGTCGCGGTCGCCACCGCGGCCGGGATGGTGTCCGCGCTCGACGAACGGCGCGGCTCCGACGAGGCGCGGCCCGTGGTCACCGACTCGCCCTACCTGGCGCCCCTGCCCGCCGTACCGACACCGTCCGCCTCGCCGCCGACCGGCGCGCCCGTCTCGCCCTCCGCGACGCTCAGGAAGCAGGCCGGTGCCACGCCGACGACCCCACGGACGGAGCGGACCGGGAAGCCGGACCAGGGCCAGGACCAGGAGCAGGACCAGGAGCAGGACCTGACCGCCACCGCGTCCACCCGGCTCTACCGTCACCCCGAGTCCCAGGTGCTCGACTGGGTGCGCACCCACACCGGCGACCCGCGGCAGGCGGTCATAGAGTCGCGCATCGCCGACCGGCCGGCGGCGGTCTGGTTCGCCGACTTCACGCCGTCGACCATCACCTCCCGGGTCCGCGCGGTCACCTCGGGCGGTGCCGCGCAGGGCCGGGTCCCGGTGGTCGTGGCGTACACCATCCCGGACCGTGACTGCGGTGGCGCCTCGCAGGGCGGAGCGCCCGGACTGGACGCCTACGACGACTGGATCGACGCCTTCGCCGCCGGGCTGGGCTCCGGTGAGGTCGTCGTCATCCTGGAGCCCGACTCGGTCGCCCAGGCCGAGTGCCTGTCCTCGGGCGAACGCTCCCGCCGCTTCGCCTCGCTGGCCCGCGCGGGCCGCGTCCTCAAGGCCGCCAACCCCGACGCGCGGGTCTACTACGACGCCGGCCACTCCGGCTGGCACGCGCCCGCGAAGCAGGCGGGCTGGCTGAGACAGGCGGGCGCCGCATCGGCCGCCTCCTCCGACGGCGTCTTCAGCAATGTCTCCAACTTCCACCGCACGGCCGACGAGATCGCCTACGACCGCCGGGTCCTCGACGCGCTGGGCGGCCCGGCGAGTCTGGGCGCCGTCATCGACACCAGCCGCAACGGCAACGGGGCCCCGGCCGCCGGCCAGTGGTGCGACCCCTCGGGCCGCATGATCGGCCGGGCGCCCACGCTGGACACCGGTCAGGCCCGGATCGACGCCTACCTGTGGGTGAAGCTGCCGGGGGAGTCGGACGGCTGCAAGGGCTCGCCCGGCACGTTCTCGCCGTCGTACGCCTACGAACTGGCGCGCTGAGCCGCGACACCCGCCGCCAGCCGCCCGCCGACCGCGGCCCCGCAACGAGGAGCTCCCCGCCCTGACGGAAGGACTCGCCGTGCCCGGGAGCGAGGAGTTCAGGGCCGCGGGTCGGCCACGGGCGCGGGCCTGTTGTCGCGGCTGACCTTCGGCCGGTCGCGGTCGGCCGTGCGCAGCACTCCCGCGAAGAGCACGAGCCCGCAGGCCAGTACCGTCACCAGACCGAACGACACCATCAGGCTGGTCGCCTCGGCCAGGCCGCCGATGGCGCTCGGCGCGACCAGGCCCGAGGTGTACGTGATGGTCGCGACGCCCGCGATGGCCAGGCTGGGGTTCGGGCCGCTGCGGCCCGCCGCCGCGAAGCACAGCGGGACGACGACGGCGATGCCCAGACCCATCAGCGCGAATCCGGCCATGGCCACCGCGGGATGGTCCGCGACGACGATGAGCAGCCCGCCCGCGACGGCCAGCACCCCGCCCACCCGGACCGTGCGCACCGAGCCGAACCGGTCCACCACCTTGTCGCCGGCGATCCGGGCGATCGCCATGGTGAGCGTGAAGCCCGTGGTGCAGGCGGCCGCCAGTCCCGCCGAGCTGCCCAGCTGGTCCCGCAGATAGACCGCCGACCAGTCGAGGCTCGCGCCCTCCGCGAACACCGCGCAGAACCCGACCGCGCCGATGAGCAGCGCCGACCTCGGCGGCAGCGCGAAGCGGGGCGGCGGCTCCTCGTCCTCGGCGGGCTGCAGGTCCAGCACCCACCCGCACGCGGCCACGCCCAGCACGGTCAGGACGGCGGCGGCCAGCGCGTGGTGCAGCCGGGCGTCCGATCCCAGGTGCGCGGCGAGTGTGCCCGCCGCCGAGCCGACCAGGGCGCCCGCACTCCACATGCCGTGCAGGCCCGACATGATCGACCGGCCCAGCCGGTTCTCGACCTCCACGCCGAGCGCGTTCATCGCCACGTCGGCCATGCCCGCCGTGGCGCCGTAGACGAACAGGGCCAGGCACAGCGTCAGCAGGTTCGGGGCGAGGGCGGGCAGGACCAGGGACACCGTCCACAGGGCGATGAGGCCGCGCAGGGCGTTCCGGGCGCCGAAGCGGTGCGTGATGCCGCCCGCGAGCGGCATCGCCACGGACGCGCCGAGCGCGGGGAAGGCCAGGGCCAGGCCCAGCTGTCCCGCGCTGACCGAGGCGTGGTCCTGGACCCACGGCACCCGGGTGGCGAACGAGCCGGTGACGGCGCCGTGCACGGCGAACACGGCGGCCACGGCGTACCGGGCCCGCCTCACCTGGTGCCGGTCGTAGACCACGTCACTCATCCTCCGGCCTCTCCCCGTTCTGCGGCTCTCCATGCGGCGCTTCCCGCAACCTCCCGCGCGAGGCCGTAAACTATCAGGAAGCCTGCCTGATAGATAGCGGGCACCCGACCGTCCGCGAACGGCCCCCGCCGATCTGGAAGGATCCCGGCATGCCCGCATCCCCGAGCACCGCCCGGGCCATCAACGACCGGCACGCCCTGCGCCTGCTCCAACGCGAAGGACCGCTGACGGCGGGGCAGTTGAAGCAGCTGACCGGCCTGTCCCGGCCGACCGTCGCCGACCTCGTCGAACGCCTCACCGACTCCGGCCTGATCGCGGTGGTGGGGGAGTCCGGCGAACAGCGGCGCGGCCCGAACGCGAAGCTGTACGGGCTCGTCGCCGACCGCGCCCATCTGGCCGCTCTGGACGTCCGTACCGAGGGCGTCGCCGTGGTCGTCTCCGACCTGCTCGGGCAGGTGCTCGCCGAGGCGTCCGTACCGATCGGCGACGACGCGGGCACCGGGGGTGCCGTGGAGCAGGCGGTCGCGCTGGTCGAGCGCGTGGCGAAGGAGGCCGGGGCCGAACGGCTGCACACCGTCGGCATCGGCGCGCCCGGCCTGATCGACCCGACGAGCGGCGAACTCCGCGACTCCTCGGGCCTGCCCGCCTGGCACCGGCGCCTGGTGGCCGCCCTGCAGGAGCGGCTCCCGGACGCCCGGTTCAGCGTGGAGAACGAGACCAACCTCGCGGCGCTGGCGGAACAGCGCGACGGCGCGGCCCGGGACCGGGACACCTTCGTGCTGCTCTGGTTCGGGATGGGCATCGGCGCGGCGGTGGTGCTCGACGGGACGCTGCGCCGGGGTGCCTCGGGCGGCGCGGGGGAGATCGGTTTCCTGCCGGTGCCGGGGACGGCGGGGCTGCCGTCGGCGACCGGCTGCGACGGCGGCTTCCACTCGCTGGCGGGCGCGGGCGCGGTGGCGGCCCTCGCGGCGGAGTTCGGTGTGACGGCCACGGCCGCCGCGCACGAGCCGCACGCGGCGGCGCTCGTGCGGGCGGCGGTGGCCTCCGGCGCGTCCGCCGGTCGGTCCTCCGGTTCGTCTGGCGGCGCGTCCGAGGATCGGTCCTCCGGTCCGTCTACTGGTTCGTCCGCCGGTCCGTCCCGCGGTCCCTCCGCCGCGGCCGACCGTTTCCTCGACTCCCTCGCCGACCGGGTCGCGCTCGGGGCGGCGGCCGTGATCTCCGTCCTGGACCCCGGCTGCGTGGTGCTGGCCGGCGAGGTCGGCCGCGCGGGCGGCCACGTCCTGGCCCGGCGCGTCCAGGACCGGCTCGCGCGGTTGTCGCCGCTGCCCACGGAGGTGCGGCCCAGCGTCCTGGGCGGGGGAGCGGTGCTGCGCGGGGCGCTGCTCACGGCGCGGGACCAGGCGCAGGACGAACTGTTCGCGCCGCGGAGGCCAGGCTGAAGCAACCCGCCGCTCGGTTGGTCCAGGGTGTTCGCCGTGTTCGCTGAGGGGTCCGGCGGCGGGCAAGGGCCGTCGTCACCGTCGCCGGACCGTGCGCCGACAGTAAAAGGACTAGACCATTACGTCAAGAGGTATGGACCAAGGCGTGGCCCATTCCTCGCCCCCGTGACATCCCCGGTACGCTCTGTGACCTACCCCACACTGCTCACCCGTATGGACGTCGATCAGGCGTGGCACACTGGCCCTGTACCAGAAGCAGCGCACTCCGGGGTCGGTGAAAGTCCGAACCGGCGGTTACAGTCCGCGACCCGGTCGCCTCCAGCGACCGGTTGACCAGGTGAAATTCCTGGACCGACGGTTAAAGTCCGGATGGGAGGCAGTGCGCGGCGGGCGGGCATTCGTGCGCGCCGCCGTACCGGTTCGTCCATGAGGCGAGCCCTGTCCGGCGTCGCCCCGGTGTACCCGCTCGTACATTCTGTCGTCATCGACAGCCCCGGAGTCCGTGCCCGAAGAGGCAGGAGGACCCGGGACGTGTTCACCGGAATCGTCGAAGAGCTGGGCGAGGTCACCGCCGTCGAGAACCTCGGCGACGCCTCGCGCTTCCGGCTGCGTGGCCCCGTCGTCACCGAGGGCGCGAAACACGGTGACTCCATCGCCGTCAACGGCGTGTGTCTCACGGTCGTCGACCACGAGGGCGACGAGTTCACCGCCGACGTGATGGCCGAGACCCTCAGCCGCTCCAGCCTGGGCGCCCTCGCCGTCGGTTCCCGCGTCAACCTGGAACGCCCCACCGCGGTGGGCGACCGCCTCGGCGGCCACATCGTGCAGGGCCATGTCGACGGCACCGGCGAGGTGGTGGAGCGCACACCGTCCGAGCACTGGGAGATCGTGAGGATCTCCCTCCCCCAGGACCTCGCGCGCTACGTCGTCGAGAAGGGGTCCATCACCGTCGACGGCATCAGCCTCACCGTCGTCGACGCCGGCCCGGACCACTTCACCGTCAGCCTCATCCCGACCACCCTCGCCCTGACCACGCTCGGCCGCAAGCAGCCCGGCGACCCGGTCAACCTGGAGGTCGACATCATCGCCAAGTACGTCGAGCGGATGATGGCCGGTCAGGGGGCGGCCCGGTGAACGAGCTGAACTCGGAGGCGTTCGTCCTCTTCGACCAGCACATCCTGTGGTCGGACATGATCGGCAACATCCTCGGTCTGGTCGCCCTCGCCCTCGGCTGGCGCCGGTCCATCTGGAGCTGGCCCGTCCAGTTCCTGTCCGGCCTCATCCTCTTCGGGGCCTTCTTCGGCCACCTGACCGGCAGCGCGGGCAAGCAGGCCGTCGTCATGGTCGTCGCGCTGTACGGCTGGTGGCAGTGGAACCGTGACAGGGGCGGCTCCGCGGACGGCGCCATCACCCCGCGCTTCGCCACCTGGCGCGAGCGTGCGGCGATGGCCGGCGCCGCCGCCGTCGGCACGGTCGCGGTGGCCCTCCTCTTCAAGGCCTACCCGAGCCTGTCCTGGGACCCCTGGCCGGACGCGTACATCTTCGTCGGCACCGTCGTCGCCATGTACGCCCAGGCCCGCGGCATGGTCGAGTTCTGGTTCGCCTGGCTGCTGGTCGACCTGGTCGGCGTCCCGCTGAACTTCGCCAACGGCTACGCCTTCTCCGGCTTCGTCTACGTCATCTACGGCGCGCTCGTCCTGTGGGGCATGCGCGACTGGTGGCTGCGCTCCCGCGGGGCCGCGCAGCCCAGCCTGGAAGGAGCGCCGGCATGAGCGCCCACCCGTCTCCCGCCACCACCCCGAACGAGGCGCCGCGCGCCACCCCTTCGATCCCGCCGATCCTGTACAGCACCGACGGTCTCGAGGACTTCGCGCTCGACCCGATCGAGCAGGCCCTCGCGGACATCGCGGCCGGCCGCCCGATCGTGGTCGTCGACGACGAGGACCGGGAGAACGAGGGCGACCTCGTCGTGGCCGCCGAGAAGGTGACCCCCGAGATCGTCGCCTTCATGATGAGCGAGTGCCGCGGCCTGATCTGCGCCCCCATGGAGGGCGACGAACTGGACCGGCTCCGGCTCCCGCAGATGGTCGACGACAACACCGAGTCGATGAAGACCGCGTTCACCGTCTCCGTGGACGCCACGGCCGCCCACGGGGTGAGCACCGGGATCTCGGCCTCCGACCGCGCCACCACGCTCCAGCTGCTCGCCGGCGGCACGGCCCAGCCGTCGGACCTGGTCCGCCCCGGACACATCTTCCCGCTGCGCGCCAGGCCCGGCGGCGTGCTCGCGCGCAACGGCCACACCGAGGCCGCCGTCGACCTCGCCCGCCTCGCGGGTCTGCGCCCGGCCGGCGCGATCGTCGAGATCGCCGGGGAGGACGGCCGGATGCTGCGGCTGCCCGAGCTGATCCCCTTCGCCCGCAAGCACGGCCTGGCGATCATCTCCATCGAGGACCTGATCGCCTACCGCCGCAGCGCCGAGCCCACCGTCCGCCGCGAGGCCGAGACCCGCCTGCCCACCCGGCACGGCGAGTTCACGGCGTACGGCTACCGCTCCACCGTCGACGGCGTCGAGCACGTCGCCCTCGTCCACGGCGAGCTCGGTGACGGCGCGGACATCCTGGTCCGCGTGCACTCCGAATGCCTCACCGGCGACGTCTTCGGCTCCGCGCGCTGCGACTGCGGTCCCCAGCTCGACGCCTCCCTGGAACGCATCCAGGCCGAGGGCCGGGGCGTGGTGGTCTACCTGCGCGGCCACGAGGGACGCGGCATCGGCCTGCTGTCCAAGCTCCGCGCCTACGAACTCCAGGAGCAGGGCCACGACACCCTCGACGCCAACCTGGAACTGGGCCTGCCCGCCGACGCCCGGGACTACGGCGCCGGCGCGCAGATCCTGGACGACCTCGGCGTCCGCAGCCTGCGCCTGATGACCAACAACCCCGAGAAGACCGACGCGCTCGTCCGCCACGGGCTCAAGGTCACCGGCCGCGAGCCGATGCCGGTACAGGCGGGCGAGCACAACCTCCGCTACCTGCGCACCAAGCGGGACCGGATGGGACACGACCTGCCCTGGCTGGAGACGACTCCCGTCTCCACCTGCGGCAACCAGTAACAGACCAGCAAGGAGAGACGTGAGCGGCAAGGGTGCACCGGAACTGTCCGTACAAGGCGTCGGAGACCTGCGGGTCGCCGTCGTCGCGGCACAGTGGCACGAGAAGGTGATGGACGGCCTGGTGGACGGCGCCCTGCGCGCCCTGCACGACCTGGGGATCGACGAGCCGACCCTGCTGCGGGTCCCCGGCAGCTGGGAACTCCCGGTCGTCGCCAAGGTCCTCGCGGGCCGCGGCTACGACGCGATCGTCGCCCTCGGCGTCGTGATCCGCGGCGGCACCCCGCACTTCGAGTACGTGTGCCAGGGCGTGACCCAGGGCCTCACCCAGGTCTCGGTCGACACCGGCGTCCCGGTCGGCTTCGGCCTGCTCACCTGCGACACCGAGGAGCAGGCCCTGGACCGGGCCGGCATCGAGGGGTCGCGCGAGGACAAGGGCCACGAGGCCGTGACCGCGGCCGTGGCCACCGCGGCCACCCTCCGCTCAGTATCCGAACCGTGGCGATAGCCGGGCCGGCACACGCGTAAAGTGGGCGCCACCATGTCCAATAAGACGTTCGAGGAGCTGTTCACCGAGCTCCAGCACAAGGCCGCACACGGCGACCCCGCCACCTCCCGCACCGCGGAACTGGTGGGCAAGGGTGTCCATGCCATCGGCAAGAAGGTCGTCGAAGAGGCCGCCGAGGTCTGGATGGCCGCCGAGTACGAGGGCAAGGAGGCAGCCGCCGAGGAGATCTCGCAGCTGCTGTACCACGTCCAGGTGATGATGGTCGCTCGCGGCATCTCCCTGGACGACGTCTACGCCCACCTCTGAGCCGTCCCCCGCACCCACCCCGTACGAAACGAACAAAGGAAGCCGACCTCATGCTGCGCATCGCCGTCCCCAACAAGGGTTCCCTGTCAGGACCTGCGGCGGAGATGCTGCATGAGGCCGGCTACCAGCAGCGCCGCGAGTCCAAGGAACTGCGGATCGTCGACCCGGAGAACGAGGTCGAGTTCTTCTACCTCCGCCCCCGCGACATCGCGATCTACGTCTCCTCCGGCAAGCTCGACATCGGCATCACCGGCCGTGACCTGCTGATCGACTCCGGCGCCAAGGCCGAGGAGATCCTCCCCCTCGGCTTCGCCCGCTCCACCTTCCGCTACGCCACCAAGCCGGGCACGGCGAGCGGCGTCCAGGACCTGAACGGCATGACGGTCGCCACCTCCTACGAGGGCATCGTCGCCCAGCACCTCGCCGACCACGGCATCGACGCCTCCGTCGTCCACCTCGACGGCGCCGTCGAGACGGCCATAGAGCTGGGCGTCGCCGAGGTCATCGCGGACGTCGTCGAGACCGGCACCTCGCTGCGCAACGCGGGCCTGGAGGTCATCGGCGAGCCGATCATGAAGTCCGAGGCCGTGGTTATCCGCCGCACCGGAGGGGACGCCGACGAAAGCGCCGAGTCCAAGGTGCAGCAGTTCCTGCGCCGCCTCCAGGGCGTCCTGGTGGCCCGGACGTACGTGATGATGGACTACGACTGCCGCGTGGAGCAGCTGGAGAAGGCCGTCGCGCTCACGCCGGGCCTGGAGTCGCCGACCGTCTCCCCGCTGCACAACGAGGGCTGGGTCGCCGTGCGCGCGATGGTCCCCGCCAAGGAAGCCCAGCGGATCATGGACGACCTCTACGACATCGGCGCCCGGGCCATCCTGACGACGGCCATCCACGCCTGCCGTCTCTGAGGGATCCCGAACGATGTCCGACCTTCCCGCCCTCCCCGTCACCTTCCGGCCGGCGCGCACCCGCGTCGTCCTGCTCACCGCCGGCGTCGCGATCTTCGTGGTCATCACGACGATCGCGATGCTGCTGGAGCAGCTCAGCACCGGGGAGCGCCTCAGCTTCGTCCTCACGGCGGCACTCCTGTTCGGTGTGCTGCTCACCCTGTCCCGGCCGAAAGTCGTCGCCGACGAGTCCGGCGTCACCGTGGTCAACATCGCCGGCCGACGCCACCTGGACTGGGCCGAGATCATCCAGGTGAACCTGCGCCCCGGCGACCCCTGGGTGTTCATCGACCTCAGCGACGGCACCAGCCTGCCCGCGCTCGGCATCCAGCCGGGCATCGCCAAGCAGCAGGCCATCGCCGACGCACGCACCCTGCGGGCACTCGCCGAGGCCCGCTCCACGGCCCGTCCCGACGAAGATCAGGACTGACCGGGGGCGGTCCACCCTGCCGCACGGGCCGGTGTCCTGATTAATCTGGTGGCGGAGGCGTATCGCTGCGCCTCCGCCCTCGTGCGCCGACCGGCGCACAGGGTTCCTGCTACGCGAGGAGTGACCCTCTCCGGCGATGGACGGATCGTCCTGTAGTACCTGCGCCGCCCCCTGCCGACATACCGCTGACTGCGACCTCGCAGTGCGCGCGTACGCGGAGGCGGCGGCATCATGACCATCCCCCTGCTGCTCCTCGGAGCGGCGTTCCTGCTGATTCTCGCCAACGGATTCTTCGTGGCGGCCGAGTTCGGCCTGGTGACGGTCGAGGCGACGGACGCCGAGAAGGCCGCCGCCGAGGGCGACCGACGGGCCCGTACGGTCGTCGAGTCCCTCAAGGAGCTGTCCTTCCAGCTCTCCGGCACCCAGCTCGGCATCACCATCACCTCCCTCGTCGTCGGCATGCTCGCCGAACCGGCGCTCGCGCAGCTGCTGGACGGCCCCGTCACCGCGACCGGTGTCCCGGAGGGAGCCGTCCCCGGTGTCGCCGTGGTCGTCGGCATGCTGCTGGCCTCGGCCGTGCAGATGGTGATCGGCGAGCTCGTGCCCAAGAACTGGGCGGTGTCCAAGCCGATGCAGGTCGCGCGGTTCGTCGCCGGCCCGCAGCACGCCTTCGCCCGTCTGTTCCACCCGGTGATCGCCTGCCTGAACGCGGTCGCCAACCGTCTCGTCCGCGCGATGGGCGTGGAGCCCACCGAGGAACTGGCCTCCGCCCGCACCCCCGGTGAACTGGTCTCCCTGGCCCGGCACTCCGCGCGGGCCGGCGCCCTGGAGCAGGACACCGCGGACCTCTTCGTGCGCACGCTGTCCCTCGCCGGGCTGACCGCGCAGCATGTCATGACCCCGCGGGTGCGGGTCAGCGCGCTCCAGTCGTCGGCGACCGCCGAGGACGTGGTCAACCTGACCCGCGCCACCGGCCTGTCCCGTTTCCCCGTCTACCACGAGAGGATCGACGAGGTCGTCGGCATGGTGCACCTCAAGGACGCGCTGGCCGTGCCCGTGCACGACCGGCTGCGCACGCCCGTGGGGCGCATCGCGCGTCCGGCGCTGCTCGTACCGGAGACGCTGCCGGTGCGGCCCCTGCTCGCGCAGCTGCGCAACGAGCAGCCCATCGCCGTCGTCGTCGACGAGTACGGCGGCACGGCCGGCGTCGTCACCCTGGAGGACATCGTCGAGGAGATCGTCGGCGAGGTCCGCGACGAGCACGACGGGCAGGATCTGCCCGAACTCGCCGTCGCCCCGCCGGAGGACGGCCGGCCCGCGTGGGAGGCCGACGGCAGCTGCCGCGTCGACGTCCTCCAGCGCGTCGGCCTCGACGTGCCGGAGGGGCCGTACGAGACCGTCGCCGGCCTGGTCGCCGACCTGCTCGGCCGGATCCCGGCCGTCGGCGACCGGACGGAACTGCCCGGCTGGCGGCTGACCGTGCGCCAGGTCGGGCACTACCGCGCGGAGCGGGTCCGACTGGTCCGGACGGCCCCCGTCGTGGTGGAGGCGGCCCGATGAGCGTCCTCCAACTCCTGTTCGCCGCGCTGCTCGTGCTCGCCAACGGCTTCTTCGTCGGCGCCGAGTTCGCGCTCGTCTCCGTGCGCCGCAGCCAGATCGAACCGCTCGGCACCACCCGCGCCCGCCAGGTCCTGTACGGCCTGGAGCGGCTGCCGGAGATGATGGCCGCCGCCCAGTTCGGCATCACCGTCTGCTCGCTGACCCTGGGCGCGGTCGCCGAACCGACGGTGGCGCACCTGCTGGAGCCGGTCTTCGCGTGGGTCCACCTGCCGCACGGCGTGATCCACCCGCTCACCTATGTGATCGCGCTCGCCGCCGTCGTCTTCTTCCACCTCGTCATCGGCGAGATGGTCCCGAAGAACCTCGCGATGGCGGCCCCGGAGAAGGCCGCGCTGTGGCTCGGTCCGGGCCTGGTCGGCTTCGCCCGCCTGTGCAGGCCGATCACCGCCGCCCTCGGTGCCTGCGCGCAGGCCATCCTGCGGCTCTTCCACGTCGAGCCCAAGGACGAGGTCGAGGCGGTCTTCACCAGCGAGCAGCTCAACCGGCTGGTGGAGGACTCCGGCCAGGCCGGCCTGCTCGACCCCGACGAGCAGGAACGCCTGGAGGACGCCCTGGAGCTGGGCTCCCGGCCGGTGACCGACGTCCTGCTGGGGCGCGAGTCCCTGGTGACGGTCGGCCCGTCGGTGACCCCGGGCCAGATCGTCGAGCTGACCGCCCGCACCGGATACTCCCGTTTCCCGGTGGCGGCCGAGAAGAACGGCGCCTTCATGGGCTATCTGCACGTGAAGGACGTACTCGATCTGGAGGACTCCGAGCGGGCGGTGCCGCAGCAGGTGTGGCGGCCGATGACGACGCTCAGGTCCGACCTGCCGCTGGACGACGCCCTGACGGTGATGCGCCGGGCCGCCACGCACTTGGCCCAGGTGGCCGACGCGTCCGGCCGGGTGCTGGGTCTGGTCGCGCTGGAGGACGTCCTGGAGCTGCTGGTGGGCGAGGTGCGGGATCCCGCGCACCGGGAGGTGCCGGGGGTGCGGGTGGCCGAGCCGCGGGTGAGCGGGGAGCCGGAGGAGGCGCTGGCGAGCTGACGGCCGGCCGGCCGCGGGATCCGTCACATCATCGGCGGATCCTGCGGCCCCCGCCCCGACAGCACCTCGCCGTACGCCTGCATGAGGTCCGGCAGGCGCAGCGTCGACAGGTCGTCCCGGGTCAGCATGCCCGGATACGTCGACAGCCGAAGATCCCGGTACGCGCAGCTCTTCTCGTACAGCGTGCGCAGGAACCGGCCGTTGCCCAGCTCGTCGATCCACCCCTGGTCGACCACGTGCCCGGCGATCGAGCGCAGCTCGTCCAGCGCCTCCTCGTCCCACACGTCCCCGTTCTCCGCGGCCAGCACCTCGCCGATGGAGGTGAGTTCGAGCGGACGGTACGAGGGGAAGTCGACGCGGGTGGTGAACCGGGACGACAGCCCGGGGTTGGCGGCGAGCAGACGGTCCATGCCCTCCGGGTAGCCGGCCAGGATCACCACCAGGTGGTCCCGGTTGTCCTCCGCCCGCTTCAGCAGCACCTGCAACGCCTCGTCGCCGTACGCGTCGCCCTTGCCGTAGCCGGAGTTCGACAACGAGTACGCCTCGTCGACGAAGAGGACCCCGCCGAGCGCGGAGTCGATCAGCTCGTTGGCCTTGACGGCCGTCTGGCCGAGGTACTCGCCCACCAGGTCAGCCCGCTGCGCCTCCACGAGGTGGTCGCCGCCGAGCAGCCCGAGGGCGTAGAAGACCCGGCCGAGGATCCGGGCGACCGTGGTCTTGCCGGTGCCGGACGGGCCCGAGAAGACGAAGTGGCGCTTCGGCGGCTGGACCGGCAGCCCCTGGCCGGCCCGCAGCCGGGCCATGTTCAGCTGCGCCGACAACGCTTTCACCTGGCGCTTCACGGGCTCCAGGCCCACCATGCGTTCCAGCTCGGCGAGCGCCTCGTCGAGCAGGGCGGGATCGGTGGGCCCGGCGGGCAGCGACGACGAGGACACCAGCTTCTCGCGCACCGCCGGGCCGGTCGCCGGCGGCAGGGGCACGGAGACCGGCGGATCCGGGTCCGTGAGCTTCAGCTCGCGTCCCTCGGTGCCGAAGAGCGGCTCGAGTCCGTCGGGGCCGTCCGCCATGTCCTGCCCGGCCCCGGCGAGGGCGATCGCCGCGAGGTCGGTCGTCTCGTCGTACCCGTCGCCCTCGGAGATCGCGGCCAGCCGGGCCGAGGTGTCCATGAAGGCGGGGTCGACGCGGTGCACGGCCCGGTACAGCGGGAGGGCGGCGGCCGAGCGGCCGGTGCCCTCGTGGGCCCGCGCCAGCCAGTAGCGCAACTCCTTGCGCTGCGGCTGCTCGCTGCGGCAGCGCATCAGGGCGGACGACAGGAGCGGCTCGGCCTGCCCGTACATCTCCAGCCGGACCCGGGCCATGCCGCCGAACAGGCCCGCCTCGATACCGAGCAGGGGGTCGTTGATCAACGGGTCGGTGTGCCGGACCAGTTGCTCCCAGTCCTTGACCAGGTAGGCGCGGCAGGCGTGCAGGAAGCGGACCTGGGGGTCGGCGTCCACCGGCGGCAGGCCCGCGAGGGCCCGGTCCAGCTCCGGGACGTGCCGTCCGTCCAGCCAGTGCGAGGCGTGCGCGAGCAGCAGGTCGCGCGGGCTCTCCAGCACCGGCTGCACCCACCAGCCCAGCCAGTACCAGGAGTTGAGGGTGCGGCGGTGCCGGGTGCGCTGTTCGCCGAAGCGGCCGCGGTGCCGGAACATCCGCAGCAGCGCGGTCGTCGTGTCGACCCGCAGCGCGTGCAGTCCGAGCCAGCCGTCGGCCATCCCGGGATCGATCCGCACCGCGGTGCGGAACTCCTCCTCCGCCTGCGGATAGGCGCCCATCGTGTAGGCGTCCACGCCTCGCAGCCAGGCGAGGTCGGCCGGGGCCTCCGGGCCCCGCGTGCCGAAGTCCATCACGTCCCCCACAAACCGTGCCCCCGTTTGGTTCGCCGACGGGCCGATGCCCGTCGGCCGCCTTGGTCAACCGCTGTGCGGCGGACCGGAGTTGCAACGGTGCGCAGAGCAGCCGTCCCCAGGTCGCACCGAGGGCATCGTACCTGCGCGGGTGTCGCCCACCGAAGGGTGCCGCACAGGCCGTTCGACGAGGTCGGAGCAGATACGCGCATTCCGCGTGGTGACCGAGGGTGAGCGAATCGTGTCACGCGGCGCCCGAAAAGTGCGCTTCAGGGCAGAACGAAGCCCCCGATCACGGGGGAACAACCGGGGGCTTCGTGTCTGCGGGCGGCCTGCGAACGGCCGCACATTGGAAACGTAAGACCTGTACGGCCCCTGGGTCAAGCCGAGTTGGAGCACTTGGGGAAGTTGTCCGGGACGGCTCTTCACAAGTTCAGCACACTGCGGACGGTCCGTCACCGTACGTGACGCACGGGTCCGATCCACCGGTCCCGGCAGGCCCGGGAAGCACCTCATAACCCTTCTCGCACTGCCGTACCAGGAGGTCGGCGAAGGGCCGGGAGGGATCCTCGGCGAAATGCCGTCGTTCCGCCTGGACCCACCCGTCCCAGAAGTCCCGCTGCTCCTCCCCGTCCCGTTCACGTCCGCGCGCCCACGACTCCTCGCGGGGCACCTCCATCCACAGCAGACGGGCCAGCCACGGACGCAGGTCGCGACGGCCCGCTCCGACCCCCTCCACGAGGACCACCTCGGCGGGCGGCAACGCCCGGGGCGGTCCGAAGCGGCGGGCGTGCCAGTCATAGGGGGCGTAGTGCGCGCTCTCGCCCCGGCTGAGCGGGTCGATCACCTCGGTCCGCAGCCGCCGCGTCCAGGCGAAGAGCGCGTCATGGCTGGCGAGGTCGTCGAGACGCAGCACCGGCGCGGCGTCCAGCGCGCGGGCCAGCCGTCCGGCGAACGTCGACTTCCCGGATCCGGCGTGCCCGTCGATCCCGATCAGACGGACCGGGCCGCAGGACGGGGGGAGGCGGCGCAACCGGGCGGCGAGCTCGTGAATGACGGTTCCTGGGGGCGAGGGGAGGCGGGCGGGCGTGCTGGTGCCAGGCTACGCGGCCCTTCGGCCTGATCGCCGGGCCCGGCGGCCGCCAGGTTGTGCGGCCCTTCGGCCTGATCGCCGGGCCGGCCACCGCCAGGTTGTGCGGCCCTTTCGGCCCGGCCGCCGAGTCCGGCCGCCGTGCCAGTGGACCAGACCCATATTGGTCAGCGCGGCACGGGCCCAAGTGCTGGCCGGAGCCTGCGGCCTGCTCCATAGTGGGCGCGACACCGTGCACCGAACCCGCCCCGACTCGGACACCTGGGGGTCAGTCCGCATGAGCAGATCCCGACAGCCGTCCCGCCGCAACGTCCTCGCCGCCGCGGTCGCGGCCACCGTGACCGGAGGCGCGGGCGCGGCGACCGCCGCCGACGCCCCCGGCACCACGGACCCCGTCCGGGCCCCGGCCCGCACGGTCGACAACCGCGCCTGGATCACGTACGCCGACTGGCGCGGGGGCACCGCGCGGGGCACCCGGGCCGTCGCCGGAGCCCGTCCGGGCATGGCGATCGGCACCCCCGCGGGCACCGCCGACTACACCGACCCGCACACCGGCAGGACCGCCGCCTGGGAGTACGGGACCTGGACGTCCCCCGTCCACGGCCTCGCCGTCCCCGCCACGGAGGTGATCGCGTCCTGGAACGCGCACACGCCGGCCGGCACCTGGATCCAGATCGAGCTGAAGGGGACGTACTCCGACGGCACGGCCACCCCCTGGTACGTGCTGGGCCGCTGGGCGGCCGGCGACCAGGACATCCGGCGGACATCGGTCGACGACCAGACCGACGGCAGGAGCACGATCTGGACGGACACCTTCGCGATCGACGACCCGGCCACCGGTCTGCGCCTGGCCTCGTACCGCCTGCGCCTCACCCTGTACCGGAAGCCCGGCACCAAGGCCACGCCCACCGTCTGGCGGGTCGGCGCGATGGGCTCCGACGTTCCCGACCGCTTCACCGTCCCCGCCTCCGTGCCGGCTCGGGCCAAGGAGCTGGTCGTCCCGCGCTACTCGCAGGAGATCCACGTCGGCCAGTACCCCGAGTACGACAACGGCGGCGAGGCATGGTGCAGCCCCACCTCCTCGCAGATGATCATCGAGTACTGGGGCGGTCGGCTCACCGCCGCCCAACTGGCCTGGGTGAACCCGGCCTTCGCGGATCCGCAGGTGTGCCACGCGGCCCGGTACACCTACGACCACCAGTACGCCGGCTGCGGCAACTGGCCGTTCAACGCGGCCTACGCGGCCACCTTCAAGGGACTCCAGGGCGTGGTGACCCGGCTCGGCTCGCTCACCGACCTGGAGACGCTGATCGCGGCCGGTGTCCCGGCCATCACGTCACAGTCCTTCCTCAAGGAGGAGCTCACGGGGGCGGGGTACGGCACCGCCGGCCACCTGATGACCGTCATCGGCTTCACCGCCGACGGGGACGTGATCGCCAACGACCCGGCCTCGCCGAGCAACGAGGCGGTGCGGCGCGTCTACCGGCGGCGGGAGTGGGAGAACATCTGGCTCCGCACCAAGCGGTACAACGCCTCGGGCAAGGTCGTCTCCGGCACCGGCGGTGTCTGCTATCTGTACTTCCCGGCCCACCCGACCCCGCGCCAGCGCCAGGCGCTCGCGGCGGTGGGTGTGCGCTGAGTCCCGTGGCGGCGGCCTCCGGCGACCGGCCGGAGGCCGTCGGCGTGTGACCAACGTCTCCGCCGCACAAGCCGACATTGCTGGCAAGGTGGACAGAAGACTCGGGGGAGTCCACCGCACAGCCGACCTTCAGCGAGACGCCATGACCACACCCGCAGCCACCGCCGCCCGCACCCGTACCGGCGGGCCCCAGGAAGACGGCCCGAAGATCGTCGAGCACCTCATGGGCTGGACCCTCGTGGTGGTCATCGCGATGCTCGTGACGCAGCTCGGTCTGCTGTGACCTGGTCCACAACCGACCTGGCATACTGCGAGACTCCCGCCGCCCGCTGAGACCAGGGTCGAATTGCAGATGAGTCAACAGCGCGAAGCCGCCCGTCCCCGGGTGCGCGGCACCGAGCGCTCCGTCGCACGCCGTGCCGAACTCATCGCCATCGGGCGCAGGTTGTTCGCCGACACGTCGTACGACGCGCTCTCCATGGACGACATCGCCCGGCAGGCGCGGGTCGCCAAGGGGTTGATCTACTACTACTTCCAGTCCAAGCGCGGCTACTACCTGGCGATCATCCAGGACTCCGTCGTCGACCTGGTCACCTACGCGGCCGACGGCCTCGAACTGGAGCCGGTGGACCGGGTCCACCGCACCATCGACAGCTATCTGCGCTACGCCGAGCACAACCACGCCGCCTACCGCACCATTGTCAGCGGCGGCGTGGGCTTCGACACGGAGGTGCACGCCATCCGGGACGGCGTGCGCGAGGTGATCGTCGCGACCATCGCCGAAGGGGCCTACGGCCGCGCCGACATCGCTCCCTTGGCCCGCATGGGCCTGCTCGCCTGGGTGTGCAGCGTGGAGGGCGCCGCCCTCGACTGGATCGACGGCTCCCCGCTGTCCCGCGACACGATGCGCGAACTGCTGGTGAAGACGCTCGGCGGATCGATGCGGGCCATCGAGGAGATGGACCCGGGGTATCCGGCTCCGGGACCGGCCCGTCGCGACGGCGGCTGACGGGGCGGCGGTCGACGGGACGGCGGTCGACGGGACGGCGGTCGAGGGGACGCCTGAGGGGACGACGCACGCGGGACGGGGCGGAGGCTCGTGGTCCTCCGCCCCGTCTCCCCCGTGACCGGGGCTACTTGATGGCCTTGATCAGCTCACCGTCCGCGGTGTCCCCGCTCAGCTCCCAGAAGAACGTGCCGCCCAGCCGCTGCGCGTCCTTGTACCGCATCTTCCCCTCGATCGTCTTCGGGGTGTCGTAACTCCACCAGTCGTCACCGCACTTGGCGTAGGCGGTGCCGCCCACGGTCCCGGTCGGGGGGCATGCGGTCCTGAGCACCTTGTAGTCCTCGAATCCCGCCTCGTACGTGCCCGCCGCCGGGCCGGTGGCCGTGCCGCCGGGCTTCGCCTGGGTGACGCCGGTCCAGCCGCGCCCGTAGAAGCCGAGGCCGAGCAGCAGCTTCGAGGACGGGATGCCCAGGCTCTTGAGCTTGGCGATGGTGGCGGCGGTGTTGTAGCCCTCCTCCGGGATGCCCTTGTAGGAGGTCAGCGGCGAGTGGGGCGCCGTGGGGCCGGCGGCGGCCCAGGTGCCGAAGTAGTCGTACGTCATCGGGTTGTACCAGTCGACGAACCGGGCCGCGCCGGCGTAGTCGGCCGCGTCGATCCTGCCGCCGGGGGTGGCGTCCGCGGTGATCGCCGCGGTGACCAGCTGCCGCCTGCCGAACTCGGCGCGCAGTGCGGCCATCACGTCCCGGAACGCCTTCCGGCCGCTGGTGTCGCAGGTCAGGCCGCAGGCGTTCGGGTACTCCCAGTCGATGTCGATGCCGTCGAAGACGTCCGCCCACTTCGAGTTCTCGACCAGGTCGTGGCAGGACCGGGCGAAGGCCGCCGGGTCCTTGGCCGCCTCGCCGAAGCCGCCCGACCAGCTCCAGCCGCCGAACGACCAGATGACCTTGAGGTCGGGGTGGAGTTTCTTCAGCTTCAGCAGTTGGTTGAAGTTGCCGCTCAGCGGCTGGTCCGCGGTGTCGGCGACACCGTCCACGGACTCCTCGGCGGTGAACGGCTTGTCGGTGTCCGCCCAGGCGTCGCCGAGGGCGCACTTGCCGTCGGTGACATTGCCGAACGCGTAGTTGATGTGGGTGAGCTTGTCGGCGGAGCCGGACGTCTCGATGTTCTTGACGAAGTACTGGCGGCCGTAGATGCCCCAGTCGGTGAAGTAGCCGACGACCTTCGAGCCGGCCCTGCCGGCCTCGGTCGTGTCGGCGGAGAGGGTCCCGGCGGTGTCGGGTGCGGCGGTGGCGGCGCCCGCGCCGGCGAGCAGGCCGGCGCCGAGGGCGGCGCAGCACGAGGCGGACAGGAGGGCCCGGAACCGGGCGCGGGGGCGGAGCGGGATGGGCATCGGGTGTCTCCTCGCAGGGGACAGGGAGGGGAACGCACGCCGATCGGCATGAACGCGAGGGAAGCGTTGGTGCGACACAGTAAGAGGACTAGACCAATCGGTCAATGGTTTGTACCAATTGACGGCCGGTCGGGTGGCTCGGAACTTCTGGAAGTAAGCGGTCGTTAACCGGTGACTGGGTGCCTCCGATCGGGCATACTCACAGCGCACAGCCGCTGGTCAGCAGCTTCCGCGACCCGGGACTGCGAGCCTGGCGGCAGCAGTGAGACCCGGCGGAGCCGCCCCCACCCCAAGGGCCAGCCCGTCAGCGCCCCACAGGGAGGAGAGCGTCGCCATGCCCGACCGCGCCCCGCAGCCGGTGGACCGGCAACTGCCCACGGACGAGGCCCGGGACCTGATCTCGCTCGTCCGCGACATCGCCCGGCAGGAGATCGCCCCGAAGGCGGCCGAGGAGGAGGACGCCGGACGCTTCCCGCGCGAGGTCTTCACCCTGCTCTCCGCGTCCGGACTGCTCGGCCTGCCGTACGACGCCGAGTACGGCGGCGGTGACCAGCCGTACGAGGTCTACCTCCAGGTCCTCGAAGAACTCGCCGCGGCCCGCCTCACGGTGGGCCTCGGCGCCAGCGTGCACACCCTGTCCGCCTACGCGCTCGCCGCCTACGGAACCAAGGAGCAGCAGGTCGAGCACCTGCCCGCGATGCTCGGTGGCGGCCTGCTGGGCGCGTACTGCCTGTCCGAGCCCTCCTCCGGGTCGGACGCGGCCTCCCTGCGCACGAAGGCCGTGCGGGACGGCGACGGCTGGGTGCTCACCGGCACCAAGGCGTGGATCACGCACGGCGGGATCGCCGACTTCTGCACCGTCATGGCGCGCACCGGCGAGGAGGGCCCGCGCGGGATCACCGCGTTCCTGGTGCCCGGCGACGCGGAGGGCCTGAGCGCCGCGCCGCCCGAGAAGAAGATGGGCATGAAGGGCTCACCGACCGCCCAGGTCCACCTCGACGGCGTGCGCGTGTCCGACGACCGGCGCATCGGCGAGGAGGGCCAGGGATTCGCCATCGCCCTGGCCGCGCTCGACTCCGGGCGGCTCGGCATCGCCGCCTGCGCCATCGGACTGGCCCAGGCGGCGCTCGACGAGGCGGTGGCGTACGCGACCGCTCGGCGGCAGTTCGGGCGGCCCATCGCCGACTTCCAGGGGCTGCGCTTCATGCTCGCCGACATGGCGACCCGCATCGAGGCCGGCCGGGCGCTGTACCTGGCGGCGGCGCGGCTGCGGGACGCGGGCCGGCCCTTCGCCAAGCAGGCGGCGATGGCCAAGCTGCACTGCACCGACACCGCGATGCAGGTGACCACCGACGCCGTCCAGGTCCTCGGCGGCTACGGCTACACGGCCGACTTCCCGGTCGAGCGGTACATGCGCGAGGCGAAGGTCCTGCAGATCGTCGAGGGCACGAACCAGATCCAGCGGATGGTCATCGCCCGTCACCTAGCGGGTCCCGAGACCCGCTGAACTGCCCGGCGGTCACCTGGGGCGCCGCCAGCCGGACCCACTCCGGGTCGTGGCGCCCCGGCAGAGTGCGGCCGCGGTCGGCCCAGACGCGCAGCAGATCGCGGTAGATGGGCGGATCCATGACCTGCGGCGGTGCCGGCGGAACCGATACCGGGGCCGCGGGAACCGGTGCGGGGACGAACAGTCGGCGTTGACGCCCGGTCGCTGAAGAGGTGGGGGTCATACCAGGGCAACGCGGAGGCCGCGGACAGGTCACCGCTCGCCGGAATCGGGCGTGCGTTCACGGATGTCCGGGCGTCGTCCTCCCGCGGCGCGGGCGCCCCGGCCCAGCGTCACCCCGACCGGGACGCACCGGACCGCGCCACGGCGGCCTGCGAGCCGTGGCGCGGTCCGGTCACGGGGTGGGAGCGAGGCCGCTCAGGCGGCCTGGCGGCGCACGACGGGCACCGGCACCCGGATGGGGCGCGAACCCGGGCCACCGACGTGCGAGAAGGGCTGCGTCCGCCAGTCGAGCCCCTGCGGGAGCGTCAACAGCAGGGCGGTGTCCTGCTCCTGGAGCTCCACCGACTCGTCCGCCGGGCGGGCGTCGGAGGCCGTGCGGCCCGTGCCGGCGCAGACCGTGAGTCCGAACGGGTTCCACGGAGAGGCGCACAGCGCGTGCTCCGGCAGGACCTCCTCGTCCGCCAGCAGGGCGATGGGCTGCGCGCAGTCCGGGCAGATCACCCGGTACATCTCGAAGGTGTCGTACGCGTCGAGTTCGTCGTCCAGGGCGTCGGGTTCGACGCCCTCCGGCTCGGGCTCGACCACCGGCTGCGGTCGCTTGGGTGCGGTACGACCAGGGCGCTTAAGACTCTGCATGTGGGTTCTCCCCCTCGGACTGGGCCGTGACGGCGCTGCGGCCTCGACCACAGCAAGCACTTCCCGCCCCGTCTCGGCGGTAATCACGAGAACATCACGGAGCCTGTTCGGTAGGTGTGGCGTTCGTCACATGCCGCTCGCAGATGCCCGGCACGGCCGCACTGTCCCCGGGCGGCCCGCGACCCGCTCCCGGCCACATCACGAACCGGGTATGACCTGCGCCGCTCGGGTATCCGTGGAGATCACGAGCACTGTAGGTTCTTGCGCCATGGAGGAGCTCGACCGACAGATCGTGCAACTGCTCGTCAAGGACGGGCGGATGAGCTACACAGACCTGGGCAAGGCCACCGGTCTGTCCACGTCGGCCGTGCACCAGCGGGTGCGCCGGCTGGAGCAGCGGGGCGTGATCCGCGGTTACGCCGCGGTCGTCGACCCGGAGGCCGTCGGGCTGCCGATGACTGCCTTCATCTCGGTGAAACCGTTCGACCCCAGCGCCCCCGACGACATCGCCGAACGCCTCGCCGACGTCCCCGAGATCGAGGCCTGCCACAGCGTCGCGGGCGACGAGAACTACATCCTCAAGGTGCGCGTGGCCACCCCGCACGAGTTGGAGGAGCTGCTGGCCCGCCTGCGCTCGCTGGCGGGCGTGTCCACCCGCACGACGGTGGTGCTGTCGACGCCGTACGAGGCACGGCCGCCGCGGATCTGACCGACCTGCCCGCAAGGTGGTCCCGGCGAGGCGCGAGACTGTTCCCCATGAGTGAGCGCACCGCCCAGCCGAAGACCGTCCTGCTCCGCCGCGGAGAGGTCCACAGCCCCGCCGACCCCTTCGCCACCGCGATGGTCGTCGAGCGCGGCCAGGTCGCCTGGGTCGGCTCCGAGGGCGCGGCCGACGCCTTCGCGGACGGCGTCGACGAGGTGGTCGACCTCGACGGCGCCCTCGTCACCCCCGCGTTCACCGACGCACACGTGCACACCACCGCCACCGGCCTCGCCCTCACCGGCCTCGACCTGTCCGCCGCCCCCTCCCTGGAGGGGGCCCTCGCCCTCGTACGGGACTTCGCCGCCGCCCGCCCCGCCGACCGCGTGCTGCTCGGCCACGGCTGGGACGCCTCCCGCTGGCCCGGCGGACGCCCGCCGACACGCGCCGAACTGGACGCGGCCACCGGCGGACGCCCCCTCTACCTCAGCCGGATCGACGTCCACTCGGCGGTCGTCACCACGGCCCTGCTCGACCTGACCCCCGGCCTCGACGCGCCGGACGCCCCACTCACCGCCGACGCCCACCACGCCGTGCGCGCCACCGCCCTCGCCGCCGTCACGCCCGGACAGCGCACCGAGGCCCAGCGGGCGGCCCTCGCCCACGCCGCCTCCCTCGGCATCGGATCCGTTCACGAATGCGCAGGGCCGGAGATCTCCTCCGAGGACGACCTCACCGGCCTGCTCGAGCTGGCCGCCGAGGAGCCGGGCCCGCGCGTCGTCGGCTACTGGGCGGAACGCGATGTCGACAAGGCGCGGGAGCTGGGCGCGGTCGGCGCGGCCGGCGACCTGTTCGTCGACGGCGCCCTCGGCTCGCACACGGCCTGTCTGCACGAGCCGTACGCGGACGCCGGCCACACCGGCACCGCCCACCTGGACGCGGCCGCCGTGGCCGCCCATGTCGTCGCCTGCACCGAGGCGGGCCTCCAGGCGGGCTTCCACGCCATCGGGGACGCCGCCGTGACCGCCGTCGTCGAGGGCGTGCGGGCCGCCGCCGAGAAGGCCGGCCTCGCCCGCGTCCGCGCGGCCCGGCATCGCGTGGAGCACGCCGAGATGCTCACGCCGGAGACGGTCGCCGCCTTCGCCGAACTCGGCCTGACCGCCTCCGTCCAGCCCGCCTTCGACGCGCTGTGGGGCGGCGAGGACGGCATGTACGCCCACCGCCTGGGCGCCGGCCGGGCGCGCACCCTGAACCCCTTCGCGGCCCTGCTGCGGGCCGGTGTCCCGCTCGCCTTCGGCTCGGACAGCCCGGTCACGCCCCTCGACCCGTGGGGCACGGTCCGCGCGGCGGCCTTCCATCGCACCCCTGAGCACCGCGTCTCCGCGCGCGCCGCGTTCACCGCGCACACGCGGGGCGGCTGGCGGGCCGTCGGGCGGGACGACGCGGGTGTGCTGGTGCCGGGCGCGCCGGCCGACTACGCCGTGTGGCGCACCGACGCGCTGGTCGTGCAGGCCCCGGACGACCGGGTGGCCCGCTGGTCGACCGACCCCCGCTCCGGCACCCCCGGCCTGCCGGACCTGACCCCTGGCCACGACCTGCCTGTCTGCCTGCGCACGGTGGTCGGCGGACGGACGGTGTTCGTACGGCCGGGCGAGTGATCTCCTGGGGCGGCGCACGCCCGATCGGCCCCCGCCACGCCGTCGCCGCATCCGCGTATCCGCCGCCCTGACCAGGGCGTTGACCGAAGAGGCGCAGGTCATACCGCTGTTGACAGCCGACGGCAGCGGGCCGGTAGGTTCGGCGGAGTCCACCACCGGACGCCCGACCGGGGAACGTCCACGCGCTCGTCGCGGCGCCGCTGGGTCAGGGACGGTGTGCCGCACCGGGGCACCGCCACTGGCAGCCAGGCTCAGCGCCCGCGCCCGGCGAGGGAACGTTCCGGCCGGTCGGGGAGGTGTGACCCGGGTGGGGCCCGGGCGTTCAGTAGACAACGGCTTTCGGTCGACCCGCAGCCAGCGGGCCCCAGGTCGGCCCGAAGGGCGCCGGGCCCCCATCCGCAGGACGCCCCGCCCCGCTGCGCCCGCGAAGCGTGATCCCTGCCCCGCCTTTGTGGAAACGACACCACCATTCGAACGTCCTGTCACGTCACCGCAGGCCGCGGCCACTATGGTGGACCCTCTGCGGACGGACATGAAGGGGCAGCAGTGAACGACGGCGACGCAACCCGCGCGGCACAGGACCGGGGGAGACAGTTCGGTCCGCTCGGCACGGCGTTGGTGATCATCCCGACCTACAACGAGGCGGAGAACATCAAGGCGATCGTCGGCCGGGTGCGCAAGGCCGTCCCCGAGGCGCACGTGCTCGTCGCCGACGACAACAGCCCGGACGGCACGGGCAAGCTCGCCGACGAACTCGCCGTCGGCGACGACCACGTCCAGGTCCTGCACCGCAAGGGCAAGGAGGGCCTCGGGGCCGCCTACCTCGCGGGTTTCCGCTGGGGCCTGGAGAAGGGGTACGGCGTCCTGATCGAGATGGACGCCGACGGCTCCCACCAGCCCGAGGAACTGCCCCGCCTGCTGACCGCGCTCAAGGGCGCCGACCTGGTCCTCGGCTCCCGCTGGGTGCCCGGCGGCCGGGTCGTGAACTGGCCCAGGTCCCGCGAGGTCATCTCCCGCGGCGGCAGCCTCTACTCCCGCCTCGCCCTGGACCTGCCGCTGCGTGACATCACCGGCGGCTACCGCGCGTTCCGCCGGGAGACCCTGGAGGGCCTCGGTCTGGAAGACGTCGCCTCCCAGGGCTACTGCTTCCAGGTCGACCTCGCCCGCCGCGCGGTCAGGGCGGGCTACCACGTCGTCGAGGTGCCCATCACCTTCGTCGAGCGCGAACTGGGCGACTCCAAGATGAGTCGCGACATCCTGGTGGAGGCCCTGTGGCGGGTCACGACCTGGGGTGTGGGGGAGCGGGTCGGCAAGATCGTGGGCCGCGGCAGGCCGCCACAGCCGTAGCCGTACGTTTCACAGCCGCAGTTGATCGCCCCCTTATGCCGTGCTGAGCCGGGTCCAGGCACACTGGACGCATGACGACTGGCGCTCCGACTCCCGCATACCCCGCCCGGCCCCGGCGCTCCCGGCTGCGTACGTTCCTGCCGCTGGGCGTGGCCGCCTGGCTCGTGCTGGAGATCTGGCTGCTGACCGTGGTGGCCGGCGCCGCCGGTGGCTTCACCGTGTTCCTGCTGCTCGTCGCCGGTCTCGTGCTCGGCTCCGTGGTCATCAAGCGGGCGGGCCGGCGCGCCTTCCAGAACCTGAACGAGGCACTCCAGCGCGGCGGGGCCCCGTCGGACTCGTCGAACGGCGGGGGCAACGGCCTGATGATGCTGGGCGGGCTGCTCCTGATGATCCCCGGCCTGATCTCGGACGCGGTGGGCCTGATCCTGCTGGTCCCGCCGGTCCAGAAGGCGCTCAGCCGCTACGCGGAGCGCACCGTCGAGCGCAAGCTGCGCGAGGCCGTCCCGGGCTCCCTGGGGGACGCCTTCCAGCAGGCGCGTATGCACCAGCCCGACGGCAAGGTGGTCCAGGGGCAGGTCATCAAGGACGAGCCGGAAGACGCCCCGCGGGGTCCGCGCCCGCCTCTTGTGGGCTGAGGCTCCCGGCGGCCACCGCTCGGCCGGGCCCGGACACGCAACCGCGGGCGCCGTACGTGAAGTTCACGTACGGCGCCCGCGGTTACTTGTGTGTGTCGTGTTCCCGCTCAAGCCATGCCGGGATTACGCCGACTTACGGCTGTCCCTCGGATGAACAGCGATGTTCATCGCGCCGGAGCGCAGAACGGCCAGGCGCTCCTCGAGGACCTCTTCGAGTTCCTCGCGGGTGCGCCGTTCCATCAGCATGTCCCAGTGCGTACGCGCGGGCTTGGCCTTCTTCTCTTCAGGGCCGTCGCCGTCCACGAGGAGTGCCTGGGCCCCGCAGACCTTGCACTCCCACTCCGGCGGGATCTCCGCCTCGACCGAGAAGGGCATCTCAAAACGATGGCCCTTCTCGCATGCGTACTCCACGGCCTGGCGCGGGGCCAGGTCGATGCCGCGGTCCGTCTCGTAGCTGGTCACCACGAGGCGCGTGCCGCGAAGAGCTCGCTCACTCATGAATCGTGCCTCCCGGGCTTGTCGCCCACAGGACAGGTGTCGCTGTCGTCGTCATCCGGTCAACGTCCGGTCGGCGGTAAAGATTCCCGTTCCGGGTCCGGTTCCGGGTCAAGCGTCGCCGTCGTAGCCGCCCTTGTCGTACCCACCAGTGCCCGGTTTGCCGCATCTGCTAACAGATGTGGCACAGCGTTTCGGCATCTTTGACGCGCAGTAACGGTACGCCTGGCAGGCCAAACGCGTACACTACAGCGCTTTCGGGTTGAACGCTAAATCCTCTCCGGAATCGGGTTGCCCGCGTCGCCGATCGCCCGCCGCACCGGAACCCGCGCGAGCAGCACGAATCCGATGACGAAGAAGGCCACCAGCGAGATGATCGCGTCCCGGTAGCTTCCCGTCATCTGGTAGGTGATCCCGAACAGCAGAGGGCCGAGCCAGCTCATACCCCGGTCGCTCATCTCGTACGCCGAGAAGTACTCGGCCTCCTTGCCGGGCGGGACGAGATGCGAGAACAGGGAACGGGACAGGGCCTGGCTGCCGCCGAGGACGAGCCCGATCCCGGCGGCCAGCACGAAGAACCAGCCAGGTGCGCCGGCGGGCAGGAAGTACCCGGCGCCCAGGATCACCGTCCACGCGGCCAGGGACCCCAGGATCGTGCGCTTGGCTCCGTAGGACCGGGCCAGCCGGCCCATGGTCAGCGCTCCGGCCACCGCGAGCAGCTGGACCAGCAGCACCGCCACGATGAGCGTCGACTGTCCGAGGCCGAGTTCCTCGGAGCCGTAGACCGACGCCTGGGAGATCACGGTCTGGATGCCGTCGTTGTAGACGAGGTACGCCAGCAGGAAGGCCAGCGTCAGCGGGTGACGGCGCATGTCGCGGACCGTCGCCGCGAGCTGCCGGAAGCCGGTGGCCGTGGCCCCGGTCGTGGCCTTCGCCCCGGAGCGGCGGTCGCGCAGCCGGCGCAGCGGGACGAGGGCGAAGGCGCCCCACCACAGGCCGGCGGACGCCAGGCAGACGCGGACCGCCGCGCTCTCCGAGAGGCCGAAGGAGTCGTGGCCGGTGTAGAGGACGAGGTTGACCACCAGGACCAGCGAACCCGCCGCGTACCCGAAGGCCCAGCCCCGCGAGGAGACCGCGTCGCGCTCCTCGGGCGGGGCGATCTGCGGCAGATAGGAGTTGTAGAGCATCATCGCCACGGACTGCGCCGCGTTCGCGACGATCAGCAGGAGGCCGCCGAGCAGATAGCGGTCGCCGCCGAGGAAGAACATGGCGGTCGTCGCCGTGGCCCCGGTGTAGGCGGCGGCCGCCAGCAGCGGCTTCTTGCGGCCCGTGCGGTCGGCGGCGGCACCCACCAGCGGCATCACGACCACGGCCACGATCACCGACAGGGACACCGAGTACGCGAAGAACGACCCCGCGCGCACCGGGATCCCCAGGGGGTGCACGAACCCGTCCGCGTCCGCCGCCGACTCGGCCACCGACGTCAGGTAGGGGCCCAGGAACACGGTGAGCACGCTCGTCGAGTAGACGGAGCAGGCCCAGTCGTAGACGTACCAGCCGCGCTGTTCGCGCCGCCGGGCGCCGGCCTCGTCGGCCGCTGCCGTCCGCACGGTGTCGGTGCCCACCCGTGCCCCTCGCTTCCCGAGAAGGTGCCGGCGCGAGGGCGGCGGGCGGCGGATGAGGGTCAGACCCAGACGCCGCGGTCCTCCATGACCTTGCGCAGTGTGTCGATGTGATCGGTCATGATGCCATCCACGCCCAGGTCCAGGAGCCGGTGCATGTGCTCCGGGTCGTTCACCGTCCACACGTGCACCTGTAGTCCGAACGCGTGGGCGGTGCGCAGGAAGCGGTGGTCCACGACCGGGATGCCCGACTGCGCCTGAGGCACCTGCGCGGCGACCGCGGACCGGCGTACGGCGGCCGGCAGGCCCCAGGACCGCAGCCGCAGGCCGAGCACTCCCCGGCTGCCGTACGACGTCGCCAGGCGCGGCCCGGCCAGCCGCTGGGCCCGCGCCACCCGCGCTTCCGCGAAGGAGCCGAGGCAGACGCGGTCCCAGGCGTGGGTGCGCTCGATCAGGTCGAGGAAGGGGAGCAGGGCCGGTTCGGCCTTGACGTCCACGTTCCAGCGGGCCTCGGGGAAGGTCTCCAGGAGCTCCTCGAAGAGGGGGATCGGCTCCTTGCCCGCCACGCGCGCGTGCCGTACGTCCTGCCACGGCAGGTCCGCGATCCGGCCCGCTCCGTCCGTCATCAGGTCCAGGGTCGCGTCGTGGAACGCGACGAGCCGGCCGTCAGCGGTGACGTGGACGTCGGTCTCCAGGTAGCGGTAGCCCGCCTCGACCGCGCGCCGGAACTGCGGGGTGGTGTTCTCCAGGCCGTCCGCGGCTCCGCCGCGGTGGGCGAAGGCGAGCGGGCCGGGATGGTCGAGGTAGGGGTGGTCCATCCGGGGGGTCACGGTCGCAGTATCGCCCCGTGCGGTGGCCCGGTGGCAACGACCGTGCTGCCGCCGGATGCCGGCGGGACGGCGAACACACGCAGGAAGAACTGGGCGAGCGGGCCGATCGACACCGCGTACAGCAGGGTGCCCACCCCGAGGGTGCCGCCCAGCAGGAACCCGGTCACCACGACCGCCACCTCGACGGCCGTGCGCATCAGGCGGATCGAGCGGCCGGTGCGCCGGTGCAGACCCGTCATCAGGCCGTCCCGCGGGCCCGGTCCGAAGCGGGCGGCGATGTAGAGGCCGGTGGCCGCTCCGTTGAGCAGGATGCCGCCGAGCAGCAGCGGGATCCGTACCGCCAGGGTGTGCGCCTGCGGGAGCAGGGCCAGCGTGGCGTCCATGGCGATGCCGACCACGAAGACGTTGGAGACCGTGCCCAGTCCCGGGCGCTGGCGCAGCGGGATCCACAGGAGCAGGACCGCCGCGCCGACGATGATCGACACGACGCCGATCGTCAGGCCGGTGAGCTCGGCCAGGCCCTGGTGGAGCACGTTCCAGGGCTCCAGCCCCAGGCCCGCCTCGACGAGCAGCGCCGAACTGGCCCCGTACAGCGCGAGACCGGCGTACAGCTGGGTCGACCGTCGCCCGACGCGGCCCGGGCTGTTCGTGGACAAGGGCTCCCCCTGTGGTGGTAGTGGCCTGACACATGACACCCTGAGGCTTGAGTGGAAGTGTCATCCATGGCCAATTCGGGGAAGGTGGACTGGTTTCCATGGCTCAGTGGACTTCGGCGATGGGCGCGGTACAGCTGGCCCGGTTGCTGACCTCCCAGCAGGACCGTCCGGCCGGCCCCGGCACCCGTCGTCCGCCGGCCTACCGGGCACTCGCCGACGGCATCCGTCTGCTGGTCCTCGAAGGGCGCGTGCCGGTCGCCGCCCGGCTGCCCGCCGAGCGCGAACTGGCGCTGGCCCTGTCCGTGAGCCGCACGACGGTGGCCTCCGCCTACGAGGCGCTGCGCACGGAGGGCTTCCTGGAGTCCCGGCGTGGGGCCGGCAGCTGGACGGCGGTGCCCGCGGGCAACCCCCTGCCCGCCCGGGGCCTGGAACCCCTGCCGCCCGAGGCCCTCGGCTCGATGATCGACCTGGGCTGCGCGGCGCTCCCTGCCCCCGAGCCGTGGCTGACCCGCGCCGTACAGGGCGCTCTGGAGGAGCTGCCGCCGTACGCCCACACGCACGGCGACTATCCGGCCGGGCTGCCCGCGCTGCGCGCGATGATCGCGGAACGCTACACCGGGCGCGGAATCCCGACGATGCCCGAGCAGATCATGGTGACGACCGGTGCGATGGGCGCCATCGACGCGATCTGCCATCTGTTCGCGGGGCGCGGTGAACGCATCGCCGTGGAGTCGCCGTCCTATGCCAACATCCTCCAGCTGATGCGGGAGGCGGGCGCCCGGCTGGTGCCCGTCGCCATGGCCGAGGGCCTGACCGGGTGGGACCCGGACCGCTGGCGCCAGGTGCTGCGGGACGCCGCGCCCCGGCTGGCGTACGTGGTCGCCGACTTCCACAACCCCACCGGTGCGCTCGCCGGCGAGGACCAGCGGCGTCAGTTGGTGGAGGCGGCCCGGTCGGCGGGGACGGTGCTGGTCGCCGACGAGACGATGAGCGAGCTGTGGCTGGACGCGGACGTGGAGATGCCGCGGCCCGTCTGCGCCTTCGACCCGGCCGGGTCCACGGTGATCACCGTCGGGTCCGCCAGCAAGGCGTTCTGGGCGGGGATGCGGATCGGGTGGGTGCGGGCCGCGCCGGACGTCATCCGCAGCCTGGTCGCCGCGCGGGCGTACGCCGACCTGGGCACACCGGTGCTGGAGCAACTGGCGGTGAACTGGCTGTTCAGCACGGGCGGCTGGGAGAAGGCGGTCGATGTGCGGCGCGAGCAGGCCCGGGGGAACCGGGACGCGCTGGTGGCGGCGGTCCGCAGGGAGCTGCCGGCCTGGGAGTTCGAGGTGCCGAAGGGCGGCCTGACCCTGTGGGTGCGGGCCGGTGGCCTGTCGGGCTCGCGGCTCGCCGAGGTGGGCGAGCGGGTGGGCGTACGGGTGCCGTCCGGGCCGCGCTTCGGCGTGGACGGGGCGTTCGAGGGGTACGTGCGGCTGCCGTTCACCGTGGGGGGCGCGGTGGCGGAGGAGGCGGCACTGCGGCTGGCGGCGGCGGCGCGGCTGGTGGAGAGCGGGGGTTCCACGGGCGGGGAGTCACCTCGCACGTTCGTGGCGTGAACGGGACGGCGGGGACGAGTGGGGCCGCGGGCCCGGCTGTGGGGGCGCTGTTCTCCGTGGGACGGGAGAGGGATCGGGAGGCGGGAGCGGGCAGGCGGCGGGTCGTCCGCCGTCGGCGGCCTGAGGGGCGGCCACAGATCCCCGACGGCCTGGGGGGCTACCGGGTCTGTGCCTCCGGTGGCCTGAGGGGGCGGCCACGTGGCCGCAAGGCCTGTGCCGTCGGGCTGACGGTGGCCGTGTGGGCCGGCCGCCCCCCCTTTCCGCGGCGGCTACGAGGTCTCCGCCGCCATCGGTTCCGCGGGCACCGCCTCCGGGAGGTTCTCCCCGCCGTCCGGCAGGGTCTCCCCGTCCGCGGGTGTGGTCCGCGCCGGCAGGAGTGCCAGGACCGCCTGACGGTCCGCGTCGCTCGTGGCGTCGTCGTACGGATCCGGGGTCGCCGGGACCTGGAGGCGGTGGACCGGGCCGGTGCCCAGCCGGGCGTAACCGCGGCCGGGCGGGACCTGCGCGACGGGCGTCGTCTGCGGGCGGGCGCCCAGGACGGCCTCCAGTTGCTGGTTCGTGGCCGGGCCGAGGACCACGCGCGCCCGGGTGTGCTGGCGTACGGCCTCGCTCAGGGTGTCCGCGCCGTCGAACTGGTCGGCCACGACCACCGTGATGTTCGCCGCCCGGCCGTGCCGGAGCGGGACCTGGAGGAGGGACTGCGGGTCCGGGCGGCCGTCGGAGGCGGCGATGTGCGTGAACGCGCTCGGGCGGTCCAGGAGGATCCACAGAGGGCGCCTGGTGTCGTCGGGCGGCGGATCACCCGCCTGGCGGGCGTGGTTGGCGGCGATCAGCCGCCGCTCCGCCTCCGTCGCGACCCACTCCAGGCTGGCCACCGCCCCGGTCAGCCCGCACTCCACCGCGAGGACGCCGTCCCGGCCGGTGAGGCAGGCGTACTCGCCGGTGCCGCCGCCGTCGACGATCACCACGTCGCCGTGGCGCAGGGCCTGGAGGGCGATCGAGCGGAGCAGGGTGGAGGTGCCGCTGCCCGGCTGGCCCATGACCAGAAGATGAGGCTCGGTGGAGCGGATGCCGGTGCGCCAGACGACCGGGGGCACGTCACGCCGCTCCACACCGTGGGTGAGCGGGAGCGTGCGCTGGATCTCGGAGTGGTCGGTGAAACCGAGCACCGTCTCGCCGGGGGCGGTGACGAAGCGCTGGGCGGCGATGTCGGTGGGCAGCGGCGGCAGCACGGTGACCGTGAGCTGGTTGGCCTCCTCGTCCCAGGCGAAGTGGTACTCGCGGCCGCGGCCCGACTTGGCGTGCAGCAACTGCTCGATCCGGGCGCGGGACTCGGTCTCGCCGTCGGTGAAGTACGCCGGGTAGCGGATGACGAGGTGGGTCGTACGGCCCGTCTCGTCGAACTCGTACGCGGGGAAGACCTTGTCCCACTCGCCGCCGTGCGCGTACAGCGGATCCGGGTCCTCGGGGGTGGAGAAGTAGGGGACCAGGGCCTCGTACAGCGACCGGAGCCGCTGGGTCTGCGACTCGTCCGGGCCCTCGGGCTCCGCCGGTGGGCGGTCCCGGCCCTGCCAGGCCGCTGCCGCCATCAGGGTGATGACGGCGAGCAGCGGGCCGTACGGGGCGAGTGCCACGACCAGGATCACCGACGCCACCAGGAACAGCAGCGGTCCGCGCTTGTCCTTGGGGGTGTCGGCCCACTTGCGCCGCCCGGCCGAGGCCAGCCGGTGCAGTCCGCGGGTGATGGTGATCAGCGGGTGGAGGACGTCGGTGGCGCTGTCGGCCGCCGTCCGGGCCAGCTCCCGGCTCCGGGCGATCTGCGCGCTGCCTGTGCTCAGGATGCGGGGAAGGGGGCGCCGGGCCACTGCTGTCTCCTGGAGGTGCGTGGGGGGCGGGGGCGTCAGAACTTGATTCCGCCGAGGAGGCTCGCGAGGCTCTCGCCGCCGGCCTTGATGCTCGGGGCGATGGCCGTGCTCGCCAGGTAGAAGCCGAAGAGGGCGGCCACCAGGGCGTGGGAGGCCTTGAGTCCGTCCTTCTTGAAGAAGAGGAAGACGATGATGCCGAGAAGGACGACGCCTGAGATGGACAGGATCATGAGGTTCTCCTGGTTCGTGGGGACAGTCACCATGAGTACTTCCAGGATCACAGCATGTATCCATACGATAAAAGGTGCAACTGGGTGAATTTCTATGTATTTACATCAAATGGCGGAGGTGTTCGGGTTCGGTCGCACCGGGTGCTTGCGTCCGACCGGGCCCGCGGTGATCTTTACCTGGGGCACATCGGGTCATGTGCGGCGCGAGCCAGTACCCTGGCGATTCACCTGAACGGTTGCATGGAGAGGTGGTCCGGCCGATGAGCGAAGCCATCGACCCCGGGGTCGTGGAGCTGGCGACCAAGGTCTTCGATCTGGCCCGGCAGGGGCAGACCGAGACGCTCGTGGCGTATGTGGACGCGGGCGTTCCGGCCAATCTGACCAATGATCGCGGCGACTGCCTGGTGATGCTGGCCGCCTACCACGGCCACGCCGACGCGGTCCGCGGCCTGCTCGCCCGGGGCGCCGATCCCAACCGGATCAACGACCGGGGGCAGACCCCCCTCGCCGGGGCCGTCTTCAAGGGCGAGACAGAGGTCGTCGAGGCTCTTCTGGAGGCCGGTGCCGATCCGGCCGCCGGCACCCCCTCGGCCGTCGACACCGCCCGGATGTTCGCCAGGACAGAAGTGCTGGAACTGTTCGGCGCGCACTGACACGCATGGTCTGACCAGGCACGACACAGAAAACGGGGGAGGCGGTAACGGGCCGCCGAAATTTCGGTCGCGGCAGGAGGAACTGCCGAGTCATCATGACGTCGTGGTTCACGGACGTGATGGCCGGGCAGGCGATGCCGCACCGCGCGGACCGTGAGACGGTCCGCATGGGCCACCGACGAGAGGCAGAGGAAGATGGCTTACAGCAAGCAGGAAACGGCGGGCGCCCCGACGTGTTGTCACGCGGCCAGGTAATGCAGGACCCCGGTTGCGTCGACGCTTGATGTGAGGCTGTTTCCCATGTTCGATCCGGTCATAGCGCCCAGCGGTACGCTGCTCGGCCTGCTCCAACGGGGCCGCGGCGACGGCACGCTGCACGCGCTCACCGCGCCACGCGCCGAGGCGCTCGCGGCGCTCGGCCACTGCGTGCTGCGCGATCCCCGCCACGACTGGCAGGTGGAGAACCGCTCCCTCTACTACGCCCGTCTCTTCCTCGACCTGAACGGCGAGCTGGACGAGATCGAGGCCCACCTGTTCGACGTCGAGGACGTCCTCGACACCGAGGAGTCCCGCACCGGGCTCGCCCTCGCGGTCCTCGGCCACCTCGCCTCGTACGGCAGGCGCGACGCGCTCGCCCTGCTGCGCCGGTACGCCGCCACCGGCTCCAACTGGGCCTGGGCCCTGGACGAACTGGCGCTGCGTGACGACGACGCCGGACTGCGTGCCCTCGCGGCGCCCGTCCTGGCACGGTTCGCGACCGATCCCGAGGGCGAGGCCGAGCTGGCCGCCGTCGTGCGGGACGCCTTCGAACCCCGGCCCTGGCGGCTGTGGGCGGAGGATCCGCGCGCCTCGATCGCCACGCGGGTGCGGGCCGCCCAGGAGACCGGCTGCTTCGACCGCTGGCAGCGGCAGATGAGTCCCGGCGGGCCCCGCCCAGGGTGGAGCGTGCGGGCCGTCTTCGAGTGGGCCCAGCAGGGCATGGAGCGCGGTGCCGCCCTCCATGTGCCCGCCGCCCGCTGTCTGGTGGCCGTCGCGGGACCCGAGGACCGGCCGGAGATCGTCCGGGCCGCCGAGGACGGCACCGACGGCGCCCGCTGCACCGCCCTGCGCTATCTCGCCGACAGCGACGACCCCGCTGCCCTCGACCTGATCGAGAGGGCCGCGATCACCGGCACCACGGCCGTCGTGGACGCCGCCGTGGACGCCTTCGAACGGATGCGCAGTGTCGCCGCCGTGGACCGGGCGCGCGGCTGGGCCCGCCGGCCCGATCCCCTCGGCGCCGCCGCCGGCCGCATGCTCGCCTGCCGGGGCGCGGCCCAGGACAGCGAACTCGTCCTCGCCGCCCTCAGGGAGGCCGTCCGGGGCGAAGGACCCGACGCGCCGACCCTGTGGACCCTCGTCGACGGCACGGGACGGCTCGGCATCGCGTGCGCGGCCCCCGTACTGCGTCACATCTACCGCGAGACCGCCTCCTCCCATCTGCGCGGCCGGGCCGCCCGTGCCCTCGCCGCCACCGACCCCTCCTTCGCCACCGGCTTCGCCGTCGAGTGCCTGTGGGACTGCGAGGAGACCACCCGGGAGATCGCCGCCCGGCACGCCGAGACCGGTGACGCCCGGGTCGTCGAGCGGCTGCGCCGCCTGGCCGCCGATCCGGCCGAGGAGGCCGAGGTCCAGACGGCCGTCCGCAGCCGGATCGGACCGGACCTGACCAGCAGCATCGGCGACGCGACCGCCATGTGAGCGACGGGCCCGCGGGCGCGCCCGCTCGTGAGCACACGCGGACGGGCCCGTGGGTGCCCGCTCGGCCTCCCGGGGGTTCGGCGCGCCCAGCCCGCCTCCGACGCCGTTCGATGAGGCCGGACCGTCCCGAACACGGCCTGACCCGCTCGGGTGTGCAGCGCAACGCTCATGGGACGTTCCTCGTCCGGACAGATCCACGTTGACGCGGCCACGTCCGGTACGGCGACAACACCCCTATGCGTGTCGTCATCGTGACCGAATCCTTTCCCCCCGATGTGAACGGCGTGGCCCACTGCGCGCTCCAGACCGCCCGGCACCTCGTAGATCGCGGTCACTCCCCGCTCGTCGTCGCGCCGGCCACCGCCGCCGGCCCCGGGCCCGGGGCAGATGCCCCGGCGCCGTGTCCTGTCGTCCGCGTCCCCTCCCTCCCGCTCCCCGGCTACCCACAGGTCCGCGTCGCCCTCCCCAGCCGACGCGTGGCCGCGGCGATCGTCGAGCACCGTGCCGACGTCGTCCACCTCGCCAGCCCCTTCGTCCTCGGCGTCCGCGGCATGGCCGCCGCCGCCCGGCTCGGCATCCCCGCCGTGGCGGTCTACCAGACCGACCTCGCCGGATACGCCCGCACCTACATGGGCGCGGGCGAGGCAGCCGCCTGGCGGCGCATCCGCTCCGTCCACAGCGCCGCGGACCTCACCCTCGCGCCCTCCAGCGCGGCCCTGCACGACCTGGAGGCACACGGCGTGCCCCGGGTGCGGCTGTGGCCGCGGGGCGTGGACACCGGCCGCTTCCGCCCCGGGCTGCGGGACGTGGCGCTGCGTCGCGAACTCGCGCCGGACGGCGAGCTGATCGTCGGTTACGTCGGCCGGCTGGCCCCCGAGAAGCAGGTCGAGCTGCTGTCCGGTGTCTGCGGCCTGGACGGTGTCCGGGTCGTGGTCGTCGGGGACGGGCCGAGCCGGCCGGGCCTGGAGCAGGCGCTGCCGGGCGCCGTCCTCCTGGGCCGCCGTACCGGCGACGAACTCGCCCGGATCTTCGCCTCCCTGGACGTCTTCGTGCACACCGGACCGTTCGAGACCTTCTGCCAGACCGTGCAGGAGGCCATGGCGAGCGGGGTGCCCGTCGTCGCGCCCGCCGTCGGCGGCCCGCTGGACCTGGTCGCCCACGGGCGCACCGGCTTCCTCGTCCCGCCGCGCGACGCCGGCGCCGTACGGGACGCCGTGTGGGCCCTGGCGGCCGATCCAGCGCTGCGGACCGCGTACGGCAGCACCGCGCGTGCCACCGTCGAGGGACGCACCTGGGCGGCCGTCGGCGACCAGCTGATCGGGCACTACGGGAACGTGCTCGCCGCCCGGACGGTGGTGGCCGCGTGAGCGCGCTGCGGATCGTGCGGCTGGCCAACTTCGTCGGCCCGGCGTCCGGCGGTCTGCGCACCGCCCTGCGCGAACTCGGCGAGGGCTACCGGGCCGCCGGGCACGAGCCCGTGCTCATCGTGCCGGGCGAGCGCGCGAGCGACCGCGAGACCGAGCAGGGACGGGTCATCACCCTGCCGGGGCCGCTGCTGCCCGGCACCGGCGGCTACCAGGTCCTGACCGACAGCCGGCGGGTGGCGGGAGTGCTGGAGGAACTGGCCCCCGACCGCCTGGAGGTCTCCGACCGTACGACCCTGAGGTGGACCGGCAGGTGGGCGCGGCGCGCCCGGGTCCCCGCCGTGATGGTCTCCCACGAGAGCGCCGACGGCGTGCTGCGCACCTGGGGCCTCGCGACGCGGATGACGCGGACGCGGTGACGCCTGTTCGGCCGGTGGCCCCTGGGAATCGTGCTTCCCGGGCGCCTCTGCCCAAGGGGGGTTCCTACCTGCCCGGAGGCGTGGCATGAGACCGCTGCGCTTCGTGGCGCTGGGGGACTCGCTGACCGAGGGCGTGGGGGATCCCGTTCCGGAGGGGTGGCGCGGCTGGGCCGCGCTGCTTGCCGGCGGGATGACCGAGGGGGCTGGGGAGTGCCGGGGGCTCGCGGGGGCCGTGGACCGCGTGGAGTTCACCAACCTCGCCGTGAGCGGGTCGCAGACCCGTGACGTGCTGGAACGGCAACTGCCCGCCGCGCCGGCCCTGCGGCCCGGCATCGCGTCGGTCGTCATCGGCGTCAACGACACCCTGCGCTGCACCTTCGACATCCAGGCCGTGGCCGCCCGTCTGGACACCGTCTGCTCGGCCCTCACCGGGCAGGGTGCCGTCCTGCTCACGGCCTGTCTGCCCGACCCCGGCGCGATGCTCGGGTTGCCGGGTTCCCTGGCGCGGCCCCTGGCCCGGCGGCAGCGGGCGGTCAACGCCGTCGTCCACGCGCTGTCCGAGCGGTACGCGGCCGTGCACCTGCACGCCTGAGGGCGCCTGGCTCACGGACCGGGCCATGTGGAGCGCGGACCGGCTGCACCCCGGCGAGCGGGGACACCGGCAGCTGGCCCTGCGCTTCCACGCGCTGCTCGCGGAACACGGTCTCGCGACGGGTACCGCGCCCTCGCCCGAGCCCGAGTTCCCCGCGCCCACCAAGTCGGCGAGCCTGTGGTGGCTGGCCACCGCCGGCACCGGCTGGGTGGCCCGGCGCTGCACCGACCTGGTGCCGCAGCTCCTGACACTCGCCGTCGACGAGATGCGGCACCGCGCGCGCGGGACGAGCGCCCGGCTCGACCTGCGGGCCTCCGCGGCGGTGTCCGCGGCGCTCACCGCGCTCTCGGCCGACGCGCTCTCGGTCGCCGAACGGCGGCCGGACGTGGCCTGAGGGCGAGGGGGCGCTCAGATCGCCCGGGATCACGTGAGATCACCTGGGATCAAGCTGCGGTGCGTGGCGCGGTCCGTGGTGTGGTGGAGCCTGATGCCAGGCGTTCGCGGGCCGTAGCGTCGTCGCCCGGAGGGCGGCTTCGCGGCGTCAGTGCGTGCTCTCGGCGTGCCGGGCGCGGGGTCTCGTATCGGATGTACTCGGGTCCGCGTCCGGCGACGCCCGGCACGCGCCGGACGGGGGGGCGGGACTGCCCGCGGGGCGGGAGCCCGCGGGGCGGGACTGGCCGCGGTGCGGGAGTGCCCACATGGTGAGAGTGCGGGTGTGGCATCGCCAGGCAGGCGGGAGACAGCCGACGTGCCTCAGCGCCCGCGGACGGCCACGAACCGTACCGGAGTGCCCGGCACCGCCTGTGCGGCGGCCGGGAGGTCCGCCCCGCGGACGACCGCGATCACCGGGTAGCCCCCGGTGGTCGGGTGGTCGGCCAGGAAGACCACCGGTCTGCCGTCGGGTGGGACCTGGACGGCGCCCAGCACCATGCCCTCGCTGGGGAGTTCGCCGGCCAGTGCCCGCGGCAGGGCGGGGCCCTCCGTGCGCAGCCCGATGCGGTTGCTCGCGGAGGACACCCGGTACGCGTGCGAGGTGAAGGCCCGGACGGCCTCCGGTGTGAACCAGTCGTCGCGGGGGCCCAGGACCACCCGGAGTACGAGTTCGGCCGGGGGCGCCGGCTGCGGGGCGAGCTCCACGCGCGCGTGGGCTTGCCTCGGGGTCCCGAGGGGCAGGACCGAGCCGTCCGTGAGCGGGGGCGGGCCCAGACCCGACAGGAGGTCGGTGGACCGGCTGCCGAGGACCGGCTCCACGGTGATGCCGCCGGAGACAGCGAGGTAACTGCGTACTCCGGAGACCGCCGCCCCGACGTCGAGGAGGGCTCCGGCGGGTACGCGCACCGGGGCGCCCCAGGCGACCGGGCGTCCGTCCACGGCGACCGGGCAGGGCGCGCCCACGACGGCCACGGTGACCGTCGAACGGGGCCGTACGGCACAGCCGTTGAGCGTGGTCTCCAGGACGGCGGCCTCGGGGCGGTTGCCGACCAGCCGGTTGGCGAGCGCCGCCGTCGGCCCGTCCAGCGCGCCGGAGCGCGGCACCCCGAGGTGGGCGTGCCCGGGCCGACCCTGGTCCTGGACGGTCGTGAGGGCCCCGGCGCGGACGACGGCCAGCGCGCGATCGGTCATACCGGCCTCACCGGGCCGGTTGGTTCCACGCGGTTCGCCGCGCCTGCTGCCGTGGCCGGTCCGGCAACCCCTGCCGGTTCGGCAACTCCTGCCGGTCCGGCAACCCTTGCCGGTTGGCCCGGTTGGCCCGGTTGGCCCGGTTGGCCCGGTTCGGCCACCCCGGTCGCCCCCACCGCTCCCGTCGCTTCCGTGACATCCCCCTCCGCTGTCGGTGCGGGCTCCGTCCCGTTCCCCGGTGGCAGCGGGACGAAGCGCACGCGGGTGCTCGGGGAAAGGAGTGCGGCCGGTACGCGCGCGTGGTCCCACAGCACGGTGTCCGTGGTGCCGATCAGTTGCCAGCCGCCCGGGGACGAGCGCGGGTACACACCGGTGTACGGGCCCGCCAGACCCACCGAACCCGCCGGGACGGCCGTGCGCGGAGTGGAGCGGCGGGGGACGTCGTAGCGCTCCGGCAGTCCGGTGAGGTAGCCGAAGCCGGGGGCGAACCCGCAGAACGCGACCCGGAACTCGGTGCCCGCGTGGATGCGCGCCACCTCCTCCCGCGGGACCCCCCAGTACGCGGCGACGTCGGCCAGGTCGGGGCCGTCGTAGCGTACGGGGATCTCCACGACGGGCTGGTTACGCGGGGGACTGACCGGGACCTCGGAGGCGGTCAGCTCGGATGCCAGGCGGTCCGGGGCGTCGAGACCGTCCAGGAGGACCGTACGGGCCGCCGGGACGATCTCGCGAACGGTCAGCAGGCCCGCCGCGCGCCGCCGCACCAGCTCCGCGTGCAGCGCCTGCGCCTCCTCACCCGAGGCCACCTCGAGGAGCAGGGCGTCGTCGCCGACGGGCAGGGCCCTCATACGAAGGCCTCCACCCGGACGCCCGAGGTCTCCAGCCGCTCCCGGACCCGGCGGGCCAGGTCCACCGCGCCGGGTGTGTCACCGTGCAGGCACAGGGAACGCGCTTGTACCGCGATCCGTGTCCCGGAGAGCGAGGTGACCTCGCCGAGGCGGGCCAGCCCCACGGACCGCTCCACGACGGTCTCCGGGTCGGTCACCACGGCGCCCTGCCTGCCGCGCGGCACGAGGGTGCCCTCGTCGGTGTACGCGCGGTCCGCGAACGCCTCCGGGACGGGCGGCAGGCCCGCCTCCCCGGCCAGCTCCAGCAGACGGGAGCCGGGCAGCCCGAGGACGGGCAGGGCGTCGTCCGCGAGGAGGACGCCCGCCACGACCGCGGCGGCCTGCTCCTCGTCGCGCACGACCCGGTTGTAGAGCGCGCCGTGCGGTTTGACGTACGACACGCGCGAGCCCGCCGCCCGCGCGAACACCTCCAGGGCGCCGATCTGGTAGGCCACCTCGGCCGCCAGTTCGGCGGGCGGCACGTCCATCGCGCGCCGCCCGAAGCCCGCGAGGTCCCGGTAGGAGACCTGCGCGCCGATCCGTACCCCGCGCTCGGCCGCCAGCGCGCACACCCGCCGCATGGTGGCCGCGTCCCCGGCGTGGAAGCCGCAGGCCACGTTGGCGCTGGTGACGACGGTCAGCAACCGCTCGTCGTCGGTCAGGTGCCAGCGGCCGAAGCCCTCGCCCAGGTCGGCGTTGAGATCGATCGAGGTCATGGAGTGTCCGAGCCTCCTTGTCGTCCTCTCCATTGTCAGGCCACGCGGTACTGCTCGTCGCGGGCGTCGGTCAGGAACATCTGTCCCGGTGCGTGGGTGATGGCGAACGGCGGGCGCGAGGCCATCACCGCGGCCTGCGGGGTCACACCGCAGGCCCAGAACACCGGGATGTCGTCCGGCTCGGCGTCCACCGGCTCGCCGAAGTCGGGGCGGCCGAGGTCGTCGATGCCCAGCCCCGAGGGATCGCCGCAGTGCACGGGGCTGCCGTGCACCGCCGGGAGCAGACTGCTCTCGCGGATCGCGGCCGCCAGATGCTCCGGCGGTACCGGGCGCATGGACACCACCAGGGGGCCGTGCAGGCGTCCCGCCGGACGGCACGCGCGCGAGGTCACGTACATCGGGACGTTGCGGCCCTGCTCGATGTGGCGGATCGGGACGCCCGCCCCGGACAGCGCCCACTCGAAGGTGAAGCTGCACCCGATGAGGAACGACACCAGGTCGCCACGCCAGTGCGCGCGCACGTCCGTCGGTTCGTCCACCAACTCGCCGTGCCGCCACACGCGGTAGCGCGGCAGGTCGGTGCGCAGGTCGGCGCCGTCCGCGAGAACGGTGGTCCAGGAGCCGGCGTCCGTGACGTCGAGCACCGGGCACGGCTTGGGGTTGCGCTGGCAGAACAGCAGCATGTCGTACGCCCAGTCGGCGGGGACCGAGATCAGGTTGACCTGGGTGTGGCCCTGGGCGACTCCGGCGGTGGGGCCCGTCAGGCCCGCCCGGAAGCGGGTCCTGGCCTCGTGCGGGCTCCACGCGCGCGCGTGCTCGTCCACGAGGGTCAGGGGGCGGTCGTCCGCGACGGCCACGGGGCGTCCTTTCGTGCGGTTCACGTGAGTTCCTTTCCGCGCGTCTCCGGCAGCCCCAGCAGCGCCAGGGCCGCGATGCCGTACCCGATCGCGCCGAAGACAAGCGCGCCGCCGACGCCCCAGCTGTCGGCCAGGAAGCCGACCGTGGTGGGGAAGACGGCGCCCACGGCGCGGCCGGTGTTGTACGTGAAGCCCTGTCCGGTGCCGCGCACCGCCGTGGGGTACAGCTCGCTCAGGTAGGACCCGAAGCCGCTGAAGATCGCCGACATGCAGAACCCGAGCGGGAAACCGAGGAGCAGCAGCAGGGTGTCGGCGCCGCTCGGGATGTTCCCGTACGCCACGATGCAGATCGCCGACAGCAGGGCGAAGAGCCAGATGTTGCGCCGGCGGCCGAGCCGGTCGGTGAGGTAGCCGCCGGTGAGGTAGCCGAGGAAGGCGCCGGAGATCAGGAACGTCAGGTAGCCGCCGGTGTTGACGACCGACAGACCGCGTTCGGTCTTCAGATACGTCGGCACCCAGGTGGCCAGCGTGTAGTAGCCGCCCTGGACGCCGGTGGAGAGCAGCACCGCGAACACCGTGGTGCGCCGCAGGCCGGGTTTGAAGATCGCCGCGAACGAGCCCTTCCCCTTGCTCTTCTCGCGTACCGCGGCCGCCTCCGGCGCGTCCTGCACCCGGCGCCGCATCCACACGACGAGCAGCGCGGGCAGCGCGCCGGTCCAGAACATCACGCGCCAGGCCAGGTCGTCGTCGAGGAACGAGAACACCAGCGTGTACATGATCGCGGCGAGCGCCCAGCCCACGGCCCAGGAACTCTGGATCGCGCCGAGCGTGCGGCCCCGGTGCTTGGCGCTCGCGTACTCGGCGACCAGGATCGCGCCGACCGCCCACTCGCCGCCGAAACCGAGGCCCTGGAGGGCGCGGAAGACCAGCAGCGTCTCGTAGTTGGGCGCGAAGCCGCAGGCGACAGTGAAGACCGCGTAGGTGATCACCGTGATCATCAGCGCCCTGACCCGGCCGATCCGGTCCGCCAGGACACCCGCGAGGGCGCCGCCGATGGCGGAGACGACGAGGGTGACGGTGGTGAACAGGCCGGTCTGACCACTGTTCAGACCGAAGTACGCGGCCAGCGCGACCATGCTCAGCGGCAGCGTGAAGTAGTCGTACGAGTCCAGGGCATAGCCGCCGAACGCGCCGGCGAAGGCGCGCCGGCCCCGCGGACCGAGGGCCCGCAGCCAGGCGAACGCCCCGTCGCCGTCGGGGAGTTCACGCGCCGGGGGCGGGGCGTCGGAGTCGGAGGTCACAGCCGGGGGTGGAGGGGTCGTGCTCATGGGCACCTCGCAGAAGGAGGACGGAGGGTGCGTGGGGAGTGAGCCGTGCCGTGCGGAAGCGATGAACCGTGCCGTGCGGAAGCGGTGGCGCCGTCGCGAGCGGGACGACGCCGTTCGCGGCCGTTGGTAGCAAGGTAGAGGATCGTTGAACGATCCCTCAATACCCACGTTGTTTCGTTCTTGTATCTGCGATTGAATTCCGGGCATGGCAGAGCAGCTGACGGGACTGGCCGACGACCGCGCCCTCCTGGGCCGGACCAGCACCGCGGAACGGGTCTCGGACATCCTCCGGAGCCGTATCGCCGACGGATACTTCCCGCCGGGGACCCGGCTGTCGGAGGACAGCATCGGAGGCGCGCTCGGGGTCTCCCGCAACACGCTCCGCGAGGCGTTCCGGCTGCTCACACACGAACGCCTGCTCGTCCACGAACTGAACCGGGGCGTCTTCGTCCGGGTGCTGACCGTCGAGGACGTCGAGGACATCTACCGCACCCGCGCCCTCGTCGAGTGCGCGGTCGTCCGGGGCCTCGGCGAGCCGCCGTACGACCTGGACGGTCTCGGGGAGGCCGTGGCCCAGGGGCAGCGGGCGGCGCGTGAGGGCGACTGGAAAGAGCTGGGCACGGCCAACATCCACTTCCACCGGGAACTGGTCGCGCTCGCCGGGAGCGACCGCACCAGCGAGCTGATGCGCAGCGTCTTCGCCGAGCTGCGCCTGGCCTTCCACGTGGTGGACGAGCCCCGTCGGCTGCACGAGCCCTACCTGGCCCGGAACGTGCAGATCTTCGAGGCGCTGCGGGCGGGGGACAGGCGCGAGGCCGAGAAACTGCTCGCCGTGTACCTCGACGACTCGCTGGAGCGCGTGGTCGAGGTGTACCGGCGGCGGGTCGGGGACGAGGGGTAGCAGGTCCGCCGCCCGGTGCGACCGCCGTGCCGCCGGGTGGCTTCTGCGTCGTTTGGGTCGTTGTCAGACCGAGGACCTAGTCTGTGCACCGTGACTTCGCCTGCATCGACGGACCGTGTTCCGCCCCAGCTCAGCGCGGGGCCGCGCCCCGCACCGGGACCGGCCGCCGACGAGGGACTGGCGCGGCGGCTGCGCGCGCTCGCCTGCACCGCGCCGCTGCACGACCTCGACGCCCGCAAGGCCAACCTCGCCGGCGAGTACTCGGTGTACGGCATGGCGGAGGTGGCCCTGTCCGCCATCGACCTGGTCACCCTGAACATGGACTTCGACACGGGCGCCGACCACGACCAGGTCGTCGCCCGGCTCATCCCCCGCATCGCGGCCCAGGCCCCGCAGCGGCCGGTCGCCGAGCACGAGCGGGTGGCCCGCTGGGTCCTGGAGAACCTGATCAACGTCGGCAGCGTCGACCGAGGCTTCCGGGCCGTGTACGGCACGTTCGCGCAGGACGGCACCTACGTCCGCCGCGACTACGACTTCAAGCTGATCGAGGAGGTGCCCGGCCCCGGCGGCAGCGTCTACCTGCGGACCACCGACGAGGCGGTCAACGTCCTGGTCGGCGCCCTCGACACCGATGTCACCAGTGCCCAGATCGCCGCCGAGGTCAAGCTGGAGGTGCTGATCAGCCGGGGCCGCCTCGCCGACGCCCAACTGGCCGCCGAACAGGCCCGGTACCGCACGGTCCAGTACTCCGAGACCCTGCGGCGCGCACTGGACGCCACCCGGCGCAACGTACGCGCGGTGGACTGGCTCACCACCGTGCCCGACATGATCGCCGAAGCCCTCGACCACGTGGCCGACCGCTACCGTCACGAGAACGCGATCCTCACCAACATCCGCAAGGCGCGCGACGAGTCCGAGGAGCCGGAGCACAAGCGCCGCGCCGCCGAGCTGGTGGACATCGTCAAGGACTGCATCCGGCGCCACACCCAGCTCCAGGCCCGGCTGCTGGAGGCGGGCCCCCTCTTCCGCGCCGAGCAGGACCGGCAGGCCTTCGCCACCCCCATGACGACATCGGGCATCGACCTGTACGGGCATCTGGTCGCGCCCGTCCTGCCGTTGGCCCTGGAACAGGCGGTCCGCGTCACCGACGCGTTCTTCGCGCGCGGGACGGGCATGCGCACGCCGGTGTCGGTACGGGTCGGCGACCTCGTCGACATCCTGCTGACGCCGCCGCTGGAGCGGGAGCACCTGGGCGCGGAGATGCCGGAGCCGGATCTCATCGCGACGCCGGACGACAGCCGGTTCAGTGAGGAGCAGCTGGCCGCCGCCATGGAGCTGCTGGATCTTCCGGCGGATGCGCCCCGGAGGCTCTCGGGGCTGCTCGCGCAGGCACGGCGGCAGGATGCCGACCTGCCCTATCTCGTCGCGCTGCTGGCGGTGCACGCCGCCAGTCCGCCCGTGGGCACGGCCTATCGCCAGGGCGAGGAGAAGCTGTTGTTCGCCGTGGACGACGGGGCGGAGTTGGACGACCCGGAGTTCGGCGGGGCCGATCTGATCGTGGGGACGGCTCTGCTGGACGCGGCGGGGATGGCAGCCGGCAGGACGGAGGCCGCTTGATGTCCTCCTTCGGCTGCCGGCCGTCCGTGGCCGGTCGCGCAGTTCCCCGCGCCCCCAGGTGGGCGATCCGTCCCTCCGTTTCCAAGTCCAGGGAGTCGCAGTCGTGACCGAGCACGTCGAGTGGAGTGAGCCGCAGGCCGCCGCCGCGCCGGTGACCGCCCCCGTCACCCCCGCCGACGCCGCCGACGCGGCGCGGCTCGTCGCCTTCGGGTTGCAGCCCAAGTTGCAGCCCGCGCGGGACCAGGAGTACACCGAGCTGTTGCGGCGCTACCGCGAGGACCCGCCGTTCGCGCGGCTCGCCGACGCCGTGGCCGCCGGGCTCGGGCTGGTCGTGCTGGAGGTGTCCCCGCGCGCGGGAATGGCCGTCACCGCCGCCGAGGACTCGGTGTTCGCCGTGCGCATGGGCGACTACGCGCGCCGGACGGCCGCCGACGCCGGGGACCGGTTCCTGCACGGCCTGGCCCATCTCGCGGTCGCCGCCATGGCGTACCCGCGGCCGGAGGACCTCGCCGACGACGGGTACATCGGGCGCGTCTCGGTCAACGGCGTCGACGCCTTCGTCCGGCAGGCCTGCCGGCGACTGGAGGAGCGGGCCGAGGAACTGGGCGAGAACACCGACCCGGCCACCGACGCGCCCGGCCTGGAGGCAGCCTGGCGGATCTGGGCCAGACGCAGCGCGGCCGGCGCCACCAAGGACGCGCGGCGGCTCGCCGGTTCGACCACGGGCATCGTCGGCAAGGCCGTCGCCTTCCTCACCGACTCCGGGTTCCTGCAGCGGACCGGCGACGACAACGGCGGTACGTACCGGACCACCGCCCGCTACCAGCTCCAGGTACGGGACATGGCGGGCAGTGCCGCGATGGCCGAACTGCTGGAACTGGGCGTGGTCCCGGTCACCGACGGCACGCCGACCCTGCTGCCGCCCGAGGACACCGACGACCTGGACCTGGTGGCCGACGCCGGGTTGCCGTTCCACGCGCCCGCCCAGTCCTGAACCCCCCTGCCCTGCCGAAGACTTACGAGAGTCCGCCATGTACGAGCTGTCCCGGGTCCGCCTCTACTCCATCGGGCCCGCCGGTGCGCGCTACGCCGACACCGTGCTTGACCTGCGCGGTGTGGGCGAGCCCGTGCCCGACCCCGCGCCCGCCCAGGCGGAGTTCTTCGAGGAGGAGCCCGTCGGCCCGCCGCGTCGGCCCGCGCCCGCCGGTGTGCTGTTCCTGGAGAACGGCGGCGGCAAGTCCGTCCTGCTCAAGCTGATCTTCTCGGTCATGCTGCCGGGTCACCGCAACACCCTGGGCGGCGCCAGCTCCGGCGTGCTGCGCAAGTTCCTGCTCGCGGACGACTGCGGCCACGTGGCCCTGGAGTGGCAGCACGTGCTGACCGGCGAGTGCGTCGTCGTCGGCAAGGTCAGCGAGTGGCGCGGGCGCCAGGTCTCCAACGACCCGCGCAAGTTCGCCGAGGCCTGGTACTCCTTCCGGCCCGGCCCCGGTCTCAGCCTCGACAGCCTGCCCGTCGCCGAGTCCACCGCCGTGCGGCCGTCCGTCGAGGGGCAGTCGGGCGCGCAGGGCCGCCGGCGGACCATGAAGGGCTTCCGGGACGCCCTCACCGAGGCGGGCAAGGCGTACCCCCATCTGGAGGTGCACTGGGAGGAGATCCACGACCGGTGGATCGAGCACCTCGGCGATCTCGGCCTCGACCCCGAACTCTTCCGCTACCAGCGGGAGATGAACGCCGACGAGGGCGAGGCCGCCGGCCTGTTCGCGGTGAAGAAGGACTCCGACTTCACCGACCTGCTGCTGCGCGCCGTGACCGACACCCGGGACACCGACGGGCTCGCCGACCTGGTCAGCGGCTTCGGCAACAAACTGGGGCGGCGCGCCGAGCTGATCGCCGAACGGGACTTCACCGCCGGGTCCGTCGACCTGCTCGGGCGGATCGTCGAGGCGGCCGAGGCCCGCTCCCGCGCGCGGGATGTCCACACCGCGGCCGAGCGCCGCACCAGGACCCTGGCCCGCCGGCTCACCGCGCGCGGCGCGCAGGAGCGGGTGCGCGCCGCCGACCTCGCCCAGCGGGTCACCGGCGCCGCGTCCGCCGTCACGCACGCCGAGGCAGGCCGGGAGCGCACCGCGCTGATCGCCGCCGAACTCGCCTACCGGAACGCGTCGCTGGCGCTCGCCGCCGCCGAGAAGTCGGCCGCCGCGCAGAAGCGCGAACTCGCCGACGCGCGCACCCTGCACGCCGCCTGGCAGGCCGCAGAGCAGGTGCTGCGCCACCGGGCCGCCGCCGACCGGGCCGCGCGCGTGGCCGCCGCGATCCAGGAGGCCGAACGGGACGCGGCCCCCGCGCTCGCCGCCCGCGCCAAGGCCGCCGTCGATCTCGTCCGGGCCCTGCACAGGGCGGCGGAGAACGCCGAGACCCTCGCCAACGAGGAGGAGGAGCGGTCCGCCGCCCTCCAGGAGGTCAGCGAGTCCGCGTACCGCGACTCCACCTCCGCCGCCACCGAGGCGCAGCGCGCCCGCAGTGAGATCGGGCATCTGCGGCAGCGCCTGGCCGAGGTCGAGCAGGAGACCGCCGAGGCGGTGCGCGCGGGCTGGCTCGACGACAGCGCGCCCGACGCCGACCCGGCACGCGCGGCCCTCGCCGCCAGCGACGCGGAGAAGACCGCGGTTGCCGCCTGGGACACCGCGCGGGAGGCCGCGCGCCGGGCCACCGAGCACGCCCGCGAGGCCGCCGCCGCCGAATCCCGCGCCGAGCTGACCGCGGCCCGCGCGGAGGACGCGGCCACGGCGGCGGAACGCTCCTACGCGGCCGACCGGGGCCTCGCCGAGGCGCTCGCCGGGGAGGAGCGGCTGGCGGAGCTGCTGAGCCTGACCGCCGACGACCCCCGCCCGGTGGTCCCGCAGCCCCGCCAGGACCCCGACGACAGCGGTCCGCAGGGGCTCACCCCCGAGGACCTGGACCGCTACGCCGACGAGCTGCGCGAACTCCTCGACGACGCGGTCTCCTCCGCCGAGCGGCACCTCTTCGAGCTGCGCACCGCCGCCGCCGACGACTCCCGCATCCTCGGCGCGCTCGGCGACGGCGGGCTGCTGCCGCCCGGCCCGGACGTCCTGGCCACCGTGGAGTTCCTCGGCGAGCAGGGCATCCCCGCGCTGCCCGGCTGGCGCTACCTCGCCCAGGCCGTCGACCCCGTCGACCACGCGCGCGTGCTGGCCGCCCGCCCGGAGCTGGTCGACGGCGTGATCATCACCGACCCGGCCACCCACGCGCGGGCCCGCGAGGCACTGAACGACGCCGCGCTGCTGCCCCGGTCAGCCGTGGCCGTCGGCACGGCCGCCGCCCTGCTCGCCCCCACTCCGGCGCCCGACGCGGACCACGGTGACGTGTTCCTCGTCCCGCCGAACCCGGCCATGCACGACGAGCACGCCGCCGACGAGGAGCGGCAGGCGCTGCGCGCGCGGGCCACCGAGCGCGACCAGGAGATCCGCGACCTCGCGGCCCGGCTCGGCAAGGACCGGGAACTGTCCGCGCGGCTCGCCTCCTGGCGCACCGGCTGCCCGGCCGGACGGCTCGTGGAGCTGGCCAGAGCCGCCCAGGACACCCGCGTGTTCGCCGAGGAGTCCGAGGCCGAGCTCGCCGAGGCGCGGACCGTGCGCGCCGAGGCCGACGAGGCCGCCACCGAGGCCGCCCAGGTCCGCGACGAACACCAGGAGGCCGCCCAGAAGGCCCGGCGCGCCGCCGACGCCCTCGCCGGGCTCGCCTTCCGGCTGCGGGAGCGGGCCGGCTGGCAGGCCAAGCTGCGCGAACTCGCCGACGAGGCGGCCGAGTCGGAGGCCCGCGCCCAGGTCTGCCTGGAGCGGGCCCGGGCCGCCGGCGAGGACCGGCGCGCCGCCCAGCGTGCCGCCGACGACGCCCGCCGCACCGCCCGGGCCCTGCGCGCCGAGCGCTCCGAGATCGCCGGCGCCCCCGACGACGTACCGCAGAGCGGAGCGGACGACCCGACGGCGTCCCTGCCCGCCCTGCGGGAGGCGTACCGGGCCGCCTCCCAGCTGTACGAGAAGGTCGGCGTCGACGCCGACCTGCGCGCCGAGCAGGCCCGGGCAGAGAGCGACGAGAGTGCCGCGCGGGCCGACCTGGACCGGCTGAGCAACAAGGTCCGCACCCGCGCGGAACAGCTGCTCCAGTCGCCCGACGGCTCCGACGGACCCTCCCGGCAGGCCGCCGTCGCCCGCGCCGAGGAGCTGGTTCAGCTCCTGGAGACCCGCATGTCCACCGCGAGTGAGCAGCTCGGACGCCTGCGCGGCGAGGCCGAGCGGCACGCGCCCGAGGACGGCGAGGCGCACACCGACCTGCCCGCCGACCAGCAGCCGCGCGACGCCGAGCACGCGCAGGCGCTGCTGCGCACGGCGAGCACCGAACTCGCCTCCCGGACCGAGGCGGTGCGGCAGGCCCGCGAGGCGCACGCCGAACTGCTCGACGCGCACCGCGCCGCCGAGGACGCGGCCGGCGGCTTCGACGAGATCGCCGCCATGCTCCGCGACCTGCTGCGCGAGCACACCGCCGACGAGGAGCACGAGGAGCCCGAGCCGTATCCGGGCAGCCCGGAGGAGGCACGGCAGTCCGCCGCCGAGGCCCGCCGGTCCCTGCGCGGCTGCGCCGCCGACCTGTCGTCCGCCGAGGCCGCCGTACGGGAGTCGAGCGACGTCCTGGTCCGGCACGCCAACTCCACGCGCTACGAGCAGGTCCGCACCCCCGCCCGGCAGCAGATCCGGGAACTGCCCGCGTCCGCGCTGCCCGAGCACGCCCAGCGGTGGGCCGACGCGTTCGCGCCCCGACTGCGGGTCCTCACCGACGAGTTGGCGCAGCTGGAGCGCAACCGGGACTCGATCGTGGACCGGCTCCGAGGGCTCGTCGAGTCGGCGCTCGCCACGCTCAGGTCCGCCCAGCGGCTGTCCCGGCTGCCGGAGGGCCTCGGCGAGTGGTCCGGGCAGGAGTTCCTGCGTATCCGCTTCGAGGAGCCCGACCAGGCCACGCTCACCGAACGGCTCGGCGAGGTCGTCGACGAGGCGACCCGCGCGGCCGTCAAGAAGAACTCCGACCTGCGGCGCGACGGCATGTCCCTGCTCCTGCGCGGAGTCGCCGCCGCGCTCCAGCCCAGGGGCGTCGCCGTCGAGATCCTCAAGCCGGACGCCGTGCTGCGCGCCGAACGCGTCCCCGTGGGGCAGATGGGCGACGTGTTCTCCGGCGGCCAGCTGCTCACCGCGGCCATCGCCCTGTACTGCACGATGGCCGCGCTGCGGTCCAACGACCGGGGCCGCGACAAGCACCGCCACGCCGGCACGCTGTTCCTCGACAACCCGATCGGCCGGGCCAACGCGACCTACCTGCTGGAACTCCAGCGGGCCGTCTCGGACGCGCTCGGTGTCCAGCTCCTCTACACCACCGGCCTGTTCGACACGACCGCGCTCGCGGAGTTCCCGCTGGTCATCCGGTTGCGCAACGACGCAGACCTGCGGGCCGGGCTGAAGTACATCAGGGTGGAGGAACACCTGCGTCCGGGACTGCCGCAGGCTCCCGCCGGGGAGGGCGGGCACAGCGAGATCACCGCGACACGGATGTACAAGCGCCCGGCGCCGAGTGCTCCGTAGCCGACGGCAAACGGGGAACCGCGGGACCGTGTGGCTGGTCGCGCGGTTCCCCGGGCCCCTCGCGGGGCGCTTGCCTACGCGTCCTCCTTCAGGAGGTCCGCGCACTTCTCGCCGATCATCATGGTCGTGATGCACGGATTGACGCTGACGAGATCCGGCATCACCGAGCCGTCCGCCACCCGCAGCCCCGCGACCCCCTTGACCCGCAGCCGCGCGTCGAGCGGGGCCGAGGGGTCGTCGTCCGCGCCCATCTTCACGGTGCACGACGGGTGGTAGACCGTGTTGTGGGTCTTGTGGATGTAGTCGAGCAGCTCGTCGTCGGTCCGGACGTCCGGACCGGGCGCCAGTTCCGCACCCGCCCAGCCGCTCAGCGCGGGCTGCTCGGCGATCCGCCGGGCGAGCCTGAGCCCGTACGTCATGACCCGCACGTCGTGCTCGTGCGTGAAGTAGCGCGGGTCGACCTTGGGTTTGTCCCGGTAGTCGCGGGTGCGCAGCCGGACCGTTCCCCGCGACCTCGCCCGCGTGACGTTCGGCGTGAGGCAGAACGCGTTCTCGGACGTGGGGTAGCCCCAGCGCGCGGTGTTCATGTCGAACGGCACCGACCCGTAGTGGAACATCAGGTCGGGCCGGTCCAGGCCCGGTTCGGTGTCGTAGAAGATGCCCGCCTCCCACCACTGGCTGGACGTGGTGGTCATGGGCTGCGCGGCCTCCCACATGATGACGCCCTCGGGGTGGTCCTGGAGGTTCTCTCCGACGCCGGCCGAGTCCACCACGACCTCCACGCCGACCTCGCGCAGATGTCCGGCCGGTCCGATGCCGGACAGCATCAGCAGCTTCGGGGTGTCGATCGCGCCGCAGGACACGATCACCTCGCGCCGGGCCCGTACCGTCCGCGTGTGGATCAGGTCAGGGTCCAGATACTCGGCGCCCACGCACCGCGGGCCGTCGAGTACGAGCTTCTTGGCCCGCACCCCCGTGCGCACCTCCAGGTTGGGCCGCTTGCCCAGGACGGGATGCAGGTACGCCACCGACGACGACTGACGGATGTTGTCCTCGTCGGAGTTGATCTGGAACCAGTTGGCGCCCCGCACCACCGTCGAACCCGTGTTGAAGGGCGTCGTCGGAATGCCGGCCTGGGCGCACGCCTCCAGCAGGGCGGTGCCGCACGGGTCGTCGCTCGTGAGCGTGCGCAGCTTCACCGGGCCGGTGCGGCCGTGGTGGTCGCCGGGCGCGTCGTTGTTCTCCAGCCGCTGGTAGAGCGGGAAGAGGTCCGCCGCGCTCCAGCCCGTACAGCCCGCCCCGGCCCAGTCGTCGAGGTCCTCGGCCGGGGCCCAGAAGGCGATGCAGGAGTTGTGCGACGAGCAGCCGCCCAGCACCCTGGCACGGGCGTGCCGCATGAAGCTGTTGCCGCTGGACTGCGGCTCGACCGGGTAGTCCCAGTCGTAGCCGGACTCCAGCAGGCCCATCCAGCGTTCCAGTTTCAGGATGTCGTCGTCGCCGACGTCGCTCGGGCCGGCCTCCAGCACGCACACCGTGGCGGACGGGTCCTGGGACAGGCGGGCCGCCACCACGTTGCCCGCGGTGCCGCCGCCGACCACCACGTAGTCGAACTCATCGGTGCTCACGAGTGGTTGACCTCCTTCAGTCGGCCGCCGGGGAGGCGAGGGGAGTCGTGGTGGCGGGGGGCCGCAGCTGGTGCTCGGAGAGCACGCCGGTCCGGTGCCGCTGGACGAACCAGTAGTAGGCGAAGCCGCCGCCCATGATGACCGCGACGAACAGCACCGCGCCCCAGCGCAGGTACCAGTGGAACGGGGCGGCCGCGTTGTAGACCTCGGCCCGCGGCCAGATCAGGTTGATCGTCATGGCGGTGCCCCACACCACGGCGACGATGTTGACCAGCAGCCCCCAGCGGCCCAGCGAGAACTTGCCGTCACCCGCGGGCTGCCACCTGCCGCGCAGCCGGGCCACCAGCATCGGCGCGGTGACGCCGAGGTAGGCGAGGTAGATCATGATGATGCCGATGCTGGTGACGACCGTGAAGATCTGCGGCTGGCGGATGTTGACGACGAGGATCGCCACGGCGAGCACGCCGATGATCACCGCGGGGAGCACCGGGGTCTGGAACCGCGGGCTGACCTTGGCCAGCAGGGAGGACGCGGGCAGGTTGTTGTCCCGGGCCATCGCGAAGGTGAGGCGGATGGCCGCCGTGTGGACGGCCAGCGCGCACACGGTCACCGCGATCAGCACGCACCACAGCATCGCCTTGCCGGCCGTCGAACCGAGCACGTCGAGCACGATGTACTGCAGACCGTCCGTGGACAGCTTGTCGCCCTTCAGGCTGGAGACGCTCATCAGCGCCAGCAGCAGGATCAGACCGCCCAGGACGAACGAGGCGACGATGGCGCGGATGATGGCGCGCGGCGCGTTGCGGGACGGGTCGAGGGACTCCTCGCCGAGCGAGGCGGCCGTGTCGAAGCCGTACATGACGTACGCGGACGCCAGTGAGGCCACCAGGAACGCGCCCATGTAGCCGGTCTGGTGCCCGGCCCCGGTGCCCGCGGTCTCGGTCACCACCTGCGGTCCCCGGGTGATGTGGACGGCGAACATCACGATGAGGACGACGGTGGCTATCAGCTCGATCAGCACGCCCGTGCTGTTGATGGTGGCCATCAGCTTCACACCGAAGGCGTTCACCAGGGTCGTGAACAGGATCAGCACCGTCGCGAGGACCACCGCGTTCGTCGCCACGTCGTACGTGCCGGTGCCGTCGCCGACGAACTGGAAGAAGCTGGAGATCTGCGGAAGCGTGAGCTGGTAGGCGAGCGCCACCGCCGAGATCGACACGATCGACGCGATGAGCATCATCCAGCCGGCCAGCCAGCCCAGATGCGGATTGCCGATCTTCTTCGACCAGTTGTAGACCGAGCCGGCGACGGGGTAACGGGCGGCCAGTTCCGCGAAGCACAGGGCGACCATGAACTGGCCGACGAAGACCATCGGCCAGGACCACCAGTAGGCGGGGCCGCCGCTGCCGTAGCCGAAGTAGAACAGCTGGAACGTGCCGGTCAGGATCGAGATGTAGCTGATGCCGGCGGCGAAGGTGTGGAAATTGCCGAGGGTGCGCTTGAGCTCGGGTCTGTAGCCGAACTCGGCGAGCTCGGTGTCGTCGTTGCCGTGTGGTCCGGACTGTGGTTGCTCGGTCGTCGTCATGAGCGGACTTCCTGGTGGCCGGAGGAGGGGAGGGAGCGGCTCGGTGCGGGGGCCGGGGTCCGTGAGGGGGGAGGTCGTACACGGGCTTGAGGTGCCCGCTGTCACGGACGGGTCATACCCAGGGGCCTCAGGAGAACCAACCCTGCGGCGCCGGGGCCGTGTTGCGCCAGATGTGCTTCGTCTCGCGGTACTCGGCGAGTCCCGCCGGTCCGAGTTCGCGCCCGAAGCCGGACTGCTTGAAGCCACCCCACTCCGCCTGCGGCACGTAGGGGTGGTAGTCGTTGATCCACACGGTGCCGATCCGCAGCCGGTCGGCGACCCGGGCCGCCCTGGCCTCGTCGCTCGTCCACACGGCACCGGCCAGACCGTAGATGGTGTCGTTGGCGAGCCGCACCACCTCGTCCTCGCTCGTGAAACGCTCCACGGTGAGCACCGGGCCGAAGGACTCGTCCTGGACCACCGACATTCCCGAGGAGCACTCGTCCAGCACGGTGGGCAGGTAGTAGAAGCCCTCGTCAAGACCCGGTCCCGAGGGGCGCTCGCCCCCGCACCGTAGCACCGCCCCCTCCTCCAGGCCCTTGGCGACGTACGCCTCGACCTTCGCGCGGTGGGCCGCCGAGATCAGCGCCCCGGCCTGGGCCCGCTCGTCGAACGGTCCGCCGAGGCGGATCAGCCGGGCCCGTCGGACGAGTTCCTCGACGAACCGGTCGTGCAGGGAGTCCTCCACCAGCAGCCGCGCCCCCGCCGAGCAGACCTGCCCGGAGTGCAGGAACACGGCGGTCAGCGCCATGTCGACGGCCGCCTCGAAGGCGGCGTCGGCGAAGACGATGTTGGGGTTCTTGCCGCCGAGTTCGAGGGCGACCTTCTTGACGGTCCCGGCCGCGGCGGCCATCAGGCCACGGCCGGTCTGGAGTCCGCCGGTGAAGGAGACGAGGTCGACGTCCGGGTGGTCGGCCAGCGGGGCGCCCGCCTCCGGTCCGGCACCGAGGACCAGGTTGGCGACGCCCGGCGGGAGTCCGGCCTCGGTCAGCAGCCGCATCAGGTGGATGGCGGTGTGCGGGGTCAGCTCGCTCGGCTTGAGGACGAAGGTGTCGCCGGCCGCGAGGGCCGGGGCGACCTTCCAGGCCGTCTGGAGCAGCGGATAGTTCCAGGGGGTGATCAGCGCGCAGACGCCGACCGGCTCGTGCACGACCCGGCTGTCGATCCCCTCCGTCCCGGTGTCGACCACCCGCCCGGTCTCGCTCGCCACCAGCCGCCCGAAGTAGCGGAAGCAGTTCGCGATGTCGTCGATGTCGTACTCGCTCTCGACCAGCCGCTTCCCGGTGTCCAGGGACTCCGCGCGGGCCAGCGCGTCCTTGTCCCGGATCAGCAGGTCGGCGACCCGCACCAGCAGGTCACCGCGCTCGTTCGGCGAGGTCCGGGGCCACGGACCCGTGTCGAAGGCCCGGCGGGCGGCGCCGATCGCCTCCACCGTGTCCTTCCCGCCCGCCTCGTCGACGACCCCCACCAGGGAACCGTCGGCGGGACAGCGGATCTCGCGGGTGCGCCCGTCGACCGCGCCGCGCCACGTGCCGTCAATGAACAGGTCCGGCATGACTGCCTCCCAGCATGTTCAAGAGCCACTCGTGGAAGATCCCGATGTGGTGCTCGGTGGGGACCAGCACACCACCCCTGCGGTACGCCCGCGACGCCATCGCGGGCTGCGTCCGTTCGCACGCCTCGAAATCCTGTTCGTTGACCCGGTGGAACAGCTCCACCGACTTCGTCACATCCGCCCCGGAGTCCACCACCTCCGGTGCGTACAGCCAGTCGCACTCCACGATCGTATGGTTTTCGGCCATCGGGAACATGCGATGCAGGATCACATGGTCCGGTACCAGGTTGATGAACACCGTCGGCTTGACCGTGATGGCGTAGTAGCGGCGGTCCTGGTCCTCGGAGACCGCGGGCAGCCTGGCGAAGCCCTCACTGCCGTCGACGGTGAAGCCCTTGACCTCCTCACCGAACGCGGCGCCGTGGCCCACGTAGTACTGGGCCGCGTAGCCGTCGGCGAACTCCGGGAGCACGTCCGTCAGTTCGGGGTGGATCGTCGCGCAGTGGTAGCACTCCATGAAGTTCTCGACGATCAGCTTCCAGTTCGCCCGCACGTCGTACACGATCCGCTTGCCGAGGGCGAGGTTCTCGGTGCCGTAGTGGTCGATCGCGGCGCTGTCGCCGAGCCGTTCGACGGCGGCCCGCATGACCGTTTCCTCGAAGGACGGCGGCTCGTCGGCCAGGCAGACCCAGGCGTAGCCCAGCCATTCCCGCAGCGACACCTTGATCAGTCCGTACGCGGCCCGGTCGACGTCCGGCATCTTGATCAGGTTGGGCGCGGCGATCAACGTGCCGTCGAGGTCGTACGTCCACGCGTGGTACGGACACTGGAGGTTGCGCCGCACCTCGCCGGACTCCGCCATGCACAGCCGGGCCCCGCGGTGCCGGCAGACGTTCAGGTAGGCGCGCAACTCGCCCCTGCGGGTGCGGGTGATCAGGACGCTCTCGCGGCCGACCTGGACCGTGCGGAAGGCGCCCGGCTTCGCGAGGTCGGCGCCGCGGACCGCGCAGAACCACATCGACTCGAAGAGGTGCCGCTGCTCCTGACGGAAGATCTCCGGGTCGGTGTAGTAGTGCCCGGGGAGGGTGGCGATCAGGCTGGGGGAGATCTGGCGGGCCGCGGAGAGCCGGCTCTCGGGGGCGGGGGTCGTCGTCACGGGCGGGCTCCTCAGGCGGGCGCGGCGGCGAGGCGGGCGGGGTCGAACAGGCCGATGGGGTGGCCGGTGTCGCCGGTCAGGGCCAGATCGGCGAGGATCTCGCCGACGACGGGCACGAACTTGAAGCCGTGTCCGGAGAACCCGCAGGCCACGGTGACCGAGTCGGGGTGGGCCGGATGGCGGGCGATGACGAAGTGCTCGTCCGGCGTGGTGGAGTACATGCAGGTCGCGGCCTTGAGGAAGGTGCCGGGCAGGTCCGGGACGCAGTCGGCCATGTGGTCGGCCATCGCCTTGATCTCGTCCTCGTGGACCGTGCGGTCGATGGTCTCCGGGGTGGTGACCCGGCCCTTGCGGAAGAAGGCGACCTTCGCGCCGAGGTCGGGGCCGTCGATGGACGGGAAGCCGTAGACCTGGACGCCGGCCGCGTCCTCCCAGACGTAGATCGGGTGGTTCTCCGGGAGGAAGGGCTCGACGCCGTGCCGGGGCTGGAACCAGTACATGACCTGCCGCTCGATGGTGAACGGGACCCCGAGGTCGGTGAGCAGCCGCGGCGCCCACGCGCCCGGGCAGATCACCAGCTGGGCGGCGGTGTAGGTGTCCTCGGCCGTGTGCACGCGGACGCCGTCCAGGTACGGCTCCCAGCGGGTCATCGGCTCCTCGAAGTGCAGGTCGGCGCCCTGCCGGGTGGCGAGCTGGAGGTGCGCGGCGACCGTGTTCTCCGGCCGCAGCAGCCCGGCCTTGCGCTCGAACAGCGCCACCTCGTCGTCCCTGGGCGTGAGCGTCGGGAAGCGGCGGCGGATCTCCTTCGCGTTCAGCATCTCGTGCGGCAGGTCCCACCGCTGGGCGGAAAGCAGCGAGCCCGAGACGGTCCGGGAGTCGGGGCGGCCGACCATCACGCCGCCGGGGAGGATCGCGATCTCCCGGCCGGTGGCCCGCTCCAGGTCCTCGTACAGATCGTAGGCGCGCAGCAGCAGCGGGACGTACGCCGGGTCCTCGAAGTACGACTGCCGGGTGATCCGCGAACCGCCGTGGCTGGAGCCCCGGTTGTGCACGGGGCCGAACTTCTCCAGGCCGAGTACACGGGCACCGCGCGCGGACAGGTGGTGGGCGGCGGCGCTGCCCATGCCGCCGAGACCGATGACGATCACGTCGTAGGTGGGGGACACGTAGGGCCTCCTGAGGGGTGCGTGAGCCGGGTCAGCGACGGATGCGGGTCATCTTCGGGTCGAAGAGGGGCTCTTCGGCGACCGTCGCCGGGACCCGCCGGCCGAAGTACTCGATGTGCACCCCGGTACCGGTGGCGAGAGGGGCCGGCAGCCAGGCGTACGCGACGCAGCGGCCGACCGTGTAGCCGTACGAGGCGCTGGTCACGTAGCCGGCGGGGACGCCGTCGACGTACACCGGCTCCTTGCCGAGGACCACGGCGGCGGGGCCGTCGAGGAGGAGGGGCGTGAGCCTGCGGGTGGGAGGCGTGCCGGTAAGTGCGTCGCGACCCGTGAACTCCTTGTCCCCGCGGACCGCGAAGCCGAGGCCCGCCTCGTACGGGGTGTGCTCGTCGGTCATGTCGGTGCCCCAGGCCCGGTAGCCCTTCTCCAGACGCAGGGAGTTGAATGCCGAGCGGCCGGCCGCGATCACACCGAGTTCCCGGCCGGCCTCCCACAGCGTGTCCCACAGCCGCAGGCCCAGGTCGGCGGTGGTGTACAGCTCCCAGCCGAGCTCGCCGACGTAGGACAGGCGCATGGCCGTCACCGGGACGTGCCCGAGGTACGTCTCCTTCGCGCGGAAGTAGCCGAAGGCCTCGTGCGAGAAGTCGTCGTGGGTCAGCGGCTGGACGAGGTCGCGGGCCAGCGGACCCCACACGCCGACGCAGCAGGTGCCGGAGGTGATGTCCCTGAGGTGGACGTCGTCCGGGGCGTGCCGGGCGAGCCAGTCGAGGTCGGCGGGAGAGTTGGCGCCGACCTGGAACCGGTCGGCGCCGAGACGGGCGACGGTGAGGTCGGAGCGGATGCCGCCGGTCTCGTCGAGGAGGAGGGTGTAGGTGACCGCGCCGGGCTTCTTGCGGAGGTTGTTGGTGGTCATGCGGTCCAGGAAGGCGAGCGCTCCGGGGCCGGTGACCTCCAGGCGCCGCAGCGGGGTCATGTCGTAGAGGGCGACCTTCTCGCGGGTCGCCCTCGCCTCGGCGGCGGCGATGGGGGACCAGTGGCGGGCCGACCATGCGTCGCGAGCGGGGAGCGGGTCGAGCGCGTCGACGAGCGGGGCGTTCGCCTCGTACCAGTGCGGGCGTTCCCAGCCGCCGCCCTCCAGGAAGTAGGCGCCGAGCCGCTGCTGGCGGGCGTAGAAGGGGCTGACGCGCAGGGGGCGGGGCTGCTCCATCGGCTGGAGCGGGTGGAGGACGTCGTACACCTCGACGAACTGCTGTGAACCGCGTTCACGGATGTACGACGGTGAACGCTGCGCTTCCTCGAAACGCGTGAGGTCGCACTCGTGCACGTCCAGGGACGGCCGCCCGTCGACCATCCACTCGGCCACCGCCTTGGCGACACCGGCGGAGTGGGTGACCCACACGGCCTCGGCCAGCCAGAATCCGCGCAGCCGCCGTGACTCGCCGAGGACCGGCATGCCGTCCGGGGTGAAGGAGAAGACGCCGTTGAAGCCCTCCTCGATCTCGGTGCCGCGCAGGGCCGGGATCAGCCGGCGGCAGTCGTCCCAGCTCGGGGACCAGTCCTCCGCCGTGAACGGGAGCGAGGACGGCATGTCCAGGTTCCGGGCGCGGGCCGCGTCGTAGGGCAGGACCGCGAACGGGTCGACGGGCAGCGGCCGGTGGGCGTAGGAGCCGATGCCGATGCGGTCGGTGTGTTCGCGGAAGTACAGGTCACGGTCCTGGAAGCGGAGGATGGGCCGGGACGCCTCCGCCTCGTGCCCGTGGAGTTCGGGGAGCGGCTTGGTCCGCGCGTACTGGTGGGCGAGCGGTTGCAGCGGTACGTCGATCCCGGCCATGCGGCCGATGACGGGCCCCCAGAAGCCGGCGGCCGAGACGACGTGGTCGGCGGGGAAGGTGCCGCGGTCGGTGACCACGGCGGTGACCCTGCCGTCGGCCTGCTCGATCCCGGTGACGGTGTGGCGTTCCAGGAAGCGGGCGCCCCTCGCGCCGGCCCGGTCCATCTGGGCGCGGGCGGCGAGCAGGGCGCGGGCCAGGCCGTCGTCGGGCGTGTGGAAACCGCCGAGGACCACCGACGCGTCCAGGAGCGGCCACAGTTCCTTGCAGCGGGCGGTGCTGACGACCTCGCCGCGGATGCCCCAGGCCGCCGCGTAACCGGCCCTGCGGTGCAGTTCGGCGAGGCGTTCCGGGGTGGTGGCGAGCTCCAGACCGCCGACCTGGTCGAAGCAGGGGACGCCGTCCACGCGCAGGGAACCGAACTTCTCCACCGTGTACCTGGCGAACTCGGCGAGCGTTTTCGACGGGCTGGTCCGGAACACCAGGCCGGGCGCGTGCGAGGTGGAACCGCCGGGGGCGGGCAGCGGGCCCTGCTCCAGGACGGTGACGTCACTCCAGCCGCGGGCGGTCAGTTCGTCGGCCAGCGAACAGCCGACGATGCCGGCCCCGACGACGACCACGCGGGGGGAGTGCGGGCGGTGCTCGGGCGTGGAACCCGTTGCGGGCGTGCTGGACATGCCCCTCCTTGCGGTGGCGGGGATCGCGGGGATGGCGGGGATGCGGGGGCGGATGGGGGATGGGGGATGTGGCGATGGACGAGGGAAGGCGGGAGCGGGAGCGGGGGGTGAAAGGGGGAGGTGGGGCGTCGGGCCGCTGTAGCGGGGGCGTGGGTGCCGTGGGGGTGTTCGGGCCGCTATACGGCGGGTGCGGTCGGCCGCTCGGCGGCGAGGGCCGGGCGGTCCCGGAACGGCGGGCGCAGCGAGCAACTGCCCCAGGTGTGGCCCGCGTTATGGATGAGGCCGGTGGCGGTGGCGGTGGCGGTGAGGGTCCGGCCGTCGGTCACCAGGGTGACGACCCGGCCGACCCGTACGGCGTGGCTCCGGCCGCTCACAGGACCACCACCGAGCGGAGCACCTCGCCCCGGTGCATTTTGGCGAAGGCCTCCTCGACCTGGTCGAGCGCGATGGTCTCGGTGACGAAGGCGTTCAGGTCCAGCAGTCCGTACAGGTACTGGTCGATCAGGAAGGGGAAGTCGCGGCTGGGCAGACAGTCGCCGTACCAGGACGACTTGATGGCACCGCCGCGTGAGAACACGTCGATCAGCGGGAGTTCGACCTTCATCTCGGGGGAGGGCACGCCGACCTGGACCAGCAGGCCCGCGTGGTCGCGCATGTAGAAGGCCTGCGTGAAGGTCTCGGGCCGGCCCACCGCGTCGATCGCGATGTCCACGCCGTGTCCGTCGGTGAGCGCGCGGACCGCCTCGACGGGATCCGTGCCCCGCGAGTTGACGGTGTGCGTGGCGCCGAACCTCTCCGCCTGGTCGAGCTTCCCGTCGTCGATGTCGACGGCGATGACCTTCATGGCGCCGTTCAGGCAGGCCCCCGCGATGGCCGCGTCGCCGACACCACCGCAGCCGATGACGGCGACCGAGTCGCCGCGCCCGACCTGGCCTGTGTTGACCGCGGCCCCGTAGCCCGCCATCACCCCGCAGCCGATCAGGCCCGCGGCCTCCGGGCGGGCGGCCGGGTCGATCCGCACCGCCTGGCCCGCCGCGACCAGCGTCTTCTCCGCGAAGGCGCCGATGCCGAGGGCGTTGCTGAGCGGGGTGCCGTCCAGCAGGGTCATCGGCCGGGCGGCGTTGCGGGAGTCGAAGCAGTACCAGGGGCGGCCCCGGCGACAGGACCGGCAGGAACCGCAGGGGGCGCGCCAGGCCAGCACCACGTAGTCGCCGGGCGTGAGGTCGGTGACGCCCTCGCCGACCGCCTCGATCGTGCCGGCCGCCTCATGGCCGAGCAGGAACGGGAAGTCGTCGTCGACGGCGCCCTCCCGGTAGTGCAGGTCCGTGTGGCAGACCCCGCAGGCCTGCACGGCGACGAGCACCTCTCCGGGACCCGGGTCGGGGACGACGATCGTCCGCACCTCGACGGGTGCGCCCTTCTTCACAGCGACTACGGCACGGACCTCGTGGGGCACGACCAAGCTCCTCTGCTGTTGCGCAGTGCACTATGGGTTGCGCGATGAGGAACATAGTGGGAACGCCGGCAAGCGGCCGTCAAGAGGTGCGAGTTAACCCTTGGCAAAAGGAACGGGAGGGGGGAAACCTGCCGGACACACAGCGGTGCGGGACCGGGAATATCCGGTCCCGCACCGTGTGGAGTCAGGGGGTGAGGATGTCGGAGAGGGCGGCTGGGGGCCGGGGCGGCTGGAGCGGGTGGCCGAAGGGAGCCGCTGGCGAGGGTGGTCGGACGGGTGGACGCGTGGTCGGCTCGGGCGCCACGGCACGGGAGCCCTGCTCGGGCGCTGCGTCAGAAGCCGTATCCCATGCGGCGCGACAGCTCCGCCCCGGCCGCGACCGTGCGCTTGGCGACCTCCGGCAGCCGGTCGCTGTTCAGCCGGTACACCGGCCCCGAGACGCTGATCGCCGCGATCACCTTGCCGTCGTGCGCGCGGACCGGGGCGGCGACGGCGGTCAGGCCCAGCTCCAGCTCCTCCAGGGTGACGGCGTACCCCTGCTGCACCACGGCCTCCAGCTCGCCGCGCAGCACGGAGGCACCGGTGATGGTGCGCTCGGTGAAACGCGGCAGGGAACGTGCGAGCAGGCCCTCGCGCAGGGTCGGCGGCAGGTGCGCCAGCAGTACCTTCCCGCTGGAGGTGGCGTGCAGGGGGGTGCGCCGGCCGAGCCAGTTCTGGGCGGTCACGGACGCGGTGCCGCGGGCCTGCATGATGTTGACCGCCGCGTCGTCGTCGAGGACCGCGATGTTCACCGTCTCGCCCAGCTCGTCGGCGGTCTCCCGGCAGACCGGGACGCCCTCCTGGGAGATGTCCAGCCGCACTGCCGCCGCCCCCGCCAGGCGTAGTACACCGGCCCCCAGGTAGTACTTGCCGCGGTCCTTGGCCTGTGCCACCAGACCGCGGTTCTCCAGGACGCCGAGCAGCCGGAACGCGGTCGACTTGTGCACGTCCAGCTCGTCGGCGATCTCGGTGACACCCGCCTCACCGTGGCGGGCGAGGATCTCCAGGACGCTCACGGCGCGGTCCACCGACTGGACGGCGCTGGCGGTCCCTCTGCCGCTCTTCTCCGGGTACGCGGCCTTCTCCGAGCCGCGGTCTGACTGCTTCTGCGTGGGGGTCATGGCTCAACTCTCACCACCTGGGGGCCCGGTTCGGGCCGCATCTGCGGGAAACCCTTGACGTGGCGGGCGTCCCGCCCGGATTCTGTTGCGCATAGCGCTTGCTCATGCGCCATGTGAAACATCATGTTACCGAAGGGTCCGGTGCCCGGAAGGGCCCGGACCATCCGGACCGACGAGGTCCGGCGCCTTTCGACCTGCTGGACCAGTGACGCCCCAGCATGCCGTGATCTCCGGACCGCCTCCGGTCCGTACTCCCTGTTCCCGCCTGGACGACACAGGTCCGGACCGAGCGTCCCGGACCGAGAGGGGGGCCCATGATTCCCGTCTGCCGCCTCGAAGACCTCCCCGAGGGCGAGTCCGTCCGCATCGAGACGACACCGCCCATCGCCGTGTTCCGCACAGACGACGGCGAGTTGTACGCCATCGACGACACCTGCACCCACCAGGACGCCTCCCTCTCGGAGGGCTGGCTGGAAGGCTGTCTGGTCGAATGCCCGCTGCACGCCGCCTCATTCGATCTCCGCACGGGCCGGCCGACCTCCCTCCCGGCCCGGCGCTCCGTGCGCACCCACCGCGTCACCGTGGACGACGGCGGTGTCGTGCACGTCCACCTCAGCGCTGAGGAGGGCACCGCCGCGTGAACTCCGCGATCTCCGAAAGTTCCGCGATCTCCGAAGATTCCGCGATCTCCGCGATCTCCGCGATCTCCGCGATCTCCGCGATCTCCGCGATCTCCGCGATCTCCGTGACCTTCGCGATCTCCGTGGCCCGGTGGCGTACGGCCCCTGCGAGCGCCCCTTTCCGTACGGCGGTCCCGCCCGCGCGTACGCCGGCCCGGCACCGGCCGCCGAGCGACAGGAGCGGTACCGCATGAGGACCGTGACCGTCGTCGGCGCCTCCCTCTCCGGTCTGTACGCGGCCCGGGAACTGCGCGCCCAGGGCTTCGACGGGCGGCTGGTGGTCGTCGGCGAAGAGCCCCACCGCCCCTACGACCGGCCTCCCCTCTCCAAGGACTTCCTCACCGGACGCGCGGATGAGGACCGGCTCGCCCTCGCGGACGACGAGGAGACCGCCGCCCTCGACGCCGAGTGGCTCCTCGGCACCCGTGCCCGCAGCCTCGACGCCCGCGGCCGCACCGTCCTGCTCGACGACGGCCGCACCGTCTCCACCGACGGCGTCGTCCTCGCCACCGGCGCCTCGGCCCGGCGGCTGCCCGGTGACAGCCTGGTCGGCGTCCACACCCTGCGCACCCTCGACGACGCCCGCGCCCTGCGCGACGAACTCGCCGGCGGCCCGCGCCGGGTGGTCGTGATCGGCGGCGGCTTCATCGGCGCCGAAACCGCCTCCTCCTGCGCCGGGCTCGGGCACACCGTCACGGTCGTCGAGGCCGCTCCGCTCCCGCTCGTGCCCCACCTCGGCCCCGAGATGGCCGCGGTGTGCGCCGCGCTGCACCGGCGCGGGGGAGTGGGCCTGGTCACGGGCACCGGGGTGGCCGGACTGCGTGGCACCGTCTCCGTCACCGGTGTCGCCCTCTCCGACGGCCGCGTCCTCCCCGCCGACACCGTGATCGTCGGCATCGGTGCCGCCCCCAACACCGGCTGGCTGGCGGGCTCGGCACTCGCCCTGCACGACGGCGTCCTGTGCGACGACGGCTGTGTGACGGCGCTGCCCCAGGTGGTCGCCGTCGGGGACGTCGCCCGGGTCGGCGGCAGCCGGGCAGAACACTGGACCTCGGCGACCGAGCAGCCCCGCGTCGCCGTGGCCAACCTGCTCGCCGGGCGCACACGGGAGACCGTGCGGTCACTGCCCTACTTCTGGTCGGACCAGTACGGCGCGCGCATCCAGTTCGCCGGCCGCCGACAGGCCGGGGACAGCGTCCGCCTCACCGAGGGCGACCTCACCGACGGTGCCCCGGCCGACGGCGGCTTCCTCGCCCTGTACGAGCGGGACGGCCGCACGACCGCCGTCCTCTCCGTCGACCGCCCGCGCCCCTTCATGCGGGCACGACGCGAACTGACGCGTGACGCGAGCCGGGTGGGGTCGGCGACACGGTGAGTCGAGAGGCGGAAGCGGGAGTTGATGGTGCGGCGGGCCAACGCGTTGGTAGAGCGTGGCCTGGTGGGTCGGCGACCCCGCGATCCGGTGACCCGGTGACCCAGCGATCCTTTGGGCCGGTGACCCGCGACCCGGCAACCGGGCGGTCCTGTGGGTTCGGAGAACCGGTGACCCGGGGGCCCGCGCCCCGGCGCCCCCGTGCCCCGGTGGGCCGGCGAGCCTGTGGGCCGGTGGCCGGTGTCCAGCGCCCGCCCCCACGGGCCGGGCGTCCCGGCTCAGGAATCGCGGCCGGACTCGGTTGCAGGCGCGGCCCGCGACCGGCAGCGGACGGCTGGTGGGAACGCGGCTCGGAATCCGCCTCGGGCCGACGACTGATCGGGCACTCGGCCGGGACTCCCTGGCAGGGGGCGGGGTAGCGATCAGCTTCCCGGGCGGGGCACACGGCGGGGGCGTCGCCGACGGCTGGCTCGACACCGGCTCGCGGTCCACCGACGGCGGCCCGTCCGGCACCCCGCACTGACGCGACGGCCCGTCACCACGCACGGGCCGGTCCCGGCGTCCTCCGCGCGCTCCGGCATCCCTACGAGGGTGCTCCCGGTGCGGCGCGTTCCCGCATCCCTACGACCGCGCCCCTCCTTACGAGTGCGCCACCTGTCCGGCCCCCTCCCGCCGACGTATCCGCTCCTGAGCCCGCTCGGTCGCAAGCGCCTGTCGACGCTCCTTGCGCCGTTCACGTCGCAGGGCGCGCGCGGTGCTGCTGGGGGTGGACACCACGCCGTTGCGCTGGTTCCACACCTGACGAGTCACCCAGACGTCGAGCGCGCCCCAGGTGGCCACCACCGTGCTGGCCACACTGCTCAGCACCATCGGGAACGCCAGCCAGGAACCCGCCATGGTGCACAGGAAGGCGACCATCGCCTGGACCAGCGTCACGGCGATGATGAGCACCGCGCGCACCGCCGAGGTCCGCACCGGATCGGGCAACCGGCGTCGCCGCGCCGGTTCCTCGACCCACAACGGCCGTTCGTACGCCTGCTCCTCGGCTGTGCGGCCCTCACCGGACCGGGCCGCTCCGACTGCCGCGGCCTCGGTCATGCGCCCGCGCGCCGCCGGACCGCCTGCCGTGGCCGCCGTACCCTCGCGTTCGTCCGTCGTCGCGGGTCCGTTCGTCGGAATGTCGCGATCCGGCGCCTCGAAGGGACGCCGGGTCGCCCGGTGGGTCACCTCGTCCGCACCGCCGCCCGACGGTGCTTTCCGTCGCTCCGCCGTGTCCGTCAACATGTCACTCCCCACTGCCGGCAGACCGCTCGCCCGTGTCCGAAGGCACGGCTCCCCAGCGGCTGCCCGGCTTGCGCTGTTTTACGCCGCCCGGTTGCTGGACGCGGCTCCTGTGGCCGATTCCGCCCCCAACTCCCATGGAGAAGGACGAACAACGCCTCCTCAAGATTCCCAAGGACGTGAATTTCCGGCCAACCGCCCAACTGTCCCGGTCAACTACGGCACGGTCGCCACGGAGGGCGGGCAGGACACAATCTCCCGTAATGAACGGACAACTCCCCATGACTCGCCGCCGGTGCGGATGTTCGGCTTCCGGACCGGTCTTCGAGTTACGTGCGAGTCAGTAGTAGGCTCGCGCCGTTTATTGACGTACATGTGTACCCCCTGTCGGAGGGGGTCGAGCTGGGGGAGGCCATGCGCTTTCGCGGGAAGTCGATCCGCCGGAAGATCGTGGCGCTGCTTCTCGTGCCGCTGGTGTCCCTGATCGCGATCTGGGGCTTCGCCACGGTACTGACGGGCCGGGAAGTGGCCCAGCTGTTCCACGTGTCGTCCCTCGTCGAGGAGGTCGGCTACCCCACCGAGGACGCCGTCCGCGTCCTGCAACAGGAACGCCGCCAGACTCTCGTCTACCTCGCCGACCCCCGGGCCTCGGACGCGCTCTCCGCGCTCCGCACCACCCGGGAGGCCACCGACGAGGCCGTCGCCGAGTTCCGCGCGAACGCGACGAACCCCGATGTCCGTGACGGCATGGACGCGGACGACGACGAACGCGTCACCGCCGTCCTGGACGCCTTCGAAGGCATCGACTCCCTCCGGCGCAGCGTCGAGGAACGCAGCGTCACCCGAGCCGCGGCCCTCGGCCAGTACAACAGGCTCGTCGATCCCTGCTACTCCCTGCTGGCGGCTCTCGACGGCGTCGACAGCGTGGAGTTGGACAAGCAGGCCCGCGCCCTGGTGAACGTCACCCGCGCCCGTGAACTGCTCTCCCGGGAGGACGCCCTCCTCGGCTCCGCCCTGGTGGTCGGAAAGCTCTCCCGGGACGAGATCCGCGAGGTCTCCGACCTCGCCGCCCAGCGCACCCTGCTGTACGACATCAGCCTGCCGGTGCTGCCGCCGACGGAGCGCGAACGCTTCGCGAGCTTCTGGAAGAACGCCACCTCCGCTCCCCTGCGCTCGGCCGAGCAGTCCGTGATCGACTCCGCTCCCGGAACCCCGCGTTCGGTCACCGCCAAGAGCTGGGACGCGGCCGCCGGCAGCGTGCTCGACGAACTCGCCACGCTCAACGACCAGGCGGGCGACCGCTATCAGGACCGGGTCCGCCCGGACGCGATGGGCGTCATCATCAAGGCGTCCGTCGCCGGGGTGCTCGGTCTGGTCGCGCTGCTCGCCTCGCTCGTGCTGTCCGTCCGTGTCGGCCGCAACCTCATCCGCGACCTGCGGCAGCTGCGCCTGGACGCCCACGAGGCGTCCGGGGTACGGCTGCCCAGCGTGATGCGCCGCCTGTCCGCGGGCGAGCACGTGGACGTGGAGACCGAGGTCCCGCAGCTGGAGTACGACAAGAACGAGATCGGCGAGGTCGGCCAGGCCCTCAACACCCTCCAGCGTGCGGCCGTCGAAGCCGCCGTCAAGCAGGCCGAGTTGCGGGCCGGCGTCTCCGAGGTCTTCGTGAACCTCGCCCGGCGCAGCCAGGTCCTCCTGCACAAGCAGCTCACCCTGCTCGACACCATGGAGCGCCGGACCGAGGACACGGACGAACTCGCCGACCTGTTCCGCCTCGACCACCTGACGACCCGTATGCGCCGGCATGCCGAGGGCCTGGTGATCCTCTCCGGCGCCGCCCCCTCCCGGCAGTGGCGCAAGCCGGTGCAGCTCATGGACGTGGTCCGGGCCGCCGTCGCCGAGGTCGAGGACTACGAGCGGGTCGAGGTCCGCCGGCTGCCCAGGGTCGCCGTCACCGGCCCGGCGGTCGCCGACCTCACCCATCTCGTCGCCGAACTCCTGGAGAACGCCACCGTGTTCTCCCCGCCGCACACCGCCGTCCAGGTGCTGGGCGAGCGTGTCGCCAACGGCTTCACCCTGGAGATCCATGACCGCGGCCTCGGTATGGCGGCCGACGCGCTCCTGGACGCCAACCTCCGGCTCGCCGAGACCCCGGAGTTCGAACTGTCCGACACCGACCGGCTGGGCCTGTTCGTGGTCAGCCGGCTCGCCCAGCGACAGAACGTCCGGGTCTCCCTCCAGCCGTCGCCGTACGGCGGTACGACGGCCGTGGTGTTCATCCCGGACACCCTGCTGACGGACGACGTCCCGGACACCAACGGCATCGGCTTCCGCCTCGACCGTCCCCAGCCGCCCAAGGAGACCGAACCGGAGAAGGCCCGCCGGGCCCCGCTCTCCACGGCGTCGGGGCCGCTGCCCGGCCTGTCGCCCGCGCTCCTGGACGGTCCGGTCGAGCTGGAGGCCCCTGTCGGCCTGGACGCCCTGGGCGGCTTCCCGGGCGCGCTCGACGACGAGGAGAGCGAACGCGGCGGACTGTTCCGCCCGCGCCGCACCCCTTCCCGTACGGAGGACGCGACCGGGGCCCGTCCGGACGACGTGCGCGGGGAGGCCGCGGGCCCCGCGAGCGGCGCCCGTCCGGACGGCCCGGACGACGACCTGAACGCCCCGGTCCCGCTGCCCCTCCGCCGGACCCCCAAACTGGTCAGCTCGCACGGGCGGCCGGTCACCGAGCAGCGGTCGCGCGACGAGGAGCGGGACGAGGAGCACCCGACGGGCCCGGGCCGGACGCGTCCGCAGGCGGCCGCCCCGCTGCCCGCCCGCCGGCGCGGCACAGGTCCGCAGCGCCGGTCGACCGGCGGGCCCGACCCTCTCGACGAGCAGCGCACGGGTTCCGCGAGGCCCTCGACCGCTCCGGCCTCCACCGGTCACGCGTTCGGCGGGGCGCCCGAGGCGCCCGCGTTGCCCCGGCGCACCCGCCGTACCGAGATCGCGTCGAGCGGCCCGGAGGGCCTGGGCACTCCGGTGGAGCCCGCCTACGAGGCCGGCGATCAGACGGCGACCGGGGGCCCGGGTTCCGGATCTGGTTCCGGTTCCGGCCCGGCGTGGCAACGGCCGGGGTCAGGGGCGAGAGCCGGTGCAGGTTCCGCTCATGGTGCCGGTTCCGGTTCCCCGGTTCCCCGGCCCGGTTCAGGCTTCGGCGGCAGATCGGGATCCGACGCCGCGAGGCACCAGACCGGCTCTGGCTCCGGCTCCGGCTCCGGCTCCGGCTCCGCGAGACAACAGCCCGGCTCCGGCTCCCCGCGAGGGTCCGCCCCGCAGGACAGCGTCTCCGGAGCGGCCCCGCTGCCCCGCCGGGTGCGGCAGGCCAACCTGGCTCCGCAGCTGAAGAAGGGCCCCGACCGGCGGCGCACCGACGACCGGGCGGAGCTCGACGAGCGGGACGCCGACGAGGTACGCAGCCGTATGGCCTCGCTCCAGCGGGGCTGGCGACGCGGCCGCGAGGAGAACGCCGCGGGCGACGACGCCCCCAGCGGCACAGCACCACAACGAACGACAAAGGGAGACGGTCGATGACCGCACCGAAGGCGACCGGCCACACCGCGACCGACGGGTCCGGCGAGCTCAACTGGCTCCTGGACGACCTGGTGGACCGTGTCGCGAGCATCCGCAAGGCCCTTGTGCTGTCCGGCGACGGCCTGCCGATCGGGGTGTCCGCGGACCTGAGCCGGGAGGACAGCGAGCACCTGGCCGCCGTCGCCTCCGGATTCCACAGCCTCGCCAAGGGCGTGGGCCGCCACTTCGAGGCGGGCAGCGTCCGGCAGACGGTCGTGGAGCTGGACGACGCCTTCCTGTTCGTCACCGCCGCCGGTGACGGCAGCTGCTTGGCCGTGCTCTCGGACGCCGACTCGGACGTGGGCCTGGTCGCCTACGAGATGACGCTCCTGGTGAAGCGGGTCGGCGCGCATCTGGGCGCCGCTCCGCGCACCGATCGGCCTCAGGGCGGGTAGTGGGATGACATGAGCACAGACGGTCAGGGAAGAAGTCACTGGTTCGACGACGAGGCCGGACCGGTCGTCCGTCCGTACGCCATGACGCGCGGCCGCACCACCAGTGCGGCCCAGCACCGCCTCGACGTCATCGCCGTGGTCGTCACGGAGACCCACGCGGACGACGCGGAAGGGGACCACACGCTGTCCCCGGAGCACGTGGACATCGTCGACCTGTGCCGTGAGGCCCCGCAGTCGGTCGCCGAACTGTCCGCCGAACTCGATCTGCCCATCGGAGTGGTGCGGGTCCTCATAGGGGACCTCGTGGACGCGGAGTTCGTCCACGTGAACCGGCCGGTGCCCCCGGCGGAACTGCCGGACGAGAGCATCCTGCGCGATGTGATCAACGGCCTCAGAGCGCTGTGACCGGGTGCGCCGTGCTGAACGAGGCCGTGGCGTGAGCGCCGTACGGTGCTCACGGACGGCGGTCGGTGAACGCGGGCGCCCGACGGAGGTCCGGTCACCCGCTACGCTCTCCCCACCCTCGCGGGCGCGGGTGGACCGCACGCCGGCACCGTCGGGATCTCACCGGTCCTCACCCGTGCCCGGCACGCGACGCCCGGCGTCCCGGCCGAGGGCGCCCGGACCATGAACGACGTCACCTTCGGCAACGACTCCCACCCGTCCGCCTCCTTTCGAGACCGTCGCCTCAGGACCCGCCGCAGGCGACGGCTCCCCGCGCAGCACGCCTCCCGGACCCTCGTGACCGACTCGCGGCCCACCGACCCCGAGGCTGGGGGCGGCACCCGCCCTCGCAGCCCGACTCCCTCGCGGTCCGACGCGTTCGCGGTCCGACGCGGCAGCGGCGGCGCCGGAGGCACCCGTCCCCCGTCCCCCACCCCCATCAAAGCAGGAGAAGAGATCGATGATCTTCGGGCGTTCTGAGCGCGGCGGCAAGCCCCCGGTCGAGCCCGTCACCCTCAAGATCCTGGTGGCCGGAGGCTTCGGCGTGGGCAAGACCACCCTCGTCGGCGCGGTCAGCGAGATCAAGCCGTTGCGCACCGAGGAGTACCTCACCGAGGCCGGGCGCCCGGTCGACGACATCCGCGGTGTGGAAGGCAAGCACACCACCACCGTGGCCATGGACTTCGGCCGCATCTCGCTGCGCGAGGACCTTGTGCTGTACCTGTTCGGCACCCCGGGGCAGGAGCGTTTCTGGTTCATGTGGGACGAGCTGTCCGAGGGCGCGCTCGGTGCCGTCGTGCTCGCCGACACGCGCCGCCTGGAGGACTCCTTCGCCGCCATCGACTACTTCGAACGGCGTTCCATACCGTTCGTCGTCGGCATCAACTGCTTCGAGGGAGCCGTCCGTTACCCGGAGGACGCCGTACGCCAGGCACTCGATCTCGACGACGACGTACCGCTGCTGCTGTGCGACGCCCGCGACCGGGAATCCGTCAAGGACGTCCTCATCGGGGTCGTCCGGCACGCCATGGCGTTCACCGCGGAGCACCGCCAGACCGTCACGACCTGACACGGACGCGGCCCGTACCCCCGCCGACAGGGGTACGGGCCGCTGCCCGTGAGCGCGACGCACGCGCGCGTGGAGCCCACTGCCGGGGCAGGCGACGTCCGCCCGTCAAGGCCGGGCGTCGCGAGGGGCCCGCCGTCGCCTGCCACGGCACTAGTTCTCGGCGTCCTCCAGCCAGCCGAAGCTCTTCTCCACCGCCTTGCGCCAGCGGTGGTACTCGCGGTCGCGCACCGACGCCTCCATGGAGGGCGTCCACTCCACGTCCTTCTGCCAGTGCGCCTTGAGTTCGTCGAGGTCGTTCCACACCCCGGTGGCGAGCCCGGCCGCGTACGCGGCGCCCAGACAGGTCGTCTCGGAGACCTTGGGCCGGATCACCGGCACGTCGAGCACGTCCGCCTGGTGCTGCATCAGCAGGTTGTTCTTCGTCATGCCGCCGTCCACCTTCAGGGTGGTGATCCGCACCCCGGAGTCCTGGAACATGGCGTCCACGACCTCCCGCGTCTGCCAGCTCGTCGCCTCCAGCACCGCGCGCGCGAGGTGCGCCTTGGTGACGTACCGGGTCAGTCCGGTGACGACACCGCGCGCGTCGGAGCGCCAGTAGGGCGCGTACAGACCGGAGAACGCGGGCACGATGTACGCGCCGCCGTTGTCCTCGACGCTCGCCGCCAGGGGCTCGATCTCGTCGGCGGTGCCGATGATGCCCAGCTGGTCGCGGAACCACTGCACCAGCGCGCCCGTGATGGCGATCGACCCCTCCAGGCAGTACACGGGTGCTTCCCCGCCGATCTTGTAGCCCATCGTCGTCAGCAGCCCGCTCTTCGACGGCACCGGTCGGCTGCCGGTGTTGAGCAGCAGGAAGCTACCGGTGCCGTAGGTGTTCTTCGCCGTGCCCACGTCGTAGCACGCCTGTCCGAACACCGCTGCCTGCTGGTCGCCGAGCGCGGAGGCGACCGGCACGCCCGCCAGCTGACCGACGGCCGTGCCGTACACCTCGGCGGACGACCTGATCTCGGGCAGCACCGCCTCGGGCACGTTCATCGCGGCGAGGATGGACGGGTCCCACTGGAGGGTCTCCAGGTTCATCAGCATGGTCCGCCCGGCGTTGGTGACGTCGGTGACGTGCTGTCCGCCGTCCGTACCGCCGGTGAGGTTCCAGATGAGCCAGGAGTCGATGGTGCCGAAGGCGATCTCACCCTGCTCGGCACGGGCCCTGAGACCGGGCACGTTGTCCAGCAGCCAGGCCGCCTTGGGCCCGGAGAAGTAGCTGGCCAGCGGCAGCCCGGTCTGCTCGCGGAACCGGTCCGGTCCGTCCGAGCCGCCCAACTGGCGGCACAGCGCCGACGTCCGCGTGTCCTGCCACACGATGGCGTTGTGGACGGGCTTGCCCGTGACGCGGTCCCACAGGACCGTCGTCTCGCGCTGGTTGGTGATCCCGAGCGCGCTGAGCTGGTCGGCGCGCAGTCCCGCCTTGGCGAGCGCACCGGCGACCACCGCCTGGACCCTGGACCAGATCTCGGTGGCGTCGTGCTCCACCCAGCCCGGTTTCGGGAAGATCTGGCGGTGCTCGCGCTGGTCGACGGCGACGATCGCGCCGTCGTGGTCGAAGACGATGCAGCGGCTTGAGGTGGTGCCCTGGTCGATTGCGGCGACGTACTTCTCGGCGTTGTCCGTCATGGCTACCCCTTGGGCTGGATTCAGAAAGACCGCTCGAAGCGGCGCGGAAGCTGCTCAGAAGGCTGCGTTGTAGAGGAGGCCGGCGAGTGCCCCGCCGACCAGCGGGCCGACGACCGGGATCCACGCGTAGCCCCAGTCGGATCCGCCCTTGTTCGGGATCGGCAGGAAGGTGTGCACGATGCGCGGGCCGAGGTCGCGCGCCGGGTTGATGGCGTAACCGGTGGGCCCGCCGAGGGAGAGGCCGATCCCGACGACCAGCAGAGCGACGATCAGCACCAGGGTGCCGGACTCACCCAGTCCGGTGGTCAGCCCGAAGGCGAGGATCGGCAGGACGAGCGCGACGGTCGCGATGATCTCCGTGATCAGGTTGGCGACCGGGTTCCGGATCTCCGGGATGGTGGAGAAGATGCCGAGCGTCGGGAGCGGCTCCTCGGCCGTCCCCTCCGTGGTGCCGGTCTCCCGCACGTTGGCCCGGAACTGGGCGAAGTACACGAGATAGCACAGGACGGCACCGAGCATCGCGCCGACCATCTGGCCCAGCACGTAGACCCAGACCTTGCCCCACTCGCCGGTATCGATGGCGATGCCCACTGTGACGGCCGGGTTGAGGTGCCCGCCCGACAGGGGCGCCGCGGTGTACGCGCCCGCCAGCACGGCGAACCCCCAGCCGAACGCGATCACGATCCACCCCGAGGCCCGCGCCTTGGAGTACCTGAGGGTGACGGCGGCACACACGCCGGCCCCGAACAGGATGAGGATGGCGGTCCCGATGACCTCGCCGACGAAAATGTCTCCACTGCTCATGGTGGCTCCTCGGCCATGGCCCGGGACGGTCGGCCCCGGTCCTCCGTGCAGGGTGCGGTTCCCGGGGCGAACAGCAGGTCAGGGAGGGTCCCGCCTCCCGCCCGGCGTCCGCGACGAGCGTGCCGTCGCAGCCGCATCGCCCGTGGGGGAGGGCCTCGGCTCAGGCGGGCCGCACGGCACAGTGCCTGATACGCCGAGAATGTACGATGATGTCAGCTGATACCGGAAGTGTTCACCTGCGTTGAGGAGGCGTCAAGGTCGCTGACGACAACGGTTGAGGGGCATGAAGCCGGACCGCCGACCACGGTCGCCCGGACACTCCTCCGCGGCCCTGTCCGACGCGTGACTTCCGTCTGGTGGGGACCCGGGGAGACCCGGACACGCACGCTGCTGCCTCGCCCTCTCCGGCCTCGCCCTCCTCGGGCCGACCAGCTCTCGGCTTCCGCCGGTATTGGGGCCTCCGGCAGCATGGCTGCGGCAGGCGTCAGGGACTGACCGGCCGCTGCTCCGCCGACCGCTCGCCCTGCCGGCCGCTCGCCCCGCCGACCCCTCGCTCGCCTACCGGGCACCCGCTCCGCGGACCCCGGCCGCCCTTCCTACCCCACCACCGGCACCGTCGCGGCCCCCGACCCACGGCGGATCTCGTGCCCCGGCAGCCCGGCACGTCCCAGCACCCAGCTCGCCCCGTCCAGCGCCTTCGCGGCCTGTTTCAGCGGGGCGAGACACGCCGCCGCCTCGCGGTGATCGGTCACGCTGCCCGGCACGCACACCACCGTGGCCAGGGACAGCGTGACGGCCCTTCCGCCCGCCGACCATGCGACGTCCAGGAGGGCGGCCGCCAGTGTTTCCAGCCCGTCGGGATCGGTGAGCACCAGGAAGTCGTCGCCGCCGATGTGCCCGACGCGGGTACCGCCGGACTCCGCCTGCCGCAGCGCCCGCCCCACCGACCGGATCAGTTCGTCGCCCGCCGCGAACCCGGCCCCGTCGTTGACCTGCTTGAAGTGGTCGACGTCCAGCCAGTTGAGGGCGAAGGCCCGCCCGCCGGCGATCCGCCGGTCCACCTCACCGGTGATCGCGTCCGAACCGGGCAGGCGCGTCAGCGGATTGAGCCCGGCCGCCTCCTCCACCCGGCTCTCGGCCAGCGCCCGCACCAGGTCGGCCAGGCGCACGACGCCCACGCACCGGCCGTACCGGTCGACGACGGCCACGTCGTCCGAGGTACGGTCCCGGTCGCCCACGGCCACCACGTTCAGGACCTCCCACGCGGTGGCGTCGATGCCCACCGTCCGCGGCGGATCGCCGAGCTTGGCGGCGGGCCGGTCGGCGTACAGGGCGTGCCCGTAGCGCCCGGACATGGACAGCAGGAAGCGGGACCGGTGCACCGACCGCACCGGCACTCCGTCCCGGTCGACGAGCAGCACCCCGGACACCTCGGGCGACCCGGTCAGCAGCGCTCGCACCTGGCTCGCGGACGCGGTGGCGGGCAGCAGCGCGGCGGGGCGTACGCACTCCCGTACCGTCGGCCCCGGCCGTACCGCCCCCGTCACGGCGGGGGAGAGTGGTGGAACGTACACGTCCGCCACGGGCAGCCGGGACGGCGGTCCGAACAACTCGCCCTGTGCCAGTTGCGCACCGGCCGCCAGGGCGGCCGCGCACTGCAGTTCGGTCTCCACGCCCTCGACGCCCACCAGCGCGCCCAGCTCGTCGCACAGGGTCCGCATCGCCCGCACCGCCGCCGGCCGCGCCAGCAGCGACGCGTCCAGTTTCACCAGGTCGGGCGCGAGGTCGGTGAGCAGCCGCAGGGGTACGTCCCCGTCGCCGACCCCGTCCGCACTGATCCGGAAACCCTGTTCCCGCAGCCTGCCGACCGCCTCCAGCAGCGCGGGCTGCGGCACGTGCGTGTAGGGCGGGCCGACGTCGATCGTCACCTCCCAGGGCAGCCGTCCCGCTCCACGCACGGCGTCGTGCAGCGGGGTGAGCCCACCGAGGTCGGCGAGGGTGCCGGCGAACACGTTGACGTGCAACGGCAGCAGCGTCTCCCTGCGCACCGCCGTACGGACCGCCAGTACCGCCAGGCAGCCGTCGAGTTCGGGGTCACGGCGGGCCTCGGCCAGGATGTCGCCGGTCTCCGGGCGGGCGAGTATCTCCAGCCCCGCGACCCCGCCCGTCGTCAGGTTGACCACCGGCTGGAAAGCGAAGCGGAGAGTGTCCGTCCAGGAGCGCACGGCAGCATGATGGCGCCGTCCGCGCGGCCCCAGGCGCAGTTCATGAGACGTTCACGCAGGATTCCGGGCCGGTCACACAGCGTGCGGGAAAGCCCTTGCCCGCGGTGGGCCGCGCGGTCCGCCCGAGCAGCCGCCCGCCCCGCCCCTCACCGCACGGCGATCACCGCCGAGCCGTGCCCGAACAGCCCTTGGTTCGCCGTGATCCCCGCGCGTGCGCCCTCGACCTGCCGGTCGCCCGCGACCCCCCTCAGCTGCCAGGTCAGCTCGCACACCTGGGCGATGGCCTGGGCCGGGACGGCCTCTCCGAAGGAGGCGAGCCCCCCGCTGGTGTTGACGGGTATGCGCCCGCCCGGGGCCGTCGCGCCCTCCCGCAGCAGCTTCACCCCCTCGCCCTCCCCGCACAGCCCCAGGTCCTCGTACCACTGCAACTCCAGAGCGGTGGACAGGTCGTACACCTCGGCGAGGGAGAGATCCTCGGGTCCGACGCCGGCCTCCTCGTAGGCCGCTCGCGTGAGGGACGTCCGGAACGTCTCGGTGGCCGGCTCGACCGCCACCGCGGAGTCCGTCGCGATGTCCGGCAGGTCCAGCACCGTGTTCGGATACCGCGGCGTCACCGTGGACACGGCCCGGATCCGCACCGGCTCGGCCACCCCGTGCCTGTGCGCGAACTCCATGCTCGACAGCACCACGGCCGCCCCGCCGTCCGAGGTCGCGCAGATGTCGAGCAGCCGCAGCGGATCAGCGACCACGGCGGAGGCGGCGACCTCCTCGGCGGTGACCCGCTTGCGGTAGCGCGCGTACGGATTCAGCGCGCCCATGGCGGCGTTCTTGACCTTGACCTGCGCGAAGTCCTCCGGGCTGTCCCCGTGCACCGCCATCCGCCGACGCGCGTACAGCCCGAAGTACGTCGGGTTGGTCGCGCCCAGCACCCGGAAGCGCAGCCAGTCCGGGTCCTCGGGGCGTTCTCCGCCGGCCGGGCGGAAGAAGCCCTTCGGGGCGGCGTCGGCCCCGACCACGAGCACCACGTCGACACGGCCCGACAGGATCTGCGCGCGCGCGGTGTCGACGGCCTGCGCCCCCGACGCGCACGCCGCGTACACACTCGTGACCCGCGCGCCCTGCCAGCCCAGCGCCTTGGCGAACGTCGCCCCGGCGACGTATCCCGGATAGCCGCCGCGCACGGTGTCCGCGCCGACCACGGAGCCGATGTCCCGCCAGTCCAGCCCGGCGTCCGCGAGCGCCGCCCGGGCCGCCACCACGCCGTACTCGACGAAGCCACGCCCCCACTTGCCCCATGGGTGCATGCCCGCGCCGAGCACCGCCACCTCTCCCGTCATGCCGTCACCCCCGTCGGCCGCCACTGCCAGGTCGTCCAGGTCCGCTCCGCGTCCTCATGGAGCACGCCGGGCACGGCCTCCACCTCCATGCCCACCGTCAGATCGGCGACGGTGACCCCCGGCACGGCCTGTCCCAGGACCACCATCCGCTCTGCCGCCAGCTCCACAGCGATCAACGCGTACGGCTCCCACGGAAGTTCCGGGTCGGTCACATAGGGTGACGGAGGCCGGTAGCGGGCGTCCGTGTACGACCAGACGCGCCCGCGACGCGACAGCGGCACCTCCTCCAGGGGACCGCCGGCGCACCCGGGATTGCGGCAGTGGATGTCCTCGCGGGGAAAGAACACCGAGGCGCAGGCGCGGCAGCGGGTACCGAGGAGCCGGAAGTCCTCCCCGTCGCCGGTGAACCACCCGGTGACCACGGGTGTCGGTGTACGTGACACGGTTCCTCCCACCACAGTGATCTGACGGAACGTCAGAATTCTCCCACGGGCGATGCCGTATGGGCAGCCCCGGGCGACGCCGCACGGGCGGACCCGATACGGATCCGTCGTCGGGGCACCTCCCCACAGCGGCGACCGCATCCGGCCGTATCCGATCGCTTCCCCGGGGTGACACGCATCTGATAGACGCAGGAGACATGACACGACTCTCCCGTTCGGTACGCGCTCTGGTCACCGCGGTCGCCGCCACCCTGCTGGCCGTCACCGCCACCTCCGCCACCGCACACGCCGGCACCGAGTCCAAGGCGCCGGAGGACTTCGTGGCCGTGGGAGCCGTGGACCCGACGATCATCCAGGAGATGCGCTACATCACCCCGCACAACTTCGTCGGGGAGCGCGTCGACGGTTACCGGCAGCCCCTCTGCATCCTGACCAGGCCCGCCGCGGAAGCACTCCACCAGGCGCAGCGGCAGCTCCTGCCCCAGGGGTACGCCCTCAAGGTCTACGACTGCTACCGGCCGCAGCGAGCGGTCGACCACTTCGTCCGCTGGGCCCAGGACCTCGACGACCAGGCCATGAAGGGTGAGTTCTACCCGGACGTCGACAAGACCCGTCTGTTCGAGGACGGTTACATCGCCGAGAAGTCCGGCCACAGCCGCGGCTCGACCGTGGACCTCACCCTGGTCCGGCTCCCGGCGAGCCCGACCAGGCCGTACGTTCCCGGAGAGCCCCTGGTTCCCTGTCACGCCCCCAGGAGCGAGCGTTTCCCCGACAACTCCGTCGACATGGGCACCGGGTTCGACTGCTTCGACACCCTCTCCCACACCCTCGACCCGCGCGTGCGGGGCGACCAGCGCGCCAACCGCCTGCTCCTGAAGGGCACCTTGGAAGGCCTGGGCTTCGTCAACCTCGCCGAGGAGTGGTGGCACTACACCTACAAGCCCGAGCCCTACCCGGACACCTACTTCGACTTCCCGGTGTCCGCGAAGTCGCTGACCAACCGCCCCTGAGGCCTCACCCACCCCCGTGGGAACCTCTCCACCGGCAATCCGGCCTCCCCCGGAAGACGTTGTTCCGATCATCGGATACAGTCCGCCGCGTGTCCGAAACTCAGTACTCCACCCCCAACTCCACGCCCGGCTCGCACTGTTCGAGTTGCGGAGCTCTCTACGGAGAGGGCGTCACCGGCTGGCCCCGCACGTGTCCGGCCTGCCACGCCGTGGCCTACCGCAATCCGCTCCCGGTCGCCGTGGCCCTCCAGCCCGTGTACGACACGCAGGGCGCCGCCCTGGTCGTCATCACGCGAACCATCGCCCCCGCGCGCGGGGGCATCGCGCTGCCCGGCGGTTACATCGACGACCGTGAGGACTGGCGGCAGGCGGTCGTCCGTGAACTCAAGGAAGAGACCGGCATCGACGCGGCGAGCCGCGACGTGCGGCTCGTCGACGCCATGAGCTCCCACGACGGACACCTGCTGCTCTTCGGGGGCCTTCCGGAGCGTCCCGCCGACGGCCTCCCGCCCTCCTCGGCCACCGACGAGACGGCGGGCTGGCACCTCCTGCGCAGGCCGGAGGAGCTCGCCTTCCCGCTGCACACCCTGGCCGTGCGGGCCTGGTTCGAGGGCCGGTACGTCTGACCTCAGCCCGTCCCGAGCCCCCGTACGCGGACCGGGTGGGGCGGCTCACTCACACCGTGCTCACCCTCCCGCTCGACGACCACCCGTCGGCCCTGCCAGCGGGCGACGTAGCGCTCGATCTCCGGTTCGTCCCAGCCGTCGCCCGCGTCCCGCACGACCAGTCCGCCCCCGGTCCGCCCCCGGGCGGGGGCCCAGACCTCCAGTTCCAGCCCGCCGTCCGCCCCCCGCACCGGGACAACGGCACCCGCGCGCACGAACACCGGAACGCGTGCCAGGGGAGCGTCCACGAGAACCTGCCCGGGCCCTTCGTGGACCTGCTCGGTCGCCGTGTCGTACCAGCGCCCTCGTGGCAGCTGTACCGCCCGCCGGTCCGTCCCCGGATCCAGCACCGGCGCCACCAGCAGGCAGTCGCCCAGCAGGAACGCGTCCTCGCAGTCGCGCAGCGCGCGGTCCTCGGGCGCCGCCCACCACAGCGGCCGCACATAGGGCGCCCCCGTACGCCGGGCCAGATGCGCCAGGGTCACGAAGTACGGCAGCAGCCGACGCCGCTCGACGAGCGCCACGCGCGCGTGCTCCAGCACCTCGGCACCGAACTCCCACGGCTCCCTGCGCCCCGCCCGCGCACTCGCGCGCGTGCGGAACAGCGGAAGGTAGGCGCCCAGTTGGAACCAGCGCAGATACAGCTCCGGTGACGGGCTCCCGTCGAAGCCGCCCACGTCCGGCCCCGAGTAGGGCACCCCGCACAGACCCAGGCCCATGACCAGCGAGAGTGACGCCCGCAGCCCCGGCCACCCCGTGGCGATCCCACCGGACCACGTGCCGCCGTAGCGCTGCAGGCCGGCCCAGCCGGAGCGCGAGAGGACGAAGGGCCGCTCCTGGGGCGCCAGTGCGCACAGCCCCTCGTAGCCGGCCCGGGCCATGCACAGGGCGTACACGTTGTGCGCCTCGCGATGGTCCCCGCCGCGCCCGTCCAGGAAGTGCCGGGCCGACCGCGGCAGCGTCGACTCCCCGAACGCCGTGAACGAGGTGGGTTCGTCCATGTCGTGCCAGAAGCCCGAGAACCCCTGACTGAGCCGCTCCTCGTAGAGGCGGCCCCACCACTGGCGCACGCGCGCGTGCGTGAAGTCCGGGAAGACGGCTTCGCCGGGCCAGGAGACGCCCCGTACCACCCGGCCCGAGGCGTCCCGCACGAACGCGTCCTCGGCCGTCCCGCTGTCGAACACGGCGTCGCCCGGCTCGGCCTTGACCGCCGGAGCGACTGTCGACACCAGCCGGATGCCGTCCCGCCGCAGCTCCTCGGCGAGCTGGGGCAGCTTGGGGAAGCGCTCGGTGTCGACCGTGAACACCCGATGGCCGTCGTGGTGGTCGATGTCCAGATGCACGGCGTCGAGCGGCAGTTCCCGCTCCGCGTAGCCCGAGACGATCCGCCGTACCTCCTGCTCGCCGCCGAATCCCCGCGCGTGCTGGTGACCGAGCGCCCAGACGGGCGGCAGCGCGGCCGGCCCGGTCAGGGAGGCCCAGGTGAGCAGCACACGCCCGGGGGTGCCCACGACCACCCAACAGCGCAGCGGACCACCGTCCATGCGCAGCTCGGTCATGCCGGAGCGGTCGTGCCCGGACCCGGCGCCCTCCTCGCCCTCCCGCAGGGTCAGCGTGCCGTCCCACGAGGTGTCATGGAACACCAGGTGCGTGGCCGCGTCGGCCACCACCAGCTGCACCGGCATCGTGAGGGACAGCGGACCGTCACCGGGGCCGAAGGGCCGTCCGGGATCCGTGTTCCACAGCCGGTACGTCCCGTCCCGCAGCCGCGGCCCCGAAGCCCGTCCTCCCAGGCCGAAGAACCGCGCGTCCGCGGCCACCTCCGAACGCTGCATCCAGCGCGCCCGGCCGCCGCCGACCGGCTCCCACCACCGTGGCGGCAGATCCCGGCGCAGGCTCACTCCTCCGGGCGTACACACCTCGATGGCTCCGTGCCGTGAGACGGAGACCGTCACGCGCTCGGCCACCACCCGCCAGCCGCCTTCCTTGTCCGGCTCCAGTACCGCCCGGGAGTCGGGCTCCGGACAACGGCCCGCGAGCGCGTACGACGGCTCCGGCGCGGCCCCGTCCCAGCCCCAGAAGACAGCCCCGTTCACGGCGACGACGATCCGCAGTTCGGAACGGCTGAACCGGATCACACCACCCCCGGGAGCGGGCTCCACGTCCCGCACCGGTCCCGGCACCCGGGCCCGCTCGGCGCCCCGCGGCGGCAGCCCGTCGGCATCCGCACGCCTCCTGCGCCACGCGGCCCGCACGGTGCGCACCCCCTGGGCCGCCCCCGCCGAACCGACCGCTTTCACCGAGCGCACCAGGTCACGACCGTCCATGCTGCTCACCCTGTCATTGAGCGAGCCACATGGGGGTGTCGTTCAACTTCCGTTCACCCGTGCTGGGACCACATCTTCACGACGCGGACTATGTGGGGCCCGCCCTGGTGCCAGAGTCGATCACATGGCATCGTCCGTGTCAGCCGCGTCACGCGCACACCCCAGCCCGTGTGCGGAGGACGCACACGACGCGCACAGTCCGGGAGCCGCCCATGTCGACCGTGAACCCCAAGCCGCTCTGGCAGCCCGAACCGGAACGCATCGCCCAGGCGCAGATCACCGGATTCCAGTCCTGGGCGGCCGACCACCACGGCGCCCCGGCCGAGGGCGGGTACCCCGCACTCCACCGCTGGTCCGTCGACGAGCTGGACACCTTCTGGAAAGCCGTCACGGAGTGGTTCGACGTACGGTTCTCGACCCCCTGCGCGCGCGTGCTCGGCGAACGCTCGATGCCCGGCGCCCAGTGGTTCCCCGGAGCGACCCTGAACTACGCCGAGCACGCCCTGCGCGCGAGCGCGACCCGCGCGGACGAACCGGCCCTGCTGTGCGTCGACGAGACCCATGAGCCCCGCCCCGTGACCTGGTCCGAGCTGCGCCGCCAGGTCGGCTCCCTGGCCGCCGAACTGCGTGCCCTCGGCGTACGCCCAGGAGACCGCGTCAGCGGCTACCTGCCGAACGTTCCCGAGGCCGTCGTCGCCCTGCTCGCCACGGCCGCCGTGGGCGGCGTCTGGACCTCCTGCGCCCCCGACTTCGGCGCCCGCAGCGTCCTGGACCGCTTCCAGCAGGTGGAACCGGTCGTCCTGTTCACCGTCGACGGCTACCGCTACGGCGGCAAGGAGCACGACCGGCGCGACACCGTGGCCGAACTCCGCCGCGAACTGCCCACCCTGCGCGCCGTCGTGCACATCCCCCTGCTCGGCACCGAGGCCCCCGAGGGCGTCCTGGAGTGGTCCGCCCTGACGAGCGCGGACACGGAACCCGTCTTCGAACAGGTGCCCTTCGACCATCCTCTGTGGGTGCTCTACTCGTCGGGCACGACGGGTCTCCCCAAGGCCCTCGTCCAGTCCCAGGGCGGCATCCTGGTCGAGCACCTGAAACAGCTCGGCCTGCACTGCGACCTGGGCCCTCAGGACCGTTTCTTCTGGTACACGTCCACCGGCTGGATGATGTGGAACTTCCTCGTCTCCGGCCTCCTCACGGGCACGACGATCGTCCTCTACGACGGCAGCCCCGGCTATCCGGACACCGGCGCCCAGTGGCGGATCGCCGAACGCACCGGAGCCACCCTCTACGGCACCTCCGCCGCCTACGTCATGGCCTGCCGCAAGGCCGGCGTGCGTCCCGGCCGCGACTTCGACCTCACCCGGGTGACGTGCGTCGCCACCACGGGATCGCCACTGCCGCCCGACGGTTTCCGCTGGCTGCACGACGAGGTCCGCGACGACCTGTGGATCGCGTCCGTCAGCGGCGGCACGGACGTGTGCTCCTGCTTCGCGGGGGCGGTACCGACGCTCCCGGTGTACATCGGCGAGCTCCAGGCACCCGGCCTGGGCACCGACCTGCAGTCATGGGACCCGAGCGGCCGACCCCTCGTCGACGAGGTCGGCGAACTCGTGGTCACCAACCCCATGCCGTCGATGCCGATCCACTTCTGGAACGACCCCGACGGCAGCCGCTACCGGGCCAGCTACTTCGACACGTACCCCGGAGTGTGGCGCCACGGCGACTGGATCACCGTCACCTCGCGCGGCTCGGTCGTCATCCACGGCCGCTCCGACTCGACACTGAACCGCCAGGGCGTGCGCATGGGGTCGGCCGACATCTACGAAGCGGTGGAACGCCTCCCCGAGATCAGGGAGTCCCTCGTCATCGGCATCGAGCAGCCCGACGGCGGCTACTGGATGCCCCTCTTCGTGCACCTCGTCCCCGGAGCCGCCCTCGACGAGGCCCTCCTGGACCGCATCAAGCGGACGATCCGCGAACATCTCTCACCCCGCCACGTCCCCGACGAGGTGATCGAGGTGCCCGGCATCCCGCACACCCTCACCGGCAAGCGCATCGAGGTCCCGGTCAAACGCCTCCTCCAGGGCACCCCCCTGGAGAGAGCGGTCAACCCCGGCTCCATCGACAACCTCGACCTGCTGCACTTCTACGAGGACCTGGCCCGCCGGCGCGCCTGATCGGCCCCGAGGGCCGGTCCCCCCGTAGGCGGCCTCGGACTCGCCGAGCACCACCGCGAGATCCGAGGCCGGCCGCACCGCGTCGGCAGGTCCCAGAGCGGCCACGGAGATCCGCAGCCCCGGACCGGCCGCCCGCCGCCACCCACCAGCCGTACGAACGACGCCCGTTCACCACCGCCGACTCGTCCCGCCCGGGCACCCACAGGTTCATCCCGCCCGCCCCATGGGCCTCGATACCGCGCCCCTCGAACTCGCCGAGCAGAGCGCTCAGGTCCCCCTGGCCCGGTTCGGCACCACCTCGGCCGCCGCCCGCGCCCTCCTCGCCCCACTCGCCGCGGCCTTCGCCGTGGGCGGCCTCGCCATGGCGTTCTCGGCCACCGGCGGCCCGGTCACGGCCTCGCTCCTCCTCACGGCGGCGGCCGTCGCGTTCACCCTGGCGGAGATGCTGCACACCACCGTGTCCTGGGAATTCTCCGTCGCCCTTGCTCCCGCCACCTCCCTGGGCGGCTACCTCGGCGTCCACGGCATCGTCCAGTCCGCCCAGCGCGGCATCGGACCACTCGCCGTCACCGCGGCCATGGCCACCGGCCCCATCGGCTGGCCCGCCTTCGGCACCGACATAGCCCTGACCTGCATGATCCGACGCAGACTCGTCCGAGACCGCATGACCCGGACCCCATTGTCAGTGCCACCGATTACTGTGAGTGAGCACTGATCGACCGCGCACAGGGGGAAACATGGCGCACACCGACCACCGGACCATGCGACGCGTCCTGCGCCGCGAAATCGCCGGCACCATCGGCCTGCTCACCGACGAGCACGACTTCCGGGCGATGCGGCACTACCGCACCTTCACCTTCGACGACCACACGGCCTATCTGCACCAGGTCGAAGACCTGCTCAGGACCCGTGCCGCACAGGGCAGCCACACCACCGTCGCCCTCTTCGACCCGCAGGAATACGCCGAATTCTGCGCGGACACCGGCCTCGACCCTGACATCCCGTCCAGCCGCACACGCTTCACCGCGCAACTCGCCACCACCGGCCCCACCGTCCCGTACGACGGCCGGCCCCTGACGGAGCTGGTACCGGCCCTCGTGGACGAAGCCGTACGACAGGCCACCTGGGAGTACGCGAGCACCCTGCTGGCCCGCCTCGGCACCTGCGCCTCCTGCGGCGAGGACATCAGCCGCGCGTCCTTCATCCGCGCCTCCCAGCTGCTCGTCCGCATCCTCGACACGGCCCACCCGGGCAGCCGTCACCTCGTCTGCAGCGTCACCGGCACCCCGGAATCCCTCGTCTCCGTCCTGCACGCCGACGAGGACGCCGACGGCGCCACCCAGCTCGACGAGGCCGAAGCCCTCGAGTTCACCACCGTCCTGGCCCTCGGCCTCGCCACCCACAGCCCCGGCGGCCTCGTGATGCGCACCAGCGCCCCGGACACCCCGGACCGCATCTACGGCTGGCGCCTGCGCGGCGAAGGCCTCGAACCCCTCACCGCCGGAGAAGTCTTCGACGCCTACTGCACCGACGTCGATTCCGGCGACCTCATCTCCCCGGAGTCGGACGTCGACTACTGCGCACCACCCGACCTCGGCGACACGGGACAGGGAAGGGGACACCACCACTGAACGACTGAGGGGCGCCCCACCCGCAGGTGGAGCGCCCCTCAGGGACAGCCGACGCCAGCCTCGGCCCGACTACTCGCCGGACAGCACCGCCTGAGCAGCGGTGCGCGCCTCCTCGGCACTGTCCGTCGCCCGCGCCGCGGCCGCGGCCCGCTCGCACTGCGCCAGCGTGTACTTCGCCAGCGACGCCCGGACGTAAGGAATCGATGCCGCTCCCATGGAAAGCGAGGTGACACCCAGACCGGTCAGCACACACGCCAGCAGCGGATCGGACGCGGCCTCACCGCAGACCCCGCAGCTCTTGCCCTCGGCCCTCGCCGCCTCGGCGGACAGCGCGACCAGGTCGAGCAGCGCGGGCTGCCACGGATCCTGCAGACGCGACACCGCGCCCACCTGACGGTCCGCGGCGAAGGTGTACTGCGCCAGATCGTTGGTCCCCAGCGAGAGGAACTCCACCTCCCGCAGGATCGAGCGCGCCCGCAGCGCGGCCGACGGGATCTCCACCATCGCGCCGAACTTCGCCCGCAGCCCCGCCTCACGGCACGCGTCGGCGAACGCCTTGGCATCGGCGCGGTCCGCCACCATCGGAGCCATGACCTCGAGGTGGACCGGAAGCCCCTCGGCCGCCTTGGCCAGAGCCGTCAGCTGCGTGCGCAGCACCTCCGGGTGGTCGAGCAGGGTCCGCAGACCCCGCACGCCCAGCGCCGGGTTCGGCTCATCGCCCGGGGTCAGGAAGTCCAGCGGCTTGTCCGCCCCCGCGTCCAGCACCCGCACGACGACACGTCCCTCGGGGAACGCCTCGAGAACCTGCCGGTACGCCTCGATCTGCTTGTCCTGCGACGGAGCGTTCTTGCTGTCGTCGAGGAAGAGGAACTCGGTACGGAACAGACCCACACCCTCGGCACCGGCCTCGAGGGCCGCCGGCACGTCGGCCGGCCCGCCGACGTTGGCCAGCAGCGGCACCTTGTGACCATCGGAAGTGGAACCAGGCCCTGACGAGGCCGCCAGCGCGGCCTTCCGCTCGGCGGCCTGGGCCGCCATCCGCGCCTTCTTCTCCTCGCTGGGGTTCACGAAGATCTCACCGGTGCTGCCGTCCACGGCGATCATCGTGCCCTCGGCCAGCTCTCCGGCACCGGGCAACGCCACCACGGCCGGCACACCGAGCGCCCGCGCCAGAATCGCGCTGTGGCTGGTCGGCCCGCCTTCCTCGGTGACGAAACCGAGCACCAGAGCCGGGTCCAGCAGCGCTGTGTCGGCCGGCGCAAGATCGCGCGCGATCAGGACATACGGCTCATCACTGTCCGGCACACCCGGCATGGGCACCCCGAGCAAGCGAGCGACGATACGATTCCGCACGTCGTCGAGGTCAGCCACCCGACCGGCCAGGTACTCGCCGGCACCGGCCAGCAGAGCGCGATACGCGGCGAAGGCGTCGTACACCGCACGCTCGGCGGTGCTTCCCACGACGATGCGCCGTTCCACGTCGGACATCAGCTCGGGGTCCTGGGCCATCATGGCCTGCGCCTCGAGCACCGCCTGGGCCTCGCCCCCCGCCAGGTTGCCGCGCGCCATCAGATCGGCCGCCACGGCTTCCACGGCCTTGCGGGCGCGCCCCTGTTCACGTTCCGCGTCCTGATCCGGGTTCTGCTTGGCAGGCGGTTCGAGAACCGCCGTTCCCATGTGCCGAACCTCGCCGATGGCCACACCGTGGCTCACGCCGACGCCTCGCAGCGTTGTCTCCATCTCACCCGTCTCCGATAGTGCGGCGGGTCCCGCCGCCGCGGTGGTTGTGCCTGCTCGCCGTCGTGCGACAGCGAACGTCTCAGTTCCAGACGAAGAGACTGTCGCCCGCCTTCACATCGCCGTCCTCACGGAGCTCGGCGAGAGCCTCGGCCGTCGCTTCGAGTGCCACGACCGGACAGACAGGGGACTTGCCGGCGGCCTCGACCGCGACAGGGTTCCAGCGCACCACGCTCTGACCGCGAGCGACGGTGTCGCCCTTGTTCACCAGCAGCTCGAAGCCCTCGCCGTTGAGCTGAACCGTGTCGATGCCGAGATGTGTGAGCACACCGTGTCCCTGCTCGTCGACCACCACGAAGGCGTGCGGGTGCAGCGAGACGATGACGCCGGCCACGGGCGCCACGGCCTCGGAGGGCTCACGCACGGGGTCGATGGCCGTCCCCGGGCCGACCATGGCCCCGGAGAAGACCGGATCCGGCACTGCTGCCAGTCCGATGGCGCGTCCTGCAAGAGGGGACTGCACGGTGGTCATGGGAAGCCTCCCGGGGTGGAGATCTGTAGGGGCCGTCTCTACCTGTCCCGGACGGCACACTGTTCAGCAGCGTATGTCACAGGTAGTACCGGTTCTGCACGAGAGCTGACGATAGGTGGTCTAGACCACAACCGCAATGGATTTGCACCCGTCTCGCAGCCCCGTGTACAGTCGTACTCCTGCTCGGGGCTGAGCGACGCACCTGACGTCCTTGCCTGGCAGCACCCAACTTGTCAGATCCTATCTCGGGGTCACCTTCTGCATGCTCGCAGGATGGTGGTCAGAGGGCCGGAAAAACACTGATAGAGTTTGGAACACCGAAGGGAAGCCCGGAGGAAAGCCCGAGAGGGTGAGTACAAAGGAAGCGTCCGTTCCTTGAGAACTCAACAGCGTGCCAAAAGTCAACGCCAGATATGTTGATACCCCGTCTCCGGCCGGTTTCGGTCGGGGCGTGGTTCCTTTGAAGAAAACACAGCGAGGACGCTGTGAACGGCCGGGCTTATTCCGCCTGGCTGTTCCGCTCTCGTGGTGTCATCCCGAATACGGGAGAACATTCACGGAGAGTTTGATCCTGGCTCAGGACGAACGCTGGCGGCGTGCTTAACACATGCAAGTCGAACGATGAACCACTTCGGTGGGGATTAGTGGCGAACGGGTGAGTAACACGTGGGCAATCTGCCCTTCACTCTGGGACAAGCCCTGGAAACGGGGTCTAATACCGGATAACACTTCCATTCTCCTGAATGGTGGTTAAAAGCTCCGGCGGTGAAGGATGAGCCCGCGGCCTATCAGCTTGTTGGTGAGGTAATGGCTCACCAAGGCGACGACGGGTAGCCGGCCTGAGAGGGCGACCGGCCACACTGGGACTGAGACACGGCCCAGACTCCTACGGGAGGCAGCAGTGGGGAATATTGCACAATGGGCGAAAGCCTGATGCAGCGACGCCGCGTGAGGGATGACGGCCTTCGGGTTGTAAACCTCTTTCAGCAGGGAAGAAGCGAAAGTGACGGTACCTGCAGAAGAAGCGCCGGCTAACTACGTGCCAGCAGCCGCGGTAATACGTAGGGCGCAAGCGTTGTCCGGAATTATTGGGCGTAAAGAGCTCGTAGGCGGCTTGTCACGTCGGGTGTGAAAGCCCGGGGCTTAACCCCGGGTCTGCATTCGATACGGGCAGGCTAGAGTGTGGTAGGGGAGATCGGAATTCCTGGTGTAGCGGTGAAATGCGCAGATATCAGGAGGAACACCGGTGGCGAAGGCGGATCTCTGGGCCATTACTGACGCTGAGGAGCGAAAGCGTGGGGAGCGAACAGGATTAGATACCCTGGTAGTCCACGCCGTAAACGGTGGGAACTAGGTGTTGGCGACATTCCACGTCGTCGGTGCCGCAGCTAACGCATTAAGTTCCCCGCCTGGGGAGTACGGCCGCAAGGCTAAAACTCAAAGGAATTGACGGGGGCCCGCACAAGCAGCGGAGCATGTGGCTTAATTCGACGCAACGCGAAGAACCTTACCAAGGCTTGACATACACCGGAAAGCATCAGAGATGGTGCCCCCCTTGTGGTCGGTGTACAGGTGGTGCATGGCTGTCGTCAGCTCGTGTCGTGAGATGTTGGGTTAAGTCCCGCAACGAGCGCAACCCTTGTTCTGTGTTGCCAGCATGCCCTTCGGGGTGATGGGGACTCACAGGAGACCGCCGGGGTCAACTCGGAGGAAGGTGGGGACGACGTCAAGTCATCATGCCCCTTATGTCTTGGGCTGCACACGTGCTACAATGGCCGGTACAATGAGCTGCGATACCGTGAGGTGGAGCGAATCTCAAAAAGCCGGTCTCAGTTCGGATTGGGGTCTGCAACTCGACCCCATGAAGTCGGAGTTGCTAGTAATCGCAGATCAGCATTGCTGCGGTGAATACGTTCCCGGGCCTTGTACACACCGCCCGTCACGTCACGAAAGTCGGTAACACCCGAAGCCGGTGGCCCAACCCCCTTGTGGGGAGGGAGCTGTCGAAGGTGGGACTGGCGATTGGGACGAAGTCGTAACAAGGTAGCCGTACCGGAAGGTGCGGCTGGATCACCTCCTTTCTAAGGAGCACTTCTTACCGATCCTTTCGGGGTGAGGTCAGAGGCCAGTACATCAGCGACTGTCTGATGCTGGTTGCTCAAGGGTGGAACGTTGACTATTCGGCACACTTGACCAGCTTCTCTTTCCAGTACTGCTTCGGCGTGGAACGGGAGAGGAGTGGTGAGTGGGCCGGGCGCGCTGTTGGGTGTCTGAGGGTACGGCCGTGAGGTCGCCTTCAGTGCCGGCCCCAGTGAACTCGGATCCGTGAGGATGCGGGGTGATGGGTGGCTGGTCGTTGTTTGAGAACTGCACAGTGGACGCGAGCATCTGTGGCCAAGTTTTTAAGGGCACACGGTGGATGCCTTGGTACCAGGAACCGATGAAGGACGTGGGAGGCCACGATAGGCCCCGGGGAGCCGTCAACCAGGCTTTGATCCGGGGGTGTCCGAATGGGGAAACCCGGCAGTCGTCATGGGCTGTCACCCTTGCCTGAACACATAGGGCAAGTGGAGGGAACGCGGGGAAGTGAAACATCTCAGTACCCGCAGGAAGAGAAAACAACCGTGATTCCGGGAGTAGTGGCGAGCGAAACCGGATGAGGCTAAACCGTATACGTGTGAGACCCGGCAGGGGTTGCGTATGCGGGGTTGTGGGATCTCTCTTTCACGGTCTGCCGGCCGTGGGACGAGTCAGAAACCGTATGGATAGGCGAAGGACATGCGAAAGGTCCGGCGTAGAGGGTAAGACCCCCGTAGTCGAAATCTGTACGGCTCGTTTGAGAGACACCCAAGTAGCACGGGGCCCGAGAAATCCCGTGTGAATCTGGCGGGACCACCCGCTAAGCCTAAATATTCCCTGGTGACCGATAGCGGATAGTACCGTGAGGGAATGGTGAAAAGTACCCCGGGAGGGGAGTGAAATAGTACCTGAAACCGTGTGCCTACAAGCCGTGGGAGCGTCGGAGTGAAGACTTGTCTTCACTCTCGTGACTGCGTGCCTTTTGAAGAATGAGCCTGCGAGTTTGCGGTGTGTTGCGAGGTTAACCCGTGTGGGGAAGCCGTAGCGAAAGCGAGTCCGAATAGGGCGGTTCAGTAGCGCGCTCAAGACCCGAAGCGGAGTGATCTAGCCATGGGCAGGTTGAAGCGGCTGTAAGAGGTCGTGGAGGACCGAACCCACCAGGGTTGAAAACCTGGGGGATGACCTGTGGTTAGGGGTGAAAGGCCAATCAAACTCCGTGATAGCTGGTTCTCCCCGAAATGCATTTAGGTGCAGCGTCGTGTGTTTCTTGCCGGAGGTAGAGCACTGGATAGGCGATGGGCCCTACCGGGTTACTGACCTTAGCCAAACTCCGAATGCCGGTAAGTGAGAGCGCGGCAGTGAGACTGTGGGGGATAAGCTCCATGGTCGAGAGGGAAACAGCCCAGAGCATCGACTAAGGCCCCTAAGCGTACGCTAAGTGGGAAAGGATGTGGAGTCGCACAGACAACCAGGAGGTTGGCTTAGAAGCAGCCACCCTTGAAAGAGTGCGTAATAGCTCACTGGTCTAGTGATTCCGCGCCGACAATGTAGCGGGGCTCAAGCGTACCGCCGAAGTCGTGTCATTGCAGCATATAGCCCCAACGGGCGTTGTGATGGGTAGGGGAGCGTCGTGTGCCGGGTGAAGCAGCCGCGGAAGCGAGTTGTGGACGGTTCACGAGTGAGAATGCAGGCATGAGTAGCGATACACACGTGGGAAACGTGTGCGCCGATTGACTAAGGGTTCCTGGGTCAAGCTGATCTGCCCAGGGTAAGTCGGGACCTAAGGCGAGGCCGACAGGCGTAGTCGATGGATAACCGGTTGATATTCCGGTACCCGCTGTGAAGCGTCAAACATTGAATCCAGTGATGCTAAGCCCGTGAAGCCGTTCCGGACCCTTCGGGGAATGGAAAGTGGTGGAGCCGGTGGCCCGAGCTGGTAGTAGGTGAGTGATGGGGTGACGCAGGAAGGTAGTCCATCCCGGGCGGTGGTTGTCCCGGGGTAAGGGTGTAGCCCGTCATCCAGGTAAATCCGGATGGCACGAGGGTGAGACCTGATGCCGAGCCGATTGTGGTGAAGTGGATGATCCTATGCTGTCGAGAAAAGCCTCTAGCGAGTTTCATGGCGGCCCGTACCCTAAACCGACTCAGGTGGTCAGGTAGAGAATACCGAGGCGTTCGGGTGAACTATGGTTAAGGAACTCGGCAAAATGCCCCCGTAACTTCGGGAGAAGGGGGGCCATGTTCGGTGATCCGATTTACTCGGTGAGCTGGGTGTGGCCGCAGAGACCAGCGAGAAGCGACTGTTTACTAAAAACACAGGTCCGTGCGAAGCCGTAAGGCGATGTATACGGACTGACGCCTGCCCGGTGCTGGAACGTTAAGGGGACCGGTTAGTCACTCTTCGGGGTGGCGAAGCTGAGAACTTAAGCGCCAGTAAACGGCGGTGGTAACTATAACCATCCTAAGGTAGCGAAATTCCTTGTCGGGTAAGTTCCGACCTGCACGAATGGCGTAACGACTTCTCGACTGTCTCAACCATAGGCCCGGTGAAATTGCACTACGAGTAAAGATGCTCGTTTCGCGCAGCAGGACGGAAAGACCCCGGGACCTTTACTACAGTTTGATATTGGTGTTCGGTTCGGCTTGTGTAGGATAGCTGGGAGACTGTGAAGCTTGGACGCCAGTTCAGGTGGAGTCGTCGTTGAAATACCAGTCTGGTCGTGCTGGATGTCTAACCTGGGTCCGTGATCCGGATCAGGGACAGTGTCTGATGGGTAGTTTAACTGGGGCGGTTGCCTCCTAAAGAGTAACGGAGGCGCCCAAAGGTTCCCTCAGCCTGGTTGGTAATCAGGTGTTGAGTGTAAGTGCACAAGGGAGCTTGACTGTGAGACCGACGGGTCGAGCAGGGACGAAAGTCGGGACTAGTGATCCGGCGGTGGCTTGTGGAAGCGCCGTCGCTCAACGGATAAAAGGTACCCCGGGGATAACAGGCTGATCTTCCCCAAGAGTCCATATCGACGGGATGGTTTGGCACCTCGATGTCGGCTCGTCGCATCCTGGGGCTGGAGTCGGTCCCAAGGGTTGGGCTGTTCGCCCATTAAAGCGGTACGCGAGCTGGGTTTAGAACGTCGTGAGACAGTTCGGTCCCTATCCGCTGTGCGCGTAGGAATATTGAGAAGGGCTGTCCCTAGTACGAGAGGACCGGGACGGACGAACCTCTGGTGTGCCAGTTGTCCTGCCAAGGGCATGGCTGGTTGGCTACGTTCGGGAGGGATAACCGCTGAAAGCATCTAAGCGGGAAGCCTGCTTCGAGATGAGTATTCCCACCCCCTTTGAGGGGTTAAGGCTCCCAGTAGACGACTGGGTTGATAGGCCGGATCTGGAAGCCCAGTAATGGGTGGAGGTGACCGGTACTAATAGGCCGAGGGCTTGTCCTCAGTTGCTCGCGTCCACTGTGTTGGTTCTGAAACCACGAACAGCCCCATGCTCATGGTCACGGGTGTGGTGTGGCAGGTTCACAGTTTCATAGTGTTTCGGTGGTTATAGCGTGAGGGAAACGCCCGGTTACATTCCGAACCCGGAAGCTAAGCCTTACAGCGCCGATGGTACTGCAGGGGGGACCCTGTGGGAGAGTAGGACGCCGCCGAACTTCTTTTAGAGCTCCGGCTCTTGGGCACACAAGCCCAAGAGCCGGAGCTTTTTTGCGTTGAGGTAAGGTCAGGGGGCATCGTCGGCACGTTCCCACAGGAGGCTCCCGGGTGGAGGTCCAGGAGACCCGCGTCCAGACAGACCGGGTCCTCACCATCCCCAATATCCTCAGCATGGCGCGGCTCGCCGGCGTGCCGCTCTTCCTGTGGCTGATTCTCAGGCCTGAGTTCGGTGGTCCCAAGAGTGACGGCTGGGCACTGCTGGTGCTGGCCCTGAGCGGGATCACCGACTACCTGGACGGCAAGCTCGCCCGGCGCTGGAATCAGATCAGCAACCTCGGCCGGCTCCTGGACCCCGCTGCTGACCGGCTTTACATTCTCTCGACTCTGGTCGGCCTCACCTGGCGCGAGATTCTGCCGCTCTGGTTGACCGCTGCACTTCTGGCGCGTGAGCTGGTTCTCCTGGTGATGGTGGGCATCCTCAGGCGTCACGGCTATCCGCCTCCGCAGGTGAACTTCCTGGGCAAGGCCGCGACGTTCAACCTGATGTACGCCTTCCCACTGCTTCTGCTCAGTGACGGAAGTGGATGGATCTCGTCACTCGCTGCGATTTTCGGATGGGCGTTCGCCGGATGGGGTACAACGCTCTATTGGTGGGCAGGAGTCCTCTACGTGGTACAAGTCCGCCGCCTTGTCCGTGCGGACGCCACGGCCGACTGAACTCGCCCATCGCTGCGGCCGTATCGGCCCGATGGCCCGCGGGGGGAAAGTGCGGGACAATCTGGACGGGTGAAGTCGGCTAGACCGTTCGTCTTAGAGGAGGACGCTTCCGACATGAAGGCCGTCGTGATGGCCGGAGGCGAAGGCACACGCCTTCGCCCTATGACCTCAAGCATGCCCAAGCCGCTCCTGCCGGTGGCCAACCGGCCGATCATGGAGCACGTTCTGCGGCTGCTCAAAAGGCACGGGCTCAATGAGACCGTCGTTACCGTTCAGTTCCTGGCCTCGCTCGTCAAGAACTACTTCGGCGACGGTGAAGAGCTCGGAATGGAGCTCACCTATGCCAATGAGGAGAAGCCACTCGGTACTGCCGGAAGCGTCAAGAACGCCGAAGAGGCGTTGAAGGACGACGCTTTCCTCGTGATTTCCGGTGATGCCCTGACCGACTTCGACCTCACCGAGCTCATCAACTTCCACAAGGAAAAGGGCGCGCTGGTCACCGTCTGTCTGACGCGTGTGCCCAATCCGCTGGAGTTCGGCATCACGATCGTCGACGAGGAGGGCAAGGTCGAGCGCTTCCTGGAGAAGCCGACCTGGGGCCAGGTCTTCTCGGACACGGTGAACACCGGCATCTATGTGATGGAGCCCGAAGTCTTCGACTACGTCGAGGCCGATGTGCCCGTCGACTGGTCCGGAGACGTCTTCCCGCAGCTGATGAAGGAGGGCAAGCCGGTCTACGGCTATGTCGCCGAGGGCTACTGGGAGGACGTCGGTACGCACGAGAGCTATGTGAAGGCGCAGGCCGACGTCCTGGAGGGCAAGGTCGACGTCGAGCTGGACGGCTTCGAGATCTCCCCGGGCGTATGGGTGGCCGAAGGCGCGGAGGTGCATCCCGACGCAGTCCTTCGCGGTCCGCTGTACATCGGGGACTACGCCAAGGTCGAGGCCGGCGCGGAAATCCGTGAGCACACCGTCGTCGGTTCGAACGTCGTCGTGAAGAGCGGCGCCTTTCTGCACAAGGCCGTCGTCCACGACAACGTGTACATCGGTCAGCACAGCAATCTGCGTGGCTGTGTCGTCGGAAAGAACACCGACATCATGCGTGCGGCGCGGATCGAGGACGGCGCGGTCATCGGTGACGAGTGCCTGATCGGCGAAGAATCGATCGTGCAGGGCAACGTCCGGGTTTATCCGTTCAAGACCATCGAGGCCGGTGCGTTCGTCAACACCTCGGTCATCTGGGAGTCCCGGGGACAGGCGCATCTCTTCGGTGCGCGAGGGGTGTCCGGCATCCTGAACGTGGAGATCACGCCCGAGTTGGCCGTGCGCCTCGCCGGTGCCTACGCCACCACGCTCAAGAAGGGCTCGACCGTCACGACGGCTCGTGACCACTCCCGAGGCGCCCGTGCGCTCAAGCGGGCGGTCATCTCCGCTCTGCAGGCCAGCGCCATCGACGTACGGGACCTGGAGAACGTACCGCTGCCTGTCGCGCGGCAGCAGACGGGGCGGGGCAGTGCTGGCGGGATCATGATCCGGACCACGCCCGGGGTGCCGGACTCCGTCGACATCATGTTCTTCGACGGGAACGGGGCCGACCTGTCGCAGGGCAGTCAGCGGAAGCTGGACCGGGTGTTCGCGCGGCAGGAGTACCGGCGGGCGTTCCCGGGCGAGATCGGGGACCTGCACTTCCCGGCCAGTGTCTTCGACTCGTACACCGGGTCGCTGCTGCGGAACGTCGACACGACCGGTATCGCCGAGTCGGGTCTCAAGGTCGTCGTGGACGCCTCGAACGGCAGTGCCGGACTCGTCCTGCCGAGTCTGCTCGGCAAGCTCGGCGTGGACTCGCTGACCATCAACCCCGGTCTGGACGAGTCCAGGCCGACCGAGACGGCGGACATGCGCCGGTCGGGGCTGGTGCGGCTCGGTGAGATAGTGGCGTCCTCGCGCGCCGCGTTCGGGGTGCGCTTCGACCCGGTGGGCGAGCGGCTGTCCCTGGTGGACGAGAAGGGCCGCATCATCGAGGACGACCGGGCGCTGCTCGTCATGCTCGACCTGGTGGCCGCGGACCGGCGGAGTGGGCGCGTGGCGCTGCCGGTGACCACCACGCGGATCGCCGAACAGGTGGCGGCGTACCACGGGACGCAGGTGGAGTGGACGACGACCTCGCCCGACGACCTGACCCGGGTCGGAAGCGACGAGTCGACCATCTTCGGCGGGGACGGCAAGGGCGGATTCATCGTTCCCGAGTTCAGCAGCGTCTTCGACGGCACGGCGGCCTTCGTACGGTTGATCGGGCTGGTGGCGCGGACGCAGCTGACGCTGAGCCAGATCGACGCGCGGATCCCGCGGGCGCACGTCCTCAAGCGGGATCTGGCGACTCCCTGGGCGGTCAAGGGCCTGGTGATGCGGCGGGTCGTGGAGGAGGCCGGAGACCGCTTCGTGGACACCACCGACGGTGTCCGGGTGGTCGAGACCGACGGACGTTGGGTGATGGTGCTGCCCGACCCGGCTGAGGCGGTCACCCATCTGTGGGCGGAGGGGCCCGACGACGCCTCCGCGCAGGCGCTGCTCGACGAGTGGGCGGCGGTCGTGGACAGCGCCGGGCGCTGACACACGTACCACGCGCGCGTGCCGGACAGACGTCCCCAAGGGGGCCTGTCCGGCACGCCGGTGGGGCCGTTCGGAGGTAGTGGTCGCGACGTGCGACGATGTGCGGCATGCCGCAGCAGCCCCCCGTTCGGAGCACCCCCACGCGCCCGTCGCGTCCGGACGCGTCCATGTCGCTGCTCACCAACGTCATGGACCACAGCCTCGACGACGGGTACGCCGAGGCCGCCGCACGCAAGACGGCCGACGGCACCGGGGGCATGCCCAAGACGCTCCGGGCCAAGCTCGGTCTGGCCGCCGGCCTGGTGCTCGCGGCACTCGTCGTGACCGTCGGGGCGGCGCAGGCGCGGGTGGCGGCGCCCGTCGTGGCCAAGGAGCGCGAGGAACTGATCGACCGCATCGACCAGGAGACCGACGCCGCGGACGAGCTCGAGGACACCGTCGACGAGCTGCGTGACGACGTGAGCAGACGGCAGCGTGAGGCTCTCAAGAAGAGCGGCGACAGCGACCAGGCCGAGCTCCTCGGTCTTCTGTCGGGCTCCACGGAGGTGCACGGCCCCGGGGTGAAGCTGGTCGTCGACGACGCCGAGGAAGCCACCACGGGCGGCGACGGGGACCCGCGTGAGACCTCCGGCTTCTCCGACACCGGACGTGTGCGCGACCGCGACATGCAGCGGGTGGTCAACGGTCTGTGGGCGTCGGGTGCCGAGGCCGTGTCCGTCAACGGGCAGCGGCTGACGGCCCTGTCGGCGATCCGGGCCGCGGGGGACGCGATACTGGTCGACAACAAGCCACTCGTGCCTCCGTATACGGTGCTTGCCGTGGGGGACGGAAAGCGGCTGAGCACCAGGTTCCAGAACAGCGCCGACGGGCTCTACCTGCACGCCCTGCAGGAGAACTTCGGGATCCGGACCGCCATCTCGGCGGAGGACGATCTCCGGCTGCCTGCCGCACCGAGTGTGATCGTACGTACAGCACAGCCGAGAACTGAGAAGGACGCATCGTGATCGCCGTACTGGGCCTCGTCGTGGGAGTCGTGGTCGGCCTGTTGGTCCGGCCCGAGGTCCCGGCGGTCGTCGAGCCGTATCTGCCGATCGCCGTGGTGGCGGCGCTGGACGCCGTCTTCGGAGGTCTGCGGGCCATGCTCGACGGCATCTTCGACGACAAGGTCTTCGTCGTGTCGTTCCTGTCGAACGTGGTCGTCGCCGCGCTGATCGTGTTCCTGGGCGACAAGCTGGGCGTGGGTGCCCAGCTGTCGACCGGTGTCGTCGTCGTCCTCGGGATCCGAATCTTCTCGAACGCCGCGGCGATCCGTAGGCACGTGTTCCGGGCGTGAGGCCGATGAGCAACCAGGACGAGACGCCCGACAACAGGCTCCGCAAGGAACTGCCCGAGGAAGTGCCCGCCGGGACTCGGCCTCCGGCCGGGGACGGCGCGCGGGACACGTCGCAGCTGACCGGTCGCCAGCGGCTGGCGAAGGGGTTGTGGCCGCCGCGTGTCACCCGGGCCCAACTCATCGTGGCCGTGCTGCTGTTCGGTCTGGGCTTCGGCCTGGCCGTCCAGGTCGCGTCGAACAGTGACAGCGGCAGCGCGCTGCGGGGTGCGCGCCAGGAGGATCTTGTACGCATCCTCGATGAACTGGACGACCGCACTCAGCGTCTTGAAGACGAGAAGCAGGGCCTCGAGAAGCAGCGTGACGAGCTGGAGAACAGCTCGGACCAGGCCGAGGAGGCCCGCAGGCAGACCGTCCAGAAGGAGCGGCAGCTCGGGATCCTCGCCGGCACGGTGGCCGCGCAGGGGCCCGGCATCACCATGACCATCGGGGACACGAAGGGGAAGGTCGAGGCGGACATGCTGCTCGACGCGATCCAGGAGCTGCGCGCGGCCGGCGCGGAGGCGATCCAGGTCAACGGTGTGCGAGTCGTCGCGGGCACCTACCTGACGGATTCCGGCAACGGCGTCGGCGTCGACGGGAACAAGATCAACGCTCCTTTTCGTTTCAAGGTCATCGGCAAGCCGCAGGACCTCGAGCCGGCGCTGAACATCCCGGGAGGCGTGGTGCAGACTCTGGAGAAGGAGCAGGCCACCGTGACCGTCGAGCGCTCGGACAAGATCATCGTGGACGCCTTGCGAGTAGCGAAGCGGCCTGACTACGCTCGGTCGTCCTCGCAGTGAACCGGCGGTGCATGGCGGACGTACGGCCAGGGCATGAGGTTGCGGGGGGTCGGCGCACCGAATGGGTGGTGCGTGGTGGAAACTGTCTGGTGGATACGGACGTTGTGAGGATGTCCGGGTCGACCGGTGTGTTCAATCAGGGTTCGTCCTGCCCCACGGGCGGGTCTGTTTCGGTCAAGGGGAATCGCCCGTGAAGTTGTTTGCGAAGTTGTTCGGCAAGAGCGCGCGAGAGGGCAACGCCAACGCGACCGCCCGCCACCGCGCACAGCCTGACGCGGAGGGCCAGCGGCCGCTGTTCCGGGACCAGGTAGATGGTCCGGGCGGTGACGTTTCCGGAGGTCAGGGCGCGCCGTCTGTTGACCCTGCCCAGTCCGGAGGCATAGGTTTCGGGCAACCGTCGACCTCACGTGCGGGTGGAGGGTTTTCCGCCGACCCGTATGCGTCCAACGCCCCTGGGGGGCAGCCGCGGCAGGAGGATCCGTCCATGTCGGCCCTGGTGTGTACGAGGTGCGGTAACCGCAACGCGGAGAACAGCCGCTTCTGCTCCAACTGCGGCGCGCCGCTGCGGGCGGGTGCGACGCCCGAGCGTCCGTCCGAGACCACGTCCACGATCTCCATCTCCGGGCTCGAGGCCTACGACGCCGAGGTCACGGGGCAGACGCAGATGCCCATGCTCTCCCCGGAGGCGCAGGCGGCCGTCGACGCGCTCCCGCTCGGGTCCGCGCTCCTGGTGGTGCGCCGCGGTCCGAACTCGGGCAGCCGCTTCCTGCTGGACGGCGACCTGACCACGGCCGGCCGCCACCCGCAGAGCGACATCTTCCTGGACGACGTGACGGTCTCCCGTCGGCACGTGGAGTTCCGCCGTGGCCAGGACGGCTCGTTCACGGTGGCCGACGTGGGCAGTCTGAACGGCACGTACGTCAACCGGGAACGGATCGACCAGGTCGCGCTGAACAACGGCGACGAGGTGCAGATCGGCAAGTACCGGCTGGTGTTCTACGCGAGCCAGCGGGGCTACTGACTCTCTCCCGGACCGCGTCCGGGGGGACCCCAGGGAAGGTCCATGCTGCAATCACCGAGCGGCGGCGCCGGACACGGTGCCGCCGCCGCGGACAGTGGGCTGATGAGCATCGGCACGGTGCTGAACGTGCTGCGTGGCGAGTTCCCCGAAGTCACCATCTCCAAGATCCGCTTCCTGGAGTCGGAAGGGCTCATCGAGCCGCGTCGGACCCCTTCGGGATACCGCAAGTTCAGCACCGGTGACGTCGAACGCCTGAGCCATGTCCTGAGGATGCAGCGGGACCACTATCTGCCGCTCAAGGTGATCCGCGAGCATCTGGAGGCCATGGGGCGCGGCGAGGCCGTCCCGCTCCCGGTGGTGGGGCGCCAGCGGGACGGGGAGGTCGTTCCGGAGACCTCCGAAGGTCCCACGGCGGTCCGGATCGGGCGGGACGAGCTGCTCGCCGCGGCGGCGATCAGCGAGCAGGAGCTGGAGGAGTGGGAGTCGTACGGGCTCATCGCTCCTCTGCCGGACGGGGCCTACGACGCCGAGGCCGCCACGGTGGCCTCGCTCGTCGCCGAGCTGGGGCGGTTCGGGATCGAACCGCGGCATCTGCGGGTGATGAAGGCCGCCGCCGACCGTGAGGCCGGTCTGGTGGACCAGGTCGTGGCTCCGCTGAGACGCCACCGGAACCCACAGACCAGAGCTCACGCGGAAGCCCGTACGAAGGAACTGGCCGGGCTCGCGGTGAAGCTGCACGCGGCGCTGGTGCAGACCGCTCTCGGCGTGCGGCTGCCCTGACGCCGGTCGTCACACGAGGCGGATCGGTCACCCGTTTCCGGCCCGACTACCCAAACGTCCCGGGCACGGCCTAGGGTTGCTGTGTGAACGAGCTCGATGTCGTAGGTGTCCGGGTCGAAATGCCCTCCAACCAACCGATCGTGCTCCTGCGAGAAGTGGGAGGCGACCGCTACCTCCCCATCTGGATCGGGCCTGGGGAGGCTACGGCGATCGCCTTCGCGCAGCAGGGCATGGCCCCCGCCCGTCCGCTGACCCACGACCTGTTCAAGGACGTGCTGGAGGCCGTCGGCCAGGAGCTCACCGAAGTACGCATCACGGACCTGCGTGAGGGCGTCTTCTACGCGGAGCTGGTGTTCGCCAGCGGCGTCGAGGTGAGTGCGCGGCCGTCCGACGCCATAGCGCTGGCGCTGCGCACCGGAACGCCGATCTACGGCAGTGACGGCGTGCTCGACGACGCGGGCATCGCGATCCCGGACGAGCAGGAGGACGAAGTGGAGAAGTTCCGCGAGTTCCTCGACCAGATCTCCCCCGAGGACTTCGGCAGCAGCAGCCAGTGAGCCACGGGGCGGCCCGGCGGACGCGAACAGGTCCTGCCGGGCCCGTCCATGTCCGTTGACGTCTCAAATGTCGGCATTTGCCAGCGGTGCGGGAGAGCGTCCTGCGGCCCGCCTCGAGCGCATTCGGCTAGCCTTTCCCCGCGGTGGGGTACGGGAAACCACTCTCAGGGTGATTATCACTCGGCGTGCCGAGTGTGGCGATCGTTGACGCACCCCTGGTGACTGCCTACCGTCGAGAAGGCAGGTCAAGGACGGAGGTCGGCGTGAGAAGCAGCGGCGACGGTACGGCTGGGGGTGCCCCCGGACGCAGTCTCGGGGCGAGCGGTCCGTACCCGCTTCACAGCAACGCGGCCGATCACGCTCCGCAGCGACCGACGGCCGTGCCGAGCAGCGGAGGGGCGACGTCCATGGCGTCCGAGCAGATCGGCTACCGCGGTCCGACGGCGTGTGCGGCAGCCGGCATCACCTACCGGCAACTCGACTACTGGGCCCGTACCGGGCTCGTCGAGCCGAGTGTGCGGCCCGCCTACGGGTCCGGCACGCAGCGGCTGTACAGCTTCCGGGATGTCGTCATCCTGAAGGTGGTCAAGCGTTTCCTCGACACCGGTGTCTCGCTGCAGAACATCCGCACCGCGGTGCAGCACCTGCGGGAAAGCGGATTCCGTGACCTGGAGCGGATGACACTGATGAGCGACGGCGCCACGGTCTACGAGTGCACCACGCCCGACGAGGTCCACGCGCTGCTCCAGGGCGGCCAGGGCGTCTTCGGTATCGCCGTCGGTGTGGTGTGGCGGGACGTCGAGAGTGCCCTGTCGCAGTTGCACGGTGAGCGCGTCGACACCGGGGAGACGCTCATCGGGTCCAACCCCGCCGACGAGCTGGCGCGGCGGCGCAACCGGGCGGTCTGACCGGCCTCCCGTTCTTCGGGAGGGCATTGTCAGTGGCGTAGGGCAGCATCGGAGATGTGAGAAGAGCGCCCACGATCCTGCATCTCGACATGGATGCCTTCTTCGCCTCGGCGGAGCAGGCGTCCAAGCCGAGCCTGCGTGGGAAGGCCGTCATCGTGGGTGGGCTGGGGCCGCGTGGGGTGGTGGCCACGGCCTCGTACGAGGCGCGGGTCTTCGGGGTGCACTCGGCGATGCCCATGGCCCAGGCGAGACGGCTGGCGCCGAACGCGGCCTATCTCGTGCCGCGCTTCGCGTTCTACCGGGCGATCAGTGAGCAGGTGATGGGGCTGCTGCGGGGGCTGTCGCCGTTGGTGGAGCCGCTGAGCCTGGACGAGGCGTTCGTGGACCTGGAGGCCGGGGGAGCGGCCTGGGACGAGGAGTCGGCGCGGCTGGCCGCGATGAAGCTGCGGGCGGAGATACGGGCGGTGACCGGGCTGACGGGGTCGGTGGGGCTCGCCGCCTCCAAGATGCTCGCGAAGATCGCCTCGGAGCAGGCCAAGCCCGACGGGCTGGTGGTGATCGAGCCGGGGACCGAGCGGGCCATGCTGGGCCCGATGTCGGTGCGGACGCTGCCCGGGGTGGGGCCGGCGACGGGCGACCACCTGAGGCGGGCAGGGATCACCACGGTCGAGGACATCGCGGAGGCGGGCGAGGACGAGCTCGTACGGCTGCTGGGGAAGGCGCACGGGCACGGGCTGTACGCCATGGCGCTGGCGCGCGACGAGCGGCCCGTGGTGGCCGAGCGGGAGACGAAGTCGGTGTCGGTGGAGGACACGTACGACATCGACATCCACGACCGGGTCCGGGTGGGACTGGAGGTGCAGCGCCTCGCGGACCGGTGCGTGCGGCGGCTGCGGGAGGCGGGGCTGTCCGGGCGCACGATCGTGCTGAAGGTGCGGAGGTACGACTTCTCCACGCTGACCCGGTCCGAGACGTTGCGCGGGCCCACGGACGATCCGGCGGTGGTACGGGAGGCTGCCGCCCGGTTGCTGGACTCCGTGGACACGACGGGGGGTGTGCGGTTGCTGGGGGTGGGGGTCAGCGGACTGGCCGACTACACGCAGGAGGACCTGTTCGCGCAGGCGGCGGGGGAGCGGGTGGACTCCGGTCCGGCGGAGGCTCCTGAGCACGCGCCGGCCGCGGAGTCCCAGGCGCCGGTCGAGCGGCGATGGCCCTCGGGGCACGATGTGCGGCATGCCGAGTACGGGCACGGGTGGGTGCAGGGGAGCGGGCTGGGGCGGGTGACGGTGCGGTTCGAGACGCCTGACTCGGGGCCGGGGCGGGTGCGGACGTTTCGCGTCGAGGATCCGGAGTTGGAACCGGCGGAGCCGTTGCCGTTGGTGGCGGGGAGTCTCGGGGGTGGGGCGGGAGTCGCAGGTGCAGCTGACGTCGGGGGTGGGGTGGAGGTCCCGGGTGGGACTGGGGTGGAGGTCACAGGTGGGGTGGAGGTCCCGGGTGAGGCCGGGGCCGGGACTGTGGCTGGGCCGGGGGAGGTTCGGGCGTGAGCGGCGTGTGAGGGGGCGGCTGGGAGCGGGGTGCGCGCGGTGGTTGGATGCGGGCGGGTGGGACTGGCCGGGGTGAGTGGTGCGGTGGCGGGTGGGACCGGCCGGGGGGTGGGTGGCGCAGCCCATCCGGTACCGCCGGGTCCGCCGCGGCGGTGGCCAGAGCCCGCTCGGCGGTGCTCGCCGGCGCCACGCTTGCGGGGTGCCGCCCGCTCGCCCCGACCCGTCGGGTGGGGCCGGAGGGCGCGGGTGGAGGGGGCGTCCTGGGGCGGGTTCGGAGGGCTTGGACGGCGGTGTGGGGGGCCTGGCGTCAGGGGTCGTCCGTGTTGGCCAGTTTGCCGAAGTCGTGGTCCGGGAGCGGGGGAGGGGCGGACAGGTCGAGGCCGTAGTGGTGGTAGAGCTGGAGTTCCTGCTCGGGGGAGAGATGGCGGCCCACGCCGAAGTCGGGGGCGTCCTTGATCAGGGCGCGGTCGAAGGGGACGCGGAGAGTGCCTTCGACCAGTTCACTGGGCTCCAGGGGAACGAAGGCGTCCCGGGAGAAGAGGCCCGTGCGTATGGCGGCCCACTCGGGTACGCCGGTCGCGTCGTCGAGGTAGATCTCGTCGATCGTGCCGATCTTCGTGCCGTTGCGGTCGAACGCCTTGCGGCCGATCAGGTTGCGCGGATCGATGTCGGTCTGCACGGGCCCTCCACTGTGGTCGCAATCCGTCCGTAAGCACAACGAAAGAGCACAATCAAGGAGGCGGCCACTCGAACGCTCGGGCGTTGACCGCGCTGGTACGCTGACAAACGGCTGCTGATCCCATGCGGGAGAGTCCTCCGGACATCACCGGAGGCGCCGAAGGAGCAAATCCTCCCCGGAATCTCTCAGGCCCACGTACCGCATGGACGAGGTCACTCTGGAAAGCAGAGCGGGTGTCGACGGCTTCCGCTCTCACCGACGGTGAAAGCCGGGCGCCCTCGGGTGTCCGGTGAAGCTCTCAGGTCGAGATGACAGAGGGGGAGGCCGTCCGGGTACCCGTGCCGTGGTGCCCCTCGAAGGTCGCGTCAGACCAGGAGGCCTCCGCAATGACCGCCCACCGCATTCCGCTCTCGGAGCTGGAGCAGGGAATTCCGTTCGAACAGCGCCACATCGGGCCCGACCAGGAAGCGCGGGCCAAGATGCTCGCCCAGGTCGGGTACGGCTCACTGGACGAGCTCACCGCCGCCGCGGTGCCGGACGTGATCAAGAACGCCGACGCGCTGGACCTGCCCGGTGCGCGCACCGAGGCCGAGGTGCTGGCCGAGCTGCGGTCGCTGGCCGATCGCAACCAGGTCCTCGATTCCATGATCGGACTCGGGTACTACGGGACCTTCACGCCGCCCGTGATCCTGCGCAACGTGATGGAGAATCCCGCCTGGTACACCGCTTACACGCCGTACCAGCCGGAGATCTCCCAGGGGCGCCTCGAAGCGCTGCTGAACTTCCAGACCATGGTCGCCGAGCTCACCGGGCTGCCGACCTCCGGTGCCTCACTGCTGGACGAGGGCACGGCCGCCGCCGAGGCGCTGGCGCTGTCCCGGCGCATGGGGAAGAACAAGAAGGGTCTGTTCCTGGTCGACGCGGACGTGCTGCCGCAGACCATCGCCGTGATCCGGACGCGCGCCGAGTCGACCGGAGTGGAGGTCGTCGTCGCGGACCTCGGCGAGGGCATCCCGGCCGAGCTCGGTGAGCGGGAGATCAACGGCGTGCTGCTCCAGTACCCGGGCGCCTCCGGAGCCGTACGTGACATCGAGCCGGTCATCGCGCGGGCCCACGAGCTCGGCGCGCTCGTGACCGTCGCCGCGGATCTGCTCGCGTTGACGCTGCTGAAGTCGCCGGGGGAGCTCGGCGCGGACATCGCGGTCGGGACGACCCAGCGGTTCGGCGTGCCGATGGGCTTCGGCGGGCCGCACGCCGGATACATGGCCGTGCACGAGAAGTTCGCGCGCAGCCTGCCCGGGCGGCTCGTGGGCGTGTCCGTGGACGCGGACGGGAACAGGGCGTACCGGCTGGCGCTACAGACGCGTGAGCAGCACATCCGCCGGGAGAAGGCGACCAGCAACATCTGTACGGCGCAGGTGCTGCTCGCGGTGATGGCCGCCATGTACGCCGTCTACCACGGGCCCGAGGGCCTCAGGAGCATCGCGCGGCGCACCCACCGGTACGCCACGATCCTCGCGGCCGGGCTGACGGCCGGCGGGGTCGAGGTGGTGCACGGTTCCTACTTCGACACGCTGACCGCGCGGGTACCCGCGAAGGCCGCCCAGGTCGTCGCCGCCGCGCGGGAGAACGGAGTCAACCTGCGGCTGGTGGACGCCGACCACGTCTCCATGGCCTGCGACGAGACCACCGGGCGTGCCCCACTGGCCGCGGTGTGGGCCGCTTTCGGTGTCGAGGGCGACATCGAGGCGCTCGACGCGGCCACCGAGGACTCCCTGCCGGCCGCGCTGCTGCGCACCGACGACTACCTCACGCACCCGGTCTTCCACCAGTACCGCTCCGAGACCGCGATGCTGCGCTACCTGCGCCGGCTCGCCGACCGGGACTACGCGCTCGACCGCGGGATGATCCCGCTGGGCTCCTGCACCATGAAGCTCAACGCGACCACGGAGATGGAGCCGGTCACCTGGCCCGAGTTCGGGCAGCTGCACCCCTTCGCTCCCGTCGAGCAGGCGCAGGGCTACCTCACGCTCATCCGCGAGCTGGAGGAACGTCTCGCCGAGGTCACTGGGTACGACAAGGTCAGCCTCCAGCCCAACGCCGGGTCGCAGGGCGAGCTGGCGGGACTGCTGGCCGTACGCGGGTACCACCGGGCCAACGGCGACGAGCAGCGGACCGTGTGCCTGATCCCCTCGTCGGCGCACGGGACGAACGCCGCCAGTGCCGTGATGGCCGGGATGAAGGTCGTCGTCGTGAAGACCGCCGGGGACGGCGAGATCGACGTCGAGGACCTGCGGGCCAAGATCGAGCAGTACCGGGACGAGCTGTCGGTGCTGATGATCACGTACCCCTCCACGCACGGGGTGTTCGAGGAGCATGTCGCGGACATCTGCGCCCAGGTGCACGAGGCGGGCGGGCAGGTGTACGTCGACGGCGCCAACCTGAACGCGCTGGTGGGGCTCGCCAAGCCGGGGCACTTCGGCGGGGACGTCTCGCACCTGAACCTGCACAAGACCTTCTGCATCCCGCACGGCGGCGGCGGCCCGGGCGTCGGGCCGGTCGGTGTGCGCGCGCACCTGGCGCCGTACCTGCCGAACCACCCGCTGCAGCCCGCGGCCGGGCCGGAGACGGGTGTCGGGCCGATCTCGGCGGCGCCCTGGGGTTCCGCGGGAATTCTGCCGATCTCGTGGGCGTACGTGCGGCTCATGGGCGGCGAGGGGCTGAAGCGGGCCACGCAGGTGGCGGTGCTCAGCGCCAACTACATCGCCAAGCGGCTGGAGCCGCACTACCCCGTGCTGTACACCGGGCCCGGCGGACTCGTCGCGCACGAGTGCATCATCGACCTGAGGCCGCTCACGAAGGCGACGGGTGTGAGCGTCGACGACGTCGCCAAGCGGCTCATCGACTACGGGTTCCACGCGCCGACGATGTCGTTCCCGGTGGCCGGGACGCTGATGATCGAGCCGACCGAGTCCGAGGATCTGATCGAACTCGACCGGTTCTGCGAGGCGATGATCGCGATTCGCGCGGAGATCGAGAAGGTCGGCTCGGGTGAGTGGCCCGCGGACGACAACCCGCTGCGCAACGCCCCGCACACCGCCGGGGCGCTGGGCGGCGAGTGGGAGCACGCGTACACGCGTGAGGAGGCCGTCTTCCCGGGCGGGGTGTCGGTGGCGGACAAGTACTGGCCGCCGGTGCGCCGTATCGACCAGGCGTTCGGCGACCGCAACCTGGTGTGTTCCTGCCCGCCGCTGGACGCGTACGAGGACTGATGTCGCGCGACGCGGGCTGACGCGTTGGAGGAGGGCTCCGTCCGGCTGTGCGCCGGGTGGAGCCCTTTCCGTTTCATGTGGTCGCCAGGGGCGGGGTGGAGAGGCGCGGGGTGGGCTGGGCCTAAGGGGGCGGCTGGGTGGGGCCCACCGCAGTCGTCAGTGGGGTTCATGCCGGGTACGCGTGTGTCTGCGTTGCTTTGACGGTTGCCCAGACGGGTGCGCCGGGGTGCAGGTCGAGTTCGGCCGCGGCGACCGTCGTGAGGTCGGCGGCGAGGGGGAGTTCGCCGGTGAGGTCCGCGCGGATCTGGTCGCCGTGGGTCTCCAGGCCGGCCACTTCGCAGCGCCAGAGGTTGCGGGCGCTGGAGCCGGTGGGGCGGTGCCGGTGCAGGGTGACCGCGCTCGGGGGGAAGGCGACGAAGACGGGGCCGGACAGGTCCTCGGTGGTGGTCACGGCGGGGCCGGCGTCGAGGCGGACCGTGTGGCCTTCGGCCCGCCCCCGGTAGAGGTTGAGGCCGACCAGTTGCGCGATGTAGTCCGTACGGGGATGGCGGGCGATGTCGGAGGGGCTGCCCTCCTGGACGACCTGGCCGTGTTCGACGACGACGAGCCGGTCGGCCAGCACCATGGCGTCCAGCGGGTCGTGTGTGACCAGGACCGCCACGGCCTCGAACTCGGCCAGGTGGCGGCGGAGTCGGGCGCGCACCTCCAGGCGGGTGCGGGCGTCCAGGGCGGCCAGGGGCTCGTCGAGGAGGAGCAGGCGGGGGTGGGTGGCCAGGGCGCGGGCGAGGGCGACGCGCTGGGCCTGGCCACCGGAGAGCTTGCGGGGCTTGGCCCCGGCGTGCTCGGCCAGGCCCAGGCGATCCAGCCACTCGGCGGCCTGGGCGCGGGCGCTCGCCTTGGTGGCGCCGTGACAGCGCGGGCCGAACGCCACGTTGTCGAGGGCGGACAGGTGCGGGAACAGCAGGTAGTCCTGGAAGACCACGCCGACCGGACGGGATTCGGGTGGCGTGTGGTCCAACTCTGCGCCGTCGAGGCGCAGATGGCCGTGCGTGAGCGGGACCAGACCGGCGAGGGCGCGCAGGGCGGTGGTCTTGCCGGCGCCGTTCGGGCCGAGCAGGGCGACGACATCACCGGGGGCGGCGGTCAGGGTGATGTCCAGGCGGAAGGTGCCGCGGTCGACGACGAGATGGGCGTCGAGGGCTGGGGGGTGGGTGTCGGTGGTGACGTGGTCGGGGTCGGGATTGAGGCCGGGGTTGAGGCTGGGGTCGGGGTTCGCGTCGGGGTCGGCTGGGGTGGCGTCAGGCATGAGGGGGTCCTCCGGCTCGGTCTCGGGGCCCGCTCGGTGTCGGGAGCGTGAGCGTGCGTGCGGTATGGGCTGGGCTCGGGGGTGTCCGGTGTGGTCTGCGGGTGTCCGGCTCGGGCTGTCTCAGGGGCGCCGGGCTCGGGCTTGCCCGGGAGTGCCGGGGTCGGGCCTGCCTCGGGGGCGTGCTGCCCAGGGGTGCCGGGATCGGGCCGGCCTCGGGGGTGTGCTGCCCGGGCTCGTCCGGGGTGCCTCGAACGGGTTGGCATCGGGGGGTGGCCGGCACGGGCTCGGAGGTGGTCCGGCGGGGTCTCCCCGTGTGCCGTGCCTTGTCGGAGGTGTTCGGCATCGGCTCAGGACGCGGTCATCCAGCGGTCCCGCAGGCCCGCCAGTACGGCGATGGAGACGGCGAGCAGTACCAGGCTCAGGGCGATGGCGGCCGCCGGGTCGTTCTGCAGGGCCAGGTAGACCGCGAGCGGCATGGTCTGCGTACGGCCCGGGAAGTTGCCGGCGAAGGTGATCGTCGCACCGAACTCGCCCAGCGCCCGGGCCCAGGCCAGCACGGCACCGGCGGCGATGCCCGGGGCGATCAGCGGGAGGGTGACCCGGCGGAACGCGGTGAAGCGGGAGGCGCCCAGGGTGGTGGCCGCCTCCTCGTAGCGCGGGTCGGCGGCGCGCAGGGTGCCCTCGACGCTGATGACGAGGAACGGCATCGCCACGAAGGTCTCCGCGAGGACGACGCCCGCCGTGGTGAACGGCAGGGTGATGCCGAACCAGGAGTCCAGCCACTGTCCGACGACGCCGTTGCGGCCGAGCGCGAGCAGCAGGGCCACACCGCCGACCACCGGGGGCAGGACGAGGGGCAGGGTGACCAGGGCGCGGACCAGCCCGCGTCCGGGGAAGTCGGTGCGGGCCAGCAGCCACGCCAGCGGCACGCCGATGACCAGGCTCAGCGCGGTCGCCGCCGTGGCACACACCAGCGACAGCCGGAGTGCCTGCCAGACCTCGGGACTGGTCAGCTGCTCCGGGAGGCTGCGCCAGGGGGCGCGTACCAGAAGGGCCACCAGGGGAAGGAGGAGGAAGGCCAGGCCTGCGAGCGCGGGGAGGAGGAGGGGGAGCGGAGCGCTCCGGCCTCGGTTCCGGCGTCGGGTCCGGTCTCCGTCGGCCTTGCGGTCACGGCGACGTCGCGGTCCGCCCTCCGGGGTGACGGGTCCGGTCACGGCTCGAGGAATCCGGCTTCGGTCAGCACCCGCCGGCCCTCGCTGGACTTGACCAGCGCGATGAACGCCTTCGCCGTGTCGGGATTGGGGGCGTTCTTGAGGAGGGCGATCGGGTAGTCGTTGACGACCTTGGCCGACTCTGGGAAGTCCACGCCCTCCACCTTGTCACCCGCGGCCCTCACATCGGTCCTGTAGACGACGGCGGCGTCGGCCTCCTTCAGCTCGACCTTTGTCAGGGCGCCCTTGACGTCCTGCTCGTAGGAGACCGGCGTGAGTTCGAGACCGGCGGCCTCCAGGGCGGACTGGGCGGCCGCGCCGCACGGCACCGTCCTGTCGCATAGGACGACCTTCAGGCCCGGCTCGGTGAGGTCCTTGAGGGAGGAGATGTCGTCGGGGTTGCCCGGCAGGGTGGCGATCTCCAGTTGGTTGCGGACGAAGGTGGTGGGTGTGCCGACGGTGTCCTCCTGGTCCGTCACGGCCGCCATCGTCCTGGCGCTGGCCGCGGCGAAGACGTCGGCGGGGGCACCGCCGGTGATGCTCGCGGCGAGGGTGTCGCTGCCGCCGAAGTTGAAGGTGACCTTCGCGCCGGGGTGCTCCTTCTCGAACTCCTCGCCCAGGGCCGTGAAGCTCTCCTGGAGGGAGGCGGCGGCGAAGACGGTCACCGTGCCGGAGAGCTGCGCCGAGGTGCCGGACGTGCCCGCTCCGGCACCCGCGTCAGCACTCGAGCCGGACGTCGTGCCGGACGAGGAGCAGGCGGTGAGGGCCAGCAGCGCCGCGGCTCCCGCGCCGACCGCCCGCAGCGTCCGGCCGGTCCGGTCGGGTCGGCCTGGGCGGAGGTGCATCCGGTCGGTCTGGCGGATGGGATCGGTCTGGCGGGCCCGGCTGGTCCGGCGCGCGGAACGAGTCATGTCGGGTCCACTTCCTCGGTCTGTCCGCAGAAGAGCCGGTCGGACTCTCCCGATGCGCCGATCATACTTCCGCATGTGCGAGGTGTAAGTCTGCTTTCGCATCGCAAGAGCGGGCGCAAGTGAGGATTGGAGTATGCATGTGCGCTTCTACAGGAGCGGCGTTTCTGCGAGAGCTCGACGCCTCCCGGGCGGCGGGGCTCCTGTTCAGGTGCGGTCGATATGTACGTTCGTCGACTTCACGCGGGCGGTGGCCTCCATGCCGACCTCCAGGCCGAGTTCCTCGACGGCCTCGCGGGTCAGGAGGGAGACGAGCCGGTGCGGGCCGGCCTGGACCTCGACCTGGGCGGCGACATCGCCCAGCTTGATCGCGGTGACGATGCCGGGAAAGGCGTTGCGGGCGGACGTGTACGGCGGGTCCTCCTCACCGCTTCCGGCCTTGGCGAGCTCCACCGAGAACGCGGCCAGGTCCCGGCCGTCGATGAGGCGTCTGCCGGTGTCGTCGCGGTGGGTCGCCATCCGGCCGGCGTCCGCCCAGCGGCGCGCGGTGTCGGGGCTCACGCCGAGCAGCCGCGCTGCCTGGCCGATCGTGTAGGACTGCATGCCGGTCACGATAGGGGCGCCGGTGGGGAACCGCGGGCGTGGGGTGGCCGTTGGGTATGACGCGATATAGCGTTAGTGGGCGAGAGCGTGGTGGGTCGAGGACGGGAGTGGCGCATGCCGGTGTCGGACGGGTCGGTGCGGGGCGATGGGGTGGCCGGTGCCGCCGCGCAGCTCGCGCTGAGGGTCTCGCACGCGGACCGGGACCAGGTCGTGGAAGTGCTGCGGATCGCGGCGGGGGACGGTCGGCTGACCGCTGAGGAGCTCGACGAACGGGTGGAAGCGGCGCTGACCGCGCGCACGGCGGGTGACTTGGCCGTTCTGACGGCGGATCTGCCGACGGGAGCGGGCGTGGGCGCGGCCGGGGCCAAGGACGTCGTCCGGATCGAGCAGGAGGGCGCGTCGACGCGGCGCGGTGAGGGGTGGGTGGTGCCCCGGCGGATGGAGGTCCGTTCCACGTGGGGCGAGGTGACGCTCGACTTCACGCAGGCCGTGATCACCCACGACACGCTGCATCTCGATCTCGACATCCGCGGTGGCGCCCTGAAGGTGCTGACGCGGCCGGGGGTCGTGGTGGACACGGACGCGCTGGTGACCAACTACGCGAGGGTCAAGACGCGGCGGACGGGGGCTGCGCCGGGGGCTCCGGTGGTACTGCGTGTGATGGTGACGGGAGAGCTGAATCTCGGGCAGGTGGTGGTGCGTCCGCCGCGGTGGTTCGGCCGGTAGGAGCGCGGTGGGGCTCGGCCCGCCGACCGCCTCCCGCCGCCCCCGGCCGGCTCACCCCTGCGCCCCCGGCTCCCTCGGCTGCCCGCGGCTCACCCCGGCTCCGCAGCTCACCCCGTATGGACCCGAGGTCGGCGGGACCGGTCGGGTTCCGCCTCGCGGAGGACCTCTCGGGTGACCGGGGCGACCTCGCCCTGGCCGAAGAGGAGGAAGCGGAGGAAGTTGGCGAAGGGGTTGCCCTCGGTCCACTCGAAGTAGATGTGCGGGGTGCACCGGGTCGAGTCGCGGACGTGCAGGAGGAGGGCGGCCAGGGCGTTCGGGACGGAGGACGACTCCAGGGTCAGGACGCGGTAGCGGCCGTGCAGCACCTCGCCGCGCACCGTCAGGCCCGACTCGAACTCGGACGGGTCGAGGACGGTGACCTCGACGAAGACGAAGTCCTCGCCGGGGATGTCGTTGTCCTGGCGGATCTGTTCGATCTTGTCGCGGTACTCGGCCCTGTCCCGCTGGTCCGGCTCGTTGGCGATGAACCGTATCCTGCGGCTGGCCATGTCCCTGATGAAACGTTCCGCCATGGCGTCCAGCGTCACGCTGGTCACGCGGAGCTCGAAGGCGCGGGCCAGCCGCGACAGCAGGGAGACCAGGATGATGCCGGCGATGAAGCAGGCGCCGATCTTCACGCCGTCGGGGCGCTCGATGACGTTCATGACGGTCGTGTACAGGAACACCGCCGAGATCACCGCGAAGGCGATGGTCCGTTTCCGCTGGCCGGCCTTGCGGGCGGCGGTGGTCACCGCGACCGCGGCGGAGCTGATCAGGACCAGCACGCCGGTGGCGTAGGCGCCGCCCTGGGCGTCGACGTCCGCGTCGAAGATCCAGGTGACCAGGAAGGCGACGAGGGTGAAGACGATCACCATCGGGCGCACCGCGCGGGCCCAGTGCGGGGCCATGCCGTAGCGGGGCAGATAGCGCGGCATCAGGTTGAGCAGGCCGGCCATCGCGGAGGCGCCGGCGAACCACAGGATGGCGATGGTCGAGACGTCGTAGACCGTGCCGAAGGTGCTGCCCAGGTACGTGTGCGCCAGGTAGGCCAGGGCGCGTCCGTTGGCGGCGCCGCCCGGCTCGAACTCCTTCTCCGGGATCAGCAGCGTGGTGATGAAGCTGGTGGCGATCAGGAAGCCGCTCATGATCAGGGCGGCGGTGGTCAGCAGCTTCTTCGTGTCGCGGATCCGGCCGGCCGGTCGCTCGTCCGTGTCGTCCGCATCTCCCTGGACGTGCGGCATCACGGCCACGCCCGTCTCGAAGCCGGAGAGGCCGAGGGCGAGCTTCGGGAAGACCAGCAGGGCCACGCCGATCATGGCGAAGACGTTGCCGTGTTCGGCGGTCAGGGCGCCGGACCAGTCGGTGACGACATGGCCCGCGGTGACGATGTGCCACAGGCCGTCGAAGACCACGACGACGTTCAGTGCCAGGTAGAGGCCGACGAGGACGACCGCGACGCCGATGGCCTCCAGGAAGCCCTTGAGGAACACCGCGCCGAGCAGCGCCACCAGAATCAGCGTGATCAGCATCTGCTTGTCGTGCAGGACCCCGGTGAGGTGGGGGTTCTCGATCAGGTGGGTGGACGCGTCCGCCGCCGAGAGAGTGATGGTGATCAGGAAGTCGGTGGCGGCGAAGCCGAGCAGGGTCAGGACGAACAGCTTGCCCTTCCAGAAGGACAGCAGCCGCTCCAGCATCGCGATCGAGCCCTCACCTCGGGGGCTCTCCTCGGCCACGCGCCGGTACACGGGCAGGGCGCCCGCGAGGGTGACGATCACCAGCACGATCGTCGCCACGGGTGACAGCAGGCCGGCCGCGAGAGCGGCTATGCCCGGCTGGTAACCCAGGGTGGAGAAGTAGTCGACACCGGTCAGGCACATCACCCGCCACCAGCGTTGGCCCTGGTGGGCGGGTTGCGGTGCGGCGTGCGGTCCCTGGTGGCCGCCGCTCCTGCCCATGTCGGACAACCCCTCCAGCATCCAGGAACGCAGACGGCTGGGTGGCAGCGATTCCGTCGGGAGAGGGTGTTCCGTGGTGGCCATCGGGCGTGCTCCTGAGGTGCGGCTCAGCGTGTGGATCCGGCCATCACGCGTACGGCCGCATCAGCGTAAGCGGGGAGTGACGCCTGGGCCCGGGCGTGAGGGCGGGGAGGGCGTCAAGCTTCCGTTAAGACTGGTCTCCGGTGATCCACGGGTTGGTTCCCGGGGCCACGGGTGATCCAGGGGTGATCCGCGGGGTGGGCGGCGGGCCGCTGCGGAGCCACGGTCGCCCGCCGCTCGGCACGGGCAGGGCGCACGCGCACCGGCGACAGTCCGTTCCCTTCGAACCCCCATCCAGGAGCTCACGATGGCCGATCTGGCCTTCGTCGTCACCACGGTCGCGGTCTTCGCGCTGGTGGCCCTCGTCGCCAAGGGGGTGACGAAGCTGTGACCGCCAGAGCATCGTCGGCCCGGCCGTGGCCGTCGCCCTGCTGGGCTGTCTCGTCCTCGCCCTGCTGTTCCCGGAGAGGTTCTGAGAAGCGTCATGGGTCCCGTACTCGCCGGCGTGCTCCAGTTGCTCGCGCTCATGGGAGCGCTGGCACTGGCCTACGTCCCCCTCGGCAGCTACATGGCCAAGGTCTACTCGTCCGACCGGCACTGGCGTGCCGAGAAGTGGATCTACAAGAGCATCGGTGGCGATCCGGACACCGAGATGCGCTGGCCGGCGTATCCGCGCGGCATCCCCGCCTTCTCCGCGGCGGGCGTGCTCTTCCTGTGCCTGTTGCAGCGGGTCCAGGGTGTGCTGCCCCTGTCCCTCGACTTCAGGGCGATCGACCCGGACCAGGCGTTCAACACCGCCGCGTCCTTCGTGACCAACACCAACTGGCAGTCGTACTACGGCGAGCAGGCCATGGGCCACGTCGTGCAGACCGCCGGTCTGGCCGTGCAGAACTTCGTCTCCGCGGCCGTCGGCATGGCCGTCGCGGTGGCTCTCGTACGGGGGTTCGCCAGGTCGTCCCGTACCGGTGAACTCGGCAACTTCTGGGCGGACATGGTGCGTGGCATCACGCGTGTCCTGCTGCCGGGCGCCTTCGTCGCCGCGTTCGTGCTGGTGGCCCGCGGAGTCCTCCAGAACTTCTCCGGGATCCATGAGGTCGGGCAGTTCATGGGCGGGTCGCAGCAGTGGAACGGCGGCGCGGTCGCCTCGCAGGAGGCCATCAAGGAACTCGGCACCAACGGCGGCGGCTACTTCAACGCCAACTCGACGCATCCTTCGAGAACCCCACGCCGTTCACGAACCTCTTCGAGATCCTCCTGATGCTGGTCGTCCCGTTCTCCCTGACCCGCACCTTCGGCGTGCTCGTCGGCTCGGTCCGGCAGGGCTACGCGATCCTCACCACCATGGCCACCGTCTGGGTCGGCTTCACCGCCCTGATGATGTGGACCGAGTTCGCCCACCACGGCCCGGCGCTCCAGCTCGCGGGCGGGCGGTGGAGGGCAAGGAGGTCCGTTTCGGCATCGGCTCGTCGTCGATCTTCGCGGTGTCGACCACGCTCACCTCGACGGGCGCGGTAGAGAACTGATCGAGGGCAACCGGCTTCAGGGCAACCGGCTTCAGGGCAACCGGCTTCAGGGCAACTGACTTCAGGGCAAGTGACTTCGACGACTGACGGACGTGCGTACGCCTGCCGCGGTGGGTGCGTGACGTCTTGCCCCGCTCCCGAGAGCCACCTACAGTGCAGCTCCGTAACGTTCGCCAGATCATCCGAAAGTTTCGCCCCAGCGACGCTCGAAGGGACTGACGCGCATGCGGGCGTACGACACCCCGGTGCTCGGTGGCTTCCATCCCGACCCCAGTGTGTGCCGGGTGGGCGAGGACTACTACCTCGTCTGCTCCAGCTTCGAGTACTTCCCCGGCGTGCCGCTCTTCCACAGCCGTGACCTCGTGCACGGGCGGCAGATCGGCAACGTCCTCGACCGGCCCGGGCAACTGCCGCTGTCCGGCGACACGGTGGCCTCGGCCGGGATCCACGCCCCGACGATCCGCCACCACGACGGCCGCTTCCACATGATCACCACCAATGTCACCGGTGGCGGCAACTTCCTCGTCACCGGCGAACGTCCCGAGGGCCCCTGGTCCGACCCGGTGGGGATCGACCTGGACGGGATCGATCCCGACCTGGTGTGGGACGACGACGGATCCTGCCGGTGCGCCGTCTCCGGCGTCCGGGTCGCCCGCGTCGATCCCGCGACCGGGAAGGTACTGGAAGGGCCGCTGCCGGTCCGGTCGGGCAGCGGGGGGCAGCACCCGGAGGCGCCGCACCTCTACCGCGTCGGCGACTGGTGGTACCTGAGGCTCGCCGAGGGCGGCACCGCCCACGGCCACAGCGTCTCGATCGCCCGTGCCCGCTCCCCGCGCGGCCCCTACGAACCAGCCCCCGCCAACCCGGTCCTCACCCACCGCGGCACCGGCCTGCCGATCCAGTGCACCGGCCACGCCGATCCGGTCCAGGCACCCGACGGCACCTGGTGGATGCTGCTCCTGGGCACGCGACCCCGCGGCTTCTTCCCGTCCTCCCACGTCCTCGGCCGGGACACCTTCCTGACCCCGGTGGAGTGGGTGGACGGCTGGCCGCGGGTCGGCCCGGTGCGGGAACGGCATCCCGCGCCCCACGCCTGGCATCCCGTCCAACTCCCGCCGGAGCGCGATGCCTTCGGCGCCGGTCGGCCCACACCGCACTGGACCTCCCCGCGCGGCCGGCCGGAGGGCTCCTGGTCGCTGACCGAGCGGCCGGACCGGCTGACCCTGCATGCCGCGGGGGACAGGCTCGACCGGCCGGGCCACACCTTCGTCGGGCGCAGGCAGCATCCCGAGTGCCGTGCCGCGACCCGCCTGGACCCCTCGCGCGGCAGCCGGTTCCGCCGGGGCCGGTCACGCTGGTCGTCGAGATCGGCACGGCGTCCCCGCTGCCCCCGACCGTCACGAGTTCACGGGAACCGGCTTCCGGGATCAGGCCCGGAGGTCCCGACACGATCGCCTTCTCGATCGGGACGGAGCACGCGGGCCGGAGCGCGGACGGCAGCGCTGGAGTCGGGGGTGACAGCACGGGTGAGGCCGAGCGCGGTGAGCTGCTCGCCGAACTCGACGGCCGCCATCTGTCGACGCAGGTCGCCGGAGGATTCACCGGACGGGTGATCGGCATGTACGTGACCGAGGGCGGCGCGCCCTTCGACCGGTTCGCGTACACGCCGTCGGGCGCCTGAAGCGGCGGCTTTCCGGAGCGAGTCGACGGCGAAGTACTTCAACATTCCCCGCGTACAAGGGGTTGCCACCGTTTGACAGCTGTCTCTAGGGTGCGGGCAACAACGAACTTTCCGAATTATCTTCGAAACTTTCGAAATCAGTGGACGGGCATGCATGCGCCGTCCCGTACCCAAGGAGCGCATGATGGGCGACCCGGCACTGTCCCGCCGCGGCTTCCTGGCGGCCTCCGCCGCCGCCGGACTGGGCATGACGGCACTGAGCGGCTGCGGCGGCGACTCGGACGGAGGGTCGTCGGGGACGACCACCGTCGAGTGGTGGAACATCTCCACCACGCAGCCGACCAAGGACGTCTGGGCCTCCCTCGCCAAGAAGTTCGAGGCCCAGAACCCCAACGTCAAGATAAAGATCGTCCAGTTGGAGAACGACGCCTACAAGTCGAAGATGACGGCGCTGACCGCCTCCGGGAAGCTGCCCGACATCTTCCACACCTGGGGCGGCGGCGTCCTGAAGCAGCAGGTGGACGCCGGGCTGGTCGAGGACCTCACGGACCGGACCAAGCCCTGGTCCGACGGCCTGCTGTCGGTCGCGAAGGAACCGTATCTGCTCGACGAGAAGGTGTACGGCATCCCGTTCGACATCGGCATGATCGGCTTCTGGTACAACAAGGCGCTCTTCGAGCGGGCCGGCGTCAGCACGCCCCCGACCACCTGGAGCGGTTTCCTCGACGCCGTGGGCAAGCTGAAGGCCAAGGGCATCACCCCCATCGCCCTCGCGGGCAAGGAGAAGTGGCCCGGCATGTACTACTGGGCCTACCTCGCCATGCGCGCGGCGGGCGCGGAGGCCCTGCAGAAGGCCAACGAGGACCAGGACTTCACCGGGGCCGACTTCGTCACGGCGGGCGAGCACCTCAAGGAACTCGTGGACCTCCAGCCGTTCCAGAAGGGCTTCCTCAACGCCGCCTACTCCACCCCGAGCGGCCAGGCCGCGGCCGTCGGCAACGGCAAGGCCGCGATGGAACTCATGGGCCAGTGGGCCCCGGTGGTCCAGGCGGACGTGGGCAAGGGACTCGGGGACGACCTCGGCTTCTTCCCTTTCCCCGAGATCGAGGGTGGCAAGGGCGCCCTCACCGAGGTGTTCGGCGGCGGCGGTGGGCACGCCCTGCGCAGGGACGCCCCGCAGGCGGCCGTCGACTTCCTGAAGTTCTTCGCCTCCGAGGCGACCGACATCGAGCTGGTCAAGAAGACCGGCGTCCTGCCGGTGGTCCCGGCCGCCGAGAGCGCCATCACCGACCCCAACACCAAGGCCGTTCAGACGCAGTTGAAGGGGGCCACCGGCTTCCAGCTCTACCTCGACCAGGCGTACGCCCCCGCCCTCGGCCAGGAGGTCAACGACAGCGTGGCCGCCCTCGTGGCCGGCTCCAAGTCCCCCGAGCAGGTCACCGAGTCGCTCACCAAGACCGCGAAGGAAGAGCAGTAGCCGGCGATGACCTCCACGTTCCTTCCGGACAAGCGGACCGGGCCCGACGTCGACCCGCCGCCCCCGGCCGCCGCCGCGGCCCGGGGGCGGGCCCGGCGCCGTGCGCTCAACTGGCTCACCGCGATGGGTTTCCAGCTGCCCGCCCTGGTGCTGTTCATCGGCCTCGTGCTGCTGCCGATGCTGTTCGCCCTGTACGCCGCGTTCTTCCGCTGGGGCGGCTTCGGCATGCCCTCCGACTACATCGGCGTCGACAACTTCACCCGGCTCTTCGACGACCCGGTGTTCCTGGGCGACCTGTGGCGCTGTCTGGTCCTGGTCGTGCTGTCGCTGGTGCTGCAACTGCCGTTCGCGCTCGCCATGGCCGTGCTGCTGAACCAGCGGATGCGGGGCCGTGCCGTCTACCGGATGCTGTTCTTCGCGCCCTACATCCTGTCCGAGGCCATCACCGGCGTGCTGTTCGCCATGATCTTCGCCCCGGACGACGGACTCGCCGACCAGGTCCTGGGCAGTGTGGGCCTGGACGGGCTCGGCGGGACCTGGTTCGCCGACCCCTCCACCGTCATGGCGACCCTCTTCATCGTCATGACCTGGAAGTACTTCGGCTTCCACATGATGCTCTGCCTGGCCGGACTCCAGTCCATCCCGGCCGAGTTGAACGAGGCGGCGCTCATCGACGGCGCGAGCCCCTGGCAGCGCTTCCGCAACGTCACCCTGCCCCTGATCGCACCCACCCTGCGCATCAGCGTGTTCCTGTCCGTCATCGGCTCGATCCAGCTCTTCGACCTGGTGTGGGTGATCACCCAGGGCGGCCCCGACCACCACTCCGAGACCATGGCCGTGACCATGTTCCAGTACGGCTTCAAGCGCTACCAGGTCGGCTACGCCAGCGCGATCAGCGTGGTCATGTTCGGCATCAGCCTCGTCTTCGCCCTCGCCTACCAGCGGTTCGTGCTCCGCCGCGACCTCGAAGGAGCGACCACGACCATGCGAGGAGGCGGGAAGTGACACTCGCTCAGCACACGCGTCCACCGCGGACGCCCACGGGCAAGCCGGCTCGCCGCGGGAAGGGCCGGCGCACCCTGCCGATGCACGTCGTCCTCGTCGTCGTCGGCGCGGTGATGGCCGTACCCCTGCTCTACGCGGTCATCTCCGGTTTCAAGTCCACCGACCAGCTCTCCCGCAACCCGATCGGGCTGCCGGACCCCTGGGTGACCTCCAACTACACCGGCATCCTCGGCTCGGGCGCCTTCTGGCAACTCGTCGGCAGCAGCACGCTCATCGCGATCGGGACGACCGTCCTCGTCGTCGCCGCCTCCGCGCTCGCCGCGTTCTCCTTCGCCCGGTTCGCCTTCCGGGGGCGGGAGTTCCTGTTCACCCTGTTCACGATGGGGCTGATGTTCCCCTTCGCGGTGGCGGCGCTACCCCTGTTCCTGCTGCTGCGCTCGCTGGGGCTGCTGGACAATCCGCTGGGCGTGATCCTGCCGCAGGCCGCGTTCGGGCTGCCGATGACGATCATCATCCTGCGCGGGTTCTTCCGGCAGATCCCGGGCGAGCTGGAGGAGGCGGCCACGCTCGACGGGTGCACACCGCTCGGGTTCTTCTGGCGAGTCCTGCTGCCCATGGCGCGGCCCGCGCTCGGCACCGTCTCGGTGCTCGCGGTGGTCACCAGCTGGAACAACTTCTTCCTGCCGCTGCTGGTGTTCACCGACTCCACGTGGTGGACCATCCCGATCGGTGTGCAGCAGTTCCAGGGCCAGTACTCCGCGGAGTACGCCAAGGTCTTCGCCTACCTGGTGCTGGCCATGGTGCCCGCCCTCGCCTTCTACTCGGTCGCCGAGCGCCAGCTCGTCGGCGGCCTCACCGCGGGCGCCACGAAGGGATGACCGGCGCCCGCGCCCGTACGGCTCACCCACACCCCCGACCGTGAGGAGTCGCACCATGCCCACCACGACCATCCGCTCCCGCTCCCGCCTCAGACTCGCCGGTGCTCTCGCGACCGTCCTGGTCGCCGCCGGGGTCGCCACCGGACCGACCGCCCAGGCCGGCGAAGAGCACGGCACGCCGCACGGTCAGCGGGCCACCCTCGCCGACCTCGCACAGCGCCACGGCCGCTACTTCGGCAGCGCCACCGACAACCCCGAACTCACCGACGAGCCCTACAAGGCCATCCTCGGCAGCGAGTTCGACCAGATCACCCCCGGCAACGGCATGAAGTGGTACGCCACCGAGCCCGAACAGGGCGTCTTCGACTGGTCCAAGGGCGACGAGATCGTGGACCTCGCCCGGGCCAACCACCAGAAGGTGCGCGGGCACACGCTCGTCTGGCACAGTCAGCTGCCCGACTGGCTCACCGGCCGCGAGTGGACTCCGGCCGAACTGCGGGCCGTACTGAAGAAGCACATCCAGGCTGAGGTACGGCACTACCGGGGCAAGGTCTTCGCCTGGGACGTCGTCAACGAGGCGTTCAACGAGGACGGCACCTACCGCGAGACGATCTTCTACAACACGCTCGGCCCCGGCTACATCGCCGACGCGCTGCGCTGGGCCCGCCAGGCCGACCCGAAGGTCAAGCTCTACCTGAACGACTACAACATCGAGGCGATCGGCCCGAAGAGCGACGCCTACTACAGGCTGGCCCAGGAGCTCAAGGCCCAGGGCGTTCCGCTCGACGGCATCGGCCTCCAGGCCCATCTGGCGCTCCAGTACGGCTATCCGACCACCCTGGAGGACAACCTCCGCCGCTTCTCCCGGCTCGGCCTGGACACCTCCCTGACCGAGGTGGACATCCGCATGTACCTGCCCGCGGACGAGGCGAAGCTGGCCACGCAGGCCCAGTGGTACCGGGACCTGACCGAGGCGTGCCTCGCGGTGCGCCGCTGCGTCGGCATCACGCTGTGGGACTACACGGACAAGTACTCGTGGATCCCGGCGTTCTTCGAGGGGGAGGGCGCGGCCCTGCCGTGGGACGAGCAACTGGCTCCGAAGCCGGCGTACTTCGCGATCAGGAAGGCGCTGAGGTGAGGCGCTGAACCGAGCCGCCGAACGGGGCAGGGACCCGTTCCCGGGCGCCGGCGAGGGGGGTGCCCGGGAACGTGGGTGCAGGGGCCGGCCGAGCACGTGGGCGTCGAGGTCCCGGCCGGGAACACGGACGTCGACGCCGGCCGTGAACGCCGGCGTCGTGGACGCGTGGGAGTCAAGGCCCCGGCCGTGAACACCGGCGTCGTGGGACGCGTGAGCGTCACGGCCCCGGCCGGAAACGTGGCCGTCGACGTCGGCCGGGAATCCGTGACTACGCCGTGGCCACCGGTGCCGTGCTGGCCCTGACCACCAGCTCGGTGCCGAGTTCCACCCGCGGCGAGTCCGGCCGCTCGTCGCGGGTCAGCCGCAGCACCGTGCGGGCGGCCAGCGTGCCCATGTCGGCGAGCGGCTGGCGGATCGTCGTGAGCGGCGGGGCGGACCAGCGAACCTCCGGAAGATCGTCGAAACCGACCACGCTCATGTCCTCCGGCACTCTGAGGCCCCGCCGCCGCAGCGCCTCGATCGCGCCGAGCGCCATCTGGTCGCTGGCCGCGAACAGGGCGGTCGGCGGCTCGGCCAGGTCCAGCAGGGCGTTGCAGCCGGTGAAGCCGGACTCCGGGTGGAAGTCGCCGGGCACGACGAGCGTGTCGTCCACCGTGAGGCCGGCGCCCTCCAGGGCGGCCCGGTAGCCGTCGAAGCGGGCCCGGGAGCACAGCAGCCGGGGCGGACCGGCGATCAGGCCGATCCTGCGGTGCCCCAGGGACAGCAGGTGTTCGGTGGCCGCCAGTCCGCCCGACCAGTTGGCGGCGCCGACGGTCGGCACGTCGAGAGCGGGGGAGCCGGCCGGGTCGACGACCACCAGGGGCACGCCGAGGATGCGCAACTCCTGGTGCAGCACGGGCTCCAGCGTCGAGGTGACCAGGATGACGCCGTCGGAGGCGCGGGCCCGCAGATTGCGCAGCCACTCCCGGGCGTCGCCGGCGCGCCCGTGGATCGCCGACACCACGGTGCCCACCCCGGCCGCGTGCGCGACCTCCTCGACCCCCCGGATGATCTCCACCGCCCACGGGCTGTCGAGGTCGTCGAAGACGAGGTCGAGCAGGGCGGCGCGAGTGCCGGGGGCGGCGGGGCGCTTGCGGTAGCCGTGCCGTTGCAGCAGGTCCTCGACCCGGGCCCGGGTCCGCGGCGAGACGTCGGAGCGGCCGTTGACGACCCGGGACACGGTCGGCACCGAGACCCCGGCCCGCCGGGCGATCTCCGTGATCGTGACCTTGCCCCGCGCCTCGGGCGCCGGCCCGGCGTCGGCCTCGCGTGCTGCCACTTCCCCACCTCCGTCGACGGGTGCCCCGCCGGCCCCTGCTCACCGGGCGAGCTCTCGAAACTTCCAGGAGTCTTCCGGAAGGAGGGCGACCGTGGGAAGAGGCCACGCCCGGAACCCCCTGAGGGACCGGAGCCCGCACGGGGGACTACGGGGAGTGACCGCCGCCGGACATGCGTCGGGGCCGGTGCGCGGTCGATGCCGCGAGCCGGCCCCTCGGTACTCCGGGCAGAGCGAGGGCCCCTGGCGGGCCGGGCGGAGCGATGGCCGCCCGGGCAGGCTCAGGCGGCCGTCATCACCTGGCCGGCCAGCGGACGGTGCGGGGCGATGACCCGGCCGTCCGGCAGGAGCTCACCGGTGTCCTCGAAGAGGAGGACGCCGTTGCACAGCAGGCTCCACCCCTGTTCCGGGTGGTGCGCCACGAGACGGGCGGACTCCCGGTCGGCGGACTCGGCTGTCGGGCACGGCGGCTGGTGCTGGCACATTGATGGGATCTTTCGCTCTGTCGTGACGGATGAGATGGCTGTCGTGTCTGATCCGCGGCTTGAAGCGTCGTTCATGGCCGCCCCCCGTTGTGATAAGTCGGTCGGAACCCAGTGTTGCCCTACGGGCGTCAATCCGCAGGGATTTCGCGGCACCACTCCTCACAGGTTGAGGACGCGTCACCCGCGCGGACGGTTCACCCCAACTGCACTGTCTCTTTGGGTGGTTCACAGTGGCCTGATAGGGCTAGTCCGGACGGGATTAGCCCCGCCTCCGGCTCGTACGAGCCGTAAAGTGCTCGTACGAGCGAAAGAGGCACCCGGTATCCCGGTCCGAGCCTATAGGGATCGGAATCAGCGTCGTACCCCGCCACCGGGAAATTCCGGTGCGGGGTACGAAGGCCGCCGGGGCGGGGGAATTCAGGCGGGCGAGCTGAGCAGGGGTGCGGGAGTCACCCGATGGGTGAGCACCGGGAGCAGATCGGCCACCCGGTGCGGGCGGTGGGCCGCGATGCCGGGCGGGGCGGGGGCCAGCGGGACGAGCAGGTCCGTCGCGGCGGGATGGCCCACCGCGCCGTCGGCGGTGCACTCGCCGTGCAGCCACAGCGTCAGCATGTACAGGCCGGGTACCGACAGCAGACGCGGCTGGTAGGGCTGGGCGACGGTCTCGGCCTGGCGCAGCGCGCGCTCGGTCGAGGCGATGTAGGGGCCCTCGAAGAAGCGGGAGAACGCCCATCCGTCGGCGGTCAGCATGGTCTCTGCCGCGGCCACCACGCGGTCGCCGCAGCGGATCATGAAACGCCAGCCGGCCAGCCGGGTGACGGGGACGCCCGCTGCGTCGATCCCGTCCAGGACGTGCACGGGCAGCGGCAGCTCGGGGGTGGCGGGCCCCTGGGCGTGCAGCAGGGAGGGAGTTCGGGCCTCGCGGACCGCGGTGGGCGAGCCGAGGGCGGTGAGGACGGATCGAAGGGCTGGCGCGGGAGCCGGGGGGACATGCAGCGGCATGGTGGGTCGCCTCTCATTCGACAGGCACAGTGGCGCGAGGGCGGGGCGGGGCGGACGGCGCTGTCAGCTCACGAGGCACGAGAGGCGGGGGCCATGACCCGGCGAACCGGGGATGCGGGTGAGGGCCTGCCGCAGATCACCTGACGGCAGGATCGAGGGCCGCGGGCGCCAGCCTTCTGCCTTGTTCGCGGAGTTTATACGACATATGTTCACACAGTGTTTCGTCTAGCCGCTTTCGGTGAGTCCGGCAAGAGTTCAATCGGTCGCTGATTCGCGGGAATCATCCCGATTCCAAGGCGTTCGCACGGCGATGACCTCGGGTAATGGCCGGAGAGCGGACGGCCCATTCTTGTCGGCGTTTTTCACGAGTTCCACTGGGAACTCGAAACTGCACGGTGCGCCATGCCTGGCGAATGTGCCACCGGTCACATCCGCAAGAGTAGCGGCTGTCCGGTCCGCCCGGGACGTTATCGATCGTCTTGGCGGGGCATCATCCCACCTGACCCGCACACCGGCGGCCGGCTCGACGGCCCGCCCGATCAAGGAGGACGCTCCCATGGGGGAGAAGGTCGTGGCAGGGCAGTTCGACCTGTCCGATCGCCAGCGCTACCGCGACAAGCTCCGGCAGTGTCTGTCGGTGCTCGAGCGACTCCTGGCCGAGGAGCGGTTCGACCGCCCGAAGAACCTGATGGGGCTGGAGATCGAATTGAATCTCACCGGCCCCGACGGTATGCCGAAAATGCTCAATGCGCAGGTGCTCGAACGCATCGCCAGCCGCGATTTCCAAACAGAACTCGCCATGTTCAACCTGGAAGTCAACATAGCCCCACACCGCTTGGGCGGCCGGGTATTCGACCAGCTCGCGGAGGAACTCCGCACCTCACTGGCGTACGCCGACCGGAAAGCGAACGAGGTCGACGCGGGCATCGTGATGATCGGTATTCTGCCGACGCTCGACCGGGACGACCTGGTCTCCTCCAACCTGTCCGACGTCGACCGCTACGCGCTGCTCAACGACCAGATCGTGGCCGCCCGCGGAGAGGACTTCGCCCTCGACATCGACGGCGTGGAGCGTCTGACGTGCACCTCCCGGTCCATCGCGCCCGAAGCCGCCTGCACCTCGGTGCAGCTCCACCTCCAGGTCACCCCGGGCCGGTTCGCCGATGTGTGGAACGCCGCCCAGGCCGTCGCCGCCGCGCAGATCGCCGTGGGCGCCAACTCGCCGTTCCTGTTCGGCCGCGAGCTGTGGCGCGAGTCCCGTCCGCCGCTGTTCCAGCAGTCCACCGACACCCGCCCGCCCGAGCTCCAGGCCCAGGGCGTGCGCCCGCGGACCTGGTTCGGCGAGCGCTGGATCTCCTCCGCGTACGACCTCTTCGAGGAGAACCTGCGCTACTACCCGGCCCTGCTGCCGATCTGCGACGACGAGAACCCCGTGGAGGTCTTCGACAAGGGGGGCGCTCCGAAGCTGGCCGAGCTCGTCCTGCACAACGGGACCGTCTACCGCTGGAACCGCCCGGTCTACGACATCGCCGACGGCGTCCCGCACCTGCGCGTCGAGAACCGCGTGCTGCCCGCCGGGCCGACCATCACCGACGTCCTCGCCAACGCGGCCTTCTACTACGGCGTCGTCCGCGCCCTCGCCGAGGAGTCACGTCCGGTGTGGACCCGGCTGCCGTTCGAGGCCGCCGCCGCCAACTTCGACGCCGCGTGCCGGCACGGCATCGACGCCCGCCTCACCTGGCCCCGGCGCGGTCGCCACGGCGGCACGGCCGAGATCGACGCCGTCAGCCTCGTCCGCGACGAACTGCTGCCGCTCGCCGAGGCCGGACTGGAGGCGTGGGGGGTCGAGGCCGCCGACCGGGACTTCTACCTCGGTGTGATCGAGGAGCGGTGCCGGCGCCGGGTCAACGGCGCGTCCTGGCAGACCGCGACCTTCCACCGGGCGCTGGAGGCCGGGATGTCACGCGACGCGGCGCTGGCCGCCACCACCCGTCGGTACCGTGACCTGATGCACAAGGGAGAGCCCGTGCACACCTGGCCCGTGGGGCTGCCCGAGCCGGTGCCGCTGGGGTGACCCGACCGGGGCCGCCGCCGCCCGTCCCCTGCCGATCGGGCAAGCTGTGATGTCCCAGGACCGTGGTGCCCTCCCTGTTGCCTGTCGACCGTCGTGCCGGGATCCGGCCGTACGGCACGCAGAAGCGGGGGGCGCGCTCCGGCGGGACAACTCAACTGGAGGCAGGTGTGCAGTCGGAGGCGGGCCCGGTGGCCGATTCCGTTCCCCCGGAGCGGCTTTCGCGACGGATGTACCGGGACGAGACCCTGCTCGTTCTGGGGCTCTCGCTCGGTGCGAGCGGTGTGTCGGCCCTGATCAGCTTTGTCGGGTCGGTCACCAGGCCGGGGGGTCTGAAGGACCAGGCGGCCACCCTCAACGCCTCGGCCGCGCCCGGCCGTCCGTGGCTCGATCTCGCCTGGCAGCTGTTCGGTATCACCTCGGCGCTGGTGCCGGTGGCGCTGGTCGCGCACTTCCTGCTGCGTGAGGGGCGGGGACTGGGGACCCTCGGCTTCGACCACACCCGGCCCTGGCCGGACCTGGGCCGCGGGGCCGCCGTGGCGGCGGTGATCGGCAGCAGCGGCATCGCCTTCTACCTGGCCGCACGCGGATTCGGCTTCAACCTCACCGTGGTGCCCGAGGCGCTGCCGGACGTGTGGTGGAAGTATCCCGTGCTGATCCTGTCGGCGATGCAGAACGCGATCCTCGAAGAGGTCATCGTGGTCGGCTATCTCCTGCGCCGCCTGGGCCAGTTGGGCTGGTCCCCCGGCGCGGCCCTGCTGGCCAGTTCCGTCCTGCGCGGCTCGTACCACCTCTACCAGGGCGTCGGCGGGTTCATCGGGAACATGGTGATGGGCGTGGTGTTCGTCTACCTGTACCGCCGCTGGGGCCGGGTGGGACCGCTGGTGGTCGCGCACTCCCTGCTCGACATCGGGGCGTTCGTCGGTTACGCCCTGCTGGCCGGCAAGGTCGGGTGGCTGCCGACGGCCTGAGGCCGCTCAAGAGGGGCGTACGACCATCTCGTACGCCCCTTTTTAGGTACGTCCTTCTTGTTGCGTGCTTCGCTACGTCTCCTCCCGCACCGCTCAGGCGAGCAGCTCGCCCTCGATGACGGTGACCGCGCGGCCGCTCAGCAGGGTGCGGTCGCCCCGCAGCTCGGTGTGGACGCGGCCGGAGCGGGCGGAGGCCTGAAGTCCGGTGAGTTCGGCGCGGCCGAGGCGCTCGGACCAGAACGGGGCGAGAGCCGTGTGGGCGCTGCCGGTCACGGGGTCCTCGTCGATGCCGATGTTCGGGAAGAAGCAGCGGGAGACGAAGTCGTACCCTCGGCCCGGGTCCTCGGCGCGGGCGGTGGCGATGATGCCGCGCTCGGAGTAGGCGCCCAGCGCCTTGAGGTCGGGCTTCAGCGCGTGGACCGTCTTCTCGTCCGCGACCTCGACCAGCAGGTCGCCGATGTTCGATCCGGTGTCGAACGTGCTGAGCGGCTCGGCGCCGAGGGCCTCGGCCACGCCGTCGGGCAGGTCGACGCGGGTGAGCGGGGCAGTCGGGAAGTCCAGGGTGATCGAGCCGTCCTCGCGGGGCGTGGCGATCAGGACGCCGCTGCGGGTGGCGAACCGCACCGGGCCCTGGTGGGCGCCGGTGGTGCGCAGCACGTGGGCCGTGGCCAGCGTGGCATGCCCGCACATGGCGACCTCGGCGGCGGGTGTGAACCAGCGCAGCGCCCAGTCGGCCTCACGGCCCTCGGGCAGAGGGTGGGCGAACGCGGTCTCGGCGTGATTGACCTCCAGGGCGACCTGCTGGAGCCGGTCGTCGTCCGGGAAGGCGTCGAGGAGCAGGACCCCGGCCGGGTTGCCGGCGAAGGGGCGGTCGGTGAAGGCGTCGACGATTCGGATACGCATGGCCCGAAGCTAGAGGGTCGTCGGAGCCGTCGGCCAAGGCCAATGCGGAGTTGGTGGCCCCCTGCGGCCCGCCCCCGCCCCCGCCCCCGCCGACGGCTTCGACGGGGGCGGGGGCGGCATCCGCGCGTCGGGGCAGGCGCTGAGACGTGATCCTCCGCGTGGCGGCGACCTCGCCTACGACGGCACCCACGCCTGAGCGACTCGTGCCGCACCCGGCCGAGGCGCCCGTCTCGGCCGGGTCCGGCACAGGGAAGGGATTGTCGTCCGACAGTTTCCGATATATCGTTGAGGCATCGCGACAGATCGACGATGGAATGGAAGTGATGGCGATGCGTACCCACGGATACGAGCGTGGACACGGACGTCGACAGGATGGTCCGGGCCGTCGTGGCCGGGACGGCTTCGACGGGCGCCGGGCGGCCTTCGGGCCCTTCGGGCCGGGTGGCCCCGGTGGTCCCGGCTTCGGTGGACCGGGCTTCGGACCGGGCCCCTGGGGTCCCAGGGGCCGGGGCGGACCGCGGGGGAGGGCGCGGCGCGGCGACGTGCGCGCGTCGATCCTCGCCCTGCTGAAGGACCGGCCGATGCACGGTTACGAGATGATCCAGCAGATCGCCGAGCGCAGCGGCGGGGCGTGGAAGCCCAGCCCCGGCTCGGTGTACCCCACCCTCCAGCTGCTGGAGGACGAGGGGCTGATCACGAGCGAGACCGAGGGCGGCAAGAAGCTGTTCTCGCTCACCGACGCCGGTCGCACCGCGGCCGCCGACGGGCCCGACGCGCCCTGGGAGGAAGCCTCGCGCGGCGTCGACTGGGAGGCTCTCGGTGAGATCCGCCAGGCCGGCTTCGGTCTGATGGAGGCCTTCGGGCAGGTCTGGAAGACGGGCAGCAAGGAGCAGCGCGACAAGGCGCTCACCGTCATCAACGACGCCCGCAAGAAGCTGTACCTGATCCTCGCCGATGAGGACTGACGGTCCGGCAGTGCTGAGCAGGCGCCCCGTGGAGTGATCCGCGGGGCGCCTCCGCGTGCGTGGTCCCGCCTCCGTCAGCCCAGCAGCCCCGCCAGCCTGCGCGGCGACTCGTTCAGCGCGGCCGTCGCCGAGTCCTTCAGCCTGCCCGCCATCAAGGAGACCGCGGCGCCGGTGAACTCGCCGTCGATGCGCAGGTTCGTCGCCTCGCCCTCGGGGGTCAGGGTGTAGCGCGTGGTGACGATCACCGACATGGGGCCCCTGCCGCGGATGGCGAACACCCGGGCGGGTTCCAGCTCCTCGATGGTCCACTCCACCTCGGCGGGGAACCCCATGAGCTTCATGTTCTCCTGGAAGGTCCCGCCGACGGCGAGGGTCTGCGGGCCGCCGTGGGGGAAGCTGGTGTGGGTCGCGTTCCACTCGCCGTGGGCGGGCCAGTCGGTGAGTCGGTCCCAGACCTTCTCCGCGGGTGCCGGGAGGCGTGCGTCCGCACTGACTTCGGCCATGCGACCACCTCTTCGTGTCGGGCTACGGTGTCGCGGACCGTAGCCGCACGCCCCGGAACATTCAATACTGATGAACCGTCATGGCGGCGAGGTGGGTGTCGTCACGGCGGACGGTGGTGCCGGTGCTGACCACAGTGCCACGCCCTCCAGAACAGGTCGGCGTCACGCCTCCCCGAACAGGTCGGCGTCACGCCTCCCCGAACAGGTCGGCGGGCAGCGCGTTCTCCGGGGCGTACACCCGGTACACGTACGGTCGTCGGCGGCCGGCAGGCCCACCGGCCGGCACCTGCTCTCCATGCCCCAGGGGGACCGAGCGGCGGGGCGCCGTGGTCGTGCACGGGGCGCGGGTCCAGGCGGCGCGCGCCCCTTGGGCTCATACGACGTGATCTCCTCCCTAAGGAGGAGATTCCGGCGTCCCGGGTCCCCTTCCCGTGGGACGCGACAATGGTTCCTCTCGCGGATGACGCCGGGAGGAGGGGCTGATGGGGTAGGGGATGTGCACCCTCGTATCCCCCGGCAGTCGGCCCACGAGCCCGACGGCCGGCGCCCGGCCCGCACCGATGACCACGATGCCCGCCTCAGCGCCGAACTGGCAGCGGTGGTCTCCGGTGCCCGGCGGAGGGCCGTCAGGGACGGGGACCGTCAGGTCGACACCGCCCATCTGCTCCACTCACTCCTGGAGTCGGACCCCGACGTGCGGGAGGTCTTCGGCGGCGAGCCGCAGCTGGCGCGCCTCATAGGGTACCTCGTCCAGCGCAGCATCGGCTACGGGCTGCGCTGGCAGGGAAGCGTCGAGGACTCCGGTGCCACCCCCGTCGTGACCCGCGCGGAGGGCTACTCGCCGCTGGCCGCCGACGCCATGGCGTACGCCCGCGAGCGGGCCGCCCGCCGCGGCGGCCCGGCTCTCGGCGTCGACCTGCTGGCCGCGGTCGTCGTCGACCCGCAGGCCCGGGCCGTCGAGGTGCTGCACCGTGCGGGAATCGACCGGCACGAGGTGCTCGTCCGGGTGGACAGCCGCTTACGGCGGACCGCCTGAGACAGCTGCCCGAGCGGACCTTCCGGGCGGTTCGGCCGAGTGGCGCGGCGGACCGGTTCGGCCGAGCGGTCCTGCCGGGCGGTTCCGTCGAGGTCCGGCGGGTTCAGGCGCGGACGCTGCCCGGCGCGGCCCGGGTCCACTCGGTGAGACAGGTGTCAACGGGGATGACGCTCATGTCATGGCCTGTCATCATGTGCCGGTGCATACGTCTGAGAGCAGTCAGGATCACCGGGGGAGGGGCGTCGGCCTCGGTCTCGCGCTGGCGTCCGCGCTCGCCTTCGGCGGGTCGGGAGTCGCGGCCAAGCCGCTGATCGAGGCGGGACTCGACCCGCTGCACGTGGTGTGGCTGCGGGTGGCGGGCGCCGCCCTGCTGATGGCGCCGGTCGCCGTCCGCCATCGCGCGCTGCTGCGCAGCCGTCCCGCACTGCTCGCCGGATTCGGTCTGCTCGCCGTCGCCGGTGTCCAGGCGTGCTACTTCGCCGCGATCTCCCGGATCCCCGTCGGGGTCGCCCTGCTCGTCGAGTACCTCGCGCCCGCGCTCGTGCTCGGCTGGGTGCGGTTCGTGCAGCGGCGGCCGGTGACCCGGGCCGCCGCGCTCGGTGTGGTTCTCGCGGTGGGCGGCCTGGCCTGTGTCGTCGAGGTCTGGTCCGGCCTGCGCTTCGACGCGCTCGGCCTGCTGCTCGCGCTCGGCGCCGCCTGCTGCCAGGTCGGCTACTTCGTGCTGTCCGACCAGGGCAGTGACGCCGGGGACCAGGCACCCGACCCGCTCGGCGTCATCGCGTACGGCCTCCTCGTCGGCACGGCCGTCCTGACCGTCGTGGCCCGCCCCTGGAGCATGGACTGGTCCGTGCTCGCCCGTACGGCGGACATGGACGGCACTCCCGTCGCGGCCGGTCTGCTGCTGGGCTGGATCGTGCTCGTCACCACGGTCCTCGCGTACGTCACCGGCGTGCTGTCGGTGCGCCGGCTGTCCCCGCAGGTCGCCGGTGTCGTGGCCTGCCTGGAAGCGGTCGTGGCGACCGTCCTCGCCTGGGTCCTGCTCGGCGAGCACCTCTCGGCCCCGCAGATCGCCGGCGGCGCGGTCGTCCTGGTCGGCGCGTTCATCGCGCAGTCGTCGGCACCCGCCCGCGGCGCCGCGGAGCCCGCGGCGGGCGGCGGCGAAAAGGAGTTGTCGGCACGCGGAACCGCTGCCTAGGCTGCCGATCATGCATCGTCACACGCTCGTTCTTCCGCCGCCCGCCGCCTAGGCGGGCCCTCCGGAGACCACGCCCGGCGCGCTGCCGGGCGTGACGGTGCTGCCCGCGGATGAAGTCCGTGGACCCCGCCGAGCGGGCGTCCTTCCCGAACTTCCGCGCCGGGCGCCTCTGTCGCGCCCGTGCGCGTCTGCGGAGAGAACGCGTGTCACATGCTGCTTCCGGCCTGCCCGTCGGGCGAGGCCTCGTCTATCTGACCGTCGCCGGTGTCGCCTGGGGTACCGCCGGCGCGGCCGGCTCCCTGGTCTACCGGGCCAGCGACCTCGGACCCGTCGCCCTGTCGTTCTGGCGCTGCGCGGCCGGGCTCCTGCTGCTGGTCGCGGCCCGCCGCCTGCGTCCACGCGCCCGGAACGCCGTGCCGGCACCGCTCGGGCGCAGAGCGCTGCGAGCCGGTGCCACGGGTGTCGGACTGGCCGTCTTCCAGACGGCCTACTTCGCCGCTGTCGCCGCCACCGGGCTCGCCGTGGCCACCGTCGTGACCCTGGGCGCCGGTCCCGTCCTGATCGCGCTCGGCGCGCGGCTGACCCTGGGGGAGCGGCTCGGGCGGGGCGGGACGGTCGCCGTCGCCGGGGCGCTCGCCGGACTGGGTGTGCTGGCCCTCGGCGGCCAGGACGCGTCCGTACGTCCGTGGGGCGTGCTGCTCGGGCTGGTGTCGGCGGGCGGGGGTTGTGCGATGACCCTGCTCACCCGCCGGTGGGGCCGGGACGGCGGATCGGACGCCGCGGGCACGTCCGTGGCCGCGTTCGCGGTCACCAGCCTGTGTCTGCTGCCGTTCGCCCTCGCCGAGGGGCTGGTCCCGCACACCGACGAACCCGTCCGCCTGGTGTGGCTGCTGGTCTACATCGCCGGCGTCCCCACGGCCCTCGCCTACGCGCTCTACTTCGCGGCCGCGGTCGTGGTCCGCCCGGCCACCGTGTCGGTGATCATGCTGCTGGAGCCGGTGAGCGCGGCGGTGCTGGCCGTCGCGCTGCTGGGCGAACGTCTCACCTGGACGACGCTCGCCGGGACCCTCCTGATGCTCGGGTCGGTCGCCGGACTCGCGAGGGCGGAGGCGCGGGAGGCGGCGGCCGGGGAGCCGGTGCGCGGGTGAGGGGCCGGGGTCCTTCCGGCGCGGGAGCGCGAGCCGGAAGGACCCTTTCCGGGCGAAGCGCGCTCCTTGCGGCGTACGTACGCCTGTGGGAGGGCCCCTTGTCCTACAGGGCCGCCAGGTAGTCCGGCAGTTCGGTGCCCGGGGCCAGGCCGGCGTCGGCGACGGGGGTGTCGTAGCCCTTGCGCAGCGGGACCACGCCGGCCCAGTGCGGGAGGGCGAGGTCCTCGGGCTCGTCGTTGACGCCGCCGGTGCGGAGCTTGGCGGACACCTCGTTCAGGTCGAGGCGGATGACGGCGGTGGCGGCCAGTTCCTTCTTGTTCGCGGGCCGGGAGTCGGCGGCGCGGCCGGGGACCACGTGGTCGACCAGCGCGTCCAGGGCGGCCCGCCTCTCCTCCGGGTCACTCACCTCGTGGGCGACGCCGTGCACGACCACCGAGCGGTAGTTGATCGAGTGGTGGAACGCCGAGCGGGCCAGAATCAGCGCGTCGACGTGCGTGACGGTCAGGCACACCGGCAGTCCCGGGTCGGCCTGGCCCGTCATCCGCAGCGGACGCGAGCCCGTCGAGCCGTGCACGTAGAGCCGCTCGCCGACCCGGCCGTACAGCGTGGGCAGGACGACCGGCACACCGTCGCGGACGAAGCCGAGGTGGCAGACGAATCCCTCGTCGAGTATCGCGTGCACCAGGTCCTTGTCGTACGAGGCCCGGTCGGGGGAGCGGGTGGGCACGGTGCGGTCGGTGGGGGTGTAGGCGGCGGGCGTCGTCGGCTGCTGGGTCCCCTGCATGGCGCTCTCCATTGCACTAGTGCATAATAGATTTTGTGCTAGAAGAGTATCGGATCGAAGGCCGGGGTGCGGCGGAGATTTCCGCGAGCGTCGAGCGCGCGGTGGGAGCCGGACAGCTGGAGCCGGGGCAACTGCTGCCGGCCATGCGGGAGCTGGCGGCCGAGCTGGGCGTGAACCCCAACACCGTGGCGGCCGCGTACCGCGTGCTGCGGGAGCGCGGGGTCATCGAGACCGCCGGGCGCCGGGGCAGCCGGGTGCGGTCCAGGCCGGCCACCACCGGACGCGAGCACATCCGGGTGGACGTCCCCCCGGGCGTGCGGGACGTGGCCGGCGGCAACCCGGACCCGGCGCTGCTGCCGTCCCTCGCGAAGGCGTTCGCGGCGGCCGGTGAGCAGGGCGACCGGGAGCCGGTCCTGTACGGAGACGACCCCGTCGAACCGGAGTTGGCACGCCTCGCGCGGGCCGGCATGGACGCCGACGGGGTGCCGGACGGGCCGCTCGCCGTCCTGTCCGGATCGCTCGACGCCATCGAGCGCGTCCTGGCCGCCCACCTCAAGCCGGGCGACACCGTCGCCGTCGAGGACCCGGGCTGGGGCAGCCTGCTCGACCTCGTTCCGGCGCTCGGGCTGCGCACGGTACCGGTGGGCGTCGACGACGACGGCCCCCTGCCCGACGACGTACGCCGTGCCCTCGCCGCCGGGGCGCGCGCCCTGGTCGTCACCGATCGGGCGCAGAATCCCACCGGCGCCTCGGTGAGCGCCTCACGCGCGCGTGCTCTGCGCTCCGTGCTCCGGGAGCACCCTCGGACCTTGCTGATCGAGGACGACCACGGCCACGGCATCGTCGACCTCCCCCTGCATCCCCTGGCCGGCACCACCCACAGCTGGGCCTTCGTCCGTTCGGTCGCCAAGGCGTACGGTCCCGACCTGCGGCTCGCCGTGCTCACCGGGGACCGTGTCACCGTCGACCGGGTGCGCGGTCGGCAGCGGCTCGGGCCGGGCTGGGTCGGCCGGATCGTCCAGCGGGCCGTGCTGCGGCTGTGGGCCGACGGAGCGCTGGACTCGCGGGCCGTGGCGGCGGCCTACCGCGAGCGCCGGGACCTGCTGATCGACGCGCTCGCGGAACGCGGGGTCGAGGCCCGGGGGCGCTCCGGGCTGAACGTGTGGATCCCGGTCCCCGACGAGACCGGGGCCGTCGCCCGGCTGCTGCACGCCGGCTGGGCGGTCGCCCCCGGCGCCCGCTTCCGGATGAGCGCGCCCCCGGGCATCCGGGTCACCGTCGCGACCCTGACCCGGGACGAGACCGCTCCGCTGGCGGACGCGATCGTCTCCGCCGTCGCACCGGCCACCGCTTTGGCCCGGAGTCACGTCTGAGGGATCAGGGGCCGATCTCCGGCTCGGGCCTCGCCCGCGTGTGCCGCTGCGCCTGCCGACGCGATCGCCGGGCCGCCGCGCCGCCGCGTGGTGACCGTGCCCGGGGCGAAGCCGGCCCCGCCGACGGACGTGATCGTTCACGTCGTCGGACCGGCCCGGCCCCCGCTCGGGAGCACGGCTCACCGGTCACGTGCTGAGCCTCGGCTTCGGCCGCGCCTGCGTGAGTGCCGCGCCCGCCAGGACGATCGCCGCGCCGACCGGGGTGGACCAGGTCAGCGGCTCGTCGAGGATCGCCACGCCGGCGGCCGTGGCGATGACCGGGATGAAGTAGGTGACCATCTGGGCGGTCGTGGGACCGACCTCGGCGACCAGGCCGTATTGCAGGAGCACCGCCAGTCCCGTGCCGAGGATGCCGAGCGCGGCGGTGGCCAGCAGGGGGACCATCGGGAAGTGGCTCGGCACGCTGGTGAACAGGGGGGTGACGACCGCCAGTTGGAGCGTGGCCAGCAGCAGCTGGGCGCCGGTCAGGGACAGGTTCGAGTGGCCGGTGCCGGCCAGGGTGCGGCGGACGTAGATCCAGCCGACCGGGTAGCTGAGCGAGGCCAGCAGAGCCATCACCGTGCCCGCGGCGTCCAGGCCATGGAAGCCCTGCCAGGCGCCGAGGACCGTCAGCACACCCAGGAAGCCGAGGCCGAGACCGGCGACCCTGACCCGGGTCGGCCGGTCCTCGGACAGGGCGACCAGGGACAGGGCCATGCCCCACAGCGGTGAGGTCGCGTTGCAGATCCCGGCCAGCGTGGACGGGATCGTCAGTTCCGCGTAGGCGAACAGCGAGAACGGGAGCGCGTTGAGGAGGAGGGCGGCAACCGTCAGATGCGCCCAGGTGCGTGCGCCGCGCGGGAGGCGTTCCCGCCTGACCGCCATCGCCGCGGCGAGCACCGCCGTACCGAACACCAGGCGGCCGAGCGTGACCTGGAAGGGGGCGTACCCCTCCGTGCCGACCTTGATGAGCAGGAAGCTGAACCCCCAGATCAGCGAGAGGACGCCGAAGCGCAGCCGCCAGTCCAGGGCGGGGCGGGGGCGAGGACGGGAGGTGGTCGCGGTCGACCTCGGGGTGGCGGTGACGGTGGTCATGAGGACCACGATGCTGTCCACAACCTCGTAGGACAAGCGAGATTTTCGAGCGGTATCTCGTAGTATCGCTTACATGTTGAACCTGGAGCGCCTGCGCACCCTCGACGCCCTGGCCCGGCACGGCTCGGTCAGCGGCGCGGCAGGGGGCCTGCACATCACGACGTCCGCCGTCTCGCAGCAGATGTCCAAGCTGGAGCGGGAGGTCGGGCAGCGGCTCCTGGCCAAGAACGGGCGGGGGGTGCGGCTCACGGACGCCGGCCGGCTGCTCGCCGAGCACGCGGCGCGCATCCTGTCGCAGGTCGAACTCGCCCAGTCGGACCTGGAGGCCCAGCGCGGACAGGTCGTCGGCGAGCTGAGAGTGGCGGCGTTCCCGACCGCCGCGCGCGGCCTGTTCCCCTCCGCGCTCGCCGCGCTGCGCGCCCAGCACCCGGCGCTGCGGATCCGCTCCTCGGAGCTGGAGCCCGAGAGCGGTATCGCCGGGGTGATCCGCGGCGACCTCGACCTCGCGGTGGTCCTCGACTGGTACAACAAGCCGATGGCGCTGCCTGACGGCCTGGTCAAGGCGCCGATCCTGGACGACCCCGCCGACGTGGCGATGCCGGCCGGCCACCGCTTCGCGGGCCGCGAGGAGGTGGACCTCGCCGAGTTCGCCGAGGACGAGTGGATCACCTGGGGCGAGGGCGAGTTCTGCCACGAGTGGCTGATGTTCACGCTGCGCTCCAAGGGCATCGAGCCGATCATCGGCCACCGCGCCGCCGAGACGCACACCCAACTCGCGCTGGTGGCAGCCGGGTTGGGAGTGTGTATCGCGCCCCTGCTGGGCCGGCACCCGATGCCGCCGGAGGTCGTCACCGTCCCGCTGAGACAGCGGGTGCGCCGGCACGTGTACGTGGTCTGGCGCGCGGACGCCGACCGCCGCCCGTCGATCCGGGCGGCGGTGAAGGCGTTCGAGGCGGCGGCCGAGAAGCTGGCGTAGCTACTGCGACCCCAGCTTGCGGAAGTCCCAGGAGACGATCTTCTCGGGCGTCAGCCGCACCCACGCGTGCCGCCCGTCGTGCGGCATCTCCTCCAGGCGGAAGTTCTTGCGGGCGAACAGCGTCTCGGGAAGGTCGAGTTCCGCGCACAGCTCCCCGGTGCGCGGGGCCTCGCCCACGAAGTCCACGGCCCCGGACAGCTCGACGCCGCGCAGCTCGTCGTACTCCTCGCCCGTGTCGACCACGATCGCCACCCGTGGATCGCGCCGCAGATCGCTCCAGCGCTTGCTGCGCACCACCGAGTACAGCCACATCGACGTGCCGTCCCAGGCGAACCAGAGGGTGCTCACATGGGGAGCGCCGTCCGTGGACACGGTGGCGACCCGGCAGGTGCGCTGACTGGTGAGGAACTCGTCCAGCTCACCCGGCGTCATCATGATCTTCCGGCCCCGGCGCTGTGTGACGGTCATCCGGCCCCCTCATTTCTCTCACGTCGTGCCAGAGGAGATCCTCTGACATCACGTCAGAAAACGATGGGTCGTCTTCCGTCCGCACGCAATGGTGGTTAGTCTCTCCGCTCCGCCCCGTCGGCGACCAGGGGGAGCCGTGCCGTCGTACGAACAGCTCAGCGAACTCCTCGACCCCGCGACCACCGTCCTGCTCACCGTCGAGTGCCAGCACGGTGTCGTCGGACCCGACGGCGCCCTGCCCGAGCTCGCCGAGCAGGCGCACTCCTCGGGCGCCCTCGCCAACGTCGCCCGGCTGGTCGCCGCCGCGCACACGAGCGGCGTCCAGGTGATCCACGCGATCGCCGAACGCCGCCCGGACGGCCGCGGCGCCAGCCGCAACGCCCGCCTCTTCCGCGCCGCCGAACGGCTGCCCGTCCAGCAGCTGTCGGGCACGACCGCCGTCCGGGTGGCGGCGCCCGTCGAGGTCACCGGGGAGGACATCGTCGTACGGCGGCTGCACGGGCTGTCGCCGATCCAGGGCACCGAGGTCGACGCGCTGCTGCGCAACCTGGGCTGCCGCACGCTGGTCGTGACCGGGGTCTCGGCCAACGTGGCGATTCCCAACGCCGTCTTCGACGCCGTCAACCGCGGCTACACCGCGGTCGTGCCGACGGACGCCATCGCCGGGGTGCCCTCCGACTACATCCCGGCGATGATCCGCCACACCCTCGCGTTGGTCGCCACGGTCGCGACCACGGACGAGGTACTGGCCTGCCTGGAGGGTCGCTCCCAGGTCACGCGAGCGTGATCGACTCCCCGGCCACGCTGATCTGTTTCGCGGCCAGCGGCTCGGTCGCGGGGCCCTTCTTCACGCTGCCGTCGGTGATGGAGAACTGGCTGCCGTGGCAGGAGCAGGACAGCACGTCCTCCTTCAGGTCCGTCATCGGGCAGTCCCTGTGGGTGCAGATGGTCGAGAACGCCTTGTAGTCGCCCGCCGTCGGCTGGGAGACCACCACCTTCTCGTCGCTGAAGACCTTGCCGCCGCCCTCCGGTATGTCGGAGGTCTTCGCGAGCGCGGTGCCGGCACCGGCGCTCTGTCCTGCCCCCGGGTCGGCGGACGAGCCGGACGCGTCGTCGTCCGACCCGCACGCGGTCAGCGCGACGGCGAGCCCCGCCGCGCCCAGACCCGCCACGACGGCGCGACGGCTCGGTGCCGGAACGGGATGGTGCGATTCGCTGGCCATGCTGACGGTCCCTTCCACAGGTGCCTCTGAACTGCCCAGAGGTACGGGGCCGGAGCGCCGGTTGTTCATCCACCCCCCGGTAACCTGGGCCGATGCTCAAGGAAGCCATCGTGACCCGCTATGTCACGCCCCTGCGTGAGGGCGGGTCGCTGCCCGGTCTGGTCGAGGCCGACGACCTCGGCACGTACGTCATGAAGTTCACCGGCGCCGGACAGGGCCGCAAGACGCTGGTCGCCGAGGTCGTGTGCGGGGAACTCGCACGGCGGCTCGGCTTCCGGGTGCCCCCGCTGGTGACCCTCGACCTGGACCCGGTGCTGGCACTGGCCGAGCCCGACCAGGAGGTGCAGGAACTCCTCCGCTCCAGCGCGGGACGCAACCTCGGCATGGAGTTCCTCTCCGGAGCGCTCGGCTTCGACCCCCTCGCCTTCGCGGTGAGCCCCGAGGAGGCCGGACGGATCGTCTGGTTCGACGCCCTGGTGAACAACGTCGACCGCTCCTGGCGCAACCCCAACCTGCTGCGCCGGCAGGGCGAGGTGTGGCTCATCGACCACGGCGCGACCATGATCTGGCAGCACAACTGGCCCGGCGCCGAGACCTCCGCCGCCCGGCCCTACGACATCTCGGACCACGCCCTCAGACCCTTCGGCCCGGACGTCGCCAAGGCGGCCGCGGAACTGGCGCCCCTGGTCACGGAGGACCTCCTCGCCGAGGTCACCGCCTACGTCCCGGACGTCTGGCTGGCCGACGAGCCCGGCTTCGACAGCCCGGACGACCTCCGGCGGGCCTACGCGCGGCCCCTGCTGGCCCGCGCGGCCGTCATCCACGAGCGTCTTCAGGGGGACCAGTGAGCGAGCGGAACGTCTACGAGTACGCGCTGCTGCGGGTCGTGCCCCGGGTCGAGCGCGGCGAGTGCGTCAACGCCGGGGTGCTGGTGTACTGCCGCGCCGAGGCGTACGTCGGTGTGCGCACCCACCTCGACGAGGCCAGGCTGCTGGCCCTCGACCCGGACGTGGACGTGGCCGGCGTACGGTCCGCCCTGCGCGCCGTCGAGGGCGTCTGCGCGGGCGGGGCGGCAGCCGGACAGGCCGCGGCCGACGACCCCGGGCGGCGCTTCCGCTGGCTCATCGCCCCACGCTCGACGATCGTCCAGCCGGGCCCCGTGCACACCGGACTGACCACCGACCCGGCCGCGGAGGCGGACCGGTTGCTCGACCTGCTGGTGCGGTGACCTGGCGTGTGATGCCGGGTGAGGCGGGGCCGTGACGTGGCCCGGGGGGCCGCATGGCCTGCGTGCTCCGGTCAGGGCGGGAGCCGACGACAACGCCCCGGCTCGGTGCGGTGGTTGACGCCGGATCACGGGGGCGGGCGCTGGGGGCCGTTGGGGCCACCGGCATGCTGGCGCCCTGTCACCCGGCCGCGGGTGCCTGCTGGTTGAGGCTTCGCCCCGCCGCCAGAGGTGCGGCCACGCCACAGCCCCCGCCCGTCACACCCTCCGTCGCTTCACCACATAGCCGGCCCCGAGCAGGCCGCCGGCGACGAAGGCGATGCCCATTCCCACGTCCCAGCCGCTCCAGCCGGAGGTCGACGCGCCGCCCACTCCGCCGCGCACGCCCCGCGTCGGGGCGTCGGCCGTGGGAGTCGCGGCCGACGGGGGAGTCACGGCGGGTGTGGGCGTCGTGGAGCGGCGCGGGGCGGTGGTCGAGGAGGTGACGGGGGCTCCGCGCCGGGGCAGCACCTCGCAGGCGATGCCGTCGTCGGTCCCCCGGTCCTCGTCGAGTCGGTTCGGATCACTCGGGTCCGAGTCGAACACGGCCTGCGCCTCCTCCCGGTAGGTGAAGTCGCTGCAGTCCAGATCCTGTGCGTGAGCGGTGTAGGCCAGCGGCACGAGCGCGGTGATCGCGATCAGCGTGCCGACGGCACCGGTACGACGGCGCATGGAGCGCCTCCTTTCCGGCCACGAGTGGCCCGCGCTCCGACGCTAGGGGCGACGCCGCGCGGGGGCGCGCGGCGCGGGGCCGATCGGGTGGCTCCGGCGGGTCCCCGCGCGGGACGACGGCGGACGGGAGCGGCCCGTCCTGGGGGTCGGCGGGCAGGTAATGGATCACACCCGCCCGATGGGCCGTTGACACCGGGTGCCAGGGCTTCTAGCGTCACGTCTGCTGAAGGTACTAAGCGGTCGCTCACCAGATGGGCGTCCTTCTCGAGGGCGAGGAGAACCAGCAATGTCCACCACTGAGCAACGGGTCGCCGTGGTCACCGGCGGAGCGCGCGGCATCGGAGCCGCCACCGCCGTACGACTGGCCGCCGAGGGCCGCGCGGTCGCGGTGATCGATCTCGACGAGGCCGCCTGCAAGGACACCGTCGAGAAGATCACCGCGGCGGGCGGCAAGGCGATCGCCGTCGGCGCGGACGTCTCCGACGAGGCCCAGGTCGAGGCGGCCGTCGCGCGGGTCGTCGCGGAGCTCGGCGCCCCGACGATCCTCGTCAACAACGCGGGCGTGCTCCGCGACAACCTGCTGTTCAAGATGAGCGTCTCCGACTGGGACACCGTCCTGAACGTGCACCTGCGCGGCTCGTTCCTGATGACCAAGGCCGTCCAGAAGCACATGGTGGACGCCGGTTTCGGCCGGGTCGTCAACCTCTCCTCGTCCTCCGCGCTCGGCAACCGCGGCCAGGCCAACTACTCGGCCGCCAAGGCGGGCCTCCAGGGCTTCACCAAGACCCTCGCCATCGAGCTCGGCAAGTTCGGGATCACCGCCAACGCCGTGGCCCCCGGCTTCATCGCCACCGACATGACCGCCGCGACCGCCGCGCGCGTGGGCATGGGCTTCGACGAGTTCAAGGCCGCCGCCGCCACGCAGATCCCGGTACAGCGGGTCGGCGAGCCGGACGACATCGCCAACGCCATCGCCTTCTTCACCGGCGAGGCCGCCGGCTTCGTCTCCGGCCAGGTGCTGTACGTGGCCGGCGGACCGCTCGACTAGGGGATCAGGAACATGACTTCGGTGGAACTCCCCGCACTCTCCGGCAAGGTCGCGCTCGTCACGGGCGCCAGCCGAGGCATCGGCTACGGCGTCGCCGAGGCGCTGATCGCGCGCGGCGACCGTGTCTGCATCACCGGCCGCAACGAGGACGCCCTCAAGGAGGCCGTCGAGCAGCTCGGCGCCGACCGGGTCATCGGCGTCGCGGGCAAGGCCCACGACGAGGCCCACCAGGCCGTCGCCGTCGAGCGCACGATGGAGGCCTTCGGCCGCGTCGACTACCTGGTCAACAACGCCGGTACCAATCCGGTGTTCGGGCCGATCGCCGACCTCGACCTGAACGTGGCGCGCAAGGTGTTCGAGACCAACGTGGTCTCGGCCCTCGGCTTCGCGCAGCGGACCTGGCACGCCTGGCAGAAGGACAACGGCGGCGCGATCGTCAACATCGCCTCCGTCGCGGGCGTCTCCGCCTCGCCCTTCATCGGTGCCTACGGCATCAGCAAGGCCGCGATGATCAACCTGACTCTCCAGCTGGCGCACGAGTACGCGCCGGTGGTGCGGGTCAACGCCATCGCCCCGGCCGTCGTGAAGACCAAGTTCGCGCAGGCCCTGTACGAGGGCCGGGAGGCGGAGGCCGCCGCGGCCTACCCGCTGGGCCGTCTCGGCGTGCCCTCCGACATCGGCGGCGCCGCCGCCTTCCTCACGTCGGAACAGTCCGACTGGATCACCGGTCAGACACTCGTCGTGGACGGCGGCATCTTCCTGAACGCGGGCGTGGGCTGACCCGGTCCCTCCAGCACCTCGACACGGGCGCCCGTTGACGAAAGCGGCGCCCGTGTCGGCGTACCGGAGGCCCGCAGGGCGATGACAACGTCGTCATGACATATCGATCAAGAACGGGTTTCACGAGGAGGTTCCGCGGGCGGGACGCTGCGGTATGGTCTGCCGACTCTTGGTACGGCAGATCGAGGAGCGTGCGCGTGTTCAACCGGAACCGATGCCTGCGGAATGTGGCGGCCATCGCGTCCATGACGTCCCTGGTCGCCGGCTGCGGCGTCCTGTCGTCCGACTCCTCCGACGACCGCGGGCCGATCGTGGTGGGCACCACCAGCGCGCCGAGCACGCTGGACCCGGCCGCGGCCTGGGACGGCTCCTGGGAGCTGTTCCGCAACGTCTACCAGACGCTGCTGGCCTACCCGGACGGCTCCACCACGCCCCAGCCCGACGCCGCCGAGAAGTGCGCGTTCACCGACGCCTCCAACCGCACGTACCGCTGCACGCTGCGCCAGGGTGTGAAGTTCTCCGACGGGCACACGCTGGACGCGCACGCGGTGAAGTACTCCATCGACCGGATCAAGGCCATCAAGGCACCCAGCGGCCCCGCCGGCCTGCTGGGCAGCCTGGAGCGGGTCCAGGCGCTGGGCGACGACGAAGTGGTCTTCCACCTCAACCAGCCCGACGCCACGTTCCCCTTCGTGCTCGCCACCCCGGCCATGTCCATCGTCGACCCCGACGAATACCCGGACGACTCCCTCCGCAAGGACGGCAAGGTGTCCGGGTCCGGGCCGTACGTGCTGCGGTCCTACGAGGAGGGCGAGAAGGCCGAACTCGTCGGCAACACGAACTACGAGGGCTTCGCGAAGCGAAGAAACGACGCGGTGACGATCCGCTACTTCCAGGACTCGAGCACCATGGTCGAGGCGCTGCGGGAGCAGCGGATCGACGTCACCTACCGCGGCCTCGCGGCCGACGACATCGTCTCCCTGGAGAGCAAGGAGGACAAGAGCCTCCAGCTCGTCGAGGGCTACGGCACCGACATCAGCTACCTGGTGTTCAACCCGAAGGACCCGTGGGCGAACAAGCTCGCCGTGCGCCAGGCCGTCGCCCAGGTGGTCGACCGGGCGGCGATCGTGCACAAGGTCTACAAGGACACCGTGGACCCGCTGTACTCGATGGTCCCGGCGGGCCTCACCGGTCACACCACGGGCTTCTTCGACGACTACGGCAACCCCAGCACCTCCAAGGCCCGCCGGCTCCTCTCCGACGCGGGCATCACCGAGCGCGTCCCGCTCACCTTCTGGTACACCACCGACCGCTACGGCTCCGAGACCGCCCTGCAGTTCCAGGAGCTGAAGAAGCAGCTGGAGGACTCCGGGCTGTTCACGATCACCCTGAAGAGCCGCCCCTGGAAGACGTACGTCGAGGGCTATCAGAAGGGCGAGTACCCGGTGTTCGGGCGGGGCTGGTTCCCCGACTTCCCGGACGCCGACAACTTCATCGCCCCGTTCGTGGGCGACGAGAACGCGCTCGGTACGCCCTACCCGGCGCCCCGGATCACCGGTGTGCTGCTGCCCAAGTCGCGCGGCGAGAGCGACCGGGCCGACGTGGAGGAGGACTTCGAGGAGGCCCAGCAGATCCTCGTCGACGACGCGCGGCTGCTGCCGCTGTGGCAGGGGCGGCAGTACATCGCGGTCAACGCGGATATCTCGGGCGCCGAACGTGCGCTGGACCCCTCGACGATCATGACGATGTGGCAGTTGTACCGGAAGACCAGCTGGTAGGGGCGGGTTCGGCGCTCTCGGCGGTGATTGTCAGTGCTCGCCGGTAGGTTCTGTGGCCTGGACGTGACCGCACGTCGTAGTGACCGCACACCGTAAGGAAATTGACGTGACCGACATCGCCATGCTGCCCGAGTCCTGGCGCGGGGTTCTGGGCGACGAACTGCAGCAGCCCTACTTCAAGGAGCTGACGGAGTTCGTCGAGGAGGAGCGGGCGAGGGGTCCTGTGTACCCGCCGCGCGAGGAGGTCTTCGCCGCGCTGGACGCCACGCCGTACGACCGGGTGAAGGTCCTGGTCCTCGGCCAGGACCCCTACCACGGCGAGGGTCAGGGACACGGCCTGTGCTTCTCGGTGCGCCCGGGGGTGAAGACCCCGCCCTCGCTGCGCAACATCTACAAGGAGATGCAGGCGGAGCTGGGCCTGCCCGTTCCGGACAACGGCTATCTGATGCCGTGGGCCCAGCAGGGCGTGCTGCTGCTCAACGCGGTGCTCACGGTCCGCGGCGGCGAGGCCAACTCGCACAAGGGCAAGGGCTGGGAGAAGTTCACCGACGCGGTGATCCGCGCGGTGGCCGACCGGCCCGACCCGGCGGTCTTCGTGCTCTGGGGCAACTACGCCCAGAAGAAGCTCCCGCTGATCGACGAGACCCGGCACGCGGTGGTCAAGGGCGCGCATCCCTCCCCGCTGTCGGCGAAGAAGTTCTTCGGCTCCCGCCCGTTCACCCAGATCAACGAGGCGATCGCCCGGCAGGGCCACGCGCCGATCGACTGGCGCGTTCCGGACCTGGGCTGACCGCCGCGCGCCGGCACCGCCGGGCCGGCTGCGGGCATCCCCGGCCGCCCGGACACCGCGAGGCCGCTCACCCGGTCGGCCGCCGGGCCGTTCCTCGCGCACCGGCCCGGTGCCGCCTGACCGGGATCGCCGGTGGGTGCGGTTAGCGTCGGCAGGGACAGCCGACGAGCGGGCGGAGGGCGCAGTGGCGAAGCGACAGGGGCAGGAGGCCGCGGATGCCGTGCTGACCCGGATCGGGCAGGTGGTCATCCTGCATCACGCCGGTGACCGCGAGGAGGCCCGGCACCGCCTGCTGGACCTGTGGGCGGAGATCGGCCAGGACGGCGATCCACTGCACCGGTGCACCCTGGCGCACTACCTGGCCGACACCCACGACGACCCGTCCGACGAACTCGCCTGGGATTTGCGGGCGTTGACGGCGGCGCAGGAGCTGACGGACGACCGGTCCGCCGGCCATGGGGCGGCCGGGCCGGAGCAGACGCTCGCGGTGCGGGCGCTGTACCCCGCGCTGCACCTGAACCTGGCGGCGGACTATGTGAAGCTCGGCCGCGCCGAGGCCGCCCGCACCCATCTGCGCCGGGCACGCCGGGCGTCCGACGCGCTGGGGGAGGACCGGTACGGCGACGGGGTGCGGGCGGCGATCAGCCGCCTGGAGCTGCGGCTCGGCGAGGACGACTCCTCCGGAGGGGGAGCGTGGGGGCCGCCGCGGCAGCGGCCCTGACGGATCCACGTGTCCGCTCCGGGCCGGGCCGACGGACCCGGCGCGTTCCCCGCCGGGTCCTGGCCCTCAACGCCCGTACGTCCGGTCGCAGATCACGGTCTGCGGACTGTCCTCCCGCCAGCCGCCGTACTTCCTGCCGAGGGCGCAGACGTCCTGCTGTTCGCGGGGGGCCGCCTCGGGCACGTCGGGGATCTCGACGCGCGGCTGCCGGGGCTGTCCGGCGTCGGGGCGCCGGGGCTCGGGGCGCGCCGGGCGGGGCGGGTGCGTACGGGGCGGCGGCTCCTGCCGCGTCCGGGCCGGTGCCGAGGCGGCGGCGGGCGGCGGGGGCGCGGCGGGTTCCGGCCGGCGGGACGGGCCGGTCATCTCCAGGGCCTCACGGGCCGGCGCCTGCACGACCTGCGGCTGAGCCCGGGCGTCGGGCCGGGGCACCGACGGCGTGGCCGCAGGGCCGGAGGCGGGCGGATGCTGGACCGTCACACAGCCGGAGAGGGCCGAGACGGCCACGGTGGCCAGGAGCGTCGCGGTGGTCGTCGTTCGATGCACGCGCGCAACTCTGCTGGCTCGGGCGGCCGGTGGACAGCGGACGAGCGGAGGATGCCCCACACGGGTGATCTCCGGCCCCGTACGGCGGGGGCGGACCGCCGGGCCGACGTCAGTCGCCCGTCGCGCCGTCGAGACACTCGCGGACCAGGTCGGCGTGGCCGTTGTGGCGGGCGTACTCCTCGATCATGTGGGTGTAGATCCAGCGCAGGTTGAAGGGCTCACCGGTGGAGCGGCCCTTGCCCTTGGAGAGGTCGTCCAGGGCGAAGCCGGCCGCGTTGCGCCGGGCGACCTCCATCTCGGCCTGCCAGGTGGCGTACGCCTCCTCCCAGGTGTCCGCCTCGGTGAGATGGAACTCGCCGTCCGGATCCTCGTCGCTGTAGTAGATCGGGCCCGGGTCGTCGCCGACCAGCACCTTGCGGAACCAGCCCCGCTCCACGTCCGCCATGTGCCGCACCAGCCCCATGAGGGACAGCTCGGACGGCGCCACGGGGGCGGTCCGCAACTGGGCGTCGGTCAGGCCCTCGCACTTCCACGCCAGGGTCTGCCGGTGGTAGTCCAGCCATCCCTCCAGCATGGTCCGTTCGTCGGCGTTCTGGGCGGGTTCACTGCGCTGCGTCGTCATGTCCGCATCCTCGCCCAACCCGCCCGTTCCCACCACGGGTTTCCGCGCACCCGGTGAGCAGGCGCCGCGGGCCCTGCCCGCACCTCGTCGTCCGGGCGCCCTGAGCACCGTTCCGCCGCGCGACCGGGCCGCGGCTCCGCCGGCGCGACAGCGACGGCACCGCCGGCCGGTGTCCGCCGCGTCCGCCGTATGCTGCCGTGGACGCACGCGCAGGCAAGCAGTGAAGGAGTCCCCGTGAAGGTCGGCTGCATCGGACTGGGTGACATCGCGCGGAAGGCCTACCTGCCGGTGCTGGGCGGGCAGCCCGGAGTCGACCTGCATGTGCAGACCCGCACGCCCGCGACGCTCACCCGGGTCGCCGACGGCCTCCACCTCCCCGAGGCGCAGCGCCACACCGACCTCGACTCCCTCCTCGCCCAGGACCTCGACGCGGCCTTCGTGCACGCGCCGACCGCCGTCCACCCCGAGATCGTGACGCGGCTGCTGGAGGCGGGCGTACCGACCTACGTCGACAAGCCGCTGGCCTACGAACTCGCCCACTCCCGGCGGCTGGTGGCGCTCGCGGAGCAGCGGGGCGTGGCACTGGCCGTCGGATTCAACCGCCGTTACGCGCCCGGGTACGCCCAGTGCGCCGACCATCCGCGCGAGCTGATCCTGATGCAGAAGAACCGGATCGGGCTCCCGGAGGAGCCGCGCACGATGATCCTCGACGACTTCATCCACGTCGTGGACACGCTGCGCTTCCTGGTACCCGGCCCGGTCGACGACGTCACCGTGCGCGCCCGTGTCCAGGACGGGCTGCTGCACCACGTGGTGCTCCAGCTCGCCGGGGACGGCTTCACCGCGCTCGGGGTGATGAACCGGCTCAGCGGCTCGGCCGAGGAGATCCTGGAGGTGTCCGGGCAGGACACCAAACGGCAGGTGGTCAACCTCGCCGAGGTGATCGACCACAAGGGCCAGCCGACGATCCGGCGGCGCGGCGACTGGGTGCCGGTGGCCCGGCAGCGCGGCATCGAGCAGGCGGTGCTCGCATTCCTCGACGCCGTGCGCGCGGGCCGGGTGCTCAGCGCCCGGGACGCGCTGGCGACGCATGAACTGTGCGAGCGGGTGGTCCAGGCGGTGGCGGAGCGGGCCGCCTGAACCGCCGCGTGCGCACGCCCTCGGCGACGGCCCACGCGGCGAGCACCAGCAGCGCCGCGTGCGGCGTCCAGTCGCCGAAGCGGACGTACGGGGTGGTGCCCTTCGCCAGCGGTACGTCGTACACCTCGGCGGTGCTGCTGTCCGTACCGAGCCACGGGCCGACCCGCCGGCCGCTCGCGTCGTAGGCGGTGGACACACCGGTCAGCGTCGCGTGCACCATCGGGCGGCCCGTCTCGGCGGCCCGCAGGGCGGCGAGGGAGGCGTGCTGCTCCGGGGCCCAGCTGTGCTGGAACGTCGACGTCGACGACTGGCCGATCAGGACGTCGGCACCGTCCTCGGTGAGATGGCGGGTCATGTCGGGGAAGGCGGTCTCGAAGCACACCATCGGGCCGATCCGCAGCCCGCGCCCGACGTCCATGACCACCTGCTCGGAGCCCTGCCTGCGGTCCTCGCCCGCCGCCTTGCCGACCGAGGTGGCCCAGCCGAGCAGTGACCGGGCCGGGATGTACTCGCCGAAGGGGACGAGCCGCATCTTGTCGTAGCGGTCGCCGGTGGGGCCGCCCGCGCCGACGAGGACCGAACTCTTGTAGATGCCGGGCTTGTCGGAGCGCCGGGCGTCCACGTTGACCAGGATGTCGGCGCCGGTCTCACGGGACAGCGCCGCGATGCGCCGGGCCATGTCGGGCCGGCCGGCCAGGTCGAAGCCGACGCTGCTCTCGCCCCACACGACCAGGTCGACGTCCTGCCCGGCCAGCTGCCGGGTCAGCCGCTCCTCCAGCGCGAAGCGGCGGTCGGCGCTGTCGGCGCCGGCCACGATGCCCGGCTGGACGACCGCGATCCGGACCCGGCCGTCGGCGTCGGGACGCGGTGACCACATCCAGGCCGCCGAGGCCACAGCGGCGGTGGCCGCGAGGCCGGCCACGGCCGGGAGACGGGCCGCGCGGACCAGGACGAGCACGGCGACGGCCACGTTGACGGCCACCACCAGGAAGCTGAGCAGCCACACCCCGCCCACCGAGGCCAGCCGCAGCGCCGGTTCCGCCTGCCACTGACTGGCGCCGAGCACGCCCCAGGGACCGCCGAGCCCCTGCCACGAGCGCACGAGTTCGACACCGAGCCACCCCGACGGCAGGACGAGCAGGGCGCCCGCGATCCGGCCCCGTGAGGGCAGGCCGGCCAGGAACCGGCGCACCAGCCAGCCCCACGGCGCCCACAGCGCGCCGAGCAGCGCGGCGATCACGAACGTGAACACATGCAGGCTCGGCAACAGCCAGTGGTGCATCGCCAGCATGAAGCCGAACCCGCCCCACCAGCCGTCGTACGCCGCCCGTTTCCCGGTCGGCGCGGAGCGGACGAGCGCGATCCAGGGGACGAGAGCGACGTAGGCGAACCACCACAGGGACGGGGCGGGAAAGGCGAGCACGGGCAGGGCGCCCGCCACCGCGGCGACGGTCGAGCGCCGCCACGGGGAGGCGAGCCAGTGGCCGAACGAGTTCATACGGCGCCTCCTACCCCGTGGTGTCTCCAGTGTGCGTGCCGTCGACGGCCCCGGGACAGGGGACGACGGCTCAGTGGATCACAGCTGCCGGGGCCCGGCCGGGCAGGCGCCGCCACTTCTCCTGGACGACCACCTCGCGCAGCCGCCAGCCGTCGTGCGTGCGCAGCAGTCCGAAGTCGTACCGCCCGCCGCACACGAAGTCGGGGGCGCCCGGGCCGTCGTCGCCCTCCCCGGCCAGCCGCATGGGATTGACGTAGTCGGCCTGGACCCGGGCCGTGTCTCCGGTGTCCCCCTCCAGCAGGCCGAAGCGGAGGCGGCGGTTGACGATCAGGTGCTGCCGCATCACGAACACCCCCAGGCTCTGAGCGAGCCACGCGGAGACTTCCCCGGCGTCCCCCTCGACACCGCCGGCCGAGCGGTAGTCCGCCCGCCCGTCGGAGGTGAACAGATCTCGGTACGCCTCCCAGTCGCCGTCGTCCACGGCGACCGCGTAGTCGGTGATGAGTCCGTCGACGGCCAACCGGTCCATCACGGCGGCAAGCTCCACACGCTGCGTCATCGGCTCAGTGTTGGGCATCGCGGGGACGCCGCCAAGGGGACACGGTGAATCTTCGCCGGACGGTAAGGGTGTGGGTGCCGAGCCGGGCGAGACGGCAGCCCCATAAGGTGACCTCCATGCCTGCCACGTTGAGTTCCACGAAGACCCGCGCCGCGCTGCGCACATCGGCGCGTATCTCCGTCGAGTTGCTGCTGGTACTGGTGATGGCCGCCGTGGCTCTGTGGCTGCTGGGCAAGATGTGGTCGGTGGTGTGGCCGCTCATAGTCGGCCTGCTCCTCACCACGCTGACCTGGCCCCTGGCCCGGTCCCTGCGGCGGCGCGGCTGGCCCCCCGCCCTGGCCGCGTCGGTGGTGACCGTGCTCTTCCTGCTGGCCGCCGCGGGCGTGGTGGCGCTGATCGCGGTGCCGGTGGCCTCCCAGTCCGGTGAGCTGACCGACGGCGTGGTCGAAGGCGTGCAGAAACTGCGGGAATGGGCCTCCGGGCCGCCGCTGAACATCGGCGACGACCAGATCACCAAGGCCTTCGACACCGCGGCCGCCCGCGCCCAGGACGGCCTCGGCTCCATGGTCACCACGGTCGTCACGGGCGTCAGCACCGTGGTCAACGGACTGGTCACCGCCGTGCTCGCGCTCTTCCTGATGTTCTTCTTCCTCAAGGACGGCCCGCGCTTCCTGCCGTGGCTGGCCCGTCAGCTGCCCGGCCGGCTCTCCACCGACGTCCCGACCGTGGCGGCGCGCAGCTGGGACACCCTCGGAGCGTTCGTGCGGTCCCAGGCGGCCGTCGGCCTGCTCGACGCCGTCCTCATCGGCCTCGGCCTGTGGATCGTCGGGGTGCCGCTGGTGCTCCCGCTGGCGGTGCTGACCTTCGTCTCCGCCTTCGTGCCGATCGTGGGAGCCCTGTTCGCCGGTCTCGTCGCGGTCCTCATCGCGCTGGTCTCGAACGGTCTGACGGACGCGCTGATCGTGCTGGCCATCATCATCGTGGTGCAGCAACTGGAGGGGAACGTGTTCCAGCCCATGATCCAGAGCCGGGGGCTCGGCCTGCACGCCGCGACGGTCCTGCTGGCGGTGACGTTGGGCGGCAGCCTGGCCGGCATCGTGGGCAGCCTGCTCGCCGTACCGGTCGCCGCGCTGATCGCGGTGATCTGGAACTACGTGCGGGAGCAGCTCAGCGAGCCGCCGCAGGAGCCGGGGAGCGACGAGTCGCCGGCCGGTGCCGCCGTCCCGTCGTAGCGGGCCCGCTCGCGCGGGCGACGGAGGCTGAGCCGAGAACGCGTAGCTGCGCCGGGGCGGGCTCGGTACGGGGCGGCCTCAGGCGGCCTCGATGACCTCGCCGCGGATCGCGGCCGCCCACTCGACGACCAACAGCTCGTACTCCGCGCGTTCCTGGGCCGACAGCGTGCCGCCCGCGCGCATCCACAGCGCGCGGATCCGCTCGTTCAGCTCGGCGGCCGACCGTACGGAACCGGGGGCCACGGGATCGGGGAACATGCCGCAAGCCTAGGCGCAAGCACTGACAGTCCGCTACCGGACGGCTACTCGACCCGTGCGGAATCGGTCACAGGTCTCGCGGGCACCGCTCTGTGAAACCGCGGGCGGCCGGGGGGAGTTGTTGCCGTCAGCCCGCGGACTCGGCCGCGTGCGGACTCAGGGCGCCCGTGGCGACCAGGGCGATGATGACGATGCCGAGAGCGATGCGGTACCAGACGAACGGCATGAAGCTCTTGGTCGAGATGAACTTCATGAACCAGGCGATGACGGCGTATCCGACCAGGAAGGCGATCACCGTCGCGAAGATCGTGGGACCCCAGGAGACGTGGTCGTTCTCCATCGCGTCCTTGAGCTCGAACAGGCCGGAGGCGAGCACCGCCGGGATGGCGAGGAGGAAGGAGTAGCGGGCCGCGGCCTCGCGCTGGTAGCCCATGAAGAGGCCGCCGCTGATGGTGGCACCGGACCGGGAGACGCCCGGGATGAGGGCGCAGGCCTGGCAGAGGCCGTAGATCAGGCCGTCCTTGACGCTCAGGTTCTCCAGTGTCTTGCGCTGCTTGGGCGCGCGGTGCCGGCCGCCGCTCTCGTCCCGCGCCGCCAGTCGGTCGGCGATGCCGATGATCACGCCGACCACGATCAGCATCGTCGCGGTGATCCGCAGATCCCGGAACGGGCCCTCGATCTGGTCCTTGAGCGTCACGCCGAGCACGCCGATCGGGATCGAGCCGACGATCACCAGCCAGCCCATCTTCGCGTCGTGATCGCTGCGCATCGCCTTGTTCCCGAGCGAACGGGTCCAGGCCGAGATGATCCGCCCGATGTCCTTGCGGAAGTAGATGAGGACGGCGGCCTCGGTGCCGATCTGGGTGATCGCCGTGAAGGCCGCCCCCGGGTCCTCCCAGCCGGAGAAGGCCGCGGTCAGGCGCAGGTGCGCGCTGGAGGAGACGGGGAGGAACTCGGTCAGCCCCTGGACGAGTCCGAGGATGAGGGATTCAAACCAAGACATGAAGTTACGGAGTCCAAGCGCTGATCGTGGTGAGGAGCGACGGGCACACCGAGCCGCCGGGCGCGGTGATCAGATGTGTCGAGGGCAGCGTAGCGCCCTGAAGTGACAGCCCTGGCACAGGGGTTTGGAAGTGACGGGGGAGCTACGCGGCCGTCGGTCCCGCCACCGTCCAGCCCGGCGCCTGCGGACGGGCCGTCAGGTCCCCGTGGCGGACCGTGTCTCCGCAGGCCCGGCAGGTCACCTCCGGCACCAGTTCGCTGCCGCAGACGTGCTCGACCACCATCGGGCGCTCGGCGTCCTGGCGCAGGTGGCGGTCGCCCCACGCCATCAGGGTCATCAGGACCGGCTCCAGTTCCAGTCCGGCCCGGGTCGGCCGGTACTCGAAGCGCGGCGGCCGCTCGCTGTAGGCCCGCTTCGTCAGGATCCCGGCGTCCACGAGGCGGCGCAGCCGGGTGGCGAGGACGTCGCGCGGGGCGCCGATGTTGCGCACCAGCTGGTCGAAGCGGCCGTTGCCGAGGCACGCCTCGCGCAGGACGAGCAGGGAGTACTTCTCGCCGACGACCGCCAGGGCGTCGGCGATCGAGCAGGGGCGCGGATCTTTCTGGGCGGCCATGGCACTCAGTCTAGGGGGAGGGTCTGGTGGTCCAACCCTAAGGGTTTGTTTTTCCAACCTACCGGACTATGGTGAGTTCAGATTTCCTACTCACTGGTAATCGTGGAGGCCGGCCCCATGCGTGACGCAGTCGTCGTCGAAGCCGTACGCACCCCGATAGGCAAGGGCAAGCCCAACGGCGCCCTCGCGCACGTCCACCCCGTGGAACTCCTCGCGCACACCCTGCGCACCCTCGTCGAGCGCTCCGGCGTCGACCCTGCCCTGATCGACGACGTCATCGGCGGCACCGTCGACCAGGTCGGCGAGCAGGCCATGAACACCACCCGCTACGCCGTCCTGTCGGCGGGCTTCCCGGAGACCGTCCCCGCCACCACTGTGGACCGCCAGTGCGGCTCCTCCCAGCAGGCCGTGCACTTCGCGGCGCAGGGGGTCGTCTCCGGCGCGTACGACATGGTCGTGGCATGCGGTGTCGAGTCCATGAGCCGCGTCCCGATGTGGTCGAACGTGCCCGCTGGCACGGACCCCTTCGGCCCCGGAGTCGCCGACCGCTACCCCGAGGGCCTCGTCCCGCAGGGCATCAGCGCCGAACTCATCGCCGCCAAGTGGTCGATCACCCGTGACGCCATGGACGCCTTCGCGGTCTCCTCCCACCGGAAGGCCGCCGCGGCCTGGGACGCCGGCCTGTTCGACGCCGAGGTGGCGCCCCTGGACGGGGTCTCACGCGACGAGTGCGTACGGCCGGGCAGCACCACCGAGATCCTGGCCGGCCTCAGGCCCGCCTACCACGACCCGGGCTTCGCCGAACGCTTCCCGCAGATCGAGTGGAACGTCACCGCGGGCAACGCCAGCCCGGTCAACGACGGCGCCTCGGCCGTGCTCATCACGTCCGGCGAGACGGCGGAACGCCTCGGCCTGCGCCCGCTCGCCCGGCTGCACAGCTTCGCCGTCACCGGCTCCGACCCGGTCCTGATGCTCACCGGAGTCGTCCCGGCCACGGAGAAGGTGCTGCGCCGGGCCCGCCTGAGCCTGGAGGACATCGACCTGTTCGAGGTCAACGAGGCGTTCTCCAGCGTGGTCCTGGCCTGGCAGCAGGAGACCGGCGCCGACCTCGCGAAGGTCAACGTGCACGGCGGCGCCATCGCGCTCGGCCACCCGCTCGGCGCGAGCGGCACCCGTCTGACGACCACCCTCGTGCACGCGATGCGGGAGCGCGGCGCCCGCTACGCCCTGCAGACCATGTGCGAGGCGGGCGGACTGGCCAACGCGATGATCCTGGAGGCCGTGTGACCGCGTTGCCGGACCGCGTCACCGGGCTGATCCACCTGGCCGACCCTGCCGGCTGACTTACCGGACCGCGCGCAGGTGGTGGCGCTTGCGCCAGGCCACCACCGCGCCCACCAGTGCCGGCAGCGCGATGCAGGCCATCGCGATCAGGAAGGCGGGCGACGTCGGCGTCGAGGCACGGGCCCCCGCGACGACGTACGCGGCGGTGTTGGGGATCGAACCGAGCGCCGTCGCCACCAGGAACGGGACGGCGCCCATGCGGGAAACCGCCGCGCAGTAGTTGGCGGCCCAGAACGGCACCCCCGGGAACAGCCGTGCCGCCAGCATCGAACGGAAACCGTGCCGGCTGAGCTGACCGTCCGCGGCCTTCAGCCACCGCCCCCGCAGCAGCGGGCGCAGCGCGTCCTGGCCGAGCACCCGGCCCAGACCGAAGGCGAGGCCGGCGCCGAGCACGGTGCCCGCGATGGCCGAGCCGAGCCCCAGCTGGGAGCCGAAGAGCGCGCCCGCCGCGAGGTTCAGCAGGGGGCGGGGCACGAAGGCGACCGTGCACAGCCCGTACGCCACCGCGAAGACGAGCGCCGCCACGGCCCCGCCGAGCTGCGGGGGCCAGCCGTCCGCCAGCAGTCGCTGCGGTTCCAGGAGCAGGACGGCCGAGGCGGCGCCGGCCAGCAGGGCGACCAGCAGGGAAAGACGTGACCAGGGCGAGAACAGCACTCTGGTGCAGCGTGCGGTGAGGCCCGCCGGAGCGGGGACGGCGGTCACGAGCTCCGCGGTGAGGGCGAGCTCCGAGACGGTGGCCCGGGGAGAGGCCGTGGCGGTGCCCCCAGAGCGGGTGGTGGCATCGAGCATCCAGTGACGGTAACCGACGGACATGTGTGATCGCCGTATGGATGCGGTCCCTTGGGCGCTCCGGCACGGCGGAAAACCATTCGACGTGGGACAACGCGTCGACCATGATCTGCGTCATGTTCCGGTACGCCTTCCTCCTCGCAGCATCCGCGGTCGCGGATGCCACGAAGGCTGCCGTGCCCGTCTTCCTGGCCGCCGTCGACGGCGCCCGAAGCTGACCCTCTCCGGATCGTCCGGCGGACCCCGCAGGGGGAGGGTCGGCGAGTTCTCGGGGTCCCCATCTCTTCTGACACACAGGCTTCGAGGTACAGCCATGTCCAAGACGGCGTACGTCCGCACCAAACCGCATCTGAACATCGGCACGATGGGCCATGTCGACCACGGCAAGACCACCCTGACCGCCGCCATCACCAAGGTCCTCGCCGACCGCGGCTCCACCGCCTTCGTGCCCTTCGACCGCATCGACCGGGCACCGGAGGAGGCCGCGCGCGGCATCACCATCAACATCGCGCACGTCGAGTACGAGACCGACACCCGGCACTACGCGCATGTCGACATGCCCGGCCACGCCGACTACGTCAAGAACATGGTCACCGGCGCCGCGCAGCTCGACGGGGCGATCCTCGTCGTCTCCGCGCTCGACGGGATCATGCCGCAGACCGCCGAACACGTGCTGCTGGCCCGGCAGGTGGGCGTGGACCACATCGTCGTCGCCCTCAACAAGGCCGACGCGGGCGACGAGGAACTCACCGACCTGGTCGAGCTGGAGGTGCGCGACCTGCTCACCGCGCACGGCTACGGCGGTGACGCGGTACCCGTCGTACGGGTCTCGGGGCTCAAGGCCCTGGAGGGGGACCCGCGGTGGACGGCCTCGGTCGAGGCGCTGCTCGACGCGGTGGACACGTACGTGCCGATGCCCGAGCGGTATCTGGACGCGCCGTTCCTGCTGCCGGTCGAGAACGTGCTCACCATCACCGGGCGGGGAACGGTCGTCACCGGCGCCGTCGAGCGGGGCACGGTGCGCGTCGGCGACCGGGTCGAGGTGCTCGGGGCCGACGTGGAGACGGTGGTCACCGGCCTGGAGACCTTCGGCAAGCCGATGGAGGAGGCGCAGGCCGGGGACAACGTGGCGCTGCTGCTGCGGGGCGTGCCGAGGGACTCCGTCCGACGCGGGCAGGTCGTGGCCGCGCCGGGAAGCGTGGTACCCAGCCGTCGGTTCACGGCCCGGGTGTACGTGCTGACGGCCCGGGAGGGCGGTCGGACCACGCCCGTCTCGACCGGCTACCGGCCGCAGTTCTACCTCCGTACGGCCGACGTGGTCGGGGTCCTGGACCTCGGCGAGGCGGCGGTGGCACGGCCCGGTGACACGGTCGCGGTGACCGTGGAACTGGGGCGCGACCTGCCGCTGGAGCCGGGGCTCGGGTTCGCCATCCGCGAGGGCGGACGGACCGTCGGCGCGGGGACGGTGACAGCCGTCGCGTGAACGGGGCTGCCGTGCGTGGGCGCCTCCGGCCGGTGGTGGCCGGTCGCGCCCGCGCGTGGGGCCCTGGGACGGCGTGGCCCCGGGGGCCGGTCGGGCTTGCGCGCGGCTGACGTGTGACGGCATGGTCCGGCTGACCGTCCGGCCAGCCGGACGGGGTGGGTCGCGTCTACGCGCGCCTGGCGTGTGACGGCATGGTCCCGAGGCCGGTGGTGGCCGGTGGTGGCCGGTCGTGCCGACGCGCGGAGCCGCACGGCGGCACGGCCCCCGGGGTCGGGCGGGGCCGGGCGGCCTACGACGGAGCCGCAGGACGCCATGGCCCTGTGTTCCGTCGAAGGCGCCCGCGCCCCGGCGGCGGGAGCGGCCACCGGCACAATGGGACGGTGAACGAGCCCATCCCCGTGACCCGGACCGTCGATCACGGGGTCGCCAAGCTGATGCCCGACGTGGACCGGAAGCGGGCCTGGCTGCTGACCGTCGACGGGGCTCCGCAGTCGTACGTCGACCTGGACGAGCCGGAGCATCTGGAGTTCGAGTACGCGCGGCGGCTCGGGTACGTCCTGGACACCGTGGCCGAGCCCGGGGATCCGCTGGACGTGCTGCATCTCGGCGGGGGCGCGCTCACCCTGCCCAGGTACCTGGCCGCGACCCGGCCCGGCTCACGGCAGGACGTGGTCGAGGCTGACGGGGCGCTGCTGGAACTGGTCCTGGAGCATCTGCCGCTGCCCGACGGGGCCGGGGTCGCCGTGCACGCGGCGGACGCGCGCGCCTGGCTGGAAGCCGCCCCCACGCACTCCGCGGACGTGCTGGTCGCCGACGTCTTCGGCGGTTCGCGGGTGCCGGCGCACCTGACGTCCGTCACCTACGCCCGGGAAACCGCGCGGGTCCTGCGGCCCGACGGCGTCTACCTGGCCAACCTCGCCGACTCCGCGCCCTTCGCCTTCCTGCGCTCCCAGCTCGCCGGCTTCGCCACGGTCTTCGAGGAGTTGGCGTTGATCGCCGAGCCGGGCGTGCTGCGCGGGCGCCGCTTCGGCAACGCCGTGCTCGTCGCCGCGCACCACGCCGTCGACACGGCAGCCCTGGCCCGGCTCACCGCCTCCGACGCCTTCCCCGCCCGGGTCCAGTACGGGTCCGCCCTGCGAAACTTCGTCGGCGGTGCGCGGCCGGTGCGGGACGAGGACGCCGTGCCGTCACCCGAGCCGCCCGACGGGGCGTTCGGCATCGGGTGAGTCGTCGAGAGGGCGGTCGGCGCGGGCCGTCGGGGGCACATCGGGGGTTCCGTTCGGGCGGGGCCCGCGTCACGCGCGCCGGTCCCCGTCCGCCCGCGAACGCCTCGGCCCCCGGCCGGGGCCGGGGGCCGGGAACGGGAGCGGTCGCCCGCTCAGCCCGTCGGTTCTCCGTGCAGCCGTACCGTGCTGAGGATCTTCATGATGGTCGCCTCGGGAACCTCTTCCTTGACGCCCTTGGCGCCGTAGAAGTTCCACGACACGAAGTCGCCGGCCGAGTTCTTGAAGCCGAAGGTGATCGCCTTGCCGTCGGTCACGCACTTGCCCTTGGCGGGCGTGTCGGTCGACGACGCCCAGGAGTAACTGCCCTTGACGCCGGACGCGGTGGTGTAGGGCGTGGCCTTCTTGTCGGCGGTGATGGCCTTCTTGTCCGGCTGCGTGTAGCCGCCGTAGACCCACCAGGCGGGGGTGTTCAGGGCGACCTCGTCGGTGTCCTTGGCGCCGTTGGCGCCCTTGGTGCCGGTCGCGGCCAGGGACATGGTGTCGGTCCGGCCGTCCTTGTCCTCGTCGGACTCGCACCACTTGGACTTGAGGATCGCCGGCGCCGACATCGTGATGATCGGCTTGAGGTCGTCCGAGTTCTCCTCCTCGAACGCGACGGCCGAGGTCGGGGACTGCACCTCCCAGTCGGCCGGAACGTCGAAAACCGTGCCCCACTTGGGGTTGACGACGACCTTCCAGCCCGCGACGGTCGCCTTCTCGCCCTCACCGCCGCGCGGATTGTCCTCGGAGGCGGACGCGCTCGGCTCGGTGGACGAGCCCGGCTCGGTGGACGCGCTCGCCGACGGCTTGGAGTCCTTGCCGCCGTCCGCCTCGTCGTTCTCGTCCCCGCCCAGGACCAGGAAACCGGTCACGCCGGCCGCCACGATCACCGCCAGGGCCGCCACGATCGCGACCACCCTGGTCCGGTTCCCGCCGCCCCCGCCGGCCGGTGGCTCGGGCGCGCCCACCGGTCCCGGTGCCCCCCACTGCGGCTGCTGCGCATAGGGGTTGGGCTGCGGGAGCCCGGGCTGCTGGAAACCGGGCTGCTGATACGGATTCGGCTGCTGGTACCCCGGCTGCTGGTACGGGTTGTTCGGCTGCTGCGGGTTCTGCTCGCCCCCGGGCGGCTGCTGTCCTGGCCACATGGGCAGCCACCCTAGTGCCGCCAGGGACACGATTCGGTCACTGCCCCTTGTCAGGGACGTAGCAAAATCCCCGCCCGCCGACGGTCACCACCGGGCCGCAGCGATACGGCCGTCGTCCGACAGGCCTGGTCAGATGATGCTACTCATGGGTAACCTGCCCCTCATGAGCACAGACCAGATGTCGATCGGCGAGTTGCTCGCCGCCACGGTGCCGATGGTTCGGACCCTGAACCTGGAGTATCTGGAGACCACGCCGGAGAAGGCCGTGCTGGCCCTTCCGGACCAGGGCGAGTACCGCAATCACGTGGGCGGGCCGCACGCCGGGGCGATGTTCACGCTGGGGGAGTCGGCCAGCGGCGCGATCGTGCTGGCCGCCTTCGGGGACCAGCTCTCGCGTGCCGTACCGCTTCCGGTGACCGCCGAGATCGCGTTCAAGAAGATCGCTCTGGGGCCGGTCACGGCCACCGCGACGCTCGGGCGCCCCGCCGCCGAGATCGTCGCCGAGCTCGACGAGGGCAAGCGGCCGGAGTTCCCGGTGACCGTGGCCATCCAGCGGGAGGACGGGGCGGTGGCCGGGGAGATGACCGTCGTGTGGACCCTCCGCCCCAACGGCTGAGCGGCAGCCGGCCGGACACCGCTCCGGCCGACCGGGCCGTATGCCGACCGCGGTCGGGTACGGCGACCGGGCCGTACGCCGCCGGAGCAACGTACGAACGTGCGCCGACCCGCACCCCCTGCTCCGCCGCTCGCCCCTGACCGTCATGGCGTCATGGCCCCGGGGCCGCGCGCCGATCGACGGCGAGGCGCGGCCGGCCGGATGGCGTCCGGAGTGGCGGGCCGCGGAACTCCCTGGGCCTCGAAGCCCGCAGACCGGCGGTCGCCGATGCCGCTCCCCGCTCCCCGCTCCCGGTCTCCCGGCCCCGGCTTCCCGCCCCCGGCCTTCCGTTCGTGGCCTCCCGGCCCCGGCCTCCCGCTGCCGCCGGGGTTCGCGCCGTCACGTCAGGCCGTGATCCGGCGGTGGCCGGCGGTCCCGTCGCGCTCCGGGCGGGTGACGAACTCCTTGAGCCGGGCGACGAACGCGAGGCCGAAATCCGGGCGGTCGCAGGCCGGCCGCACCATCGTGCGCAGATGGTCCGCCGTGCCGCCGGTGCCGTGGCGCAGCCCGCCGAAGGCGGCCCCGTGAACCGGGCCGCCCGCGGCGAACTGGAGCAGGCGCTCGCCGCGAAGGGCGACGCGGTACGGCGCCGTCCGCGTCACCGGTCTCGTCGAGAGACCGTCACCCCAGCCGCGCCGAGCGTGTACGCGGTGGTCGGGCGGTGCGCGACCCGAGGCCTTCGACGCGCTGGAGCGCACCCCGGCCGGCCGTGGCGGCGAGATCCAGCTGAGCGACGCCAGCGAGGACGACAGCGCCTCCGGAGAAAACCTCAGAGTGCGCTGGGGCGCCGGCCCGGAACTTGGAGATTTCGTGTGCCAACGGGACTGGGTCGTACACAACTTGATGTGCGGACTCCGGAATTTTTCGAATGCGGGTGCGGATACCGGCGGTAACTTTTCTGAAGTGTCTCCGTTTTGAACAGTGGACAGTCGAACTTCTTGTTTCCTGTGCATCAATTGTGCGAAAGTAAGCGGCCCCCAGCCGACCGCTCCATAACCGACCCGCGCCTGACGTGGCGTAGGTACGCACCAATCAGGCACCTGCTTTCCTACGGACACGCAGAGGGCATGCCGTCCGGCGGATTGGAAGGAAATGGTCCAGTGCAATCCCCGTACCCACCCCGTCCCCCGTACGCGCCCCGTCCCGGATCGAGTCCCGGGCAGTCGGACCGCGAACTCGTCGCCCGGCTGGGCGGGAGCACGCCGGACGGTCACGCCGTAGGACTGCTGATGGCCCGGCACTGGCGGGCGGCCTACGACTACGCGGTGATCTGCCTGGCCTCGTCGCAGGACGCGGCGTTCACCGTGACCGCCGCCGCGTTCCACCGCGTGCTCGGCCGGGCCGGCGGAGGTGCCGTACGGCCCCAACTCCTCGGGGCGGTACGGGAGACGGTGAAGGAGTGGGCCGCGGACGACCGGATATCCGCCGTCCTGCCGGAACTCCGCAAAACGACCGGCGGTCGCGGTCTGCGTGCGGCCAGGTCGGTCACCCCCGAAAGGCGGCAGCTCGCCGAGCGCGCATTCGCGTCTCTTCCGGGAGCTTCCCAATGCCTGCTCTGGCACACGGAGGTCGAAGCCGAACCCATAACCGTTCCGGCCGGTCTGCTCGGAGTGGACACGGCCAGGGCGTCGGCCGCGCTGGAGCAGGCGCGCGAACAATTCCGGGCGGGATGCGCGCGGGCCCACCGGGAACTCGCGCCCACCCGGGAATGCCGCTTCTACAACCGTCTCCTGGAAGTCCCCATGCGTCGTGGCGGAACCCTGCTGCCCGACGTCCGACGGCATCTGGCGGCATGCCGCTACTGCCGGCACGCCGCCGAGCAACTCGGCCATTTCGACGACGGCCTGGACGTACTGCTCGCCGAGACCGTGCTCGGCTGGGGCGCCCGCCGCTATCTCGACTCGCGGCCCGGCCGGGGCGGGTCCGCGACGGCGCGGTCCGCACGTTCCCTCGTGCGCCCGGCCGTGCGGCCGAGGATCGGCGGGCGGCACCGTCCGGCTTCGGCGGGCTCACTCGCCCCGGCCCGCAGGCACACCCGGACCGTGCTCGTCGGCGCGGGCCTCACCTCCCTCGCCCTGCTGGCCACGGTGCTCGCCGCCCGGAGCTGGTCCGACGAGGGCGGTGTCCCCGAGCCCGGCGCCACCTGGGGGGCGGTGAGCGGCCGTTCCGTCTCTCCGGGGTCCCCGGGCGGCTCGCCCGGCACCACCTCCCCGTCCGCCGCCTCCGTCGGACATCCCGCCGCGGTCGGGCACGGCAGGCTCCGCAACCCGGTCGCCGGCCTCTGCCTCGACCTGCGGGACGGCCGGACCGCGGACGGCACCGCGACCGTCCTGGCGGCATGCTCGTCGGCCCGCTCCCAGCAGTGGTCGTACCAGAACGACGGGTTGCTGCGGTCCGTCGCGGATCCCACCCGCTGCCTCGATGCCGACGCCGACGAGGACACCGTCGTCCTGGCCGACTGCCTGGTGCACGCCGGTGAGGTGCGCTACGACCTCACCGTGCGGGGCGAACTGCTGCTGCGCCGCGGTGGCGGGCTGCTCGTCGCGCCCGGGCCGGGCCGGACCGTGGTCGTCGCCGAACGCGACGGAACCGCCGGACAGCGGTGGGTGCTGGAATCCGCGAGCGACCGGCCCGGGTCCCCGCGGAGCGACGTGCCGCCCGGCGCCGGCGCACCGGAGGGCTCGCCCGCACAACCCGACGCACCCGGGTCCGCCCCGTCGCCGCCCGGGACCGGCGCTCCGCGCACGTCCCCCGAGGCTTCCGGGACGCCCGACGCCTACCAGCATCCGCCGGCCGAGTCGCAGGGGCCGTCGGAGCAGTACGAGACACGGGTCGCCCAGGTCGGCTGCTGCGCCGCCGCTCCCGAGCCGACGGCCCCGGCGGACGAGGGGGCCGCCGCCGTGGGCGGCGTCGTGGGCACTCTGGTGGACGGCGTCGCGGGCGTCGCGGTCTCGACCGCCGGAACGGTCGTCACCGGGACGGTCACCACCGGGCTCGGCTCCGCGCTCCCTTAGTACCGGACCGGTCACCTGGTACCCGACCGGTCGCCTGGCTGGTACCGGGCCGGTCGCCGCCGTGACCGGTGGGACGCCTGGGGCTCCCGGTGACCCGGTAGGCTTCCCGGCGTGCGTCCGGCAGGGACGTATGCCGGGAATGCCGGGATTACAGGGAAGCGATTGGGGAGGACCGGCGTTGCACGTCCAGGAATGGCTCGACACGGTGCCCGCGGCAGCCGTCTACGCCCTCGTGGGGATCGTCATCGGCCTGGAGAGCCTGGGCATCCCGTTGCCCGGCGAGATCATCCTGGTCTCCGCGGCGCTGCTGTCCTCGCAGCACGCGGGCATCGACCCGGTGATCCTCGGCGTGTGCGCCACCATCGGAGCGATCGTCGGCGACTCCATCGGCTACGCCATCGGCCGCAAGGGCGGACGCCCCCTGCTGGCCTGGCTCGGCGCTAAGTTCCCGAAGCACTTCAGCGAGGGGCACATCGCCACGGCCGAGCGGTCCTTCGAGAAGTGGGGCATGTGGGCGGTCTTCTTCGGCCGCTTCGTCGCCCTGCTGCGGATCTTCGCCGGGCCGCTGGCGGGCGTGCTGCGGATGCCGTACTGGAAGTTCCTGATCGCCAACGTGTTCGGCGGCATCCTGTGGGCGGGCGGCACGACCGCGGTCATCTACTACGTCGGGATCGTCGCGGAGTCGTGGCTGAAGCGGTTCTCGTGGCTGGGCCTGGTGGTGGCCGTGCTGGTGGGGCTGACGTCGATGCTGGTGCTCAAGCGCAAGGCTAAGCAGGCGACGAGCGAGCGGCAGACGGTCGGAGCCGAGCCGGAACCCGTCCCGGCCGCCGACTGAGACCCGGCCTCGCGGACGTGAGACGCGCCGTCCCTTCCGTTCCCGGACGTGAGGCGTGCCCTCGCGTGCCGTCCCCTTCGCTTCCCCGAAGGTGGGGCGTGCCGTCCTCCGGCGCTCAGCCCTCGTGGACGTCGCTGTGCGCCTTGGCCAGGTCCGCGTACAGCGTTCCGTTCAGCGTGACCCCCTGACGCTCCTCCTCCGTCAGCTCCCGCTTCACCTTCGCCGGGACGCCCGCGACGAGTGAGCCCGGGGGCACCCGCATCCCCTGCGGGACCAACGCCTGCGCGGCGACCAGTGATCCGGCCCCGATCACCGCCCCGTTCAGCACGGTCGCGCCCATCCCGATGAGACAGTCGTCCCCGACCGTCGCCCCGTGGACGACGGCGTTGTGGCCGACGGAGACCCGCTCGCCGATGGTGAGGGGGAAGCCGGGGTCGGCGTGCAGCGTGCAGTTGTCCTGGATGTTGCTCCGCGCGCCGACGGAGATCCGCTCGACGTCGCCGCGTGCCACCGCGCCGTACCAGAGGCTCGCGCCCGCCTCCAGCGTCACGTCCCCGATCACGGAGCACGTGGGCGCCACGAACGCCTCCTCGTGGATCCTCGGTTCCTTGCCGCCGATGCCCGTGATCAACGCCTTGTGCGCCATGGCCCTCTCCTTGTTGTCGACACCCCGCACCGTACGCCGCCTCGATCATGCTCCACACCGGTGGGGCGAAGATCACAGCTCCCCGAACTCTTGGGTTCACGTCACGCTGAGTACGGTGAGCGGGTGCCGAAGCGCAAGAACACGTTCTCATCATGGCGGCGCCGCGCAGTGCAGCGGGCCGTGCACGCCGGGTGGGCCTGGGTGCAGCGCACCGGCTCCGTCACCGCCGAACACCCGGGCCGCTTCCGCTTCGGCGCCCTGGGCCGGGGCACCCGGCTCGCCTTCCCGCTCGGCACGGTCTTCGGCGAGCCGTGGATCCAGCTGGGCGCCCACTGCATCGTCGGCGAACAGGTCACCCTGACCGCGGGTCTGATGCCCGACCTCGACCTCGGGCCGGACCCGATCCTGCGCATCGGGGACGGAGTCGTCCTGGGCCGCGGCAGTCACGTCATCGCGGACACGACGGTGACCATCGGCAGCGACTGCTACTTCGGGCCGTACGTCTACGTCACCTCCACGAACCACTCCTACGACGATCCGCACGAACCCATCGGCAAGCAGTGGCCGCGGATGGAGCCCGTCGAGATCGGGCCGGGCTGCTGGATCGGGACCGGTGCGGTGATCCTGCCGGGGGCGCGGATCGGACGGAACGTCGTGGTGGCGGCCGGTGCGGTGGTGCGCGGCCTGGTGCCCGACCACGCGGTGGTGGCGGGCGCGCCGGCGCGGGTCGTACGGCGCTGGACGTCCGCCGACGGCTGGCAGCCGCCGCTGAGGACCCCGGCACCGGTGCCGATCCCAGCGGGCGTCACCCCCGAACAACTGCTGGCGCTGGCCGACTTGACCGAGGAGGGCGTGGCCCGGCTCGCCGAACTGGACGCCGACGCCTAGATCGTGTTCCGCCGGTGACCTGTCTGGTCGGCCGTCCGGGCAAGTCGCGGGCGGCCATCCGACACGTTGGGCGGTGGCTTCGGTGGCCGCGACGACGTGCGTATCGCCATTGATCCTCTTCGGCCACAGCCAGTCCGCCCAGACATCCTGGATACCGCCGCGGACCTGGCCCATGATGATCGGCCCGGCGGTCCTGCCGGCGATCGGGGGGTTCGGAGTCCTGCTGGACCGATCTCGCGCAGGACGACTGTCGGCGGCGGCCGTCGGATTGCCGCTGCTCGCTGACGGCATGTGGCGAAGTCCGGCGAGGAGGCACTCGCCGGACTCCGGTGCGTGCCGCGACCCTGACCTGACCTGACCTGACCTGACCTGACCTGACCTGACCTGACCTGACCTGACCTGACCTGCACTGGACCGGGCCGCTCGCCGAGGAACGGGCCCACGCTCACCGGGACGGCCACGCTCAGGGTGGCGAGCGGGGAGACCATGCCCATCGGGCCGAGCGCGAGCGCCTGGGAGAGGCAGAACAGGGCGACCGGCCCCGCCAGGCCCGCCGCGCAGGCGAACCGCAGCCGCGGACCGGCCTCGCTCCAACCTCCCGGGGCCGGCGCGGTCACGCCGAGCACGGCCGCCGCGACGGGCCGCGAGGCCACGACCACCGTCAGCGCCGGGGTGCGCCGGGTCGGCACCGCCGCCGAAGTCGGTCGGCCCCCGCAGCACGCCCGTGGCCAGGGCGAAGAGTGCTGTCACAGCCTCCTCGCAGTACAGTTCGGTGAACGATCGGGTGCATCACACCATAGTGCAGCCAGTTGAACTATGTCGTTCATGGCATTGGACTCCGGGAAGTGAGTCCTGGACCCAGCACCCGAGAACCTGGACGGAGGAACGTGTCGGACCTCGACCTGCTGACCCAGTCCCTGGCACGCAACGTCAAGCGCTGGCGCACCGAGCGGGGTTTCACCCTGGACGCGCTCGCCGCCCGCGCCGGGGTCAGCCGCGGCATGCTCATCCAGATCGAGCAGGCCCGCACCAACCCCAGCATCGGCACGGTCGTCAAGATCGGTGACGCGCTCGGCATCAGCATCACCACCCTGCTCGACTACGAGCAGGGGCCGAAGGTGCGGATCGTCCCGCCCGAGCAGGTGGTGCGGCTGTGGCACACCGACGCGGGCAGCTACAGCCGGCTCCTCGCGGGCGCGGAGGCGCCCGGCCCGCTGGAGATGTGGGACTGGCGGCTGATGCCGGGCGAGAGCAGCGGGTCCGACCCGCACCCGACGGGCGCGGTCGAGATCGCCCATGTCACGGCGGGTGAACTGGCCCTCACCGTGGAGGGCGTGGAGTACCGCGTCCCGGCCGGCTCCAGCGTCACCTTCGAGGCCGACGCCACGCACACGTACGCCAATCAGGGCGACGTCCCGACGCGGATGGTGCTGACGGTCTCGGTCCCGGGCGTGCGCTGAGACCGTCCGGTCCGTCCTGTTAGCGTGCCGTCATGGACGCACCCATCGGACACTTCGACGACGCCACGCCGGCTCCCGACCGCCTCGACGAGCTGACCCGCCCGGTCGCCGACGCCGTACGCCACTGGAGCGGCAGCGTCCCCGCCGAGCAGATCGTCTACGTCGACACCGACCCGCAGTGGGCCGACACCGCCGTCTTCGTGGAGCACTACGGCCGGGAACTGCTGGAGCAGTCGGCGAACTGTGTGGTCGTGGCCGGAAAGCGGGGCGGCGAGGTCACGTTCGCCGCGTGTGTGGTGCTGTCCACCACCCGGGTCGACGTCAACGGCGTCGTCCGCCGCCAACTCGGCGCCCGCAAGGCCTCGTTCGCCTCGATGGACACCGCGACGGGGGAGACCGGCATGGAGTACGGCGGCATCACCCCGCTCGGACTGCCGCGCGACTGGCCGGTGTTGGTCGACTCGGCCGTCGTCGACCTGCCCTACGTCCTGGTGGGCAGCGGTCGCCGGCGCGGCAAGCTCCTGGTCCCCGGAAAGGCGTTCGCGGAGCTGCCGGGCGCGGTGGTGCTGGAGGGGCTCGGAGTCGCCTGAGCCCAGGCCGGATGGGCCGTGGCCGTACTGAGGGGCGCGCGGCGGCGGGCGGACGGCTCCGGTCAGTAGGCGGGGGCCGTTCCGAGGTACTGCTCGGCGAAGGCCGCCGCCGCGGCGGGGGAGGTGAACAGCCGCCGCAGGCGGGCGAAGGCGGTGCCCGCCCGGTACGCGTCGCCCGACGAGGTCCCGTGGTACACCTCGGACAGCCACTGCGAGAACTCCTGGTAGTCCCACACCCGTCGCAGACACGCCTCCGAATAGCCGTCCAGGCCGCTCTCCTCGCCGTCCGTCAGGTACGCCGCGAGCGCTTCACCGAGCAGGAAGGCGTCGTGCAGGGCGAGGTTCATGCCCTTCGCCGCGATCGGCGCGGTCAGGTGGGCGGCGTCACCGGCGAGGAAGAGCCTGCCGAAGACCATCGGTTCCACGACGTGGCTGTGCATGTCGAGGACACGCTTCTCGATCAGCCGGCCCTCGATCAGCGGGCCGGTGTCCGTCGCCGCGAGCCGCTGCCGCAGTTCCGACCAGACCCGTTCGTGGGACCAGTTCTCCGGGTCGTCGCCGGGCGGACACTCCAGGTAGTAGCGGGTCACCTCGGGGCTGCGGGCCATGTGCCCGGCGAAACCGTTCGGATGGATGCCGAACACGACGCAGTCGTTGGACGGCGGTGCCTCGGCCAGCAGCGCCAGCCAGCCGGTGCCGTAGTCGTGCCGGGCGATCCGCGCGTGCGCGGGCAGCGCGGTCCGCGTCACGCCGCGCGCCCCGTCACAGCCGGCGACGAAGTCGCACCGCACGACCTCGTGTCGCCCCGTCCCCGCGTCGACGTACGACACCGACGGCTCGTCCGTGTCCAGGTCGTGCAGCTGGACGTCCCGCACGCCGAACCGTATGGCCCCGCCCCGCGCGTCCGCGTACTCGCGCACCAGGTCGGTCACCAGCAACGGCTGCGGGTAGATGAAGTGGTGACGTCCCGTCAGTTCGCCGTACGAGAAGCGGAATCGCTCCCCGGCGAACCGGAACTCGCAGTCGGTGTGCAGCTGCGCCCGCTCCAGCAGGGTGTCGGCGAGACCGCGTTGCTCGAGTCCGCGCACCGCCCACTCCTCCAGGACGCCCGCCCGGGGCCGCTGTTCGATGAACTCGCGCGTCTCGGTCTCGAGGACGAGGCAGTCGACGGAAGCGGCCCGCAGGATGTTGCCGAGGGTGAGCCCGGCGGGCCCGGCACCCACGACGACGACCGGAAAGCGTTGTGGGGCACGGGAGTTGGGGGTGGTGGAGGTCACCCGAGCATTATGTCGGGACCACGCGGGGTGGGGAGTACCCGCTCCCGGGCGCCCGTGGTCACATGAGGAGTGCTCAGCCCAGGCGGGGGATCTCGATGGCGGGGCAGCGGTCCATCACCATCTCCAGGCCCGCCTCCCGGGTGCGTGCGAACGCGGCCTCGTCCACGACACCGAGCTGGAACCAGACCGCGCCGGCGCCCTTGGACACGGCCTCGTCGGCGACCGCCCCGGCGAGGTCGCCGTTGACGAACACGTCGACGACGTCCACGTCGAAGGGGATGTCCGCGAGCGAGGCGTACCCCTGCTCGCCGTGCACGGTCTCCGCCTTGGGGTGGACCGGCACGACCCGCTTGCCGTAGCGCTGGAGCACCTCCGCGACGCCGTACGCGGCGCGCCGCCGGTTCGACGACAGACCGACCACGGCCCAGGTGTCGCCGAGCTCGGTGAGGATCTTGCGGACCGTCGCGTCGTCGCCGTACACCGTGGATCTCCTCGGGGCTCGCGGAAGGGCTGGCATACGGGGAACAGCGGACGGCTCCCGCGGATTCCCGGGGGTGCGCCCGTGCCGTACGGCGGTCGTGTCCTCTCGTGCGGCTGTTGCGGCTGTTGCGGCTGTCGCGGCTGCCGGGGCGGGGCGTGGGCGCCGGTCCCACCCGCGTCGCCTTGAACGCCTGTTCGGGTGAACGGTGGCGCGGTGACGTCCGCGCGCCTACGCTCGGGCCGTGCTGCGCATCCATGACGTCCGGACCGGCAAGTCCGTCGAGGCCGCACCCGCCCGCCGCGGCCTGACCAGGGTCGAGGCTCATACGGCGGGCCGCGACCCGAGCGCCCTGCGTGTGCTGCTGGTCGCCGACATCCTCATCCGCGCTCTGGAACTGGGCGGTACGCCGGTCTGGGCGGTGCTGAACGGAGACCGGCGACCGGAGCTGAGAGCGGCCACCGCGGCCCTCGGTATCCGCCCCTTCGAGGACGACGGGGAGGCCGGGGCGGGTCTGGGCGAGGCGCAGGTGATCCACGTGGTGGGCGAGGGCGCGGACACGGGTGAGCGCGGGACCGGGCCGGACACCGCTCGCCCGGCGTCCGTCACAGCCGGGGCCGACGCCGCCACCAAGTCCCCCGGTGGCCTCCGTGTCTCCGTCGCCTCCGTCGACACGGCGGGCGCGGGGATCGTCGAGGGTGCCGACGGGATGCCGGAAGGCGCCGACCCGGCCGTCGTACGTCTGGCGCTGCTGTCCCGGCGGCGGAGCGTGCCCGTGCGGCTCGACGCCGAGGCGCTGGAGGAGGCCCGCGACACCCTCGCACGCTGGCGACGCGCGGTCGCCGGCTGGGCGCGGCTGCCGTCCCGGGCCGTTCCGGAAGAGGTGCGCACGGAACTCCGTGCCGCCTGGGAGGACGACCTGGACGTGCCCGCCGTGCTCCGGGTGCTGCGGCGGGTGGAGACCTCGGACCTGCCCGAGGGCGCCCGCTTCGAGACGTACGCCTACGCCGACCGGCTGCTCGGCCTCGAACTCACCCGCGACCTGGGGGCTCCGGCGTGACCGCCCGGGCCGGAGCGGGCCCGCTGCGGCACCTGGTCGTGCTGCGGCACGCCAAGTCCGCCTGGCCCGACGGTGTCACCGACCACGAACGCCCCCTGGCGCCGCGTGGCCGCCGGGACGCCCCGGCCGCGGGCCGGGCCCTCGCCGACGCCGGCCTGCTCCCCGGCCTCGCCCTGTGCTCCACCGCCGTACGCGCCCGCCAGACCTGGGAACTGGCGTCCGCCCAGTGGGCCACGCCACCGCCGGTGCGCCTCGACGCGCGGCTGTACGGGGCCGGCGTACCGGAGCTGCTGGACGTCCTGCGCGCGGTGCCCGCCGAGGTCGACACCCTGCTGCTGGTCGGGCACAACCCCGGCCTGGAGGACCTGGTCCTCGACCTGGCCGGGGACGGCCTCGACGACACCCTGGACGAGGTCCGCCGCAAGTTCCCCACCTCGGCGATCGCCCTGCTGGCCTGGCGGGGCACCGACTGGCGGGACCTCGCACCGGGAGCGGCACTGCTGACGAACGTGCTCGTCGCGCGCGGGCAGCGGCGATGAGCCGGCGGCGTGCGCATAGGCTGGCCCGATGCAGGACGAGTACCGCACAGTCGCCCGCGCGGGAGCGCACGAGACCGAGGTCAACCGCTCCCGCTTCCTGTGCGCCCTCGCCCCGGCGGCCACCGAGCGGGAGGCTCAGGACTTCGTCGCGGCCGTCCGCAAGGAGCACGCGGACGCCACGCACAACTGCTTCGCGTACGTCATCGGCGCCGACGCCGCCGTCCAGAGGGCGAGCGACGACGGCGAACCGGGCGGCACGGCCGGCGCCCCGATGCTCCAGATGCTGCTGCGCCGGGACATGCGGTACGTCGTCGCCGTCGTCACCCGCTACTACGGCGGCGTCAAGCTCGGCGCGGGCGGACTGATCAGGGCGTACGGCGGCGCGGTCGGCGAGGCGCTCGACACTCTCGGCACGGTCACCCGCCGCCGGTTCCGGCTCGCCACGGTGACGGTCGACCACCAGCGGGCGGGCAAGGTGCAGAACGACCTGCGCTCCACGGGACGCGAGGTACGGGACGTGCGCTACGGCGAGGCCGTCACGATCGAGATCGGGCTGCCGGACACCGACGTGGCCGCCTTCCGTGCCTGGCTCGCGGACGCGACCGCCGGGACCGCCGGGTTCGAACTGGGCGGCGAGGCGTACGGGGACGCGTGACGGTCCCGGGGACGCGTGATGTTCTGTGTGAAATGGACATAACGGGCTTTTGTGAAACCTGTCATGACGGGCCGATACGGGAGTAACCGCCCGTGGTGTCAGACCCGGCCGTTAGTCTCGGGGATCATGAGGCTGTTGCACACGTCCGACTGGCATCTCGGCAGGGCGTTCCACCGGGTGAACATGCTCGACGCCCAGGCCGAGTTCATCGGCCACCTCGTCACGACCGTGCGCGAGCGCGGCGTGGACGCGGTGGTCGTGTCGGGTGACGTGTACGACCGCGCGGTGCCGCCGCTCGCCGCGGTCGAGCTGTTCGACGACGCCCTGCACCGCCTGGCCGGCCTCGGCGTACCCACGGTGATGATCTCCGGCAACCACGACTCGGCCCGCCGCCTGGGCGTGGGCGCGGGCCTCATCGACCGCGCGGGCATCCATCTGCGCACCGAGCCCTCGGCGTGCGGCACACCCGTGGTCCTGGCGGACACCTTCGGCGAGGTGGCCTTCTACGGCCTGCCCTATCTCGAACCCGCCCTGGTCAAGGACGAGTTCGCGGTGGAGAAGGCGGGGCACGAGGCCGTGCTCGCCGCCGCCATGGACCGGGTCCGCGCCGACCTCGCCACCCGCGCGCGGGGGACGCGTTCCGTCGTCCTCGCGCACGCCTTCGTCACCGGCGGCGAGGCCAGCGACAGCGAACGGGACATCACCGTCGGCGGGGTGGCCGCCGTGCCCGCCGGGGTCTTCGACGGCGTCGACTACGTGGCCCTCGGGCACCTGCACGGCAGCCAGACCATCACCGAGCGCGTGCGCTACTCCGGCTCCCCGCTGCCGTACTCCTTCTCCGAGGCCGGCCACCGCAAGAGCATGTGGCTCGTCGACCTGGACGCCGGGGGAGCGGTCACCGCCGAGCGCGTCGACTGCCCGGTGCCGCGCGCGCTGGCCCGCCTCCGCGGCACCCTGGAGGACCTGCTCGCCGATCCGGCACTGGCCCGGCACGAGGACGCGTGGGTCGAGGCGACGCTCACCGACCCGGTCCGGCCCGCCGAGCCCATGGCTCGGCTCGTCGAGCGCTTCCCGCACACGCTCAGCCTCGTCTTCGACCCCGAGCGGGCCCCGGACGACCCCGCCGTGTCGTACGCCAGACGTCTCGCCGGCCGCAGCGACCAGGAGATCGCGGAGGACTTCGTGGCCCATGTGCGCGGCGCCGGACCCGACGCGCGCGAACAGGCGGTGCTGCGGGACGCGTTCGACACGGTGCGCGCGGACGCGGTGGTGCGGGAGGTCGCGCGGTGAGGCTGCACCGGCTGGACATCACCGCCTTCGGGCCGTTCGGCGGTTCCCAGACCGTCGACTTCGACGCGCTGTCGGCGGCCGGCATCTTCCTGCTGCACGGGCCGACGGGCGCGGGCAAGACCTCCGTCCTGGACGCGGTGTGCTACGCGCTGTACGGCACCGTGCCCGGCGCCCGGCAGAGCGGCCAGGGGCTGACCCTGCGCAGCGACCACGCGCCCGTCGGCACGCGCACGCAGATCCGTCTCGACCTGACCGTGGCGGGGCGCCGGCTGGAGATCACCCGGCAGCCGCCCTGGGAACGCCCCAAGAAGCGCGGCTCGGGCACGACCCTCGACAAGGCCCAGAGCTGGCTGCGCGAGTACGACGCGGCGGGCGGTGCCTGGAAGGACCTCAGCCGTTCGCACCAGGACATCGGCGAGGAGATCACCCAGCTGCTCGGGATGAGCCGGGAGCAGTTCTGCCAGGTCGTCCTGTTGCCGCAGGGCGACTTCGCGCGCTTCCTGCGCGCCGACGCCGAGGCACGCGGCAGGCTCCTCGGCCGCCTCTTCGACACCCACCGCTTCGCCGAGGTGGAGAAGCGGCTCGCCGAGCGCAGGCGGATGGCCGAGGCGGCGGTACGCGACGGCGACGCGGAATTGCTGGCCGACGCGCACCGCATGCAGCAGGCGGCCGGCGGTGCCATGGAGCTGCCGGAGCTGGCCCCGGGCGAACCGGGCCTGGCCGACGCCGTCCTGAGCGCCGCGGCCGTCGCCCGCAGCACCGCCCGCGAACTGCTGACCATCGCCCACTGCCGCCTCACGTCCGCCGAGTCCGCCCAGGCGGCGGCCGCGCGCGACCTGGCCGAGGTGCGCGAACTGGCCCGCCTCCAGAGGCGGTTCGCTGAGGCACGGGAGCGGGCCGCGCGTCTGGAGGAACGCGTCGAGGCCTACCGGGAGGCACAGGCGCGCATGGAGCGGGCCCGCAAGGCGGAGGCGGTGGCGCCCGCCCTGGAACTGCGGGAGGCGGCCGAGGCCGACCACCGACGGGCGGCAGCCGCGGAAGCCCGCGCGCGGGCGCTGCTGCGGGATGCGCTGGGCCAGGGGGACGGAGGGCCGGAGGGCGCCCGTACCGGCACGCACGAGGGTGTCCGGCCGCAGGGCGGGGGCGCAGGTACGGGCACGGTCGCCTGGCCGGAGGGCGCCGATGCCGACGCGCACTCCGCTGCCCGGCCGGAGGGCGCTGCCCCCGGCACCCGGGCCCCCGTCCACGCCCTTGCCGATGCGCGGGGCGCTTTCGCGGACGCCGGTGCCGCCGGACTCGCCGCCGCCGCGCGCCGTGCCGCCGAGGAGCTGGGCGGGTTGGAGTCGGCGCGTCGAGCCGAGCGTCGGCTGGCGGAACTCGTCGCGGAGCGCGGTGATCTGGACCGCCAGGAGCGGGCCGACGAGGACGTCCGGCAGGAGGCGGAGGTCTGGCTCGCCGGGTGGGAGGCGACCCGGGCCGGGCTCCAGAGCCGTATCGAGTCCGCTCAGGAGGCGGCCGCCCGGGCCGAACAACTCGCCGTGCAGCGCGGTCCGGCCCAGCGCAGGCTCCAGGCGGCCCGGCAGCGCGACCAGTTCGCGGGCGACACCGACGCCGCGCAGCGGCAGGCTCTCGCCGCGGCCGAACGCGCCGTCCGGGCCCGCGCCCACTGGCTCGACCTCAAGGAACAGCGACTGAACGGCATCGCCGCCGAACTCGCCGCGAACCTCGCCGAGGGCGAGCCGTGCGCCGTCTGCGGAGCCACCGAACACCCCGCCCCGGCCCGCAAGGTCGCCGGGCACGTCGACCGCGAGGCGGAGGAGCGCGCCCTCGCCGCCTACCAGCGGGCCGAGGAACAGCGCACCGAGGACGAGCGCCGCCTGGGTGTCGTACGGGAAGCCCTGGCCGCCGCCACCGCCGAAGCCGGGGACACACCGACCGCGGACCTCGCGGCCGAGGCGGAGGAGTTGGAGCGGCTGTACACGCGAGCCCGCCGCGACGCCTCCGGGCTGCACTCCGCGCACGAGGAGCTGCGGCGGGCGGAGGAGGAGCACGAGCAGCGGACCGCCGCCCACCAGCAGGCGGCCGTGCGAGCCGCGGCCCGGGTCGGCCGGCGTGAGCGGCTGGACCGGGAGAAGGCCGCCCTGGACTGCGAACTCGCCCAGGCGCGCGGCGCCGCCGACAGCGTCGCCGCGCGGGCCACGCAACTGGAGCGGCGGACCGCCCTGCTCACCGACGCCGCCGACCGCGCGCGAGTGGCCGAGGACACCGCCCAGCGCCTCAAGGACGCCGACGCCCGGCTCTCCGACGCCGCCTTCCGGGCCGGCTTCGACACCCCGCAGGCCGCGGCCGCCGCCCTGCTCGACGACTCGGCCCACCGGGCACTCCAACACCGCCTGGACGCCTGGCAGGCGGAGGAGGCGGCGGTACGTGCCGTCCTCGCCGAGGCCGACACCGCGGCCGCCGCCCAGCAGCCGCCCGCCGACCTCGCCTCGGCCGAGCGGGCCGCCGCCGCGGCGGCCCAGCGGCTGCGCGAGGCCGCCTCCGCCCGTGACGCCGCGCACCGGCGCCGCACCGACCTCGACCGCCTCTCCGCGCGCGCGGCCGCCGGTGTACGACGGCTGGCACCGCTGCGCGCCGAGTACGACCGGGTGGCCCGGCTGGCCGGTCTCGCCGCGGGCACCTCGGCCGACAACGAACGCAGGATGCGCCTGGAGTCGTACGTCCTGGCGGCCCGGCTGGAACAGGTGGCCGCCGCCGCGACGCTGCGGCTCCAGCGCATGTCCTCCGGCCGGTACACCCTCGTCCACTCCGACGGCCGCACCGGCCGGGGCCGCAGCGGCCTCGGACTGCACGTCGTCGACGCCTGGACCGGACGCGAACGGGACACGGCGACGCTGTCGGGCGGCGAGACCTTCTTCGCCTCGCTCGCCCTCGCGCTCGGCCTCGCGGACGTCGTCACCGACGAGGCCGGCGGGGTGCGGCTGGACACGCTCTTCATCGACGAGGGCTTCGGCAGCCTCGACGACCAGACGCTCGACGAGGTCCTCGACGTGCTCGACTCCCTGCGTGAACGGGACCGCAGCGTCGGCATCGTCAGCCATGTCCCCGATCTGCGGCGGCGCATCCACGCCCAGCTGGAGGTGGTGAAGGGCCGCTCGGGCTCCGTACTGCGGCAGCGCGGCACCGGCTGAGGTCAGCGGCCGAGCGGGCGCCGGGGCAGCGGGGACGAGTAGACCACGCTGGTGGTGACCGAACCCAGCGTGCCGATCCGGCCCGTCACCTCTTCGAGATGGCGCATGGAGCGTGCGGCGACCTTGATGACGAAACAGTCGTCACCGGTGACGTGGTGCGCCTCCAGGATCTCGACGGTGGCGTCGACCAGGTCGTGGAACGGCTTGTAGTTCCCGGTCGGATAGCGCAGACGCACGAACGCCAGGATCGGCAGGCCCAACCGGTCGGGGTCCACCACGGCCGCGTATCCCCGGATCACGCCCGCCTCCTCCAGCCGCCGCACCCGCTCGGTCACCGCGCTCGGGGACATGGACACGGCACGGGCCAACTCGGCGAAACTGGCCCGGCCCTCCCGCTGGAGGACGTCGAGGATGCGCCAGTCGGTGGCGTCCGGGGAAAACGCGGTCATGCCCGAGGGATAGCAGGGGAATCACCGGCGGAGCAAGCGGTACGCCGGGGATCACGCCTTCTGGAAGGTGACCGACGACCGTAGATTTCTGATCACCGCACCGCGGCGCCCCGACCCGACCGCAGCACACCGCACCGCGCAGCACCGCGCCGCGCAGCACCGCACCGCATTGCATCCCCACGGCATCGCATCGCCGGCGAAAGGGCCACCCCATGAGCGTCAGCAGCACCACGACCATGCCTGTCGACCCCGCTAACCCCGCCAACCCCGCTAACCCCGCTAACCCCGCCAACCCCGCCAACCCCGCCAACCCCGTCCTCCGGGTCGCCCCCGCGCCCCCGGCCGAGGCCGCCGCCCACTTCCGCGCGAGCCTCGCCTTCCACGCCGACGTGTCCGACGTCGCCGCCGCGCTCGCGGGCGACGGCGACCCCGGGTTCGTCGTCCTGGACTCCCGCTCCACCGAGTCCTGGGACCAGGGGCACATCCCCGGCGCGATCCATCTGCCCACCGCCCTCATCCCCGCACAGGCGGAGGGAATCCTCGACAGGAACGTGCCGGTCGTGACGTACTGCTGGGGTCCCGGCTGCAACGGCGCGACCCGGGCCGCGCTCGCCCTCGCCGAACTGGGCTACCAGGTCAAGGAGATGCTCGGCGGGTTCGAGTACTGGGCACGCGAGGGCTTCGCGTTCGAGACCTGGGAGGGCCGCGAGCGGCGGACCGCCGACCCGCTCACCGCTCCGGCGGACGCGGAGAACTGCGGTTGCTGAGGCCCCAGTCCCGTGAAATGGGTGGGCGTGTAGGTTCTGCCGCATGGTGCGATACGCGGATCCGGGCGCGGTGGAGTGGGTCGAGTCGGGCGGCGGGCCGCTCATAGCGGTGCCGGAGACGGTCCTGCCGTTCTGGGCGGGAGCCGACGGGGACGAGATCGCCTCGGACTACGACCGGGCCTGCGAGGTCGACGGAACCGTGGGGCTGCTCCCGGTCGGGGACTCGGCGGCGCTGGTCCTCGGGGACGAACCCGCCTCCACCGCGTTCCTGCCCGACCACGAGACCTTCGTCCGGTGGGGCGCCGCCGACTCCGAGGCCGACCTGCTCGCCGGAGTGCCGACGGCTCTCGCCACGGCGGACTGGGAGGACGAGGTGCGCTGGACCGTGCCCGGACCGGTCGTCCTCTTCGACGCGGCCTGGCCGGGCCACGACTCCACGCGCGCCGACCACGTCAGGGTCGTCCTGGATCCGGGCAGCTACGCGGTACGCGCCGCCCAGGTCCAGCCCGGCCCCGAGACCTGGCTCAGCCTCGTACAGCTACGGCGCCTGCCGAACTGACCTCGGCGGAGAGAGCCGTCCTGAGAACACGGGCCACACGTGTCGGGGGCGATGACGCGGACTCTCGCTCCGCGCGACCGCGGTGGCCGCGTGTCCACCCCGGGGCGTGCGGAGTCGCCGACGGCGCGGGCTCTTGCCCGGCGGGACCACGACGGCCGCGTGCGCGGGGCGACGGCGGGGAGTCTTGTTCGCGCGACCGTGGTGGCCGCGTGCTGGGGCGACGGCACGGAGTCTTGCTCCGCGCGACCGCGGTGGCCGCGTGTCCACCCCGGCCGTGTGGTGGCCGCTTGTCGCTGTCGGCGCGGGCTCTTGCCCGGCGGGACCACGACGGCCGCGTGCGCGGGGGCGACGGCGGGGAGTCTTGCTCCGCGCGACCGCGGTGGCCGCGTGTCCACCCCGGCCGTGTGGTGGCCGCTTGTCGCTGTCGGCGCGGACTCTTGCCCGGCGGGACCACGATCGCCGCGTGCCCGGGGCGACGGCGGGGAGTCTTGCTCCGCGCGACCGCGGTTGCTGCATGTGCGGCACGGCCGTGCGGGCCGCTTGTCGAGCGCGACGGCGTGGACTCTTGCCCAGCTCACCACGGTGACGCGTGTCCGCCCCGGCCGTACGGTCACCGCGTGTCCACTCGGACCACGCCGCCGCCCCCTGTCCAGCGCGACGGCGCGCACGCCCCGAGCCCAGCAGCCCGCCAGTCCGACGGCGGACGTGGTTTCGGCGGCGCGTCCGAGTGCCGCAGGTCCGTCCGGGCGCAGGCCCGTCGCCTGGGGCGCCCGGGAGCGTCGTCCCACCGTGCGCACACCGTCTCCCCAGTCCCGCCGTGCGTCGCTCGCGGCGTCCGGAATTGGCGTGCGAGTCCACCCCGGCTCCGCTCATCATGGGCCCCATGCCTCGGCCTACGCATCCCGGTCCCACTCCCGAAGAGTTGCGTCGTGACCCCTTGCCGTTGCGCGGCCGGACCGCCCTGGTCACCGGGGCCAGTCGGCGGGCCGGTATCGGGCATGCCGTGGCGCGACGGCTCGCCGCCTACGGGGCGAGCGTCTATCTGCACCATCACGTCCCGCACGACGAGGAGATGCCGTGGGGTGCCGACCGTCCCGAGGAGGTGGCCGCCTCCGTGCGGGCGGCGCTCGCCGATCCGGACGCCCGGGTCGTGTCGGGGCCCGGTGACCTGTCCGACCCCGCCGTGTCCGGGGAGTTGATCGCGAGCGCGGCCTCGGCGCTCGGCGGGCGGCTCGACATCCTCGTCGCCAACCACGCCCGCAGCGGCCTCGACGGCACCCTCGACACGATCGACGCCACGATGCTCGACGCGCACTGGGCGGTCGACACCCGCTCGGTGCTGCTGCTCGTGCAGGCCTACGCGCGGCTGCGCGCCACGCTGCCGCCGGGCACCCTGGGCGGCCGGGTGGTGATGATGACGTCCGGTCAGGACCACGGCGCCGGCATGCCCGGCGAGATCGCGTACGCCCTCCAGAAGGGCGCCCTCGCCTCCGTCACGCGTTCGCTGTCGACCACCCTCGCCGAGCACGGGGTCACCGTGAACACGGTCAACCCCGGTCCCGTGGACACGGGTTACCTGACCGGTGAGGCGTACGAGGCCGTCGCCGCGATGTTCCCGGCCGGCCGCTGGGGCATGCCCGACGACCCCGCCCGCCTCATCGCGTGGCTGGCCACGGACGAGGCGGGCTGGATCACCGGTCAGGTCATCGACTCGGAGGGCGGCTTCCGGCGCTGACCCCGGGTCCGGGGCACGGCCCGGCACCGGTCGGCCGCCTCACTCGCGGATCAGAGGGCGGACAGCTCGTCCACCAGGTCGTCCAGGCCCAGCGAGCCCTGGGACAGGGCCGCCATGTGCCAGGTCTTGAGGTCGAAGGCGTCGCCGTGCCGCTCGCGTGCCTTCTCCCGGCCGAGGAGCCAGGCACGCTCGCCGAGCTTGTAGCCGATCGCCTGCCCCGGGATCGTCAGGTAGCGGGTCAGCTCGCTCTCCACGAAGTCCGCCGGACGGCTGCTGTGCGCGCCGAAGAACTCCTGTGCCAGCTCCGGCGTCCAGCGCTCGCCGGGGTGGAAGGGGGAGTCCGCCGGGATCTCCAGCTCCAGGTGCATGCCGATGTCGACGATGACCCGGGCCGCCCGCATCATCTGCGCGTCGAGATAGCCGAGCCGCTGCTCCGCGTCCGTGAGGAAGCCGAGTTCGTCCATCAGCCGCTCCGCGTACAGCGCCCAGCCCTCCGCGTTGGCGCTCACCATGCCGATGGATGCCTGGTAGCGGGAGAGGTTCCCGGCGACGTGCACCCACTGCGCGAGCTGAAGGTGGTGGCCCGGGACGCCCTCGTGGTACCAGGTGGAGACCAGGTCGTAGACCGGGAAACGGGTCTGGCCCATCGTCGGCAGCCAGGTCCGGCCCGGACGGGAGAAGTCCTCCGACGGGGGCGTGTAGTAGGGGGCCGCCGCGCCACCGGGCGGGGCGATGCGCGACTCGACCCTGCGCACCCGCTCGGCGAGTTCGAAATGGGTGCCGTCGAGCGCGTCGATGGCCTGGTCCATCAGGCCTTGCAGCCAGTCCCGCACCTCGTCGACGCCCTCGATGTGCTTGCCGTGCTCGTCGAGGTGGGCGAGCGCCACCCACGGCGTTGGGGCATCGGGCAGGATCTTCTCCGCCTCCCGCGTCATCTCGGCCAGCAGCCGGTGGTACTCGGCCCAGCCGTACGCGTACGCCTCGTCCAGGTCGAGGTCGGTGCCGTTGAAGTAGCGCGACCAGCGGGCGTACCGCTCACGGCCCACGGTGTTCGGGGCGCCCTCGATCGCCGGCGCGTACACGTCACGCATCCAGTCCCGCAGCTCGGCCACGGCGGCGGTCGCCGCGCGGGCCGCCTCGTCGAGCTCCGGACGCAGCGCCTCGGGGCCCGCCGACGCGAAGTCCTCGAACCAGCCGGTGCCCTTGCCGTCGGTGTCCGCCCATTCGGCGAGCTGGCCGACGAAGGTGGCGGTCGGTCGCGGACCGGCGTACAGCCTGCGCTCCAGGCCCAGCGCGAGGGAGGCGCGGTAGCCCGCCAGCGCGGCCGGTACCGCGCGCAGCCGCTCGGCGACCGCCGCCCAGTCCTCGTCGGTCTCGGTCGGTGTGACGGTGAAGACCTCGCGCACCGAGTGGGCGGGCGTGGCCAGGTTGCCGACCGCGCGCAGGCCCTCGTCGGCCTCGTGCACCCCGAGTTCCGCGGTGAGCCGCTCGCGCAGCAGGCGGGCGCACCGGCGTTCGATGTCGCTGTCCGCGCCGGGCTGCCGCTCGGCCTCGTCGAGCCGCGCGAGGGTCCGGCGCGCCAGCTCCGCGAGCGCCTCCTGGCCCGCGGGCGACAGATCGGGCAGACGGCGTGAACTCTCCCGCACACCGAGGTAGGTTCCGGTGACCGGGTCGAGGGCGATGAGCTCGTCGACGTAGGCGTCGGCGACCTCACGGGGCAGCGGGCTCTTGGTCTCTGACATGCGGTCCATCCTCGTACGAGGGGCCGCCGCGCGTCACTCGGATTGAGCCGAGGGCGTAGGCGGGAGCAGCGGCCCGCAGTCCCACTGCTGGAAGATCAGCCGGGTCTCCACGCGTGCCACTTCGCGCCGGGACGTGAACTCGTCCAGCACCAGCCGCTGAAGATCCGCCATGTCGGCGACCGCGACCAGCACGAGGTAGTCGTCGGGCCCGGTCAGATGGAAGACCGTCCGCGACTCCGGCAGCGCCCGGATCCGTTCCACGAACGGTCCCACCAGCTCCCGCCGGTGCGGCCTGACCTGCACGGACAGCAGGGCCTCCAGGCCCCGCCCCAGCTTGGCCGGATCCAGCCGCAGCTGATGGCCCAGGATGACGCCCGAGCGGCGCAGCCGGGTCACCCGGTCCAGACAGGTCGAGGGCGCGACACCGACCCGCGCGGCGAGGTCCCGGTAGGTGGTCCGGGCGTCGTTCTGTAGCAGCCGCAGCAGATGGAGGTCCACCGGATCCAGTACGACAGATGCGGTCATGCGCCGAACGTAACACGGCGATCGGACCCGTGACCTCGGCCGATGTTCATCCTTCGGTCCATGGACTCAGCGCGCACCGCACCCAGAGCACTGGCCACCGAGGCCGTCCACGCCGGCCGCGACGACCTCGCCCGGCAGGGCCTGCACGCCCCGCCGATCGACCTGTCCACCACCTACCCGTCCTACGACAGCCGCGGCGAGGCCGCCCGTGTCGACGCCTTCGCCGCCACCGGTGCCGAGCCGGACGGTCCGCCGGTCTACGGCCGGCTGGGCAACCCGACCGTCGCCCGCTTCGAGACCGCGCTGGCCCGGCTGGAGGGCACCGCGGCCGCGGTCGCCTTCGCCAGCGGGATGGCCGCGCTGACCGCCGTCCTCCTGGTACGGGCCTCCCTGGGCCTGCGGCACGTGGTGGCCGTCCGTCCCCTGTACGGCTGTAGCGACCACCTGCTGACCGCCGGACTGCTCGGCTCCGAGGTGACCTGGACCGATCCGGCCGGGATCGCGGACGCCCTGCGCCCGGACACCGGGCTGGTGATGGTCGAGTCCCCGGCCAATCCCACGCTCGTCGAGGCGGACCTGCGTGCCGTGGCCCACGCCTGCGGGTCCGTGCCGCTGCTCGTGGACAACACCTTCGCCACCCCCGTGCTCCAGCGGCCCGCCGAACACGGCGCGCGGCTGGTGCTGCACAGCGCCACCAAGTACCTCGGTGGCCACGGTGACGTGATGGCGGGCGTGGTGGCCTGCGACGAGGAGTTCGCCGGACGGCTGCGGCAGGTCCGCTTCGCCACCGGCGGGGTCCTGCACCCGCTGGCCGGGTACCTGCTGCTGCGCGGCCTGGCGACGCTTCCGGTGCGGGTGCGCGCCGCTTCCGCGACGGCCGCCGAACTGGCCCGGCGCCTTGCCGCCGATCCGCGCGTCGGCCGCGTCCGCTACCCGCGCCTCGGCGGCGCGATGATCGCCTTCGAGGTGGCCGGCGACCCGCACGAGGTCATCGGCGGGGTCCGGCTGATCACCCCCGCCGTGAGTCTCGGCAGCGTCGACACGCTCCTTCAGCACCCCGCCTCGATCAGCCACCGTGTCGTGGCCGCCGAGGACCGCCGGGGCGCCGGGGTGAGTGACCGGCTGCTGCGGCTGTCGGTGGGGCTGGAGGACGTCGATGACCTGTGGCGGGACCTGGACCGGGCGCTCGGCGGACGGCCCGGCAGTGTGCGCCGAACCGTGCGCCGAGCCGAAACCCGCGACTGCCCGTCCCGTTAGTCGGTCCCTGGCGCCGGTCCTCCGTCCTGCCGGCCGCTCCGTCCCGCTGGTCGGTTCGGCACGCCGGTGGCCCGTCCTGCTGGTCGGTCGGGCCGTTCCGCCAGTCGGTCCGTTCCGCCAGTTGGTCCGTCCCGCCAGTCGGTCCCGTCCCGCTAGTCGGTCCGTTCCGCCAGGGAACCGCCGTTCCGCTGGTCCCGCGTGGTCTCCTCGTCGAACTCCCGCTCCTGCCGGTATCCGTGCGGCGCCCGCGCGCCGACCGGGGCCGGGTCGAGTCGGGCCGTGATCACCAGGGTGCCCTCCTCGATCTGGTAGTCGAGGGGGAGCCCCAGGCCGCGCATCGCGGCGACCATGCCGGTGTTGGACGACTGCGTCACCGCGTACACGCTCGCGCAGCCGGCCTCGACCGCCATCGCCACCAGCCGGCCGAGGAGTTCCGCCCCCACGCCGCGCCGTTGCCAGGCGTCCTCGACGAGCAGGGCGACCTCCGTCTCGTCCCCGTCCCACAGGAGGTGACCGAGTCCGACGACGCGCCCGGAGGCGGCCTGGACGGCGAGGGTCCGGCCGAAGCGCGGGCTGAGCAGGTGGTTCAGATAGCGGTCGGCGTCGCCGACCGGACCGTGGTAGCGCATCGCGAGCGTCCGCGCCGAGCACCGTTCGTGCATCGCCTTCGCGGCGTCCAGGTCACCGACGTCGGCCCGCCGCACGGTGATCGAGTTGCCCTCAGGCAGCGTCAGCACGTCCTTGCCCAGCGGCACCCGCGGACCGAGCCGCGCGTCCAGTTCCACCAGGGCGCGCGCCCGCGCGAACTCGGTCGGGGTGAAGGGCAGATACGGCCGCTCCACGGTGATCACGCCGCCTTCCGGAGCCCGCAGCCGCATCACGGTGTCCTCCAGCACCCCCTCCACCGGCACGGACTGCGCACTCCCGCTTCCGGTCACCGGCCTGGCGGGCAGCGAACGGATGGTGCACCGGCCCAGCAACTGCCGCAGCGCCAGCGGGAGTTCGGCCGCGTCCAGCGCTGTGCGGGTGGCCAGGCCGAGGACCCGGGTCGGCGCGTCCACCAGGTCATGGGCGTCCGCCCGCTCGATCCAGGTGTCGGCACCGCCGGCCAGCGCGACGACCCGGGTCACCTCGGAGCCCGCGAGTGCGGCGGGGGCGCGCAGCAGGAACTCGTCCACCGTGCCGTCGGCCAGCGGATGCGTCTGGAGGCTCAGGATGTCGACCCGCTGCCCGGCGAGGGCTGTGCACAGGGTGGCCAGGGAGCCCGGCGTGTCCTTCACCGTCGTCCGCATCCGCCACAGGGTGCTCTCCCCGGCCACCGCGTCCGCACCCGATGCCGGCTGGTCCGACGGCCCGGCCTCCCGCTCCCCGGGCAGCGGCCGGGCACCGGTATCACCGGTCGGCGGGGCATGACCGTGATGGCGTGCCCACCATGTGTGGAAGGAGGCCGTGGCGATCAGCAGGACCGCCGAGACCACCAGCAGCGCGGGACCGTCGGGGCCGTGGCCGACCAGGTTCGCCACGGCGTCCGCCACCGCGACGGCCGTGAACAGGGCGGCGAGTTCGATGATGTCGCGCCGCCAGTGGTGCACGGGGCGGCCGTCTCTGGCGCGTGTCACAACAGACAGTTCTCGAGTCATGCAACCACTGTGAAGGAACGGTGTTGCGTGATCACGAACGCTCTGTGACTGATCGGTAAAGTGTCGTTCTGTCCCTTTTCGGATCAGTGCCGACAAGGTGGGACATCAATCTGACGCCGAGGTGTCGCCTACCCGAACATGACGCCGGATGCGTGACGACCCCCCGGCAAGCAACGGCCCCCGGCAAGCAACGGCCCCCGGCAAGCAACGGCCCCCGGCAAGCAACGGCCCCTGGACAGCAACGGCCCCTCGACGGTACGGGGTTACTGGCCGACCCGGCCCGGCCGTAGCACCTGGGTGAACAGGACGGTGCCGTCCTGCTCCCGCAGCCGCACGGTCAGGTCCCCGCTGTCGCCGTCGATGTCGACCTCCCCGAAGAACTGGTAGCCGCCGGCGGGCGAGACGTTGGCCACGGTGGGCGCCTTCACGAAGACCCGGTCCGGGCCGAACGTGCCGTCCAGTGTGTTGGCCGGGAAGGCACCCGCGTTCAGCGGCCCCGAGACGAACTCCCAGAACGGCGCGAAGTCCTTGAACGCGGCCCGCGAGGGGTCGTAGTGCTGGGCCGAGGTGTAGTGGACGTCGGCGGTCAGCCACACCGTGCCGGTGATCCGCCGGTGCTTGACGAACCGCAGCAGTTCGGCGATCTGGAGCTCACGGCCGAGCGGCGCGCCCGGGTCGCCCTGCGCGACGGCCTCGATGTTCGGCTTGCCGTCACCGGTGTCCGGGACGACCAGGCCGATCGGCATGTCGGAGGCGATCACCTTCCACACCGCGCGGGAGCGGGCCAGCTCGCGCTTGAGCCACTCCAGCTGCTCGCGGCCGAGGATGCCCTGCGCGTCGGCGGGCTGGTCGTCCGTCGAGTTCGCGTTGCGGTAGGTGCGCATGTCGAGGACGAAGACGTCCAGTAGCGGGCCGTGGTGCTGGACCCGGTGGACCCGGCCGTCGGGGCGGCGCAGCGTCGAGATCGGGAAGTACTCCGCGAACGCCTGCCGGGCGCGGGCGGCGAGGACGTCGACCCGCTTCTCCGTGTACCGGGCGTCACCGAGGATCTCGCCCGGGTACCAGTTGTTGGTGACCTCGTGGTCGTCCCACTGGATGATGGACGGCACCTGGGCGTTGAACCTCTTCAGGTTGTCGTCCAGCAGGTTGTACCGGAAATTGCCGCGGAACTCGGCCAGGGTCTCGGCGACCTTGGACTTCTCCTCGGTGGTGATGTTCCGCCAGGTGCCGCCGTCGGGCAGGGCGGCGGTCGCGCTGATCGGGCCGTCGGCGTAGATGTTGTCGCCGCTGCACAGGAAGAAGTCCGGGTCGAGCGCCGCCATCGCGTCGTAGATCCGGTAGCCGCCGAGGTCCGGGTTGATGCCCCAGCCCTGCCCGGCCAGGTCGCCGGACCAGACGAACCGCACGCCGTCGCGCCGCCTGGCGGACGCCGTGCGGAAGGTGCCGGTCACCGGCTCGCCGGTGCGGCGCGGGTCGTCCGGGTCGGCGAGCAGGACGCGGTAGTGGATCTGCTCGCCCGACGGCAGCCCGCGCAGCCGCGTGGTGCCGGTGAAGTCCGTGCCCGTGCCGAGCAGCGGTCCGTGCCATCTGCGCGGATTGCGGAACGACTCCGTCGCGGACGTCTCGACGATCATCCGGGCCGGCCGGTCGGAGCGCACCCACACCAGACCGGAGTCGGTGGTCACGTCTCCCGTCTGCACGCCCCAGCCCGCCTTCGGGCGCCCGGACAGGGCGAAGGCCGGCGCCGCGCCGAGCGCGCCGGGCAGGGTCAGGGCCGCCGAGGCGGCCAGGGAGCCGCGCAGAACACTGCGGCGGCCGGGAAGCGGACGGTGGGACATGGAGACGCCTCCGGGGAACGGGATCCGGCCAGTGTGCAGTGCCACAACTACGGGGGCGCCGCAGCGCGCACGGAAACCACAGGTGAACAACTGACCCCGAGCACAAGGGGACCCGTGTGCGCGGCATGACCGGCGGTGGCCCGCCACGCGGGATCCGGTGGCTCTGTCGGGGCCTGTCGGGAGGGGTGGGTGTTCGAACGGGTTCGTGCGCGTCGGGGGAGACCTCCGCCGCACACCGACCTGCCCCACACGGCGGGCCCCTCGCGTACACGACCGCCGCACACCCACCCGCCCCCACGGGCCGCCCCCGTCACGCAGAACCGCCGCACACCTGCCCGCCCGACGGACACCTCCGCACGACCGCCGCACATCCACCCGCCCACAGGTCTCCCCCGACAGGCACGAACCCGCCGAACGCCCACCCGCCCCACCGCGGGCATGGGACCAGCCACGCCCGTCGGCATGTGGCCCGTGCGTGCGTCGGGCTGGTCGGCAGGCGGCCGCCATGTCCGTCGGCTCGGGACCAGCCACGCCCGCTGGTATGCACGGCGTGCGGCTGCCAGCCCGTCGGCTCGGGACCAGCCACGCCCGTCGGCATGCGGCTCGCCAGGCCCGTCGGCATAGGCCCCGTCACGCCCGCCGGGATGGCCCCCACCACGCCGGTCAGCCTGTGGCCGTGACGCCCGTCAGCAGGCGGCCGCCTCGGCCATCCTCCGTACGCCGTCCCGGATGCGCGCGGGCGACAGGTGCGCGTACCCGAGGACCAGCCGGATCGTGCCCTTGCCGTCGGCCTCGGTACGCACGTGTCTGCAGTCCGACAGCGGGCGTACGGCCACCCCGGCCGCCGCCAGGTCCGCGAGGAACCGGTCCTGGGGGCCGTAGCGCTCCGGCAGCGCGGCGATGACGTGCAGTCCCGCGGAGATCCCGGACACCTCCGTGCCGGGGAAGTGCTCCTCCAGGGCGGTGACGAGGGCGTCCCGCCGTTCCCGGTAGGCGCGTTGGCAGCGGCGCAACTGGCGGTCGTAGTCGCCGCGCTCCACGAACCGGGCGAACAGCGCCTGGTCCAGGGAGGGATGACCGAGGTCCAGGGTCCGCTTGCGGGCGACGACCTCCTCGACGAGCGGGTCCGGGACCAGCAGCCAGCCCAGCCGCAGCCCCGGCGCGAGGGACTTGCTGACCGAGCCGGTGTAGGCCACGTGTTCCGGGTCGAGCCCCTGCAACGCGCCGACGGGGGCGCGGTCGTAGCGGAAGTCGCCGTCGTAGTCGTCCTCCAGGACGAGGCCGTCCACGGACCGCGCCCAGTCGAGCAGGTCGGCGCGGCGCCGCGCGGAGTAGGCGACCCCGGTGGGGAACTGGTGGGCGGGGGTCGTCACCACGGCCCGTACACCCGAGGCCCGCAGCGCTTCGACGGCGAGGCCCTCGCCGTCCAGGGGCACCGGCACCGTGGTGACGCCGGCCGCCGCGTACAGCTCGGCGTGCTGGGGGCTTCCGGGGTCCTCGACCCCGACGGAACGCACCCCGCGCGCGCGGAGGACGAAACCGAGGAGCGCGGTCGCCTGGGTCACCCCGGCGACGATCACGATCCGTTCCGGGTCGGCGACCACGCCCCGGCGACGCGCCAGCAGTTCGGCCAGCGCGGTGCGCAGCCGGGGCAGTCCGCGCGGGTCGGGGTAGCCGAGTTCCTGGTGCGCCACCTCGGCCAGTACACCGCGCTGCGCGGCGGCCCACGCGGCACGCGGGAACAGCGCCAGGTCCGGGGTGCCCGGAACGAAGTCGGCCTTGGCGCCGGGGGAGCGCGGGGCGAGGTCACGCGCGCGGGGACGCGCGGCCCGCACCGCGTCGCCCACCCACGTCCCGGCCCCGCGGCCACTGCGCAGATAGCCCTCCGCCGTCAACTGCTCGTACGCCTCCGTGACCAGGCCCCGCGACACGCCGAGGTCGGCCGCCAGGTCCCGGCTCGACGGCAGCCGGGTGCCCGCCGTGAGCCGCCCCGAGCGGACCGCCGCACGCAGGGCCTCCTGGAGCGCACGCCCGCGCGCGCGGGCCGGCGCCGACGCCGCGGGCAGAAGCAACTCCCACGCGGTGCCTCCGGAGCCGGTGCCTTCGGAGCCCGTGCCTTCGGTGCCGGCGGCCCCGGAACCGGCAGCTCCGGAGCCGGCGGCCCTGGAATCGGCAGCCCCGGGGTCGGCAGCCCCGGAGTCGAGGGCCTCCAAGCCGGCGGCCGGGCGGTCACCTGGACCGGTTGATGACGACGTCATGGCACGGGACCCTAAACGCGCCGGAACGGGAACACCTCCGCTTTTGTGCGGGGGCGGTCGGCGCGGAACGCCTCCAGCCCGGACAGCTTCAGGGTCGGGCCACCCGCCCGCGCGTCGGCGGAGAGCCGTCGGGGCGCTGGAGGGTGCGCCTCGCCCTCGTCCCTTCAGCGGCTGCCGTCGAGAAGGACGCGCGCGACGAGCGCGGGGTCGTCGTTCATCGGGCAGTGACCGCAGCCGGGCAGCCGCACCAGCCGCGCCCGGGGGATGATTGCCTTGGCCCGGACGCCCTGCCGCGGCACCAGCAGCCAGTCCCGTGTGCCCCAGGCCAGGGTGACCGGGAGGTCGGGGATGTCCTTGGTGAACTGGACGCTGGTACCGGCCCGGAGGGTCTCGGTGAAGCCGGTGGCCCGCGCCAGCGCCAGTGTCTCCGCGACGACGGCCTCGGGCGCGCGGCGGCTCGGGCGGGCGTAGATGGTGCTCGTCAGGACGGCCCGGCCGGCCGCCGAGCGGGCCAGTCGCTCGACCAGCGGCAGCGGCATCCGCTCGGCGATGCGCCGCATGCTGAGGAGCACACCGAAGGCGTAGCGCCGCTCGGCCAGCGTCCAGAACCCGGCCGGGGACAGCGCGGTGACCGACCGCACGAGCTTCTCCCGGCCCAGCTCCAGGGCGAGCAGCCCGCCGAGCGAGTTGCCCGCCACGTGCGGCCGGTCGAGTTCCAGCGCCTCGCAGAACGCGCCGAACACCGCGGTGGTGGTGGCCAGGTCGTAGGCGAGACCGTCCGGCAGACCGGGGGAGACCCCGAACCCGGGCAGGTCGACACTGATCACGTCACGCTCGGCCGCGAGGATGTCCACCACCGGGTCCCAGGCCTGCCGGTGGTGCCCGATCCCGTGCAGCAGGAGCAGGGGAGCGCCGCTGCCCGCGCGCGTGTACGAGACGGTGACGGGCTGAGGGCCCCTGGGAGAGGGCACGTCGAACGACACAGTGCTGGTGGACATGGAGATGCTCCTCGGCGGACTGGCGGACTGGCGGACTGGCGGCCGCACAGGCGAACACGGGGTAGACAGCTTGTCAGCAATTGCTACCGGCTGGTAGCCCCCAAAGAGGGCGCGCCCCGGGGCGCCTGGACACGGTCGCGCCCCTCGGCTGGGATGGAGTCGTGACCGCCGACACCGTGACCGACGTGACCGACGACTTCGAAACGCACCGCCCCGTCCTCCTGGGCGTCGCCTACCGCATGCTCGGCCGCGTGGCCGACGCCGAGGACGTCGTGCAGGAGGCCTGGCTCCGCTGGTCGGCCGCCGACCGCGGTGAGGTGCGCCAGCCGCGCGCCTACCTTGTGCGCGTCACCACCCGCCTCGCCATCGACCGGCTGCGCCAGGTGAAGGCGCGCGGCGAGACGTACGTCGGCCCGTGGCTGCCCGAGCCGTACGTCACCGATTTCGGGGACACCGTGCCCGACACCGAGGAGCGGGCGGTGCTCGCCGACACCGTCTCCCTCGCCGTCCTGGTCGTGCTGGAGTCGCTGTCGCCGCTGGAGCGCGCGGTGTTCGTCCTGCGCGAGGCGTTCGGCTACCCGTACGCCGAGATCGCCGCCATGCTGGACCGGGGCGAGCCCGCCGTGCGCCGGCTCGCCGGGCGGGCGCGCCGGCACGTCGAGGAGCGGCGGCCCCGCTACCAGGTCGACCCGGTCCAGCGGCGCGATCTCACCGAGCGGTTCCTGGCCGCCGCCGGGGGCGGCGACCTGGAGGGGCTGATGTCCCTGCTCGCACCGGATGTCCGTCTCGTCGGCGACAGCGGAGGCAAGTCCAAGGCGCCGCTGCGGGTCCTGGAGACGGCCGACAACGTGGGCCGCTTCCTGCTCGGCGCCGCCCGGAAGAGTGCCCCCGACCTGTCCTTCCGCTTCCTGGAGGTCAACGGCGGCCCCGCGATCCTCGTCCTGTCCGGCGGCAAACCCGACGCCGTCTTCCAGTTGGACGTCCTGGACGGACGTATTCAGGCCGTCTACATCATCCGCAATCCCGACAAGCTGCTCTCCCTGGCCTCCGGCTGAGATCCTGGGTGCCCCGAACCGCCCGGATTGGTCTTGACCAAGGGTGGGGGCCGTCCTATGGTCGCAGAGAAGTGCAACAACCTTTAATAAACAAGGGCGTTAAAAAGCCGCCGGATCACGGCGATTGCGGAGGACAGGGTGGGGACCACGCAGCTGGAAACGGTGCCGGAACCGAAGTACTGGCATCTCAAGACGGTGCTCACGGAGGCACTGGACTCCGAATTCTCCGTGGGCGAGATCCTGCCCAACGAGCGCGACCTCGCCGCTCGCTTCGGTGTCGCCCGCGCCACGCTCCGCCAGGCGCTGGAACAGCTGGAACTGGAGGGCAGGCTCCAGCGCCGCCGCGGTGTCGGTACGACCGTCGCCCCGCCGCGCGTGGGCGTGGCCGTCGGCACGGAGCAGCACGACTGGCCGGGCGCGGCCGGGGACGTCTGGCAGCCCGTCGACTGCACCCTGGACGTGCCGCCCGCGGCCGTCGCCGCCGCCCTGGAGACCGGTGAGGACCAGCGCGTGCACACGGTCCGCCGTTCGCGCACGACCCACGGCCAGCCCGTCGCCGCCGAGCTGCTCTACATCGCGGAGTCGGCGGTGCCCGAGCTGTCGGCCATAGACGCGCCGTCCGGAGCCGCACGCGCGCGTGCCGTGCTGCGCGAGCTCCAGCGGCTGGAGCTGGAGGGCCAGGAGAGCGCCGTCGAACTCGGGTCCGCCCGCGCGGACGACGCGAAGGAGCTGGACCGGCTCCCGGGGGCGCCCGTCCTCGTCGTCACCACCCGTTACCTCGCCGCCGGCCGCACCGCCGCGCTCTCCGTCGCCACGTACCGGGCGGACACCTGCCGGCTGACCTTCGGGGACTCCGGCGGCGTGGAGATCCACCAGGACCCGGAGCGCCGGGCCTCCTGACCACCGCAGACCACGTCCGCGCTCGTCGGGCCGGGCGACAGCCGGCTGCCGGCCAACCGGTACCGGGTCGTCCGGTACCGGACCGATGGTGCCGGGCTGACGGTTGCCCTTGCGACGGGTGCCGGGTTGCAGGGCCGACGGTTGCGGACCGGCTGGTACCGGTCGGACGGGGACCGGGTGGCCGTACCGGCAGCCCACCGTCACAGGACCGACCCGCCTCAGCGGCGGGCCGTCACCGTGCCCTCCACCGCGAACAGTTGCTCCTCCACGTGGTCGAGGGCCAGCCGCAGCGCGCCGGTCGCCACGGCGGCCTCGCCCAGGAGGGACAGGGCGACCTTCGGAGGGCGCAGGCAGTAGCGGTCCAACTCCCGTCGCAGCGGCTCCAGTACGCCGTCCAGGCCGGCCGCCCAGCCGCCGATCACGACCAGCTCCGGATCCAGGGCCAGCACCAGCGCCGCCACGTCGTGCACCAGCCGGTGGATGAAGCGGTCCACGGCCGCGCGGGCCCGCTGGTCGCCCTCGCGGGCCTGCGCGAAGACCTTGGCCACCGCCTGCTCGTCGAGCGGGTGCAGCGGCTCGTCCGTGGTGGACAGCAGCGTCTCCGGAGTCGCCTCCCGGCCCAGCAGATGGAGCGCCCCGATCTCACCGGCGGCTCCGCCGTACCCCCGGTGCAGCCGCCCGCCGATCAGGGCGCCGGCGCCCGGGCTCAGCCCGGCCAGGACGAACACCACGTCGTCGGACTCGGTCGCGGAGCCCTTCCAGTGCTCGGCGACCGCGGCGGCGTTGGCGTCGTTCTCCACCAGGACCGGGCACTTGAAGGACCGGCTCAGCCGTTCACCCAGGCGCAGCCCCGTCCACTCCGGCAGCGCGGTGCCCAGCCGGACGGTGCCGTCCGCCTCCACGATCCCCGGCGTACCGACACCCACCGCGCGCAGGGAGCCGCGGGCGACTCCGGCCCGGCGCAGCAGCTCGGCCACCGCGGTCCGCAGCCGCTCCAGCCGCTCGTCCGCCGACGCGGTCTCGTCCACGTCCTTGGCCTGCGCGCCGATGATCCGGCCGTCCAGGTCGGACAGGAGCGCGGCGACGCGGTGCGCCCCGATCTCCAGGCCCAGCAGATGACCGGCCTCGGCCCGGAACCGGAACCGTCGTGCGGGCCGCCCCTGACGTCGGACGACACTCTCGTCGGCCGCCTTCTCGACGACGTAGCCCACCTCGATGAGTCCCTCGACGACACCCTCGACCGTCGGCCGGGACAGACCCGTCACCCGGGTGATCTCGGTCAGTGTCGCGCAGTCCGTGGCACGCAGCGCGTGCAGCACCACCGCGGAATTGATCCTTCGCAGCAGCGAGGGATCCCCGCCGGTCAGCCGCCCCAACGTCCGTCCTCCCTGCTCGTGCGCGTGTGGGCCGGATCGTACTCGGCGCGGCGGGCCCCGGCGAGTGCCGGGCCACGCGGGACGGCCACCGCCTGTGCCGACGGCCTCCGGCCGGCCGGTCGTCCGTCCCTGCCGACCGCGTCCCCACCGCCCCGCCACCGCGTTCGCCGGCCACGCATCAACGCGTCCCCACCGCCCCGCCACCGCGTTCGCCGGCCACGCATCAACGCGTCCCCACCGCCCCGCCACCGCGTTGGCCTGCCACTCACCACCGCCTCCCCAGGCCGCCCCCGCCACCGCGTCCCCCGGCCGCCCACCACCGCGCCCGCCGTCCCCGCCGCGGCCTGCTCACGCGGGTGCGACGAACCCCGACGCGTACCCGGCGATCAGGTCTGCGCGGCGCTCGCGTGACCCAGCTCCGCCGGGGCGGCGCTCACCCGCGCCGTCACCGTCACCGTCCCGGTCCCGAGGACCAGCCGGGCGGCGGCCACCCCGACGGTCGCCGACACCCGTCTCCGTCTCCGTCCCGTCCGCGTCCCGTCCCCCTCCCCGGGCCATGACCGTCCCCCGCAGCGCCTCCGCCGCCCGCTCCGTCCGCCGGGCCGGCAGGGGCACGTCCGGCGCCCGCGCCCCGCTGTCGCCTGACGGACCGCCAATTGTCAGTGGCGGCCGGTTTACTGGAGCACATGGACAGTGCGACGTACCTCGCCAGGATCGACTCGCTGTGCACCGGGGATCTCGCCGCGGCGCACGGCGAGTCCGAGGCGTTCATGGCGGGCCCCGGATTCCGCATCGAGTCGTTGGCGGCGAGTCACGAGCTGCCGGCGGACGACGTCGCGCGGCGGCTGCCGGCCGTGGAGGACTTCCACGCCCTCAAGGAGCACATGTCCCTGATGCTGAACGCCCGTTGGGGCGAGCAGCAGCCACCGTGGTGGATGGGGACGGTCGTCGTGCGCATCGATCGCGGCGAACTGATACCGGAGCCCTGGGCCACCGTCAGCGCGCTGGTGGACGAGGTGAACCTCTGGCAGCCCCCCGGCACGGACCGCTGGCTCGCCCTCGGTGTCACGGACCGCGACCTGGACGACGAGGTCCACCTGCTCGCCGTCGTCACGGACACCGACCCGCCATGACCCGTTCGCCAGGAACACGGCATGGCGGTCCTGTCCGGCAGCGTGCCGCGGCAGGCGCCGTCGGCCCCGTCACGACGCCCGGCACGCTCCCCACCGCCTCAAGGGCGTGGGAGATACCCCCCACTCGCCGCACCGGCGAAAGCCCGCGTACGTCGTCCAGTAAGGACGAGGACTTCCGCCCGGCACACCGGGAGCGCGCACCGCTCCTTCTCCCACGGAGATCCATCGCGGCCCTTAGCCGTTCTCGGCCGCCGTCCGCAGTCGCGCGAACTCGTCCGCCATCGTCCGCGCGGTCCAGTGCGCGTTCAGCCCGCTCGGGTTCGGCAGCACCCACACGCGCGTGCCGCCGATCGTCCGTTCCTGCGGGCCCACCTGTGCCTTGCGGTCGTCGAAGGCGGCTCGGTAGGCGGTCACCCCGACCACGGCCAGCCAGCGTGGCCGCAACTTCGCCACCTTGAGGGCGAGCAGCCGCCCGCCCTCCCGGTACTCCTCCGCGCTCAGCTCGTCGGCCCGCGCGGTCGCCCGCGCCACGACGTTGGTGATGCCGAGGCCGTACGACAGCAACTCCCGCTGCTCGGACGGCTTCAGGAGCCTCGGGGTGAACCCGGACAGATGCAGCACCGGCCAGAACCGGTTGCCGGGGCGGGCGAAGTGGTGGCCCGTCGCGGCGGTCATCAGGCCGGGGTTGATGCCGCAGAACAGCACTAGGAGACCGTCCGCGACGACGTCCGGCACGAGACGGTCGCGGGCGGCCTCCAGTTCCTCGGGAGTGAAGCGGGTCAGAGGATCGCTCCGGGGGTGTAGCCCGCGGCCTCGGGGTGCTGCTTCGCGATCTCCTCGATCCGGCCGACCACGGCACCGACCTGGTCGGCCGCCGCGCCCGTGAAGGACAGCTTGTCGGCCATCAGCGCGTCCAGCTCGGCGCGGCCCAGCGGAAGGCGTTCGTCGGCGGCGAGCTTGTCGAGGAGCTCGTTGCGCTCGGCGCCCTGCTCGCGCATCGCCAGCGCGGAGGCGACCGCGTTCTCCTTGATCGCCTCGTGCGCCACCTCACGGCCGACACCCGCGCGCACCGCGCCCATCAGCACCTTGGTGGTGGCGAGGAACGGCAGGTAGCGGTCCAGCTCGCGGGCGACGACGGCGGGGAACGCGCCGAACTCGTCGAGCACGGTCAGGAACGTCTCCAGCAGGCCGTCCAGGGCGAAGAACGCGTCGGGGAGGGCCACCCGGCGCACCACCGAGCAGGACACGTCACCCTCGTTCCACTGGTCGCCCGCCAGCTCACCGGTCATCGAGGCGTAGCCGCGCAGGATCACCATGAGCCCGTTGACGCGCTCGCAGGAGCGGGTGTTCATCTTGTGCGGCATCGCGGACGAACCGACCTGGCCCGGCTTGAAGCCCTCGGTGACCAGCTCGTGCCCGGCCATCAGCCGGATCGTCTTGGCCAGCGACGAGGGCGCGGCGGCCACCTGCACCAGCGCGGTGACGACCTCGTAGTCGAGGGACCGCGGGTACACCTGGCCGACCGAGGTGAACGCCTGCGAGAAGCCCAGGTGCCCGGCGATCCGCTGCTCCAGCTCCGCGAGCTTGCCCGCGTCCCCGCCCAGCAGGTCCAGCATGTCCTGCGCCGTGCCCACCGGGCCCTTGATGCCGCGCAGCGGGTAGCGGCCGAGCAGCTCCTCGACCCGGGCGTACGCCACGAGCAGCTCGTCGGCCGCGGTCGCGAACCGCTTGCCGAGGGTGGTGGCCTGCGCGGCCACGTTGTGCGAGCGGCCCGCCATGACCAGCTCGCCGTACTCACCGGCCAGCTTGCCCAGGCGGGCGAGGACGGCCACCGTGCGGTCGCGCACCAGCTCCAGCGAGAGCCGGATCTGCAACTGCTCGACGTTCTCGGTGAGGTCGCGGGACGTCATGCCCTTGTGCACGTGCTCGTGCCCGGCGAGGTCGTTGAACTCCTCGATCCGCGCCTTCACGTCGTGCCGCGTGACCTTCTCGCGCTCGGCGACGGAGGCGAGGTCCACCTGGTCCAGGACGCGCTCGTAGTCGGCGATCGCCGCGTCCGGCACCTCGATCCCCAGGTCCTTCTGCGCCTTCAGCACGGCGAGCCAGAGCTGACGCTCCAGCCTCACCTTCTGCTCGGGCGACCAGAGCGTGGCGAGCTCGGCGGAGGCGTAGCGTCCGGCGAGGACGTTCGGGATGCGGGGCTTGGCGGGAGCGGAAGTCACGTGTACGGAGTCTACTGGCGCTTCCTGCAGGCCGGAGCCACGGGTGGGCTCGTAGGAACCTACGAAGAACAGTCCGGCTGCCACTGGCAGTCCGGCTCCACCGGCAGTCCGGCCCGCGCCTGCACCGGCGGCTTTCACGACGGCCCGGCCCCCGCCCGCCCGACCGCCGGGACGGTCACCCCGCCCGCCGGGACGGTCACTCCGCGGGCCGCTCGTGAGACCGCTCGTACGGCAGCAGGTCGGGCCGCTTCGGGGGCAGGCCGTCGCCCGAGGAGCGGCCCGTCAGCCGGCGGCCTATCCACGGCAGCAGGTGCTGCCGGGCGAAGCGCACGTCGGCGACCCGGCGCGCGGCCCATCCCGGCGGCGGGGTCAGGGGCAGGGGAGTGCGCCACTCGGTGTCCTCGGGCTCGTACCCGAGCCCCTGCCACACCGCCTCCGCGACCCTGCGGTGGCCCTCGGCCGTCAGATGCAGCCGGTCCACGTCCCACACGCGCGGGTCGCCGAGCGAGGGCGCCCCGTACAGGTCGACCAGGAGCGCGCCGTGCCGCTGGGCGAGGCCGTCGACGATCTCGAACAGCTCCTCCATGCGCGGCCGGAACCGTTCCAGGACCGGGCCCTGGCGGCCCGGGCTGCGCATCAGCACCAGCTGCTTGCAGGAGGGGGCGAGCCGCTCCACGGCCTCCGTGAGCAGCGAGCGCACCCGCCCCATGTCGCACTTGGGGCGCAGGGTGTCGTTGAGCCCGCCGACCAGCGTGACCACGTCGGCCTGCATGGACGCGGCCACGTCGACCTGCTCGGCGACGATCTGCTCGATCAGCTTGCCGCGCACCGCGAGGTTCGCGTACCGGAAGCCGGGGGAGTGGGCCGCCATCCGCCCGGCGAGGAGGTCGGCCCAGCCGCGGTAGGTGCCGTCCGGCAGCAGGTCCGACATGCCCTCGGTGAAGGAGTCGCCGACCGCGACCAGGCTGGTGTGAGTGGGGTTCGTCTGCATGGCGCCAGAGATGCTACCCGGGCGGCATACCCAGCGGTCGGTCGGCCCGGAGTGCCCGCGCCGGGGCTCAGGTCCGCTGACCGAACAGCTCCCGCAGCACGTCCTCCATGGTCACCAGGCCGGTGAGCCGCCCGTCCACGCCCAGCACGGCCGCCAGGTGCGTACGGCTGCCCCGCATCGCCGTGAGGACGTCGTCCAGGGGTGTGCTCTCCCGCACGCGGGCGATGGGGCGCATGTCCCGCAGCTGGAACGGCAGCTCCCGCGGAGTCTTGTCCAGGGCGTCCTTGACGTGCAGGTAGCCGATGATGCGGCGGCCCTCGTCGACGACCGGGAAGCGGGAGTAGCCGGTCTCGGCCGACAGCACCTCCAGCTGCTCGGGGGTGACCCCCAGATACACGTAGGCGACGGCGTCCAGCGGAAGCACCACGTCCCGTACCGGCCTGCGGCCCAGCTCCAGCGCGTCCCGCAGCCGCTCCTGCGCGCGGTCGTCGATCAGCCCCGCCTCGCCGGAGTCGCGCACGATCCGGGCCAGCTCGGCGTCCGAGAACGTGGCCGCGACCTCGTCCCGGGTCTCCACCCGGAGCAGCTTCAGCAGGGCGTTCGCGAAGGCGTTGATGGTGAAGATCACCGGGCGCAGCGCACGGGACAGGGCGACCAGCGGCGGTCCGAGCAGCAGCGCGCTGCGCACCGGCTCCGCGAGCGCGATGTTCTTCGGCACCATCTCGCCGAGCAGCATGTGCAGATACGTCGCCAGGGTCAGCGCGATCACGAAGGACACCGCGTGTCCGGCGCCCTCGGGCACACCCACCGCGTGGAACGCCGGCTCCAGCAGATGCGCGATCGCCGGCTCGGCCACCACACCCAGGATCAGGGTGCACAGCGTGATGCCGAGCTGCGCGGCCGCCATCAGCGCGGACACGTGCTGGAGCCCCCACAGCACGCTCTTGGCCCGTCGGTCGCCCTCCTCGGCGTACGGCTCGACCTGGCTGCGGCGCACGGAGATCAGGGCGAACTCGGCGCCCACGAAGAACGCGTTGACGACGAGGGTCGCCAGACCGATCAACAACTGGACGGCGGTCACGCGCCCTCCACCTCCGTCTCGTGCTCGTGCGCCGGGGCGTGCAGCAGCAGCCGCGCGGCTCTGCGGCCCGACGCGTCCACCACGTCCAGCAGCCAGTGCGCGACCTCGACCCGGTCACCGACGGCGGGGATCCGGCCCAGCTCGGTGGCGACGAGGCCGGCCAGGGTCTCGTACGGTCCCTCGGGTGCCCGCAGGCCGACGCGCGCGAGCTGGTCGATGCGGGCGGAGCCGTCGGCGGAGTAGAGGATGCGGCCCTCGTCGTCGCTGCCGGCCGGGGCAAGGTCGGGTGTCTCGTGCGGGTCGTGCTCGTCCCGCACCTCGCCGACGACCTCCTCGACGATGTCCTCCAGGGTGGCCACGCCCGCCGTACCGCCGTACTCGTCGATGACGACGGCCATCGTCCGCTTGCCGGACAGCCGGTCCAGCAGCCGGTCGACGGTGAGCGACTCCGGCACCAGCAGCGGCTCACGCATCATCTCGGAGACCCGGACCCGGGGCCTGCGGTCGGCGGGAATCGCCAGGACGTCCTTGATGTGGGCGGTGCCCACGACCGAGTCGAGGCTGCCGCGGTAGACCGGGAACCGGGACAGGCCCGTCGCCCTGGTCGCGTTCGCCACGTCCTCGCAGGTCGCCTGGACCTCCAGGGCGATGACCTGCACGCGCGGTGTCATCACGTTCTCCGCGGTCAGGTCGGCCAGGTTCAGCGTCCGCACGAACAGTTCGGCGGTGTCCGGCTCCAGGGCGCCCTCCCGGGCCGAGTGCCGGGCCAGCGCGGCCAGTTCCTGGGGTCCGCGGGCGGAGGCCAGCTCCTCGGCGGGCTCCAGGCCGAAGAGGCGTACCGCGCGGTTGGCGGTGTTGTTGAGGTGGGTGATGAAGGGGCGGAAGGCGGCGGAGAACCAGCGCTGCGCGTTGCCCACCCGCTTGGCCACGGCCAGCGGCGAGGAGATCGCCCAGTTCTTGGGCACCAGCTCGCCGACGACCATCAGGAACACGGTCGACAGGGCCGTACCCAGCACCAGGGCGAGCGAGCTCGCCGTGGACCGGGAGACGCCCAGCGACCGGAGCGGACTCGCGATCAGCGCGGCGATCGACGGCTCGGCGAGCATGCCGACCACCAGGTTGGTGACCGTGATGCCGAGCTGCGCGCCGGAGAGCTGGAAGGTCAGGTTCCGCACTGCCTTCAGGGCCCCGGCCGCTCCCCGCTCGCCACGCTCCGCGGCGCGTTCCAGCTCGCCGCGGTCGACGGTGGTCAGCGAGAACTCCGCGGCGACGAAGGCGCCACAGGCGAGCGAGAGCAGGATCGCCACCAGCAGGAGGAGCACTTCGGTCATCGGTTCACCTCCGTCCCATGATCGGGCAGTGCGGGGAGGATCGCGCGATGTCGCGTACTGGGAGGCTCGCCCATGGGCGGACGCTCACACCTTTCATGGAGGACCGAGTGGCCCACCCAGGGTAAAGGATGGGCAAAACAGTGTGACCGGCGGACCGGAACCTAGTGCCGTGGCAGGCAACGTTCGCCCCGTCGCGACGCCCGGCACGCCCTCTCGCCGCACCGGCCGAAAGCCCGAGTACATCCAGTACGAGGGCTTCCGGCCGGCACGCCGAGAGCACGCACCGGACGCCGCTCCTTGACGGGCAAACGTTGCCTGCCGCGGCACTAGTGCGTGAGGGGCTTGACCCAGCGTCGCCACTGTTCCTCGGGCGCGTACCCGGCCGCCCGCCACGCATGCTGCGCGGTCTCGTTGCGGGTCAGCACCATGGCGTCCGCCCGGCGTCCGCCGAGCCGGAGGAACCTCTCCTCGGCGGCCGTCAGCAGGGCGGCGCCGACGCCCCGGCGGCGGCGGTCCGGACGCACCGCGAGCCGGTACAGGTGGCAACGCCAGCCGTCGAAACCCGCGATCACCGTGCCGGCCAGCTCGCCGTCGATCTCGGCCAGGATCAGCGCCCCGGGGTCGCGGGCCACCAGACGCTCGACGCCGGCCCGGTCGTCGCTGATGCTGGTGCCCTCGGCGGCCACCTTCCAGAAGGCCAGCACGGCGTCGAGGTCGTCGGGCGCCGCGGCCCGTATCCGCAGTTCGGTCATACGGTGATCCCATCACGCGCACCGGCCCGGGACACGGGGTTCCGGCATCCGGACGGCCATCGGCCCGGAACCCGCCGAGACGTCCGGCGCGCCCGTACGCGTCCTCACTCGTGCGCGATGGCCGCCAGCACGTTCATGCGCGACGCGCGCAACGCGGGCAGCAGCGCCGCCACGACGCCCACCACCGCCGAGCCGACCACCACCGCGACGATCGTGGTCCACGGAACGGCCAGCGCGTTCATGCCCTGCAACGCCAGTACCTGCTGGGTGCACACGCCCCACACCAGCCCCAGGGCGAGCCCCAGCACCGCTCCGAACACCGCGATCACCACCGACTCCAGCCGGATCATCCGGCGCAGCTGGCGCCTGGCCAGCCCGATGGCCCGCAGCAGCCCGATCTCCCGGGTCCGCTCCACGACCGACAGGGCGAGGGTGTTGACCACCCCGAGGACCGCGATGACGATCGCCAGCCCGAGCAGCGCGTACACCAGGTAGAGCAGGACCGCGATCTGGTCGTGGATCAGTTCCTTGTAGTCGGCGAGGTCGCGCACCTGTACCTGCGGATACGGGTCGAGCGTCCGCTCCAGGTTCGCGCGCAGGTCGTCGTCGCTGGTCCCGGACGCGGCGTTCACGTACAGCGCGGAGTCCTGCCCGCCCGGCGCGAACCTCTCCAGGGTGGCCAGGCCGAAGTACAGGCCGCCCTGGGTGCCGAACCCCTCGGCCTGGTCCTGGTCGGTGAGGGCGCCCACCGTCAGTTCGGTGGTGCGTCCGCCCTGGAACTCGACGGGGATCGCGCTGCCGACCCGGACACCGTGGTCACGCGCGAAGCCCACGTCCATGGCGATCCGGCCGGGCGCGAGCGCCGCCGTGCTGTCGCCCTTCGCGTACGTGATGCGGGCGACCTCGTCGAGCTGCGGATCGTAGGCCGCGGCGGTCGTCTCGACCCGGTCGCCGTCCGGCAGCCGGACCGCGACCGGGGTGAACCGGGAGCGGACGACGAGCCCGGCGCCCGGGGTGTCGCGCACCGCGTCGGTGAGTTCGCGCGGGAAGGGCAGGAAGTTGCCGTTCTGGATCACGTAGTCGGCGCCCAGCGTCTTGTCGATCTGCTGGTCGAAGGACTCGGTCATCGACGCGCTCGCCACCGACATCCCGCCGACCAGGGCGAGGCCCACCATCAGCGCGGCGGCGGTGGCGCCGGTGCGGCGCGGATTGCGCAGCGCGTTGCGCTGGCTCATCCGGCCGATCGACCCGAACAGCGCGGGGAAGGCCCCGCCGAGCACCCGGATCACCGGCCGCACCAGCAGCGGGCCCGCGATCACGGTGGCCACCAGGGTCAGGACGACGCCGAGGGCCAGCAGGGAGGCCGCCGGCCCGGTCGCGGACGCGAGGGCGCAGCCCACGAGCGCCGCCGTGCCGGCCACCCCGACGACGGCTCCGACGATCGCGCGCGTCCGCAGCGGCCGGCCGATGCCGGCGATCTCCGCGTCCGCGAGGGCCGCCATCGGGGAGACGCCCGCCGCGCGCCGGGCCGGGAGATAGGCGGCGACGAAGGTGACGCCGACACCGACGACGTACGCCGCCACGGGCGTGCCCCAGCCGATGACCATCTCGCTCGACCTGATGTTCATGCCGAGCGTGTTCATGAGTGCGATGAGCCCGGCCGCGAGCCCGATGCCGGTGGCCAGGCCCAGCGTGGAGCCGACCAGACCGAGCAGCAGCGCCTCGGTGAGGACCGAGCGGCGGACCTGGCGCCGGTCGGCGCCGAGCGCGCGCAGCAGACCCAGTTCGCGGGTGCGCTGGGCGATCAGCATCGAGAAGGTGTTGACGATCAGGAACACGCCGACCAGCACGGCGATCCCGGCGAACCCGAGCATCACGTACTTGATGACGTCGAGGAATCCGCCCAGCTGCTGGACGTCCGACTCGGCCTGCTCGTCGGCGGTGCGGTACTCGAAGCGGTCCGCGCCCAGCGCGGCGGCCACCCGCTCCTTCAGCCGCGCGTCGCTCACGCCCTCCTCGGCGTCCACCGAGATGCTCGTGGCGGCCTTCGCGTCGCCCAGCAGCTTGGACTGCGCGGTCGGGGTGTCGAGGTAGACCAGCGCGGCGCCGGGGTTGGTGGTGGTGAACGTGACGATGCCCACGACCTCGACCTTGAACGAGCCCGGGCCCGCGATCACGGTGAGTGTGTCCCCGATCTCCACGTCCCGGCGGTCGGCGGACTCCGAGTCGAGCAGCGCCTCGCCCGGCCCGCGCGGTGCGCGGCCGGAGGTGAGCTCGACGGGGCTGCGTCGGTCGGGGCTCCAGTCGGTGCCGATCGTGGGGGCGCCCGTGGTCGGGCCGACGGACTCGTTCTCGCTGTCGACGACGGTGATGTTCGCCGCCTCGGCGTCCGCGCGCGCCTCGGCGACTCCGTCGACCCGGGCCACCCGCTCCGCGAGCGCGGCCGGCAGCGTGACCGTCATCCCGGACGGCACCGCCTCGTCCAGGGTCTCCTTCGGGCTGACGGTGACATTCGGCGCGGTCGTGGCGAAGAGCCGGTCGAAGGTCCGGCTGAGCGTGTCGGAGAAGATCAGGCTGCCCGCCACGAACGCCACGGACAGCATCACGGCCAGTGCCGACAGCAGCAGGCGTCCCTTGTGTGCGAGGAAACTGCGGAGCGTCGCCTTCAGCACGGGTCAGGCCTCCCCGGCGGAGGCGTCCCGGCTCCGGCCCTCGCTCCTGGGAGCCCCGTCGGCCGGGGCGCGGCTCACGTCGAACCGCTTCATGCGTTCGAGGACCGCCTCCGCCGTCGGCCGCTCCATCTCGTCCACGATCCGCCCGTCCCCGAGGAACAGCACCTGGTCGGAGTGGGCGGCGGCGCCCGGGTCGTGGGTGACCATCACGACGGTCTGCCCGAGCTGGTCGACGGCCTCGCGCAGGAACCCGAGGACCTCCAGCCCCGCCCGCGAGTCCAGGTTGCCGGTCGGCTCGTCCGCGAAGATCAGCTCGGGCCGGGAGGCCAGCGCCCGCGCGCACGCGACCCGCTGCTGCTGGCCGCCGGAGAGCTGCGACGGCCGGTGCTTGAGCCGGTCCCGCAGCCCCAGCGTGTCGATGACCTGCTCCAGCCACTTCTCGTCGGGCTTCTTGCCCGCGATGTCCATGGGCAGGGTGATGTTCTCGGCCGCGTTCAGCGTCGGGATCAGGTTGAACGACTGGAACATGAACCCGATCCGGTCCCGCCGCAGCCGGGTCAGCTCGCGGTCCTTCAGCCCCGTGATCTCGGTGTCGCCGAGCCACACCTGACCGGCCGAGACGGTGTCGAGCCCCGCCAGACAGTGCATCAGCGTGGACTTCCCCGACCCCGACGGCCCCATGACCGCGGTGAACCGGCCGCGCGCGATGTCCACGTCCACCGAGTCGAGCGCCAGCACGGTCGTCTCGCCCGAGCCGTACGCCTTGGTCAGACCGCGGGCCCGGGCGGCGATCCCGTCGGCCGACGCCTGTCCTGGCACGTGCTGAGCAGCAGGGGTGGACAAGACTGCCTCCTCGCTCCGGTACGTAGGAGGCCGAGGGTAGTGTGACCGAGCCCACAGCCGGTATCCCCCCTGCGGCCGAGGGACTCTCCACCGGAGGTCGGGCCCCTGATACCCGTGTAAGGGGCACCCTCCATCCCGGGGCCGGCCCCCTTGCCGGTGCTAGCGTCCGCGCGCTGGCGTCGGGGTATGGCGAAGACCCAGCTGAACGTGCGCGTGGACGAGGACACGGCCCGCGCCGCCCGCGAGCGCGCCCTGGCCCGCGGGATGAGCGTCAACCGCTACATCGAGGAGCTGGTCCGGCAGGACACCGGCGAGGTGGGCCACAGTTTCGTCGAGGCCGTCGCCGACTTCATGAAGCAGTACGAGTCCGTCTTCGCCGAGGAGTTCGACGGGGGTGCCCCCGCGCGAGCGAAGCCGAGCGGGGGAGAGGGCCGTGACGGCGCGCGCGAAGGTCGCCGCTGATCCCTTGAGCCACCTCGACATCGACCTGGCCTGGCTCCTGATGCTCGCCGAACGGCACACCCCCGGGGACCCCGAGGTCACCGACTGGGGCGCGCTGGTCGCGGCCGTCGCCCGCCACCAGGCGGAGATATTCGACGTCCCCGTCTACGACAGCCCGCAGGCGCGCGCCGCCGCCGCCCTGCTGCAACTCCTCATCCACGTACCGGCGTTGGAGCGCTCCAACGCCCTGTTCGCGTCCGCCGTCGCCTACGCCTACCTGGTCGCCAGCGGTCTGAAGGTCGTCACCTCGCCCGAGCAGGTGCGTGAACTGGCCCGGCTGGTCAAGAGCGGTGAGGCCTCCGTCGACGACATCGCGCGCGAGCTGCGCCGGTGGAGCCTTTGATCACCGCTCGATGAGCGCGGGGCGCCAGGCGGTGCCCAGCACGCAGTACGACGTCGGCAGGGTGGGGCCGTTCTCCGGCATCGACAGCCGCCGGTAGGGGCCGAGTTCGAACCCGGCGTCCCGCAGCGCGGCGACCGGGTCGCGGCCCAGATGGCAGCCGCCGTTCAGCGGCGGCCACACCGTGCGGTCAAGGGCGCGCTGGGTGAAGGTCATCGCCCGGCCGCCGCCCCGCCCGTGCTCGAAGAACCGCACCTGGCCCCCGGGCCGCAGCACCCGCCGCACCTCACCGAGGGCGCGCGGCACATCCCGCACGCTGCACAGCACCAGGGACAGCACCACCGCGTCGAAGGCCTCGCTCTTGACCGGCAGCGCCTCCGCCGCGCCCGGCACCACGTCGACGGGCACCTCGCAGCGCAGGGCCGACTCCACCGCCAACTGCCGCAGTACGCGCTCCGGTTCGATCGCCACCACCTCGGAGACCGTGCCCGGGTAGTGCGCGAAGTTCAGGCCGTTGCCCGCGCCGATCTCGATCACCCGACCGGCCAGCCCGGCGAGCAGCCTCCGACGCACCCCGCCCACGCCCATCCTGGACTCGGCGCTCACACTGATCCGGGCGTAGTAGCGGGCGAACAGCGGATGGTGGACGGGATCCCGGGACACCTTCGCGGTACCGGCGGAACGTAGCCGCATGGCAACCTCCCTCGCAGGCGGGCCTCACCCCGATTCTCCCCCGGACGGGCCCGTCGCACCCCCGCTGTCACGGCACCTGGTGAAGTCCCCAAGAACGCGGGGTGGAGAACCTCAGGTCCCGAGGCGTCGGGTGGAATTTCGCGTCCAGGCGTCGGAAGTATCAGGTTCCGGTGGTGCCGGGTGTCTCAGGCCCCGGCGGTGTCGGAAGTTCCCGGTGCCGGTGCCGGTGCCGGTGCCGGTGCCGGTGCCTCGCGCCGCTGGAACGCCTCCGCGTCCCACGTCCCGTCCAGCCGGGGTGCCAGCCAGCCCGGCGCCGCCGCACGGAAGCCGGCGGGTGCGAGCGCGCCGGCCCCGGCGGGCAGGGCCCCGAGCAGCGGTGCTCCGGCCACGTCCGGGAGGTCCGCCACATTGCAGCGCGCCGCCAGATCCGGCGCGCCGGGCCAGCTGCCGATCACGATCCCGGCCAGGTCGAGCCCCCGCGCCCGCAGTTCGCGTGCCGTCAGCTCCGTCGCGTTCAGGGTGCCCAGCCCCGCCGGCGCCACCACCAGCACCGGCGCCGCCAGCAGTTCGGCCGCGTCGGCCAGGGTCCCGCCCGCCGCGTCGAACCGGACGAGCAGCCCGCCCGCCCCCTCGACCAGCACCAGATCGTGCTCGGTGGCCAGCTTGGCGGCGGACTCGGCGATCTCCCGCGGGTGCACCGGCGCCCGCCCGGCCCGCCGCGCCGCCGTCGCCGGCGCCAACGGCTCGGGATAGCGGGCGAGTTCGGCCGCCGTCACGGCACCCGCCAGCCGGGTCACCTCCTCGGCGTCCCCCGGCTCGTCCGGTCGTACGCCCGTCTGCGCGGCCTTCAGTACGGCCACCGACCGGCCGGCCGCGCGGGCGGCGGCGGCGACGGCGGCGGTCGTGACCGTCTTGCCGACCTCCGTGCCCGTGCCCGTGATCACCAGGACCGGCATGTCATCACTCCCGTTCACCCCTGCCGTTCATCGTGCTCATCCCGCTCCCGCCGCCGCGCACACGGCGCGGGCGACGCGTGCCACGTCCGCGTCGCCCGTGACGTACGGCGGCATCGTGTAGATCAGGTCCCGGAACGGCCGCAGCCAGACACCCTCGCGCACGGCGGCCTCCGTGGCCGCCGCCATGTCGACGGGGTGGTCGAGCTGGACCACCCCGATCGCCCCGAGGACCCGTACGTCCCGCACCCCCGCCAGCTCCGCGGCCGGAGCCAGTCCCTCCCGCAGCCCCGCCTCGATCCGCTTGACCTCGGACAGCCAGTCCTGGCCCAGCAGCAGCTCGACGGAGGCGCAGGCGACGGCCGCCGCCAGCGGGTTGCCCATGAAGGTGGGGCCGTGGGCGAGCACCGGGACCTCGCCCCGGGAGATGCCGTCGGCCACCCGCGCGGTGCACAGCGTCGCCGCCATCGTCAGGTAGCCGCCGGTCAGCGCCTTGCCCAGGCACATCACGTCCGGCGCCACGGCCGCGTGCTCCGCCGCGAACAGCGCGCCCGTACGCCCGAACCCGGTCGCGATCTCGTCGAACACCAGCAGCACGTCGTGTGCGTCGCACGCCTCCCGCAGCACCCGCAGATACGCGGGGGAGTGGAACCGCATCCCGCCCGCGCCCTGCACCACCGGCTCCACGATCACCGCGGCCAGCTCGTCGGCGTGCCGTTCGACCGCCGCGCGCAACCGCTCCGCGTACGACTCGTCGTAGCCGGCGGGCGGCGCGTCCACGAAGACCTGACGGGGCAGCACCCCGGTCCACAGGTCGTGCATGCCGCCCTCGGGGTCGCACACCGACATCGGCTGCCAGGTGTCGCCGTGGTAGCCGCCGCGCCAGGTCAGCAGGCGCTGTTTCGCGGGGCGGCCCAGCGAACGCCAGTACTGCAGGCACATCTTGACCGCGACCTCGACCGACACCGAGCCCGAGTCGGCGAGGAACACATGCTCCAGACCGTCGGGCGACATGTCGACAAGGAGCTTCGCGAGCCGTACGGCGGGCTCGTGCGTGAGCCCGCCGAACATCACATGGCTCATCCGCCCCAGCTGCTCGCGCGCGGCCTCGTTGAGCACCGGGTGGTTGTAGCCGTGGATCGCCGACCACCAGGACGACATGCCGTCGACCAGTTCGCCCGAGCCGTCGGCCAGCCGCAGCCGTACCCCGCTCGCCGCTTCCACGACGAGCGGTTCCTGCCGCCCGGGCATGGGGCCGTACGGGTGCCAGACGTGGCGCCGGTCCAGTTCCAGCAGCTCGGGCACGGTCAGGTCAGGCATTGGGCGCGAGGTCCGTTCCGGTGCCTCGACGGCGTACGGCGACCAGGTCCGTCCGGGGCGCCTGGGCGGTCGTCGTCTCCGCCGGAGTGGAACCGCACACCCCGCCGCCCGCGCCCGCGCCCTCGTGCGACCCGCACCCGCCCGCGCCCTCGTGCGACCCGCACCCGCCCGCGCCCTCGTGCGACCCGCACCCGCCCGCGCCCTCGTGCGACCCGCACCCGCCGGCCCCTTCGTGCGACCCGCACCCGCCCTGGGCCGTCGCCCGGTGCTCGGGCAGCGTCACCTGGTCCGTGCCCTCCACCTCGAAACCGGCGTCCGCGATCATCTCCAGGTCGGCCCGGCCCGCCTGGCCCTCGCTGGTCAGGTAGTCGCCGAGGAAGACCGAGTTGGCCAGGTGCAGGGCCAGCGGCTGCATCGTGCGCAGATGCACCTCCCGGCCGCCCGCGATCCGCACCTCGACGTCCGGGCAGACGAACCGCACCATGGCCAGGATCCGCAGACACCGCTGCGGAGTGAGGTGCCACTCCTTGGCCAGCGGGGTGCCCTCGAACGGGATCAGGAAGTTGACCGGCACCGAGTCGGGGTCCAGCTCGCGCAGCGCGAACACCACGTCGACCAGGTCCTCGTCGCTCTCGCCCATCCCCGCGATCAGACCGGAGCAGGCGGACAGACCGGCCGCGTGCGCCTTGTGCACCGTGTCCACCCGATCGGCGTACGTGTGCGTGGTCGTGATGTCCGCGTACGTGCTCTCGGAGGTGTTCAGGTTGTGGTTGTAGGCGTCCGCGCCCGCCTCGCGCAGCCGCTCCGCCTGCCCGTCGGAGAGCAGCCCGAGGCAGGCGCACACCTCGACGCCCTCGTTCTGCTCCTTGATCGTCTTGATGGTGTCGGAGACCCGGTCCACGTCCCGGTCGGTCGGCCCGCGTCCGGACGCCACCAGACAGACCCGCTTGGCACCTCCCGCCAAACCGGCCGCCGCGGCCTTCGAGGCCTCGTCGGGCTTGAGCCAGGTGTACTTGAGGATGCCGGCCTGGGAGCCGAGCCGCTGGGAGCAGTAGGAGCAGTCCTCCGGGCACAGGCCCGACTTGAGGTTGACCAGATAGTTGAGTTTCACCCGCCGGCCGAACCAGTGCCGACGCACCTTGCCGGCCGCGGCCACCACATCGAGCAGGTCGTCGTCGGAAGTGGCGAGGACGGCCAGCGCCTCCTCGCGGCTCGGCACCTCGCGCCGAAGCCCCTTGTCCACCAGCGTGTTCAGCAGGTCCATGAGAGCCGATCCTGTCCTAAGGAGCCGTCCGGGGCCAAGGAGAGTTCACACAACTCTGACGCTTCGCGGTGTGGGTATCGCCACATCCGGGGCGGCTGGCCGCCCCGCTAGTGTCTGTGCACTGCCTACAAAAGCCCTGGAGGACCGATGGCGTTCGGCTGGATCGACGAGGAGGCGGACCGACGCCGCCGCGCCGGACTCGTACGGACGCTGCGCCCCCGCCCCGCCGACTCGCCGCTGCTGGATCTGGCCAGCAACGACTACCTGGGTCTGGCCCGCCACCCCGAGGTCACCGAGGGCGCGGCCGGAGCCGCCCGGACCTGGGGCGGCGGCGCGACCGGCTCCCGGCTCGTCACCGGGACCACCGAACTCCACGCCGAGCTGGAGCGGGAGCTGGCCGGCTTCTGCGGCTTCGAGGCGGCCCTCGTCTTCTCCTCGGGCTACGCGGCGAACCTGGCCGCGGTCACCGCCCTCGCCCCGCACGGCTCGCTGATCGTCTCCGACGCGGGCAACCACGCCTCGCTGATCGACGGCTGCCGGCTGGCCCGGGGCACCACCCAGGTGGTCGCGCACGCCGACCCGGACGCCGTGGGCAAGGCGCTGCGGACGCACGAGGGGCCGGCCGTCGTCGTGTCCGACACGGTCTTCTCGGTGGACGGCGACGCGGCCCCGCTGGCCGCCCTCGCCGAGGCGGGCCGGCAGCGGGGCGCGGGGCTGGTGGTCGACGACGCCCACGGGCTCGGCGTCCTGGGCGAGGGAGGCCGGGGCGCCCCGCACGCGGCGGGACTCGCGGGCGCCGACGACGTCGTCGTCACGGTCACGCTGTCCAAGTCGCTGGGCAGCCAGGGCGGTGCCGTCCTCGGCCCCGCCCGGGTGATCGACCACCTGGTCAACGCGGCCCGGACGTTCATCTTCGACACCGGCCTCGCCCCCGCGGCGGCCGGCGGTGCCCTCGCGGCCCTGCGGCTGCTGCGCCGTGAACCGGAGCGGGCGGAGCGGGCGCGCGCCGTGGCGGGCGAACTGCACGCCCGCCTGAGCGCCGCGGGTCTGGGGGCGGTCCGCCCGGACGCCGCGGTCGTCTCCGTGCGCGCGCCGTCCCCGGAGGCGGCGGTGCGCTGGGCGGCGGACTGCCGTGCAGCCGGGCTGGCCGTGGGCTGTTTCCGTCCTCCTTCCGTCCCCGACGGCATCTCACGGCTGAGGCTGACCGCCCGCGCGGACCTCACCGAGGGGCAGATCGAACGCGCTGTACGAGTGATCGGCGAGACGCGACCATGAGTCGGCGTGACACGGCCGCGCGCCGCACGTGGAGGGAGTGATCAGGACTGGAACGCGGCGGTGAACCCCGCCCAGCTCTCGGGGGAGAAGAGCAGCGCGGGCCCGGCCGGGTCCTTGGAGTCGCGCACGGCGAGCAGTCCGGCCCAGTGGCCCGGACCCGGCCGGGCCGTCTCGACGCAGTTGTTCGCTCCGGTGCTGTAACTGCTGCGCAGCCACCGCACGTCATGCAGATCGGTACTGGATGCTACGTGCCGAGGCAGGGCTGACATGGTGCCTCCTTACGCGCCGTCACCTAGCACGGCGATGTAGTCCAACGAGTCCTCGGGCGAAAGGGCGTGGAACTGAAGGGCGTTGAAGGCCTCGGTGTAGGCCTGGAGGTCTTCTTTCCGTTCGAGATAGAGGCTACTCGTCAAGTGGTCGAGAACAACCACATCCAGATCAGAAGTGCTCGAAAATGAGAAGATAACGAAAGGTCCCGTGACGCCGATGTGCGCTCCGGCCGCGAACGGCAGGACCTGCAACCGCACATGAGGCAGCCGCGCCGCCTCGACCAGCCGTTCCAGCTGCCGGGTCATCACCTCGGGACCGCCGACCTCGCGCCGCAGCACCGCCTCGTCCAGCACCGCGCTCAGCTCCAGCGGCGGCTCCGACCGCAGCACGTCCTGTCTGGCCAGCCGCACTTCGACCAGCGCGTCCACCCGCTCCTCGGCCATCCCGTCCACCGCCGCCCGGGTCACCGCACGGGCGTACTCGGGTGTCTGCAGCAGCCCGGGCACCACCGAGGTCTCCAGGGTGCGCATCGCGCTCGCCTGCGACTCCAGGCTGATGAAATCCCGGTACGTCGGCGGCAGCACCCCGCGGTACGCGTGCCACCAGTGATGCCGGCCGACACTCTCGTCCGACCCCGCCAACACCAGCAGCAACTCCCGCAGTTGGGAGTCACGCACTCCGTAGACGTCGAGAAGTAACCGCACATCGGCCGGTTTCACCCCGCTGGCGCCGGTCTCTATCCGGCTGACCTTCGACTGGTGCCAGCCCACCAGCCGGGCCGCCTCACCACTCGTGAGCCCCGCACCGGCGCGCAGGGCACGCAGTTCGGCGCCCAGCTTCCGGCGGCGTACCGCGGGACCGTGCTGCATGGGTCAACTCCTTACTCCAGCCGAGGCACCCGAAGAGGGTCTGCCGTCGTAGAGTTCACCGCTTCGAGCGACAGATATATGCATCTCTTGGTGGATCGCCACCCGTGACCGCCGCGGTAATGGCAGTCTGGCGACGAAGCACCAGTCCGGGACCGTACTCCACATCTTCTCCGTGTCGGGCTGCGGTCCCGTGGGAAAGGGACGACGTCGCCATGGCAGACCATCTGGAAGCATCCGTCACTCTGCCGAGCGATCCGGCCTCGGTCGCCGCGGCCCGCGCCTACGTCCTCACCACCCTGGTGGAGTGGGGCCTGGCGGCGGACACCGACATCGCCGACACCATCCGCGTCATCGTCTCCGAACTCACCACCAACGCCGTACAGCACACCTTCGGACAGTCACCCACCTTCACGGTGGACATCGAGCTCGACCGTGACGAACACCTGCGCATCGGTGTCACCGACAGTCACCCCCGGTTCCCCAAACGGCTGCCGGCCGCCGTCCAGCAGGACAACGGGCGGGGCATGGTGATCATCCGCTGGCTGACCGCCGAATGCGGCGGCAAGCTGAGAGTGCGGCCCACCCGCGAGGGCGGGAAGACCGTCTACATCGAACTCCCGTGGACCGTCCCGGCCGAGCCGGTCCGCGCGGCCGGGCAGCAGGAGCCGTAGCGCTCAGGAGTGGCCGGCACGGCCGAACGCGCCGCGCAGCAGCGCCCGGAAGGCGTCCGCGGCGGGGGCCGTCTCGTCGGTCCGGTGCGCGACCGAGATCGTACGCCGCAACCGTCCCCCCTCCAGCGCGCGCACCCCGACCGGAGTGGCCGTCGTCCGCGCCACCATCTCCGGTACCACCCCGACGCCGAGGCCCGCACTGGCCAGCGCGCACACCAGCACATAGCCCGGCGTCGCGACCAGCACCGACGGCGTGGCCCCCGCCCGGGCCAGCACCGCCTCCACCTCCCGCCGCCCCGGATGGTCCGGCGCCATGCTGATCAGCGGCTGCCCCGCGAGCTCGGCCAGAGGGAGGCGCGAGGTGCCGCTGGTGAGGACGTGCCCCGGCGCGGACACCAGGACCAGCTCCTCGACCAGGATCGGCTCCGCGCTGACGGAGGCGGGCAGCGCGACCGGGTCCCCCGGCTCGTAGGCGTGCGTCATCGCCAGGTCGATCCGGCCGGCGGCCACGGCGGCGACCCCGGCCGACGGCTCGTGGTCCATGACGACCAGGTCGACGTCCGGATACGCCCGCCGGAACGCGCTGAGCACCGGCGGCAGCAGATGGACGCCCGCGGTCTGGAAGGTGCCGAGCCGCAGCGTGCCGCCCGACAGACCGGTCAGTCGTGCCAGTTCGTGCCGGGCCCGCTCCAGCTCGTCCAGCACCCGGCGGGCCCGCGCCACCAGCAGCTCGCCCGCTCCCGTCAGCCGCGCCCCGCGATGGTGCCGGACCAGCAGCGCGGTGCCGGCCTCCCGCTCCAGCTTGGCCAGCTGCTGGGAGAGGGCGGGCGGCGTGTAGCCGAGGCGCTCGGCGGCCCGGGTGATCGACCCGGCCTCCGCGACCGCGACCAGCGCGGCGAGCCGGGTGGGGTCGTACACGGCGGATCCTCCAGGCGGCGAGACAGGCGGCGAGACAGGCGGCGAGACCGGCAGGCAGACCGGCTGTGAGACCAAAGCATTGCTTAAGGCCGGTCCAGGAGACCCTGAATACCCGCTGAAGGCTCGCGCGCGGCAGGCTGGCCGCATGGACGGACAACTCATCGCCTTCACCGGGGTCGCCGCCGGCATGATCGCCATGCCCGGCGCGGACTTCGCCGTCGTGGTGCGCAACGCCCTGGTCTCCCGTCGGGCCGGGGTCGCCTGCGCGCTCGGCATCACGGGCGGGCTGCTCCTGCACACCGCCCTGGCGGTGGCCGGGGTCGCCGCGGTGCTGGCCGCCGTACCGGCCCTGTACCGCGCGCTGCGGCTGCTGGGCGGCGCCTACCTGCTGTACCTGGGTGTGCGCGCGCTGTCGGCCCTGTGGCGGCCGCGGATCGGGACGGCCACCGCCGAGACCGGGACCGGGACCGTGTCCGTCGCCCGTCCGCTGCGTCAGGGGTTCGTCGCCAACGCCCTCAACCCGAAGGCGACACTCACCTTCCTGATGCTGCTGCCGCAGTTCGTGCCCGCCGGTGCCCCCGCGCTGCCGCGGACGCTGCTGCTGGCGCTGATCGTGGTCGTCCTCGCCCTGGCGTGGTTCGTGGCGGTGGCCCTGCTGGTCGACCGGCTCGGCCGGTGGCTGCGCACCCCGCGGGCCGCCCGGGTGGTGGAGGGGGTCACCGGCGGCGCGCTGACAGCTCTCGGTGCGGTACTCCTCCTCGGACCGGCAGGGGCGGCCTGACCGGCGGCGTGCGGTGTTCCTCCTCCTGCTGCGGCCGGCCGGGCCGCTGCACCAGCCGGGGGAGCAGCCCCCACAGTCCGAGGCAGACGAGCAGGGTGGCCGCGCCCGCGGCCAGTCCGCCCGCCCGGCCGGTCGTCACGTCGACGACGAGCAGCACGGAGCCGGTGAACGCGAGGACCAGCACGCCCATGCCGACCGTGGCGAGCCGCGAGGACACCTGCACGATGCGCGGTTTGGCGCCCTTCTGGAAGAGCGAGCGGTGCAGGGCGGCGGGCGCGGTGAACAGCGCCGCGGCGAGGACCGCGAGCAGGAGCGTGACGACGTACGTGGTGCGCTGGACCGTGTCGAGCGACGGGAAGCGCGGGGTGAAGGCCAGCGTCAGCAGGAAGGCGAAGAGGATCTGGACGCCGGTCTGGGTGACACGCAGTTCCTGGAGGAGTTCGCCGAAGTTGCGGTCGGCACGCTCCAGCGGTGTCTCGTTGCGTGCGGTGCAGGGACGATGGTCGGCCATACGTGAACGAGTAACCATTCGGCCCCGTGTCACGCGTCGGGGAGCCCCGCGGGGGCGACAGCGGATCAGGTCGCCGTCACCCCCGCGGGCGGGTCACTTGACCCGGCCGTACCAGACGCTCTTCGTCCAGATCTTCTGCAGCCGCACGACGTCCCCGGTCTTCGGGGAGTGCCAGATCTTTCCCTTCCCGGCGTAGATGCCGACGTGGTACACGTTCGAGCCCGAGTGGAAGAACACCAGGTCTCCGGCCTTGCGGCTGGAGGAGGAGATGTGGCGTGTCTTGTTGTACTGCTGGGCGGCGGTGCGGGGCAGCTTCTTGCCCGCCTTCTTGAACGAGTACATCGTCAGCCCCGAGCAGTCGAACCTCTTCGGCCCGACGGCCCCGTACTTGTACGGGGAGCCCTTCTTGGACGCCGCGACCTGAAGTGCCTTCGTCGCCGGTGTGGCGGCCGCGGCGTCTGAGGCGACACCCGGGACCACGACCGAGCCGCTCACGGCGGCGATGGCGAAGGCCGAGGCCGTACCGGCCCGGACCATCAGCGACGGGACACGATTGAGCGCAGTCATGCGCAACCCTTCGTCAGCCGCCTGTGAAGGATGACCTGTCGGATTCGGGCTGACAAAGTTGCCCGGCCGCTGCTGCGGCTTCACCCCAAGGGCTGCTCGGCCCGGTCATGGCGTGACCGTTCCGGCGACCCGTCGTGCTTGGGTCCTCCACTCCTGCCGATCCACTTCTGTCGACCCGTCATCCGGGCGGCGGCAGGACTCGGCGTCCGCCCGGATCGCCCCACCGCTGCGGCGGGGTCTTGTCGTCAGTCAGGGATCTTGGCGCACGGGAGTCCGAATATCCCAACGGAACCGGAGGTTTGTGTTGTTACTCACCACTCACCCGTTCGGGTGGACACCCCCGCGTTCGAATGTCGGGCCGGGGGTCCGAGGATGCCCGGACCAGCAGTGGAACCCTTCATTCCGCCCCCGGACCGGGCGTGTTGCGCAACTTGTGCGGGCCTGGAAAAGGAGCCACGTCTACGCCGAACGGCGGTACGCCGATTGGTCCGTTTCAGTCGCGACCCGGACGCGCCGCCAACCGGTCGGCGCGTCCCCGCGCGGCTGTGGGCGCGTCAACTGTCGGGGTGTGGCGGCACGGTGACGCGAGCCGTGCGGCGCTCCCCGTCCAGCACGCGCAGCGCACGCGCCAGCGTGTCGGCCTGTAGCTCGCTCTCGCCCCGACGGTGCATCAGCTCCAGCGCGTCCCGCAGCGCGGCCGCCTGGCTCACCAGCGCCTGGGCGGCGCGCAGTCCGCGGTAGGTGTCCCCGGGCCGGGCCGGGTTGATCCGGCCGAGCAGGTCGACCACGTCGAGGTAACGGTCGATCACCTCGCCCTCGGCCCGGGTCAGGGCCGGCAGCGGTGGCAGATCGGGCAGCATCGGCGGCTCACCTCGCGCCGAGTGCGGGGTGCGAGGCCTTGCGGTCCGGGATGATCCGGTCCGCCAGGCCGTACTCCAGCGCTCCCGGCGCGTCCAGGATCCTGTCCCGCTCGATGTCCGCGGTGACCTGCTCCCGAGTACGGCCGGTGTGCCGTACGAGCATCTCCTCCAGGCGGGCGCGCACGCGCGTCAACTCGTCCGCCCGGATGACCGGATCGCTCGCCTGTCCGTGCGCCGGCTCCGGCGGCGCGGGCTGGTGGAGCACCACACGGGCGCCCGGCAGCAGGTTGCGCTTGCCCGGTGTGCCGGCCGCCAGCAGCACCGCGGCGGACGAGCCCGCCTGGCCCAGGCATGTGGCCTCGACGTCACAACTGACGTACCGCATCGTGTCGTAGACCGCCGACATCGCGCTGAACGAGCCGCCGGGGGAGTTGATGTACAGCGCGATGTCCCGGTCCGGGTCCTGGTGCTCCAGGTACATGAACTGGGCCATCACGTCGTTCGCCGAGACGTCGTCGATCGGCGTCCCGAGGAACACGATCCGTTCCTCCAGCAGCTTCGCGTACGGATCCATCGTCGTGTGCCGCCCGGATCCGATGCGCTCGGTGATCTCGGGCAGGACGTGACGGGCGGACGGTCGGGTCATGGCTACCCCTCCTTGACGTCTGTAAAAAATGTACAGGACGTACGTGACGTTATGATGGGGACATGGCCTACGAGATTCCGGTGACGCAAGCCAGGGCTGAACTCGCCGACCTGATCAACCGGGTGGTCTACGGCGGTGAGCGGGTGGTCGTGACGCGCCACGGAAAACCCCTCGTCGCCCTGGTCTCCGCCGCCGACCTCGAACGACTGGAACAACCGGGGGAGCTGCGGGAGCCCGCGGAGGAACAGGTGATCAGCGCGGTCTCCTCGGTGCGCGAGATCGGCCCCGCCCCGCGCGGGCAGCAGCGCTTCGGCATCGTGGCGCATCACCGGGGGCCGGGCGCCTCCTCGTAGGGAGACGCAAGGCCGTGTGCCCCCGGCCGCCGCGGCGGGGGGGCGCACGGCCGGACCGCGGGCCGGTCGGTCAGCCGACGGGCGTCAGGCCCCTCTCGGCCGCGGGCGCGGCGCCGCGGGTACGCGTCCCGAGCGCCCCGCCGGCGAGTACCGCGCCCAGCCCCAGCGCGGCCCACCAGGTGAGCGTCAGGGCGGGACCGGTGGCCGCCGCACCGTCGAAGAAGGACACCGAGCGCAGCAGGCTCGTCCCCGCGCCCGGCGGCAGCCACTGACCGATCGCCCCGGCCGGCTCGGGCAGCATCTCGGGCGCCGTGGCCGCGCCGGAGAACGGATTGCCGAGCAGCATCACGATGCCGGCGCCGAGCCCGATGCCCGCCCGGCCCAGCAGGGCGGACAGCCCGGCCACCGCCGCACTCACGGCCAGCGTCGCCAGGGCGAGCGAACCGGCCTCCGCCCACCAGTGGTGGCCCGTGAGCACCCCGAGCCAGCTGTGGGCGATCGCGGCGGCGACCACGCCGACCAGGGCGGCGGCGACCGCCAGCGCGCCCACGGCCCGGATGCCGCGCAGCCCGAGCAGGGTCACCATCGAGCCCGCCGCGATCCCGGCCAGGGCGAGCGGCAGCACGCTCGCGTTCAGCGCCGAGCCGCGCGGGTCCGCCGCGGGGGCGGCCACCACGTCGACCGACCGGACCTGGGTGTCACCGGTGGACCCGGCCACCGTCTGCCGGAGCTGCTGGGCGACGAACGGGCTCGCGGCGGACGCGGTCAGCAGCTCGGTCCCCTGCGCGGTGACGACGATCGCGCCGTATACGGTCCGGTCCTCGATCGCGCGACGCGCGGCGGCCTCGTCGGCGTAACGGTGGATCTCGAAGGCGCCCTCGCGCCGCTCCAGTCGCTGCTCCACCTGAGCCACCGCCCCGGCGGGCCCGGCGACGCCGAGCGGCAGCTCGCGCGGTGCGGTGCGGGCGGCGGGCCAGGCGAAGGCCCACAGGGCGAGAGCGGCGAGCACGGGGATCAGGACGGTGGCGGCAAGCCCGCGGCGGGCCTGCGACAGCGGCCGTGGCGCGGCCTGGGCGGCGGACGGGGTGGACATGGCGGGCTCCTCGGCTCGGGCGGTCCCACGACGTTCGGCGCGGGATCCCTGTAAAAAGAAGGATCGTTCGTTTTGCGTGAGCCTTCACGGTCCCGCCGCTTCACGTACCTTGTCAAGAAGGAACGTTCGTTTTAGGTTGTGGACCATGGCTCGCGTATCCCAGGCACACCTCGACGCCCGCCGCCGTCAGATCCTCGACGGCGCCGCGCTCTGCTTCGCCCGCAACGGCTTCCACGCCACCTCCATGCAGGACGTGCTGAAGGAGGCCGACCTCTCGGCGGGGGCCGTCTACCGCTACTTCGGGAGCAAGGAGGAACTGATCGCGGCGATCGTCGGCGAGGTGCTCGGGTCGGTCCGCGAGGCCTTCGAGGAGGCCACGGCGCAGAGCCCCCCGCCGCCGCCCGACCTCCTCGTCGGCGCGGTCCTGAGCCGGACCCTCGCCATGAAGGCGTCCCTGACCGTCGACGGGGAGCCCGCCTTCCCGCGCCTGATCGTCCAGGTGTGGGCGGAGACGTTCCGCACGCCGGACCTGGCCGCCGCCCTGCGGGAGGGATACGCCGCGGTGGGAGCGGCCTGGGAGCGGGTCGTCGAGGCGTACCAAGAGGCCGGGATGATGCGGGCGGACCTGCCCGCCGCACACGTGGCGCGCACGATGATCGCCGCCGTCCAGGGATTCGTCGCGCAGCAGCCGCTGCTGGGGCCGGCCCCGGTCGAGGTCCTGCAGAACGGCCTACGGGCGTTGATGAGCATGTCGGCCCCGCAGCCGGACGCCGGATTTGATCACAGGTCGGTTAACGTGCCCGAAACCCGGTCCAACTAGCCTGCCGATCCACGCCACCAGGGACTTTGCCCGGGGGCTGCGGCAGCCGGACCCCGCACGGTCCGGAGCGAGGACTGTGAGGTGGGACGTGCAACTGACCCCGCACGAGCAAGAGAGGCTGCTCATCCACGTGGCGGCCGACGTGGCCGAGAAGCGCCGGGCCCGCGGGCTGAGGCTGAACCACCCCGAGGCGGTCGCCCTCATCACGTCGCACATCCTCGAGGGCGCCCGGGACGGCCGTACCGTCGCCGAACTCATGGCCTCCGGGCGCACGCTGCTCACCCGGGACGACGTCATGGAGGGCATCCCCGAGATGATCCACGACGTCCAGGTCGAGGCGACCTTCCCGGACGGCACCAAGCTCGTCACCGTCCACGACCCGATCGTCTGACGGGGGAGCCGGCCATGATTCCAGGAGAGTTCCTGTTCGCCGACGACCCGGTCGTCTACAACGAGGGCCGTGCGGTCACCCGGCTGACCGTCCTCAACGCCGCCGACCGGCCCGTCCAGGTCGGCTCCCACTACCACTTCGCCGAGGCCAACCCCGGCCTGGACTTCGACCGTGCCGCCGCGCGCGGCAAGCGGCTGAACGTCGCCGCCGGCACCGCCGTGCGCTTCGAGCCCGGGATCCCCGTCGACGTCGAACTCGTCCCGCTGGCCGGCGCCCGAGTGGTGCCCGGACTGCGCGGGGAGACCGGAGGTGCCCTCGATGCCTGAGATCTCGCGTGCCGCGTACGCCGACCTGTTCGGCCCGACGACCGGTGACCGTATCCGGCTCGCCGACACCGATCTGCTGATCGAGATCGAGGAGGATCGTTCCGGCGGCCCTGGGCTCGCCGGTGACGAGGCCGTGTTCGGCGGGGGCAAGGTCATCCGCGAGTCCATGGGCCAGTCCCGGGCCACGCGCGCGGACGGCACCCCGGACACCGTCATCACCGGCGTCGTCATCGTCGACCACTGGGGCATCGTCAAGGCCGACGTCGGCCTGCGCGACGGGAGGATCACCGGGATCGGCAAGGCGGGCAACCCCGACACCATGGACGGCGTCCACCCCGACCTGGTCATCGGCCCCGAGACCGAGATCATCGCGGGCAACGGGCGGATCCTCACCGCCGGCGCCATCGACGCGCACGTCCACTTCATCTGCCCGCAGATCGCCGACGAGGCACTCTCCTCCGGGATCACGACGCTGGTCGGCGGCGGCACCGGACCGGCCGAGGGATCGAAGGCGACCACCGTCACGCCCGGCCCCTGGCACCTGGCCCGGATGCTGGAGGCGATGGAGCAGTACCCGCTCAACATCGGCTTCCTCGGCAAGGGCAACACCGTCTCCCACGAGGCGATGCTGTCCCAGATCCGCGGCGGCGCGCTCGGCCTGAAGCTGCACGAGGACTGGGGCTCCACCCCGGCCGTCATCGACGCCTCGCTGACCGTGGCCGACCGGACCGGCATCCAGGTCGCCATCCACACGGACACGCTGAACGAGGCGGGATTCGTCGGCGACACCCTGGCCGCCATCGCGGGCCGCGGAATCCACGCGTACCACACCGAGGGCGCCGGCGGCGGGCACGCACCCGACATCATGACCGTGGTCTCCGAGCCGCACGTGCTGCCGAGCTCCACCAATCCGACCCGGCCGTTCACCGTCAACACCGCCGAGGAACACCTCGACATGCTGATGGTGTGCCACCACCTCAACCCGGCCGTGCCGGAGGACCTCGCCTTCGCCGAGTCCCGCATCCGGCCCTCGACCATCGGCGCGGAGGACATCCTGCACGACCTGGGCGCCATCTCGATCATCTCCTCCGACGCGCAGGCGATGGGGCGGGTCGGCGAGGTCGTCCTGCGGACCTGGCAGACCGCGCACGTGATGAAGCGGCGTCGGGGCGCGCTGCCGGGTGACGGGCGCGCGGACAACCACCGGGTGCGGCGGTACGTCGCCAAGTACACGATCAACCCCGCGCTCGCCCAGGGTCTCGCCCACGAGATCGGCTCCGTCGAGACCGGCAAGCTCGCCGACCTGGTGCTGTGGGAGCCCGCGTTCTTCGGCGTCAAACCGCACCTGGTGATCAAGGGCGGGCAGATCGCGTACGCGCAGATGGGCGACGCGAACGCCTCCATCCCGACCCCGCAGCCGGTCCTGCCGCGCCCGATGTTCGGGGCGATCGGGCGGGCGCCCGCCGCCAACTCGTTCAACTTCGTGGCGCCGCTCGCCATCGAGGACGGGCTGCCGGAGCGGCTGCGGTTGGGCAAGCGCTTCGTCGCCATCGAGTCCACGCGCGGGGTGACCAAGGCGGACATGCGGGAGAACGACGCCCGGCCGCGCGTCCGGGTCGACCCGGACAGCTTCGCCGTGCACATCGACGGGGAGCTCGTCGAGGCGACTCCGGCCGCCGAACTGCCCATGGCCCAGCGGTACTTCCTCTTCTGAGGGCGCGGATCCGATGTCACGAGCAGCACTACTGGTCCTGGCCGACGGCCGCTTCCCCGCCGGCGGGCACGCGCACTCCGGCGGGGCCGAGGCGGCCGTGAAGGCCGGGCGGGTCACCGGGGCCGCGAGTCTGGAGGACTTCTGCCGGGGACGCCTGCACACGGCGGGGCGGGTCGCCGCCGCACTGGCCGCGGCGGCCGTACTCGGCGTGGACCCCGTGGAGTTGGACGCGGCAGCTGACGCGCGGACGCCGTCTCCCGCGCTGCGGGTCACCGCGCGGAAGCTGGGCCGCCAGCTGATGCGGGCCGCGCGGGCGACCTGGCCGTCCGGGGAACTCGACGCCCTGGTGCGGCAGTTCCCCAAGGGAGCGCACCAGCCGGTGGTCCTCGGGCTCGCGGCGCGGGCGGCGGGACTGGGAGCGCTGGACGCGGCTCACTGCGCGGCGTACGAGAGTGTCAGCGGGCCCGCGAGTGCGACGGTGCGGCTGCTGAGCCTTGATCCCTTCGAGGCGACGGGCGTACTGGCGCGGTTGGCGCCGGAGCTGGACCGGGTGGCGGACGCGGCCGTGGAGGCGGCGCGGCGGGCTGTCGACGAGGGGGCCGATGTGCTGCCGGCGTCGTCCGCTCCGCTGTTGGAGATCAGTGCGGAGGTGCATGCGGCTTGGCCAGTACGTCTGTTCGCGTCGTAGGTCCTCGCCCCCGCCGCCCCTTCCCGTCCCGTCCCCGGGGGCTTCGCCCCCGGACCCCCCGTGTCGGCCTGACGGCCTCGTCCTCACACGCCGGACGGGCCCGAAGGTGACGGACCGGCTGAGAAGCCACCCATCAAGAAGCACAGGAGCCGCCCCATGCATCTCGACCACTCCCACCACGGCCCCGCCGCCGTCAGCGCCGATGCCCGTCGCCCCGACGGCTCCCGCCGGGCCCTGCGGATCGGGCTCGGGGGGCCCGTCGGCTCGGGCAAGACCGCCACCGTCGCCGCGCTCTGCCGGGCGTTGCGCGACGAGTTGTCCCTCGCCGTGGTCACCAACGACATCTACACGCGCGAGGACGCCGAGTTCCTGCTGCGGGAGGCCGTGCTGCCACCCGAGCGGATCACCGCCGTGGAGACGGGAGCGTGTCCGCACACCGCGATCCGGGACGACATCTCCGCCAACCTCGAAGCGGTGGAGGACCTGGAGGACGAGGTCGGGCCGCTGGATCTGATCCTGGTGGAGTCCGGCGGGGACAACCTCACGGCGACCTTCTCGAAGGGGCTCGTCGACGCGCAGATCTTCGTGATCGACGTCGCCGGCGGGGACGACATCCCCCGCAAGGGCGGACCCGGTGTCACCACCGCCGACCTGCTCGTCGTCAACAAGACCGACCTCGCGCCCCACGTCGGCTCCGACCTCGGGCGGATGGCGGCGGACGCGAAGGCGCAGCGGGCCGAGCTGCCGGTGGTCTTCCAGTCGCTCCGCGGTGAGCCGGGTGTGCGGGACGTCACCGCCTGGGTACGGGCGCGACTCGCCGCGTGGACGGCATGACCGCCGCCACGGCCGGAGTGCGCGCCACCGCGCGCCTCGTCGCCCGGGACGACGGCCGGGGCGGCACGTCCCTGCCCGTCCTGGAGGGCGACGGGCCGTTGGCTCTGCGGCGGACCCGGGGGAGTGGCGGCGAGGCGCGGGTCATGCTGGTCGGCGCGATGAGCGGGCCGCTCGGCGGTGACCACTTCGCCGTGGAGGCGGGTGTCGGGACCGGGGCCCGGCTGCGCGTCGGCTCGGCCGCCGCCACCATCGCCCTGCCCGGGCAGACCAAGGGCGGAGCCCGTTACGACATCCGGCTCACCGTCGCCGACGGCGGCGAACTGCACTGGCTCCCCGAACAGTTGATCTCCGTGCGCGGCAGCGACCTGTGCGTCACCACGCACGTCGACCTTGGTACGACGGCCCGGCTCGTGCTGCGCGAGGAGCAGGTGCTCGGGCGGACGGGGGAGGAGCCCGGGCGGCTCAGCAGCCGGCTCGTCCTGCGCGTCGGGGGCCGGACCGTGCTCGACCAGGAGCTGGCCTGCGGTCCCGGCGCGCCGGGCGGCTGGGACGGGCCCGCCGTCCTGGGCGGCCACCGAGCGGTCGGCCAAGTCGTCGTCGTCCGACCCGAGTTCGCGGACGAGCCGGTGGCCGCACGGGTACTGGGAGAGGGAGCCGCGGTCGTCCCCCTCGCCGGCCCCGCCGCCCTGGTCACCGCGGTGGCCCCGGACGCACTGCTCCTGCGACGGCTGCTGGACGGTGCCCTGGCGGCTGTCGGGTAGCTGGGCCAGGGCCTCGGGTGCGCCGGGGCGGGCGGCGTCCTTGACGGGAGCCGGCCACTGATTCCGGCACACCGGGAAGGTGCCGACGGGTCGGCCGTTCCGGGAGGGAGTCGAGGGCTGTCGGGCCACTGGTCGCTGGACGGCTGGGGACCGTGGGCGGGCGACTGGGCGCGTCAGCGGTGTCGGCGGTCCGGACAGGCTGCTGCCGTGATGGCTGCCGGACGGTGCCCCGATGTTGTCTTTCGGTAGGGCCCACGGGTCGGCCGCGCCGCTGTGCTCGACCGGGAGTCGGTCTGGGGGTCCGAGGCGCCGGGCGGTTGGGACGGCTGGTTGTCCTGGGGGCCTTGTGCGTGGTCGCTGCGGCTGGGGACCGGGGGTGGGTTGGTGGTGTCACGGGTGCCGGCGGGTTGGACACGCTGCCGGTGTGGCGGCTGCCGCGTGGCGCCCTGACGTTCCTCGGGCAGGGCCTTGGGTCGGTCGTGGGGTTGTGCTCGACCGGGAGTCGGCCTCCGGTTCCGGTGCCGGGTGGGCGGGACGGACCGGCGGTCTTCCAGCTGTCGGCCACGTGGTCGCCGAACCCCGAAGTCGCCGGTGCGGGCCGGTGCCGGGAGCGGGGGCCGCGGTCGTCCCCTCGCGGGCGCGTCGGCCTGACGGCTACCCCGGGTCGAGGGCGGTCCGCCGAGCGGACGTTCAAGTCCGCTTATCGGATTGGCAAAGAACGCCGACCACCCCTGTTCTCAGGTGACGCACAGCCGAGAGGATCCCCGGGTACGCACAACGACTGAGGGGGAGGCCCCACTTGAGGGACTACACAGCGACGAGGCGGGCGACGGCGTTCGGCTCCGCCGGAGTGCTCGTCACGGCGGCGCTGATAGCCGGGGCCGTCGCGGCGCCCACCGCGAGCGCCACCGGGAGCACGGGCAGTCGGCCCGGACCGGACCGGGAGGCCCGCGGCGTGGCGACAGCCGCCGCCAAGGCCGCGAAGACGGGGATCGACTGGCAGGACTGCCCGGCCGACTGGGGCCTGGAGAAGCCGATCAAGTGCGGCTATGTCACGGTGCCGCTCGACTACGCCAAGCCGTACGGCAAGCAGATCAAGCTCGCCGTCGACCGCATCGGCAACACCGGGACCGCGGAGGAGCGCCAGGGCGCGCTCATCTACAACCCCGGCGGGCCGGGCGGTTCGGGTCTGCGCTTCCCGCGCCGGGTCACCACCAAGGCTCCCGTGTGGGCCGACACGGCCAAGGCGTACGACTTCGTGGGCTTCGACCCGCGCGGCGTCGGCAAGTCGGCGCCCATCTCCTGCGTCGACCCGCAGGAGTTCGTGAAGGCGCCCAAGATGGACCCGGTGCCGGGCTCCGAGGCCGACAAGCGCGCCCAGCGCAAGCTGGCCCGCGAGTACGCCGAGGGCTGCTACGAACGCAGCGGCGAGATGCTGCCGCACATGACCACGCCGAACACCGCGCGCGACCTGGACGTGATCCGCGCCGCGCTCGGCGAGAAGAAGCTCAACTTCCTCGGCGTCTCCTACGGCACCTACCTCGGCGCGGTGTACGGCACCCTGTTCCCGGGCCACGTGCGCCGCATGGTCGTCGACAGCGTCGTCAACCCGTCCCGGGAGAAGATCTGGTACGAGGCCAACCTCGACCAGGACGTCGCCTTCGAGACCCGCTGGAAGGACTGGCAGGACTGGGTCGCCGCCAACGACGCCACCTTCCACCTCGGTGACACCCGCGCCGAAGTCCAGTCCGAGTGGCTGGAGTTGCGCGCCACCGCGAAGAAGAACCCCATCGGCGGGGTCGTCGGCCCGGCCGAGCTGCTCGGCTTCTTCCAGAGCGCCCCGTACTACGACTCCTCGTGGGTGCCGGTCGCCACCGTGTTCAGCAAGTACGTCGCCGGCGACACCCAGGCGCTCGTCGACGCGGCCGCCCCCGACCTGTCGGACACCGCGGGCAACGCGGCCTCGGAGAACGGCAACGCCGTCTACACGGCCGTCGAGTGCGCCGACGCCAAGTGGCCCACCAGCTGGAAGAAGTGGGACCGCGACAACACCCGGCTGCACAAGGACTATCCGTTCCTGACGTGGTCCAACGCCTGGATGAACCTGCCCTGCGCGACCTGGCCGGTCAAGCAGCGGACCCCGGTGGAGGTCCGGACCGGCAAGGGCCTGCCGGGCGTGCTCATCGTGCAGTCCGAGCGGGACGCGGCCACCCCGTACGGCGGTGCCGTCGAACTGCACAAGCGCTTCAAGGGCTCCCGCCTGATCACCGAGAAGAACGCCGGCTCGCACGGCGTGACCAGCCTGGTCAACCCGTGCATCAACCAGCGGGTGGACACCTACCTGCTCACCGGCAAGCTGGACGGCGCCGACGTCACCTGCGCACCGCACGCGACACCGAAGCCGTAGCAAGGCGGCAAGAAGGACGAGGGGGAGGGGGTGGCCGTCACCGACGGCCACCCCCTCCCCCTCGCTACACGTCCCGCGCCGCCAGATACGCGTCCTCCGCCGCGTAGTCGAACAGGTCGCCGTACGCCTCGGACATCTTCGGGTACGCCTCCCGCCAGTCCCGTCCGGCCAGCCGCCGTTCGATGAACGCGACGGTGTCCGGCAGCGTCCGGGCGTACCGGGCCACCGGTCGGTAGCCCAGCTCCCGTTCGGCGGCGCCCATGTCGCAGACCACCGGCACCGGCACCGACCACGGCGTCGCCCCCACGGTGGGCGCCGGCGGCGGGCCGTCCACCAGGACGTCCTCCCGCTCGACGCCCATCACCGCGTCGATCGCCCGGGCGATCTCGGCCACCGTCGGCGCGTCGGGGTCCACGGCGTTGAGCGCCCGGGTGCCCGGCCGCGCGGCGGCCAGCCGGACCAGCTCCGCGAGGGTGTGGACGCTCGCCGGGTGGAACCGGCTCGCGCCGCCGTAGGAGAGGACGCGCCGCGGCCGGCCGTCCAGGTTGCGCTTGACGAAGTACAGCTCCCGCGGGGTCCGGCAGTGCGGTCCGTGGATCGCGCCGGCCCGCAGCAGCGTGACCGGCAGCCGGTCGCCCGCGGCGAGCAGGTCCCGCTCCAGGCCCGCCTTGCGGCTGCTGTACGAGGCGTCGCCCGGCCGGACGGTCCGCTGCCGCTCCGGGATCGGCACCGGGTACCGGGGAAAGCCGTCCGGCTCGTCCTGCGTGTCGAAGTTGCGGCCCTCGTCGTCCTCGTACACCGAGACGCTGGAGATCACCACGGCCGAGCCCACGCGGTCGGACAGCGACAGCAACTGCCGTGCGTGCCCGGGCCCGTAGGCGACCATGTCCACCAGCACCTCGCAGCCGTCGCCGACCGCCGCGGCCAGGGCCGCTTCGTCCTCCCGGTCGGCGCGCGCGACCCGTACGTCCCCGGGCCAGCCGGCGTCCCGTCCGCCGCCCCGCGACACCGCCGTCACCTCCCAGCCGTCCCGGGCCAGCGCGCCCACCGCCACCCGCCCGATCTGTCCCGTCGCTCCGATCACCACTGCGCGTCTCATGCGACCGACCGTACGGCCGGGGCGGGCCGGTACCCCAGGGGTCTTCGCCGACAGCAGAGGCTCGACCGCCGGCAGCGCAGGCTCAACGCAACGGCAGCCGGGGGAACCTGCGTTCGCGCTCCGTGCGCGCGGCGGCAGCCTCGGCCTTGGCCACGGCCGCGTACTGGTCGACGTACTCCTGCTCGGACAGCGACAGGATGGCGTACATGATCTCGTCGGTGATCGCGCGCAGGATCGCCTTCTCGTTCTCCATGCCGGCGTAGCGGGAGAAGTCCAGCGGTTCGCCGAAACGGATCACCACGGGGTGGATGTTCGGGATCCGCTTGCCGGGCGGCTGCGCCTCGAAGGTGCCGATCATCGCGCACGGGACGACCGGGACCCGCGCCTTGAGCGCCATCACCGCGACGCCCACCTTGCCCTTGTACAGCCGCCCGTCGTGGGAGCGGGTGCCCTCGGGATAGATGCCGAGCAGTTCGTCCTTGCTCAGCACGCCGAGGCCCTCACGGATGGCGGCCTGCCCCGCCTCCTTGCCGGACCGGTCCACGGGGATCTGCCCGGCGCTGCGGAAGAAGGCCGCGGTCAGCCGGCCCCTGACACCGGGGCCGGTGAAGTACTCGGCCTTCGCGAGGAAGGTGATGCGCCGCTTCAGCACGGCCGGCATCAGGAAGTGGTCGGAGAAGGACAGATGATTGCCCGCGATGATCGCCGGACCGCTGTCCGGCACATGTTCGAGGCCTTCGATACGGGGTCGGAAGACCAGTCTCAGCAGGGGGCCCAACAACACGTACTTGAGCACGTAATAGAACAACGGGTCGCTCCTCACTCCGGCGGATCGGCTCAACCGCCGCGTTCCAGCAGGTCAACCGGCGTGTTGTGGGGCTGCCAGTGTAGGGGCAGGAGAGGACGGGGGGAACCGGGGCCGGTCGGCCACCCGGCCCCGCAGCAGGGCCCGTTGGCACTCGCCCCGACGGGGGTTTCCGTTTGGTGGCTCCCGCCGACACGTTCCCGTCCGGCCACTCCACTCCCTCTCACCGGTTCCCCCTCAGCGGCTCCTCTCACCACGACTCCCTCTCACAGCGGCTTCCTCTCACAGCCGCACGATGACGAGTGCGGTGTCGTCGGTCGCACCCCCCGGGGGCAGCAGCTCCAGCAGGACGGTGTCCGCGAGGGTCTCGGGGTCCGCCTCGCGGTTGCGGACGAGGGAGTCGGCGAGCCGGGACAGACCCGTGTCGATGTCCTCGCCGCGCCGTTCGACCAGCCCGTCGGTGTAGAGCACGAGGGTGGCGCCGTCGGTGTACGAGGTGACGGCCTGCGGCCGGGGGACCGGGTCCGGACGGGCGTCGAGCGGCGGGTCGGTGGCCCGGTCGAGGAACTCCACCCGGCCGTCGGGGTGCATCAGCACCGGCGGCGGATGGCCGGCGCTGCTGTAGGTGATGGTGCGGAGATCGAAGTCGATGAAAGTGGTGACCGCGGTGGCCGATTCGGCGCCGTCGACCACATGGGCGTACCGGCCCAGGACGTCCAGCGCCTGCGCCGGACCCGCGGCGACCCGGGAGGTGGCGCTGAGCGCGCTGCGCAGCTGCCCCATGACACCGGCGGCCGCCAGCCCGTGGCCGACCACGTCGCCCACGGCCACCCCGAGCCGGTGGCCGCCGACCAGGTCGACCAGGTCGTACCAGTCGCCGCACACGTTCAGCGCGCCGACCGCGGGCCGGTAGCGCACGGCCGCCGGGTGGCTGCCCACCTGCCGGTGGGCGGGCAGCATCGCCTCCTGCAGCGCCAGGGCCACCTCCCGTTCACGGGCGTGCGCCCGGCGCAGCCGCTCGTTGAGTTCCTGCAACTCGCGGGCGCGGGTGTACAACTCGGCCTCCAGCACCCGGGTCCGGCCGGTGCTCCGGCCGCCGCGCGCCCGGATCAGTTCGGTGACCTCCTCCACCCGGTGCACCAGCAGCACCACCTCCCCGGCCGGGCCGAGGATCGGCGCGTTGCACGGGCTCCAGTACCGCTCCTGCCAGTGCCCGGGCCGCCCGACGTCCTCGACGTCGTACCGCTGGAGAGCCATCGCGTCGCGCTCGCCGGTGGCCAGCACACGCAGCAGCGAGGCCTCCAGATTGCGCATGCCGTTGGCGTCGGGATCGTTGGGGTTGTCCGGGAAGACCTCGAACAGGTGGCGGCCGACCATCTGCTCACGCCGGCGGCCGGTCGTGCGGAGGAACTCCTCGTTCACGTCGACGTACACCAGCTCGGGCGTGAGCAGGGCCACCATTCCGGGCAGGGCCTGGAACACCGCCGTGTAGTCGATCAGCGCATCGTTCATGGCTCCCGCTCTCGCCACCGGGATCAACCCAGTTTCACATGATATGCGCGGTCCGCGGTCATACGGGTGGATCCGGTCATACGGGTGGATCCGTCAGGGACTGCTCCGCCCAGATGATCTTCCCCTCGGGGGCGAAGCGGGTGCCCCACCGCTGGGTGAACTGGGAGACCAGCAGCAGCCCCCGCCCGCCTTCGTCCGTGGTGCGCGGATGCCGCAGGTGCGGGGCGGTGGCACCGCCGTCGAACACCTCGCAGATCAGCGCCCGTTCCTTGATCAGGCGCAGCCGCACGGGTCCTGCGCCGTACCGGATGGCGTTGGTGACCAGTTCGCTGACCACCAGCTCCGTGGTGAAGGCCAGCTCCGCCAGGTCCCACTCGGTGAGCTGCCGGGTCACCGCCTTGCGCGCCTCGGCGACGACGGCCGGGTCGACGGGCAGGTCCCAGTCCGCGACCTGGTCGTCACCGAGGAGCCGGGTCCGGGCCAGCAACAGCGCCACGTCGTCGTGCGGACGGTCCGGGACCAGCGCCTCCACCACGCCGCGGCAGCGCAGGTCGAGCGAGGCCGCCTCCCGTTGCAGAGCCCGGCGCAGCCGCTCCCGGTCCGCGTCGACGGCCCGGCCCTGCCCGGGGTCGAGCAGACCGTCGGTGTGCAGGGCCAGCGTGCTGCCCTCCGTCAGGGCCATCTCGACCGCCTCGAAGGGCGGCCCGCCCGCGCCGAGCGGCGACCCCTGCGGAAGGTCGACGAACGTGACGCTCCCGTCGGGCAGCACCACGGCGGGCGCGGGATGGCCCGCGGCCGCCATCACGCACTGCCCGTCCACGGGGTCGTAGATGACGTAGAGACACCCGGAACCCACGGCGCCCGTGCTGTCGGCTCCGGCCGGGTCCGGCTCGGCGCCCTCCTCCCGGGCCGCCGTCGCCACCAGGTCGTCGAGGTGGGCGAGCACCTCATCGGGCGGCAGATCCAGTGCCGCGAGCGTCCGTACGGCGGTCCGCAGGCCGCCCATCGCCGCGGCGGCGCCGATGCCGTGGCCGGGGACCTCGCCCACCACGAGGGCGACGCGCGAGCCGGACAGCGGGATCAGGTCGTACCAGTCGCCGCCGAGGCCGGTCAGCTCGTCGGCCGGCCGGTAGCAGGCGGCCACCTCCACCGCGCACTGCTCGGGCAGCCGGTGCGGCAGCAGGTTGCGCTGGAGGACCAGGGCGGCGTCCCGCTCACGGGTGTAGCGGCGGGCGTTGTCCACGCACACGGCCGCCCGGGACACGAGATCCTCGGCCAGGTGCAGGTCGTCCTCGTCGAAGGGCTCCTGGTGGCGCCGCCGGAAGAACGTGGTCACGCCCAGGGTGACGCCCCGGGCCCGGACCGGTACCACCAGCACGCTGTGCAGGCCGAGGTCCAGGAAGGTGGCCTTCGGGGCGGCCGGGGAGTCCGCGCCCCACTCCTCGGCGAGCGGGTCGAGGCGCTCCCCGCGCCAGGAGCGGCCCTTGACCAGGCAGCGGATCGGGGGCGCGCCGGGCGGGTAGACGACGTCGTCGCCGATGGCGACGGTCCGGGTGACGTCCGGGTCCGCCGCCTGCCGTCCCGCCCGCCGCAGCCGCACCGGTGCCGTCCCGTCCCACGGCCCGGGCGCGGGCTCCGCTCCCCGCAGCACCGACTCCAGCAGGTCCACCACGACGAGGTCGGCGAACTCCGGCACGGCCACGTCGGCCAGTTCCTGCGCGGTCCGCAGGATGTCCAGGGTGCGGCCGATCTGCTCACCGGCCCGGTCGAGCAGGGCCAGCCGCTGCCGGGCGCGGTGGCGGGCGGTGATGTCCACGACGGTGTAGTACACGCCCATCGGGTGACCCCGCTCGTCCTGGAGGCGGGTGAACGACAGCACGTGCGCGGTCTCGCGGTGCGGCGCGGACCGTACGTGCCCGACGTGCTCGTAGCCGACGACCGTCTCCCCGGTCGCCAGCACGTGCCGCATCTGCGCCTCCACGGCCTCGGAGTCCAGGCCCGGCTGCACGTCCGCGAGCCGCAGCCCGAGCCGGCCCTGCGGCGGTCCGCCGCCGAACCGGGCCAGGGCGTCGTTCGACCACACGAACCGCAGGTCCGTGTCCACCACGGCGATGCCGATGGGGGAGCGGGCGACCATCTGCTCCAGCACCGTGCGGTGCATGTCCCAGCCGGGGGCCTCGGCCATGTCGGACAGCAGCACCAGCCAGCGCGAGGGGCCGCGGGCCTCCAGGGCGGAGGCGATCCGCGCCATCACCCTGACCGGCGTCCCGTCGCCGCGCCGCACCCGCAGCAGGCCCGCCCAGCCGCCGTTCCTGCGGCACCGCTCGACCAGCTCCGGCACCCGCCCGGCGTCCTCGGCGGACACCAGGTCGGCCAGGCGCGTGCCCACCACCTCGGCGGCCGGGTACGCCAGCAGTCGCTGCGCCTCGGCGCTCCAGCTCGTCACCCTCCCCGCCGCGTCGAGCAGCAGGGGTGCGGCATCCGCCACGTCGAACCGCCGACGGGCGTCATCGCGCTCCTCGTCTGTGCCCACGGCCGACCTCTCTGTCGCTGAGAGTGGTCTACCACTACTTGACTCAATCTTGCCCCTCGACGACGAGACCGCACGGCCTCGCACCAGGCGGACGCTCCCCGTCGCGCCCGCCCCGGCCGGTCGGCGACGGACCGGAGCGGCCGGCGGCACCGCGGTGCGGGACGGACCGGACGGCCGCGCTCGGACCGGTGCGGTCGCCGCCGGGCCACAGGCCCGCGGTCCCGGCGACCGGCCCCCGCAGCGGAGGGCCGACGACGGTACGACGGGACGGGTGACCGGGACGCGCCGGAGGTGCCGGTCGTCTCCGGGACGCGCGAGGCGGCGGCAGGAAGGTCGAAGAGGGCTCGGCCGAACGTGCGGCCGGGCCGGGCCGACCAGTCGGCAACCGCCTCCGCTCCCCGCCGCCGTCAGGGCGTCACGGTGGGCAGGCCCCACTCAACCCGCAGTCCTCTCCGCCCGCCGCCGTCGGGGCATCGGCCTCGGGCCGGGCTCGCCCGGGCGGCTGCGCAGCTCCGCCGCCGTCGGGGCTTCGGGGTCGGGTCGGGCTCGCCCGGGTGGCTGCGGAGTTCCGCCGTTGTCGGGGCTTCGGGGTCGGGTCGGGCTTGCCCGGGTGGCTGCGGAGTTCCGCCGTTGTCGGGGCTTCGGGCTCGGGTCGGGCTTGCCCGGGTGGCTGCGGAGTCCCGCCGCTGTCGGGGCATCGGCCTCGGGCCGGGCTCGCCCGGGCGGCAGTGCAGTCCCGCCGCCCGGGCCGTCAGCCCCGGGCCAGGACCCGCTCCAACGCGCCCAGCGCCGTCGTGAGTTCCTCCCCGGTGATGGTCAGCGGGGGTGCCAGGCGGATGGTGGAGCCGTGGGTGTCCTTGGCGAGGACGCCCTCGTGGAGCAGGCGCTCGCCGATCTCGCGGCCCGTGCCGACGGCCGGGTCCAGGTCGACGCCCGCCCACAGGCCGCGCGCCCGGAAGCCGACGACCCCCTTGCCGACCAGCGCGGTCAGCCCGTCGCGGAGCAGCGTGCCCAGCTCGGCGGCCCGGCGCTGGTACTCGCCCGTCTCCAGCAGTTCGACCACCGCCGTGCCGACCGCGGCGGCGAGCGGGTTGCCGCCGAACGTCGACCCGTGCTCGCCCGCCCGCAGGACACCCAGCACGTCCCGGCGGGCGACCACCGCGGACACCGGGACGATGCCGCCGCCGAGCGCCTTGCCCAGAAGCAGGACGTCGGGCACCACCGACTCGTGCTCGACGGCCAGCGTCCGGCCCGTGCGGCCGAGGCCCGACTGGATCTCGTCCGCGATGAACAGGCACCCCTCGCGGCGGGTCAGCTCACGCACGCCGGTGAGGTAGCCGTCGTCCGGCACGACCACACCCGCCTCACCCTGGACGGGCTCGATGAGCACCGCGGCCGTCGTCTCGTCGACCGCCGCCTCCAGCGCGGCCAGGTCGTTGTACGGCACGATCCGGAAACCCGGAGTGAAGGGGCCGAAGCCCGCCCGTGCCGTCTCGTCCGTGGAGAACGACACGATCGTCGTCGTCCGGCCGTGGAAGTTGTCCGCCGCGACGACGATCGTCGCCCGGTCGGCGGGGACGCCCTTCACCTCGTACGCCCACTTGCGGGCCACCTTGATCCCGCTCTCCACCGCCTCCGCGCCGGTGTTCATGGGCAGCACCATGTCCAGCCCGGTCAACTCCGCGAGCCGCTCGGCGAACTCGGCGAGCCGGTCGTTGTGGAAGGCGCGTGAGGTGAGGGTGAGGCGGTCGAGCTGCGCGTGGGCCGCCTCGACCAGCGCGGGGTGCCGGTGGCCGAAGTTGAGCGCCGAGTAACCGGCCAGCATGTCGAGGTAGCGGCGGCCCTCGACGTCCTGCACCCAGACGCCCTCGGCACGGGCGACGACCACCGGCAGCGGGTGGTAGTTGTGCGCCAGCACCGGCTCCTCGGCGCGGATCAGGTCGGCGGAGGTACGCGTACGGACGGGTGCGGTCATGAGCGGATCTCCTGGGTGCAGCACTTGATGCCTCCGCCGGCCTTCTGGAACTCGGAGAGGTCGACGGGGACGGGGACGTAGCCGCGGTCGGTGAGGCGGCAGGCGAGGGCCTCCGCCTGCGGGGCGATGAAGACATGGCGTCCGTCGGAGACGGAGTTCAGGCCGAACGTCATCGCGTCGTCACGGGTGGCCAGCACCGCGTCCGGGTACAGCCGCGCGAGCACCTCGCGGCTGCCCGGCGAGAAGGCCTCCGGGTAGTACACGATGTTCCCCTCGTGCCCGCCGTCCAGGACGAACAGGGCCGTGTCCAGGTGGTAGAAGTACGGGTCCACCAGCGTCAGGCTGATCACCGGGTGGCCGAAGAACTCCTGGACCTCGCGGTGCGCCGAACGGGCCGTCCGGAACCCGGTGCCGGCCAGCATGTACCGGCCCGTCCACACCAGGTCGCCCTCGCCCTCGCAGACGGAGCCGGGACGGTACACGTCGTAGCCCGCCGTCTTGAACCAGGTCTCGTAGTGGGTGGACTCGGGGCGGCGCTCGGGCGCGTGGAAGAGGGAGCCGAAGACGCGGCCGTCGACGACGACCGCCGAGTTCGCGGCGAAGACCATGTCCGGCAGGCCGGGGACCGGCTCCACGACGTCGACGCTGTGCCCGTGCGACCGGTAGGCGCGGATCAGTGTCTGCCACTGCTCCTGGGCGAGGTCGACGTCGACGCGGGTGTCGGGTCGCATCCAGGGATTGATCGCGTACTGCACGGCGAAGTGTCTGGGTTCGCAGACGAGAAAACGCCGTCGGCGCGGCACACGGGTATCGGTCACAGAGGGGTTCCTCCGCTTCCTGCGGTGTCGAGAGGGGGTGACTCCACGGTAGGAAGTGCCGGACACGGCCGACAAGGAACAGGACTTGCGTGTCCACGCAGTAACGCTGCGTCTTCGGCCGGTTCAGCGCACGTCTGTTGCGCGGGCCGGCGTCTCCTCCGGCGCCGGCTGGCTGGCACCCGCCTCCGGGCTGTCCGGCAGGAGGTGGGACAGCACCATCACGCTGATCGTCTTCCGGATGAACGGCTCCACCCGGATCCGCTCCAGCACCTCCTCGAAGTGCTCGACGTCCCGCGCCCGCACATGCAGCAGCGCGTCCGCCCCACCCGTCACCGTCATGGCCGCGGTGATCTCCGGATGGTTGCGGACCACCTCCGCCAGTCGCCGGGGCGGCGCCGCGCCCTCGCAGTACACCTCGACGTACGCCTCCGTACGCCAGCCCAGCGCCGACGGCTTCACCGTGGCCGTGAACCCGGTGATCACCCCCGAGTCGCGCAGCCGGTCCACCCGCCGCTTGACCGCCGTCGCGGACAGCCCGACCACCGCGCCGATCTCGGCGAAGCTGGTCCTGGCGTTCGCCATCAGCGCGGTGAGGATCTTCCGGTCGAGCTCGTCGAAGGGCGCGGGCCTGCTGTTCATGCGCGCACTGTATCCAGCACGGGGAGGGCACCCTACCTGGCACGAGGTCCACACCTGGGCACATGTCCAGGCGTACGAATTGCTCCTACACTCCACCCTCATGCTGCGCGCCCTGGCTGTCGACGACGAACGCCCCTCGCTGGAGGAACTGCTCTACCTCCTGAACGCCGATCCCCGCATCGGCAGCGCGGAGGGCGCCGGTGACGCGACCGAGGCACTGCGCCGGATCAACCGCGCGCTGGAGTCGGGGCCGGACGGGCCCGAGGCGATCGACGTCGTCTTCCTCGACATCAACATGCCCGGCCTCGACGGACTGGACCTGGCCCGCCTGCTCACCGGGTTCGCGAAGCCGCCGCTGGTGGTGTTCGTCACCGCGCACGAGGACTTCGCCGTCCAGGCCTTCGATCTCAAGGCCGTCGACTACGTCCTCAAACCCGTGCGCAAGGAGCGGCTCGCGGAAGCCGTCCGCCGGGCCGCCGAGCGCAGCGACTCCGGCCCCCGCATACCCGTGCACGAGCCCGACCCCGACCACATACCCGTCGAGCTCGGCGGCGTCACCCGGTTCGTCTCCGTCGACGACATCACCCACGTCGAGGCCCAGGGCGACTACGCCCGCCTGCACACCGACCGGGGCAGCCACCTCGTCCGGATCCCGCTGTCCACGCTGGAGGAGCGCTGGCGCTCCCGCGGTTTCGTCCGCATCCACCGCCGCCATCTGGTCGCCCTGCGCCACATCGGCGAACTCCGCCTGGACGCGGGCACGGTGAGCGTCCTGGTCGGCTCCGAGGAGCTCCAGGTCAGCCGTCGCCACGCCCGCGAACTGCGGGACCTGCTGATGAGGAGGACGTGACGATGCCGCAGAACCCCACCGAACGCCGCGTGGTCGTCACCGGCCCGCCCCGGCGCACCCGCCGCGTCTCCGGCTACTACCGCCCGCGCACCGAGATCGACGAACAGACCACCCTCGGCCACACCTACGTCCGCTCCCTGATGCGCACCCAACTGCGCGCCGCCCTCGCGGTGTTCGCGGTCCTCGGCCTGCTCATCGGCCCGCTCCCGCTGCTGTTCGCCGCGATGCCGGACGCCCGCCGCCTGCAATGGGCCGTCCTCGGCTTCGGCCTCTACGCCCCGCTGGTCCTGCTCGCCCGCTGGTACGTGCGCCGGGCCGAACGCAACGAGCGGGACTTCGTGCGCCTCGTCGAAGACCGGTGAACTGAACGCGGATGAACTCGAACTACGCGGTCCCCGCCGTCGCCCTGGTCGTCGTCGCCACCGTCCTCGTCGGCGCCCTCGGCCTGCGCCTCTCCCGCACCACCTCCGACTTCTACGTCGCCTCCCGCACCGTCGGCCCCCGCCTGAACGCGGCCGCCATCAGCGGCGAGTACCTCTCCGCCGCCTCCTTCCTCGGCATCGCCGGCCTGGTCCTGGTGCAGGGCCCCGACATGCTCTGGTACCCGGTCGGCTACACCGCCGGCTATCTGGTCCTGCTCCTGTTCGTCGCCGCCCCGCTGCGCCGCTCCGGCGCCTACACGCTGCCCGACTTCGCCGAGGCCCGGCTCGCCTCCCAGGCGGTACGGCGGCTCGCGGGCGCCTTCGTCGTCGGTGTCGGCTGGCTGTACCTGCTGCCCCAGCTCCAGGGCGCGGGACTGACGTTGACCGTGCTGACCGGGGCGCCCGGATGGCTCGGCGGAGTGATCGTGGCGGCCGTCGTGGTCGCCACCGTCGCCGCCGGCGGCATGCGCAGCATCACCTTCGTGCAGGCCTTCCAGTACTGGCTCAAACTCACCGCCCTGCTCGTCCCCGCCCTCTTCCTGGTCCTCGCCTGGCAGGGCGACGGGGCACCCCGGCAGGCCTTCGAGGAACCGGCCACCTTCCGCGAACAGCGGACCGTCCGCGTCGACACCGGCCTCGACCTCAAGCTGGCCGCCCCGCTCACGGTCACGGTGAGCGGCACCGTCGACGGCCGCCCGTACGACGACGAGCGGCTGCGGCTCTCGGCCGGCACCCACCGCGTCGAGCAGGGCACCCGGCTCGCCTTCGACCGGGGCGCCGCCGTCCCGGCCGCCGACCGCGGCAGCGACGGCGGCATGTCGACCTCCCTGGCCGCGGGCCGCGAGGAACGCCCGCTGTACGCCACGTACGGGCTGATCCTCGCCACCTTCCTCGGCACCATGGGCCTGCCGCACGTCGTCGTCCGCTTCTACACCAGCCCGCACGGCGTCGCCGCCCGCCGCACCACGGTCGCCGTACTCGCCCTGATCGGCGGTTTCTACCTGCTGCCGCCCGTCTACGGTGCCCTCGGCCGGCTCTACGCCCCCGAACTCACCCTCACCGGCGACGCGGACGCCGCCGTCCTCCTGCTGCCCGAGCGGGTCATCGGCGGTCTCGGCGGCGACCTGCTCGGCGCGCTGATCGCCGGCGGGGCCTTCGCCGCGTTCCTGTCCACCGCCTCCGGGCTGACCATGGCGGTCGCGGGCGTGCTCACCCAGGACGTGCTGCCCTCGCGCGGGGTACGGCACTTCCGGCTGGGCACGGTGCTCGCCATGGCCGTACCGCTCGCCGCGAGCCTCCTGGCCGGCGGGCTGCCCGTCGCCGACGCGGTGGGGCTGGCCTTCGCCGTGTCGGCGTCCTCCTTCTGCCCGCTGCTCGTCCTCGGCATCTGGTGGCGGCGGCTGACCCCGCCGGGCGCGGCGGCGGGCATGCTGGTCGGCGGCGGCTCCGCGTTCGCCGCCGTGGCCGCCACCATGGCGGGCTTCCCGGGCACCGGCCCGCTGCACGCCCTGCTCGCCTGGCCCGCGCTCTGGTCGGTGCCGCTGGCGTTCCTCACCATGGTGCTGGTGTCCCTGGCGACGGCGGCACGGGTACCGGCCGGGACGGCGGCGATCCTGGCCCGCTTCCACCTGCCGGAGGAACTGCGCACGGAGGTGAAGGCGTGAGCGGATTCCTGGCGGGGCTGTGCGTGGCGATCCTGCCGCTGCTGGCCGCGGGCTTCTGGCTCGGCCGGCGCACCGCGCGCCCGCAGCACCTCGGCGGACTCGGCACGCCCGTCGAGCACGCCACCTTCGAGACCCTGCACACCGCCTCCCTCGCCGCGCCCCCGCTGCGGGCGGGCCTCACGGAGGAGACCGCCCGCAAGTCGGCCCGCCGGCTGCGCACCCTGCTCGGCACGGACGCGCTCTGTCTCACCGACCAGGAAGAGGTCCTCGTCTGGGACGGCGTGGGCGGCCACCACCGCGCCGAGATCATGGAACGCCTCGCCGGTCCCCTGGAGACCGGCCGCGGCGAGGCCTTCCGGCTCACCTGCGACACCCCCGACTGCCCGGTGCGCTGGGCCGTGGTCACCCCGCTCACCGTCGACGACCGCGTCCACGGTGCCCTGGTCGCCTGCGCGCCGCGCGAGTCCGCGGTCCTGGTGCGGGCGGCCGGAGAGGTCGCCCGCTGGGTGTCCGTGCAGCTCGAACTCGCCGACCTCGACCAGTCCCGTACCCGCCTCATCGAGGCCGAGATCAAGGCCCTGCGCGCCCAGATCTCCCCGCACTTCATCTTCAACTCGCTCGCGGTGATCGCCTCGTTCGTCCGCACCGACCCCGAACGCGCCCGCGAACTGCTGCTGGAGTTCGCCGACTTCACCCGCTACTCGTTCCGCAGACACGGCGACTTCACCACGCTCGCCGACGAACTGCACGCCATCGACCACTACTTGGCGCTCGTACGGGCACGCTTCGGCGACCGGCTCTCGGTCACCCTCCAGATCGCCCCCGAGGTGCTGCCGGTCGCCCTGCCGTTCCTCTGCCTCCAGCCGCTCGTCGAGAACGCGGTCAAGCACGGCCTGGAGGGCAAGGCGGTGGTCGCGGGCAAGAGCCACATCAGCATCACCGCACAGGACGCCGGCGCCGAGGCCCTCGTCGTCATCGAGGACGACGGCGCCGGCATGGACCCCGTCCTGCTGCGCCGTATCCTCGCGGGCGAGGTCAGCCCGTCCGGCGGGATCGGACTGTCCAACGTCGACGACCGGCTCCGCCAGGTGTACGGGGACGACTACGGCCTCGTCATCGAGACGGCCGTCGGCGCCGGCATGAAGATCACCGCCCGGCTGCCGAAGTACCAGCCGGGGGTGCACTCCGCGAGCCGCCTCACCGGTGCCTGACGGTCATCCGCGGGCCGGGGCCGTCCGCCCCGCCCGACGACCGTCCGGCGCCCCGCCGGACCCGGGCTCGGCCCGGGACCGGCGGTCCCGGGCGGCTCGTGGCGGTCACGTGCTGCGGGTGGCCACCATCCCGAGGGTGATCAGCCCCAGCACGACCCAGCCGAACCACAGCCAGCCGTTGCTGCCGAGCGCCACCGTGTAGGCGGTCACCGCGACCAGTCCGCCGACGGTGAGCACCCCCATCGTCTTCGTCGAGCTGTCCGTGGAACCGGGCATCGCGACACCCTCCTCATGGTCCGACTCCCTCCATGGTGCCCCCGTTCTGCCTCCGCACGGTGCACACGACGAAATGTGTGCCGTTCTTCCAGGGCCCCTCACTCGTCCAGGAGCCCGCCCGGTACACCGACGGATCGAACCCGTAGTCACCCGGCGGCACCTCACGCCCGCACGCCACGTCCGACTCCGTGCGCGCCTCGGGAAGCGTCACGTCGGCGCCCAGACGGGTGAACCCGAGCACCTCCTCGTCGTGCGGCCCGGCGCAGGACACCAGCCGGGCGTCCCGGTTGGAGCGGACGTCCAGACAGTCCCGCTTCTGCATGGTCGCCGTGTCCGCGAAGGCCGAGCCGGGCCTCCGGTGATCGCCCAGCGGTCCGTGGACCGGCCCGTGCGCGCCCAGCACCAGACAGGCGGTGCGTCGCCCGGCCGCCCGGAACCCCTCGTCGGTCGGCACCACGGCGAAAGCCCGCACGTCGGCGAGTTTCTCCCGGATCTCCCGGGTCCGCTCCTCGCACCGGGCCGGCCCCAGCCGCCGCGCCTCCCCGGCCGACGCCGCCTCCACCAGGGCCAGCACCTGCCCGTCCGGCGCCTGGTCCGCGCAGGTGGGATCCAGCGCCAGCCGGGGCACACCCCGGAAACGGGCGGCGCCCGCCCAGTCGGCGAGCACGCAGTCGCCCTGGCGCAGCGGCTTCGTCAGCCCGACGACCTCACCGTACGGCTGCCCGTTCCCCGTGCCGGACCCGTCACCCGACCGGTCGGCCGTGGCGTACCAGACCCCGCCCAGGGCGAGGGCCAGCCCGAGCCCGCAGGCGACGACGGCCCGCAGCGCGTGCGACCGCTCGCGCCGCCGGCCGGGCCCGGCCGACGGCGCCAGAGGCGGCCGGAGGTCGTGCGGCACCGCGTACGGCTCCCCGGCCGGCCCGGGTCCTGGCCCGCCCGGTCCGTATCCCTCCGCCTGTGAGGCCGGCCCTCCGTGCCCCCACGGATCCCTCGGCGGCGCGGACAGGCCCGCCCACGGAGGCTGCGACCCCAGGTCCGTCCGGGTGCGGGCGTGCGCCTCCGGCTGCGGAGTGACGATCCGGGACAGCGCGGACTCGGTCTCCGCCGCCGTCAGCCGCCGGTCCGGGTCCTTCTCCAGCAGCGCCCGCAGGACGGGATCCAGGGCCCCGGCCCGCTCGGCCGGCCGTGGCTCCTCCATGACCACCGCGGTGATCTCGGCGAGGTGCGACTCCCGCTCGAAGGGGCCCAGCCCCTCCACCGCGTGGTAGAGGGTGCAGCCCAGCGAGAACAGGTCGGCCGCCGGGGTGGGCGCCCCGCCGGTGACCCGCTCGGGCGCCAGATACCCGGCCGTGCCCACGAGCACGGACGCCATCGTGTACCGGGTCTCACCGGCGTCGGGCCGCACGGAGATGCCGTAGTCCATGAGCAGGACCCGCCCGTACGGCGCTCCCGTGCGGTCCGGCGCGAGCAGGATGTTCGCCGGTTTCACGTCCCGGTGCAGCACCCCCCGCTCGTGCCCGGCGGTCAGCGCGTCCAGCACGGCCAGCCCGATGCGGGCGCACTCGGCAGGGGCCGGCGGCCCGTGCGTCTCGACCAGATCGCGCAGGTCCACGGCGCCCGCCACGTACTCCATGACGATCCACGGCAGCCCCTCGTGCTCCAGCACGTCGTGCACGGTCACCACATGCGGATGATCGCGCAGCCCGGCCGCGTGCCGGGCCTCCGCACGGGCGCGGGCGACCCGCGCCTCCCGCTCCTGACCGGCCTCGGCCGGGTCGCGGAACACGATCTCCTTGAGCGCGACCTCACAGGCGAGCCTCTGGTCGTGGGCGAGCCAGACATGGCCCATCCCGCCGCTGCCGAGCCGGTCCAGCAGCACATAGCGGCCGGCGACGACCCGGCCCACTCCCGACGTCGGTGATCCTGAGGGCATCCGGTGACTCCCGGGTTCTACGGGTCTACGGAGGTGCTACGTCTGCGCGCCGACGGCCGGCTCGCCGCTCACCGGGCCACTCGTGGCCGGCGCACTGCTCGCGGGTTCGCTGGTGACCGGATCACCGGTGACTGGATCACTGGTGACCGGTTCGCTCGGCGGAGGCGGAGGCGGTGCGCTGCTCGTGACCGGGTCGTCCGGCTGAGGCGTGCCGGTGACCTCCGGGGGCGCGCTGGTCACCTCCGGAGGCGGACCGTCCGCAGGCGCGGAGTCGGGCGGCGCGTCCGACGGGGGCGAGGCGGGCCCGGAGCCGGGGGCAGGGCCCGACGACGGTCCGGTGTCCGGCGGCGGACTCGACACCGGCGGCTCCGGCCCGGGCGGTGTACCGGACGAGGCACTGGACGAGGGCGCGGACGACGTCCCGGACGAGGGAGCGGACGGAACAGTCCCCGGCCCGCTGCCGGACGGCGGCGGCGCCGGCGTAGACGAGCCGGAGGACCCGGACGCCGGGGGAGCGGTCGTCCCACCGGAGGTGTCGCCCGAAGAGTCGCCCGAGGAACCGCTCGACGTGTCGCCCGAGGTGTCCCCGGGCGGCGGAGCCCCGGAGCCGTCCCCGGCCACGCTCAGCGTCACGTACTCCCCGAACCGCAGCTCGGTCCCGGCCCGCGGGTCGGTCGCCGTGACCCTCGCCCCGTCCGGGGGCAGCCCCGTCCCGGCGTAGCCCGCCGCCAGTCCCGTGTCGGCCAGTCGCCGGCTCGCGTGTCCGAACGTGGTCCCCGCGAGCTCCGGCACCGCACGCCGCCGCCGGGTGTCGAAGGTGGAGTCGTCCTCGCCCGTCGTTCCGACCGGCCGGCTGATGCCCCGCGCGGGTTCCTCGACGTCGACGAGGGCGAGCCGGGCCAGGGTCCGGGAGGCCGGCCGCACGGCCACCACGGAGGAATCGTCGTATCCCCGCCACTTCTTGTTGCCGTCCCCGAACTCGACGGAGATCCGGCTGGTGTCCCCCTCGAAAGGCCGCAGCGGATTTCCGCATGAGCACTTCACGGCAGGAAGTCCCCGCTGGTCCACGAGAATGGCGATTCCGGCCTGGAGCAGGGAGTGGTAGGGGATGGCCTTTCCCCTCTTGTAGTCGTGATTCTTCACAAGAGTGTCGTGGCGCAACAGAACAGGGGTGAGCTGTTCCAGATAATCCGGGATCCCGTCCGTGGTGATGTCCAGCGCGCGGGCCCACGCCCCGGCCTTCCGCTCGTTCGAAGGATCCGCGAGAAACTGTTCGAGCCGGGCGACGTCACAGACCGTCGGCTGTTTCGAGCCCCCGTACAGGCCCGGTGTGTCGCCCTGCCGGAGCCCGCCGCGCACGGGCCGCGACCGGACCTGGGCGTCCGTGCCGAGTCCGCTGCTCTCGTCGAAGAACGGGGCGAGGGAGGGCACGCCCGCCGCGACCGCCTTCACCACCAACAAGGGTGTTTCTCTGTCACACCCGCTCAGAACGAGAACGAAAACCAGCAGACTCGCAATCTTTCTCGCGGGCCTTCGCATAAATGCGTGACGCGTCATCACCGCTCCCCCTTGCGGTTCCCCCAACGCGCTTCATGCTACTGAATGAGAAGCCCCTTAACGCCCGCGTGCGTTCAATGAGGCCAAATAGGCGTTGTATGCCTCGAGTTCCTGATCGCCGTCCCGGTCGGCGGCCCGGTCCGTGCGCCTGGCCTGCCGCTGCTCGGACCGGTACCACTGGAACAGCAGGGCGATCAGCACCAGTACGGACGGAATCTCGCTGAACGCCCAGGCGATACCCCCGGCCGCGTTCTGGTCCGCGAGAGCGTCGATGCCGAGGGAGGCGGGCGGGTTCCTGAACGTCTCGACCATCGGCTCGGACGCCATCATGAGCGCGATGCCGAAGAAGGCGTGGAAGGGCATGCCGGCGAACAGTTCCAGCATCCGCATCAGATAACCGGGGCGGTTGGGGCCCGGGTCCACTCCCATGATCGGCCAGAAGAAGACCACGCCGACGGCGAGGAAGTGCACCATCATCGCGATGTGCCCGGTCCGGGACCCCATCAGGAAGTCGAAGATCGGCGTGAAGTACAGCGCGTACAGACTCGCGATGAAGAGCGGGATGGTGAACGCGGGGTGCGTGACGATCCGCAGGTAACGGCTGTGCAGGAACATCAGCAGCACTTCCCGCGGCCCCTTGCGGCCGCGCCCCGCCGTCGGCAGCGCGCGCAGCGCCAGCGTGATCGGGGCGCCGAGCAGGAGCAGGATGGGCGACAGCATGCTGATCACCATGTGCTGCACCATGTGCACGCTGAACATGACCATGCCGTAGTCGTTCAGCCCGGTGCACATCACGAGCGCGATGCTCAGCACCCCGGCCACGTACGCGATCGTCCGCCCCACCGGCCAGGCGTCCCCGCGCCGCCGCAGCCGCACGACCCCCCACCCGTACAGCGCGAGCCCCAGCAGGCAGGCCACGAGAAAGAAGGGGTCGGCCGACCACTGAAGTCCTCGCCCCAGCGTGAACGGCGGCAGATCCATGGTCATGCCGTGCCCGCTGTGATCCATTCCGCCCGGCTCCTGATTCGTGGGGGTTGTGCGTGTCTGTCCGCCCCCACACTAGAACCGCCCCCGGTCGCGCCTGCGACCGGGGGCAGCACGGCCCATGCCAGGAGGAGCCCGGCTAGAGCACGCACTCCGCTTCCGTGTACCGGTCCGCGGGAACCGTCTTCAGCGTCTCCACGGCCTCCGCCAGGGACACCATCACGATGTCCGTCCCGCGCAGCGCCGTCATCCTGCCGAACTCGCCCCGGTGCACGGCCTCCACCGCGTGCCACCCGAACCGGGTGGCGAGCACCCGGTCGTAGGCGGTGGGCGTCCCGCCCCGTTGCACGTGCCCGAGGATCACCGGCCGCGCCTCCTTGCCGAGCCGCTCCTCCAGCTCGACGGAGAGCTGCCGCGCGATGCCCGCGAACCGCTCGTGCCCGTAGACGTCCTTGCCGCCCTCGTCGAAGGTCATGGTGCCCGGCGCCGGCTTGGCGCCCTCCGCCGCGACGACGATCGCGAACCGCTTGCCCGCCTCGAACCGCTCGCCGACCCTGCGGGCCAGCTCCTCGATGTCGAAGGGCCGCTCCGGTACGACGATGGCGTGGGCGCCGGCCGCCATGCCGGAATGCAGCGCTATCCAGCCGGTGTGGCGGCCCATGACCTCCACGACCAGGACCCGCTGGTGGGACTCCGCGGTGGTCTTGAGGCGGTCCAGGGCCTCGGTCGCCACGCCCACGGCGGTGTCGAAGCCGAAGGTGACGTCGGTGACCGCGATGTCGTTGTCGATGGTCTTCGGCACGCCCACGACGGGCAGACCGGCGTCCGACATCAGCCGGGCCGCCTTGAGCGTGCCCTCACCGCCGATCGGGATGACCGCGTCGAGACCGAGCTCCTCGAGGTGGCCCCGAGCCCGCTCCACACCGTCCCGCAGATGCGAGGGCTGGACCCGGGAGGAACCGAGGATCGTGCCGCCGCGAGCGAGGATGCCGCTCACCGCGTCGAGGTCGAGCTTGAGGTAGTCGCACTCCAGGAGGCCCTTCCAGCCGTCCCGGAAACCGATGACCTCGTCGCCGTGGTCGGCGACGGCACGGTGCACGACGGACCGGATGACCGCGTTCAGGCCGGGGCAGTCGCCGCCGGACGTGAGGACACCAATGCGCATAGCCCGAACTACCTTCTCGACGTGGGCCGGGGACCGAACCGCGCTGTCCGGTCGGACCCGGTCACCTTATCGGCGTCTGGGGGTGGCTCCGTAGCAGGCGTCCGCCTGGTGGACGCGGCCGCACAAGTGAGCGGTCGAGGCGTCAGGCGGGCTCGGTGAAGACTCTCCCGGACGGTACTAGCGCGCCTGTCCACTCCCTCTGAAGTACGCGACGGGCGCGCCCGAGGTGTCCCTCGTACGCGCCCGGACGCGGCAGCCGCAGGAGGTCACGCGGGCTGCTGCGCGGAGGCGATCCGCTCGCTGCGGAGCGCCTCGTACCACCGGTCGTCGGTGGGCGGCAGCGCGTTGACGTCCAGCGCCAGCTTCAGCAGCAGGTCGGCGATCAGCGGGTTGCGCGCGAGCACGGGACCGTGCATGTACGTACCGAACACCGTGTCGTTGTAGGCCCCCTCCGTGCCGTCACCGGTCCCGTTGCCGTTGCCGAGGCGGACCTTGGCGAACGGGCGGGCGGTCGGGCCGAGGTGGGTGACGCCCTGGTGGTTCTCGAAGCCGGTCAGCGGGGGCAGACCCAGGCGGGCGTCGACGTCGCCGAGGACGTCGCCGACGCACCGGTCGCCCTCGCCGCGCACCGAGACCACGTCGAGCAGGCCGAGGCCGGGCTCGCGCTGGCCCAGGTCGTTGACGAACTCGTGGCCGAGGATCTGGTAGCCGGCGCAGACCGAGAAGACGATCGCGCCGTTCTCCACGGCCCGGTACAGACCGCCGTCCCGGCGCAGCCGCTCGGCCGCGAGCCGCTGCGGCCGGTCCTCGCCGCCGCCGATCAGGTAGATGTCGCCGGAGGTCGGGATCGGCTGGTCGCTGCGCACGTCGAGCCGGGCCACGTCGAGGCCGCGCTGGCGGGCCCGGCGCTCCACGACGAGGACGTTGCCCTGGTCGCCGTAGGTGCTGAGCAGGTCGGGATAGATCCAGACGATCCGCAGTTGGTTGTCGCTCACAAAAGTCCCCTGAAGTCCGTGCTCAGTTGCCGACGCGGCGGCGCAGGTCCTGGAAGGCGGTGTAGTTGGCGATGACCTCGATCCGCCCCGGCGGGCACGCCTGCACGGCCTGGTCGAGGTTCTCGCACACCTGGAAGTGCTGGTTGGCGACCTCCAGCCGCACCGCGAGGTCCAGCTTGCGGTCACCGATGACACAGATCGGGTGGCCGGTCAGCCGCGTGTAGTCGACGTCCCACAGCCAGGAGGTGTCGGTGCCGTCGGCGCCGCGCGCGTTGACCGAGAGGATCACCGGGGTCGGCGGCGGGTCGATCAGGCTGAACGTCTCCAGCCAGCCGGCCGGGTTCTTCGCGAGCAGCAGCCTGAGGTCGCGCTGCATGAACTGCACCACGTCGTACCGCCCGGCGACCGCCTGCACCTGGTACATGCGTTCCAGCGCGACCTGCGGCGGCACCCCGAAGACGGCGGCGACGGCGGCCGAGGAGGCGGCGTTGGCCTTGTTGGCGCGGCCCGGCAGCTGGAGGTGGATCGGCCAGGCGGAGCCGTGCGGATCGAGGACGTGGTCACCGGAGAGCGCCCAGCTCGGGGTCGGCCGGCGGAAGCCGCACTCGCCGCAGAACCAGTCGTCGCCGGGGCGCTGCATCACGCCGCCGCAGGACGGGCAGGACCAGGCGTCGTCCTTCCACATCTGCCCGGCGGCGACCCAGATCACGTTGGGGGAGGAGGACGCGGCCCACACCACCAGCGGATCGTCCGCGTTGGCCACGATGACGGCCTTGCAGCCGGCCAGGCCCTCCCGCCAGTTCTCGGCGAGCATCCGGGTCTCGGCGGCGCGGTCGAGCTGGTCGCGGGAGAGGTTGAGCAGGGCGATGCACTTGGGGTCGGTGTCCCGGGCGACGCCGGCGAGGTACTTCTCGTCGACCTCGATGACACCGAAGCGCGCGTCCGAGCTGCCCGCGAGCGCCGAGGTGATGCCGGCGGGCATGTTGGCGCCGAGCGCGTTGGAGACGACCGGACCCGCGGCGCGCAGCGCCTCGGCGATCAGGCGGGTGGTCGTGGTCTTGCCGTTGGTCGCCGAGACCAGGGTCACGTCCAAATTCTGGGCGAGCCGGGCGAGGAGGTCGGGGTCGAGTTTGAGTGCCACCCGGCCGCCGATCACCGAACCGCTGCCGCGCCCCGCGGCGCGCGATGCCGCCGCGACCGCCTTGCCCGCGGTCACGGCGATCTTGGCCCGCGGCGAGAGCGGGTCCGAGTTGCCTGCCATCAGTTCTCGATCCTCCTTGCGTACGCGCCGCGCCTCTGCCCCCGGCAACGTGGTGTGGACCTCAGCCTATCGAGATCCATTCGCACTCCCGAACCCGCGGCGCCCGCGCGACGTTCGCGTGACAGGGAGGACCGTACCCTTGCCGCCATGCGACACGGCCCGATCCCGGGCGCCCGCGGGCGCGTCCGGCCCCTCACCCTGCTCGGTGACGACGTTCTGCACACCCCCTGCGAGGAGGTCGCCGACTTCGGCCCGGAACTCGCCCGACTCGTGGAGGACTTGTTCGCGACCATGTACGCCGCGCAGGGCGTGGGCCTGGCCGCGAACCAGATCGGCGAGTCCCTGCGGGTGTTCGTGTACGACTGCCCGGACGACGACGAGGTGCGGCACGTCGGCCATGTGGTCAACCCCCGCCTGGTGGCGGCGGACGGCATCGTGATCCGCGGCCCGGAGGGCTGCCTGTCCCTGCCGGGCCTGGAGGCGGGCACGGAGCGCTACGACCACGCGGTGGTCGAGGGCTTCACGGCGACGGGCGAGCCGGTCTCCGTGGACGGCACGGGATTCTTTGCCAGGTGCTTGCAACACGAGTGCGACCACGTGGCCGGCACGGTGTACGCGGACCGCGTGCGTGGCTGGCGGCACAGAAGGCTGATGCGGCAGGTGGCGCGCGCTTCCTGGCGCCGGTGAGGCGTTCGCCCCTCAGGAGAGCGGGGTTGCTGTGCGGCTCCGCCGCGCCGGAGCGGCACGTGCCGGCCCGCGGCTGGGGTTCTCACGGGCGCGGGGAGGGCGATCAGCGCCGACGGGCCGCACCCGGCGAACGACCTCAGAACAGCCCCGACGGGCCGCACCCGGCGAACGACCTCAGAACAGCCCCGACGGGCCGCACCCGGCGAACGACCTCAGAACAGCCCCGACGGGCCGCACCCGACCAGCGACCTCAGAATCCCGGACCCCCCACCTTGTCGCCCGCGGCAGCGAGCCGCCCCCACAGGAGATCGGCGAGAGACCGCACCAACTGCGCCCGGCTGCACGGCCGTTCACCCAGCCACCAGTCACCCGCCGCATGCATCATCCCGACGATCCCGTGCCCCCACACCCGGGCCAACTGCTGGCCCCCGGGCCCGAGATCCACCCGGTCCTCGATCACCTGCGCCAGTTCCTCGCCCATCCTGCGGAGCAACGGCACGCTGTGCTTGCCGACGTCGAACCCCGGATCGCCGACCTGCCCGCCGTCCGCCGGGTGCATCAGGAAGCGGTACACCTGGGGCCGTGCCTCGATCGCCGCCAGATACGTGTCCAGCGTCGCCTCGACCCGCTTCCGCCGGTCCGCCGGCGCGTCCAGCGCCGCACGGAGCGAATCGAGCAGCGCGTCCGTGTGCCGCTTGGCCAGAGCCGCGTAGAGTCCGCCCTTGTCGCCGAAGTGGCGGTAAAGGATCGGCTTGGTGATGCCGGCCTCGGCGGCGATGGCGTTCATCGAGGCCTGCGGCCCGTCGCGCAGCACCACTCTGTCCGCGGCCTCCAGCAGCTCACGTCGGCGGCGGTCGGCGGACCGCTGCTGATCGGTCCGCTGCGTGGTGTCCATGTGCTCTCCCCACCCGTGCTGATTAGGTAACGCCTGCGCAAACTAACACCCAGGATGCTCCCGTCTTCGAACGGGCGGGCGGACAGTCATCGGGAGTTGACTTTCTCTACCCGCGGGTAACAGACTCGCGTTACCGTAAGTAACACGCACGTGCGTCGCCGCTGGAGGGGACATGGCCGAGTTCACCATGGAGCTCAACGACGAACAGAAGGAGGTCCGGGACTGGCTGCACGGCTTCGCCGCCGACGTCATCCGCCCCGCGGCCGCCGAATGGGACGAGCGTGAGGAGACTCCCTGGCCGGTCATCCAGGAGGCCGCCAAGGTCGGTATCTACTCGCTGGACTTCTACGCCCAGCAGTACTTCGACCCCACCGGCCTCGGTATCCCGATGGCGATGGAGGAGCTGTTCTGGGGAGACGCCGGCATCGCCCTCTCCATCGTCGGCACCGGACTGGCCGCCGTCGGCGTCCTCGCCAACGGCACCGAGGAGCAGATCGGCACCTGGATCCCCCAGATGTACGGCGACGCCAACGATGTCAAGGTCGCCGCGTTCTGCTCCTCCGAGCCCGACGCCGGCTCCGACGTGGCCTCCATGCGCACCCGTGCCGTGTACGACGAGGCCGCGGACGAGTGGGTGATCAACGGCACCAAGACCTGGGCGACCAACGGCGGCATCGCCAACGTCCACGTCGTCGTGGCGGTCGTCGACCCGGAGCTGGGCTCCAAGGGCCACGCGTCCTTCATCGTCCCGCCGGGCACGCCCGGTCTCGGCCAGGGGCAGAAGTTCAAGAAGCACGGCATCCGCGCCTCGCACACCGCCGAGGTCGTCCTGGACAACGTGCGCGTCCCCGGCTCCTGTCTGCTCGGCGGCAAGGAGAAGCTGGACGAGCGGCTGGCGCGGGCCCGTGAGCGGGCGAGGGCGGGCGGTGAGCGGGTGAAGAACGCGGCGATGGCCACGTTCGAGGCCTCACGCCCGGCCGTGGGCGCGATGGCCGTCGGCACGGCCCGGGCCGCGTACGAGGTCGCCCTCGACTACGCGAAGACGCGTGAGCAGTTCGGACGGCCGATCATCGACAACCAGGGAGTGGCCTTCCAGCTGGCGGACATGCGCACGTCCATCGACGCCGCGCGGCTGCTGGTGTGGCGCGCGTCCTGGATGGCGGTCAACGGGAAGCAGTTCACGGCGGCCGAGGGCTCGATGTCGAAGCTGTTCGCCAGCGAGACGGCGAAGAAGGTCACGGCCCAGGCGATCCAGATCCTCGGCGGCAACGGCTACACGCGGGAGTACCCGGTGGAGCGGATGCACCGGGACGCCGCCATCTACACGATCTTCGAGGGCACGAGCGAGATCCAGCGGCTGGTGATCGCACGGACCCTGTCGGGGATGCCGATCCGCTAGGTCCGCGGGCGGGGGCCTGCCACCGCCGGAGCGCGGGCACACGGCGTACCGCGGGCCCTCGGGGCCGGTCTCGCCGTTCCCCGCGCCCGAGGGGGGCGGGGCCCCCGCCCCGGTCATCGGCGCCTCAGTTGCTCGATGCGCCGCATCGGTGTGCGGCCGGACCGGGTACGACCGGCCGCGACGGACCGGCGTGGGGCGAACGGACGGCGGTCCCTACGGCGTGCTTCCGCTGCTGTGCGCGATGCACGCGACGTCGATCCGATCGGCCAGCTTGGCCAGCTCGATGGTCAGCGCGGCCACCGTGTCCTCGTCGAGCCCGTCCTCCCCGGCCTCGACGAGATGCAGCCACCGCCCGCCCACGGTCCGCAAGAGCTTGCTGACATCGGCGGCAGCCACCTGAAGGGTCCCGCGGTCGTCGACGATCAGAGGCAGAGTCACTTCGCGGTTCACAAAGGGGATCGTAGCCGCGGAACCCTCACGCCCCGTGCCATACGGTCGTGATGTTGCAGAACTCCCGGATTCCGTGCCCGGACAGCTCACGCCCGTACCCGGACCGCTTCACCCCGCCGAACGGGAACGCCGGATGCGAGGCGGTCATCCCGTTGACGTACACCCCGCCCGCCTCCAGGTCCCGTACGAACCGGTCGACCTCGCCCTCGTCCCGGGTCCAGACGTTGGAACTCAGGCCGAAGGGGGAGTCGTTCGCGATCAGGACGGCCTCGTCCAGGTCGGCCGCGCGGTAGAGCGTGGCGACCGGCCCGAAGGCCTCCTCGCGGTGCACGCGCATCTCGCGGGTGATGCCGGCCAGGACGGTCGGCGGGTAGTACCAGCCGTCCCCGTCGGGCCGTTCGCCCCCGCACAGCGCGCGCGCCCCGCCGCGCCGGGCGTCGTCGACGAGTTCCTCGAGGTCGGCCCGCCCCTGTTCGCTCGCCAGCGGCCCGACCTCGGTCTCCTCCTCCAGCGGGTCGCCGAGCCTCAGCGCCCGCATGCCCTGGACGAACCGCTCGGCGAACGCGTCGTACACGTCGGTGTGCACGATGAACCGCTTGGCGGCGATGCACGACTGCCCGTTGTTCTGCACGCGCGCGGTCACCGCGACCTGGGCGGCCCGGTCGATGTCGGCGGACGGCATCACGACGTACGGGTCGCTGCCGCCCAGCTCCAGCACCGTCTTCTTGATCATCTCGCCGGCGGTGGAGGCGACCGCCCGGCCCGCCGGCTCGCTGCCGGTGAGGGTGGCCGCCTTGACGCGCTCGTCGCGCAGGATGTCGTCGATCGCGGCCGAGCCGACGAGCAGGGTCTGGAAGGCGCCCTCGGGGAAGCCCGCGCGGTGGAACAGGTCCTCCAGGTAGAGCGCGGTCTGCGGGACGTTGGAGGCGTGCTTGAGCAGGCCCACGTTGCCCGCCATCAGGGCCGGGGCGGCGAAGCGGACCACCTGCCACAGCGGGAAGTTCCACGGCATCACCGCGAGCACGGGGCCCATCGGCCGGTAGCGCACCAGGGCGCGGGAGGCGCCGGAGTCCTTGACGTCTTCGGTGGCCGGCTCCTCGTCGGCGAGGAGGGATTCGGCGTGGTCGGCGTACCAGCGCATCGCCTTGGCGCACTTGGCGGCCTCCGCGCGGGCCTGCGTGACCGGTTTGCCCATCTCGGTCGTCATCACCCGGGCGATGTCCCGCTGGTCCTCGTCGAGGAGGCCGGCGGCCCGGTGCAGCAGTCGGGCACGATCGGCGAAGGCCGTCGTCCGGTAGGTGCGGAACGTGGCCTCGGCGAGCTGGAGCCTGCGCTCGATCTCCTCCTCGTCCATGGCCTGGTACGTCTTGAGCGTCTCGCCGTTCGCCGGGTTCACTGTTGCGATGGGCATGACCGACCTCCCGTGGAGCGACTGTGGTGCGACCTTCCCGCGTGCGGGTGGGGTCCGCGACGCGGGTGCGTCCGCTCAGGCCGAGTGCTCCGCCAGCCGGTCGAGAAACGCGGCCTGCGCCGTCACGATCACCGCGCGGGCCTGCTCCGGGCCGAACCACGCCACGCGGTCCAGCTCCGGGAACTCCTGGATCCGCCCGGACCTCGGCGGCCACTCCATGCGGAAGGTGCCGGGGTCGATCGTCGCCGGGTCGAGGTCCGCCTCGACCGCCCAGGCCGTGACGATCTTGCCGTTGGTCTGCCTGACCTCGCCGAGCGGCAGGGCCTCACCGTCGGGCGGGGGCAGTCCGAGCTCCTCCTGGAACTCGCGGCGGGCCGCGTCCCAGGCGGGCTCGGCGGGGTCGTACTCACCCTTCGGCACGGTCCACGCCCCCGCGTCGCGCCGCGCGAAGAACGGGCCGCCCATGTGCCCGAGCAACACTTCCAAGCCGCGATCGCTGTACCGGAAGAGCAGCAGTCCGGCGCTCCGTCTCGCCGCCGTCACGGCCGTACCTCCGGGTGCGCGGCCAGCAGCGTCTCCACCGTGTCGGCCTCCTCCGGCCGCTTGTCCTCGCGGTAGCGGACCACCCGGGCGAAGCGGAGGGTGACCCCGGCCGGGTAGCGGGTGGACCGCTGCAGACCGTCGTAGGCGATCTCGACGACGAGTTCGGGGCGTACGGTCACCACGTGTCCGCGGTCCTCCACGGCCAGCTCCTGGAGCCGTTCGGTCTGCCAGGCCAGCATCGCGTCGGTCATGCCCTTGAAGGTCTTGCCGAGCATGGCGAAGGAACCGTTCGCGGTGCGGGCGCCCAGGTGCAGGTTGGAGAGCTTTCCGGTGCGGCGGCCGTGACCCCACTCGGCGGCCAGGACCACCAGGTCGAGCGTGTGCACGGGCTTGACCTTCAGCCAGGACGCGCCGCGCCGGCCCGCGCCGTAGGAGGCGTCGAGGGACTTCACGACGACGCCCTCGTGCCCGCGCTCCAGGGTCTCGGCGAGGAACTCCTCGGCCGCGCGCACGTCGTCGGGACCGGACACCAGGGTGCGCCGCACCCGCATCGGCTCGGGCACCAGCCGGACCAGCTCCGCGTGCCGCTCGGCGAACGGCAGGTCGAGCAGGTCACGCTCGTCGGCGAGGAGCGCGTCGAAGAAGACCGGGGAGACGGGCACCGCCTCGGCGGCCGTCCTCACGTCCACCCGGGAGCCCACCCGGCCGGCGGTCTCCTGGAAGGAGCGGGGGCGCCCGTCGGCGTCGAAGGCGATGACCTCGCCGTCCAGGATGAAGCGCTCGCCCCTCAACTCCAGTGCCGCGGCGGTCAGTTCGGGCAGCCGGTCGGTGATGTCGTCGAGGGTGCGGGTGTACAGCCGTACGGTGTCGCCGTCGCGGTGCACCTGGACGCGGATGCCGTCCAGCTTCTCCTCGACCGCGCACCCGCCCAGCTTGCCGACCGCCTCGGCGACCGAGGAGGCGCTGTGGGCGAGCATCGGCAGGACCGGGCGGCCGACGGTCAGCCGGAAGCGGTCCAGGGCGCCGGGCCCCTCCGCGAGCAGGGCCGCGGCCACCGTCTGGAGCGAGCCCGCCAGCATCACGGCCCGCCGCACGTCCGCCGCCGGCGCCCCGGTCGCCCGGGCGAGCCCCTCGATCGCGACCGCGTCCAGCGCGCCCTGCCGCACCTCGCCGCTGAGCAGCCCGAGCAGGAACCGCTGCTCGTCCCCGGTGGCCGCGCCCATCAGCGCGCCGACCAGACGGGCCCGCTCGGCCTGTGCGCCGGAGCCCGAGACCGTGCCGAGCTCGCTCAGCAGGGCGTCCACCTCGCGGACGGTCAGGGCGGGCTCGGCGGCCGGGGGCACCGGACGGCTCAGCACCTTCCAGCCGACGCCGAGCCGCCCCTGGGGCAGCCGTCCCGCGAGGTACGGGATGACGATCGGCACGTCCGCCGCCTCGGCGTCCCGGAAGAGCTCGGCGAGGAGCTCGATCTTCCGGGAGCGCGCCGAGGTGGCGGCGACCTCCTGGGACACACGGGCCAGCCGGGTCAGCAGCATGCAGTCATGGTGCACCGGAGCGGGGCGCTCTACACCCCGACGCCGTCGTTCTGTGCCCGGGCCGGCGCGTCGAGGTCCGTCATCAGCAGCTCACCGTTGATCGTGGCGCCCGCCCGGTAGCCGCCGGCCGCCGCGTTCACGACCTGCTCCGCGAAGCCCATCGCGTTGCCCGCGCACCACACGCCGGGCACGGTCGTCAGGCCGGTCTCGTCCACCACGGGGTACGCGCCGAACGGGGTCTCCCGCAGCTCGGCGCCGAGGCGCCGGAGCAGATCGGTCCGCGGCACGGCCCGGGGCGCCACGAACAGCACCTGGCGGTCGTGCGTGGTGCCGTCGGCCAGCCGGACGCCGGTGAGCCGGTCGTCCTCCGTGACCAGTCGGGAGACCTCGCCGGGCACCACCTTCACTCCGGCCGCGGCGAGTCTGCGCAGGTCGTCGTCCGACAGCTCCGCCTCGGCGACCGTGTGCAGGAAGAAGGTCACGTCCTTCGACCACTGGGACACGATCAGCGCCTGGTGCACACTCATCGGGGTCGTGGCGAGCACGCCGAAGGCCTGGTCGCGCACCTCCCAGCCGTGGCAGTACGGGCAGTGCAGCACATCGCGCCCGAAGCGCCGCGCCAGGCCGGGCACGGCCGGCAGCTCGTCCCTGAGACCGGTGGCGACCACCAGGCGCCGGGCGCGCACGGTGCGTCCGCCGGCCAGCTCCACGGCGAAACCCCGGCGGACGTCCACCACCCGGTCCCGGACCAGCTCGACGCCGTACCGCGCGATCTCCTCCCGGCCGGCCGCCAGGAACTCGGCCGGGGACATGCCGTCCCGGGACAGGTAGCCCTGCATGTGCGCGGCGGGAGCGTTGCGCGGCTCGCCCGCGTCGACGACCAGCGTGTGGCGCCGGGCGCGGCCCAGGACCAGCGCGGCGGACAGTCCGGCCGCGCCGCCGCCGATGACGACCACCTCGTACGGGTCGGTGTTGTTCTCGGTCACGGTGACCACCTCCACCGAGACAGTCGCGCGACCGCTGCCGCATTGACAAACATGTTTGCCGAAACTGCAATAGGCGTCATGAGTGACGACGACATGGACGAGGTCCTCGCCGAGGTCGGCCCGAGGCTGCGGCGGATCCGCAAGGAACGGGGGGCCACCCTGGCCGGGCTGTCCGCGGCGACCGGCATCTCGGTGAGCACGCTCTCCCGGCTGGAGTCGGGGCTGCGCAGGCCGAGCCTGGAACTGCTGCTGCCGATCGCGCGGGCGCACGAGGTGGCGCTGGACGAACTGGTGGGAACGCCGGCGGTGCGTGATCCGCGGGTGCGGGCCGCGCCCATCACCCGGCACGGGCGCACCTACTGGCCGCTCACCCGTCAGCCCGGCGGACTCCAGGCCTTCAAGGTGCTGGTGCCGCAGGCGAACGAGGAACCGGAGCCGCGGACCCACGAGGGCTACGAGTGGCTGTACGTGCTGTCGGGGCGGCTCCGGCTGGTGCTGGGCGGGCACGACGCCGTCCTGACGGCCGGGGAGGTCGTCGAGTTCGACACCCGGGTGCCGCACTGGTTCGGGTCGACGGGGGAGGGGCCGGCGGAGTTCCTGAGCCTGTTCGGGCCGCAGGGCGAGCGGATCCACGTACGGGCACGGCCCAAGCGGCCGTGACGCACACGACTGTTCCCTGATCGGCAAGCGACCGCTTAGTATGCGGTGACCCGGTCCGTGAAGCCGGTCCCTGATTCCGGTCCGTGATCCCGTCCGTGACCACGATCCGTGAATCCGGTTCCTGACTCCGGTAAGACGACGCAGTCCCGTGGAGGCCCCGCATGCAGGCATGGCACGTGCACGAGAACGGCGAGCCGGGCGAGGTGATGCGCCTCGCGGAGGTGGCGCGGCCCACGCCCGGTGACGGCCAGGTCCTGCTGAAGGTGCGCGCCGCGAACATCAACTTCCCGGACGCGCTCATGGTCCGGGGGCACTACCAGGTCAGGCCGCCGCTGCCGTTCACGCCGGGCGTGGAGATCTGCGGCGAGACCGAGGACGGCCGCCGGGTGATCGCCAACCCCGCGCTGCCGCACGGCGGTTTCGCCGAGTACGCCGTCGCGGACGCCGCCGCCCTGCTGCCCGCCCCGGACTCGCTGGACGACTCCGAGGCCGCCGCCCTGCACATCGGCTACCAGACGGGCTGGTTCGGTCTGCACCGGCGGGCCCGCCTGGAAGCCGGCGAGACGCTGCTCGTCCACGCCGCCGCCGGAGGGGTCGGCAGCGCGGCCGTACAGCTCGGCAAGGCGGCGGGCGCGACGGTCATCGGTGTCGTGGGCGGCGCCGACAAGGCCGCCGTCGCCCGCGAGCTGGGCTGTGACGTGGTGATCGACCGGCGGAGCGAGGACGTCGTCGTCGCCGTGAAGGAGGCCACCGGCGGCCGGGGCGCCGACGTGATCTACGACCCGGTCGGCGGAGACGCCTACACCCAGTCGGCCAAGACCGTCGCCTTCGAGGGCCGGATCGTCGTCGTCGGCTTCGCGAGCGGCACGATCCCCAGCCCGCCGCTCAACCACGCCCTGGTGAAGAACTACGCGATCCTGGGCCTGCACTGGGGCCTGTACGCCACCAAGAACCCGAAGCTGGTCCAGCACTGCCACGAGCAGCTCACCGAACTCGCCGCCGGCGGCGCCGTCAAGCCGCTGGTGAGCGAGCGGGTACCGCTCGACGGTGCCGCGGCGGCCGTGCAGCGGGTCGCCGACGGGGTCACCACCGGGCGCGTCACCGTCGTCCCCGGTCACGACGTCCCCGGCAGCGCGGAAGGAGCGGCGGCATGACCGACGCAGCCGACCTCAGGCGCCGCACGGCGGAGCTGCTGGCCGCGCACCCTCCCGCCGCCACGGACCGCACCGACTTCCTGAAGGCCCGCTTCGACGCCGGACTCGCCTGGGTGCACTATCCGGAGGGTCTCGGCGGACTCGGTGCCCCACGCCACCTCCAGGCGGTCGTGGACGCCGCTCTGGAGGCCGCGGGCGCCCCCGACAACAACCCGCGGCGCATCGGCATCGGCCTCGGCATGGCAGCGCCGACGATCCTGCAGTACGGCACCGAGGAGCAGAAGCGGCGCTACCTGCGACCCCTGTGGACCGGTGAGGAGGTCTGGTGCCAGCTGTTCAGCGAGCCGGGTGCCGGATCCGACCTGGCCGCGCTCGGCACCCGGGCGGTCCGGCAGGGCGAGGACTGGGTGGTCAACGGGCAGAAGGTGTGGACGTCCAGCGCCCATCTCGCCCGCTGGGCCATCCTCATCGCCCGCACCGACCCGGACGTGCCCAAGCACCGGGGCATCACGTACTTCCTCTGCGACATGACCGACCCGGGCGTCGAGGTCCGGCCACTGCGCCAGATCACCGGCGAGGCCGAGTTCAACGAGGTCTTCCTCACCGACGTCCGCATCCCCGACTCCCGCCGCCTCGGTGAGGCCGGCGACGGCTGGCGGGTCGCGCAGACCACGCTCAACAACGAACGCGTCGCCATCGGCGGCATGCGGCTGCCCCGCGAGGGCGGCATGATCGGCCCGGTCGCCAAGACCTGGCGCGAGCGCCCCGACCTGCGCACCCACGACCTGCACCAGCGCCTGCTGAAGCTGTGGGTGGAGGCCGAGGTCGCCCGCCTCACCGGCGAACGCCTGCGCCAGCAGCTCGTCGCGGGCCAGCCCGGACCGGAGGGCGCCGGCATGAAACTCGCGTTCGCCCGCCTCAACCAGGAGATCAGCGGCCTGGAGGTCGAACTCCGGGGAGCCGAGGGCCTGTCGTACGACGACTGGACCATGCGCCGCCCGGAACTGGTGGACTTCACCGGCCGCGACGCCGGTTACCGCTACCTGCGCTCCAAGGGCAACAGCATCGAGGGCGGGACCACCGAGGTCCTGCTGAACATCGTCGCGGAGCGGGTCCTGGGCCTGCCCGCCGAGCCGCGCACCGACAAGGACGTCGCCTGGAAGGACCTGGCCCGATGAGCGATCTGCTCTACTCCGAGGAGGAAGAGGCCCTCCGCGCCGCCGTCCGCGACCTGCTCACGGACCACTGCGACGCGGCGGGCGTCATCGCGCGGACCGAGTCGGCCACGCCCCACGACCGCGAGACGTGGAAGGCGCTCACCGAGGGCATGGGCCTGGCCGGCCTGCTGGTACCCGAGGCGCAGGGCGGCCAGGGCGCCACGCACCGCGAAGTCGCCGTGGTCCTGGAGGAGTTGGGTCGGGCCGTGGCTCCCGTCCCCTACCTGACCAGTGCGGTCGTCGCCACCGAGGCGCTGCTCGCCTGCGGGGCCGACGACCTGCTCGTCGAACTGGCGTCGGGCCGGACGGTCGGCGCCCTCGCCGTCGCCCTGCACCTGGCCCCGGGCGCCGCCTTCCAGACCGTACGGGTGGAGAACGGCACGCTGCGCGGGGAGTTGACCGGCATCGCGGACGCGGCCGTCGCCGACGTGCTGCTCGTCCCGGGCGACGACGGCGGGCTGTACGCCGTCACGGCGAACGCCGTGACCGTCACCCCGCAGGTGTCGCTGGACCTGACCCGGCCGCTCGCCACCGTCACCTTCGCCGGGGCGGCGGCCCGCCGGATCGGTGACGCCGGACCGGCCGTGGACCGGGCCCTGCGGGCCGGGGCGGGACTGCTCGCCTCGGAGCAGTTCGGGCTGGCCGAATGGTCGTTGACCGAGACGGTCCGCCATCTCAAGGAGCGCAAGCAGTTCAACCGTCCCGTCGGCGGGTTCCAGGCGCTCAAGCACCGGCTCGCCCAGCTGTGGCTGGAGATCGTCAACCTGCGCGCGGCGGCCCGGCAGGCGGCGGACGCGCTCACGACCGGCCAGGACGTCGACGTGTCGGTCGCCGTCGCCCAGGCCTACGCGGCGCCGGTCGCCGTCCGCGCCGCCGAGGAGGCACTCCAACTGCACGGCGGCATCGGCATGACCTGGGAGCACCCGGTCCACCTGTATCTCAAGCGGGCGAAGGCCGACTCGATCGCCCTCGGCACCGCGGGCGCCCACCGCACGGCCCTGGCCGGACTGGCCGATCTCCAGGCCCCCTGACGTCCACCCGGCAAAGCCCGCCCCACCTGGGGCGGGCTTTTTCGTGTCCTCGTCCCCGGTGTCTCCGGTGAGGTGAACGAACAACGGCGGTCCGGCCAACTCCTGTTCCAGGGCTGCATATCCGGGCCGTCCGGATCGCATACTCTCCCCCAGTTTCGACTTCGCCCGACTCGGGAGACCCCCACCGGTCCGGTACGGCCTACCAGGAGACAGACATGGCCCTCACCACTCGCCGCAGAGCCCTCACCACCCTCGGCGCCGCGCTCGCGGGCGCGGTCGCCCTGCCCGCCACCGACGCCCTGGCCGGCGAACGCAAGCACCGCCCGCGCCCGTTGTGGCGCGCCCACGCCCACAACGACTACGAGCACCCGCGCCCCCTCCTCGACGCCCTCGACCACCGCTTCGGCAGCGTCGAGGCCGACATCTTCCTGGTGGGCGGCCAACTCCTCGTCGCGCACGACCCCGTGGACCTCGACCCGGCCCGCACCCTGGAGTCCCTGTACCTCGAACCGCTGGCCGCCCGGGTCCGGGCCAACCGGGGCTCCGTGTACCGGGGGCACCGCAGGCCGCTGCAACTGCTGATCGACATCAAGACCGAGGGCTCGTCGACGTACCTGGAACTCGACCGGCATCTCAAGCGGTACAAGCACCTGTTCACGACCTACGCGCACGGACGCGTGCTGCCCGGGCCGGTCACCGCCGTCGTCTCCGGCGACCGTGCGGCCCGTACCCCGCTGGCGGCCCAGACCGTCCGCCGGGCTTTCTACGACGGGCGGCTGGCCGACCTCGGCGGTCCGGCGCCGGCCTCCCTCATCCCATTGATCAGCGACAACTGGACGCTCAACTTCACCTGGACGGGCGTCGGCGCGTTCCCCGAAGCCGAACGGCAGAAGCTGCGCGGCATCGTCCGGACCGCGCACGCGCGCGGACAGCGGGTACGGCTGTGGGCCACCCCGGACCTGCCGGGCCCGGCCCGCGACGCGGTGTGGACCGAGCTGCTCGCCGCCGGCGTCGACCACGTCAACACCGACGACCTGGCCGGCCTGGAGGCGTTCCTCGACGCCCGGCGGACGGCGTGACGACGTCGTTCCGATCGCCCCGGTCACAGCTGACCCGGACGACGCCGGCCGGCCCGACCCGCCGGACACCACACGTTCGGAGCACAGGCCAACCGCCCGGACGAACCCTCCGCTACGCCACACTTGCGGCCGAACGCCGCGAAGCGGACGTGGCGGAGGAGGTTGACGATGGCGGTTTCCATCTCGGTGGTGCTCCTGCTGGTGATCCTGGCAGCGGTCTTCCTGCGCAGTGGCGGACTGAAGTTCTCCCACGCGCTGGTGTGCCTGCTGCTCGGGTTCTGTCTGGCCGGCACGAACATCGCCCCCAGCATCAACAGCGGTCTGACGGCGACGGCGGACATCGTCAGCGGCCTCAGACCCTGAGCGTCAGGAGACCGTGAAGATCCCGATGCCGTTCGGGACGGGGCGCTCCGTGCCGCCGGAGGGATGGTTGAGCACGGAGACCGCGTCCGCCCCGGGCGTCCGGGCGACCAGGGTCGTCGAGCCCCCGCCGTCCAGACTGAAGGCGTCCACCGCGCCCAACCCGCGCATGACGTCGGCGACTTCGGCGATGGTCAGGCCGGTGCGGTACGCCGGGGCGCCGTCCACCGCGAGCAGCAGCAGACGCCGCCCGCCGTCCGCGACGCCCACGGCGGTCCGCACGGCCGAGGTCCGGTCGTCGAGCCCGGGCAGGGGCCGGCCGCCCTCGAGGACCGGGTAGCCGCCGAGCGCGAAGCGGTACGGGACCCGGGTCGCCGACGCCACCAGCCGGTGCCGCACCCGCACCGTCTCGCCCTCGGACAGCGTCCGCAGCTGCCGCGCCCCCGCCTCCCGGCCGACGAGCACGGTGGTGCCCCTGCCGATGGGACCACCGCCGGGAGTACCGGACACCGACACCACCCGGCCGTGACGGACCGTCACCTCGTAGGTCTCCGTGCTGCACGGGGCGGCCCGGTCGGTGTCCGTCCCGCAGGTGGCGCGCACCCGGGAGGCACTGCCCCACGCCGAGGTGAACGCGCCGACGGAGCCCTCGGGCAGCGCGTACTGGTTCAGCCCGCCGAGCGGCAGCCGTCCCTCGGGCGTGGTGACCGACCCGTCGAGGGTGAGGTCGTCCAGCCGGGCGCGCCCGTCCACGCCCACCCCGACCACGTCCTCGGTGCCGGTACCGGGCGGCAGCGCGGGCCCGAAGCGCTGGCCGTCCGGTACCGCCGCCTTGAGGACGTGGCCTCGCGCGACGGCGGGGCCCACACTCGCGCCGGTGGCCTCGACGCCCGGGTGCTGGGTCTCGGTGATGTTGAAGAAGTCGCCGTTCACCCCCGCCACGGCCCCCGCCGCGTCGGCCATGCCGGAGACGGGGGAGCGCGCGGCCACCGCCCCGGGGTACAGCAGGTCCAGCCGTACCCGCGGATCACTCAGATCGGCGGTCAGCACATGGACGTGGGTCACCCCCCGGGCCGCCGGGACGTCGAACTCCTCGTACCCGACGCCCGGCGCGAGCGCGGCGCGGCCCGGAACGGCGCCGGCCGGTGCCGCCCCCACCAGGCCCGCGCCGGCCAGTGTGCCGAGCGCCACGAGCGACGCCAGGACGGATCCGCCCGCGCCGTACGGTCTGTGACGACGTGTCACCTAGGCCCCCCGATGTCTCGTCAACTCTCCCAGGACTCCGGGGAAGTGCACCAGAGGGACCGGGCCGGCGCGGTGTCTAGGCGCCGACGACCCGCGAACGGGTGAGGAAACGCACCCCCTCGGGCGCCTCCAGCGAGAAGCCGCCGCCCCGGCCCTCGACGACGTCGATGATCAGCCGGGTGTGGCTCCACACCTCGTACTGGCTGCGTGACATCCAGAACGACACCGGCTCCTCGACCCCCTCCACGGTCAGCTCCGCGAGCAGCACGTCCGCGCCGCCGGTGCGGAACTCGCCCGCCAGGTAGCACATGGGGGCGCTGCCGTCGCAGCAGCCGCCGGACTGGTGGAACATCAGCGGCCCGTGCGTCGCGCGCAGCCGGCGCAGCAGGTCGGCGGCCGCGGGGGTCAGCTCCACGCGGGGTACCTCGTCGTACGGGGTGGGGGCGGATTCCTCGTCCATGGTCCGCGAGTGCAGCACGGCGAAGGTTGCGAGAGCGTTGCGCCCGGCCGGGCGGCAGACGGTCAGGGGGCGTACGGCGTGAAGTGGGCCGGCGTGTGGTCGAGGGGGAGCCCGGGCCGCCACGCGGCGAGGCCCTGGGCGCTGCACACGAACAGGTCCTCCGGCAGCCGGTCCAGGGCGAACCAGCGCCAGTCGCCGACGCGTTCACCGGGCTGATCGGCCGGCTCCCCCCGCCACGCCTCGACCCGGGCGGTCACGGTCACCCGTACGACGTCCTCCACGTGGTCCAGGAGCGTGCCCAGAAGACGTACGTCGGCCGGGCGCGCGGCGATCCCGGTCTCCTCGCCCAGCTCGCGCACGACCGCCTCCTGGAGCGACTCGCCGGGTTCCACCGTCCCGCCGGGCAGCTCCCAGGTGCCCCGCCGGTGCCGGCCCAGGAGCAGACCGCGGGGGCCGTACAGGATGGCGCCGACACCGAGCGCGGCGTGCGCGGCGGGCGGGCGGCCGTCGCGTGGGCGGGAGGAGACCCGCACGGGCCGGACGACCCGGAAGAGCCGGTGGGAGGCGGGGTCGTCTCCCGCGGGGGAGTCCAGGACGTCGACGTGCTCGACGCGCAGTCCGTGCTCCGTGAGCAGGTCCGTCCACAGCTCCGGGGTGAGCACCCACACCGGGACGCCCGCCTCGAAGCGGGGTTCGACGGCCGACGAGGGTCCGGTGCCGTGGGAGTCGGTGTGCGGCACGGTGAAGCACAGGGTCCCGCCGGGCCGGAGCGCCGAGACGAGGACGGGCAGCAGGCGGCGGGGATCGGCGTACGGGACGGCGTCCACGGAGCAGATGACGTCGTACGGCTCCGCGGTGCTCAGGTACTCCACCGCGTCGGCCCGCAGCACGCGCAGCCCGGGCAGTGCGTCCTGGCCGGCGCGGGACCGCCCGGGCCGGTCGGGCGAGCAGTCGACCGCGTCCACCGAGGCGCCGTGCACGCGGACCAGATGCGCGGCGCGCCGGGCCGGGCCGCGCCCGAGGTCGAGCACGCGCCGGCCGGAGAGCTCGCCGAGGATCCCGGCCCCCGGGCCGGCACCCGGAACGCCCCAGTCGAACGGTGTCCCGGAGTCGTCCGGACCGTGGGTCTGCGGTCGCAACCTGCCTCCTGGTGTGCGAGGGAACCCGACGCGGGCCATTCTCCCGCGCCGCGCCGGGGCCCGGACCGGCGGGTGGCCGCCGGGCGTCCGCGTCTGGGACCAGGCTCAGCAGCGGGGACGCGGAAAGGCCTCCAGCGCGTCGGCGAGGCCCGCCGGGTCGGTGCCGACCTTGCGGTAGACGGAGGAGAGCAGATGCCGTACGCCCTGCTCCGTGAGGTGAAGATCCTTGGCGACCACCGCTGTCGGGTGGCCGTGGGCCGTCATCTCGGCCGCCTTCCGCTCGTGGGCCGTGAGCGTGTCCGTCTGGGTGTAGCGCAGGGGCAGCGGCCGCAGTCCCGCCGCGGACAGCTCCGCCCTGGCCCGGCCGGCGAGCGCCTCCGCCCCGCAGTGCACGGCACCCTCCAGCCCCCGGTAGAGCCGGTCCGCGGCGTCGTGCAGCCGGCCGTTGCGGGACAGCGAGGCTCCGTGACCGACCAGCGCGCGGGCCAGGTCGTAGGCGGCCGGGGACCGTTCCAGCTGTTCCACGGCCTCCGCGTGCAGGTCGAGCGCCGCCCTTCCGCCGGTCACCTCGGCCAGGGTGTGCAGCGCCTGGCCGATCGCGGACGCCGCGCCGAAGTCCCGGGCCCGCCGCACGGCGTCCCGGGCATGCCGGACGGCCCGGTCGGGCGCCGAACGGGCCAGCGCGGACGCCAGACGCAGCTGCCAGGGGCACCAGGCGGGGTTGTGCCAGTCCCGCCCGTCCAGCCAGTCCCCGACCCCGGTCAACAGCCGCTCCGCCTCCGTGAGGCGTCCCTCCGCCAGCAGTAACTCGGCGTACACCGTGCGGGGATCGGGGTAGATGACCGCGTTCGGGACCACCTCGCCGTAGCGGTGGCGGTCGGCGAGGCGGCGCGCGTCACCGGTCCGTCCGCGGGCCAGCAGCGTCTGGATGAGGATGCCGATGGCGAACCACTGGGCCGGGACCGCCCCTTCGACCCGCTCGGCCGCGCGCAGGCCCTCGCGCACCCAGTTCTCCGCCTCCGCCAGACAGCCCCGGCGGTAGCGGATGTAGGCGAAGAGCGTCTGGCCGACGGCCAGATGGGAACCGCGCCAGCCCTTGGTCTCGCACTCCGCCATCCCCTTGGTGAACAACTCCTCGGCGCGTCGCGGCTGGTCGCAGTACATGAAGGCCAGAGCGACCGAGACGGGCACCTCGAAGCCCCGGTTCTCGTCGGTCCAGCTCATCCCGCCGCTCAGGGCGGCCTCGGCGTGTTCCAGGACCGTCCGCCGGGGCTCGCCGCGCAGCAGGGCGTCCCACGCGCGCAGGCCCAGGATGCAGCGCTCCTCCAGTCCGCGGCCGGCCGGACGGCCCCGGCCGGACAGCTGCGCGGCCAGCCGGGTCAGCCTGCGGGAGCGGGCGGACGAGTCGGGCTCGTCGGTGCGGAACATGCTCCACACGAAGTGATCGGCCTGCATCCGCAGCCGTACCCGGGCGTTGGCGGCCGTCCGGGCCTCCTCGGCGGCCACGGTCGCGGCCTCCGCCATCCGGTCGGTGTGGGCCAGTGCCTGGGTGAGCCGGTACACGATGGAGGCCCGCAGCTCCGGGTCGTCCCCGGACTCCGCCAGCGCCGCCCGGAGGTGGTGCACGGTGGCCGTGGGCTCGATGAGGAACGTCGAGCCCGCGAGTTCGTGCAGCAGGGCGGCACGCTCCTCCGGCAGGGGCGGCTCCTGCAACGCCCGGGTCAGCAGGCGACGGGCGGCTTCCGGCGCGCCGGCGCGCAGACATTCACGGGCGGCCTCGCGAAGGCAGTCGACCGCCTCGGGGTTCCCCTCGCAGGGGACCTCCAGCAGGTGCCGGGCGGCCGCGGCGGGGCCGTGGCCCGCCGCGCGGACGGCCTCGGCGGCGGCGTTGTGGAACCCGACCCGCCAGGCCGACGGGATGGACCGGTAGATCGTGGTGGCGATCAGCGGGTGGACGAAACCGAGGCCGCCGCCCGGCCCGGGCTCGTCGGCCAGGATGCGGGCGTCGCGCAGCCTCTCCGCCGCCTCGGCTGCGTCCTCGCGGCCGATCACCGCGATGGTGGCGGCGAGTTCCGGTGAGAAGGGCGCACCGAGGACCGCTCCCGCGTGCGCGAACCGGACGGTGCTCGTGCCGAGCCGCTGGAGCCGTTGGATCAGCCCCGGCCCCTTCACGGCGGCGGCGAGGCCCCGCATCGCGGGCAGTTCGTCCTGGGTGCCCTTCAGGTTCCGCCGGCCCAGCCTGATGGCGAGTTCGACGGTCTCGAACGGGCTGCCCCCGGTGACCGTCCAGCACTCCTCGCAGAACTCGTCGTCGGCGGTGTCCCCGACCTGCTCCCGCACGATCCGCGCCACGGCCGCGGCGGTCAGCGGTGCCAGGACGCACGGGCGGCCGCCGTGACCGTCGACCAGGGCACGGAAGGGAGCCGCCTCGCGGGGCAGTTCGTCGGGCCGGTAGGCGACGACGATCAGCAGCGGCAGGTCCGCGGCCCGGGAAGCGAAGGACGCGAGCCAGCCGAGGGACTCGGCGTCGGCCCAGTGCAGGTCGTCGAGGAGCAGCACGACGGGCGCCTTCCGCATCACCGCCAGGCGCGTCATGACCCAGTCCAGGCCGTCCCGCACACCGGTGGGGTCCGGCACCTGCGCGGTGTCCGCCGCCTCCAGGCCGAGCGTGGCGGCCACGATGCCGTACCAACTGCCCAGGAACGCCCGGCGTTCCGCCTCCTCCATCGACGCCAGCGCGGGCTGGACGAGCTGGCGGACCACGTGGAACGCCAGCTCCTGCTCCGCCTCGCCGCCCCTGCCGGAGAGCACCCGGAAGCCGCCCGCGGTGGCGCGGGCGCGGGCCTCCGTCATCAGCGCGGTCTTGCCCAGTCCCGCCGGACCGGTGAAGGCGAGCAGCCCGCTGTGCCCGGTGCGCGGCCCGCCGTCGGCGACGGCGCGCAGGTCCGACAGCGCGGCGTCGAGCGTCTCGAGTTCCTGACGGCGTTCGAGCAACCGCCGGGACCGGTCGCTCGGTTGCCGTGACCCATACGCCATGTGCCCTACCGCTCTCTGTCGTCCGGCCGCCGGAGCCTCGGCCGCCGGAGCCTCGGCCACCGGACTCCGACCACCGGGAAGCAGCGCAGAGCGTATGCCTCACGGGGGGCGGCACGGACGAGTTCGCGAACGAGCACACCGCGGAGGGTGAATCACCCGCGGGCACGGCTTGGGAGGCCCGCCGCGCGGGTATCGTCGTCCGAATGCACCTCCTCCGAGGCGTGGTGACGGAAGGCCTCACGAGGTCGTGGGAGCGCTCGGGGCGGCCTGGGCGTCGTCAGGGGAGCGCGGGCGTCGAGGCGGTGTCCGCGTAGCGCGGCACGGTGCGCGACCAGTGGTAGCAGCCGCGGATCCAGCCGATCATGCCGTCCACATAGCCGAGGCCCGCGGGGCTCAGCGTCGGCTCGATCTCCGCGTACAGACTCTCGAACTCGCTGATGGCGTCGTTGATCTGCTGGACGGCCAGGGTCACGGCGGCCGGCAGGGAGCAGCGGTGGGCGCGCTGGTGGGCGAGCGCGAGATTGATCATGTCGCCCGCTCGCTGCTCCTTCACCGCGGAGAACAGGTCCGCCGTCCACACGGCCGCGTCGACCGACAGCCGGTTCAGGCGCCGCATGACCGGGTGGTGCAGTTCCTCGGGGGCCGGCTCGACGGGCTGCGCGGCCTCGTACAGCGGGTAGAAGGGCTCGACCCCCGCGGTCAGCGACCGTACGGCGGTGCACAGCCCGGTGCGCAGCGGCAAGGGGCCGTTCTGGGCCACCGACTCGTACAGCAGGCCGTGGACGTACTCACGGGCCGCCCAGGCCCAGCGCGCGGCCTGGGCCGGGGTGCACCGTTCCTGGACCTGTCGGTACAGGTCGGCCAGGGCCGCTCCGAGGACGGTGGTGGGCGGCCGGCCGTCCCGCAGGATCGCGACGCTCTCGCACAGCATGGGCAGCAGCCGGTCCGGCCACCGCCGGCCGACCTCCTCCGCCCGGTCGTCGAAGACGAACTGGTAGGCGATCTGGTTCGCGACGATGCGGAGGATGTCCGCGTCCACGTCCGGACTGGTGTAGGAGGCGAGCACGGCCGGGCGGGTGGAGGAGAGCATCGCCGTCACCCCCGGTTCACCGGTGAGCCCCCGCGCCCGCAGCCACTCCTCGACACCCGCCACCGCCGCGGCTTCGTGGCGGTTCCTGCGGAACACGAAGGGCATGCTTAGGTGGGCGTCGACCAGTTCCTTCAGGGTCATGGCGTGCGGTGTGACGGGTGGTGGGCCGTGCGCGGCGAGCGTGCTTTCCTCATGCGTCATCGACATCGTGGTCACCTGCCGTTCGGGCTTCCGGAACTCGAAGTGCGCCGTCACCCCGGTGTGCGGGCGCGTCGGCACGGGCCGGCGACACGGTCGTACCGCACGCACGCGGCTCACAGGTCATCACCAGCGACCGGGGCCCCAGCGTCACCGCCGGGCGCGGCCGTTCGACGGGGCCGGGCGGACGGCGCAGTCGCCAGCGGCCGGCGATGACGGCGACGGCCACGATCGCCTCCGTCATGGCGAACGTGTCGCCCAGGCACTTCCGGCCCCCCGCGGCGAACGGGACCATCGCGCCCCGCGGTCCGGGTGCCGACCGCCCGGGCAGCCAGCGGTCGGGGAGGAACCGGTCGGGGTCGGGGAACGAGGCGGGGTCGTGCTGGAGGAGGTAGGGGCTGTACAGAACGGTGGAGCCCCGGGGGAGCCGGTGTCCGGCGAGCCGGGTGTCGCGGGTGGTGACGCGGGTGAAGAGCCAGCCCGGAGGGGAGTGGCGCAGCGTCTCCGTAACGACGTTGCGGGTGTGGACCAGGTGCGGCAGGTCGGCGGCGACGAGGGTGCGCCCGGCGAGGACGGTGTCCAGTTCGGCGTGCAGGCGCCGCTCCGCCTCCGGGTTCCGGGCCAGCAGGGCGAACGCGGAGGCCAGGCACAGGGCGGTGGTCTCCACCCCGGTCAGCAGGAGCGTGATCATTTGATCGTGCACCTCCCGTTCGCCGGCCGGGGGCATCGTGCCGCCGTCGTCGCGCGCCGACTCCAGCAGCGTCCCCAGCAGGTCGTCACGGGCGGCGCCCCGGCGGCGCTCGGCGATCAGGTCGTCGATGATCGTGTGCAGGCGGGCGACCGCGTGCCGGTAGCGGCGGTTCGCGGGCGTGGGCAGGCGGAAGACACCGTCGAGCGGTACGACCGTGCGTACGAACAGTCCGCGGACGACGTCGGCGAGACAGCGCCGCACCTCGGCGGAGCGCGTGGCGTCGAGGGAGCCGGAGAAGAGGACGCGGCTGATCACCCGCGTGGTCATGGCCATCATGGCCGCGCTGACGTCGACCCGCTGCCCGGCGTGCCAGGCGCGGCACACCGCCTCCGCCTCCTCGGCCATCAGGTCCGTGTGCCCGGCGACGCGGGACGGGCGGAACGCGGGCCCCACCAGCCTGCGCTGCCTGCGGTGCTCGGCGTGCGGGCAGGTGACGACGCCGTCGCCCATCAGCAGCCGCAGCCGGTCGTACTGCGTCCCGCCCTTGTCGAAGGTGCGGGTGTCCCGGAGCATCTCGTGGACCAGTTCCGGGTGACACACGACCCAGGCGCGCAGGGGGCCGAGGCGTATCTCCACCAGATCGCCGTGCGCGGGCAAGGATTTCAGGAATTCCAGCGGGCGGCGGAACAAGGCGATACCGTGGGTGAGGGACGGGAATATGCTGGGAGCAGTACCCACCGTCCACATTCGCTCGGATTCAGGGACAAAGGCGCTCATCGAATACCACCTGTCTCAGTCGGCACACGGAATTCGGTGATGTTTCACCGACGTGGTGCTTGAACCAAGTCCTGCCCAGTCCAACCTGCGGCCTCATGCGCGGAACCCTTTCTCCTGGGGGGCGCACGGGAGCACGGGGAAGCGCGGGGAGAATGGGCGGCAGGTGCCGCGTCCTATCGGACGTCCATTTCCGCCCCGCCGCATCGAATGCGACTCCCGGATACAGGGAATTCTCACCGCCGGCGGGTGCGGCCCTCCCCCCGATGGTCCTCTCCGGATCCCACCGCACGGGCCCTCTCCGGATCCCACCGCCGGCGGGCGCGGTCCTACCGGATCCCGGCCGCGCCTTGCCTGTGCCGCGTACCGGGCGCACGCTGGTCCTATGGCTGCGCACGACGGCCCCACGCTCATCACCTCCGTCCAGCGGGCTTTCCGGCTGCTGGAGGCGGTGAGCGCGCACGAGAACGGCGCACCGGCCAAGCAGCTGGCACGGGAGGCCGGGCTGCCCCTGGCCACCGCCTATCACCTGCTGCGGACGCTGGTCCACGACGGATACCTGCGCAAGCTGGACGACGGCGGGTTCGTCCTGGGCGACAAGCTACAGACCCTGCACACCACCAGCCGGGGACAGGCGCTGCTCAGCCGGGTCCGCCCCACGCTCGCGGCGCTGCGCGACCAGCTCACGACCGCCGCCTATCTCACCTTCTACGAGGAGGGCGAGATCCGGGTCGCCGAGATCGTCGACGGCCCCCGGGCGCCCCGCGTGGACCTGTGGGTGGGGTTCGAGGACGCGGGGCACGCCACCGCGCTGGGCAAGTCCGTGCTGCGGGAGCTGGACGACGAGGCCCGTGCGGACTACCTGTCCCGGCACCACCTCGCCGACCTCACACCGCGGACGATCACCAGCCGGCCGGAGCTGTTGCGACGGCTCGCCTCCTCACCGGTGGCCCCCGCCGTCACGGACGAGGAGGAGTACGCCCTCGGCACGGTCTGCGTGGCCGTGCCCGTCTACAGCGGGGACGTCCTCGGCTCGCTCGGCGTGTCCCTGCCCTCGGACCGGCTGTCCCGGCTGCCGGAGATCCGGGACCGGCTGCTCCCGATCGCGGGCCGGGTGACCAGGAGCCTGTCGCTCACTATCTGAAATCCCCCTCCTTGTGGCGGTCGGCCGGAACCCGTTTCCTGGAGGAAGCAGGCATTTCGGATAGGTGCTCGGTGCACCGGTGAGGACCGCGGACGGAACATGACACAGGCCCGAGAACACGGCGACCACCGGTCGGCACGGCCGTCCAGGCACCGAGTGGCGGGTTCCGGGGTGGCGGCCCGCAGGCGCGCAGCCGCGCGGCTGGCCGCCGGGACGCCCGTCCTGCCCGTACTGATCGTCGCCGCCATCGTGCTCGTCGACCTCGTCGGCGGGCCGGGCCCGATCTGGCTGCCGCTCCTCGCGGCCGGGCCCGCGCTGGCCGCCACCACCAACGGGCCGCGCGGTGTGTGCTGCGTCGGTCTGCTCGCGGTGGGGCTGGGCTGGGCCCTCGGGATCCGGGACGGTGTGCCGGGCCGTGAACTGGCCGTCGTCCTGTCCGCCCTGGTGGCCGTCACCCTGGCGAGCGGCCTGGCCGGCGTGGCGCGCGGACGCCGGGAACGGGTGCTCGCCGCGGTCCGCTCGGTCGCGGAGACCGCCCAGCACGTGCTGCTGCGGCCCGTGCCGGCGACGGTCGGCCCGTTCCAGGTGGCCGTCCGCTACAGCGCCGCCGCGGCCGAGGCCCGGATCGGCGGGGATCTCTACGCGCTGATACCCACCCCGTACGGCGTCCGGCTGATCGTCGGCGACGTGCGGGGCAAGGGGCTGCCGGCCGTGGGCACCGCCGCGCTGGTGCTCGGTGTCTTCCGCGAGGCCGCCTACGACGAGCCCGACCTCCTCGCCGTCGTCGACCGGATCGAACGGAGCCTGGCGCGCAACCTGGGGCATGACGACTTCGTCACCGCCGTGGTCGCCGGGCACCCGAGGGACGGCGAGCTGGAGATGGTGAACTGCGGGCACGCGCCACCGCTCCTGGTCCGGGCGTCCGGCGGTGTCGTGGCCGTCGAGCCCACGCAGCCCGCCCCGCCCCTCGGACTGCGGGCCCTCTCGGGCCAGATCCCCGGTCTCCAGGTGCTGCCCTTCGGGGACGGGGACCAACTGCTGCTCTACACCGACGGGGTCACCGAGGCCCGCGACCGCCGCCGGGCGTTCTACCCCCTCGTCGACGGGCTGGCGCGCCATGTGTCCGAGGACCCGGCGCGGACCGTCTCCGCGCTCCACGACGAACTGCTGGCCCATGTGGGCGGCCGGCTGCACGACGACGCGGCGCTGCTCCTGATCCGCAGGCCCGCCGTCCCCGGGCAGGAGGGTGCCGGGGCGGTGCCCCTCCCGGCGCCGGCCGGTTCCGCGGCGACCACCCTCGAACCGGCGTACGGCTGCCACGAGAGCCGCTGACGGCCGCGCCCGCCACGGCCGGCCGCGGCGGGCGCGGAACGGGCCGAGCCGTGCCCCGGAACGTCCCGGAGCACGGCTCGGCCCGTCGTCACTTGCCGATGGTGATGACGCCCGCCGTCGCCGCGCCGGTGCGGTTGTCGTAGACGACGTCACCGGTGGACTTCTGCCAGATCCTGACGCGGAAGGTGTCCGGGCGGTCGGTGGCGGTGACGCGCACCGCGTAGCCGCCGGTGCCGTTGACCGTGCCGGAGCCCTGGAACCGGGCTTCGGAGCCGGTGACCACCAGCCAGTCCAAGGAGGTGGAACGGAACTTCAGCCTGGCTGCCGCGTAGTCGAAGGTGGCGTTGCCGGCGGGGGCCGTGGCTCCCTTCTTGTACGTGGCGCCGAAGGAGAAGCCCGCCGGCCCGGCCAGGGTGGGCTTGGCGGGGTAGGCGCCGGCCGGGGAGGCGATGATGCCGACGCCCGCGACGGGACCGGCCGCCCGGTCGAACACGATCAGCTCGGGAAGCGTCCTGCTGTCCGAGGCGCCGTCGTCGTCGGTGACGGTGATCTCCGGGCGGTGGATACCCGCCTTGGTGTAGGTGTGGGTGGCCTGGCAGCCGGAGGCGGTGACCGTGCCGGTGCCGGGAGCCGTGCCGTCCTTCCAGTCGACCACGCAGGTCTGGGTGTCGGCGGCGCCCGGGTCGGTGAACTCGGCGCTCACCGCCGCGCTCCTGCCGACGGACACCGGGGCCGTGGGACCCGCGGCCGAGGTGATCACCGGGGCCGCGTTGCCGACGGTCACGGTGAGCGTGTCGCTGCTGCGGCCACCGCGCAGGGTGACCGTGTAGGTGCCGTCGTCGGCGCAGGTGACCGTGGTGCGGACGGCGGCGGGATCCGAGAAGGCGCAGGGCGCGCCGTTCTCCACCGTCCAGGCGGGGCCATCGGCCCCGGAGACGGTCCCGGTGAGGGGGATCGCGCCGCCCTCGGTGCCGCTCGCGTCGGGACCCGCGTGGACGACGGTGACCGGGTCGACGCTCGTCAGGGTCGGGACGACCTTCTTGATCAGCCCGTCCGCGTCGAACTCCAGCTTGTCGACGGTCGTTTCGCGGTGGGTGCCGTCGCCGCCGGGGATCGCGAAGCGGTGGTAGGCGATGTACCAGTCGTCGGTGCCCGGGACGTCCACCACGGAGTGGTGGCCGGGGCCCTTGATGCCGAGCGAGAGGTCCTTCTCCAGGATCACGCCGTGCTTGGTCCACGGGCCGGTGGGGGAGGGGCCGGTGGCGTAGGCGACCCGGTAGTTCTCGTCGCGGGTGTCGTTCTCCGACCAGGTGAAGTAGTAGGTGCCCTTGCGCTTGATGACGAAGGTGCCCTCGTTGTAGCCGCTCGGGGTGATGTCCTTGATCTTCGAGGTGTCGATCGAGGTCATGTCGTCGTTCAGCGGGACGACGTAGGCGCGGCCGTTGCCGAAGTAGAGGTACGACGTGCCGTCGTCGTCGGTGAAGACCGCCGGGTCGATCATCTGGCCGGGCAACTGGCCCGCCTTGAGCAGCGGTCGGCCCAGAGGATCCGTGAACGGGCCGGTGGGCGAGTCGGAGACCGCGACGCCGATGTTGGCGTCGGCGCTGAAGTAGAAGTAGTACTTCCCGTTCCTCTCGGCCATCGTCGGCGCCCAGGCCCTGCTGTCGGCCCAGCCGACGTCCGGTCCCAGGTCGAGGATGACGCCGTGGTCCTTCCAGTGGACCAGGTCGGTGGAGGAGTACGCCTTGAACTGCGTGCCGCTCCAGCCCGGGAAGCCGTCGGTGGTCGGGTAGAGGTAGAAGGTGTCACCGAACCGGACGATGTTCGGGTCGGCGTTGAGGCCCGGCAGCACCGGGCTCTTCATCACCAGTGCCGTGACCGTCCAGGTGCGCTTGGCGCCGTCCGAACCGGTCACCTCGTACGTCACCGGCTCGGTGAAGTCGTGCAGCGTGCCGGAGGCGGGGCTGATGGACGCGCCGCGGGCGAGAGTGAACTCCGGTGCCAGGGCGGTGAGATCGCTGCCCTCGGCCAGGGGCAGGGTGATCCTGCTGCCCGCGTCGTCGATGATCGCGTCGGTCTTCAGCGCGGGGTGGACCGCCGCGGCGATGCCCGTGGTGTTGCCGCTGAGCTCCAGGACCTCGGCGGCTGACAGCGCCCGGTTGTAGATCCGGAAGTCGTCGACCTCGCCGCCGAAGTAGGGGTCCGGGGAGTACAGGGACTTGCCGATGTAGCCGGAGTAGCTCTTGGCGGGGTCGTGGAGCTCGGACGGCTTGATGGTGACCCCGGTGGCCCGGGCCGCCTCGATGCCGTCCACGTAGAGGACCGCGGTCCCGGTCGCGCTGTCCACGGTGACGGTGACGTGCTGCCACTCACCGGGGGTGAGCGGGGAGCCCGCCGTCATCTGCTTCTCGCCCGACCAGGTGGCCTTCGTGATCGCGGAGAAGAGCTTGCCGCCGCCGTTGGAGGGGGAGGCGAAGAGATACCTGTCGCTGTCGGGACCCAGGCCGAAGAGCCACTGGAAGTTGTCCCCGCCCTTCCACTTGACGTGGGTGGAGACGGTGACGCTGTCGGCGTTCTTCAGGACGCCGCCCGGGATGGTGACGTACGGCGAGGTGGTGGAGCTGCTCGCACCGCCGGACATCTTGAACGAGCCGCCGTCCACACCGGTCCCGAAGCCGGGCGTCCGCACGTACGTGCCGTGGTGGCCGTGACCGCTGGAGTCACGGGCGATGGTGCCGCCGGTCTCGTCGAAGTCGTAGTGCAGGAGCAGGTCGGCGGGTACGTCGGGGCCTTCGGCGGAGACCGTGACCTCGGCCTTCACGGTGACCCCCTCGGGCAGGGCGCCCGTCACGGTGAAGGTGCCGGCCTGGGCGTACGCGGATTGCGGTACGTCCGCCCAGTCGACGGGGGCGGGACGCTCGACGCCGTCGGCGTATGTCGCGATGACGGTGGCCGGCAGGACCGGGGCCTCACCGGTCCGCGTCGTCACCGTGATGTCCTCGGCGCTCTCCACGAGCTGGTCCGGCTGGTAGGCGCGCAGCAGCCGGTCGTACTCGGCCTGCGTGACCGGCAGCACCGTGCCGTGGCGGGGCTTGGCCGGCAGGTCGTAGCCGGTGGACGGGGTCCAGGTGCCGGAGTCGAGGTCCGTCGTCTCGAACGGGATGTAGCCGCGGCCGCCGAACTCGTCGAGGAACGCGTACCACTTCTCCTCGGTGTTCGACTTGAAGACCAGGGGGCCCTCGGCGGCGCTCATGGCGCCCTTGCCGATGCCCTCGGCGACCGGGGTCCAGGACGTGTCGAGGAGCGAGTCGCTCTTCTCCTCGAAGATGAACTTGCTGTTGGGCGTGGAGGAGGTGTTGTTGCGCTCGTCCTTCGACAGGCGGAAGTACGTGCCGTCGTGCTGGATCACCGTGGAGTCGATGACCGAGTAGCCGCGGTCGATCCACACCTTGGGCTCGCTGAAGGTGTGGAAGTCGCGGGTGGTCGCGTACATCATGCGGTTGTACGTGTCGCCGGAGTGCGCCGCGTTGTCGTACAGCTTCGACGCCCAGAAGACCACGTACGCGCCGAGCTTCGCGTCGTAGTACGCCTCCGGTGCCCAGGTGTTGCCCGCGCTGTCGGGGGAGACCTTCACCAGGCGCTGGTCGGTCCAGTGCACGAGGTCGGTGGACTCCCAGACCATGATGGACTTGCTGCCGGTGCGCTGAGAGGCGTCCCAGTCGCCGTTGCCGTAGATCCTGAGGTCGGTGGCGATCTGGTAGAACTTGTCGCCCTCGGGGGAGCGGATGATGAACGGGTCGCGCAGTCCCTTCTCACCGAGGGTGGAGGTCAGGACGGGCTTCCCGTCGTTCAACTCCCGCCATTTCAACGGGTCGTCGCCCTTGCTCAGAGCGGCGTACAGCTGCTCGCCGTCCGAGGTGCCCTCGCCGGTGAAGTAGCTGAACATGTAGCCCTTGAGGGCCTGCTCGGCGGGGAGTTCGGGGACCCGGGCGGTGAACCCGCGGGTCGCCGTCGCCGCGTTCTTGGTGACGGTCGCGGTCAGCTCGACGGTGGTGGCGCCGTCGCCGTGCGCGGGACGGTGGACCTCGCCGCCGGCCGAGACGACGTCCGGCGCGGCGGAGGACCAGGTGACCTGGGTGCCGTGGGAACCGGCCGCGGGCAGCGTCAGGTTGCCGCGGACGTCGTCGAGGTTGTGGACGCTGAGCGCCTCGGCGGCCTCGCGGGCGGCCGTCTCGTCGTCGAAGGCGGCCAGGACCATGACGTCGAAGGTTTTGGTGTCGGTGACGGTGCCCTTCTTCAGGGTCGCCGTGAGCGTGGCGCGGCCGTCCGGTTCACCGGCGGCGGGGCGGGTCACCGCGCCGGTCTCCGACACCACGGCAGGATTGTCGCTCTTCCAGCTGATCGCGGAGCCGCCGGCCGGGCCGGTCCTCGGCAGGTCCAGGTCCTTGGTGACCGCGCCGGTGTCGCCGAGGCTGAGGGCGGCCTTGTCGTCGGTCACCCCCTGGGCGGCGACGGGGAGGGCGAGCTGCTCGACCTCGGAGCCGGCGAGCGCCCGGTCGTACACCCGGAAGTCGCGGATCCTGCCCTTGAAGAGCTTGTCGCCGGAGTACACGGACTTGCCGAGGTGGTTGGCGGTGGTGGTGCCGGAGCCGATGGCGCCGGGGGTGATGGTGACCGACGTGTTGCGGCCGACCTCGACGCCGTCCTCGTACAGCACGCCGGTGGTGCCGGTCTGGGTGTAGGTGAGGTGCTTCCACACCCCGCGGGTCAGGTTGTGCCCGTCGGCGGGCCTGGTGGTCTGTTCCGTCGACCAGTTGCCGGTGGCGACGGAGGTCCGCAACCCGTTGCCCGTGGTGAACAGGTAGCCGTTCCCGTTGCTCCCGCTGGAGTTGCCGAAGCCGTAGACGAAGTACGGCGTGCTCTGGGCGGCGTCGATCAGCACGTCCGTCGAGACGGTGATCGAGGCCATGCCCTTCATGATGTCGTTCGGGACCTTGACGTAGGTGTCGGTCCCGTTGAAGGCGAGTCCTTGACCCGTGCCCGACCAGTCGGCGGTCCCGCTGACCGTGCCGTCCCGGCCGTTGCCGGAGGCGTCGGTGACCGTGCTGCCGGAGGCGGCGTCGAGCTTGTACCAGAGGGCCAGGCCGTCGGTGACGTCCGCGCTTTCCGCCGCCTGGGCGGGGAGGGCGGGCGCGGCGAGACCCAGCAACAGCGACGCGGCGGTCAGGCCGGCGACCCGGCCCGCCCAGCGTCTCGCGCGGCTGCGCGGACCTGCGGTGTACGTCATGTCGGGATTCCCTGCTGAGGCATGGCTGACGGGGGAAAGGGAGAAGGCGAGGAGAGGCGGGCCGGGAACCGGGGGCCGCGAACCGCGGGCGCCCTGTTTCGGCTGGGTGACATCGTGTTGCGAGAGTGTCAATCGGGCTGTGGCGCACCGTCAAGGGGTTTCGAACGATGTACGACAGGTCGAACATGGCTGGCCCTCGCGCGCGCCGGAGCAGGGGAGTCCCGCCGGGGCTCCCCTGCCCGGTCCGCCGTCAGCGTCGTACGAGTTCCAGCCGGTATGTCCGGGTCCGGGTTCCGTCCTCACCGGTCACGGAGACGACGGCCACGGTCCGGCGGGGCTCGTCGGACCGCGACACCGACACGGCCGCGTACGGGTCCCGCGCGGTCGCCGTGACGACGGCGCGGCCCGGCGCGTCGGTGACGACCCGGTAGGCGGGCGTGTCGGGGTCGAACGCGGTGACCGGCTCCCCGGCCACCTCGACCGACGCGGCGGCGGCGTCCGAGGACACCCCCGGCGTCCTGGCGTACAACTCGACCTCGCTCATGGTGAGATAGCCGCCCTGACGCGCGGTCATGACCACCCGCACCCCGGTCGCCGGCCCTGCCTCCAGCGGGACCCGGACCACGGGCGAGCCCTCGGAGCCGACCGTGATCTCGTCGCTCGCGTCGGTCCACGCGCCGCCGTCGGCGCCGCGCACCTGTACCTTCAGGCTCGCCGGGAGCGAGGCGGCGCTCCCGTCCCGGTGGAAGTGCGCCACGACGAGGTCCAGGTGACGCGGCGCCGGCAGCGTGAAGGTGAGGGTGTCGGACGGGTTCTTGGTGTCCCCGGGCTTCCAGGTGGACCAGGCCTTCTCGGACAGGTCGCCGTTGCGCAGGCGGTCCACGGAGTACCCGCTCTCGGTGAACGAGGCCGCCAGCGAGACGTCGTCGTCCGGCGCGATGTTCACCTGCGCCGGCTCGGTGACCTGCACGCGCACCGCCGCGTCGACCGTACCGCCGCCGACGACCCGGGCGAGCCCGCGCAGCGTCACCACCCCGGGCCGGTCGAACGCCCCGTCGGGCGCCGGGTCCCAGGTCACCGGGAGGTCGGCCCGGCCGCCGTGCGCGCCGACACCGACGACGGTGCCCGGCAGCTCGGGCACGCCGCCCGTGTAGGTCTTGGCGCGGCCGGGGAGGGCCGAGGCGATCGTGTCGACGGTGACGACCGCCGTCGCGGGGATCTCCCGCCCGAGCGGATCGGTCGCCCGGCCCCTGACGCGCACGGTTCCGGGATGACGCCACTCACGGTCCGGGGGAAGCTTCCACACCACCGGCAGGGTGCCTCGGGCGCCGTCCCGGTACACCGGCGCCACCGTCCGCGGAAGCTCCGGTGGCAGGCCCGGGACGGTGAACGCCTTCACCGGCCGGGTGCGCAGCACCGTCCCGTCGGCCACCGCCCAGCGCTGGTTCGCCGCCGAGGTCGGGGTGTACGTGGACACCCCCGCGCCGTCCGCCGAGGACTGCCCGGTGACGTCGAGGAGGCGGCCGGTGGCGGCGTTGACGAACGTCCAGGTGCCGTCGCCGGTCGTCGACATGATCCACTGTGCCGCGGCGTCGGGCCGGCCGTCGTCCGGATCCTCCAGGACGGCTCGGCCGTCGCGCACCGCCAGGCGCCCGCCGGTGCCGGCGCTGGTGAGGGCGTATCGCTCACGGTTGCCGGTGCCCGGCGTCACCCTGCGTACGGACCAGAGCTGTTGAGCGCTTTCGGCGTCGGTCGTGCGGATGACCACACCGCTGCCGTCGTCCGACGGGGCCAGCGACTTCCCGCTCTGGGCGCCCTGGAGGCGGTAGACATGGCCCGGCTGAACCAGGGAGGCGTCCTTCGCCACCCCGCCGACCCCGTCGACCAGGAAGGTGGTGACCGACTTCGCGGGGACGACCAGCGAGGCCGACCGGTCGGTCACCCGGACCGGTGCGCCCCGGACGAGGGCTCCGTCGGCGCTCGTCACCACGGGGGTGACGGTGGCCCGGGGCGCGACCTCACCGAAGAGGGAGAGGTCGAGGGTCACGGTGCGCGCGGACGTGCCGCTGTTCACGTGCACCACGGTCGCGGCACGGCCGGACCGCCGCACCGCGGCGACGCTGGACGGGTCGTCGGCCTTCACGAAGCGGTCGCCGGGGCGGATGTGGTGGGTGAAGTTCCGGATGGTGTGGAACTTGGAGTTGGCCCGGACCGGGCAGGTCTCCAGGGTGTCCTCGGCGGTGCAGTCGAACGGGACGTGGATGCTGCCCCAGTTCTTGCCCGCCGCGGCCTGGGGGCGGGCGTCCTCGACCGGCTGCCAGAACACCCAGGCGGACGGCTCCAGTTCACGCATGTCCTCGACCATGCGGGTGGCGATCCCGAGCCCCGGTTCCATGCCGGTGAAGTCGGTGCCCGTGCCCCAGGTGCCCTCGACCTCGCTCATCCACAGTTTCCGGTCCGCGCCCTTGGCGATGTCACGCGCGCTGGTGCGCATGCCGGTGCCGTAGGTGTGCACGTTCAGTTGGTCGACGGCGGCTCGCGCGGGGCCGCCGTAGGCGTTCCAGTTCTGCGTGAAGATGCTCGGGTTGGTCTCGTCCATCGCCGAGATCCCGGCGTCGGTCTCCGCCCCGGCGAGCGCCCTGTCCAGGGCGAGCAGCACCTTCTGCTGGAGCTCCGGTCCGGCGTGCGCGCCCTCCTGGCGACCGCCCGTGGGCTGTCCGTCCGGTCCGATCCGGGTGCCCCAGTAGGGGGTGTTGGGCTCGTTGAGCGGGGCGATGGTGTCGAAGTCGATGCCGTGCGCCTGCTCCAGCTGTTCGGTCACGCGCACCAGATAGGCGGCGAAGTCGTCGACGCGGTCGGCGCGGATCTGGTCCTCGCTCGCGTCGAACCCGCCGGAGACGTATCCGCTGACGGTCTGGAACCAGGGCGGCGAGTTGCTGAACGCCTCCCAGCGGGTGACCTTCTTCTTGATCTGGTCCACCCACCAGCGCTGGCCCGCGTCGGCGTCCCAGTTCCAGTGATCCGCGTTGTCCGGATCCCACCAGTCCGTGTCCTGCCGGGTGGTTCCCTCGGGGGCCTTCCAGAAGCCCTCCATGGTCGCGCCGGCCTTCATGTAGTCCGTGCGGACATCGGGGGCGTTGCCGCCGCCGATGTTGTAGCGCGCGATGTTGAGGCGGAGCCCGTCCTCGCCGAACAGCATGTCGACGAGCCGTCTGCGGACCGGGTCGGGATAGCCGCCCGTGGCGTTGGCGAACCAGACGAGGCTCGTTCCCCAGCCCTCGAACTCCTGCTGGCGGTACGACGGGTCGATCCGCACCGTGACCGCGCCCGGCGGCGGGGTGTCCGCGAGCGCGACGGGGGCGGTGACGAGGGCTGCGGTGAGCACCAGGGGGACGGTGGGGGCCAACGCCTGGAGGACGCGATGTCGGCGGGACACGGAACTCCCTTCCATGACAGGGGGATTCACAGAACCGAACAGAAGCAATCGGCCTTCCGGCATGCTTGATGACGGAAATGAACACGTCAAGACATCGGACGGCCGTCCGTCGTGCGCCGGCCGCCGCCGCGGGTCCCGGAGCCGGACCGGACGGACCGATGCGGGCGTGACCCGGATCACAGGACCGAAGTGCATCGCGGCACGGGGGCCAACGTCTTTTCCCAGGTGTAGAGGGGCTGGGTCGGAACGGGGACGGTGCGGATGGAGCAGAGTCGAGCCGAGGGGTTCGACGGGTTCGTGGCGGCCCGCTGGTCGGCGCTGTTCCACCTCGCCCGTCTGCTCGTGGGAGGCGACCGGCACCGGGCCGAGGATCTCCTCCAGGAGGCCCTGGTCAAGCTCTGGTTCGCCTGGCCCCGGATCGCGGAGGAGGCCCCGGAGGCGTACGTACGCAAGATCCTCACGCGGGCGGCGGCGCGCTCGGCGCGACGGCGCTGGTGGGGCGAGCGCCCGGTCGAGCAGTTGCCCGACCGGGCCGAGGCGGGTGATGTGTCCGCCTCCGTGGTGGAACGCTCGCGGCTGGAGGCGGCGCTGGCCCAGTTGCCGCCGCGGCAGCGGGCCGCGGTGGTGCTGCGCTACTACCAGGACCTGCCCGAGCGGCAGGTCGCGGAGGCGCTGGGGTGCCCGGTGGGCACGGCTCGATCCCATGCCTCACGCGGGGTGGCGCGGCTGCGTCAGCTCCTGGCCGAGGTCATCGAGCCGGTGGGGTGAAGGGAAGTCCATGGACCACTTCGAGCGCGAACTGACGCGCATGATGCGCGACGCCCAGGAACCCGCCCCCTTCGAGGACCGCCACCGGATCCGGCTGCGCTCCGGTGTCCGGGCCCGGCGCCGGGCCCGTGCCGTGCAGCGGGCCGTCGGCTCCGTGCTGGTGGTCGGCGGGCTCGGCATCGGCTTCCTCCTGCTGCCCCAGGACTCCGCCGAGAACCGGCCGCAGGCTCCGCTGCCCCGGCCCGTGACGGGCCCGCCGTCCCCGAGTACCACTCCGACCCGGCCACCCGACCCGTCCCCGACCGAGACCTCCACCACGAGCCCCTCCGGGCCCGCCGGGGACACCTCCATCACCCCGACCGCGACCGGGAGTTCGGTCACGGTGTCCTTGGACCCCACCCCGACCGCGCCCTCGACTCCGACCGACACACCGCCCCCCTCCGGCACCGGGACGCCGAGCCCGACGACGACTCCGGCGACGGAGCCCCCGCCGCCCACGACTGAGGAGCCGTCGTCGCCCGCCGCCTCGGTGGACTCCGGGTAGCGGGGCCGCGCCGACCGACCGACCGTCCGCAAACCCTGATCGCAGCCCTGCCGTGGGTGACTCCGGCATGCCCCGCGACAGCATCCGAACCGGGACAGAACGTGACAATGCTGATGAACCCACTGCCGCTCCGCACGCCGGTGCCGGCGCACCACCCGGAGCTCGTCCTGGACGTCGTCGTCCCGGTGTTCAACGAGGAGGCGGGTCTGGAGCAGGGCGTGCGGCGGCTCCACGCGCACCTGCGCGACACCTTCCCGTACCCGTTCCGGATCACCGTCGCGGACAACGCCAGCACCGACGACACCCCGCGGATCGCGGCCCGGCTGGCCGCCGAGCTGCCGCAGGCGCGCTGGCTGCGGCTGGCCGAGAAGGGACGGGGGCGGGCGCTGCACGCGGCCTGGTCGGACTCGCGGGCGCCGGTCCTCGCCTACGTGGACGTGGACCTGTCGACCGATCTGACGGCGCTCCTCCCGCTGGTCGCCCCGCTGATATCCGGCCACTCCGACATCGCCATCGGCACCCGCCTGGCCCGTGGTTCCCGGGTGGTGCGGGGCCCGAAGAGGGAGGTCATCTCCCGCTGCTACAACGTCCTGCTGCGCTCCACCCTCGCCGTGGGCTTCTCCGACGCGCAGTGCGGCTTCAAAGCGGTGCGGCGTGATGTCGCCGAGCGGCTGCTGCCCCTGGTGAAGGACGAGGGGTGGTTCTTCGACACCGAACTGCTGGTGATCGCCGAGCGGGCCGGGCTGCGCATCCACGAGGTGCCGGTCGACTGGGTGGACGACCCCGACAGCCGGGTCGACCTCCTCTCCACGGCACTGGCCGACCTGCGGGGCATCGCCAGGATCGGCCGGGAACTGGCCCGCGGCACCCTCCCGACGGCCGCGCTGCGCCGCGGCGCCGCCGACCCCGCACGCGCCGGCCTGGCCGGACAACTGCTGCGGTTCGGCGCCGTCGGAGCCGTGAGCACCGTCGGCTATGTGCTCCTCTACGCGGTGTTACGCCCGGTGACCGGACCGCAGGCCGCCAACGCCCTGGCGCTGCTGGTCTGCGCGGTCGCCAACACGGCCGCGAACCGGCGGCTCACCTTCGGGCTGCGCGGCCAGGCCGGTGCGCTGCGCCACCACGCCAAGGGATTCCTGGTCTTCCTGGTCGGCCTGGCGGTGACCAGCGGGTCGCTCGCCGCGCTGCACCAGGTGTCGCCCCGGCCCGCGCGCCCCACCGAGATCGCGGTGCTCGTCGCCGCCAACCTGGCCGCCACCCTGCTGCGGTTCCTGCTCCTGCGGGCCTGGGTGTTCCCCGCCCGGCGCCGCGACGGGGGAGCCGCGGCCGCGTGAACGACACGACGACGCTGAGCGTCCCCGCCGGCACCGCCCCGCCCGAACCCTCCGCCCCTGTCCCGCTCCCGGACCGCGGCTCACGCCTGCGGGACGCGGCCAAGCGGGCGGCCAGACACCACGCCCCCGTACTGGCGGTGTACGGCGGGCTGAAACTCATCGGCTTCTCCGTCTTCATGTACCTGCTGCACTCCACCGGGGAGTACCGGGACAAGCACCCGCGGTTCGGCGGCGGCGCCCGTCCCTGGGACGTCCTGGCCAGCTGGGACGGCTGGTGGTACCAGCAGATCGCCGCCCACGGGTACGACCCCGCGCTCGTCCCGATCCCCGACGCCGAGGGGCTGATCACCCACGAGGGCAACTCGGCGGCGTTCTTCCCGCTCTACCCGGCGACGATGCGGCTGGTCTCCCAGTGCACGGGCCTCGGCCTGTACGGCTCCGGCATGCTGGTCTCCGTCGTCGCCTCGTTCGTCGCCGCCCTCGGGATCCACGCCGTCACCGCCCGGTTCGGCGGCAGGCGGGCCGGGCTGGCCGCGGCCGGACTGTGGGCCGTGTGGCCCGGCTCCGGCGTGGAGTGGTCGGGCTACTCGGAGTCCCTCTACGTCGCCCTCGCCGCCTGGGCCTGCCACGCCGTCATGAGCGACCGCTGGCTCACCGCCGGCGTCCTCACCTTCGCGGCCGGCCTCAACCGCCCCACCGCCGTCGCGCTGATCGCCGCCCTCACCGTCGCCGCCCTGCTGGCGCTCCACCGGCGCCAGGAGGACCTGGCCCGCCCGTGGACCGCGGTGCTGATCGCGCCGCTCGGGCTCATCGGCTATCTGCTCTGGGTCGGCAACCGGATGGGCGATCTCGGCGGCTACTTCGAGCTCCAGACCGGAGCGTGGGCGCACACCTTCGACTACGGGGCGCACACCCTCGACGTCCTCACGTCCGTCGCGGTGGGCCGCTTCGACCACCTCTTCGCCTACCCCTTCGAGGACACCATCGCGGTGGCCGTCGTGCTGCTGGCCGTGCTCCTGATCCCGCTGCTGATCCGCCTGCGGCCCCCGGCCGTCCTGACCGTCTACACCCTCCTGACGGTCGCCCTGATCCTGGGCAGCCGGCAGATCTTCGGCAACGTCTCCCGCTATCTGCTCCCGGTCTTCCCGCTCTTCATCCCCCTGGCCGTCAAGCTGCGCGGCCTCGGCCTGCCCACCCTGCTGACGCTGCTCGGCATCACGGCGGTGGCGTCGGGCTCGTACGCGGGGTACGTGCTCTTCGAACACGGGGTCCCGTGAGCCGGGAGGCACCGGCACCCCGAAGGTCCCTCAGCTGCCCGGCTCCGGGGTGCGTACGTACAGACAGAACGGGTGGCCCACGGGGTCGAACAGCACCCGGACGTGGTCCTGGGGCTGGAAGCCGGCCAGGGTGGCGCCCGCGGCGACGGCGTGGGCCACGGCCGCGGGGAGGTCGTCCACCTGGATGTCCAGGTGCAGCATCATCTGCTGGGCGTCCGGCGTGGACGGCCACCGCGGCCGGACGTAGTGCGGCTCGGTCTGGAACGACAGCCCGGCTCCGCCGTCCGGCGGGGCGATGTACACCCAGTCGGGGCCGTCCTCACGTACCAGCCAGTCATCGAGGAGGCGCCGGTAGAACGCCGCCAGTTCCCGGGCGTCGGGCGCGTCCAGGACGGTCGCGGACAGGGTCAGGCGCGGTCGTGTCCCCATACCGGGACGCTACCCGCGTCGCGGAGGTCCATGGCCCGGTGGCCGGCGGACGAGCGTCCGCCGGCCACCGGGCCGTGCCGGTGCGGACCGACTACGACCGGCCGAGGACCCGGCCCAGTTCGATCCGGTCGATGTTCGGAGCCCACCCGGTGGCGTTGCCGAACGTCACCGTGTTGGCGCCCTTCCTCAGGTCGACCGGGACGCCCAGCGTCCAGTAGTCGTCCCAGCTCCAGGTGTTCTTGAAGGTGACCCGCTTCGGCGCGGCACCGCCCACCGTGATGTCCGCCGTACGGGACATGATGTCCGTGTTGTAGGCGTGGCCGTTGTCGCGCCGGTCGTTGTGCGCGTAGTGGACGACCAGTACATACCGCCCGGACCGGGGCGCGTCCACCGTGAACGCGGCCGTACTGGCGGTGCTGTTGCCGAGGTCGCCGATGTACGAACCGGCGGAGGCGTGGGGGGAGTCGACGAGCTTGGCGCCACCTGCGAGGGTGGCCGAGGCGCCCTCGTAGGAGAGCGTGCCGGCGGTCGAGCCGTCACCCGAGACGTCGAGGGAGCGCACCGAGGCGTACCCGGCCGTCATCGCCACGCGGTTGTTGCCCGCGACCAGGTACAGCCGCAGCGGCCGGCCCGGGAGCGCGGTCACCGTCTCCCCGTGCAGGGCGAGCTGTGCCGCCGCCGAGGCCCGCGACACCACCGTGTAGTAGCCGTCGCGGGGCGCGTACACGTCGAACACCGCCCGGTCGCCCGTGCGCAGGACCAGGGCGCCCGTGCCCACCCCCGCCGAGGAGGAGTAGTCGTACGCCGGCTTCCCGCCGATGTCGGCCAGCGTGGCCTCGTAGGAGGCGGACGCGGCTCCGGTGCGCGCGGTCAGGTCGACGCGGTCGAGGGTCACCTCGGCGGCGCCCTTGGCGAGCGTCAGCACGTGGGTGCCGGCCGTGAGGCGGAGCGTCACGTCCTTCTTGGCGCGGTAGGTCCAGTTCTCGGTGGAGGGATAGGTGACCGTGACCGGTTCGGCGCCGTCGACCGACAGCTTCTGGGTGGCGGGGGCGCCGGACTGGTTGCCGTACAGGATCGCCAGGTCGTAGGTCCCGTCCTCGGGCACCGTCACGGTGAAGTCGACCTTGCTGGAGGCCTGGTTGAGCGAGCCGACGTCCTTCGTCCCGGAGGCCGCGTAGCCGTTGGCGTTGGCGACCGTGCCCTGGGTGTACACCTGGCCGCCGGTGATGGCGGCGTTCTCGGCCTCGTACGACGCCGACCACGGGACGGAGGCCGCGGTCGGGGTGCCGGAGCCGCCGGGGGTGAGGACGATCCGGTAGGCGGACATCTTGTGCAGGCCGCGCAGCGGGACGGTCACCGTGCCGTCGTCCGCCACCTTCACCTTGGTCCGGGCGAGGACGCGTGGTGTGGCGTGCTGTCCCTCGTAGCCGGACCAGGCGGACTCGGCGACGGTCGCGGTGACCGTCCGGCCGAAGACGGACCGGGGGACGTTCTGGACGACGACGTCGGAGTCACCGGCGGAGCCGCCGAGCAGGACCTGCGCCTGGCGGCGCTTCGTGTCGTACGAGGCGAGCCCCTGGAGGGTGTCGATGGTGTTGGCCTGCGGCGGGGTCACCCTGACGGTGTCACCGGTCATTCCGGCGTACCAACGGAACAGCCACCAGCCGCCGTTGGGGATGTTGGACCGGACGACGTTGCCGTCCATGTTGCCGGCGGCGTCCCAGTAGGCCTGGTTGGCGTACACCTTGTTCCGTTCGAACATCGAGACCCACTGCACGAGCTGTCCGGGTACGGACAGGTCGCGCCGGTTGGCGTACTCGTCGATGTTGATCTTCAGTGGCGCGATGCCCAGCTTGCGTTCGATGGAGCGGTAGTTGTCGTAGTTGCCCTGGAAGTCGCGCAGGGAACCGGAGCTCAGTTCGTGCCAGGTCATCACCTGGGGCAGGACGTTCTCCCGCTGGGCGAAGGTGAGGAAGTCGGTCAGCAGGCGGGTGTGGTAGCCGGCCTCGTTGGGGCCGGCGATCCGCGCGTCGGGGTCGATCGCGCGGATCCGCTGGTACACCGTCTTCCAGTCCTTGAGGAACCGGTCGCGGTTGGCCTCGTACTGCGCCTGGTCGGAGGTGCCGAGGTCGTACCAGATCTGGTCGGGCTCGTTGAACGGGATGTAGACGAAGCGGTCGCTGTTCGGGTCGGCCGACACCTCCTTGACGATCTTGTCGACCTTGGGGAGGTAGTCGTCGATGCCGAGGTCCTCGTACGGCCACTTCGCGTAGACGTCCTGCATCATCACGTTGATCTCGCCGCCGCCGTTGCGGAAGAACGACGTGGAGACCGTGAGCGCGTCGCCGTTGGGGTGCTGGGCGCCGCCCTCCGGCTTCTGCGAGATGCTGGTGATCTTCAGGGGCTCCAGGGCGGCGTCGCTGGGCACGCCGTCGTCGCTGAGCCCGTACAGCGCGCCGTTGGCGCCCAGCATCACCGGCCCTTCGGAGGCGCCGAGGTCGACGGTGAGCCGCTGCGCGGCGGCGGCTGCCGCGGGCCCCGCGGCGGGGAGGGTGCCTGCCATGGCGGCGACTCCGAGTGCGGTGGTGACGAACGCTGTGGTGAGACGGGATCTTGTGCGGGTGGGGGTGATCACGCTGTTGGACCTCCGGTCACTTGACGGCTCCACTGGTGATTCCGGACACGATCTTTCGCTGGCCGACGAGGAACACGGCGACCATGGGCAGGCTCATCACCACGACGTACGCGAAGACGAGATGCCAGTTGTTGAGGTAGAGCTGGGCGCTGGCGACCTTGTAGAGATTCAGCGGCAGGGTCGCCCGCTCTCCGCCGCCGAGGACGAAGAAGGCGTAGAAGATGTCGCTCCAGGCGTAGAGCATCACCATGATCGTCGCGGTGGCGATCACCGGTCTGAGCAGCGGCAGGATGATCCGGGCGAAGATCCGCGCCGGACTCGCCCCGTCCATCCGCGCGGCCTCCTCCAGCTCCAGGGGGATGGCACGGATGAAGCCGGTCATGAAGAAGATCGACGTGGACAGGTACATCCCGGTGTACACGGCGATCATCCCGGGCCGGGTGTTCGACAGCCCGAGCTGCCGCAGCTCCATCACGATCGTGATGACGGCCGGCGGCAGCAGCAGCCCGCTGATGCACAGCGCGTACGCGGCCGAGACCAGCCTGGACCTGCGGCGGGCGAAGACCCAGGCGGCGCCCGCCCCGAGGATCAGCACGAGGACCACCGAAGGCACCACGACCAGCAGCGAGTTGACGAGACCGCGCAGCATCTCGCCCTGGCCGACCGCGTCCTCGTAGTTGCTGCCGGGCTGCCAGCGCGCCGGCAGGTCGAGGTTCGGCCTGATGGCCTCCGCCTGGGGCTTGGCGGAGGTGACGACCACCAGCCACAGCGGTACGCCCACGGCGAGGGAGGCGAGAAGGAGAACGAGGGCGGGACGGCCGAACCGCCATGCCACGGACGGGTTCACAGCAGCTGCTCCCTTCGCCGGAGCCCGACGACCAGCGGGATCGCGATGGCGACCACGACCAGGAACAGGACGAGACTCATCGCGGAGGCCTGGGCGTACAGGCCCTGGCCGAAGACCCGGAACATGTAGATGTTGAAGACCTCGGTGGAGGCCGCGGGACCGCCGCCCGTGGTGGCCTGCACGATGTCGAAGGTGTTCATCGAACCGATCAGCGCCGTGGTGACGTTGAAGGTGACGGCCGGCGCGAGCATCGGCCAGCGCACCGACCAGAAGGTCCGCCAGGGGCCGGCGCCGTCGCACTTCGCGGCCTCCAGCATCTCGCCGGGGATGCCCTTGAGCCCCGCCAGGTAGATCAGCATGGACAGGCCCATCCACTTCCACCCGTGGATGAGGGTGATCAGGACCAGCGTCCAGGTCGTCGAGCCCAGCCACGGGATGTCCGTGCCGAGCACCGAGTTGACGGCGCCGTCCTGGTCGAGGAGGGCCTGGAAGACGTAGCCGGTGGCGAGCGCGGAGATGAGCACCGGCAGGAAGAACACGGCGCGGAAGAACCGGTTGAAGCGGGTGTCGTGCTCCAGCAGCAGCGCGAGCACCAGCCCGAAGCCGTTCTGGAACAGCGCCGCCAGCAGGGCGTACAGCAGCGTCGTGCGGATCGCGCGCAGCAGCGAGCCGTCGTCGGCGATGGTCCGGAAGTTGTCCAGGCCGGTGAAGGCGATGTCCGCGTGGTACGAGGACCAGTTGGTGAACGGGTAGTAGAAGTTGAGCAGGTTCGGCACCAGGAAGAAGCCCGCGAAGACGGCGATCGCGGGAAGCGCGAACCACCAGGGATGGTGCACGGCGGCCCGCGGCAGCCGTCCGACCCGCGTGGGTTCCCCTCTCATGGATGTCTGCCTGCGCGTGCGTACGGCCGTGTCCGCCATCGGAACTCCCCGCCCTGTGGTCGTCTAGAAGCCGGGCGCGCCCTGGGCCTTGGCCACCTGCGCGAACTGGTCCTGGATCGCCTGCGCGACCTGCTGGGGGCTCTTCTTGCCGTAGATCATGTCGGCGAGGGCGAGGTGGGTGTCCGGGGCGACGATCGCCTTGGCCTGGAAGACCCCGATGGCCTGGGGCAGGGCCGCGACCTGGTCCTTGGACGCCTGCGGAAGCCCGTCGGGAGTGGGCACGGACGGCTGCACGGACGGGATCTTCATCGCCTTGATGTAGTCCGCGTAGTCCGGGCCGAGCCAGAAGGCGAGGAACTGCCGGGCCGCGTTCTGCCGCTTCTCGTCACCCGTCCTGAAGGCGACCACACCGTTGGTCTGGTCGGGCGAGTACAGGCCGGTGGCGGAGGAGTTGGCGACCGGGAACCAGCCGATCCTCTTGTCGATCTCGGCGGTGGAGTACTTGGCCTGCAACTGGCTCTGGAAGGAGGTGACGTTGAGGACCATGCCGGCCTCGCCCTTCCAGAGGGAGTCCGCCTGGCCGGTGAAGGTGCCGGTCCTGTAGTTCTTCTGGGCGAGCCCGGCGTCGAGCAGCTTCTCCTTGTACTTCTTGATCGCGCCGACGACGACCGGGTCGGTCCACTTCTCCTTGTTCCGGTTCAGGTCGGCCCACCACTGCTTGTCCAGGTCGGTGAGCTGGACCTGCATCTGCCACTGCAGGGGCCACTGGTCGCCGCCGGCCTCGTAGAAGCCGGCCGCGTCGGTCTTGTCGGTGACGGTGCGGCCGAGGGCCAGCAGTTCGTCGTACGACGTCGGGAAGTCCTTCTCGCTCAGCCCGGCCTGCCGGAAGACGTCCTTGTTGTAGTAGACGCCGAGCATGGCGGGGCTGGTGACGATGGCCGCGTACCGCTTGCCGTCGATGACACCGAGGGACCGCTCGGTGCCGCCGAGCCGGGAGACCCACTCCTCCCCGTCGAGGGTGAGGAGGTTCTGCTGCGGCTGGATGAACGGCAGCGTGGAGATGGACGGCTGCCAGAACATCAGGTCGGGCCGGTCGCCGGAGGCGAGCTTGGTCGGCACGTTCTGCTCGTACAGGTCCGGGATCGCCTGGGTCTCCACCTCCGCTCCGGTGGCCTTCTCGAAGGCGTCGACGACCTGCTTCGGCGCGTTGACCGTGTTCTGCGCGGTCCACATGGTCAGCTTCACGCCGTCCAGGCGGGCCGTCGGGTTCACGGCCGTCTGTTTCGCGTCGGCCCCGGAATCACCGGAGTCGCCGGCGGTGGGGTCGCTGCACGCGGTGGCGGCCAGGCCGACGGCGCATATCAGCGCCAGCGCGGGGAGAGCTCTCGTCTTCATCACGTACCTCAAGTGCCTTTCGCGAACGGGTGGTTCAGGACGGCGGTACCGAGACTTCAAGCGCGGGCGGAGACCGGCCCCGAGCTCTCCCGCACCACCAGCTCCGGTACGGAGACGGGGTGCGGGGCGATCCGCGCGGACTCCTCCAGCACCCCGTGCAGCAGCGCGAAGGCGGACCGGCCGAGGCCGGTGAAGTCCAGGCGTACGGTCGTCAGCGACGGGGTCAGATAGCCGGAGTGCGGGGCGTCGTCGAACCCGGCCACGCTGACCTCGCCGGGGACGGACCGGCCGGACTCGTGCAGGGCGCGCAGCACCCCGAGCGCGAGGTCGTCGTTGCCGCACAGGATGGCGGTGACGTCCGGGTCCTTCGCGAGTTTCAGCCCCGCCGCGTGACCACCCGCCGGACCCCAACGCCCCTGTACCGGGCGGGGTTCGGGCGCTCCGGCCTCCCGCAGCGCCTGCCGCCAGCCGGTGGTGCGGGCGCTTGTGCGCCGGGTGCTGGAGGGGATGGCGACGTAGTGCACGGTCCGGTGGCCGAGGCCCAGCAGATGCCGGGTCGCCTGGTAGGCGGCCTCGCGGTCGTCGGTCCACACCCAGGGGCGGTCGCCCGAGGGCGGGTTCGCGGGAGTCTCGACCACACCGACGACCGGCAGCTCGGCGGGGACGGCGGCCAGGGCCCGGACCCCGGCCGGATCGTAGGCGATCACGATCAGTCCGCCACTGGCGTCCGCCGCCCGCCGCACCTCGGCGGCGACCGCGGCCTCGTCCGCCGATTCCAGGACGCCGATCCCCACCGCGTACGAGGCGGCACGGGCCGCCTCCTCGATGCCCTGGAGGATGGAGGCGTACCCGTAGTGGGTGGTGTTGGCGGTCAGCACGGTCACGGCCCGGCTGCGCCCGCTGGCCAGGGCGAGCGCGGTGGCGTTGCGCCGGAAGCCCAGGTCGTCGATGGCGGCGAGCACCCGTTCCCGGGTGGACGGCTTGACGCTGGGATGGCCGTTGATCACCCGGGAGACGGTCTGGTACGACACCCCTGCGGCGGTGGCGACGTCCCTGATGCTCGCCGGGCGCCTTGTGTGACCGGTCACATTCATGCCAGGATTGTGACCGGTCACAATGCGGTCGTCAAGAGACCGTAACGAGGGATTCACGCGACCGACGCGGACCGCCGCCGGCACTCGGCAGGGCGGAGCCAGGAGGGGGAGACGCCTTGACCGGTACGGCGGACGCGGCGACGAGGGCCATCAACCACCCGCAGGACACGCTCACTTGGGGGCACCCGGCGCTCCGGGTCGAGTTCGCCACCGCCTCCGACGGCACCCTGCGGCTGGTCCGGCTCGCCCCTGACGACGACACCGGATCCGTTCCCGGCCCGGAGGCCGTCCCCGACGGCAGAGAGCCCGTCGCCGGTCCGGAGGCCGCCCTTCCCCTCGTCGAACTCACCGTCCTCGGCCACGGCAGCGGCTGGTCCGGCCCGCGCTTCACCGGCACGGCCTTCGGTACACGGCTGCGCTACCGGGACCACCGCAGCGGCAGCCGCGCCGGCTGGGAGTGGCTGACCGTCGAACTCCACGACCCGGCGACCGGGTTGACCGCGTGCGTCGAGCTGACGTCCCCGGCCGGACTGCCGGTGCTCCGCTCCCGCGTCCGGCTCCGCAACGAGGGCGCCGAACCGCTGGTCGTCCAGTCCGTCAGCAGCCTGCTGCTCGCCGGACTGCCTGCCGCGGACGCCCTCGACGTGCACCGCGCGCGCAACGACTGGCTCGCGGAGTGCCGTTGGTACGCCGAGCCGCTGCGGGCCAGCGTCGCCGACATCAACGTCGCCGCCCACCAGCACGACAGCCGGGCCGCCCTGGTCCTCACCGGGCGCGGCAGCTGGCCCACCGACGGCCACCTCGCGATGGGCGCGCTGACGGAACGGGACGGCGGCCGGACCTGGCTGTGGCAGATCGAGTCCCCGGCCGGCTGGCGCTGGGACCTGGGCGAACGCGCGGACGGCACGTACCTCGCGCTGAACGGCCCCACCGACGCGGAACACCAGTGGCGGGTCGCGCTCGCACCGGGCGCGGAGTTCACCACGGTCCCCGCGGTGCTGGCCCTCGGCACCGGGTTCGACGCGGCGATGGGGGCGCTGACCTCGTACCGCCGCGCGGCCCGCCGCCCGCACCCGGACCACACCGCGCTCCCCGTCGTCTTCAACGACTACATGAACACGCTGATGGGCGACCCGACGACGCGGAAGCTGCTGCCGCTGATCGACGCGGCGGCCGAGGCCGGGGCGGAGTACTTCTGCATCGACTCCGGCTGGTACGACGACGACACCGAGGGCTGGTGGGACAGCGTCGGCGCGTGGCTGCCCTCACCGCGCCGCTTCCCCGACGGCGGGATCCGGGCCGTCCTGGACCGCATCCGGGAGCGCGGCATGGTGCCGGGCCTGTGGCTGGAGCCGGAGGTCGTCGGGGTACGCAGCCCGGTCGCGTCCCAGCTCCCGCCGGACGCCTTCTTCCAGCGCGACGGCGTACGCCTCAGCGAACAGGGACGCCACCAGCTCGATCTGCGCCACCCGGCCGCCCGCGCCCACCTCGACCGGACGGTGGACCGGATCGTCGGCGACTGGGGCGTGGGCTACCTCAAGCTGGACTACAACATCGTGATCGATCCGGGGACCACCGCCCCCGGTGACCTCGCGCCGGGAGCCGGGCTGCTCGGCCACGCCCACGCCTACCTGGACTGGCTGTCCGAGGTCCTGGACCGCCACCCCGGCCTGGTCGTGGAGAACTGTGCCTCGGGCGGGATGCGGATGGACGGCGCCACCCTCGCCGTCGCCCAGCTCCAGTCCACCAGCGACCAGCAGGACCCGCTGCGCTACCCGGCCGTCGCCGCCGCCGCGCCGACGGCGGTCCCGCCGGAGCAGGGAGCCGTCTGGGCCTACCCGCAGCCCGCGTTCGACGACGACCTGATCACCTTCACGCTGGGGGGCGCGCTGCTCGGACGGATCCATCTCTCCGGCCACCTCGACCGGATGTCGGCGCGTCAACTCGGCCTGGTGCGGGACGCGGTGGGGACCTACAAGGCGATCCGCCGGGATCTGGCACGGGCGCTGCCGTTCTGGCCGCTGGGCCTGCCCGGGTGGACGGACGAATGGCTGGCCCTGGGTATGCGGGTCCCCGATGACCGTACGTCGTACCTCACGGTCTGGCGCCGCGGTGGAGAGGCCGAACTGCGGCTCCCCGTGGGCCACTTGGCGGGACGCGAGGTCCGTGCGGACATCCTGCACCCCTGCGCGCCGGGCGCGGGCACGGTGGTCTGGGACGGGAGCGGACTGCGGGTGTCGCTCCCGCGCGCGCCCGGCGTCCTGCTGGTCCGCCTCAGCCCGGCGGGCAGGTGACGGGCGCACTGGCGACGGGCGCACTGGCGACGGGCGGGAAGCGGGCCGCGAGACGGGGGAGGTCGGGGCGGTCCGCGAGGTGGGAGGACGGGGAGTTGGGACGGTCCGCGAGGCGGGAAGGACGGGGGAGGTCGGGGTGGTCCGCCGTCGGCGGGCCGGAACCGCACCGGCTCCCGCGGCCGTTCGCCACCCGAACACCTGCGTGCACCTGCGCCGTGAAGGGGCGGCTTCCCGTTACCCTGAAGGTTCGTCCACGATTGGGGTCGTCATGCCGGAGGAGTCGACGCCTGGCCCATTGGGCACGGCGATGCGTGAGGTGACCTTCCCGGACGGGTCCCGGGGAATCATCCTGGTCAGGGCGGGTACGCCCCAGCCGGACGCGGAGGAGATCGCGGCCCGGGTCTGGCGGGAGAACCCCGGCAGGTAAGCAGCACTCGGCGACGCCGCGTGCGTCTTCGCCCCGGACGAGGTCGTCGCGGAGCCGGTCGCCGCCGCGGAAGAGACCGTCCGATGCCTGCCCCACGCCGGCGGTGGACCGGACGGAAGCGCCCGGGAGCCTCCGGTCAGCCGTCCCTGCCCAGGTCCTGGCGGATGCCGTCCCGAGTGCGGCCGACCAGCGGCCGACGGGCCGACGGTGAGGTTCCGCGCCGTCGGCTCCGTGCCCGGGCGCGGACGGGTGAGGCCGTCGCCTCGACCGCCCGGACCGCCGTGGCCATCCAGCACGGAGGCGAGGGCGGGCAGCGGTCAGTCGACGGGTTCTGCCGCTGGTGCTCGGTGTGGCGGAACTCCGCCGACTGCCGTTCGCCGACGTGCGTTGTGAGGCCGGTGACGCGCCACCCGATGGCGGAACAGGGCGGCGTCGGCCTCGGTGCCGATGCTCGTGATGACGCGGCAACGGGTGTACGGATCACCGTGGTCAGGGTGGATCGGCCCGACGTCCGGCTCCCGGACGGGGGACGCTTGTTTCGACCCCGCCCGTGTCGGCCCCGCCGCCCCTACCCGTTCCCGTCCTTCCGGGGGCTCCGCCGCGGACCCCGCTCCACGAACGCCGGAGGGCTGAGGCCAGCTCCTCCGGCGTTCGACGACGAGGCCGTTCAGGGGCTGTCGTCCCCGCCGTCCACCGCGTCGCTGTCGTCGGCGTCGTCGCGGTCGCCCTCGGCCTGGGACGGCGTCGGGTGGTCCGGTGCCGGATGGCCGGCGGTGTTCCGCGTGTCGGTGTCGTCGGGCTCGCCTTCGGCCTGGGAGGGCGTGTGGTCGCTCATGAGAAGGACTCCTGGGGTACGGGTGGGCTGTCGGGCTGGTCACCGCCGCGTTGGAAGGACCGGGTGACCTGGCGCAGACGCAGCTGTTCCAGCGTGTCCAGCTGGCGGTGGGCGCGTTCGAGCAGCAGGTCGAGCTGCCCGGCATCGAGGCGGGTGTCGGCGTCCGACAGCCGGCGCAGTGTCCGCCAGGCGGCGGCCTTCCCCTCCACGCCCAGACGCAGCAGCTCCAGCTCCAGCATGGGGCTGAGCGGGGAACGGCGGACGAGCCGGCCGTTGCCCTTGAGACGGCCCGCCTTCTCGGCGAGCCGGCCCGCTGCGATCTTGTAGCGGCGGACTGGAATCTCCAGGCTCCGCATGATCTCCAGGAGGCCCGCCCGGTCCTCGGTGATCTCCTCGGTGACCGACCGCACCGCGTCGGCGAGTGCCGGGTCCCGTTCGGACTCGGTGTCGGCCAGCAGCCGCGCCCGGTCCACGGCGAGCGCGGCTCCGGCGAGGTGATCGTTGAGGTAGATGCCGAGCAGGTCCGTGTCGGATCGGTTCGGACGGTCGTCCATCAGGCCTCTCCCTTCGTGAGCGGTGCGCGTCGGCGACGTCGGCGTCGACGTCCGTGCGAGTACCCCGGGGGACCCGGTCACACCCGGTGGGCATCACGAGTGCCCGGCACCCGGCGGGTTCCTCGGCCCGGATGCCGTCGGCCGCGAGGGCACCCCGGTCGGTCCGGGAAGACGCGGGGACGCCGTCCGGGCCCCCTCAGGGCCACGCCTCCGGCGTCAGGAACGGGAAGCCGTCGTCGAGGCCGGTGCGGTGGCTGACGGGGTCGGTCCCGTACCAGTCCAGGCACATCACCGTCGCGTCGTCCTCGAGGCTGCCCGCGCACGCGTCGCGGACGGCGCCGACCAGCACGCCGACGGCCTCGCGCGGGTGGACCCCGCGGGTGTCGCGGATCAGCGCGGGCAGGTCCACGCCGGCCGCGGCGCGTTCCTGCATGCCGTCGGTGAGCATGACCAGCCGGTCGCCGGGACGGAGGTCCAGCTGCTGGACCCGGTAGGGGATGGGGGAGACGATGCCGAAGGGCAGGTTGGCGAAGACCGTCAGTTCCTCCACGGTCCCGTCGCGCAGGAGCAACGGTCGCGGGTGACCGGCGTTGATCAGCTGGACGCTGCCGTCCTCGAGGCGGACGCGCAGCAGCTGGCCGGTGGCCATGCCGCGGTCGTGGTCGAGCAGCGCCCGGTGTGCCCGGCGGGCCTGTTCCCCGATGTCGCACCCGGAGCGCCGGGCACCGCGCAGGGCGCCGAGCAGCAGGGTGGCCAGCAGGGCCGACTCGGTGTCGTGGCCCATGGCGTCCGTGATGGACAGGTGCAGCGTGTCCCGGTCCAGGGCGTAGTCGTAGGTGTCGCCGCCGATGTCATCGGCCGGCACCAGCCCGCCCGCGACGGCGAACTGCGCGGCCTCGCAGCAGGGGGCGGAGGGCAGCAGCTGGTGCTGGATCTCGGCGGCCAGGCTGGTGGGCGTGGTGCGTCTGCGCCCGTGATACAGGTCGGTGAAGCGCCGGTCGGTGACGACGATGTACGCCAGCGCGTGAGCCGCCTCACCCACCTGGCGCAACACGGTCTCGTCGGCGTGCGGCAGGGTCATCTCCAGTACGCCGATGCAGTCGCCGCGGTTGGTGACGGGCGATATCGCCAGATGGCCGCCCTCCCCGTCCGGCTTCACGTGCAGACGCTGGGACCTCAGGACCCTCTCGTACGCGCTGCCGCGCAGGCCGATGCGCGGCGCCCCGGGAGCGCCCGGTGCCCCGTCGGCCGTGCTGAGCCGGACGAGTTCCTCTCCGATCAGGTCGACGAAGAGGAACGACACACCGGCCGCTCCGAACCGCTTCTGCAGGTTCCGTGCCACGACGTCGACCGACTCCACCGGCGAGGCGTGCTCCGCCTCCGCCAGGACGTCCCCCAGCCCCAACACGTCACCGTTCACGACATCCTCCCTAAGTTGCCGCTTCTTCTTCCCCCTGACCGCGCACTCTCACTTCGCGATCCGCCGGGGGTCGGCCCGCGCGTTGTCCGATTTCGCTCCGGCGTTACTCAGGTCACCATGCAGAGAACGGCGAAGTGAGGAGAGCCGGATGAGCGGACGCACCTTCCACCGGGCCCTGGTGACCGGTGGAGCGGGATTCGTGGGATCGCACCTGTGCCGACGGCTGCTCGACACGGGCGCCGACGTCGTGTGCCTCGACAACCTGGCCACCGGCTCCCGTGCCAACGTCGCGGACCTGCAACGACACGCCGGTTTCCGGTTCGTGCGGGGAGACGCCACGGACCCGTCGGCCTGGCGCACGCTCGCCGGCCGCTTCGACCTGGTCCTGCACTTCGCCTGCCCGGCCTCGCCCGCCGACTACCTGCGGCTGCCGCTGGAGACCCTCGCCGTCGGCAGCGACGGCACCCGCCACGCGCTGGAGCGGACCCGCCGTGACGGCGCCCGCTTCGTCCTCGCCTCCACCTCCGAGGTGTACGGGGACCCGCTGGAGCATCCGCAGCCGGAGACCTACTGGGGCAACGTCAACCCGGTCGGGCCCCGCAGCGTCTACGACGAGTCCAAGCGCTTCGCCGAGGCCCTGGTCACCGCGCACCGGGGGGTGCACGGCACCGACGCGGCCATCGTCCGCATCTTCAACACCTACGGCCCGCGCATGCGCGCCGGCGACGGCCGGGCCGTGCCCACGTTCATCGCCCAGGCCCTGGACGGCGCGCCGCTGACCGTCGCCGGAGACGGCGGCCAGACGCGCTCACTGTGCTACGTCGACGACACGGTCGACGGCATCCTGGCGCTGGCGGCGTCCGAGGAGCCGGGACCCGTGAACATCGGCGGCGCCGAGGAGATCACGATGCTGGAGCTCGCCCGCCGCATCGTCGAGCTGGCCGGCTCCTCCTCCCGTATCGACTTCGTCGAACGCCCGGTCGACGATCCCACCCGCCGCAAGCCCGACACCCGGCTCGCGCGGGAACGGCTCGGCTGGCGGCCGCGTACCGACTGGAACACGGGCCTGGCCCGCACGATCGACTGGTTCACCCGGTCGGAGGCCGCCTGATCCGGGGGCCGACCGCTCCTTCCTCCCGCCCCGCCCGGCGCTCGCGTCGCGGACCCGGCGCGCTTCGGGCCGCCCGGCGGGATCATGGTGCCGACGCGTGTCGGCGGCTCCCGCCCCGTACGTGAGCGGCTCCCGGCCGGGGTGCGAAGCCCGGCACGTCTGTCCGTGCCCTGCCCGTGAGGGGCCCTGCCCTGCCCGTGAGGGCCGAGGCATCGCTCCCGCCCGACCCGCGACCGGCGGCGCCCCGCTCCGCGTCCGCATTCCCCTCGCTCCGCGTCTCCCGGCGAGTCGGCCGCAGCACGCTTCGAGCCCGGCAGTCAGCTGTCGCTGTCACCCGGGTCGCCGTGACCACTCGTGTGCGGGACACTGCACAGTGTGAAAAATGCAGCTGGTTTGTCCTGAGTTGTCTCCATTTGTTTGAGACAGCCGCCCCGGCGGCACTCGCCAAGCCGGAAGCGTGATCCCACCAGCCTCCGGGACGGAGCAACCCCCCATGCGCATCCTTGGCATCAACGCCCTGTTCCATGACCCGGCCGCCGCTCTCGTGATCGACGGACAGACGATCGCGGCCGCCGAGGAAGAGCGTTTCAGCCGCCGCAAACACGGGAAGCGACCGGTGCCGTTCTCCGCCTGGGAACTGCCCGAGCTCTCCGCCCGGTGGTGTCTGGACCACGCGGGCGTCCGGCCGGAGGAACTGGACGCCGTCACCTACTCCTTCGACCCCGCCCTGGCCCGGCCCGCTTCCGAGATGGGCCTCTTCGACCCCTGGGACCCGCTGCGGCTGGACTACGCGCGGCGCGCCCCCGAGTTCCTCGCCGACGCCCTGCCCGGCCTGGACCCGGACCGGGTGGTCTTCGTCCCCCACCACGTGGCCCACGCCGCCTCAGCCGGGCTCGCCTGCCCGCACCCGGACAGCGCCGTGCTGGTGCTCGACGGGCGCGGTGAGGCCGCCTCCCACCTGGCCGGCCGCTACCGCGACGGCAAGCTCGACACCCTGGCCGCGCAGGCGCTGCCCCACTCCCTCGGCCTGCTCTACGAGGAGCTGACCGAGCACCTCGGCTTCCTGCGCAGCAGCGACGAGTACAAGGTGATGGCGCTCGCCTCCTACGGCAAACCGCGCTTCCTGCCCCAGCTGCGGCAGTACGTCCACCCGACCGGTGACGGCGGCTTCCGCGCCCACGGCGTCGACTGGGCCGCCCTCGCCCCGCCCCGCGTCGAGGGGGAGGAGTGGACGCAGGAGCACGCCGACCTCGCCGCCAGCACCCAGGCCGTCCTCGAAGAGCTGCTGCTCGAACTCGTCCACTGGCTGCACCGCGAGGCCGGGGGCGAGGCGCTCACCATGGCCGGCGGTGTCGCCCTCAACTGCGTCGCCAACTCCAAGATCGCCGAGCGCGGCCCGTACCGGCACGTCTGGGTGCAGCCCGCCGCCGGGGACGCCGGCACCGCGCTCGGCGGAGCCCTCCACGTGGCGGACAACCCGCGGGCCATGCCCGGAGCCGACCTCGGCCGCGGCTGGAACGAGGAGGAACTGCGCGCCTGGCTCGACCAGGCCGCCGTACCGTACGAACGCCCCGACGACATCGCCGAGACGGTCGCGGAGGAACTGGCCCGGGACGGGATCGTGGCCTGGTTCCAGGGACGCAGCGAGTACGGTCCGCGCGCCCTCGGACACCGCTCCCTGCTGGCCCACCCCGGCCGCGCCGAGAACCTGGAGCGCCTCAACCACGTCAAGGGGCGTGAGGAGTTCCGGCCGGTCGCGCCCATGGTCCTCGCCGACCGGGCCCACGACCTGTTCACCGGGCCGCTGCCCAGCCCGTACATGCTGTTCGTGCACGACGTGGCCCGTGAGTGGCGCGACCGGATCCCGGCCGTGGTGCACGTCGACGGCACCGCCCGCATCCAGACCGTCGAGGAGCGGCAGGAGCCGCTGGTGGCGCGGATGCTGCGCGCCTTCGAACAGCGCACCGGACTGCCCGTGGTCGTCAACACCAGCCTCAACACCGCCGGCCGGCCCATGGTCGACGACCCCCGCGACGCCCTGGAGTGCTTCGGCTCCGCGCCCGTGGACCTGCTGGCCATCGGGCCGTTCGCGGTGCGCCGGGGGAAGGCGTTCGCATGAGCACGGCCTACGCCGTCGTGATCCCGACGCTCGTCCGCGGCACCCTCGCCGACTGCCTCGCCGCGCTCGCCGCCGCGACCGGACCGCAGCCGGACGAGATCGTCCTCGTCGACGACCGCCCCGGGCCCGACCCCGACCCGCAGGCGCTGGAGCACCCGCTGAGCCTCCTCGGCGACCTGCGCGGACGCGCGAGGGTCGTGGCGAGCGGGGGACGCGGACCCGCCGCCGCCCGCAACACCGGCTGGCGCGTGGTCTCCGCGCCCTGGGTGGCCTTCCTCGACGACGACGTCCAGGTCGGACCGCGCTGGTGCGAGCAGCTGGCGCGGGACTTGGCCGACGCGACCCCCGACACCGCGGGCAGCCAGGGCGTCATCACCGTGCCGCTGCCCGGTGAGCGCCGCCCCACCGACTGGGAACGGGGCACCGCCGGTCTCGCGACGGCCCGCTGGATCACCGCCGACATGGCCTACCGCACCGACGCGCTGAAGCAGGTCGCCGGCTTCGACGAACGCTTCCGGCGCGCCTTCCGGGAGGACGCCGACCTGGCCCTGCGCGTCCTCGACGCCGGCTGGCGCGTCCGCCAGGGCCGCCGCACCACCCGCCACCCGGTGCGGCCCGCCGACCGCTGGGTGTCCCTGCGCGCCCAGCGCGGCAACGCCGACGACGCCCTGATGCGGCGGCTGCACGGCCCCGACTGGTGGGAGAAGGCGGCCGCGCCGCGCGGACGCCGGCGCGTCCACCTCGCGGTCACCGCGGCCGGCGGCGCCGCGTGCGCCCTCGCGGTCACCGGCCGCCGTCGCGCCGCCGCGGCCGCCGCGCTCGGCTGGGCCGTCGGCACCGCCGAGTTCGCCCGGGCCCGCATCACCCCCGGTCCGCGCATCCGTGACGAGGTCACGACCATGCTCCTCACCAGCGCGCTGATCCCGCCCGCGGCGACCTGGCACTGGCTGAGCGGACTGTGGCGCCACCGAGCCGCGCCCGCCTGGCGGGAGGTGGCGCGGTGAACCCCGTCACAGCCGTGCTGTTCGACCGGGACGGCACCCTGGTCCACGACGTCCCCTACAACGGCGACCCGGACCTCGTCCGCCCCGTCGACGGGGCCCGCGAGGCACTCGACCTGCTGCGCACCCGGGGCATCCGCACCGGAGTCGTCACCAACCAGTCCGGCATCGCGCGCGGACTGCTCACCGACGCCGAGGTCCGCCGCGTCAACCAGCGCGTCGACGACCTCCTCGGCCCGTTCGACGTGTGGGCCGTGTGCCCGCACGGCCCCGACGAGGGCTGCCCGTGCCGCAAACCCGCACCGGGCCTGATCCTGTGGGCGGCCGGACGCCTGGGCGCCGCGCCCGCCGACTGCCTCGTCATCGGCGACATCGGCGCCGACGTCGAGGCCGCGCGCCGGGCGGGCGCCCACGGCGTCCTCGTCCCCACCCCGCAGACCCGGCCGGAGGAGACGGCGTGCGCGGACCACGTGGCGCCGGATCTGCTGACCGCCGTGCGCACGGCGGTCAGTGGGTCGCCCCGGCACGGCGTCCCGGCCGCCGAACGGCCCGTCGACGCCGGCCACGACACCGGGAGGCCATGGTGAAGGCCCTCGTAGCCCGCCTCGACAACTTCGGCGACGTGCTGCTCGCCGGGCCCGCCGTGCGGGCCGTCGCCGCCCGCGCCGACTCCGTCACGATGCTGTGCGGACCGCGCGGCGCGCCCGCCGCGCGCCTGCTGCCCGGCGTGGACGACATCCTGGTCTGGGACGCGCCCTGGGTGGGATTCACGCCCCCGCCCGTCGGCCGCGGCGAGGTCGAGCTGCTCATCGACACCGTCGACGCCGACACGGCCCTGATCCTGACCTCGTTCCACCAGTCCCCGCTGCCCACCGCCCTGCTGCTGCGCCTGGCCGGGGTGGGACACATCGCCGCGGACAGCGAGGACTATCCCGGCTCCCTCCTCGACGTACGCCACCACCGCGCGCCGCACGTCCACGAGGTGGAGGCCGCGCTCGACCTCGCCGGGGCCGCGGGGTTCCCCCGGGTCGACGACGGCCGGCTGCGGGTGCTGCCGCCGCCCCACACCGCCGGGGCCACCGGCCCCGGGCCGTACGTCGTGCTGCACCCCGGCGCCAGCGTCCCCGCGCGGGCCTGGAGTCCGCAGCGCAGCGCGGAGGCGGTGCGCGAACTGGCCGCGGCCGGGCACCGGGTGGTGGTGACCGGCGGGCCGGACGAGCGGGACCTGACCGCGCACGTCGCCGGCGAGCACGGCCTGGACCTCGGTGGCCGTACCGACGCCCCCGAACTGGCCGGCGTGCTGGCCGGGGCCGCCGCCGTCGTCACCGGCAACACCGCGCCCGCCCACCTCGCCGCCGCCGTCGGCACCCCCGTCGTCTCGCTCTTCGCGCCGGTCGTGCCCGCCGAGCGCTGGCGACCGTACGGCGTGCCGTACGTCCTGCTCGGCGACCAGCTGGCGCCCTGCGCGGACAGCAGGGCCCGGACCTGTCCGGTGCCTGGCCACCCGTGCCTGGAGTCGGTGACCGGACACGACGTGGTCGCCGCCGTGGAGAAGCTCCTGACCGACGAGCAGACCGCGGGGGAGTCATGAGGATCCTTCTCTGGCACGTGCACGGGTCGTGGACCACGGCCTTCGTGCGGGGCCCGCACACCTACCTCGTGCCCGTCACCCCGGACCGGGGACCCGACGGCCTGGGCCGGGCCCGCACCTTCGACTGGCCCGACTCCGTCGTCGAGGTCCCGCCCGAGCGGCTGCGGGACGAGGACATCGACCTCGTCGTCCTCCAGCGTCCGCACGAACTGGACCTCGTCGACCGCTGGCTGGGCCGCCGCCCGCCGCTGGTGTACCTGGAGCACAACGCCCCGGACGGGAACGTCCCCGACACCCGCCACCCGGCCGCGGACATCCCCGGCGCCACCCTCGTCCACGTCACCCACTTCAACCGGCTGATGTGGGACAACGGGCCCCTCCCCACGGCCGTCATCGAGCACGGCATCGTCGACCCGGGCCACCTGTGGACCGGTGAGGTGCCCCGGGCCGCCGTCGTCGTCAACGAACCCGTGCGGCGCGGCCGTACCGTCGGCACCGACCTGCTGCCCGAGTTCGCCGCCGTGGCCCCCGTGGACGTCTTCGGCATGGGCACGAGCGGCCTCGCCGACCGGCTGGGCCTGGCACCCGACCGGTGCCGCGCCGAGGAACTCGTCCAGCGCGAGCTGCACACCGCGATGGCCCGGCGCCGCCTCTACCTCCATCCCGTCCGCTGGACCTCCCTGGGCCTGTCCCTGCTGGAGGCCATGCACCTCGGCATGCCGGTGGTGGCGCTCGCCACCACCGAGGTGACCGAGGCGGTGCCGCCCGGCGCCGGGGTGGTCTCCAACCGCCTCGACGTACTCAAGGACGCCGTACGGGACTTCCTCGCCGACCCGCCGCACGCCCGCACGGTCGGCGAGGGCGCACGCGCCGCGGCGCTCGCCCGCTACGGACTGACCCGCTTCCTGGACGACTGGGAGCGGCTGTTGAAGGAGGTGACCCGATGAGGATCGCCATGGTGTCCGAGCACGCCAGCCCCCTGGCGGCACTCGGCGGCGTCGACGCGGGTGGTCAGAACGTGTACGTGGCCCGGCTCAGCGAGGAACTGGCGCGCCGGGGCCACGACGTCACGGTCTACACCCGGCGCGACTGCGGCGAGCTGCCCGACCGGGTGGCCCTGCCCGGCGGTGCCGTCGTGGAGCACGTACCGGCCGGACCGCCCGAACCGGTCCCCAAGGACGCGCTCTTCCCCTACATGCACGCCTTCGGCGCCTACCTGGCCGAGGTCTGGGGGCGTGAGCGGCCCGACGCCGTGCACGCCCACTTCTGGATGTCCGGCCTGGCCGCCCGGACCGGCGCCCGGCCCCACGACATCCCCGTCGTGCAGACCTTCCACGCCCTCGGCACCGTCAAGCGGCGCCACCAGGGCCACGAGGACACCAGTCCGCCCGAACGCGTCGGCATCGAGCGGCAGATCGGCCGCGGCTGCGCCCGGGTCCTGGCCACCTGTACCGACGAGGTCCTCGAACTGGCCGACCTGGGCGTGCCGCCCCGACGGGTGTCCGTGGTGCCGTGCGGGGTGGACGTGGGCCACTTCCGTCCCGGGGTGCCGCACGCCGGCACCCCGGCCCGCCGGGAACGGCACCGGCTGCTGGCCTGTGGGCGGCTCGTCCGCCGCAAGGGCTACGACCAGGCCATCCGGGCCCTCACCCGGATCCCCGACACCGAACTGGTCCTCGCCGGCGGGCCCCCGCCCGAACAGCTGGGCGCCGAACCCGAGGCGCGACGGCTGCTGGACCTGGCCGACCGGGCCGGCGTCGCCCACCGGGTGCGGCTGCTGGGCGCCGTCGACCCGGCCCGGATGCCCGCCCTGATCGGCAGCGCCGACGCGGTGCTGTGCACCCCGTCCTACGAGCCGTTCGGCATCGTCCCGCTGGAGGCCATGGCCTGCGGCGTTCCCGTCGTCGCGACGGACGTCGGCGGCCACCGGGACAGCGTCGCCGACCAGGTCACCGGACGGCTCGTACCGGCGGCCGACCCCGAGGCGACCGCCGAGGCGGTCCGCGAACTGCTCGCCGACGACGGGCTGCGCCGCCGCATGGGCGCGGCCGGCCGCGAACGCGCGCTCGCCCGCTACACCTGGCAGCGCGTCGCGGACGGCGTCGAAGAGGTCTACCAACGCGTCACGGCACGTGACGAAATACCGTCGGAGGTGGCGTGATGAGTACAGAAGTGTCGTCGGTCGCCGGGCACTGCGACGAACTCCTCGACGCGCTCAAGGAGTTCCGCGCCTCGGCCTCCCTCACCGAACACTGGGGCGAGCGGCTCGTCACCGTACTGGCGGGCGGCGGCCGGCTGCTCGTCGCCGGCAACGGCGGCAGCGCGGCCCAGGCCCAGCACCTGACCGCCGAACTCGTCGGCCGCTACCGCGACGACCGTCCCGCCTTCTCGGCGATCGCCCTGCACGCGGACACCTCCAGCACCACGGCCATCGCCAACGACTACGGCGTGGACGAGGTGTTCGCCCGCCAGGTCAGTGCCCACGGCCGCCCCGGCGACGTGCTGATGCTGCTGTCCACCAGCGGCGCCAGCGCCAACCTGCTGTCGGCCGCCGAGGCCGGACGGGCGGCGGGCCTGCGCGTGTGGGCGCTGACCGGACCGGCTCCGAACCCGCTGGTGGCGGGCAGCGACGAGGCCCTGTGCGTGAGCGCCGGATCCGCCGCGACCGTCCAGGAACTCCACCTGGTGGCCGTGCACATGGTGTGCGCGGCGTTCGACGCGGCCCTGGAACGGAAGGTGAACTGACGTGTCCGGCAAGGCACCCCTCGTGGTCCTCGGCGACGCGCTGCTGGACCGCGACCTGACCGGCACCGCCGAGCGCCTCGCCCCCGACGCGCCGGTGCCCGTCGTCGCCGACTGCGCGCAGCGGCTGCGTCCGGGCGGCGCCGCCCTCGCCGCGTACCTCGCGGCGCGCGACGGCCGCGAGGTCACCCTGATCACCGGTCTCGGCGACGACCCGGCGAGCGAGGAACTGCGCCGGCTCCTCGCGCCGGAGATGAAGATCGTCGAACTCCCGCTGACCGGCGCGCTGCCCGAGAAGACCCGCGTGCTGGCGCAGGGCAGCCCGGTCGTCCGCCTGGACCGGGGCACCGGCCGGGCCGGCGAGGCCACCGACGAGGCACGCGAGCTGCTCCGCTCCGCCCCCGCGGTACTGGTCTCCGACTACGGGCGGGGTGCGGCGGACGCCCTGCGGGACGTTCTCACCGCGCGGCCCCCGCTGGTCTGGGACCCGCACCCGCGGGGCGGACCACCGGTGCCCGGCACCCGGCTGGTCTGCCCGGCCCGCTCGGAGGCGCGCGCCTTCGCCGACCACCAGGGCGACGGCAACTCCCTGCGGGACGCCGCCCGGGACGCCGCCGCCCTCGTGCGGCAGTGGCGGGTCGCCGCCGTCGCGGTGACCCTCGGCTCCAGCGGCGCCCTGCTGTCGTACGGCGAGCACCCGCTGCTCGTGCCCGCGGCCACCGCGCACCACGGCGACACCTGCGGCGCCGGTGACCGGTTCGCCGCCACGGCGGCCGGGTTGCTGGCCGGCGGGGCGCTGGTCGGGGAGGCCGTGGAGGGCGCCGTCGCCGCGGCCACCGAGTTCGTCGGCGCCGGCGGGGCGGCAGCCGTCACGCGCGCCGACCGCACCCCGGCGGCCGTCACCGACGCCGCGGACGCCCGCGATCTGGTCGCCCGCGTGCGCGCCACCGGCGGCACCGTCGTGGCCGCGGGCGGCTGCTTCGACCTGCTGCACGCCGGACACGTCGGGTTGCTCCAGGCCGCCCGGCGGCTCGGCGACTGCCTGGTCGTCTGCGTCAACTCGGACGTGTCGGTGCGGCGGCGCAAGGGCGCGGAACGGCCGGTGAACCCGCTGGCCGACCGGGTCCGCGTGCTCGACGCCCTCGCCTGTGTGGACGCCGTCGCCGTGTTCGAGGAGGACACCCCGGAGCGGCTGCTGGCCGACCTGCGCCCCGACATCTGGGTGAAGGGCGGTGACTACTCCGGCGCCGAACTGCCCGAGGCCGCGCTGCTCCAGGAATGGGGCGGGCAGGCGGTCCTGCTGCCCTACCTCGACGGCCGCTCCTCCACCGCGCTGGTGGCACGGGTGCGGGAAGGAGCCCGATGAGCACCCGTCCCCGTCTGCTCGTCCTGCGCGCCCTGGGCCTCGGCGACCTCCTCGCCGGGGTCCCCGCGCTGCGCGCGCTGCGCCGCGGCTTCCCGGACCACGAACTGGTGCTGGCCGCCCCGGAACAGCTCGCCCCGGTCGCCGCGGCCACCGGAGCCGTCGACCGGTTGCTGCCCGCCTCCGCCCCCGGCCGGGCCGTACCGCGCCGTCTCGACTGGACCGGCCCGCCCCCCGACATCGCCGTCGACCTGCACGGCAACGGACCGCCCAGCCACCGGCTCCTACGGTCCCTGCGCCCGGGCCGGCTGCTGGCCTTCGCCCACCCGGACACGCCCGAGATCGACGGGCCGGCGTGGTACGCCGAGGAACACGAACGGGACCGTTGGTGCCGCTTCCTGGAGGCCTACGGAATCCCAGCCGACGCGTCCGACCTCCGGCTGCCCCGCCCGCCGGAGCCGTCCCCGGCCCCCGGCGCGATCGTCCTGCATCCCGGTGCCGGAGCGCCCTCGCGATGCTGGCCCGTCGACCGGTACGCGAGCGTGGCCACCACGCTGCGCGCACGCGGCCACCGGGTCGTGGTCACCGGGGGAGCGGACGAGGGCGACCTGGTGGCGCGGCTGGCCAAGGAGGCCGGGCTGCCCGACACCGACGTGTTCGGCGGCGGCCTGCCCTTCGGACGGCTCTCCGCGCTCGTCGCCGACGCCCGCGCCGTGGTCAGCGGCGACACCGGCATCGCCCACCTCGCCGTCGCCCACGCCGCCCCGTCCGTCACCCTCTTCGGCCCCGTTCCGCCCAGTCGCTGGGGCCCGCCCGACCATCCGCGCCACCGGGTCCTGTGGCACCCGGGCCCGGACGGGGACCCGCACGGGCTCTGTACCGACCCGGTCCTGCTGCGCATCCGCCCCGAAGACGTCCTGGACGCCCTCGACCCCCTCACCGGCACCTCATGAACCACGCATCCGTCGGCGTCGTCATCGCCACCCGCGACCGCGCCCCCTCGCTCGCCCGCACCCTCCACGAGCTGCTCGGCCTTCCCGAGCGGCCGCCCGTCGTCGTCGTCGACAACGCCTCCACCGACGGCACCCGTGACCTGCTCGCCCGCGACTTCCCCCAGGTCCGCGTCGTGAGCCTGCCGCGCAACGAGGGCGCCCTCGCCCGCACCCACGGCGTACGCGCCCTCGACACCCCGTACGTGGCGTTCAGCGACGACGACTCCTGGTGGGCGCCGGGCGCCCTGAGCCGCGCCGCCGACCTCTTCGACACCCATCCGCGGCTCGGCCTGCTCTCCGCGCGCACCCTGGTCGGCCCCGCCGCCGAGCCCGACCCGCTCAACGAGGTGCTCGCCACCTCACCCCTGGGGCCGGCGGCCGATCTCCCCGGCACCCAGGTCCTCGGCTTCCTCGCCTGCGCCTCCGTCGTCCGCCGCAGCGCCTACCTGGACGCCGGCGGCTTCCACCCGGTGCTGTTCTTCGGCGGCGAGGAGACCCTGCTCGCCTACGACCTCGCCGCGCGCGGCTGGGGAGTCACCCACTGTCCCGATGTGGTGGCCCACCACCACCCGGACCCGGCGCCCCGCGCCGGCCGCTCGGTCACCATGCGCCGCAACGCCCTGCTCACCGCGTGGCTGCGCCGGCCGCTCGCGCACGCGCTCGCCCGCACCCGCGACCTGGCCGGCGAGGCCCGCCACGACCCCCACGCCCGGCATGTCCTGCGCGAGACCCTCGCGCGTCTGCCCGCCGCCCTGCGCGCGCGCCGGCCGCTGCCCCCGCAGGTCGAACTAGCGGCCCGCACCCTGGACCCCGCGGACGTGGGAGCGACGGTATGACCGACCCCCGCACCACCGTCGTCGTCATCACCCACAACCGCCGCCCCGAACTCCTGCGCACCCTCGACCGGCTGGCCGAACTGCCGGAGCGGCCCCGGGTGATCGTCACCGACAATGCCTCCACCGACGGCACCGCCGACGCGGTCACCCGCCACCACCCCGGGATGCTGCTGCTGCGACCCGGCCGCAACCTCGGCGCCGTCGGCCGCAACCTGGCCATGCGGCACGTGCGCACGCCGTACGTGGCCTTCTGCGACGACGACTCCTGGTGGGCGCCCGGCGCCCTGTCCGGGGCCGCCGACCTGCTCGACGGGCATCCCGCGCTCGGCGCGGTCACGGCCCGCATCGTCGTCGAGCCGGACGGCACCGAGGACCCCATCGTCGCCGAACTGCGCGACTCGCCCCTGCCGCGGCCCGGCTGGCTGCCCGGACCGGCGCTCGGCTCCTTCCTGGCCGCGGCGACCGTGCTGCGCGCCGACGCGTTCCGCGCCGCGGGCGGCTTCCATCCCCGGCTGTGGCTCGGCGGCGAGGAGGAGCTGCTCGCCGCGGACCTGGCGGGCGACGGCTGGTGGCTGACGTACGCCGATCACCTGACGGCACATCACCAGCCCTCGGTGGTAAGGGACTCCACGCTGCGCCGGGCCCACGGCATCCGCAACACGCTGTGGTTCACCTGGCTGCGCCGGCCCGCCGGGCCCGCCCTGCGCCGCACCGCGCACCTGGCCCGCACGGTCCCGCGCGACGCCGTGTCCCTGCGCGCCTTCGCCGAGGCGGCGGTCGCACTGCCGTGGGTGCTGCGCGAACGCCGGGTGCTGCCGACGGAGGTCGAGTCCCGGCTACGGCTGCTGGAGGACACCCAACGCCGCTCGACCGCCCGCCGCTACACGGGCTGACCGGCCGACGGGGGCGTGGGGGACTGCTCGCGACGAGGGCGCGGGCGGGGGGTGGCCGCGCACCGGGTCATGGGTGGTGGCTCAAGGGGGCGACGGTTCGGGCTGTTCGCTGCTGCGGGCTTGCGCTCATGGCTCCGCGCGCCGGCACAGCGGCCGGAAGGGGGTGCGCGTGACTGGTCGCGACGCGACTGCGTGCAGGGGTGGCCGCTCGCCAGGTTTCCTGCCGCTCGGCCGCGTCCGACACCGCGTGGTGCCGCGAGGGGCCACGCGCATGGATGGTGACCCAACGAGCCGACGCCTCGGGCGTGTTCGCGGTGCGGGTGGCGCTCATGGCTCCGCGCGCCGGCACAGCGCAGGGGTGGCCGCTCACCGGCTCACGGCCGATGGCTCAACGGGTGGGCACCTTCGGGGGCGTGGGCCCGTTCACGGTTCCGTCCACCGGCACAGCAGCCGGAACACGGCGTACAGCGTCACGGGCCACACCGCGGCGAAGGACCAGATCACCACCGGCTCCGAGGTGGCGATGCCGGCCGCCATGAGGGCGACGGACGCCACCAGCAGCAGCGCGACGGTCCACGGATGCGGGCGGTAGCGCGCCACGCGGGCCACCACGGGCCGCGGGCGCCGGTCCAGCGCGCGCATCCGGCGGTCCAGGCGGCGGTCGCGGCGCAGGACGCGCTCCAACTCGTCGAGGATGTGCTGTTCGTCGTCGCGGAGCGGACCGGTCGTCACTGTCTCTCCTCGTCGGTCGCCACCGGGGATGTGACCCAGGTGCCCTGGCGCGCGGCCGGCTAACGGGCGCAGCGCGGTGAAGGGACCCGGCGGAGGTCTTCGCCCGTCGTCTCCCGGCGAGCCCCGGGGGCGCCGTGACCGGATCCGCCCGGGACGAAGATGTCGGGCACGCGCTGTGTGCCGGGTGCCTCCGGCCGACGGGCGATCCGGATCACCTGGGAGAACGTCCGGCACCCGCTGTGTGCCGGGTGCCTCCGGCTGACGGGCGATCCGGATCACCTGGGAGAACGTCGGGAACCCGCTGCGTGCCGGGCCGTCCCCGGCTTGCTGGGCCGTCGGCGCGGGATGGCGTGACGGCCGCGGTTCGTGGGCGTAACGTCCTCATATGGGTGAGATCGGGCACGTCCGGGGCGGGTGCGCCACGCCGTCAGGGGAGCGGCGGTGCGCCCCCGGCCGCCCGCGCGCCCCCCGCGACGCGGGAGGCGCCCCGTGACCGGCGAGGCCGATCCGGTCGCCGACACCCGCGAACTGGACGCCGTGTTCGCGGAGACGGTGCGCCGGACCGGCGCGTCCATCGGCGCGCTGTACCTGCTCGCACCGGACGGGCAGGTGCTGTGGCTCGACGTGCTGTGCGGGGCGCCGGCCGAGTTCGCCGCACCGTGGGCGAGGGTGTCGACGGCCGCTCCGGCCCCGGTGGCCGACGCGGTCCGCGAGGAACGGATGGTGTGGGTGGGCAGCCAGGAGGAGATGGTCCACTCCTACCCGCGCACCGCGATGGCGCTGCCCTACCCGCTGGCGCTGGTCGCCGCCCCGGTCACCGGTGTCCGGCGGTGGGGAACACTGCTGCTGATGTGGCCGGCCACCCGCCCGCCGTACATGACGGGCCGGGAGCGGGGGCACATCGCGTCCCGGTGCGGGCGGCTCGCCCGGCTGCTGGAGGAAGCCGTCGAGCGCGGCAGGTCCCCGGCCCCCAGCGAGCAGCCACGTGTCGTCCCCCTCGAGGACGGCCGCCGGCCCGTGGACCCGGTGACGGCCGTCGCCGACTTCGCGGAGCGCCTGCCCGGCGGCAGCTGCGCCGTGGACCTGGAGGGGCACTTCACCTACCTCAGCTCCGGCGCCTGCCACCTGCTGGGCCGCGAGGCCGGACAGCTGCTGGGCACCCTGCCGTGGCAGTCCCTGCGCTGGCTCGACGACCCCATCTACGAGGACCGCTACCGAGCCGCGGTGATCAGCCGCGAACCCGTGTCGTTCACTGCCTGCCGCCCACCGGACCACTGGCTGGAGTTCCACCTCTACCCGGACGCCAGCGGCATCAGCGTCCGTATCGTGCCCAGCGGCGCGCAGCCCCCGCCCGTCCCCGCGCCCCCCCACTCCACGCGCACCGTGACACCGGCCCGCGCCGGCCGGCTGTACCAGCTCACCCATCTGGCCGCCGCGCTGACCGAGGTCGTCGGCGTCCAGGACGTCATCGACCTGGTCGCCGACCAGATCATGCCGGCCTTCGGCGCCCAGGGCCTGGTCCTGTCCACCGCAGACGCCGGCCGGCTGCGCATCACCGGCCACCGCGGCTACCGCGCCGACACCATCGAGGGTCTGGACGCCCTGTCCCTGGACACCGACTTCACCCCGGCCGGGCGCGCCCTCAGCAGCGGCATCCCCGCCTTCTTCGCCGCCCCGGAGGAGATGCGGCGCGTCTACCCCGACGCACTGCTGATCAGCGGCAAGCAGGCCTGGGCCTTCCTGCCGCTGATCATCTCCGGCCGCCCCGTCGGCTGCTGCGTCCTCTCCTACGACCATCCGCACACGTTCTCCGCCGAGGAACGCGCCGTCCTGACCTCACTCGCCGGACTCATCGCGCAGGCCCTCGACCGTGCCCGCCTGTACGACACCAAGCACGAGTTGGCGCACGACCTCCAGCAGGCACTGCTCCCACGCACCCTGCCCCCGGTCACCGGCCTGCGGGTCGCCGCCCGCTACCTGCCCGCGACCCGCGGAATGGACATCGGCGGAGACTTCTACGACCTGATCCGGCTCGGCGACACCGCCGCCGCGGCCGTCATCGGCGACGTCCAGGGCCACAACGCGGCCGCCGCCGCGCTGATGGGGCAGGTGCGTACCGGTGTGCACGCCCACGCGACCCTCGGCACCACCCCCGACCAGGTCCTCGCCCGGACCAACCGGCTCCTGACCGATCTCGGCCCCGACCTGTTCACCAGTTGCCTCTACGCCCACCTCGACTTCACCCGCCACCGCGTCACCCTCGCCAGCGCCGGCCACCCGCCCCCGCTGCTGCGCCTCCCCGGCGGCGACACCCGGCCCGTCGACGTGCCGCCCGGACCGCTCCTGGGCGTCGTCCCCGACGCGGTCTACCCCCTGACCGAACTCCCGCTCACCCCCGGCCTGCTGCTCGCCTTCTACACCGACGGACTCGTCGAGACACCGGGGGTCGACCTCGACGAGTCCATCGCCGGTCTCGCCCGCCACCTCGCGCACGCCGACGACAGCGACCTGGACCTGCTCATCGACGAGCTGCTGAGAAGGACCAGTACGACGGGGCAGCGCACCGACGACCTCGCCCTCCTCGTGCTCCAGCACGGAACGGGCCGCTGACAGCCGAGATGACTCGGCGGTGCCGGGTACTCGTCCGTCGCGGAGGCGGACACGAGCGTCCGGCTCCGCCGGATCAGAGGAGGTACGGGATGCGGTTGCGTAATCAGGTGGTGGTGGTGACCGGGGCGTCCAGCGGAATCGGACGCGCCACGGCCGAGGCGTTCGCCCGCAAGGGATGCGCCGTGGTGCTGGCCGCGCGCCGCGAGGAGGCGCTGGAGGCGACCGCCGAGGAGTGCGCCAAGCACAGCGGGGCACGGACGCTGGTCGTGCCGACCGACACGACGGACGTGAAGGCGGTCGACGACCTGGCGGAGCGCGCCGTGCAGGAGTTCGGCCGGATCGACGTCTGGGTGAACAACGCGGCCGTCAACGCCTTCGGCCGTTTCGAGGACGTGCCGCTGGAGGACTTCCGCAAGGTCCTGGACGTCAACGTGATGGGCTACGTGCACGGGGCGCGGGCGGCTCTGCGGGTGATGCGGCAGCAGGGGACGGGCACGCTGGTCAACATCTCGTCGATCGCGGGTGCCGTCTCCCAGCCGTACAGCCACCCGTACAGCATGTCGAAGCACGCCGTGCAGGGCCTTGGATCGAGCCTTCGGCAGCAGCTGCGGGTGGAGGGGGTGAAGGGCATCCATGTGTGCACCGTGATGCCCGCGACCATCGACACCCCGCACTTCGAGCAGGCGGCCAACTACACCAGGCGCAAGGTGGTCGCCATGCCACCGGTCTACAGCCCCGAACGGGTGGCCAAGGCAGTCGTGGACGTCGTCCGGCACCCGCAGCGGGAGGTCGTGGTCGGCCCCGCCGGCAAGGCCCTCGTACGGCAGGCCCGGAAGGCACCGGGGCGCGCCGAACGGGTCATGGCACGGCAGACGGACAAGAGCCATCTCGATCACGGCCAGGAGGCCCCGCACACGCACGGAGCGCTGCACGTGCCGGCTCCCGGTGAGGGCGCCGTGCACGGCGGCTGGGGCGGACGGCGGCGTACCGCGATGCGCAGGACGGCCGTCGCCGCCGCGCTGGCGGGAGCGGCCGTGACCGCCGGCCGCCGGATGAGCCACGGCCGGGTCGGCGCCTGACCCGCACCCTCGTGAGAGTCGGGCGGTTCGCCGTACGGCAGTCGATGGTCGATATCCGGCCTCCGGCGTCCGGTTGTTCGGCGAATCGCGCGACGGCGGCCCCCACGCGCGGCGAGGCGCCCGAGGCCAAGGACCTCGGGCGCCTCGCCGCGCGCTGTGCGGTACCCCCGGTGACGGTGTCTTCCCCTTGCTCTCAGCCGGTTGCTCTCAGCCGCCCTGTTGCCGCACCGTGGCGTCGAGGGTGGCCGCCACCGCGTCGGGATCGCCGGCCGCCGACGGGGCTGCCGCCAGGCGTTGCCGCAGATCCCGGCCGGTCACGACGGTCAGCGCGCCGCGCCAGTCCTCCGAGTCCAGTTCCGGCGCCGCGACCACCTCGGCCCGGCCGCCGACCAGCACCAGTACGGCGTCGTCCGCACGGTTCAGCAGTTCACGCACATGATCACCAGTGATCATCGGATCGTTTCCCTTCCTGTGCTTCCGGGCCCGTCCCGCGGCGCCCCCGGATCAGCCCGCCGCCCGGCCCGGCGGGCAACGAGCGGCTCAGGGCCGGGGGTTGACGCGGTGCCACCTCGGGCGGGCGTCCGTACCACGGTGTCCGGCGACGGAGGCGCAGCGCGGGCACCGGCGCTGTACCCGGTCCGCGGCCCCGCCTGATTCCGGGACCGTGTCCAGCCACGTGACGTGCGGGAAACGGATCAGCCGGGAGCGGCTGAGGGACAGACCGCAGACGGTCTGGTTCATGCCCTGCTCCCAGGCGTGGACCTCGCCGGCGGGCAGCCGACGCCGGCCCTCCTCCTCGTCGGTCCACTGTCCGGAGGCGGCGACGGTGTACTGCTTGACGCGTCCCATGGCGCGCCGGGTACCCCGCGGCACACGCCGTGAAGCCTGCGCCGCGCGCGCCCGCGGCGGGACGGAACACAGGCGCGACGGACCACAGGCGCGCCCGAACACGGGCGCACCCGAAACGGGCCGGACGGAACACGGCCGGGACGGTTCGATCGCCCGGCCACAGGGGTACTCGTGGGACTCCACAGACCCGGCCGGAACTTCCCGGAGGTGATGGGAGTGACAACCTCTCCCAGGTCGTCGATGGAAACCCATCCCGACATCGTCGCCATGCGCAACCGTCACGAGATGGCGGAGCGCGCCACCAGTACGCCCAGGGCGCAGGCCATCGAGGCGCTGGCCTTCCTCACCGGCGTGTACCTGGCGGCCTCCCCGTGGATCGCGGGGTTCAACAACCTGACCGTCCTGGCGGTCAACAACCTCATCGTCGGTATCTCCTACGCGCTGTTGATGAGCGGAGGCTTCGGCCGCGCCTACGAGCGCACCCACAGCATGGCGTGGGCGGCCTGCGCACTGGGAGCGTGGACCATCATCGCGCCATGGGCGGTCTCCGGTGACGTCAGCACCACCAGGACCATCTGGAACAACGTCATCGTCGGGGCCGTCGGCCTGCTGCTGGGCCTGGCCGCCAGCGCCGTCGCGAGCGAGCGGCGGTCGTCGCGGTCCGGTACGTCCGCCCGGTAGGGCCGGCGCACCGAGGCGGCTCGCGTACGGCCCCGAGCGACGCCCGCATCCCGTGGGCCCGGACCGGTTGCCCCGGTCCGGGCCCACGGACGCCACAGGGGCGGAGAACCACACGTGGAGGAAACGATGGATCACTCGCGGGTCCCGGTGCTGGAGGCGTTGCAGGAGTTCCGGCGTCGTGGAGACACGGTCTACGGCCCGCCCAGGCACCGGCAGGGCCGCGGCGCGGACCCGCGGGTGGCGGAGATCGTCGGGCTCGATGTGTTCCGCTCGGACGTCCTGTCCCTCAACGGGCTGGACGACCGCCGTCAGTCCCAGGGCGTGCTCAGCCGGGCCCAGGAGCTGATGGCCGACGCGGTCGGCGCCGACCAGGCGTTCTTCTCCACGTGCGGCAGTTCCCTGTCGGTGAAGACCGCCATGCTGGCCGTGGCCGGCCCCGGCGAGAAGCTGCTGCTCTCCCGTAACGCGCACAAGGCCGTGATCGCCGGCGTCGTCGTCAACGGGGTCGAGCCGATCTGGGTCCACCCGAAGTTCGACGGCGAACGGCACCTGGCGCACCCGCCGGAGCCCGACGACGTACGCCGCCGCCTCCAGGAGCACCCCGACGCCAAGGGCATGCTCCTGATCACACCCACCGACTGGGGGACCTGCGCCGACATCAAGGGCGTGGCCCGGGTGTGCCACGAGTTCGACGTCCCGCTCATCGTCGACGAGGCGTGGGGCGCGCACCTGCCGTTCCACCCGGGGCTGCCCGCCTGGGGCATGGACGCCGAGGCGGACCTGGTGGTCACCAGCGTCCACAAGATGGGCAGCGCCATCGAGCAGAGCTCCGTCTTCCACCTCCAGTACGACCGGGTGTCGCCGGAGGCGCTCAAGCAGCGGGAGGACCTGCTCGGCACGACCAGCGCCTCGTCCCTGGTGTACGCGACCCTCGACGGCTGGCGCCGCCAGATGGTCGAGCAGGGGCACGCGCTCCTCGACGCCGCGCTGCACCGCGCGCAGCGGATCCGGGCCGCGGCCGGTGACCTGCCCGGACTGCGGCCCATGGGCCAGGAGGTCGTCGAGGAGGGGCTCGCCGCCTCCTACGACCCGCTGAAACTGGTGATCGACGTACGGGAACTCGGCATCAGCGGTATGCAGGCCGCCGAGTGGCTGCGGACCCACCGGCACGTGGACGTCGGCGGCTCCGACACCTGCCGGATCAGCGCCTCGATCACCCACGCCGACGACGACGAGACCGAGAAGGTCCTGCTGGACGCCCTGCGCGCCCTCGCCGAAGGCGCCGACTCCATCGAACGTCAGCCGCCGGTCCACCTGCCGGAGCCGTCCGCCCTGGAGCTGGAGCAGGCCATGCTGCCGCGCGAGGCGTTCTTCGCCGAGGCCGACCACGTGCCGGCCGAGCGCGCCGCGGGACGGATCGCCGCGGAGATGATCAGCCCCTACCCTCCGGGCGTGCCCGCGATCGCCCCCGGAGAAGTGATCACCGACGAGGTCCTCGACTACCTGCGCAGCGGCGTCGAGCACGGCGTCCTGATCCCGGACGCGTCCGACCCGTCCGTCCGGACGCTGCGCGTGGTGGCACGGCACTGAGGACCGGGGCCCCGAGCAACCGTGGGTCCGGCGGCCGCCGGACGCCCAGGAAGGAAGGCGAGACCGCCCGCATGAGTGCTTCAGCCTCCGCCCGGACCGACTCCGTTCCGCGTCCGGAGACCCGGAGGTCCCTGGCCGTGTGCGCCCTGATCGGCATGGCGGTCATGGCCGGGACCGACGAGATCGTCTTCCACCAACTGCTGGGCTGGCACCACTTCTACGACCGTTCCACCACCAAGGTGGGCCTCTTCTCCGACGGTCTGCTGCACACCGCCGAACTCCTCGCGCTCGTCGCCGGGTTCTTCCTCTACGCAGACCTGCGCCGCCGGCGGGTCCTGGCCGCCGCCCACGCCCGGGCGGGCTTCTTCCTCGGCCTGGGCGCGTTCCAGCTCTTCGACGGGATCGTGGACCACAAGCTGCTGCGCGTGCACCAGATCCGCTACGGGGTGGACGTGACCCCTTACGACTGGGCCTGGAACCTCGGCGGCCTCGCGCTGCTGCTCATCGGCTGCGCCCTGTTCGCGCGCGCGGCCCGCCGCGCCCGGACGGAGCCGACGACGTGACGCGGGCCCACGTCCACCCGGTCTCCGCCGGCGTGGGCTGGGCAGACCTGGCGGGGGCGTCCGTCGCGACGGCCGCGGTCCTGGCGGCGGTCGGGTACCTGCTGGCCGCCCACCGCCTGCGTCGGCGCGGGGACACCTGGCCCCGGCTGCGGGACGTGTCCTTCACCGCCGGGAGCGGCGCGCTGGCCTGGGCGATGCTCGCCGACCCGCCGGGCGGACCGTTCACCGCGCACATGACCCGGCACCTGGTCGCCGGGATGGCGGCCCCGCTGCTCCTGGTCCTGGCCCGTCCCCTCACCCTGGGCCTGCGCACCCTGCCGCCCGGCCGGCTGCGACGGGGCCTGCTGGCGACGGCGCACGCACGGCCCGCCCGCCTCCTGCTGTTCCCGGCGCTGGCGGCCCTGGTGGACGTCGGCGGCCTGTGGCTGCTGTACCGCACCGGGATCTTCGCCGCCACGCACTACCAGCCGCTGCCGTACGCCCTGGTGCACGCGCACGTGACGGTCGCCGGCCTCTGGTTCACCTTCGCGGTCTGCCAACTCGATCCGGTGCGCCGCCGCTGGAACCTCGCCGTGCGCGCCACCACCCTGCTGGGCGCCGGCACCCTCCACGCGGTTCTCGCCAAGAGCCTGTACGCCACACCGCCGCCCGGTACCGCCTTCACCCCCGGGGACCTGCACACCGGCGCCCAACTCATGTACTACGGCGGTGACCTGGTCGAGCTCGCCCTGGCCGTCACGCTGGCCGCCCAGTGGTACGCCGCCACCGGCCGCGCCCACGCCCGCCACCTGAGGGCGCCTCATGACCGTTCGCCTGGTGACCGTTCGGCTTCCCGGCCCTCGGTGGCAGGTCTCGACCGTTCCGTCCCCACGGTCCTCGGCGCGGGGCGCGCGGCACGCGGCACAGGAGGCCCGGCTCAGCTGTCCCGGGATCCCTCCCGACGGCCGGCGCGGGAACCGCGGTAGGCGGCGCGGCGGGTCGCGGCCAGGGTGCTGCCGGGGGTGAACCCGGTGCCGCTGTGCGTGTAGATGTCGAAGTCCAGGCTCTCGTCCTGGGCCACGGACAGGGGAGCGCGGACCGTCAGGACGGCGAACGCTCGCCAGGTCCGGCCGGACTCCTGGGCACACAGGTCGAAGGCGAGCGGCCCGGCGGCCAGGGCCCGGGTCAGACTCGCGGGATCGCCGTGCACCGGCGCCCGGCCGGCGCGGCGGGGAAAGGCGGCCAGAACGCGGTCGCGGCCCCCCACCCGGTAGGAGAGCAGGCTGGAGTACGGGCCGCCCAGCGCGTCGGCGCGCAACCGCGGCAGACGGCGGGTGAGCCTGCCCCGGCCGCTGCTGGTGAGCAGCAGGTCGACCGGGCGGCCGGGGCCCTCGGCGTCCTCCACCCGCACGGCGAGCCCGAGCCCGTCGGGCAGTCGGCGGGGCAGGCCGGCCGCTCGGGAGAGGCGCACCGTGGCGGCGTACCGCGCGGGCGTGTCCAGCCATGCCGCACCCCACGGTCCGGCCCCGTCGTCCCAGACCTCCAGCTCGGCCGTGCACGTCAGCCCGTCCGGATGCAGGGCGGGGGCCGCGCGCAGCCGGGCCAGCCGGCGGAAGCCCGCCTCGACCGCGGCGATCGGCCGGGGCCCTGTCGTCCTCCGCGGTCGCCGCTCTCCGGCGACCGGGGCGTCGGCGGGCGGCGTCGCGACGCCGCTCACGGACCGGACCAGCCGCTCTCCCACGCCTTGCTCCTCTCCTCGTCCTTGTCGTTCTTGTCGTTCTTGTCGTCCTGGTTGGCCTGGTTGTCGGTCGCGTAGCCGTCGGTCGCGTCGCCGTCGGTGCCCTCGCCCTCCGCCTGCGGAGGCGTCGTCCGGGGCACGTCACGATGAGCGGGCGCTCCCTCCCGCTCCTGGTCCGGCGCGGTGTCCTGCTCCCGCTCGCCCTCCGCCTGGGAAGGGGTCTGCTCGCTCATGGCTGGGCTCCTTGTCGGGTGCTCGATGATCCGTGGTCCGTGGTACGTCGTCGGGGGTGCGGTGGTGTGGTGTCGTCGTGCGTGGCCGAGAGCGCTCCGGTCGCGGCGGTGGTGCGGGTGCCTCCCGGGGCGCTCGGGCACGGGGCCGGCCGCTCACCGCTTGCCGCTCCTCGCCGCCCTGGTGCTCCGCACGGCGGGGGACCGCAGCCACGCCGTGATCCACCCGGTCTGCATCGCGGCATCGAGCAGATACGTCGGCCGGATCCGTCCCTTGGGCACATAGACCAGATCGATGGCCAGCAGGGTCAGGGCGGTGCCCAGACCGATGCGGCGGGCGTGTGCCGGGCCCTGCGGGTCCTCGGCCGCGGCGAGCTGGGCGAGCCCGGCGGAGACCAGCAGCCCGCCCGTCGTCCTCTGGAGCCACACGTCGGTCTTCGGCCCGAAGACCCACTCGAAGCTGCGCAGATGCAGCAGCGGCCACAACCCGCCCACGACGTTGAAGGCGCCCTGCGCCACCGTCAGCACGTCCGCCGGTTCCGGTGTTCTCGCTCGTCCCATGAGACCGTCCCTCCGTGTGGCCCGCCGGGTACCCGCACGCCGGATCTCCTCACGCCGGGGCCGCCGCCACGGTCGTGATGACCCGGGTCAGGGCGGGGGTGCGCGGCACCGACCCGAAACCGAACCGCACCGGAGGGTCGACCGGTGCCAGTCCGCCGAGGTCGTGGCCCTCGAAGACGGCCGACGCCGCGCGGATCGGCCGCAGGTCCCGCGCGCCGTACCACTCCCGGCGCCCCGAGCCCGCGCTGCCCCGCGTCCGTACGCCGGGCATCAGCATCCGGGCGGGAAGGTCCGTCAGCGCGCTCCACGCCGGACGCCCGGCGAGCGCGCCGGGAACGGCACGCAGCAGAAACCCGAGGACCCCCCGGCGGCCCGCGGTGAAACGCAGGGCGAGGGAGTCCGCGGTCACGGTCCAGGTGTCGCCGACGACGCCCACCTCGACCGGGACGACCCGCACGGCGTCGAAGACATACGTGCCACTGACGAAGTCCGCCGTCTCCGCGGTGGGGGCCAGCAGCAGCCGCTCCCCGTCGGCCCGTTCCAGCATCACGTCGCTGAAGGGCCCGTACGGCGACCGCGGCCAGTGCCCCAGGACGACGCGCGTGCCCGAGGACGTGCCCACGCCCGCGATCCAGCCGTCGAACCGCAGCCGCGGGCGGTGCCCGGCTCCGCTGAACATCCGGCTCATCCGTTCGCTCCCGCTCGTGTGCCCCGAAGGGAGACCGGACGGGGAGGCCCGCCGGGTCGATGGCTGTCAGGAGGGTCGCGGCCCGGGGACACAAGGCCGGGAGACCCCCAGACGTACGTGCCCGACGCCCGGGGAGAAGTGCACGACCGGCTCGGAACGAGGGGCGGGCAGGCCGGCCGCTGAGGTCAGCGTCTCCTCCAGCACCTCGACGGCGGCGTCCGCCAGCGGCCACGGCTCGTGCTCCACGGGCGTCTCCCAGAGCAGGCCCAGCCGCCGCGTGTACGCCCGCCAGCGCGAGGTCAGCCACACGTCCCGCGGCGCCGGCCGGATCGGGTCGCCGGGGCGGACGACCAGGCGGTAGGAGGCACCGCCGCCCCATCGCGCACCCGTGTAGGAGACGCCGTTCCCGTCCCTGGAGACATCCAGCGTGCCCGGGTTGTACGGCGCACCGATGGTGCGGGCCGCCAGCATCAGCGGGCAGGCCACCTCGATGGACAGGAACCACAGTCCGTCCCGCCCGTCCCGGTGGCGGACGTAGGTCCGCAGGTTGGTCTCCGCGAACGTCGGCAGCCCGGGCACCGCGGCGGGCACGCCGTGCGGGCGCACGTCCGCCATGACGAAGGGCGTGAGCCCCACCCAGGCGGCGCCCTCGTACACGTCCACGGTCAGCTCCCCGGGCAGCAGCGCCTGCACCGCCTCCGGCGGGAACGCCCAGTGCACGAACGTCTGCGTCCGCCAGCCCGCCCGCAACGCCGGCCAGCGCACCCGCTGTTCCGCTCCGTACGCCACCACAGGCGGCGAGTCCCCCACGGGCGTCCGCGAAAACGCCGGGCGACGGGAAGCGGGACCGCGGCCGGTCGTGCGCGCGCGGTCCCGCACGGGATCAGACGGAGAGGGACGAGTGCCGTGGCCCCCTCATCCGCCCGGCCGGATGACGGCCCGCACACAGCCGTCGTCCTTCTGCTTGAACAGCTCGTAGGCCCGGGGCGCCTCGTCCAGCGGCACGGTGTGGGTCGCCAGATGGGACGTGCTCAGGTCACCGGCCGCCATCCGGTCGAGCAGCATCGGGATGTAGCGCTGGCCGTGCTGCTGGGCACCGCGCACGGTCAGACCCTTGTTGATCACCGCGCCGAGGGGGAACTTGTCCACCGCGCCGGCGAACACGCCCAGGACGAAGACCGTGCCGCCCTTGCGGCAGGCGTGGATGGCCTGCCGGACCGCGGTGGGACGGTCCGTCTGGAGCCGCAGCTGCTGCTTCACCTGGTCGTAGGCGTGCACCGGGCTGTCGCTGTGCGCCTCCATGCCGACCGCCTCGATGCACACGTCCGGGCCCCGGCCGCCGGTGCGTTCGCGCAGTTCCGCCCCGACGTCGGTGGCCGTGTAGTCGATGACCTCGCTGCCGATGTGCCGCTCGGTCATCGCCAGCCGTTCGGGGATCCGGTCGATGGAGATCACCCGCTCCGCGCCCAGCAGGATCGCGGCGCGCGCCGCCATCTGGCCGACGGCCCCGCAACCCCAGACGGCGACCACGTCACCCGGCTTCACACCGGCGAGGTCGGCCCCCATCCACCCCGTCGGCACCGAGTCCGACACGAACAGCGCGCTCGTGTCGTCGATGCCCTCCGGCACCTTGAAGGCCCCGTAGTCGGCGAACGGGACGCGCACGTACTCGGCGTGGCTGCCGCGCAGTCCGCCCATGGCGTGCGAGTAGCCGAAGATGCCCCCCGTGTCGGCCCCGAAGAGGGCCTGCCCGATGCCGGGGTTGGTGTTGGTGTTGTCGCACAGGGACCACAGGTCGTGGGTGCAGTACCAGCACCGGCCGCAGCCGACGAACGAGGACACCACCACCCGGTCACCCACCGCGTGCCGGCGTACGGCGGCACCCACCTCGACGACCTCGCCGAGGAACTCGTGCCCGATCACGTCCCCGGACCGCATGAAGGGGATGTAACCGCCGATGAGGTGCAGGTCGGAGCCGCAGGTGGTGCCCGCGATCAGCCGTACGATCACGTCCTGGTCGTTGCGCAGGACCGGATCGGGCACCTCCTCGACGGCGAGCTTGTTCACGCCTTCCCAGCACAGGGCCTTCACAGCACTCCCTCCCCGCCCGCGCGGCGGCTCAGCAGTCCGACGAGTTTCCCGCCAAGGGTGTCGTGCGTGGTCGGCGGTGTGTCGGCCCGCATGACCTCTCCCGTCTCCAGCAGCGCCTTGGCCTCGCGCAGCGCGCGGCGCAGCTCCTGGCGCGGGTCGTCACCGGTGAGCCGGGCGGGCACGGAGTAGGCGGTGTCCGGCTCCGTCTCCCGCAGGCGTACGGCCACTTCCGTGCCCCGGTCACCGGGCGCCGGGCGGATCCGTGTCTCGATGCGGTCGCCGTACTCCTGCAACGGCGTGGGCAGCTTGTCGGGCTGGACGGCGTCCGGTTCGAGGTTCACCGTCACCGCGAGCCACCGGTCCGCGGCTTGCTGAGCTGACGGGCGGGTCCGGGTGCGCCGTGCGGCGACGACGGCTCCGGCGCCGAGGCCCGCCGCGGCGGTCCAGAACAGTTTTCCGGCGGTCATCGGCGGTTCCCTCCGGCGGCGGTGGTGACGCGACGGGTGAGCAGCACGCCCAGCGTGATCATGCCGAGGCCGAGGAAGAAGTGCAGCCAGTCGTCGGCCGTGTTCAGCGGCACGAAGTTGGCCGCGCTGTCGTGGCCCACCATGAGGCCGTACAGCCACAGCACCAGGTAGATCGCGCCCCCTGCCAGCAGGTAGGTCCCCGCGGCGGACGCGGTGCGGGACATGGCTATGCCCGCCGCGCCGAACGCGAGGTGGACGAGGTTGTGCAGGACGGAGATCTGGAAGATCCCGAGGAGTTCGGCCCCCGAGTCGTGCGAGGCGAACTCCATCGTGTCGTAGTCCGTGGTGATCCCCGGAACGAACCCGAGGATGCCCACCAGCAGGAACACCGCGCCCACCAGGAGCGCCGCCTGCTGGACGGGGGTGCGTGATCTGTCCGGGGTACGGGGGTGCGTCGTCATGGCAGCCGAGCCTTCTTCCGGCATCCGGGAACGTTTGCGCGCGGCGAGTACCCCGGGGCCGTGGCGCAACCCGTCGAGAACCGGCTTCCCGCGCGGGAGCGGCGGCCTCGCGGATCCCGCGTACGGTGCCGCCGGTCGGGTGACGGTCGGGGAGCGGACCGGCGGGGGAGACCTGGGACCGCTCCCCGCGCTGTCAAGGATGACTGCGGTTCCCGCCCTCGAATTCCGAAGAGTGATCTTCTTCTCGCGGGGGACCCTGCGACTCACCATCGACTGACCAGGAGGCACAGATGACCTTCAATCCCCTGGAACAGCGCGGTATCCCGCTGGACCGTCAGCTCAGGAACTGGCGCGAGCTGAACGTCACCCCGATCGATCCCGACCACAGTGACCCGTACACCCGCTGTCGCGTCATCACGATGAACGGCATCGAGGTCGAAGCGATCATGTTCAGCCATCAACTGGCGCGCAACACCGTCGACCCTGAGGTCAAACGGCAGCTGGCGGAGGTCCGCTACATCGAGCACCAGCAGCAGAAGGCCGTGAACTGGCTGCTGCCCGGGGTCTCGTCGGTGCTGGAGACGACCATCGCCTACGAGCAGGTGGCCGTCGACCTCACCGCCTGGGTCGCCCGGATGGAGCCGGACCCGCACCTGAAGCAGGCGTACCAGTTCGGCGTGCTGGAGGACTTCGACCACCTGTACCGGTACGCGAACCTCTACGAGATGATCGAGCACCGCAAGGCGGACGCGATCGTCGAGGGCCTGACCGAGGTGATGCCGGGCCGGCCGACGAAGTTCCACCACCGCCACCCGGCCGACAACGTCCGCGATCCGTACGACAAGGACACGACGAACCCGCTGTCGAAGCTGCACGCGCTGACGATCATGTCGGCGGAGCAGCAGACCATGAACTTCTACATGAACGTCGGCCCGCAGTACATGGAGCCGATCGCCCGCCAGCTCTACCAGGAGATCGGCCTGATCGAGGAGGAGCACGTCACGCACTACGAGTCCCTGGTCGACCCGGGCGAGACGTGGTGGGAGCAACTCGTCAACCACGAGTACAACGAGTGCTACCTCTACTACTCCTTCATGGAGCAGGAGAGCGACCCCAAGGTGAAGGCCATCTGGGAGCTGCACCTGAACCAGGAACTGGAACACCTGCACATCGCCTGCGACCTGATGCGCCGGCACGACGGACGCGACCCGGAGTCGGTCCTCGCCCCGCAGCTGCCCAACGTGCTCACCTTCGAGCCGAACAAGGCGTACCTGCGCGAACTCCTCGACACACAGATCGACCTGACCACGCTCGGCGCCGGCTACGTGCGGGACGCGCACGAACGGTTCGAGAAGATGCAGGAGCAGATCCACGGCGGCGAGGAACCGCCCAGCGAGCGCGTGATGGCGCAGCACGAGGAGATGTTCGGGCGCGAGTACCGCATCGAGACCGAGGGCGAACACCCCGACCCCGCCCTGCGGGAGAAGTGAGGAAACCAGCGATGGCTGAAACACGCACGCCGCACGCCGGCGACGACGCCGCTCCCGACGTCGACGTGGTGGGCCTGCTCATGCGTCAGCACGGGGACATCCGCAACCTCTTCGACGAGGTCGAGGCCTGCCAGGGCGACGCCCGGCAGGAGGCGTTCCGCCGGCTGGTGCGCCTCCTCGCCGTCCACGAGACGGCGGAGGAGGAGATCGTGCACCCGTTCGTCCGCCGCACGGTCAAGGGCGGCGAAGAGGTCGTGGACGCCCGGCTCGCGGAGGAGCGGTCGGCCAAGGAGACCCTGAGCGCCCTCGACGACATGGACACCGACGATCCCAAGTTCCTGCCCCAACTGCTGGCCCTGCGCACCGAGGTGCAGGAACACGCCCGCGCCGAGGAACGCTACGAGTTCATCCACATCCGGCGCAGCGCCGACGCCGGGACGCTCGCGTCCCTGGCCAAGGGGGTGAAGGCGGCCGAGGCGATGGCGCCCACCCGTCCGCACCCGGGCGTGGAGTCCGCCTCCGCCAACATGGCCCTGGGCCCCGTCGCCGCGCTGATGGACCGCACCCGGGACGCCGTCCGCAAGGCCATGGGCCGCGACTGACCCCGTGCCACCGGACACCGGTGACCGACTCCCGGTCACCGGTGACCGCGGGCCGGAATGGTTCCGGGCCATTGTGGCCGGGTGGTTCAGTCGCCCGCTGCGATGTCCTGCCGGAAGGAATCCGACGGCTGTGCCGTCCGCGTCGCGGTGATGCTGCCGAGCAGCGCCAACGCGTGGGCGGAGGGGCCGCCGGACTCGGCCCGGTGGACGACGGGTTGCTGCCCCGGCGCGCTGTTGATGGTCAACGACTCGTACTCCAGGGTGAGTTCCCCGACGAGCGGATGCCGGAAACGCTTGGTCTCGTGCCGCTTCTGCCGGATGTCATGACGCGCCCACACCGTACGGAACGCCTCGCTCCACAGCGACAACTCGCCCACCAGCTCGACCACTCGACCCGTCGCGGGCGGTCGTGGCCGGTTCCCGCGGCATCGCGCAGCGCCTCCCGGTGAGCCTCGTCGGCGAGGGCCCTCGTCCTGTCCCGTACGGTCTCGATGAGGGCGGGCCTCGGCCGGCTCAGGGCCTGATCGGCAGGTCCCCGCGTGCCTGGTCGAGGTCGGTCGCCCAGATCCACAGCCGGTGCTGGGGCGGCACCTGGTGGTAGCCGTACAGACCGACCTCGGTGAGAGTCCGCAGGTCCACGCACACCCGCTGGTAGGCCTGCCCGATCGCCTCGGCCGGATCGGTCAGCTCCCTGGCGCCGAGCTTGACGCAGGCCCGGTACTCGTAGCCCAGCAGCAGGTCCTGGCCGAACCGCGCCCAGACGCCGCGCTGTTGGGTCCAGGCCGCCTCCGCCTCGTCCAGCAGCAGGTTCAGGTCGGCAAAGGACGGAATGGACGGGTAGATGAGGAAGGTGGCCGCCCAGCCGTGTGCCACCAGGTCCAGGTTGAACGTGCGCCGGCGCGGGTCGTCGCGTGGCGGCAGCGGGTCGGACGAACTGCCGCTGAACCAGGGCGCGGTGTAGGCCAGCAGTCGTCCGTTGCTGTCGACGAGCTCGCCGGTCGCGACGACGGCCATCTTGCGCTGCGACCCGTCGGGGCGGGCCAGCCGCGTGGTCACCATGTCCGTGTGAGCCTCGGACGCCGCCTTGCCCGCGGCCTGATGCCGCTCCGCGGCGTCGGGAGTGATCCGGGAGACGAGGTAGTCGCGCAGGTCCTGCGGCAGCTCGTCGTAGGTGCCGTCCAGCAGCCGCGTCCTGGTGCGGTCCAGAGCGGCCTGGGCGGTGGCCGGGGCGCCGCCGTAGCGGCTCTCCGGAGTGTCGATGGACACCATGCGAACCGCCATGGCGATGTTCGGCGTGTCGCCGTCGGTGACACTCAGGAACTTGTGGTCGTTGGCGGGCCTGCTGGGGCCCACGAAACCTAGGTCGACCATGGTCGCTCCCTCCGGAAGATGCCCCGGGGGCATGACGGGCGGGAGTCCGACAGAGGCGTCACGGTCGACCTGGGTTCTCGACTGCCCGGGGCGGGGGCTCCTTCCCAGCCTGAACGGGCGCGGTTCATCGGCAAGCCGTGCGCGGGTGGCCCTGGGCCGGAAGAGTGACACCGGGCGGTTGGCGGGGGCCGGCGGAGGGTGGCGGGCAGGTGGGGCTCGGGCAGGGAGTGGAGCGCCGGGCGTATCGGCGGTTCCACGACGGCGCCGCCGCGCTCCTCAGCGGCCGGAGCGGCCGACCGCCGGCCTGGCCCCCCGTGGCCTGCTCCCGGCGGCTGTGTTGACCCGCCCCGTGCTACGACGAGGTGGGCACGTGCGGGGAGCGGAGCACGAGCAGGGTGATCTCGCTGGGGGCGAAGACGCGGAACGGCGGGCCCCAGAAGCCGGTGCCGCGGCTGGTGTAGAGGAGGGTGCGGGTGCCGTGGTGGCTGAGGCCGGCGAGGGCGGGCTGGTCGATGCGGACCAGGTGGTGGAAGGGCCAGATCTGGCCGCCGTGGGTGTGGCCGGAGAGTTGGAGGTCGATGCCGTCGGCTGCCGCCCGGTCGACGAACTTCGGCTGGTGTGCCAGGAGCAGGACGGGTAGGTCGGGGTCGGCGCCGTTCAGGGCTCCGGCGAGGTTGGCGCGGTGGCCTGCCAGACCGGAGGACTCCGCGGTGACGTCGTCCACGCCGGCGACCACGAGGGTGTCGCCTCCGCGTTCGAGCAGCAGATGACGGTTGCGCAGCGGCTCCCAGCCCAGCTCGCCCATCAGGTCGACCCAGCCCTGGGCCTCGCTGTAGTACTCGTGGTTGCCGGTGACGTAGACACGGGCCCGGGTGGCCCGCACGGTACCGAGGGGGAGGGCCTGGGCGCGGCGGCGTTCGGCCGTGCCGTCCGCGATGTCGCCGGTGTGGCAGACCAGGTCGGCTTCCAGGGTGTTCACCCTCTCGCACACCCGCGCCGACCAGCGAGTGCGCTCGAGCGGGCCGTAGTGGGTGTCGGTGATGAGGACGACGCGGATGCCGTCCAACCCGGCACCCAGCCGCGGGAGTCGCACATCGAGTCGGCGTACGCGCGGTACGCGGCGGGCTTCGGCGTACCCCCAGGCGAGGAGGACGGCGGTTACGCCCAGGACGGCCCAAGTGACGATTCGGGCCCGGTCCTGACTCCCGTCGACGCCGACCACGGTCAGGGCCGGCCGCAAGGAGACGCCGAGCAGAATGGACCAGGTGAACAGAACCCAGCTGGCGCCCAGCAGGGTGTCACCGACGATCGCCGCACGGTCCTGCTGGCGCCGGCCGTGGCCGCGCGCCATCGCGAGCGGCATACCCACGAGGCCGAGGGCGAACAGGGCGGTGCCGACCAGCGTGACGGGCACCGGCCAGTGCTGGCCGGTGTGCAGGAGCACCCAGCAGGGCACGGCCCACAGCAGGACGGGGGCGATCAGGGGGAGGTAGCGCATCAGGCGGTGCAGTCCGCTCTGCCGCGGAGCCCGCGCCTCGCTGCCGGCGGGTCGGGTGTCGCTGGTGTCGGTCACGTTTCCCCTCCCTGACCAGGCTGCCGTCTCGCGCACTGTATCCGGTCGCCCTCGGGCCGGCCGGACCGGCGTTCACGGGCACGGCTCCTTGGGGCGAAGAACGCCCCGCCGGTGGTCATGGAGTTCGGAGTCACCCGGGTGCCCGGTTCCATCCCATGTCCGCCCGCGGGTGGTCTGCGCGGACGGGCCCGGCCCGGTCGCCGGCTTCCGGGAGGTCACGTGTGGTGGCGTGACCGTGGCGGGCTCGGCCTTTCGCCGGGCCCGCCACGCCGGCTCCCTACCGGAGCCGGACTCGTGTCACGCCGTCAGCGCCGCAGTGTCAGCAGACCCGGACGGTAGGGCAGGAGGCCGTAGTCGCCGCCGGAGTTGGGGCTGCGCCCCTGGTACAGCAACTGCAGATTGCAGGGATCGACGGTCATGGTCTGATCGGCGCTGGTACGGAGTAGTTCGCCATGGCTGATGTCGTTGGTCCAGGTGGCGCCACTGTTGGCCTTGCCGGCGAAGGGATTGCTCTCCGTCGCGGCCTGGGGTGTCCATGAGCCGTTCAGACTGGTGGCCGTGAACGAGCGGAAGTAGCGGCCCTGCGAGCCGATCGCCTCGACGATCATGAGATAGCGGTTCTGGCCCTGCAACTTGTAGACCTGCGGGGCTTCGAACAGGTTGTTCGTGGTATCGCTCATGATCACTGTCGAGGTCGTGCCGAAGCTGCCCGGGAAGTTCCCGATCGGCATGCTGGCCCGGTAGATCTTGCCGTTGTCACCAGCGAAGAACAGGTACATGTTCGTCCCGTCACCGATGAGCGTCTGGTCGATGGGTCCCGTCCCGGAGCCGGAGATGCTTCCGGAGAAGAGCACCTGCTGGGACGACCAGCCATTGGGGTTGGTGGGGTCGCTCGACGTCCGGTAGGAGAAAGCGGTCCCGCCCCACTGGTAGGCGAGCACCCAGATGTTCTTCGGCGCGAAGTAGAAGAGCGTGGGCGCGACGGTGGAGGCCGACATCGCGTTCTGGCTGGCCGAGGCCATCTCCGGCCAGTTGGTGAACAGGCCGAAGTTCATCGAACCCCAACTCGTCCCCGTGTCGTGCGTCGTCGCATAGACGAGTTGCCTGCCGTTGTAGGGGGCGACGGTGAAGTCCTTGAGCGAGACCCACCCCGGCCTGGGCTGCGCCAGCGCGCCCGTCGATGACCAGCGGTATGTCGACGGAAGATCGCACGGGGCGGGATTGCCGCCGCCGACCTTGACGAGCTGCCACTGCTGGTTGGTGCCGCCCCAGTCGTCGTACTGGACGATGTTCCCGTTGTCGGCGGTGGAGGCGCCTTGTACTTCGAGGGCCTTGCCGCTGTGGCGCGAGACGAACCTGACGTAGCCGTCCGAGCTGTCGGCCAGCCGCCACTGCTGGTTGGTGGCGTTCTGGTCGGCCCACTGGACGATCGAACCGCCGTTCGCGGTGGACCAGTTGTGGACGTCCAGGACCTTGCCCGAGTGGCGGGACTTGATGCGGTAGTAGCCGCCCCCGGAATCGACGAACTGCCACTGCTGCTGGTTCTGATCGTTCCTGGTCCACTGAGTGATACGGGCGCCGTCGTTGGTCGCCATGTTGTAGACGTCCAGGGCTTTGCCGCTGTTGCGGTTGACCAGCACATACGAGGCGTTGGGATCTACGGTCGCCGCGCCGGCGGGCTGGGCGCCGAGGAACGTGGCCACGAGCAGCAAAGGCGCGAGGACGGCGAGTAAGCGTTTTGGGCGAACCGGGAACGGGTGGCGAAAACGCATCAGAGGGCCTCCTTTGGGGGACGGGGGTGAGGTGACCCCGATGAACCGCGGAGCGGACGTGCCGGGCAGCAGGGGACGATCTCGAAATGTTTCGAAGAATTTCCGGATGCTGTGACGCCACAAGCTAGGAATGCGGCGCCCTCCGGTCAAGGCCTGTCGCCGATCTGTCTGCAATCAGCGCCTCCCGTTGCCGCTTGACGCGCTGTCGCGCCGGCCGGAGGCGCTCCGGAGTTCGCGATACAACTCGCCAGTCCAAGGCGTCCACGGGGAGGAGGGGAGAGGCGAGAGGTCGAGCAAGCGGTGTCCGCGCACTCGCCCCGGCCCCGGCCTACGGCATCCGCCGATGGTGACGCCGGGATTTCGCCTCCGGCTCGCCGGGATTCCGGAAACTTTCGAGCGAGGAACGGAAACTTTTTCCGTGGAGAGTATTGACGATCCATCATCAATACCTCAATCATCCCTGTCTGAGCGCCCGGCCGTGGTTCGAGATATCGGACTACGTCGACCCTGAGCAATGTCGTGCTGCGGCAGATCCACGCACAGCCGCACGGCAGATCCCCGCGCAGCCGCCCGCAGAACCCCGCACCGAAGCACCCGCGTCGCACCACAGCACCTGCGCCACCCCGTCTCGTTCCAGTGAGGTCCGCACCAGCGCATCCTGGCTCCTCGCGCAGTCGGAGAGGTACGCGACGCCGCGTGGCGGTCCCCCCACTGAGCCGCGATGGAGCACGCCCATGCCCGTGTCGAGACACCGCCGCCGACCGCCGTACGTCACCCGACGGCCGACCGGGCGCCGTCCGTGCCGGTGGAGATCGTCCCGGTCCCATGACCGCCGTGCCCGGTAATTCCGTGCTGCCCGGGCTCCGGCCCACCCCGACCGTCTGCCGAGTGGGAGCGGACGACGCATCCCCCCTGCGTTTCAGTCCTTCCGTGATGTCTACCTTGGAGGCACAGTCATGGGCTCGTATGCCCTTCCCAGACCCGTCGTCCGCCGCACGATCCGCGGCCTGCTGTTGGCGCTGGTCGTCGGCGTCCTCGGCGTGGCCGCCGCACTGGTCGCCCCGCCGACCGCACACGCCGCCGAGACCACGCTCGGCGCCGCGGCGGCGCAGAGCGGCCGCTACTTCGGCACCGCCATCGCCTCGGGCAGGCTGGGCGACTCGGCGTACACGACGATCGCGGGCCGTGAGTTCAACTCGGTGACGGCCGAGAACGAGATGAAGATCGACGCCACCGAACCGCAGCGGGGCCAGTTCAACTTCACCGCCGGTGACCGCGTCTACAACTGGGCGGTGAACAACGGCAAGCAGGTGCGCGGCCACACCCTGGCCTGGCACTCCCAGCAGCCCGGCTGGATGCAGAGCCTCAGCGGCAGCACGCTGCGCCAGGCGATGATCGGCCACATCAACGGCGTGATGGCCCACTACAAGGGCAAGATCGCGCAGTGGGACGTCGTGAACGAGGCGTTCGCCGACGGCAGTTCGGGAGCCCGGCGCGACTCCAACCTGCAACGCACCGGCAACGACTGGATCGAGGTCGCCTTCCGCACCGCGCGCGCCGCCGATCCGGCCGCCAAGCTCTGCTACAACGACTACAACGTCGAGAACTGGACCTGGGCCAAGACCCAGGCCATGTACGCCATGGTCCGGGACTTCAAGCAGCGTGGCGTGCCGATCGACTGCGTCGGCTTCCAGGCGCACTTCAACAGCGGCAGCCCCTACCACAGCAACTTCCGCACCACCCTGCAGAACTTCGCCGCCCTCGGCGTCGACGTGGCCATCACCGAACTCGACATCCAGGGCGCCCCGGCCTCGACCTACGCCAACGTGACCAACGACTGCCTGGCCGTCCCGCGCTGCCTCGGCATCACGGTCTGGGGGGTGCGCGACACCGACTCCTGGCGGCCGGGGGACACGCCGCTGCTGTTCAACGGCGACGGCAGCAAGAAGGCCGCCTACACCGCCGTCCTGAACGCACTCAACGGCGGCACCACCACGCCGCCTCCGGGTTCCGGACCGGTCAAGAGCGTCGGATCGGGCCGCTGCCTGGACGTGCCCAGCAGCAGTACCACCGACGGCACCCAGCTCCAGCTGTGGGACTGCCACACCGGCGCCAACCAGCAGTGGACGTACACCGCCGCCGGCGAGCTGAGGGTCTACGGCAACAAGTGCCTGGACGCCGCCGGCACCGGCAACGGCGCCAGAGTCCAGATCTACAGCTGCTGGGGCGGCGACAACCAGAAATGGCGCCTCAACTCCGACGGATCCATCGCCGGCGTCCAGTCCGGCCTCTGCCTCGACGCCGTCGCGGGCGGTACCGCCAACGGCACCCTGATCCAGCTCTACTCCTGTTCGAACGGCAGCAACCAACGCTGGACCCGCTCCTGATGGGACCTGCCACAGACGAAAGGGCGAGTCGATGAAGACCTACGGTGCGGCTTCCCCCGCCCCTCCCCGCAGACATCGCTGGTGGTCCCGGGTCGCCGCCGTGGTGGCGGGAACCCTCGCGATCGGCATGATCGCCGTGGTGAATCCGGCGCCCGCCCAGGCGGCGACGGTGGACACCAATGCCTGGTACGTCCTGGTCAATCGCAACAGCGGCAAGGCGCTGGACGTCTCCGGCGCGGCCACCGCCGACGGCGCGCGGATCAGCCAGTGGACGCGCGGCGACGGAACCAACCAGCAGTGGCAGTTCGTGGACTCCGGCGGCGGCTTCTACCGCCTCAAGGCAAGGCATTCGGGCAAGGTTCTCGACGTGGCCGGCGCCTCGACCGCGGACGGTGCCGCGATCCAGCAGTGGGCCGACCACAACGGGGCCAACCAGCAGTTCCGCCTGGCCGACTCCGACGCGGGCCACGTGCGGCTGATCAACCGCACCAGTGGCAAGGCGGTCGAGGTGCAGGGCGCCTCCACCGCGGACGGCGGCAACGTCGTCCAGTACTCCGACTGGGGCGGCGCCAACCAGCAGTGGCAGATGGTCAAGCTGTCGTCCGGTGGCGGCGGCGGCTGCGGCAGCGCCCCGACCCTGGCGAGCGGCACGCACACGATTCAGAGCGGCGGCAAGAGCCGCAGCTTCATCCTCAGGGTGCCCGCCAACTACGACAGCGGCCACCGCTACCGGCTGATCTTCGCGTTCCACTGGCGGGGCGGAACCGCCGGCGACGTCGCCTCGGGCGGCACGAGCGGGAACGCCTGGTCCTACTACGGCCAACAGGAACAGTCGAACAACGGCGCGATCCTCGTCGCCCCCCAGGGCCTCGGCAACGGCTGGGCCAATTCGGGCGGTGAGGACGTCACCTTCGTCGACGACATGATCCGGCGCATCGAGGGCGGCCTCTGTGTCAACCCGGCACAGCGCTTCGCCACGGGATTCAGCTGGGGCGGCGGCATGAGCTACGCACTCGCGTGCAGCCGGGCGAACGTCTTCAGGGCCGTGGCGGTCATCTCCGGCGCCCAGATCAGCGGGTGCAGCGGCGGCAACCAGCCCATCGCCTACTTCGGAATCCACGGCATCAGCGACTCCGTCCTCAACATCGGGCAAGGACGGTCCCTGCGCGACCGATTCGTCAGCAACAACGGCTGCACGTCCCAGAGCCCGCGCGAGCCCGCGCCGGGCAGCCGAACGCACATCACCACCACCTACTCGGGCTGCCGTGCCGGATACCCGGTCCAATGGGCCGCGTTCGACGGAGGCCACATACCCGGTCCGGTCGACGGCTCCTCCGGCGAAAGCGGCGTCACCACCTGGACCAAGGCAGAGATCTGGAGGTTCTTCGCACAGTTCCAGTGACACGCCCGCACCACGCAGTGGAGCCAGGAGGATTCTGGCTCCACTGCGTCGACGTCCATCCCGGACCGGAGGACGGAGCGGCCTTCTCAGGAGAGCCCCCGACCCTTGGACCGGTCACGGCCGGCGAACAGGCCGTGGCCGTGGAAGGAGTGGCGTTCGAAGAACACGCCCCGCGGCTGGACGTCTCGCCGGAGAGAATTCGCCGCCGACTTCACGCGCTAGAAGAACCCGAGCTTCTTCGGACTGTATGAAACGAGGATGTTCTTCGTCTGCTGGTAGTGCTCCAGCATCATCTTGTGTGTCTCGCGGCCGATTCCCGACTGTTTGTATCCGCCGAACGCGGCGTGTGCCGGATAGGCGTGATAGCAGTTCGTCCAGACGCGGCCCGCCTGGATCGCCCGGCCCGCGCGGTACGCCGTGTTCATGTCCCGCGTCCAGACGCCCGCGCCCAGCCCGTACAGCGTGTCGTTGGCGATCTCGATCGCGTCGTCGAAGCCGTCGAAGGACGTCACCGAGACGACCGGCCCGAAGATCTCCTCCTGGAAGATCCGCATGCGGTTGTCACCCTCGAAGATGGTCGGCTGGACGTAATAGCCGCCCTTCAACTCGCCGTCATAATCGACACGTTGTCCGCCAGTGAGGATCTTCGCGCCCTCCTGCCGGCCGATGTCCAGGTAGGAGAGGATCTTCTCCAGCTGGTCGTTGGAGGCCTGGGCGCCGATCATGGTGTCGGTGTCGAGGGGGTGCCCGGGCTCGATCAGCTCGGTACGGGCGACGGCCGCCTCCAGGAACTCGGTGTAGTGGCCGCGCTGGACCAGCGCCCGGGACGGACAGGTGCACACCTCGCCCTGGTTGAGCGCGAACATGGTGAAACCTTCGAGCGCCTTGTCGCGGAAGTCGTCGTTCTTCGCCCATACGTCGTCGAAGAAGATGTTGGGCGACTTGCCCCCGAGCTCCAGGGTGACCGGCTTGATGTTCTCCGAGGCGTACTGCATGATCAGCCGCCCCGTCGTGGTCTCACCCGTGAACGCCACCTTCGCCACCCGCGGGTTGGACGCCAGCGGCTTGCCCGCCTCCGCGCCGAAGCCGTTGACGATGTTCACCACACCCGGCGGCAGCAGGTCAGCGACGAGGCTCAGCCAGTAGTGGAGGGACGCCGGGGTCTGCTCGGCGGGCTTGATGATCACCGCGTTGCCCGCGGCGAGGGCGGGGGCGAGTTTCCACGTCGCCATCAGGATGGGGAAGTTCCACGGGATGATCTGGGCGACGACGCCCAGCGGCTCATGGAAGTGGTACGCCACCATGTCGTCGTCGAGCTCGCCGAGTGAGCCCTCCTGCGCGCGGATCGCGCCCGCGAAGTAACGGAAGTGGTCGATGGCGAGGGGGATGTCCGCCGCCAGGGTCTCCCGCACCGGCTTGCCGTTCTCCCAGCTCTCCGCCACCGCCAGGGGTTCGAGATGCGCCTCCATACGGTCGGCGATCTTCCGCAGGATGTCGGAGCGCTCGGTCACCGAGGTACGGCCCCAGGCCGGGGCGGCCGCGTGCGCCGCGTCCAGCGCTCGCTCCACGTCCTGCGCGGTGCCGCGGGCGACCTCCGTGAACGGCTGCCCGTTCACCGGGGACGGGTTGTCGAAGTACTGTCCGCCGGCCGGCGGCACGTACTCGCCGCCGATGAAGTGGTCGTAGCGCGCCTGGTAGGAGACGATCGCGCCCTCGGTTCCGGGCGCAGCGTAACGGGTCATGCCGGTCTGCCTCCTTCAGAAGCGCTGCCCGCCGTTGGGCAGCTCTCGGCGCGAGGCTAGGAAGCGGGGGGTTGCAAGTACGTTGCGCCGACTGAGGGCGTGGTGGGTGGGGTTCCATGGTGCTGGTGCCAGTCGCCCGGGAGCGTCGACCGGTTGTCTCAGGGCGGGTGGCCCGGTGGCCCGGTGGCCGGGTGGCCGGGTGGCGGGTGGCGGGTGGGCGAGCCCGGGCGGCTGAAGGGATCGGTCAACGGGGCGTCAGGCGTGGCCGCCCGCGCGGCGCCGCCAGTTCGGATTCCAGCGCCGCCAGGCGGGCCCGGACCGCCGCCGTCGGTCGCACCGCGGCGAGCGCCCGCCATACGTCGAGGTCGTCCTCGCCCCACGGAGCGTGCGCCCAGTCCGCCAGCAGGTCGGGGTCACGGCGGGCGATCAGTGCCGTACGGAGGCCGTCGGCGAGGCGTCGCCGTACCCGGGCCACGGCCGGGGCCTGCGAGTCGGGCAGCAGCGGGCCCGCGTACGCCGCCGCGGCCGCCGTCACCGCGCCGGTCTCCAGCCGCCGCTCGACGACGGCGACATCGGACTCGACCGGCACGGTGAGCCGGTAGGGCCGCGACGCGAGCAGGTCCGGACCCAGCACCCGGCGCAGCCGGGCCAGTTCGGCACGCAGCGTCACCGGCGGCACCGACTCGTCCTCGTACAGGGCGTACAGCAACTCGTCGCCGGTCAGGCCCTGCGGACGGCGGGCCAGCAGCACCATGATCTCGCTGTGCCGACGGCTGAGCCTGATGCCGCGTCCGCCGGTGAACAGCTGTGCCTCGTCCCGTCCCAGCGCGGTGAGTTCGGGGGCGTCGGCCGCGGGCTGCTCGGGCGGGAGCAGGGCCAGCTGGGACTCGGCGGCCCGAGCCACGGCCTGTACGAAACCCAGACTGTGCGGATGCGCCAGTCCGTCCCCGCCGGTGATGTCGACAGCGCCGAGCACCCGCCCGGAGCGCGGGTCGTGCACGGGAGCCGCCGCACACGTCCAGGGCTGCACCCGCCGGATGAAGTGCTCGGCCGCGAACACCTGTACCGGGCGGTCGAGGGCGACCGCGGTGCCCGGGGCGTTCGTCCCGACCGCGGTCTCCGCCCACCGCGCACCCGGGACGAAGTTCATCCGGTCCGCCTCGCGGCGCGTGCTCGGATGGCCTTCGACCCACAGCAGCCTGCCGTGCGCGTCGCACACGGCGAGCAGATGCTCGCCGTCCGCCGCGAACGTGCCCAGCAACTCTCGGAACAGCGGCATCACCCGTGCCAGTGGGTGCTCGGCGCGGTAGGAGCCGAGGTCGCCGTCCGAGAGCTCGACCCGCGCGGTGCCGTCGGGCCCGACCCCGGCCCGCGCCGAACGCCGCCAGGAGTCGGCGACCACGGCACGCACCGGACGCGGTACGGTGCCCGCCTCGGTGAACGTGTCGTGCGCGCGCCGCAGCATCCGTACGCGCTCGGCGGGGTCGGCCCCCGGTTCCAGGGCCACCCACGGATCGGTCAACTCGGCCTCCCCGAAAGGCGATGCTCTCGGGGACATCGTCACTCCGGGTACGCGCGCGGACAACCGTTTCGACGGTGGTCACCCGAACGCCGGGCCTGTCCGTCCGGTCAGGCGATGTCGACGAGCCTCATGAAGCGTGTCCAGTCCCAGTTCGGGCCCGGATCGGTGTGGTCCGCGCCCGGCACCTCGTTGTGCCCGATGATGTGCGCCCGGTCTCTGGGGATGCGGTACTTGGCGCAGATCGCGGCTGTCAGCCTCGCCGACTGCTCGTACAGCGCGTCGGTGAAGTAGGCGGGGCGGTCCACCCAGCCCTCGTGTTCGATGCCGATGCTGCGGGTGTTGTAGTCCCAGTTTCCCGCGTGCCAGGCGATGTCGGCCTCACGGACACACTGCGCCACATGCCCGTCCGCGGACCGTACGACGTAGTGCGCGGACACCTTCTTCTGCGGGTTCCGGAAGATCGCCAGCGTGTCGGCGTACGTCTCCTGGGTGACGTGGATGACCACGTGGGTGAGGGGATAGGCGCTGGGACGGCTGGACGTCGTGTAGTTGGACGTGGTCGCCGGCTGCCACTCGGCCGCGGGGTAGTCGACGGCTCGCGCCGCCGAAGGGTGGTCACCGGTTCGGGCCGCCGCGGGGTCCTCGCCGGTCCGGGACTGTGCTCGGGCGGGCGCGTCCGGCACCAGCGCGAACGGGACGGCGGCGAGGGCGGCGCCCCCCAGCAGCCGCCGCCTGCTGGGGAGTGGCTTCACGTGTTCCATGGGGGAGTGCCTTTCAAGGAAGCAGTGCTTTCGGGTGGGCGGTGTTGAACCCCGTAGGGCGGCTGGAGCGGTCTCCCGCGGCCGGGCGTGCCCGCCTCGGTGCGTCTCGCGTTCGGGCAGCCACTCCTTGCGGATCTTGGCCGGCGCCCGGGTGGCGGTGTCGCACACATGGGCCAACGGGGCCTCCACGCTCCGGGTTGCGAACTGGTACGCGTCCAGCTCACTGAACCCGTGGTCACGCACCAGCCAGTGGACCAGGCCGACCGGGATATCCGGAACGCGTCCTTCAATGGGCGCGCCGAACCCGTCGAGGTGATGTGCCTGTCCGACTCGGGGGTACCGCCGGGTTCGGGACGAACGGTCAGGAGCCTGGGGTCGTTCATCGTGCACAGCTCCGATCTGCGAAGGGAGAGCCAGCGGACGGCGGTTGGCTGGACGGCGGTTCGGCGAGGCGGGGCCGGGCGATGCGGCCGGCCCGGGCCCCGGGCCCCGGGCCGCCCCAAGCCGGCCCCGCCCGTCGCACGACGGCAGCGCCTCGCGTGATCACGGTACGGCTCAAGCCGGTCGGGCCGGAGGACGCCGAGTGTTTCCGTGGACAGCGGAAGGGTTGGGGAGAACTCGCTCACTCGGACAGGTGAAAACAGCCTGGGGAACGCCGGGGCAGGGCGCCCAGCGGCGGTGAGGGGAGTCGTCAGGGCACGGCGAGCGATCTCGCCCGGCAACCGCAGGTGATCTCATCCCGGCCGCAGGTGATCTCCTTCCGTCCACGGGCGGACTCGCCCTCCCCGGCCACGGGCGGACAACCTCGCCCGGCCACATGCGAGCTCACCCCACCCGTCCACGAGAAGCTCACCCCACCCGTCCACGAGCGAGCTCATCCGCGTCAGACCGGTTCGGCCACGCCCGCCGGATCGTCCAGCACCGCCCGCACCACCGAGTGCGCAGCCCCCAGCAGCGGGCCCTCGGGACCCAGCCGGGACACGGAAACCGGACAGGACGGTCCCGCTGTGCGCCGGGCCAGTTCGTCGCGCAGGGACGGCAGGAGCCAGGGCGCGAGGCCCGCGAGCGCGCCGCCGAGCACGACGGCCTCGGGGTCCAGCAGATTCACCGCCCCGGTCAGCGCGATCCCGAGCGCCTCTCCGGCGGCGCTCAGGGCGAGCCGTACGTTCTCGTCGCCGTCCGTGGCCCGCTGGGCGAGCAGCCCGACGCGGTCCTCGCCCAGGTCCAGACCGGCTGCCCGCAGCACCGCCTCCTCACCGGCGTACTGCTCCAGGCAACCGCGTCCGCCGCAGGGGCAGTCCGGTCCGTCCGGGTGGACCGGCACATGCCCCAGCTCGCCCGCGAAACCCCGCGTTCCGCGCAGCAGCCGCCCGTCCACGACGACGGCCGCGCCGATGCCGATCTCCGCCGACACGTGCAGGAAGTCGCGCGGGGTACCGGCACCGAGCCACAGCTCGGCGAGCGCGCCGAAGTTGGCCTCGTTGCCGACGGCCGGCGCGAACTCGGGGGGCAGCAGGGCACCGAGGTCCGTGTTGTGCCAGTCGAGGTTCGGGGCGCGTACGACGGTCCGGCCGTCGCGCGCCACCAGTCCGGGCACCGCCACGGCCAGCCCCGCCGGCCACAGGCCCTCGCTCCCCGCCTCCGCGACGACCCCACGCACCAGAGCGGTGAGTTCCCTGACCACCGGTTCGGCCGAGCGGCCCCGGTTCGCGCCGTAGCGCACGGCCCTGGACCGCACCTTGCCGCGCAGGTCGACCGCGCACACCGCGAGGTGGTCCACGCCGATCTCGGCGCCGATCCCGGCAGGACCGCGCCCGCTCACCGCGAGCGCCGACCCCGGCCTGCCCACCCGGCCGGGCCGTTCCGGGCCGAGCTCTTCCAGCAGCCCCGAGCGGATCAGCTCGTCGACGAGGGTCGACACCGCCGCCCGGGTGAGACCGATGCGTGAGGCGACGGCGGCGCGGGAGAGGGGTCCCTCGGCACTGACGGCGTGCATGACCCGGGCGAGGTTGCGGCGCCGCATGCCCTGCTGGGTGTCGGGCAGCGTGCGCCCGGGGCCGGCCGGGTGGGTCTCGTGCAGCGGTGCGGTCATGCCTCCGTCCGTCCTCCGTCGGTCGTGAACGGCGGCCGGTCGACGGCCGTGGGTCACCAGGGTTCCGTCAACTCGGGTCCGTCCCCCGCTCCAGCAGTGGGGCCGCGTCGGAGAGTACCCCGGAGATCCTGGCCAGCGCCGCGTCGTCCCGTTCCACGGCGTCGAGCACCGGCCCGGCGGCCGTGTTCCAGCGCCGGGCGACCGCGCCCGGGTCCTCTCCGGTCAGCAGACCGGCCGCCTGGGCCGCCGCGCCGAGCGCGACCAGTTCCTTCGCCTCGGGCACCTGGACGGGGCGCCCGGACAGCCGCCGTACGGTCTCCTGCCAGGCCCTGCCCCGGGCGCCGCCGCCGATCAGCAGCAGCGGCGTGGTGCGGTCCGCGTCCTCGTCGAGGACCAGGTCGAGCGCGCCGAGCAACGCGTGGACGGCGCCGTCGTACGCGGCCTGGAGGAGCTGTCCGCCCGTCGTGTCGTGCCGCAGGCCGTGCAGCAGTCCCGAGGCGTTCGGCAGGTTCGGGGTGCGTTCGCCGTCCAGGTAGGGCAGGAGGGTCACGTCGGCGGTGGGCTCCACCGCCTCGCGGTCCAGGCCCAGCAGGGCGGCGACGCGGTCGACGGCGAGCGTGCAGTTCAGGGTGCAGGCCAGTGGCAACCAGTCGCCGTGGGCGTCGGCGAAGCCCGCCACGGTGCCGGTGGGGTCGGTGGGGCGGCGCCTCGACACGGCGTACACGGTGCCGGAGGTGCCGAGACTCATCACCGGCGTGCCGGGGCGCAGCCCCAGGCCCAGGGCGGCGGCGGCGTTGTCTCCGGTGCCCGGAGCCACCAGGGTGCCCTTGGCGAAGGGCAGGCCGTGGCCGTCCCGCACGGTGCCGGCCACCTCGCCGGGGCGGACCACGCGGGGCAGCAGCGCGGGGTCGAGCCCCACGTGGGCGAGGATCCCGGTGTCGTACGACTCCGTCGCCGACGCCCACCAGCCGGTACCGGAGGCGTCGCCCCGGTCGGTGGTGCCCTGTCCGGTGAGGCGCTCGGTGAGGTAGTCGTGGGGCAGGCGCACGCTCGTGGTGGCGCGGACGGCCTCCGGTTCGTGCTCGGCCAGCCAGGCCCACTTCGTCACCGTGAAGGAGGCGGCCGGGACGGAGCCGGTGCGTTCGGCCCAGAACTTCGCGCCGCCCAGCTCCTCGGTCAGGCGCCGGGCCTGCGGCGCGGAACGCACGTCGTTCCACAGCAGTGCCGGGCGCACCGGCTCACCCCGGGCGTCCAGCGTGACCAGGCCGTGCTGCTGGCCGCCGACCGACACCGCGGCGGCTTCCCGGGCCGCGTCCCCGCACTGGCGCAGGGCCTCGCACAGGGCGTCCCACCACTGGCGCGGGTCGCTCTCGCGGCCGGCCCCGGAGGACACCGTGTGCGGGGCCTGCCCGCTCGCCATCACCCGTCCGGTCGACGCGTCGACGACCAGGGCCTTGGTGGACTGTGTGGACGTGTCCACACCGACGACGAGCGGACCCTCGGCTGCTGACATCGGGCTCTCCCTCAAGTTTTTCCGCGGCTCTGCGGGGTCTGTCTTCCCAGAGATGCGATCGCATACTAATTTGTAAACGGCCATGACGAAATAGATCCAGCACGCAAGGAGCCGCGGCATGAACTACCAGCCCACCCCCGAGGACAGGTTCACCTTCGGCCTGTGGACCGTCGGCTGGCAGGGACGGGACCCGTTCGGCGACGCCACCCGCAGGGCCCTGGACCCGGTCGAGTCGGTGCAGCGCCTGGCCGAGCTCGGCGCTCACGGCGTGACCTTCCACGACGACGACCTGATCCCCTTCGGGTCCTCCGACACCGAGCGCGAGGCGCACATCAAGCGCTTCCGCGAGGCGCTCGAGGCGACCGGCATGAAGGTGCCGATGGCGACCACCAACCTCTTCACGCACCCCGTCTTCAAGGACGGCGCGTTCACCGCCAACGACCGCGACGTGCGCCGCTACGCCCTGCGCAAGACCATCCGCAACATCGACCTCGCGGTCGAGCTCGGCGCCGAGACCTACGTCGCCTGGGGTGGCCGCGAGGGCGCCGAGTCCGGCGCCGCCAAGGACGTACGGGTGGCCCTGGACCGCATGAAGGAGGCCTTCGACCTCCTCGGCGAGTACGTGACCGAGCAGGGCTACGACCTGCGCTTCGCGATCGAGCCCAAGCCGAACGAGCCGCGCGGCGACATCCTGCTGCCCACGGTCGGCCACGCGCTGGCGTTCATCGAGCGCCTGGAGCGTCCGGAGCTGTACGGCGTCAACCCCGAGGTCGGCCACGAGCAGATGGCCGGGCTGAACTTCCCGCACGGCATCGCGCAGGCCCTGTGGGCGGGCAAGCTCTTCCACATCGACCTCAACGGCCAGTCGGGCATCAAGTACGACCAGGACCTGCGCTTCGGCGCCGGTGACCTGCGTGCCGCCTTCTGGCTGGTCGACCTCCTGGAGACCGCCGGTTACGCCGGTCCGCGCCACTTCGACTTCAAGCCGCCGCGGACCGAGGACCTCGACGGGGTGTGGGCGTCGGCGGCCGGCTGCATGCGCAACTACCTCATCCTCAAGGACCGTGCGGCCGCCTTCCGCGCGGACCCGGAGGTCCAGGAGGCCCTGCGCGCCTCCCGCCTGGACGAACTGGCGCAGCCCACCGCGGCCGACGGCCTCAAGGCGCTGCTCGCGGACCGTACTGCCTTCGAGGACTTCGACGCCGAGGAGGCCGCCGCCCGCGGGATGGCGTTCGAGCGGCTCGACCAGCTGGCGATGGACCACCTGCTGGGAGCACGCGGCTGACGGCACGCGCGCGTGCGGCACGGGTCGTGACCGGCCTCCGCGCGGAATGTTCCGGAATCATGCCGTCCACGGCATGAGCCCGTACCAACGTCCGCGCGGGGGTCGCGGCACGACCGGTCCGGGGCGACTCTGAGGGGTATGGGCCTGCCGCCGGTACCTCCTCAGCCACCCGGACCACCGGACGACACCCCGCCCCCGGGCGGCGGTTTCGGACCACCGCCCGACGGATACAGCCGCAACGGACCGGCCCCGTACGGCGGTTCGCCTCCGACGCAGCCGCTGAGCCCGGCCGGCGGTCCGCGCAGGCGCCGGAGTCCGCTCTACGCACTGCTGGCCCTGATCGTTGCCGCTGTGGCCGTCGCCGCGGTGGTGCTCATGGCATCGGGGAGCGACGACTCGCCCGACGAACAGCCGCCCCCCAAGAGCAGCACGAGCGGCTCTCCCCGACCGTCCTTCAGCCTGCCGACCGAGGTGCCCAGCGAGCTGCCGTCGGGGTTCCCCAGTGAGCTGCCCAGCGGTTTCCCCAGCGATTTTCCGAGTGAGCTGCCGACCGACTTCCCGAGCGAGCTCGAATCGCTGATCCCCCAGCCGGCCGGCGACGCGCTCCCGTAGTCGCCGACCCGCCTCAGACGCCGTGCGGCAGCCGCACGTACGTCACCGTCGTCTCCACCCCCCTGTCGACCAGCCGGCCCTGCGCGTCGAACGCGTCGGCGCCGTCCGTCATCCCGAAGTCGTTGTCGTTGACGAGCGCGAGCGTGCGGCGGTCCACGAGCGCGACGCCCTCGATCTTGCCGCACGCCGGCGACCGCGCCCAGGTCCACCACCAGCCGCTTGGCGAGCACCGGGACACCCGAGGCCGCAGGGTCGTCGAGCTGCTCCAGGGAGGGGGACGCCGTGTCGTCGGCCCAACGGCTCCCCAGGATGTTCGCGGTGCGGTGTCGCCGTGGGCGGTGACCGGCTGCTCGTCGAGGAGCGCACCGACAAGGCCGCACGGCTCCAGCACGTGGCAAGGTCCCAGGAAGTGCAGGAGGCCAGGACGCGACTCCGAGGGTCCTCAGTGGGTCCCTTTCCCGGTCTCCTCCGCCGGCTCCATCGAGGCCAGTGCCGTCGCGGGGTCCTGGGCTGCGCCTCCCGCAGGAACCCAGCGACCGCGTTCCTCGCGGTAGGGCCACCAGCGGCCGTCCCGTCCGAGGCGCAGCTGGCTCGGCGCGCCGACGACCGTCCAGCGGTTGCCCGTCGCCCGCAGGACCGGCCGTTCGTCCTCGTCCCAGGCCGCGTCCAGGGCGGCACGCGCGCGTGCCGCTGTCTCTCCCTCCACGGACCACTCCTCCTCGTACACGGACAGGGCCGCCGCACCTCCGTGGCGCCAGGCGCGTACGGCCAGGGCCAGTTGATCGCCGTCGCGTCCGGATCCGTCGGCGAGCCGGTCCGCGACGGCCTTCCCCGGTGCGCCCGCCGCGAGGCGGACCGCGTCCTGAGCCACCGTCGACTCCTGCTCGCCGGCGCGTGGCCGCGGTTCTGCCCGGAGCGCGTCGGCGAGCAGGCGGTGTGCTTCCGCGGCGGTCCTGGCGGCCAGGAACTCCAACGCCGCCGGATCGATGCCCGCCGCGGGCCGGGCCTCGGTGTCCAGGGAGGGCGGGACACCGGGCTGCGCGGGCAGTTCGGGCAGGGCGGGCAGCGGCGGCAGGATGTCCCCGGCCGCGTATGCCTCCGCCGCGTCCACTCCGGCGGGTTCGAGGTTCTCCTCGGCGGCTGTCCCGGCGGGCGCGGCGCCGCGCTCCTGAAGGGCGTCCAGCAGGGGGCGTTCGGCGCGTCCTCGCATCAGCAGCAGCACGAAGGGGTCCTGGTCCAGCAAGCGGGCCACCTGGTGGCAGAGCGCCGCGGTGTGCCCGCAGTGGTCCCAGGCGCCGCAGCCGCACTCGGGCTCCAGGTCGCCGATGCCGGGCAGCAGCTCGATCCCCGCCGCCGCCGCGTCCTCGACCAGGTGCGGAGGCATCTCGCGGTCCAGCAGGGCCGCCACGTGCCCCGCCCGCTCACCAGCCATGTCGACGAAGCGGTTCCACTGCTCACCGGACAGCTGAGTCAGCAGAACGTCGGACCGGTGGGCCGTACCGTCCCGGTCCTGGACGACGGCCGTGATGCGCCCCGGACGCACCGACACGGCGCCCACCGCTCCCGCGCGCGCGAGCCTGCGGCCCGTCTTCACCTGCTCGGAGTCCAGCGCCGTGTCCGCCAGTGCCTTCAGCCAGGCCTGCCCCCACCACGTCTGAGCGAAGCCCCGCCCGCGCGTGGGCGGCAACGCGGCGAACGTGCGCTCCATGTCGTCGTACTCGGTCATCGTCCGCCCCCTCGCAGCTCGACCAGGTCGGCCAGTTCCGCGTCCGTGAGTTCCGTGAGCGCCGCCTCTCCCGCGCCCAGCACGGCGTCGGCCAGCTCCCTCTTGCGGGTCAGCATGGCGGCGATGCGGTCCTCGATGGTCCCCTCCGTGATCAGCCGGTGCACCTGCACGGGCCGGGTCTGCCCGATGCGGTACGCCCGGTCCGTCGCCTGCGCCTCGACGGCCGGGTTCCACCAGCGGTCGTAGTGCACGACGTGCTCGGCCCGGGTGAGGTTCAGCCCCGTGCCGGCCGCCTTCAACGACAGCAGGAAGACGGGCACTTCACCGTCCTGGAAGCGCCGCACCATCGCCTCGCGCCGGGGGACCGGTGTGCCGCCGTGCAGGAACTGCGAGGCCACCCCACGAGCCGACAGGTGCTGTTCGATGAGGCGCCCCATGCGCACGTACTGCGTGAAGACCAGCACCCCCGCCCCCTCGGAGAGGATGGTGTCCAGCAGTTCGTCGAGAAGCTCCAGCTTCCCCGAGCGTCCGGCGATCCTCGGCCGCTCCTCCTTGAGGAACTGCGCCGGGTGGTTGCAGATCTGCTTCAGACCCGTCAGCAGCTTCACGATCAGGCCGCGGCGCGCCATGCTGTCCGCCCCGGAGATCTCCGCGAGCGTCTCGCGCACCACGGCCTCGTAGAGGCCCGCCTGTTCCCTGGTGAGCGACACGGCACGGTCGGTCTCAGTCTTCGGCGGCAGCTCCGGAGCGATCCCCGGATCGGACTTGCGGCGCCGCAGCAGGAACGGGCGCACGAGGCGGGTGAGCCGCTCCGCGGCGGCCGGGTCCTGACCGCTCTCTACGGCCTGCGCGTACCGCGTGCGGAACGTGCCGAGCGGGCCCAGCAGGCCCGGGGTCGTCCAGTCGAGGATCGCCCACAGTTCCGACAGGTTGTTCTCCACCGGGGTGCCGGTGAGCGCCACGCGCGCGCGGGCGCCGATCGAGCGCAGCCGGCGTGCGGTGTCCGCGTACGGGTTCTTCACGTGCTGGGCCTCGTCCGCCACCACCATGCCCCACGGAACCCGGCCGAGCCGTTCCGCGTCCAGGCGCATCGTGCCGTACGTGGTGAGCACGAACTCCCCGGCGGCGGGCGACTCCAGGCCGCGGCGCGGCCCGTGGAAGCGGCGCACGGGCGTGCCGGGCGCGAACCGTTCGATCTCCCGCTGCCAGTTGCCCATCAGCGACGTCGGGCACACCACGAGCGTGGGGCCGGCGGTCGCCGGGTCGGTCTGCCGGTGCAGATGCAGCGCGATCAGGGTGATCGTCTTGCCGAGGCCCATGTCGTCGGCCAGACAGCACCCGAGCCCCAGCGACGTCATCCGGGCCAGCCAGCTCAGGCCGCGCAGCTGGTAGTCCCGCAGTGTGGCGTCGAGCGCGGCGGGCTGCCCGACCGGCTCCTGCGCCTCCGGGTCCGTCAGCCGCTCCCGCAGGGCCGCCAGCCACCCCGTGGACTGCACGTCGAACCGGTGGCCGTCCACCTCCGTCGAGCCCGTCAGCGCCGCACTGAGAGCCTCGACGGGCGTCACCTTGCGGTCCTGCCGGGCCCGGGCCCGGCGCACCTCCTGAGGGTCCACGAGGACCCACTGGTCACGCAGCCGCACCACGGGGCGGTTGGCTTCGGCCAGCCGGTCCAGTTCCTCGCGCGTGAGCCGCTGGCCGCCCAGGGCGAACCACCAGTCGAAGGCGAGCAGCGCGTCGGCCGACAGGAACGACGGCGTGTCCGAGGAGACGGTGTCCGGTTCCCGGGTGTCGTCGGGCGGACCCACCACCGCGCGGGCGGTCAGCTTGCGGGCCAGTTCCTTCGGCCAGTGCACCTCGACTCCGGCGCCGGAGAGCGTTCGCGCGCCGTCACCGAGGAGTTCGGCGACCTCCTCGTCGGCGAGGTCGACGGCGTCCGGCACGGCCGCCGAGAGCAGCGGCGTGAGCGGCGGCCAGGCCCGTGCCGCGCGGCGCAGGGCGAGCAGAACGTCCATCCGCGCGCGCGGCCCGAAGCCCGAGCCCGGGGCACCGGAGCCCGCTCCCGCGCCACCGGTGCCCTTCCACACCTCGGCGGCGTCCGCGACGAGCGCCGGGTCGCTCACGCTGTGCACCTGGAGCACGGCCCTGAACGCCACCGGGGTGTCGTCGTCCGGCTCGGTGGCCAGCCCCGACGCCTCGACCCGCAGCGAGAGCCGTACGCCCGCGTCGTGGCCCGCGGCGACATCGGCCGCCCAGGCCCGCTGCTCGGGGAGGTGCTGCGGTTCCCCTGCCGCGTAGGCGGACCCTCCGGTGACCAGCGGGGCCGCGGGGGAGCGGGGGAGCGTGTCGGCGACCGCGTCCAGGAAGGCCCGCAGCAGCCGTTCGGGGTCGGGCAGCCGCAGGGGTCCGGCTCCGTCCAGGGGCACGGCGTGTGCCTCGGGCGGCATGGCGGCGGCGAGCCGGCGGACGCGCTCGACGTCGTCCGTCCCCAACGGGCCCGTGCGCCAGGCGTCGTGGTCGCCGGCGGACAGGCCGGGCAGAAGCAGTCCGCGAGCGAGGAAGTGCAGGGCCAGCACGGTCGCCGTGCCCCAGAAGGCGGTGCCGCGGTCGGCGTGCGGAAGGGCACGCGCGCGCGTGAGAACCGGCAGGGCCGCGCGTACGGGGAGCAGGACGGCGGGCACGCTCACCCGCTCGACACCGACTTCGCCGGGCAGCACGACGGTCAGGTCCCCGGCCCGGCCCGACGCGACGACGGGCGGAACGCCGCCGTCCGGCCGCCAGAACGCGACGGCACCGGTGCGGGCCGGGTCGCCGGGGAGGAACACGGCACAACAGTCGGCGAACTCGGCCGGTTCGGCTGATTCGCCGCGTTCGGCCGGTTCGGCTGGTTCGGCGACCTCGGACGGGTTTGCCGGGGGAGTCTTCTGCGCAGCGATGACTTATTCCTCAAATTTGACTACCGAGGGATGCGATCGCCGAGGGTACACCTGTCCGGCCTTCAGTCCGCCATCGTCAACTGTGATCCGGGTCACTTGGCGCTGTGGGGTGGCGTCGGCCCCCTCCCGCACGGCGCTGACCCCCGCCCGTACACGGGGGGTCGCCTCATGGCCGCCGCAGGTCATCGGTCCGTACGTTTCCTCAGGTCAGAGCGTTCGCCTGAGACAGAGCCGGAGTCCCGCATGCCCCAGATCACGCCCACGCCCACAAGCATGTCCACGCTCGCCCTCCGCCCCCGGGACACGTCCGGCTCGCCACCCGGCGGGAGCGAGTTCACGCCGCTCCTGCGCGCGGCCAGGAGCCGGCATCTTCTGGTACGCCGGTACGGGTGGTACGCGCGCGTCATCACGGTCAACGCCCTCGCCCTGGCCGGCGTGGTCACGGGTGTCGTCCTGCTCGGCGACTCCTGGTGGACCCTGTTCCTCGCACCGGTGCTCGCGGTGTTCAGCGCGCGCACCGCCTTCATAGGACACGACGCCGGGCACGCCCAGATCACCGGCGACAAGGCGGCCGGACGCCTCATCGGCCTCGTCCACGGCAACCTGCTCCTCGGGATGAGCTACTCCTGGTGGAACAACAAACACAACCGGCATCACGCCAACCCCAACCACATCGACAAGGACCCCGATGTCGCCGCCGATGTCCTCGTCTTCACCGGCGAGCAGGCGAAGGAGCGCATGGGCTTCCGCGGCTGGCTCACCCGGCACCAGGCCTGGCTGTTCTTCCCGCTCACCCTCCTGGAGGGCGTCGCCCTGAAGATCCAGGGTTTCAGGGACCTGCGCCGCCAGTCGCCCGGAGAGCGGTCCGTGGAGGCCGTGCTGCTGGTCAGCCATCTCGCCGGCTACGCCACGCTGCTGCTCACCTCCATGTCGCCCGGCAAGGCCCTCGTGTTCGCCGTCCTGCACCAGGCACTCTTCGGCCTGCACCTGGGGCTGTCGTTCGCGCCCAACCACAAGGGCATGGAGATGCCGGACGCGAACGGTCGGCCGTGGGGGCATCTGCGGCGTCAGGTGCTCACCTCGCGCAACATCCGCGGCGGCGCCGTGACCGACTGGTTCCTCGGCGGCCTCAACTACCAGATCGAGCACCACCTCTTTCCCAGCATGCCCCGTCCCCATCTGCGACTCGTCCAGCCCCTTGTGCGCGCCCACTGCGGGGCATTGGGTATTCCCTACACGGAGACCGGCCTGGTCGACTCGTACCGGCAGGCTCTGCGTCACATGCACGAGGTGGGCGAGCCCCTGCGCGGCGAGTAGGGGCTCATGTCGGGGATGTCTCAGGGGCGTCTCAGGGTCGTGATCCGGAACCGTGGGAGGCGCGGGCCCGTTTTTCCTGGACAGAGAGCGGCAGTGGCCGCGAAGGAGGCGACGTACATGTCGAAGAACGCGAAGATCGCCGCAGGGGGTGTGGCGGTCGGCCTCATCCTGCTGATCTGGCTGCCCTGGTGGGCCGCGCTCCTGATAGTCCTGGGAGTGCCCGCCGCCGCGTACCTCGCGCTGGACCCCTCACAGCGGCGCAGGCTGCGCCGCTCGACCCGCAAGGAGCTCGGCCGCTGACGGCCTGCCGGTCGGTCCGCCCCGACCGCCGGCGCCACACAGGACGTCGACCGCATCGCCGCTCGCGGGCCCGGCAGGGGCACGGGTCCGCGAGCGGCCGCCCGACGGCCCCGCGGGGGCGGGTGACCACCGTCGAGCCGGCGGCTGACGTAGCCGTCGGCTCGACCCTGTCGCTGACGGGGCCGTCGTCAGCCGCCCGCCGGCGCAGTCCTCGGCGAACCACAGCTGGCCGCTGCTGCCGGGTGTGCTGTCCGCTGCTGACGGGCGCGCCACCCGCGGCTCTCACAGTGGGCGTACGGCCATCTTGTCGAGCGCCTCCAGAAGGCCCGGCAGTTCCGGCCCCCGGCCCACCGGCAGGACCTCGCCGGGCTCGTCGTCGAGCAGGACGAACGCGATGTCGTCGGTCCTCGCCACCAGCGACCAGCCGGGGCCGTCGGCGCGCAGGGTCCGGGCGTCCCCCGGGGCGAACGACGACCGCACCCGACCCAGCGGCGGCGGTGCGTCCACATACGCCCGGGCCTCCGCGAGGACGCGCCGGATGCCGCTGTGACCGGCCTCGGACCCGTCCCGTTCAGCACCCTGACCATGTCCGCCGTCCCCGGAGAGGGCGTCCCTCCCAGGTCCTTGGGAGACCTCGTCGTCGGAGTTCCCGCCGGGCCTGCCCGGGAACTGCGCGTCGTCGATCTGTTCCCGCCAGATCGCCCACTGGAGCGCGATCTCGTCGGCGCCCAGCCGCCGCTGGGCCGGTCCCCAGGTGGAGGTGTCCGGCGGTGTCAGCGGGTCGCATTCCGCGATCCCGGGGTCGGGATCGTGCGGCGCCGGCACGCCGGGGGCCGCCACGGCGACCTCCAGGGGCCAGCCCGGCAGCGCGGCGACCACCGTGCGCTCGTCGGGCGACAGATCGTGCTCCATGCCGCAGTCCCACGACGCGATGGCCACGGCGACCAGTGACACGTCGTCGACGACCACCGTCCATCTGGCACCGTCGCCGTCCTGGCCGAGTACCAGGCCGTACCCGTCGGCCAGCGGCGCGAGCCCCAGCGCCGCGCAGGCCTCCGGATAGTCGTCGCCCAGCACGCTCGGGAACTTCGCCGGCGTCAGCAGCACCGCCGTCAGCACGTAGAGCGCGTCGTCCGCGGCGGCGACGGCGTCCTCGTCCGTCCCGGCCATCCCAGCCTCCCCATCGGTAGGTCCAACCGCGCGCACCCTAGTGCGCCGGGAAGCCGCTTGTCACGACTCCCCGGTCCACCCGGAGCTGCGGTTCTCCGGCCGGACGGGACGAATCGACCGTCCGTCGCCGCGACGTCAGGCCGCCGGCAGCCCGAGCAGCGCCCGCGCCACCGTGCGGGGCGACTCGTCGCGCTCCCGCGCGAGCGCGATCACGGCCCGGCAGGCCAGCTCGTTCACCCCGAACGACAGCGCCTCGGGGGACACCCAGCCCGCGGCCTCGTCCATCTGTTCCTGGTCGTCCTCCGCGCAGGCCGAGACGTAGGCGGCCGCGGCCTCGAACAGATTGTGCGGGCGAGCCTCCCGGTCGCTCCTCGCCTCGGTGCGCAAGGCGCCGAGCAGTCTGGCACCGGACTCGCGGACCCTGCCGAACATTCCCACCACCGTCCCCCTGTGTGATTGCCTGACCGAGCGTCCGTCTCCCTGTCGTTCAGCGTAGAGCTGGAGCGTCGGGGCAGAGGGCGAACCGCTCCTGAAGGCCTTCCGCCACACACCTCCTCGCGCCCTCACCCGGGACCCCGTCCGGGGCAGGGTCCGGCTGCGCGGCCGGCCGTACGGCTGCCGCCGCCCCGGCGGGCGCGCACCACGCGCGGCGCCGACGGCGGCCACCTGGATGCGGGACAGCCCGTCCAGGACAGAACCGCGAGGTCGGGGTCCACCCGCACGGCTACCGGCTGGACGACCTCGGCACCCGCCCGGTCCCGGGTATGCGGGCCTGTCCGGTACGCCGCGCGGGCCTGTCGGCGGTTTCTCCCCCGAGCGAGCCGAGGACGCCGCACCACAGGGGAAGAGCCGCACGGGCCCGTCAGGCCTCGCGGACGGCGAGCGCCAGGAACCGGTCGTCCTCGTCGACGTACGACGTCAGGTGCCACCCGGAGGCGGCCAGCAGCGGACGCAGGGTGGGTTCCGCGCGCAGATCGTCCTCGGTGATCCGCCGGCCCTGGCGAGCAGCGAGCGCCGCCCGGCCGATGGGGTGGAACAGCGCCAGCAGGCCGCCGGGACGCACCACGCGCGCCAGCTCCCGCAGGTTGTCGGCCGGATCGGGCAGGTGCGAGATCAGTCCCGCGCCGAACACGGCGTCGAGCGACTCCGCGCGCAGCGGCAGCGCGGTCACGTCGGCGAGCAGCAAGTGCCCGTCCCGGCTCCGTCCGGCCCGTACGGCGGCCTCCAGCATGGCCGGAGTCAGATCGGCCCCGACCACCACCCCCGAGGGCCCCACGGCCGCGCGGAGCGGTGTCAGGGCGCGCCCGGTGCCGCAGCCGGCGTCGAGCACGCGATCCCCTTCGCGCAGCCCGAGATCCGCGACCGCGGCGGCATAGGCGGGACCGTCGTCGGGGAACCGGCGGTCCCAGTCGGCGGCGCGGACGGTGAAGAACTCCTGCACACGTGTGTGGTCGTCGCTCATGTCCCGCATGATCCCTCACCTCACCCCCTGTCTCACCGACAGGGACGACGCCTCGGTGCACACGTTCGAGCATGACGCGATCGTTCCGGCGCATCCCGCGTCATATTCCAGCACCTTTCGAAATGCGCCCTCTTTGTGCGCCCCTGCCCCGACTAGCGTCCCGGTGCCATGGGACACCTGGACCACGCCGCCCTGGGGTGGCTTACCCCCGCGCTGTCGTACGTGATGGCCTGCATAGGCGCCGCACTCGGACTGCGCTGCACCGTCCGCGCGCTCGGCGCCACCGGACGGTCGCGCCGGAACTGGCTCGTCACCGCCGCCTCCGCGCTCGGCACTGGCATCTGGACCATGCACTTCGTGGCCATGCTCGGCTTCAGCGTCAGCGGCACCGACATCCGCTACGACGTACCGCTCACGATCGTGAGCCTGCTCGTCGCCATGGTCGTCGTCTGCGCCGGGGTCTTCGCCGTCGGCTACAGCCGCGACCGCACCCGCGCCCTCTTCCTGGGCGGACTCACCACGGGCCTCGGCGTGGCGAGCATGCACTACCTGGGGATGGCGGCGGTACGCCTGCACGGCGGCGTCGACTACGACCCCGCGCTCGTCGGACTCTCCGTCCTGATCGCGGTCGTCGCGGCGACGGCGGCCCTGTGGGCGGCGCTCAACATCAAGTCACCCGTCGCTGTCACCATCGCCTCCCTGATCATGGGGGTGGCGGTGACGAGCATGCACTACACCGGGATGTTCGCGGTGAGTGTGCGCGTGGTGCCCTCCGGGGCGGCGCTGCCCGGGGCCACGGCGATGCAGTTCATCTTCCCCCTCGCCGTCGGCCTCGGGTCCTACCTCTTCCTGACCTCGGCCTTCGTGGCGCTGTCGCCGACCACGGCAGAACGCCGGGCATCCGCCTCGGCTCGGACGCCGATCGAGACCGCGGCCTCCTAGTGCCGTGGCAGGCGACGTTCGCCCCGTCGCGACGCCCGGCACGCCCTCTCGCCGCACCGGCCGAAAGCCCAAGTACATCCAGTACGAGGGCTTCCGGCCGGCACGCCGAGAGCACGCACCGGACGCCGCTCCTTGGCGGGCAAACGTTGCCTGCCGCGGCACTAGACAGGACCTGGTGGCACGCAGGACCGCGATCGCCCGGACGGCGACACGCCCCACCCACTCCCCAGCGAGGAGGCCATGCGTACCCCGCGTAGGACCCTCACAGGCGGCGCCGAGACGCCGTCCCCGCCCCCCGTGCGCGGCCGCCGCGCACACGCAAGACCACCGGCCGACGAGAGCCCCGACGAATCCGTGGGCGCGATACCGGACGACGCACCCGCGCGCGCGGGACACTGGCGTCTGCGGCCGCGGACGGTGCGAGCCAAGATCGTCTGCCTGCTGATGGTCCCGGTCGTCTCCCTGCTCGCACTGTGGGCGTACGCCACCGTCACCACCGCCCAGGACGTGTCCCGGCTGCGGCAGGTGCAACGCGTCGACGCCACCATCCGGACCCCCGTCGGGGAGGCCGTGGCCGCGCTCCAGACCGAACGGGCGGCCGCCGTCCGCTACGCCACCCACCCGTCGGCCGGGCGGAGCGACGACCTCGACAAGCTCGCACGGCGCACGGACCGCGCCGTGGCCGGGCTCCGGCTCGGCGACGACAGCACGATCGCCGACAGCGAGGAACTGCCCGCCGGCGTGGCCCAGCGGCTGGAAGCCTTCGTCACCGGAGCCGAGCGACTGCCCTCGCTGCGCACCGCCGTCCTCGACCGCCGAGTGGGCTGGAACGAGACGTACGGGCGGTACACGACGACCATCGCCAGTGCCTTCGGCGTGCGCGGCGCCCTCACCGGCATCCAGGACGCGGAGCTCGGCTCCGACGCCCGCGTCCTGCTCGAGTTCTCCCGCGCGGGAGAGGCCCTGGCCCAGGAGGACGTGGTCCTGGACAGCGGGCGCCTGTCCGGCGGTCTGTCGGGCGAGCGGCTGCGGCTGTTCACCGGGGCTGTCGAGACCCGCCGTGCCCTGACCGAGTCCGCCGCGGCCGACCTGCGGGGCCCCGAACGCGCCGCCTGGCGCGGCCTCGCCGACGGCGGCGCCTACGCCACCGTCGGAGCCGCCGAGGACAGGATCCTCGCCGCCGGTCCGGGCTCCCGGGCGATCGGCGCTGCGCCGCAGGGCACCTGGGACCGGGCGCACGCGCGCGTGCGGGACGGCATGCGGACCATCGAACAGGACGCGGGACGCGAGGTCGCGGACCGGGCCGACCCGTTCACCCGCGGTCTGCTGACCCCGGCCGGAGCCGCCGTCCTCCTCGGCCTGGTCGCCGTCGCCGCGTCCCTCGTGATCTCCGTGCGCATCGGCCGCGGCCTGGTGATCGAGCTGGTGAGCCTGCGCAACAGCGCCCTGGAGATCGCTCGCCGCGAACTCCCCGAGGCCATGCGGAAACTACGCGCGGGAGAGGAGATCGACATCGAGGCCGAGGCCCCGCCCGGGCCGCCCGCGGAGGACGAGAGCGGCCAGGTCGCCGAAGCCCTCGCCGTCGTGCACCGCGCCGCGCTCCGAGCCGCCGTGGAACGCGCGGAGCTCGCCAGCGGCATCTCCGGGGTCTTCGTCAACCTCGCCCGCCGCAGCCAGGTCCTCGTCCACCGCCAGCTCAGCCTCCTCGACAGCATGGAACGCCGCTCCGACGACCCGAACGAACTGAGCGACCTGTTCCGGCTCGACCACCTCACCACCCGGATGCGGCGCCACGCCGAGAGCCTGATCATCCTCTCCGGGGCCGCGCCCGGCCGTGCCTGGCGCATGCCGGTCTCCCTGACGAACGTGGTCCGCGCCGCCGTGTCGGAAGTCGAGGACTACGCGCGCGTGGAGGTACGCCAGCTGCCCGACGCGTCCGTCGTCGGAGCGGCCGTCGCCGACCTCACCCACCTCCTCGCGGAGATCATCGAGAACGCCGCCCAGTTCTCGCCGCCCCACACCCGCGTGCGGATCACCGGCGAACCCGTCGGCAACGGCTATGCCGTCGAGGTCGAGGACCGCGGCCTGGGCATGGGCAGGGAGACGCTCGCAGAAGCCAACCGGCGCATCGAGCAGTCCGAGACGCTCGACCTGTTCGACAGCGACCGGCTCGGCCTCTTCGTGGTGAGCAGGCTCGCCGCCCGGCACGCCATCAAGGTGCACCTGCGTACCTCGCCCTACGGGGGAACCACCGCGGTGGTCCTGCTGCCCACCGCCCTGCTGCACTCCGGCGCGACGGAACGTTCCCCCCGGACGTCGGCGGACGCGGAACGGCAGCCGGAGCACGCGTACGCGCGCGTGCCCGCCGCCCAGCACCAGGGGCCCGTCCCGGCGCAGGCCGACCGCCCCGCACTGGTGTCCCCCGCACCGGTCGCGGCCCGGACCACGACCGACACCCCACCCCCCGGAGTCACCACCTTGCGTCTGCACCGGCCCCCGGACGACGACTCCCGCGACCACGCCCCTGAGGACTCCGACGACCTGCCCCGTCGGGTACGGCAGGCGCATCTCGCGCCCCAACTGCGCGAACGGCCCGCCGAGGAAGCGGCGCGGGCATCCGTCCCACAGAGCGACGACCGGCGCACCCCCGAACTCGTACGGGACCGCATGGCGGCGTACCGAGAGGGCTGGACGCGCGGCGGCGGCGGCCGGCGGCCCGGCCGCGGAGCGACCCCGGATGCCCCAGCGGGCAGCGACAGCAGCGAAGGAGATCCCTCATGATCCAGGACCCGAGTATGAGAGCCGCCCAGCGGACCGGTGAACTCGACTGGCTGCTGGACGACTTGGTGGTGCGAGTGAGCGAGGTGCGGCACGCGGTGGTGCTGTCCAACGACGGGCTCGCGGTGGGTGCCTCGACCGATCTCCGCCGTGAGGACGCCGAGCACCTGGCCGCCGTCGCCTCCGGTTTCCACAGCCTGGCCAAGGGCGCAGGCCGGCACTTCGGGGCCGGCGGCGTGCGCCAGACCATGGTGGAGATGGACGACGGCTTCCTCTTCGTGGCCGCCGCGGGCGACGGCTCCTGCCTCGCCGTCCTCACCGCCGTGACCGCGGACATAGGCCTGGTCGCGTACGAGATGGCACGGCTGGTCAAGCGCGTCGGCGAGCACCTGTACACGGCACCACGGGCCGGTGCGCGGCCCCCCGTCGCGGGATGACGCGAGAAGGCGGTCCAGGCACATGACCGAGGACATGACGGGCACTCAGCGCGAGCAGGGCAGCCAGTGGTACGACGGCGAGGCCGGCCCCCTGGTGCGTCCGTACGCCATGACCGGTGGACGCACCAGACCCGGTCCCACCGGGGTGCGCTTCGACCTGATCGCCCTGGTCACCCTCGACACGGGCACGCCCGGCTTCGACGACGACACCGCGCTGGGCCCGGAACACCGGGCCCTGGTCGACCTGTGCCGCGCGGAGACGCAGTCGGTCGCGGAACTCGGTGCGGGCGCGGACCTGCCGGTGGGCGTGGTCAGGGTCCTCCTCGGCGACCTCCTGGAACTCGGCCGGGTCACCGTCAGCCGACCCGTGCCGCCCGCGCAACTCCCCGACGAACGGATTCTGCGCGAAGTGATCGAAGGGCTGCGGGCCCTATAGATGCACGCGCGCACCCATCCGGTCCCGAGCGGCGCCCCCTTGTGCGCCCTTTCGCACACCGCATGGCCACGACTCGGTCAGATCGCGCACATAGCGGTCCAACACCCTCGGAGAGAGGCCGCGGTTGTCATCATGCTGACGTCGCGCCCCCGCACCGAGGCCGCCGCGGGCGGACCGTCCGCCGGGACGCGGAACCCACTCCCCGAGGTCGACCGTTGCCGGCCCTCCCGAGAGAAGTGATCGATGGTCTCCGAGCACTCCGACGCCCAGGACGGCGAGACGACCGCCCTGGCGTTGAAGATACTGGTCGCCGGCGGGTTCGGCGTGGGCAAGACGACCCTGGTCGGTGCCGTCAGCGAGATCCGGCCGCTGCGCACCGAGGAACTGCTCAGTGAAGCAGGGCAGTCGGTGGACGACACCGGTGGCGTGGACCAGAAGGTCACCACCACGGTCGCCATGGACTTCGGGCGGATCACCATCCGCTCCGGCCTGTCCCTCTACCTGTTCGGCACGCCGGGCCAGGACCGCTTCTGGTTCCTGTGGGACGAACTCTCCCAGGGCGCCCTCGGCGCGGTGGTCCTCGCCGACACCCGCCGCCTGGAGGACTGCTTCCCGGCGGTGGACTACTTCGAGCACCGGCACATCCCGTTCGTGGTGGCCGTCAACTGCTTCGCGGGCGCCCGGACGTACGGCGCCCAGGACGTCTCGCGCGCCCTGGATCTCGACCCGGGCACGCCCGTGGTCCTGTGCGACGCCCGCGACCGCGACTCGGGCAAGGAGGTGCTGATCCGGCTGGTCGAGTACGCCGGGCGGATGCACACCGCCCGGCTGCTCGACTCGGTGGGTTGATCCGCGCCGTCGGGCCCGGTGCCGTCCTCAGTCGGCGACGGCCTTCTGCGCCAGGACCTTCTCGACCGCGACCCGTACGAGGAGTTCGCCCGGCACGCCGTTCCGGGCGCCGAACTCCTCGGCCCGGTCCTCGCCCATGTACCGCGCCGCGATGCGGCCGGCCCAGTGCCGGACATGGTCGAGTTCCTCGATGATCCGGGCGCGGCCCTGGAGCACCACGAAGTCGAAGGGCGGCCGGTCGTCGTCCACGCACAGCGCGACCCGGCCGTCCCGGGCCAGATTGCGCCCCTTCACCGTGTCCTTGCCGGTGTTGAACACCACGTCGTCCCCGTCCAGCAGGAACCAGATCGGCGCCACGTGCGGGCTCCCGTCGGAGCGTACGGTGGACAGTTTTCCGGTGCGGGTTCCGTCGGAGACGAACTCCCGCCATTCGGTGTCAGTCATCTTCTCTGCCATGGCTCCATCCTCCTTGCCCGGACGCCGGTCGTAAGGAAGGCTGGCGGGGAGAGATCCTCCGGCCAGGGAGGAGATGTCACACGGGGAGACCGAACCATGGCGCAGAACCGGGGACTTGGCTGGCTGCTCGACGACCTGACCGAGCGCGTGGAACACGTACGGCACGCTCTGGTCCTGTCCAACGACGGGCTGGTGACGGGGGCGAGCACGGGACTGCGCCGCGAGGACGCCGAGCACCTCGCCGCCGTCTCGTCCGGATTACACAGCCTGGCCAAGGGCTCGGGACGGCACTTCGGCGCGGGCCAAGTGCGGCAGACGATGGTCGAGTTCGACGACGCGGTGCTGTTCGTCACCGCCGCGGGCACCGGCAGCTGCCTGTGCGTGTTCAGCGGCGCGGAGGCCGACATCGGCCAGATCGCCTACGAGATGACCCTGCTCGTCAACCGGGTCGGCGAGCACCTCACGATCGACGCCCGCCGCCCCGGGCGAAACCCCGGAGAGGACGTCTGACGTCTGACCTGCTCTTTTCTCGACTCCCCTGGAGTTATCCACAGGCCCGTTCCGCGATGCGCCGAACCGGCTACCGTTTCTGTCACCGCGAACGCACACCGCGTGAGCACCGACTCCACGGGGGAGACCGGCCATGCCGACCGACACCATCACCACACCCCACCGCCTCTCCTGCGCGCCGAGCCGTGCCGCCCGTGAACTGGGCCTGAAGCGGGGCGAGTTCGATCTCGCCGTGCACCTCGGACACGTCCGTACCCTGCCGGACGAAGGAGGCGGGGGCCGACGCGTCCCCCGCTCCGAGATCGACCGGCTGTGCGCGGGCGAAGGTTTTCCCGACTCCCTGCGCGAGCGGGTGAAGACCGTGGGGGCCACGGAGGGCGCGGCGGTCATGGAGGTGCCGCCGGGCCGCTTCACCCGCCTGGCACGCCTCGGCCTGGTGGTGCCGGTCACGTTCTATCTCAACCGCTACCGCACCGTGGTCTGGCAGTACCTCGCCGAGGAACTGCGGCAGTTCGCGGTGGACGAGAAGAACTCCCGGCTGCTGCGGGCCCGCATGCCCGAGGGACTGCGTGACCAGCTCGACGCCGGCCTGGACCTGCGCCCCCGCAACTGGCGCGGACGACACCTGGGCTTCCTGCTGCGGCAGGCCACCGATCCGTGGGAACAGGCCGGAGCCGTGGCCGCGTTCCTCGACCCCGTCCAGGTCGCGGAGATCGTCACGGACCCCTACGAGCGCTCGCACGTGAACCGCTTCCGGCCCGGACCGCCCACCCACGGCGCCCCGGGATCACCCGCCGCACGCCTGGCCGAGAGGATCATGACGGCGGACGATCCGGACGAGATCGGGTGGCTGCGGAGCGACCTGGCTCGCTGCCTGGAGGAGGCACGGGAGCAACAGCCTGCGCCGCGCCCCACGGCACGACCGGGCCCGTCCGTGGGGCACCGTCATCCGTCCCCGTCCGAGCAGCCGCGTCCGCCCCGGAAGCTGCTGGGCTGGCTGCGCCGTGGCCGGGACACATCCCGGCCGGCTGAGCCCCTGACCACCCGTCCCGGTTCCACAGGCCCGGAGCAACCCCTCCCGCGTCTACAAGGCCCTGAACAGCCCTTCCTGGACGACCGACACCAGCAGCCTGCCCTCCAGGTCGTAGATCCGGCCGCGGGCCAGCCCTCGTCCGCCCGTCGCGATCGGTGACTCCTGGTCGTACAGGAACCACTCGTCCGCGCGGAACGGCCGGTGGAACCACATGGCGTGGTCCAGCGACGCCATGTCGAAGCCGCGCGGACCCCACAGCGGTTCGACCGGGATGCGGACGGCGTCCAGGAGGGTCATGTCGCTGGCGTAGGTCAGCGCGCAGGTGTGCACCAGCGGGTCGTCGCCGAGCGGCCCGACCGCGCGCATCCACACCGCGCTGCGCGGCTCGGCGTCCTTGACCTCCTCGGTCCTCCAGCGCAGCCGGTCCACGTAGCGGATGTCGAAGGGCTGGCGCCTGGCCATCCGTTCCAACTGCTCGGGCAGCTCGCCGAGATGCTCCCGGATCTCGTCCGTGACCGTCGGCAGGGACTCCGGGTCCGGGACCTTGCGGGCCGGCGGCAACTGGTGCTCGAAGCTCCCCTGTTCAGGTTTGTGGAAGGAGGCGGTGAGATTGAAGATCGTGCGGCCCTGCTGCACCGCGGTGACCCGGCGGGTCGTGAAGGACCGGCCGTCCCGCACCCGCTCGACCTGGTACACGATCGGCACCCCGGGCCGGCCAGGACGCAGGAAGTACGCGTGCAGCGAGTGCACCGGGCGGTCGCCCTGCGTGGTGCGACCGGCGGCCACCAGCGCCTGGCCGGCCACCTGGCCGCCGAAGACGCGCTGCAGGGACTCCTGCGGGCTGCGGCCCCGGAAGATGTTGACCTCGATCTGCTCCAGGTCGAGCAGGTCGACGAGCTTCTCGGCCGGGTTCGTCGTCATGGGTGGGATTCTCCTGTGCTCACAACTGGCCGACGTCGGTGACACGAACGATCGCACGGCCCTCGGCGTCGGAGGCCGCGAGGTCGACCTCCGCGCTGATGCCCCAGTCGTGATCGTCGTTCGGGTCGTCGAAGATCTGGCGGACGCGCCACAGGCCGTGCTGCGGCTCCTCCTCGATCAGCAGCAACTTGGGGCCGCGGGCGTCCGGTCCGGTGCCGAGGTCGTCGTACTCGTCCCAGTACTTGTCCATCGCCTCGCCCCAGGCGTCGGCGTCCCAGCCGGAGTCCGCGTCCATCTCGCCGAGCTCCTCGACCTGGTCCAGGGCGGCGAGCTCGACCCGACGGAACATGGCGTTGCGGACGAGCACACGGAAGGCACGGGCGTTGGTGGTGACCGGCTTGACCTCGTCGGCCTTCTCCTGGGCCTCCTCCGCGGTCATCACCTCGGGGTTGGCGAGCTGCTCCCACTCGTCCAGCAGGCTGGAGTCGACCTGGCGCACCATCTCGCCCAGCCACTCGATCAGATCCTGCAGGTCCTCCGACTTGATGTCGTCCGGGACGGTGTGGTCGAGGGCCTTGTAGGCCCCGGCGAGGTAGCGCAGCACGATGCCCTCGGTGCGCGCCAGCTCGTAGTGGGACACCAACTCGGTGAAGGACATCGCCCGTTCGTACATGTCCCGCACGACGGACTTCGGCGACAGCGGATGGTCGCCCACCCAGGGGTGGCTCTTGCGGTAGGTGTCGTACGCGTGGAAGAGGAGCTCCTCCAGGGGCTTCGGGTACGTGATGTCCTGGAGCCGTTCCATGCGCTCCTCGTACTCGACGCCGTCCGACTTCATCGCGGCCACGGCCTCGCCGCGCGCCTTGTTCTGCTGGGCGGCGAGGATCTGCCGCGGGTCGTCCAGCGTCGACTCGACGACGGACACCATGTCCAGGGCGTAGGACGGCGACTCCGGGTCGAGGAGTTCGAACGCGGCCAGCGCGAAGGTGGACAGCGGCTGGTTGAGGGCGAAGTCCTGCTGAAGATCGACCGTCAGCCGGACGATACGGCCCTCGGCGTCCGGCGTGTCCAGCTTCTCGACGATGCCGCCGTCCAGCAGCGAGCGGTAGATCGCGATCGCGCGCCGGATGTGCCGCAGCTGCTGCTTGCGCGGCTCGTGGTTGTCCTCCAGCAGGTGCCGCATCGCCGCGAAGGCGTTGCCGGGCCGGGCGATCACCGACAGCAGCATCGTGTGCGTGACCCGGAAGCGGGAGGTCAGCGGCTCCGGATCGGAGGTGATCAGCTTCTCGAAGGTGTTCTCCGTCCACCCGACGAACCCCTCGGGAGCCTTCTTGCGGACGACCTTGCGGCGCTTCTTCGGGTCGTCGCCCGCCTTGGCGAGCGACTTCTCGTTCTCGACGACGTGCTCGGGAGCCTGGGCGACCACGAAGCCCGCCGTGTCGAAGCCCGCCCGTCCGGCCCGGCCCGCGATCTGGTGGAACTCACGGGCGCGCAGCGTGCGCACGCGGGTGCCGTCGTACTTGGTCAGCGCCGTGAACAGGACGGTGCGGATGGGGACGTTGACGCCCACGCCCAGCGTGTCCGTGCCGCAGATGACCTTCAGCAGACCGGCCTGGGCGAGCTTCTCCACCAGACGGCGGTACTTGGGCAGCATGCCGGCGTGATGGACGCCGATGCCGTGCCGCACGTACCGGGACAGGTTGCGGCCGAACTTGGTGGTGAAGCGGAAGTTGCCGATCAGCTCGGCGATCTGGTCCTTCTCCGCGCGGGTGCACATGTTGATGCTCATCAGTGCCTGCGCCCGCTCCACGGCCTGCGCCTGCGTGAAGTGCACGATGTAAACCGGTGCCTGTTTGGTCTCCAGCAGCTCGGTCAGCGTCTCGGTGAGGGGCGTGAGCCGGTACTCGTAGGACAGCGGCACGGGACGGGTCGCCGAGCGGACCACCGACGTCGGGCGGCCGGTGCGGCGGGTGAGGTCCTGCTCGAACATCGCGACGTCGCCGAGGGTGGCCGACATCAGGATGAACTGGGCCTGGGGCAGCTCCAGGATCGGGATCTGCCAGGCCCAGCCGCGGTCCGCCTCCGCGTAGAAGTGGAACTCGTCCATCACGACCTGGCCGACGTCCGCGTGCTTGCCGTCCCGCAGCGCGATCGAGGCCAGCACCTCGGCGGTGCAGCAGATCACCGGGGCGTCGGCGTTGACGGACGCGTCACCGGTCAGCATGCCGACGTTCTCCGTGCCGAAGATCTTGCACAGCTCGAAGAACTTCTCCGACACCAGCGCCTTGATCGGAGCCGTGTAGAAGGTGACCTCGTCACGGGCCAGCGCGGCGAAGTGCGCGCCCGCCGCGATCATGCTCTTGCCCGAGCCGGTGGGCGTCGACACGATCACGTTCGCCCCGGAGACCACCTCGATCAGCGCCTCCTCCTGGTGGGGGTAGAGGGTGAGACCGCGCTCCTGGGACCACGCCTCGAAGGCTTCGTAGAGGGCGTCGGGGTCGGCGGTCGGCGGCAGCTGATCGATGAGGGTCACACACCCATCTTGCCTGCCCTTTCGCGGGATGGGGGAATCGGCTGCGAGCGCGAAGATCGCGAACGCTACGCTGTGTCGCCGACGGAGCGTCAGTGCGCCCGGTCAACTGGACAGCGGCACACCAAGAATGGGGCGGGCAACTCCGATGATGGGACCAGCACACTCGCTGTCGGGCGCCGCGGCCTGGCTCGGCGTCGGCGCCGCTGCCGCCGCGACCGGGCACACCATGCCCTGGCCGGTTCTCCTCGCGGGGGCCCTGATCTGCGCCGGCGCGGCACTGACCCCGGACCTCGACCACAAGGCCGCCACCATCTCGCGCTCCTTCGGGCCGGTCTCCCGGGCTCTGTGCGAGATAGTCGACAAGCTCTCCTACGCCGTCTACAAGGCCACGAAGAAGCAGGGCGACCCACGCCGCTCCGGCGGGCACCGCACGCTCACCCACACCTGGCTGTGGGCCGTCCTGCTCGGGGCGGGCGGCTCGGTGGCGGCGATCACCGGTGGCCGCTGGGCCGTGCTGGCGCTCCTGTTCGTGCACATGGTGCTGGCCATCGAGGGCCTGCTGTGGCGGGCGACCCGCGGCCAGAGCGCCGACGTACTGGTCTGGCTGCTGGCCGCGACCAGCGCGTGGATCCTCGCCGGGGTGCTGGACAAGCCGGGCAACGGCGCGGACTGGCTGTTCACGGCGCCGGGCCAGGAGTACCTGTGGCTGGGGCTGCCGATCGTGCTGGGCGCGCTGGTGCACGACATCGGGGACGCGCTGACGGTCTCCGGCTGCCCGGTCCTGTGGCCGATACCGGTGGGCCGCAAGCGCTGGTACCCGATCGGTCCGCCGAAGTTCATGCGGTTCCGGGCGGGCAGCTGGGTCGAGCTGAAGGTCCTGATGCCGGCGTTCATGCTGCTCGGGGGAGTGGGCTGCGCGGTGGCCCTCAACGTCATCTGAGCGACCGGCTCCGGACGGCCGCCACGACCGCCCGCGGACGCTCACACCCCGCCGGACCCCTGGGCCGATCCGCTGCCGTAGCGTCGTTCGAACTGGGCGACGCGGCCCTCCGAGTCCACCGTGCGGGCCTTGCCGGTGTAGAAGGGGTGGCTCTCCGAGGAGATCTCCACGTCCACGACCGGGTAGGTCTCGCCGTCGTCCCACTCGATGGTCCGGTCGCTGGTGGCGGTGGACCGGGTGAGGAAGGCGTAGCCGGCGGAGCGGTCGCGGAAGACGACCGAGTGGTAGTCGGGGTGCTTGTCCTGCTGCATGGATCCTCCTTCTGCGGCGCCGGCCGGGCGGCCGACGGCGCGGGGCCGACGGGGTCAGCCGTACAGGGCGTCCTCGTCGACGATGTGCATCGCGGCCTCCTCGGCGGAGGCGGCCGCACCGTCGATGCCCACGTCCGTGGCGATCAGCGCGCTCTCCTCGTCCTCGTGCGCCCCCTCGTCGGGTGCCACGAGACGACCGGAGCGGACCGCGCCGACCTCGTTGTCGAGGAGTTCCCCGTCCGTGCCGTCGCAGTCACCGATGCCGTCGCCGTCCGGCGCGGCCAGGTCCGGCAGCTCCTCGGCGAGCCGCTGCTCCAGCGACTCGCCCGCCTGGCGCTCCGCCGCCGTGACACCGGTGTGCTCCACCGCCCAGGGCCGTTCCGGAGGCGACCAGCCCCGGTCGAGGGGACTGCCGACTCCGTCGTTCTCCAAGGTGTCCTCCACGTCGAGCAGCCCCGAGTCGTCCTGGATCTCGGATCCGTCGGGCTGGTAGACGTCGTCCCCCCATCCGTCGGCGCTGTTCACAGGTACCTCCAGGTGATGGGGCCGGACTCGGTGGTCCCGCGGCCGACGGCGGACCGCGGACGCGCGGTGCACAAGCCGCGCCCGTCGGCACACCGTGTGGTGCGCGGGCGCTCCCCGAGCCGGTGCCGCTTTCCAGCCTTCCACTCGACTTCGGCACCGCGCAACGGCACGGGCCCGGGCCGAGGACCGCTCCTCCTCGCTCCGGGCCCACACGCCACTCAGCCCTCCCGCGTCACCGGGTCACCCGTGCCAGGACCGCCACAGGGCCGCGTAGGCCCCGTCGGCCGCGACCAGCTCGTCGTGGCTGCCCAGCTCGCTGATCCGGCCGTTCTCGACGACGGCGATGACGTCGGCGTCGTGCGCGGTGTGCAGCCGGTGGGCGATCGCGACGACCGTGCGGCCGTCCAGGACGCGGGCCAGGGACCGTTCCAGGTGGCGGGCCGCCCGCGGGTCGAGCAGGGAGGTCGCCTCGTCCAGGACCAGCGTGTGCGGGTCGGCCAGCACCAGCCGGGCCAGGGCGATCTGCTGCGCCTGGGCGGGCGTGAGGGCCAGCCCGCCCGAGCCGACCTCGGTGTCCAGGCCGTCGTCGAGGGCCCGCGCCCAGCCGTCCGCGTCCACCGCGCCCAGTGCCGCCCACAGCTCCGCGTCCGCCGCGCCGGTGCGGGCGAGCAGCAGGTTGTCGCGCAGGGAGCCCACGAACACGTGGTGCTCCTGGTTGACCAGGGCCACGTGCGAGCGGACCCGTTCCGCCGTCATCCGGGACAGCTCGGCGCCGCCGAGGGTGATCCGCCCGTCCCGGGGCGCGTAGATCCCGGCGAGCAGCCGGCCCAGCGTGGACTTGCCCGCGCCGGACGGGCCGACCAGCGCCAGCCTGGTGCCGGGGGCGACCTCCAGGGACACCTGGCGCAGCACGTCCACGCCTTCCAGGTAGCCGAAGTGCACCCGGTCCGCGTGCACGTCGTGGCCGTCGGGGTCCAGCGTGTCGTCACCGGCGGCCGGCTCGATGTCCCGGACGCCGACCAGCCGGGCCAGCGACACCTGGGCCACCTGGAGCTCGTCGTACCAGCGCAGGATCAGCCCGACCGGGTCGACGAGCATCTGCGCGATCAGCGCTCCGGTGGTCAGCTGACCGACCCCGATCCAGCCCTGGAGCACGAACACGCCACCGATCATCAGCACCGAGGCGAGGACCGTCACATGGGTCACGTTGACGACGGGAAAGAGCACCGACCGCAGCCAGAGCGTGTAGCGCTCCCAGGCGGTCCACTCCTTGATCCGGCGCTCCGACAGCGCGATCCGGCGGGCGCTGAGGCGGTGGGCCTCGACGGTGCGTCCGGCGTCCACGGTCTCCGCGAGCGCGGCGGCGACGGCGGCGTACCCGGCGGTCTCCGAACGGTAGGCCGCTCCCGCCCGCTTGAAGTACCAGCGGCAGCCGACCACCAGCAGCGGCACGGCGAGCAGCACCGCGGCCGCCAGCGGCGGCGCGGTGATCACCAGCCCGCCCAGCAGCAGGGCCGCCCACACCACACCGATCGCCAGCTGCGGTACGGCCTCCCGCATCGCGTTGGACAGCCGGTCGACGTCGGTGGTGATCCGGGACAGCAGGTCGCCCGTCCCGGCCCGCTCCAGCACCCCCGGCGGCAGGCCGACCGACCGCACCAGGAAGTCCTCGCGCAGATCGGCCAGCATGCGCTCGCCGAGCATCGCCCCGCGCAGCCGCACCTCGCGCACGAACAGGGCCTGGACGGCCAGCGCGAGCAAGAACAGTCCGGCCGTCAGCTCCAGGTGGAGTTCCCGGGCGTCGTCCGACACCCGCTCCACGAGCCCGCCCAACAGCCACGGGCCCGCCATCGAGGCGACCACGGACACCGTGTTGACGGTGACGAGCAGCACGAAGGCCCGGCGGTGCCGGCGGAACAGCTCGCTCACGTAGGCGCGGACGGTGGCGGAGGCGCCGACGGGCAGGGTGTTCGCCGTCGTCGGGGCCGCCGGGTCGTACGCCGGTGGCGCCACGCCGATCATGCTGTCTCCTCGATCTCTTCCAGTACGTCCAGGACGTCGTCGACCTCGGACGCGGCCGGCTCCCGCTCGTACCGGGCGGCCTCGTCGTCGGTCTCGCGGGTCACCACGGCCCGGTACCGGGGTTCCGTGTGCACCAGCTCGCGGTGCGCGCCCACCGCCACGACCTCGCCGTCGTCCACCAGGGCGACCCGGTCGGCGCGGTCCAGGAGGAGCGGCGAGGAGGTGAACACCACGGTCGTGCGCCCGGCGCGCAGCTCCCGCAGACCCTCGGCGATCCGCGCCTCGGTGTGCGAGTCGACGGCGGAGGTCGGCTCGTCCAGGACGAGCACCTCCGGGTCCGTCACCAGCGAACGGGCCAGGGCGAGCCGCTGGCGCTGGCCGCCGGAGAGAGAACGTCCGCGTTCGGTGATCCGGGCGTCCATCGGGTCCTCGGCACCGAGCGAGCCCTGCGCCAGGGCGGTCAGGACGTCCCCGCACTGTGCGGCCGCCAGCGCCTCCTCGGCACCCACATGGCCCGAGGCGGGCACGTCGAGCAGCTCGCGCAGCGAGCCGGACAGCAGCACCGGGTCCTTGTCCTGGACGAGGACGGCCGTGCGGGCGGAGTCGAGCGGCAGGTCGTCGAGAGGCACACCGCCCAGCAGGACCGACGGACCCTCCTCCGAGGGGTGCCCGCCCAGCCGCTCCGCGAGCCGTCCCGCCGCGTCCGGGTCGCCGCACACCACGGCGGTGAGCCGGCCGGTGGGTGCCAGCAGACCGGTGGCCGGGTCGTACAGGTCGCCGGACGGGGTGGCGGCGGCCAGGGAGCCCGCGGTGTCCGTGGCCCGCTCCAGCGACAGCACACGCGCGGCCCGCCGGGCCGACGGACGGGAGAACGAGTACGCCATCGCGATCTCCTCGAAATGCCGCAGCGGGTAGGTGAGCAGCATCACCGAGCTGTAGACCGTGACCAGTTCACCGACGCCGATGCGCCCGTCGCGCACCAGATGGACGCCGTGCCAGACGACCGCGATCAGCAGCAGTCCCGGCAGCAGTACCTGGATCGCGGAGATCAGCGACCACATCCGGGCGCTGCGCACGGCCGCGTGGCGGACCTCCTGGGAGGCGCGGCGGTAGCGGTCGAGGAAGAGTTCCTCGCCGCCGATGCCGCGCAGGACGCGCAGACCGGCCACGGTGTCCGAGGCCAGTTCGGTGGCGCGCCCGGCCTTCTCCCGCTGGACGTCGGCACGCCGGGTCGCGCGGGGCAGCAGCGGCAGCACCGCCAGCGCCAGGACCGGCAGGCCCGCGGCGACCACCACGCCGAGCGCGGGCTGGTAGAGGACCAGGCCGACGCAGACCAGCACGAGGGTGAGCGCGGCGGCGGTGAACCGGGAGACGGCCTCCACGAACCAGCCGATCTTCTCGACGTCACCGGTGGACACGGCGACGACCTCACCGGCCGCGACCCGCCGGGTCAGCGCGGAGCCCAGCAGGGCGGCCTTGCGGGCCAGCAGCTGCTGGACGCGCGCGGCCGCCGTGATCCAGTTGGTGATCGCGGTGCGGTGCAGGAAGGTCTCGCCGACCGCGTTGCCGACACAGCACACGGCCAGCAGCGCGCCCGCGAGGGCCAGTCGGGTACCGGAGCGGTCGACGACGGCCTGCACGGCGAGCCCGACGCAGAACGGCAGGACGCAGACGGAACCGAAGTGCAGCAGTCCCCAGGCCAGCGACTTGAGCTGCCCGCCCAGCTGGCTCCGGAAGAGCCACCACAGGAATCGGGGCCCGGAGCGCGCGTCCGGCACGCCCGGGTCGGGATACGGAAGGTCTTGAATCTGCATGACGTCCAGTGGCTCGTGTCAGGGGGCGGAGGGGAACGCGTACGACGGCAACAAACCGTGAAAGGTTCGCGCCGCAGCGTGGTCGGAAGCAAACGGTTTTCCGGTGGGGCGCACAGAACCGGCTGACCTGGGGGCGGCGCCGCGCCCTCGCCCCCGCGCGGGAGGCCTCATTGCGGCGGACGTCCGCATGGCCGTAGAACACCGGCCATGAAGAGACGGATCATCATGTCCATGTTCGCCGGAGCGACCCTCCTCGCGAGCACCCTCCTCGGCGCGGGCCCGGCCCACTCCGCGCGGGCCGCCGCCTCGCCGCCCCACCCCGCCGAAGCCCCCGCCGAGTTCGGCACCGACTGGCACGACCCCGTCACCGCGGTCCCGCCCGTCGCCGAGCCCACCGGGAGGTCCTGTCGGGTCACGCTGGCCGAGGCGCAGTTCCGGGACTTCACCCCGTACCGGGGCACCTACACCCCGCCCCAGGGCTGCGGTGACCGCTGGAGCAAGGTCGTACTGCGGTTGGACGGCAAGGTCAAGGGCCGCCAGTTCGACCGGCTCGGCCATGTCCACGTCGGCGGCGTGGAGATCTTCCGTACCTCGACGCCCCAGCCCTCGCCCGACGGCATCGAGTGGTCCGTGGAGAAGGACGTCACGCGCTACAGCGACACCTTCCGCGACAGCCAGGACGTCGAGATGCTCATCGGGAACGTCGTCGACGACACGTACACCGGCATCATCGACGTCAAGGTCACCCTGACGTTCTACGCGGGCAGGCCGGCCGCCACACCGGACCAGGTCCTGACCCTCACCGACCAGTCCACCCTCACCACCCCGCGCAACAGCGAACGCATCGTCGCCGAGGTGTACGCCACCGGGTCCGGCGGCGGCTGCGAGGAGTACTGGTATCTGACGGTGCCCGACCCGGCCCCGTACTCCTGCCGGACCGCCGGCGGTCCGTACCGCGAGGTCCAGGTGGAGGTCGACGACCAGCTCGCGGGGATCGCCGCCCCCTTCCCGACCGTGTGGACCGGCGGCTGGTCCAACCCCTTCCTCTGGTACGTCGTCCCGGGACCGCGCGCCTTCGACGTCAAGCCGATCGAATACGACCTGACGCCGTTCGCCGGGATCCTCAACGACGGCCGCCCGCACCGCGTCGAGGTCTCGGTCGTCGGTGTGCCCGAGGGGCAGAGCGGCTGGAGCGCTCCGGTCAACGTGCTGGTCTGGCAGGACGCGAAGAGCGCGCATGTCGGCGGCCGGCTGACCACGCACCGGCCGACCTCTCTCACCGACTCCTCGGCGTACACGCCCGGCGCGGAGCACCGCGTGGACACCGAGGGCGGCCATGGGCTGACCGTCGCCGGATACGTCGACACCTCGCACGGCCGGGTGACGACCACCGTCAGCCGCTCCCTGGTGAACACCTCCACACACCGCTGGACCGACGGGGAGAACGTCGACGCGCTGGACGCCACGTGGACGGACGACGAGTCGGTGACCGTCGACGGGCGCGGACCGGACCGGGTGACGCGTACGCAGCGGACGTACACGATGGACGGCACGACCACGCTGGGGGCGGGCGACCGGCTGCGGACCGTGCTGACCCTCGGTGACCGGGCCGCCGTCACCGAGTCGCGGGGCGACCGGCGCACCGCGTGGTCGCGGCTGGACGACACGTACACGGGTGACGCGACGTACACGGTGAACGTGCCCCGCGACCAGCGGCACGCGGTCGGCACGACGAGCGAGCGCTACCGGATCCGCGGGTCGGCCGGGTGCTACGACCGTTCCCTGGTGTCCGTCCAGGGCGTGCTCACCGCGGACCGCCGGGGCTGCTGAGGCCAGTCGCGTGCGACGCGTCACGCGCAGGGTGATTTACAAGATCGAAACGCGGACGTCCCCCACGGGATCAATGGCACCCCCAAAGTGATCGGCACGGAATCATGTTTCCGTATCGCAGAAGTCCTCTCATTCTGCGTGCTGCCGTCCCACGTTCCCCCCACAAGGAGTGCCCCGTGCCGCCGTCCGTCCCGTCCCTGCCGCGACGCGTCGCACGCGTACTGCGTACCTCTCTGTTCGCGCAGGTCGGCTGCGCGCTCGTCCTCGGAATCGTCGTCGGGAAGCTGTGGCCCGACGTGGCCACGGATCTCCAGCCGCTCGGCGACGGTTTCACCCGGCTGATCAAGACGATCATCTCGCCGCTGGTGTTCTGCGTGGTCGTCGTCGGTATCGCCAAGGCCGGTGACCTCAAGGCGTTCGGGCGGATCGGGCTCAAGGCCCTGATCTGGTTCGAGGTCGCGAGCACGCTCGCCCTGCTCATCGGGCTCATCGCCGCCAACGTGGTCCGGCCCGGCTCCGGGATGAACGTCGACCCGGCCACCCTCGACACCTCGGCGGTCGACGCGAAGACCGGCGGCGGCTCGCTGCCCTCGACGACCGAGTTCGTCGTGAACGCGCTGCCCACCAGTTTCATCGGCGCCTTCGCCGAGAACTCCCTGCTGCAAGTGCTCATTCTGGCCTGCCTGGTGGGTGCCGCGCTGCTGCACCTCGGCCACACCAAGGTGCCGCAGGTGCTGCCCGCCATCGAGCAGGCCCAGGAGATCATCTTCGCGATCGTCGCCTTCGTCATGCGGCTGGCCCCGATCGCGGTGTTCGGCGCGATGGCCGTCCTGATCGGCCAGTACGGCCTCGGTGTGATCGAGACGTACGCCAAGCTGATCATCCTGTGCTATGTCGCCGCCGCGCTCTTCATCGTGCTGCTCGCCGTCGCGCTCAAGGCGGTCACCGGGCTCAGCCTCTGGAAGTTCGTGCGCTACATCCGCGAGGAGATGCTCCTCGCCCTCGGCACCGCCTCCACCGAGTCCGTCATGCCGCGCGTGATGCAGAAACTGCGGCGGGCCGGCGCCCGGGACGACGCGGTGGGCCTGGTGCTGCCCACCGGTTACTCCTTCAACCTCGACGGCGCCTCCCTCTACCTGTCCATCGGCACGCTGTTCATCTCCCAGGCCGTCGGCGTGGACCTGAGCCTGAGCCAGCAGATCACCGTGGTCCTCGTGCTCATGCTGACCAGCAAGGGCATGGCGGGCATCCCCGGTTCCGCCTTCCTCGCCCTGTCCGCGACCGCCTCCTCGCTGGGCGCCATCCCCGCCGGCGCCGTGGCGCTGCTCCTCGGCGTGGACCGCATCATGGACTCGATGCGGGTCGTGACGAACCTGCTCGGCAACTGTGTGGCCGTCTTCGCGGTCTCCCGCTGGGAGGGCGCGCTGGACGCGGACAAGGCGAGGAGGGTCCTGAACGGCGAGACCGTCCCGACGGCGGACGACGACGGGCCCGGCCGCACGGCCGCCGCCGAGGCGCCGGAGGCCGACTCCGCGCCGCGGCTCCCCGCGGTACCCGCCCAGTCGTCCAAGGAGCCTGCTTCCGAGGTCGGTTGACGCCCCTGTCACGCCCTCCTGTCGCGCCCCCTGTCACGCCACGGGCCGCGGCCGCCGCTCCAGCACGACGAGCGACGGCCGTGGCCCGTGGGGCGTGACGTGTGACGCGTCACCCGGCGGCGGCCGAACGCCTGGACCGCCACGGCCACCGCCACCGCCGACGCCGGCGTCCGCGGGCGCGCCGTCGTCCCCGGTTACCCGCTGCCGTCCGCGGTTCCCCGCCGTCGTCTCCGGCTCAGCAGGTGCGCTCTCGCACCGGAGCCCCGTCCACCAGCGTGTCCAGCAACCCGCCGAGCAGGGTGCGCTGTTCCTCCGTCAACGGGGCCAGGATCTCCTCCGCCGCGGACCGGCGCGCCCCGTTCAACTCCCGCACGGCCTTGTGGCCGTCGTCGGTGAGCTCGATGCGGATGACCCGGCGGTTGGCCGGGTCCGGGACCCGCCGCACCTTGCCGCTCGTCTCCAGCCCGTCGACCAGTGTCGTCACCGCCCGCGGCACCACCTCCAGGCGCTGGGCGAGGTCGGCCATCCGGGGCGGCGCGTCGCAGTGGGCGAGGGTGCGCAGCAGCCGGGACTGGGCCGGGGTCACACCGACGAGACGCTGCTCCAGGTGGCGTTTCTGGATCCGGTGCATACGGCGGGTCAGCCGCAGCAACTGCTCGGCGAGCATGCCGTCGGGATCGGGGGTGGTCATACGGGAACAATATCAGGATGCAGTTCATTGTGAGTGTAGGTAACAATGAGCTAAGCTCCGTCAGTCGCGACCATGCGACCACCGGTCCCCGGCATTGACCAGGACCACCGGTCCCCGGCATTGACCAGGACCACCGGTCCCCGGCATTGACCAGGACCACCGGTCCCCCGGCAGGGACCATTCGACCACCGGTCCCGACCGCTCGCCCCCACCCCGCCCGCCCGCCGCCTCACCCTCCGTAGGAGCCATGCCCCGCGACGACATCACCTGGACCCCACCCCCCGGCACCTCGACCGAAGAACCCCGGCAGGTGCGCCGTATCCTCCGGCTGTTCAAGCCCTACCGCGGCCGGCTCGCGATCGTCGGCCTGCTGGTCGGCGCCGCGTCCCTGGTCACCGTGGCGACCCCGTTCCTGCTGAAGGAGACGCTGGACGTCGCCATCCCCGAGGGCCGCACCGGACTGCTGAGCCTGCTCGCGCTCGGCATGATCCTCAGTGCCGTCCTCACCAGCATCTTCGGCGTGCTGCAGACCCTGATCTCCACGACGGTCGGCCAGCGCGTCATGCACGACCTGCGCACCGCCGTCTACGGCCGCCTCCAGCGGATGTCCCTCGCCTTCTTCACGCGCACGCGGACCGGTGAGGTGCAGTCCCGCATCGCCAACGACATCGGCGGCATGCAGGCCACCGTCACCTCGACCGCCACCTCCCTGGTCTCCAACCTGACCAGCGTGGTAGCCACGATCATCGCGATGGTGGTCCTCGACTGGCGCCTGACGGTCGTATCGCTGCTCCTGCTGCCGGTCTTCGTCTGGATCAGCCGCCGGGTCGGCAACGAGCGCAAGAAGATCACCACCCAGCGCCAGAAGCAGATGGCCGTGATGGCCGCGACCGTCACCGAGTCGCTCTCGGTCAGCGGCATCCTGCTCGGCCGCACGATGGGCCGCTCCGACTCGCTGACCCGGTCCTTCTCCGCGGAGTCGGAGGAACTCGTCGACCTCGAGGTGCGGTCGAACATGGCGGGCCGCTGGCGGATGGCCGTCATCACGATCGTCATGGCCGCCATGCCCGCCGTCATCTACTGGACCGCGGGCCTCGCCCTCCAGGCGGGCGGCCCCCAGGTGTCCATCGGCACCATCGTCGCCTTCGTCTCGCTCCAGCAGGGCCTGTTCCGCCCGGCCGTGAGCCTGCTGTCGACCGGCGTCCAGATCCAGACCTCGCTCGCGCTCTTCCAGCGCATCTTCGAGTACCTGGACCTGCCGATCGACATCACCGAGCGCGAGAATCCCGTCCACCTCGACAAGATCGAGGGCGAGATCCGCTTCGAGAACGTCGAGTTCCGCTACGACGGCCACGACAAGAGCGACGGCCGCGACAACAGTGACGACCGCGACAACGGTGACGACCGCGACAACAGCGACACCAAGGTGCCCCCGGTTCTCGACGGCATCGACATCACCGTCCCCGCGGGCGGCAGTCTCGCGGTCGTCGGCCCGACCGGCGCGGGCAAGTCCACGCTCGGCTACCTGGTGCCGCGGCTGTACGACGTGACCGGGGGCCGGGTCACCCTGGACGGGATCGACGTGCGCGACCTCGACTTCGACACCCTCGCCCGTGCCATCGGCGTCGTCTCCCAGGAGACGTACCTCTTCCATGCCACGGTCGCCGACAACCTCCGCTTCGCCAAGCCGGACGCCACCGACGAGGAGCTGGAGCTGGCGGCGAAGGCGGCCCAGATCCACGACCACATCGCGGCCCTGCCCGACGGCTACGACACCGTCGTCGGCGAGCGCGGCCACCGGTTCTCCGGCGGGGAGAAGCAGCGCCTGGCCATCGCCCGCACGATCCTGCGCGACCCGCCGGTGCTGATCCTCGACGAGGCGACCAGCGCCCTGGACACGCGGACCGAGCACCTCGTGCAGGAGGCCATCGACGCGCTCTCGGCGAACCGCACCACGCTCACCATCGCCCACCGTCTGTCCACCGTCCGGGGTGCCGACCAGATCGTCGTCCTGGACTCCGGGCAGGTGGCCGAACGCGGCTCGCACGAGGAACTTCTGGCGCGAGGCGGGCGGTACGCGGCCCTGGTTCAGCGGGACGCCCGACTGGAGCCGACAAGATGATGATATGTCGGGTTTATAAGCTTTAGCGGGTTACCGTGCCCGCATGCACATGAACACTCCGCCACGGAGCACGATCCGACTGACGCGCCGGGGCCGACTGGCCCTCATCGCGACCGGGGCCGTCGTGGCCGGCACCGCCGTGGCGGTGCCGCTGCTGACCCTGGACGGCGACGAGGAGCGGAAGCCCGCCACCCTGGTCATCCCGGAGGGCTGGCGGGCCGGCCAGGTCTACGACGCCGTCGACCAGGCCCTCGCCCTGCCCGCGGGTACCACCAAGAAGTCCTTGGCCAAGGCTCACCTGAAGCTGCCGGGCGACGCGGAGGGCAACCCGGAGGGCTACCTCTTCCCGGCGACCTATCCGCTCCGGGAGAACGCGACGCCGGAGCAACTGTTGTCGTACATGGTCGACACCGCGAACAAGAAGTTCAACGGCGCCCCCGTCGCGGCCGGCGCGCAGCGCAACGCGATGAACGTCTACCAGGCCGTCACCATCGCGAGTCTGGTCCAGGCCGAAGCCGCCACCAAGGCCGACATGGGGAAGGTGGCCCGGGTCGTCTTCAACCGCCTGGAGCGCGGCATGCCGCTCCAGATGGACTCGACGCTCAACTACGCCTTGAACCGCTCCACGCTGAAGACCACCGCCGCCGACACGCGGATCGACAGCCCCTACAACTCGTACCAGCGCATGGGCCTGCCGCCCACCCCGATCGACAACCCGGGCGAGGACGCGATGCGGGCCGCGATCAATCCGGCCCCGGGCGACTGGCTGTACTTCGTCACGGTCAAGCCGGGCGACACGCGGTTCACCGCCGACTACGCGGAGCACCAGCGCAACGTCGCCGAGTTCAACCTGAACCAGCGCAGTTCACCCGAGGCCGGCTGACCCGGGCGGACGTCAGGCGGCGACCGCGGTCTCGCTCAGCAGCCGCCTGATGTCGCGTACGGCCGCTCGGCCCGCCCGGTTGGCGCCGACGGTGCTCGCCGACGGACCGTACCCGACGAGGTGGACGCGCGGATCGGCGACCGCCCGCGTGCCGTCGACGCGGATCCCGCCGCCGGACTCGCGCAGCCGCAGCGGCGACAGATGGTCGATCGCGGCCCGGAAACCGGTCGCCCACAGGATGACGTCGGCGTCCACGCGCCGCCCGTCGTCCCACTCCACGCCCTCGGGCGTGATGCGGTCGAACATCGGCAGCCGGTCCAGGACGCCGTCCGCGATCCCCTGCCGGATCGCGTCGTTGAGCGGCAGCCCCGTCACCGACACGACGCTCTTCGGCGGCAGTCCCCGCCGCACCCGCTCCTCGACCAGCGCGACCGCGGCCCGTCCCACGTTCTCGTCGAAGGGCCCCTCGCGGAAGACGGGCGGCCGTCGGGTGACCCAGGTGGTGGAGGCCGCGTAGGGGGCGATCTCCAGCAGGTGCTGGGTGCCGGACGCGCCGCCGCCCACCACGACGACCCGCTGCCCGGCGAACTCAGCGGGCCCGGAGTAGTACGCGGTGTGCGACTGCCGTCCCCGGAAGGTCTCCTGGCCCGGGTAGCGCGGCCAGAACGGCCGGTCCCAGGTGCCGGTGGCGTTGATCAGCGCCTGGGTGGACCAGGTCCCGGCCGAGGTCTCCACGAGCAGCCGCCCGCCGTGGCCCTCGCGCACGGCACGGACGTCGACCGGGCGCCTGACCCGCAGGTCGAAGGCGCGCTCGTAGGCCTCGAAGTAGGCGGAGACAACCTCGGCGGACGGCCGGGCCGGATCGGCGTCCGTGAGTTCCATGCCGGGCAGGGCGTGCATCCCGTGCACCTTGCCGTACGTCAGCGACGGCCACCGGAACTGCCAGGCGCCGCCGGGACCGGGGGAGTGGTCCAGCACGACGAAGTCGCGGTCCGGCTCGAAGCCGACGCGGCGCAGGTGATAGGCGCCAACAAGTCCCGCCTGGCCGGCGCCGATGACGACTACCCGGGTGTTGTTCACGTTTCTACCAACCGAGCGGGTGGCGTGGATCTTCCCGCGGCCGGGTGACCCGCTGACGGTCGGCGTCCGTCCCGCGCAGCCGACCACTCGTAGCGTCGGACGGCCGGACGCGCGCGTGTGAAACGCGGTGTTCGGGTGAGGATGGGAGACATGTCAGACGTCTTCACCACCCGAGTCCTGCATGTGGCCACCGGTTCGACGGAGCGGATCGCCGACCTCACCGGCGACTGCGAGGCCTTCCTGCGCGAGGCGGCCGCCGGTCGCGACGGCCTGCTGAACCTCTTCGTCCCCCACGCCACGGCGGGCATCGCGATCATCGAGACCGGCGCCGGCAGTGACGACGACCTGCTCGCCGCCCTGCACACCCTGCTGCCCGCCGACGACCGCTGGCAGCACCGCCACGGCAGCCCCGGCCATGGCCGCGACCACGTCCTGCCGGCCCTGGTCCCGCCCCACGCCACGCTTCCGGTGGTCGGCGGGCGGCTGGAGCTGGGAACCTGGCAGTCGGTGTGCCTGGTCGACACCAACAAGGACAATCCCGACCGTCAGGTGCGGTTGAGTTTTCTGGGATGACCCAGGGCGGCCAAGACCGTCCTGGGTGCCGCCGCGAGCCGGGCCCGGCGTCGAGCAGGTCGGTCGGACGAGAAGGCCTGCCGGTAGGGAAGGCCGTCTGACGGCCCCGGCCCCGGCTCGGGCTCCGGCCCCGACTCCGGCCCCCGCTCGGGCTCCGGCTCGGGCTCCGGCCCCGGCTCCGGGGACGAAATGCACGCTGCCACCCGGGCCGCGTCCTGTGGAGGATCTGAGGGAAACTCGGGGCAGCGGTCCCGAACGTCAGGACGAATGACTACGCTAGCGGCGTCGGTGCCGTTCAGCGGCCTGCCGACGATGGCCGTCGGGGGTAAAGGAGCGGGTCGGTGGCGTGGGCCGAGTGGGACCAACTGAAGACTGAAGCGCTGGACCGCCGGCAGGGCGACGCGACGCGCATGCAGCTCAACCAGTACCCCGGTGACTCCGGCCCGGGCCCGGTCCCGACGACACCCGGCAGCACGGGTGACCTCAAGGCCAACCAGCAGGACCTCTCCAGGATCGGCAGCCACGCGCGTACGCTCTACGACCGGCTCTGGGACCAGGCCCGCCTGGACAACACGAGCGTCGACAAGGCGGCGAGCGACCTGGCCTCACAGGGGTTCGCGCTCGGCTCCGGGCTCCAGCACGTGTCGAACCGCTGGTCCACGCAGCTGAACACCGTCCTCGACGCCTGCGCGCACATCTCCAACCACATGCAGGTCACCAAGAAGATCCACAACGGTGACGAGGCCTACATCCTGCGGCAGATGAGCAGCATCGCCACCCTCGACGCCGGTTTCGACGAGCGGGTCGGACCGGCCGGGGACCAGAATCCGATCTACGGCGAGAAGAAGTAACCGCACAACGGGGGCCCCACTCATGGATCTCGACACTCTGCGCCATGCCAATCTGACACTGCTCGACGATGCCGTCGAGGACTGGTCGGTCATCGTCCGCAACCTCCGAACTCTCGCCGAGGACGCCGAAAAAGGCCTGCACCAGGCGGCCAACAAGGCGAGCTGGGCCGGTGAGAACTCACAGGTCACCAAGGAGTTCATCGGCAAGACGGCCGGCGAGATCAAGGACGCCCACACCCAGGCCAAGTCCATCCACGGCGTCCTCAAGGACACCGCCGGGGAGCTGAGGAAGTACCACACCCAGCTGAAGGACGCGATCGACCGCGGCCTGAAGAAGAACCTCACCGTGATGGACACCGGTGACGGCGGCTTCACCGTCACCATGAACGTCCACCCGGACCGCGCCGCGGAGGGCCATACCCCGCCCTCCCACACCCAGGGCGACGTCAACGCCCTGCGCGACGAGATCCAGGGCATTCTCGGCAAGGCCACCGAGAGCGACGTCTCCGCCGGCAAGGTCCTCAAGGCGCTGGCCGAACAGACCAACCACGGTTTCGGTGACGCCAGTTACGAGGACCGGGACGCGGCCGCCGAAGCGCTCAGGACAGCCGACGACCTGGCGGCACTCGCCAAGAAGGACCCGGATGAGCTGTCCACCGCCGAATTCGACCGGCTCAACCAGGGGTTGAACACGTACTCCGCCGACCCGCTGTTCGCCGAACGCTTCGCCACCGCACTCGGACCGCGGAAGACGCTGGACTTCTGGACCGGCGTCACCGACCCGAACACCGGCTGGGACCTGCGCCGTGACCGCCGGGAACAGTTCGACGACCTCCAGAAGAACCTGGGTCTCACCCTCGCCACCGCCACCCAGAGCGACAGCGCCGCGATGACCTCCTGGAAGGGCAACATGGTGGCCCTGGTCGACCAGCCCGTGGGCCGCGGCGGGGGCTTCCCGCTGGGCGGACAGGTGATGAGCAACCTGATGCGCTGGGGCGACTACGACGACCGGTTCCTGAACAGCTACGGCGACAAGCTCATGGCCACGGAGAAGAAGTTCACGGGCAACGGGCGGCACGGCGCCTGGCAGCGCATGGGCCCCGACGCGACGCTCAACCACACGGGCACGGACACCGGTTGGGACCCTGTGACGGGCTACCTCAAGGCCCTTGCCAACAACCCGGACGCCGCGACGTCCTTCTTCAACGGCACCTTCCTCACCAAGGACGAGGACCACGACTTCACCGAGAAGAAGGACGGCGAGGAGGTCAGGAAGTCACTGACCAACTTCGACTACCTCTTCGAGGAACGCGACTGGCCCACCGACTTCGACTCCGAACACGAGGAGAGCGTCGCGGGACGGAACAACCTGGCGATGGCCCTCGAGGCCGCCACCACAGGTCACCCGGCCGGTGAGCGGCCGACGCTGGACACCCCGCACCACAACGCCGAGCAGACCAAGCTCATGGAGCGCCTCGTGTCGTCCATCGGTGAGGACCCGGACGAGCGTCTGCTCAAGCACGGACACATGCTCGACAGCGTGGGGCAGATCACCTCTGAGTACCTCCCGGACATCAATCGGTCCATCAGCGACGCGGATCGGACCGACCCCGACTCGACGTCGTGGGAGCGGACGCAGAAGATGTACCCGATGTACGGGGAAGAGGCCGTCCTCGATCCGCGGGACGTGACGAAGCTCCTCTTCACGGTGGGCCAGAACCCGGACGGCTACGCGGCGGTGGAGGTGGGCCAGAAGGCCTACATGAGCCAGCTGATGGAGCACCACCTCAACCCCGATCTGCCTGCCGGCCAGGTCGTGGACGACGACACGGAAGGCGTGGTGCGGCAGATCGCGACGAAGTCGGGGGAGGTCTCCGGCATCCTCGGCCTGGGCCGCCAGGAGGAACTGGCGGCGGCCGGGAAGGAGCGGGACGAGGCCTACAAGGATTCGATGGACCTGGTCAAGAGCGGCATCTCCGGTGGTCTCGGTACGGCGGTCGGTGTGGGAACCTCCTTCGTCGCCACCCCCTGGGTCGGAGCCGTCGCGGGCGGTGCCACCACCACCGTCACCGGCACCGTCCTCGAAGCCATGTTCCAGGACTTCAAGAGCACGGAACTGGAGGATTCCGAGGACGCGAGGGGTGAGCGCTGGCAGCAGAGCCTGGAGAGCAACGGCAGCCGCTCGGGCCAGGCGGCCCGGCTGGCCGCGGAAGAGCACGGCATGGTCGACCCCGCCGACGCCGAGACCTGGGCCCGGGAAAGCGGCAGACAGGGTTTCTACAACGCCCAGGCGATCGTCGACGGCCGTACCCCGGGGAGCCGGACCACGTCCTGACCGAGTCGCCGAACCCCACCCGGATACCAAGCAGCCCTCGAGAGGTACCACCATGACCCGCCGTCGACCGGTTCCCGGACCACGCTCCGGTCCTGCCTGCGTCGCTGTCCTCCTCGCCGTCCTGGCCCCCGTGGTCACGGGATGCGGCGCCGACGAAGAGACCAGGGACTACTCCGTGCCGGGCACCCTCTGCGGCATACGCGTCGACGCCAAGGAACTCACTCCGTTCCTCCCGCCGGGGAAGAAGCTCTCCGTCAAACCCAAAGTCAACCCCGCGTCGACCTGGTGCGATGTGCGCGTGGACGGAAAGCTCGCCGTCAGAACGGTCCAGACATGGTGGCAGGGCGGCCATGACACGGCGTACTTCCTCCGCGGCCAGACCCTCGAGCGGGTGGAGGAGACCGCGGACGGGGGCCGGTACGTGTATTCCGACTGGCAGGCGTTCGGCAAGACGGAGGACTGCGTCGACGAGAAGTACGGGCAAGAGCTCTACACCGGAATTCAGGCCTACGGTTCCGACCACAGGGACGCCGACGCCATGAAGCGTCTGATCGTCTCCTTCACCGAGACGGTCGAGAAGTCGGATGAGTGTGACCGGCAACCGTGATGAGGGACAAGTCCCGTAACGCGGGCGGCACCTCCGATGCCGTCGGCCCGTGAAGGGTCGGCGTTCGACTCGCCCCGCGGGTACGGACCGCCCTCCGGGAGAGCGCGCGGGCAGGAGCGCTGCCGGCTGGGAACAGTTGGGGGCCCGACCTGAAGAGACCAGGTCAGGCCCACGACTCCACGGTGCCGTCCGTACGTGTGGAGTGCCGCCTCAGTCCTGCGCCCCGGGCGGCACGCGGCGACCAGCGGCGGCGCGGCGTGCGGCGGCTCCCCTGGAGTCCTCGCACACGTGGGACCCACAGGACAGCCAGGACGACGCCGACCGTCGCGTTCGGCTGAGATACCTCGCCGGTCGGTGATCCGGGCCCGTCAATGAGCCGACGACGTGCGGGGGCCGCGCGGTCGCTCCTGGGTGCCGGGGACCACGGGCGCGATGGCGGGGGCGTCGAAGGCCTCCTCCATCACGTCCGGGGGAGCCTGGAAGGGGTTCCTGGTCGGAGGGGGCGAATCCGTCGTGGACTGCAGAGGACTCGGCTCCGGGTCGGAGAACAGCGGGGACGTGTGAATGGGAGTCTCGCCTTCGTTGCGGGCATGCCAAGCAGAGCGGTGTGGGACGGGCCCCTTGACGGGGCCTGGAAGCGGGCGACCGCCTGCTGCGCCGCGACTGACTCGGGCGCAGCAGGTCTCAGAGATTGGTCAGCTTGGAGTACGGGCTCATGATCCGGGTCTGCTGTGATCCGAAGTCGACGAGCACCGCGATGCCCTCCTCGACACCGGTCACCCGGCCGAGGCCGTACACATCATGAGTGACTCGGCTTCCTACGACGAACTGCTTGGGGACCGGCACGACCGGGGCCTTGAAGGGGCTGGTCGGCAGATGACGCTTGGGCATGGGTGACTTTGGCATTGTCACCAGTATGCGCCAACTGGATGGATGCGATCCGCGCGATGCTGCCACTTGGCATGATCGATCAGCAAATTGTTGTCGCTTCCGGGGTCACTTCCGCATCGCGGAAGAGAGGAAGCGCCTGCCCGATGTCCGCCACCCGGGCCCAGGGGCGCGGTGAGCCGGGCACGTGGTGGGGGTTGTCCTCGGCCGGGCGCGGGGCCCGCGTGCCCGCCCGGACCAGTCCGTACGCGATCCACCGCCGCGCGGCCGCCTCCAGTTCGTCCCGCAGGGCGCCGTCGCGCACCAGCGCCTCAGGGCCCCCAGCAGGCCCTCGACGACGGCCAGCGCACCGGCGAGCCGTGGTCGAGGCGGACGCGGACGTCGGTGAGGCACTCCCGACGACGGTGCGCCTCGTCGATCACCCGCAGACAGGGCAGCGGGGTGCCGGTCAGCGCGGCCGGCAGCTCCTCCCGCCGGATCTCGCCCGGGACGTGGTCCAGCGTCGCCAGCATTCCGTCGACCAGGGCGATGCGGTGCCTGGCTCCCCGGCACTCCACGAGACGCGGTTGTCCGGCCGGGTCGGCCGGGTCCGATGTCCGGCAGGGACCGGTCGGCGGACGGTCCGGCGCCAGCGCGGACGCGACCAGCGGGTGCAGGCGGCCGACTTCGACCCAGCCGGGGTGGATCAGCTCCAGGTCGGGCGGCACCCAGGTCGCCGTGTCGGGCCGGACCGGCAGCGCGCCGGCGTCGCCGTCCGCGGACACCGGACACCGCCGCGACCCGCGGTACGGGCGGCCCGGCCCCGCCCGGGTCCCCGAGCAGGTGCAGGTGCAGGCGCACATGCAAGTGCAGGAGCAGCGGGTGCCGGCCTCCGCAGCGCCCGGCGACGGTTCCGGTGGCCGCCCCTCGGCGCGGAGCAGGATCCCCGCCTCGGCCGCCCACCGACCGACGGCACAGCCACGCCCTGGCGGCACCGAGCCCAGCAGATCCCAGGCCGGGACGGCGGCGCCTTGGACGTCCTCTCGGCCGGCCCGGGACCGGCTCCGCAGCTCACCGGCCCTGCGCGCGTCCCGCAGGTGGCGGTGCAGGTCGAGACGGAACCGCCGACGGGGACGGGGATGCGGGTGACGCCGGTCGTCGGTGCGGACCTGTCCCACAGGGAGAGGATGATCCGCTGACCGGTGTCCGCCCAGGCCGGTGGGGTCCGGGCCACGGGGCCCACCCGAGGTTCGCGCGCGTGCGCCCGGGGCTTCTGGTCGTGGCCGGGAGACTCCCGGTCGTGCCCCGCGGGGTCGTACCGCGCCAGGGACAGCGTCGGACGGGGACGCAGCAGCCCGGCGGGCGTGATCCTCACCGGTGAGGCCCCCACAGCACACCAGGCCCCGGGCCACGGGCGCGGTCAGGCCGACAGGCTCGCGGTGAACGGCGTGACCGGACGCGGCAGGCGTGCGCCGTCCACGGCGATGTCCACGGCCTCGTTGTAGAAGGCGAGGAGCCCCTGCACGGGTGCCACCGACGGCAGCGGATCCGGGTAGCTCCAGACGACGTTCGCCGGCACGTCCTCCGCGCCGCGCCAACTCCAGTACTGAGCCGTCCCCTTGTAGGGGCAGCCCGTGCTGTGGTCGGTGGGCTCGAACAGATCGAGGCGGACGTCCTCGCGGGGAACGTAGTACCGGGTCGGCAGTCCGGTCTCGAAGAGCAGCACCGGCCGGTGCGTGTCCGCGACGAGCAGGCCGGCGACCTCCACCTGGACATGGCGGCTGCTGGGGAGGGCGTCGACGCGTTTGTGCGGGTCGCGGGGGTGGACGAAGATCTCTTCCTCCTCCTCGTACCAGTGGTCGAGGCCGCTGTCCCAGCGCCGGAACCACGCGAAGGCGAGATGACCGGCCAGGTCGGTGGCGGTGAACGTCCAGGCCACGTTGCGGACCACCACTCCGCCGACGTCGAGGTCGTAGAACTCCCGTACCCCGGTGCGGCGGTCCGTCGGAGGGTGCTGGGCCGGACGCAGCACATCCTCCCGGACGTCCTCGCGCGGGAACGCGTACAGCGGCACGGGTACGCCCGGTTCCCACACGAGGACCGGGCGCCTGCTGTCGACGACGGTGACCTCGCCCTTGCGCCCGCGCACCCAGCGCTCGCTGGGCTCCCACAGCAGGCCCTCCGGCGTGGTGCGGATGCCCTGCGCGGCGGGATGAGTGGTCATGGTCGGTCTCCTCCGGCTCGCCCGACGGGGCCGGTTCCCCGTCCCCGACCACTCCATCATGGCCCCGCGAGCGTCATGGCCGCGAACAGTGGCGTCGGCGACGGTGCGCGGGCCGGGCCGGCGGGGCGGGGGCCGGCCGGCCCGACGTCTGTGACAGGGCCCCGCCCCGGCCCAGGAGTCCGAGTGGGCCCGGCCCCGAATCCGAGTGGTGGGGGCCAGGGCGCGGGCGTACCGTCGAACGGTGGACACCGCGGTGGACGAAACCGTTCACCGGCCCCTCGCGAGGGTGCGACCCCCGAGAGTGCGAGCCAAATGAGCACTGACCCGAACCCGACTTCCGCGCCCCAGACCACCACCCGGGAATCCGGCGGTGGCGGGAACACCATGGCCCTGCTGGTCATCGCGTCCTGTCAGCTGATGGTGGTCCTGGACATCACCATCGTGAACATCGCGCTGCCGGACATCCAGCGCTCCCTGGGCTTCTCCACCACCAGCCTGGCCTGGGTGGTCAACGCGTACACCCTCACCTTCGGCGGTCTGCTGCTGCTCGGCGGCCGGGTCGGCGACATCCTCGGCCGGCGGCGCGTGTTCGTCTTCGGCGTGCTGCTGTTCGTCCTCGCCTCCCTGCTCGGCGGGTTCGCGCAGAACGAGCCCCAACTCCTCGCCGCGCGTGCCCTCCAGGGTGTCGGCGGCGCCATCGCGTCCCCGACCGCCCTCTCCCTGGTCAGCACCACCTTCCGCGAAGGACCCGAGCGCAACCGGGCGTTCGGCGTCTTCGCGGCGGTCTCGGCGGGCGGCGGCGCGATCGGGCTCCTCGCGGGCGGGATGCTCGTGGAGTGGCTCAACTGGCGGTGGGTGCTCTTCGTCAACGTCCCCATCGGGCTGCTCATCGCCCTCGCCACGCCCCGCTACATCAGGGAGTCCGAACGCCACCCGGGCCACTTCGACATCGCCGGCGCGCTCACCTCCACCGTGGGCATGGTCCTGCTGGTGTACGGGTTCATCAGGGCGGCGCAGGAAGGCTGGCGGGACACGCTCACGCTGGCCTCGTTCGCCGCGGCCGTCGTCATCCTGGTGGGGTTCGTCCTGATCGAGTGGCGCTCCCCGCAGCCGATCACCCCGCTCCACATGTTCGCCGACCGCAACCGGGCGGGCACGTACGGGATCATGCTGTGCCTCGCCGCCGCGATCTTCGGCATGTTCTTCTTCCTCACGCTCTTCGTGCAGAACGTGCTGGACTTCAGTCCGCTGGCCACCGGGTTCGCCTTCCTGCCGGTGAGCGCGGTCATCGCGGTCGGCGCCGGCCTCGCCTCACGGTTCCTGCCCATCTTCGGGCCCAAGCCCTTCATGGTGGGGGGCGCGATCCTCGCCGCCGTGGGCCTGGCCTGGCTGACCCTGACCGACGTCCACTCCACCTACGCGGGCAGCGTCCTGGGCCCGATCCTCGTGTTCAGCCTGGGGATGGGCATGGAGTTCGTCGCGCTCACCCTGATGGCGCTCTCCAACGTCTCGTCCCAGGAGACCGGAGCGGCCTCCGGGCTCCTCAACGCCACCCAGCAGGTCGGCGGCTCGCTCGGCCTGTCGATCCTGGTCACGACGTTCGGTACGGCCAACACCAACGAGGCGGAGAAGCAGATACCGCGCTTCCTGGCCCAGGCGACCCCGGCCGAGCGGCTGCGCTTCGAACGCACCGGGCAGCTTCCGCCGCCCTGGGCCGACGAGGTGCTCACCGCCGGCATCTCGGCGGCCTTCGTGGTGGCCGCGGTCTTCACGGCGGTCGCCGCGCTCATCGCGGTCCTGGTCATCCAGGTCAGGCCCTCCGATCTGGAGCGTCTCAAGGGCGGGACCGGGCTCGGTCCGGTCTGAGTTCCGCGACACACCGGGCACGTGATCCGGGTCTCATGGCACGGCCGGGGTATAGCCGAGACCATGGTGTTCTTCACCGGCAGGCCGAAGGGATCGGGAATGCTCCGCAAGGTACTGGTCGCCAACCGTGGTGAGATCGCGATTCGCGCGTTCCGCGCCGGCTACGAGGTGGGTGCGCGGACCGTCGCCGTCTTCCCGCACGAGGACCGCAACTCGCTGCACCGGCTGAAGGCGGACGAGGCCTACGAGATCGGTGAACCGGGGCACCCGGTGCGGGCCTACCTGTCCGTCGAGGAGATCATCCGCGCCGCCCGCCTGGCCGGTGCCGACGCGGTCTACCCGGGCTACGGGTTCCTGTCCGAGAACCCGGACCTCGCGCGCGCGTGCGAAGAGGCGGGCATCACCTTCGTCGGACCGAGCGCGCAGATCCTGGAACTGACGGGCAACAAGGCGAGCGCGGTGGCCGCCGCCCGCGCGGCCGGCGTACCCGTCCTGGGCTCGTCGGCGCCCTCCAGCGACGTGGACGAACTGGTCCGCGCCGCCGAGGACGTCGGCTTCCCGGTGTTCGTCAAGGCCGTGGCAGGCGGCGGCGGGCGCGGCATGCGCCGGGTCGAGGAGCCCGCGCAGCTGCGGGAGTCCATCGAGGCGGCGGCCCGTGAGGCGGCGTCCGCGTTCGGCGACGCCACCGTCTTCCTGGAGAAGGCCGTCGTCGAACCCCGTCACATCGAGGTGCAGATCCTCGCCGACGGCCACGGCGACGTCATCCACCTGTTCGAGCGGGACTGTTCGGTGCAGCGCCGCCACCAGAAGGTCATCGAGCTGGCGCCGGCGCCCAACCTCGACCCGGCCCTGCGTGACCGGATCTGCGCCGACGCCGTCCGGTTCGCCCGGGAGATCGGCTACCGCAACGCGGGCACCGTGGAGTTCCTGCTCGACCGCGACGGCAACCACGTCTTCATCGAGATGAACCCCCGCATCCAGGTCGAGCACACGGTGACCGAGGAGGTCACCGACGTCGACCTCGTCCAGGCACAGCTGCGGATCGCCGCCGGCGAGACCCTGGCCGACCTCGGCCTCTCCCAGGAGACCGTCACCCTGCGCGGCGCCGCCCTCCAGTGCCGGATCACCACCGAGGACCCCGCCAACGGCTTCCGCCCGGACACCGGCCGGATCAGCGCCTACCGCTCACCCGGCGGCTCCGGCATCCGGCTCGACGGCGGAACCACCCACGCGGGTACGGAGATCAGCGCGCACTTCGACTCCATGCTGGTCAAACTCACCTGCCGGGGCCGGGACTTCACCACCGCGGTCAACCGCGCCCGGCGCGCCGTGGCCGAGTTCCGCATCCGCGGCGTGTCCACCAACATCCCGTTCCTCCAGGCCGTCCTCGACGACCCGGACTTCCAGGCCGGCCGCGTCACCACGTCGTTCATCGAGCAGCGCCCGCACCTGCTGACCTCCCGCCACTCCGCGGACCGCGGCACCAAGCTGCTCACCTACCTGGCCGACGTGACGGTGAACAAGCCGCACGGCGAGCGGCCCGACCTCATCGACCCCACCGGCAAGCTCCCGCGCGTCGAGGACACCGAGCCCGCCGCCGGGTCGAAGCAGACACTCACCGAACTCGGTCCCGAGGGCTTCGCCCGGTGGCTGCGCGAGTCGCCGGCCATCGGCGTCACCGACACCACCTTCCGCGACGCCCACCAGTCGCTGCTCGCCACCCGCGTCCGCACCAAGGACATGCTCGCCGTCGCCCCGGTGGTCGCCCGGACCCTGCCGCAGCTGCTGTCCCTGGAGTGCTGGGGCGGCGCCACCTACGACGTCGCCCTGCGCTTCCTCGCCGAGGACCCCTGGGAACGTCTGGCCGCCCTGCGCGAGGCCGTGCCGAACCTGTGTTTGCAGATGCTGCTGCGCGGCCGCAACACCGTGGGTTACACCCCGTACCCGACCGAGGTGACCGACGCCTTCGTGCAGGAGGCCGCGCACACCGGCATCGACATCTTCCGCATCTTCGACGCGCTCAACGACGTCGGCCAGATGCGTCCCGCCATCGACGCCGTACGCGCCACCGGCACCGCCGTCGCCGAGGTGGCCCTGTGCTACACCTCCGACCTGTCCGACCCGGACGAGCGCCTGTACACGCTCGACTACTACCTCCGGCTGGCCGAGCAGATCGTGGACGCGGGCGCCCACGTGCTGGCCGTCAAGGACATGGCGGGCCTGCTGCGCGCCCCCGCCGCCGCGAAGCTGGTCTCCGCCCTGCGCCGCGAGTTCGACCTGCCGGTGCACCTGCACACCCACGACACCGCGGGCGGGCAGCTCGCCACCTACCTGGCGGCGATCCAGGCCGGCGCGGACGCCGTGGACGGGGCGGTGGCGTCCATGGCGGGCACCACCTCGCAGCCGTCGCTGTCGGCGATCGTGGCCGCGACCGACCACTCCGAACGGCCCACCGGCCTCGGCCTGAAGGCCGTCGGCGACCTGGAGCCGTACTGGGAGAGCGTCCGCAGGATCTACGCCCCGTTCGAGGCGGGCCTCGCCTCCCCGACCGGACGCGTCTACGACCACGAGATCCCCGGCGGCCAGCTCTCCAACCTGCGCACCCAGGCGGTGGCGCTCGGCCTCGGCGACCGCTTCGAGGACATCGAGGCGATGTACGCCGCCGCCGACCGCATCCTCGGCCACCTGGTGAAGGTCACCCCGTCGTCCAAGGTGGTCGGCGACCTGGCACTGCACCTCGTCGGCGCCGGAGTGGCACCCGAGGAGTTCGAGGCGACGCCCGACAAGTTCGACATCCCCGACTCCGTCATCGGCTTCCTGCGCGGCGAGCTGGGCACCCCGCCCGGCGGCTGGCCGGAGCCGTTCCGCAGCAAGGCGCTCCAGGGCCGCGCCGAGGCCAAGCCCGTCCAGGAACTGACCGCCGAGGACCGTACCGGCCTGGAGAAGGACCGGCGCGCCACCCTCAACCGGCTGCTGTTCCCCGGCCCGACACGCGAGTTCGAGACCCACCGGGACACCTACGGCGACACCAGCCTGCTGGACAGCAAGGACTTCTTCTACGGGCTCAGGCCCGGCAAGGAGTACGCCGTCGACCTCGACCCCGGTGTGCGGCTGCTGATCGCGCTGGAAGCCATCGGCGAGGCCGACGAGCGGGGCATGCGCACCGTGATGTCCTCCCTGAACGGGCAGCTGCGGCCCATCCAGGTCCGGGACGCCGCGGTCTCCTCCGACATCCCCACCACCGAGAAGGCCGACCGCGCCAACTCCGGCCATGTCGCCGCCCCGTTCGCCGGGGTCGTCACGCTCACCGTCGCCGAGGGGGACGAGGTGGACGCCGGTGCCACCGTCGCCACCATCGAGGCGATGAAGATGGAGGCGGCGATCACCGCGCCCAGGGCCGGGCGGGTCTCCCGGCTGGCGATCAACAAGATCCAGCAGGTGGAGGGCGGCGACCTGCTCGTCGAGTTGGCGTGAGCCGGGCCAGGGTCGCCCGAGCCGTACCACGGCGCCCTGCGGCGTCCTCCGCCGTCGCGGCCCCGCCCCAGCCGTCCCACTCCGGACGCGCGGGCGGGGCGGCGAGGAGGACGGCGATGGCGCGTGACGGCGGTGCGGACGCCGAGCGGCGGCCGGCGGAGGCAGGCGCGGGCGTGGCGCCCCGACGGCGCCGGGACCCGCACCTGAGCGAGCGGCACCCGGACACGGCAGGCGGCGGGACGACAGCCCCGACGGTGACACCTGGTCGTCCCGCACCGACGACCGGGCCCGCGCCCACCGCCGGGGCGAGGGCGCCGGCGCAGGGGCCGGCGAGGCGTACGTCCACGCCCGCGCCGGTGACGCGTACGTCCACGGCGGCACGAGCGGAGAGTGCGCCCACCGCGGCGGCGGCGCGGGACCCGGCGCCGCCCACCGGACCGGCCTCGCCCGGCAGGGCACCCGGCGACCGTGAGGAGCCGCTGCCATGACGGTGATCCTCGAGATCAACACCCTGGTGTGGCTCGGTGAGCTGAGCCGACGGTACGGCCGGTCCGTCACCCTCGGCGACGTGCCCGACGAGGTCTGGGACCAGGTCGCACGACCGGGTGTCGACACCGTGTGGCTGATGGGTGTCTGGGAGCGCAGCCCGGCCGGGGTGCGGATCGCCCTCGGGGACGAGGGGCTCCTGGCGTCGTTCCGGGCGGCCCTGCCCGACCTCACCGAGGCGGACATCACCGGATCGCCGTACTGCGTAAGGGACTACGTTGTCGACGCCTCCCTCGGCGGGCCCGAGGGTCTGGCCGAGGCCCGTGCCCGGCTGGCCGCCCGCGGGCTGCGGCTGCTTGTCGACTTCGTGCCCAACCACGTGGCCCCCGACCACCCCTGGCTCACCGAACGCCCCGGCTGCCTGATCCAGGGCACCGCGGACGACCTGGCGCGGGCCCCCGGCGCCCATGTCGAGGCCGGCGGACGGGTCTACGCCCGGGGCCGGGACCCGTACTTCCCGCCCTGGCCGGACGTGGTGCAGCTGAACGCCTTCAGCGACGACCTGCGCGCCGCGACGGTCGACACGCTCGTGTCCATCGGCGACCAGGCGGACGGCGTGCGCTGCGACATGGCGATGCTGCTGATGAACGACGTCTTCGCGAGGACCTGGCAGGACCGCGCGGGCCCGCCGCCCGCCGAGGACTTCTGGCCGTACGTCGTCACGCGCGTCCGCGAGCACCACCCGGACCTGCTGTTCGTCGCGGAAGCGTACTGGGACCTCGAAGCGGCGCTCCACCGGCAGGGTTTCGACCTCTGTTACGACAAACGGCTCTACGACCGTCTGCTCCACGAGGACGCCGACGCCGTCCGCGGCCATCTGCGGGCCGGCCTCACCCACCAGCGGGGCCTGGTCCGCTTCCTGGAGAACCACGACGAGCCGCGGGCCGCCGCCGCCCTGCCGGGAGAGCGGGGACGGGCGGCGACCGTGGCCCTCGCCACGCTGCCCGGCGCGACCCTCTGGCACGAGGGCCAGTTCGAGGGCCGCCGGGTGCGCCTGCCGGTGTTCCTCTCGCGCGGGCCGCAGGAGCCGGTCGACGAGGCGCTGCGCGCGTTCCACGACCGCCTGCTGCCGGTCGCGGCCGCCGTACGCCGGGGCGAGTGGCGGCAGGCGGACCCGAGGGGCCGGCCGGACGACGACACCCACCGCGACCTGCTGGCCTGGACCTGGACGCACCCGGACGCCCGCCACCTGGTCGTCGTCAACCACGGCGACCGCACCGCCCGGGCGTGGGTGCCGCTCGGCTGGGACGGCCTGCGAGGCCGACGGCACCGCCTGACCGACCTGCTCACCGGGCGGACGTACGACCGTGAGGGTGACGAACTGGCCGACCAGGGGCTGTTCGTGGCCCTGGAAGCCTGGCACTGCCACGTCTTGTCCGTCTCGGCCGCCGACCCGGGGACCTGGTGACGGCGGGCGGTTCGGGCTGCGCGATGTCTTGACGTGTACCCGACGTGATGGCTTCATGGGAGCGCTCCCATAACCCCATCGATGCCTGAGTTTCTTGGCGCTCACTCCCCTCTGGAGCCGCAGTGAGATCAGCAAGAAGCACGACGCGCACCCATCCCCTGGCCAGGCTGCTGGCCGGGCTCGCTGCCCTCGTCGGGCTCGCCGTCCTCGGCGCGCTGTGCCCGGCCGTCGCCCACGCCCAGGCGACCGGCGCCCGGGCCACCGGCCTGCACATCAGTGACGGCAGACTGCTAGAAGGCAACGGCAACGACTTCGTCATGCGGGGCGTCAACCACGCCCACACCTGGTATCCGAACGAGACGCAGTCGCTGGCCGACATCAAGGCGCTGGGCGCCAACACCGTCCGCGTCGTCCTCGCCGACGGCCACCGCTGGACCGCGAACAGCGCGGCCGACGTGGCGAACGTCGTCGCCCAGTGCAAGGCCAACCGGCTGATCTGCGTCCTGGAGGTGCACGACACCACCGGGTACGGCGAGGAAGCCGCGGCCGGGACCCTCGACCACGCGGCCGACTACTGGATCGGCCTGAAGAGCGTGCTGACCGGTGAAGAGAACTACGTCATCATCAACATCGGCAACGAGCCGTGGGGCAACACCAACCCGGCCGGCTGGACCGATCCCACCATCGCCGCCGTCAAGAAGCTGCGCGGTGCCGGATTCGAGCACACCATCATGGTGGACGCGCCCAACTGGGGCCAGGACTGGCAGGGCGTCATGCGCGCCAACGCCCAGGCCGTGTACGACGCCGACACCACCGGCAACCTGATCTTCTCGATCCACATGTACAGCGTCTACGACACCGCCCAGGAGATCACCGACTACCTGAACGCCTTCGTCAACGCCGGACTGCCCCTCGTCATCGGCGAGTTCGGCGGGCCCGCCGACCAGTGGGGCGACCCGGACGAGGACACCATGATGGCCGCCGCCGAGCGGCTCGACCTCGGTTACCTCGCCTGGTCGTGGAGCGGCAACACCGACCCGATCCTCGACCTGGCGATCGGCTTCGATCCGAACCAGCTCAGCTCCTGGGGGCAGCGCATCTTCCACGGTGCGAACGGCATCGCCCAGACCTCCCGCGAGGCGACGGTCTTCGGCGGCGGCAACCCGGGGGACACCCAGGCCCCGACGGCCCCCGGCACCCCGGCCGCCTCCGCGGTGACGGCCACGTCCGCCACCCTCACCTGGGCCGCAGCCACCGACAACGTCGGCGTCACCGGCTACGACGTGGTCCGGGTCACCGGCGGCTCGGAGACCAAGGTCGCCGTCTCCACCGGCAGCTCCGTCACGGTGACCGGCCTCACCGCCGCCACCGCGTACAGCTTCGCCGTGTACGCCCGGGACGCGGCCGGGAACCGCTCGGCCCGCTCGGCGGCCGTGAACGTCACCACGGCGAGCGGGCCCAGCGGCATCTGCTCGGTCGGCTACCGCGCCACCAACGAGTGGTCCGGCGGCTTCCAGGGAGAGATCGTCATCCGCAACACCGGCACCACGGCCGTCAGCGGCTGGACGCTCGGCTTCACCTTCGCGGGCGGCCAGACCGTCACCAACATGTGGGGCGGAACCGCCACCCAGAGCGGCGGCTCGGTGAGCGTCACCCCCGCCTCCTACACCTCCACCATCGCCGCGAACGGCTCGGTCACCCTCGGCTTCATCGGCACCAAGGGCGCCACCAACCCGGCCCCCACCGCGTTCACGCTCAACGGCGCGGCCTGCGCGACCGGTTGACGTACGGTTTCCGTCGCGCTCCGGCGGGGGTGCTCGTCGACCCCCGCCGGTCGGCGCGCTCCTCGCGCAGGTCGGGGCGCGGGAGCCGGTGTCGTCGAGGGAAGCCGCCGTATGAGCACATCGCCGGGAGTCGGGGTACCTCGGGCGCCGGCCGCCTCGTACGCCCGGGGCTTCGGCGAGGAGGGCCGGGAGTGGATCGCCCGACTGCCGGCCCTGGCCGCGGAGTTGCTCGAGCGCTGAGGGCTGAGCCGGGGCGGCGAGGCCAGGGCGGGGGAGGCGGCCCTGGTGCTTCCGGTACGGCGGGAGGAGGGCACCGGTGCCGTGCTCAGGCTGCGGATGCCCGGGAGGAGACCGCCGCCGCCCTCGTCGGGCTGCGTGCCTGGGACGGGCGCGGGGCGGTGCGGGTGCTCGACCACGAGGAGGAACGCGGCGCCCTGCCGCTGGAGCGGCCGAACGGTGCCCGTACGCTCGCCTGCGTCGAGGACGACGACGTCGCGATGGGCGTCCTGGCCGGGCTTCAGGCTCGGCTGGTCGCGGTGTCCGCGCCGGGGAACCGCGGCGGCTCGGGGACATCGCCGCAGAGATGCTGGAGCGGGTACCGCGCGCGGTGGTGGCGCTCGTGGACCCCGCCGGCCGGCGACTGCCGCGCGACGGGGCGTCCGCGGTGGCCGAGCTCGTCGGCGAACCGGGGACCGGCTGCTGCACTGGGACCTGCGCTACGGCGATGTCCTCGCCGCCGAGCGCGAGCCGTGGCTCGCCGTCGATCCCGAGCCCCTCGCCGGGGACCCCGGCTTCGGTCTGTGGCCCGCTGGAGAGCGGGTGGGACGGGATCGTGGCCACCGGGGACCCGGCCCGTGCCGTGCGGCGTCGGTTCGACCTGCTGACCGAGGTGCTCGGGCCGGCCCGCCGGCGTGCGGCCGGCTGCTGCGGAACGCGTTGTGGGACTTCGAGGACGGCGCGCCGGCCTTGGATCCGGCGGCCGTCGTCCTCGGGCCCTGCGGAGCTGACCGGCCTCAGCGTCCGGGGGCTCCGGCGCGCAGGCCGTCCATCACCAGGTCCAGGAGCCGGGCCGTGCGCGGCTGCCAGTCGCCCCGGGGATCGATCTGCCACAGGCCGCCGATGGCGAGGAAGAAGTCGTCCGCGGTCACGCCTGGCCGGATCGTGCCGGCCTCCTCGTTCGCACGGAGCAGGAGTTCGGCGGCCTCCGTCACCGGAGCGTTCCCCGGTTTCGCCGGCTGCCCCGGTGCGCTCATGGCGTTCCGGATCGCTTCCGCCAGACCGGCCTTGGCCATCGCGAACCGGGCGAAGCGGTCCATCCACTCGCGCAGTGCCCGGTCGGGTTCCCTGGTGCGGAGCAGCAGGGTCGCGGTGTCGGCGACCCGCTGCATCTCGTGGCGGTAGATCTCCAGGACCAGCGCCTCGCGGTTGGGGAAGTTGCGGTAGAACGTGCCCTGTCCGACGCCCGCCTTCTTGGCGATCGCACTGAGCGGGGCGTCCGCGGAGCGGGTCAGTTCGGCCAGCGCCACTTCCAGGATGCGCTCGCGGTTGCGTTGCGCGTCGGAGCGCAGGGGTGGGTTCTTCTTCTGCTGCACTCGTCCTCCTGGCGGCCGAAACCCGTCCTTGTTAACCGGACAGCTGTCCACTACGTTCGGAAGCGAACCGGACAGTTGTCCATTTGAGTTCACTCTAGCGCCCGCGTTGTCGGCGGTCCCCCTCCGGTTCCCCTCGGCACGCCTGCCGGGTTCGTCTGACGCCCGGTCGTCGCCCCCGTCCTCCGATACGCGAAAGAAGGCTGATCATGACACCAGCCCCGGCATCGACGTACAGCGCCATCACCTTGCAGGTCAACGGAGACAAGCACACGCTGTCCGTCGACCACCGCACCACCCTGCTCGACGCCCTGCGCGAGCGCCTCGACCTGACCGGCACCAAGAAGGGCTGCGACCAGGGGCAGTGCGGTGCCTGCACCGTACTGCTCGACGGCCGTCGGGCGGTGTCCTGTCTGCAACTGGCCGTGGCCGCCGAAGGGCGGGAGGTCACCACCATCGAGGGCATGGCCGAGGGCGAGCAACTGCACCCGGTGCAGCAGGCGTTCCTCGACCTCGACGGCTACCAGTGCGGCTACTGCACGCCGGGCCAGATCTGTTCGGCCGTCGCGGTGATCGAGGAACACGCGGCGGGCTGGCCGAGCGCCGTCACCGACGACGTCCGGCCCGAGGCCGGGCCGCCACCCCTGACCGCCGAGGAGATCCGGGAACGGATGAGCGGCAACCTGTGCCGCTGCGGCGCGTACGTCCAGATCGTCGAGGCGGTCGCCCGCGCGGCCGCGGTCCGTACGGAGGCGTCCGCATGAGGGAGTTCGACTACCGGCGCGCCGTCGACGTCTCCGGCGCCCTCGCGCTGCTCGACGCCGACCCCGACGCCCGTTTCCTCGGTGGCGGCACCAACCTCGTCGACCTGATGAAGACCGGCGTCGAGCGTCCCACCCGGCTGGTCGACGTCCGCGAACTCCCGCTGGACGGGATCGAGCCGACGGACGACGGCGGCCTGCGCATCGGCGCGACCGTCACCAACGGCGACCTCGCCGCGCATCCCCTGGTCCGCCGCCACTACCCGGCGCTGGCGCAGGCCGTGCTGGCCGGGGCCTCCGGCCAGCTGCGCAACATGGCCACGGTCGGCGGAAACCTGCTCCAGCGCACCCGCTGCGGCTACTTCACCGACGTGACCAAGCCCTGCAACAAGCGTGTCCCGGGCAGCGGTTGCCCCGCCGTCCAGGGCGAGCACCACAACCACGCCGTCCTCGGTGCCTCCCAGCACTGCGTGGCCACGCACCCCTCGGACATGGGCGTCGCACTGACCGCCTTCGACGCGGTCGTCACGTACGAGACGGCCGACGGCCGGGGCGAGTCACCGCTCGGCGCGTTCTATCTGCCGGTGGGTGACACCCCGCACCGGGAGACCGCGCTGCCGCCGGGCGCGCTGATCACCGGCGTCACCCTGCCGCCCGCCCCGGTCGCCGCCCGCTCCCGCTACCGGAAGGTCCGCGAACGGGCCTCGTACGCCTTCGCCATCGGCTCGGTCGCCGCCGCGCTCGACGTCCAGGACGGCGTCGTACGCGAAGCGCGCCTGGCGTTCGGCGCGGTCGCGTCCCGGCCGTGGCGGGCCCGGGCGGCCGAACGCGTCCTGACCGGCGCCCCGGCCGACGCCGAGACCTTCGCCGCCGCGGCGGACGCCGAACTGGCCGCCGCGAAGCCGCTGCCGCACAACGGATACAAGGTGACCCTCATGCGCAACCTCGTGGTGGCCGTGCTGACCCAGCTCACCGAGGAGGCTTCCCCATGATGTTGTCAAGCCGCAGCCGTGACCGGCGGTGTGGGCTGGTGGCACCGTTGGTCACGGAGCATGGCCCCCAGGACGTTGACGCGACGACGGGCGAGAGCGAGCACGGCCTGGGTGTGTCGTTCCCCTCGGCGCGCTGCATCGCCGAGCAGCGCGAGCAGCTCACTCTCGTCGTCGGCGACGCGCCGGGACAGCAGCCGCCGGCCCTCCTCGTCGATCACCACGCAGTGGTGATGCCCCTTGCCGATGTCTGTACCGGCCCGGATGCGGCCCATAGTGCCTCCGGTTCTCAGATGAACGTGTCCCGCAGACGACCTCGCTGGCGTGGCCCTGCACAGCGATCGGATCGCGCATCCCCAGCAGCAGCCGAGTCGTCGCGGAGTACCGGGCGGCCAAGCCTCCAGAGCCGTCGAGGGCACCACCCAATCAGCCATACCCGGCACTCCTGGGTGAGCCAACCCTACGAATGGCTCGCTCAGCCCAAGCAGGAAGGTAGGGCCCCCCGATGACCACCGCTCCCACGGCCCGCAGGAACTCCGTCGGCACCGCGCACACCCGCGTCGAGGGCCGGGACAAGATCACCGGGGCCGCTCGCTACGCGGGCGAGATCCCGTTCGCCTCACTCGCCCACGGCTGGCTGGTGCTGTCCACCGTCGCCCGGGGCCGCGTCCGCGCGGTGGAGGACGGTCCCGTCCTCGCCATGCCGGGCGTGGTCGCCGTCCTGCACCACCAGAACGCCCCCCGCGTCGACATCGACTTCGTGGGACTGCTGGGCGTCCCGCCGGACCCCACCGCGGCCGTCTTCCAGCACGACCGGGTGCCGCACCGGGGCTGGCCGGTCGCGCTGGTCGTCGCCGACACCTCCGAGCAGGCCCGGGAGGCCGCCGAGGCGCTGGTCGTGCACTACGACACGGAGCCGCACGACGTCGCCTTCGGCGGTGAGCACCCCGACGCGTACCCGGTCGACAACCACGGGCCGGCGGTGGCCGAGAAGGGCGACCTGGAGGGCGCGCTCGCCGCGTCCGCCGTCGTCGTGGACGCCGAGTACACCACCCCCGAGGAACACCACAACCCGATGGAGCCGCACGCGGCGACGGCCCGGTGGGACGGCGGACGCCTCGAACTCGTCGACTCCAACCAGGGCACCACCTGGGTCGCGAGCGAACTGGCCAGGATGTTCTCGCTCGACCCGGCCGCGGTCCGGGTGCGCTCCGAGCACGTCGGCGGCGGCTTCGGCAGCAAGGGCCTCCGCGCCCACCAGGTGGCCGCCGTGATGGCCGCGACCACGGTCGGGCGCCCGGTGCGGGTCGTCATGACCCGCCGTCAGATGTTCACGCTGGCCGGCCACCGCAGTCCCACCCGGCAGCGGCTGCGGCTCGGCGCCGACGCCGACGGACGGCTGCGCGCGCTGGAGCACCGCTCCCTCAGCGCCACCTCGACGGTGTACGAGTTCATCGAGTCGGCCGCCCTGCCCGCCCGCACGATGTACGACGCCGACGCCCACCACACCGCCAACCGGGTCGTACGGCTCGACGTGCCCACCCCGACGTGGATGCGCGCGCCGGGCGAGGCCCCCGGGTCCTTCGCGCTGGAGTCGGCGTTCGACGAACTCGCCGAGAAGTGCGGCCTCGACCCGATCGAGCTGCGCGCCCGCAACGAGCCCGACCGGGGCCCGGTGTCCGGGCTGCCGTTCAGCGGCCGCCATCTCCTCGCCTGCTTCCACGAGGGCGCCCGCAGGTTCGGCTGGGCCGACCGGGATCCGCGTCCCGGTGTGCGCCGCGACGGACGCTGGCTCCTCGGCACCGGTACGGCCGCGGCCTCCTTCCCCGCGGGCGCCGCCCCGTCCACCGCGGCCGCGACCGCTCACCCGGACGGCACCTTCACCGTGCGGATCAACGCCGCCGACATCGGCACCGGCGCCCGCACCGCGCTCACCCTCGTCGCCGCCGACGCGCTGGAGACGGCGCCGGAACAGGTACGGGTACGCATCGGGGACAGCGACCTCGGCCCCGCGTTCATCGCCGGCGGTTCGATGGGCACCCGCTCCTGGGCCTGGGCGGTCACGGCCGCCGCCGCCGGACTGCGGGAGCGGCTCGCCCTCGGAGCCGACCTCCCGCCGGAGGGCATCACCGTACGGTCCGACACCACCGAGGCGATCGGCGCGCTCGCCCAGAAGGAACGGCACTCCTTCGGCGCGCAGTTCGCCGAGGTCGCCGTGGACGTCGGCACCGGTGAGGTGCGGGTGCGCCGCATGCTCGGCATCTTCGCGGCCGGCCGGATCGTCAACCCGCTCACCGCCCGGGGCCAGTTCATCGGCGGCATGACCTGGGGCATCTCCATGGCCCTGCACGAGGAGGCGGTCCGCGACCACGCCTTCGGCGGCCACTACGGCGCCGACCTGGCGGGCTACCACGTCGCCTCCCACGCGGACGTGCCGCCCGTCGAGGCGGACTGGATCGACGACCCGGACCCGGACGACCCGGTCGGCATCAAGGGCATCGGCGAGATCGGCATCGTCGGCGCGGCGGCGGCCATCGCCAACGCGGTCTGGCACGCGACCGGCGTACGCCACCGCGAGCTGCCGATCCGGCCCGACCGCGTCCTGCGGGCGGGCGGACATGCTTGACATCGCCGCCGAGCTGCACGGGTGGGCCGAGCAGGGGCGTGACTTCGCCGTCGCCACCGTGGTGGCCGTCGGCGGCAGCGCCCCGCGCGGACCCGGCGCCGCCCTCGCGGTCGACAGCGCGGGCACGGTGATCGGCTCGGTCTCCGGCGGCTGTGTGGAGGGAGCGGTGTACGACCTGTGCACGCGCGCGCTCCAGGACGGCGAGACGGTCGTCGAGCGCTTCGGCTACAGCGACGAGGACGCGTTCGCGGTGGGCCTGACCTGCGGCGGGATCATCGACATCATGGTCACGCCGGTCGGTGCGCAGGCCCCCGCCGGGCCGGTGTTCCGCTCGGCGCTGGCGGCCGCCGCCCGGGGCGAGGCGACGGCGGTCGCCCGGGTGGTACGCGGTCCCGCGGAACTCCTCGGCACGGCGCTGGTGGTCCGGCCCGACGGGTCGTACGAAGGAGGGCTCGGCGGTACGGCGGAGCTGGACCGTGCGGTGGCGGCCGAGACCCGCGTCCTGCTGGACGCCGGCCGCACCGGCACCGTCGAGCTGTCGGCGGACGGCCCGCACTGTCCCGGCGGGCTGACCCTGCTCGTCGAGTCGAGCGTGCCGCCGCCCCGCATGATCGTCTTCGGTGCGATCGACTTCGCCGCCGCGCTCGTGCGGGCCGGCACGTTCCTCGGCTACCACGTCACGGTGTGCGACGCCCGCCCCGTCTTCGCCACCCGCGCCCGCTTCCCCGAGGCCGACGAGGTCGTGGTCGACTGGCCGGACCGCTATCTGCGCGGCACCGCGACCGACCGGCGCACGGTCCTGTGTGTGCTCACCCACGACGCCAAGTTCGACGTGCCCCTGCTGGCCCAGGCCCTGCGGATGCCGGTCGCGTTCGTCGGCGCACTGGGCTCACGCCGGACGCACACCGACCGCGAGCGCCGACTGCGTGACATCGGGCTGACCGACCGCGAACTGGCCAGGCTGCGGTCCCCGATCGGGCTCGACCTGGGCGCCCGTACGCCCGAGGAGACCGCCGTGTCCATCGCGGCGGAGATCGTCGCGGCCCGGCGCGGCGGGACGGGGGCGCCGCTGACCGGCTCCGGCACGCCGATCCACCGCGCCGAGCCGTCCGCGGCCCGGACACCGGCTCCCGCGGACACGCCGGCGGGCCCGGCGACGCAGGATCACGCGGAGGAGGCGGACCCGGACGCGGCGGGCACCAGCCCGAGTCGCTGGGCGCGCAGCACCGTGCTGACGCGGTCGTGCGTGCCGAGCTTGCGGTAGATGTTCGCGATGTGCTTGTGCACCGTACGGTCCGAGATGCCCAGACGGCGGCCCATGGCGGCCGCCGTCAGGGCGTCGGCCAGCAGGAGCAGCACGGTCGTCTCCCGGGGCGTCAGCGAGACGTCCGCGTCCGGTGCGTCGGCGGCGTCCGGCGTGGCCTCCCCAGTGGTCAGGCGCTGCCAGCGCTCCAGGAGCCGCCGCTGCTGCTCGACGGCGGCCAGCAGCGGCTGCACCTGCTCGGCGATCCGGATCTGATCGTCGGTGAAGTCCCGCCCGGAGCGGTAGACGAGGCATCCGGTGACCGGGGCGGCCGACCGCGGCAGCGGGATTCCGAGGACGTGACGCGCGTCCAGGAAGTCGCCGATCAGCCGCGCGGTCGCACTGCCGGACCACGACGGTCCGGCCGCCTGCCGCGCGGTGACGGGGGTGCGGTCCGGCCCGGTCGCGTAGTGCCGCGAGAACGGGTGTCCCGCGCGCAGCAGCCCCAGGGCCTCGTCGTCGAGCCGGCCGAACTCCGCGGCGACGCCGGGTGACACGCCCACCGTGCCCGCGTTCTCGTTCCAGTCGTCCAGCTTGTAGATCACGGCGTCGGCGCCCAGCAGGTCCGGCAGGGCGGTCGCGAGCAGGGGCCACAGCCGCTGGGGTTCACGCTCGTGCAGCGCCGCCACCGCCACCGCCGTCATGCGCTCGTACGCCCCGCTCCGCCCTGGTGCCATGTCCCTCTCCGTGTGTCCGGCCCCGTCCACGTACGTACTTGTACCCATACCGGCGCGGCGCCTCGGCGGCCCACAATCCAGTCGAGCGACAACGACGTTCTCGGACGTACTCCAGCACACGGACGCTCCGGCGCCCGAGGCGGGGGCGACAGGCCGCGGCCGCCACCCCGCGCGGCCCCCGAGAATCCGTGTGGGCCGCCGGCGCGGGGGACCGGCGGCCCACACGGTGACCTACCGGGCGGGAGCGTCCAGGCCCGGCGCCTGACGGGGATCAGGGTTGAACACCGGGTGGTAGCTCTCCGGCGGGGCGAGGTACGTGGCGGGCAGACCGCCGGTGTCGACGACGATCTGGTCCACGGCGATGGCGGCGTCCACCATGAACAGCCGCAGCACATGCTCCCCGGGCTCGGCGACGGTCACGGTGGCGGTCAGCTTCTCGATGCCCTCCTCCACGTTGCGGGCCCAGGCGTCCCCCCGGTTGCCGGTGGCGATCGCCTGGCCGGACAGCACGGTGGCCGGCTGGTCGTCGACGGCGACCGCCACCCGGCGCAGGCCCCGCTCGTCCAGGGAGGGCAGCCGGAAGACGGTCACCGGGAAGCTCCCGGCGCTCACGAAACGCACCCGGTACCGCAGCTCCGGCGCCCGCCTCGCGAGGTCCCCGGTGAAGGGCGCCGCCGTCGACGGCACCGCCTCCACGGCTCCGGTACGGCGGCCCAGTCCGCGCACGGTCCGCCAGCGGGCCCCGCCGCGGGCCACCCGCCGCTCGGTGTGCACGGCGTCGATCGACACGTACCCGTGCGCCTCGACGAACCCCCGCGCCCGGGCGCGCGCCCGCTCCCCGTCGTCGACGACCCGCAGCGGCACCCCGACCCGCCGCCCGCCGCCCGTGACGGTGACCGTCGCCTCGTGCGTGCCCTCGGGCACCCGCGCCCAGTCGACCTCCACCCACACCCGGACCTGCTCGGCGACCGAGCCGCCCGCCGCACTCAGCCGCACCCACGGGTGACTGGCCTCGGCCGTCCAGTCCACCGGCAGGAATCCGGTGGTGAAGACGTCCACGAAACGCCGGTCCCGGGTGAAGGAGGAGAAGGACAGCGGCCGGTCCGTCCCGGTCTCGTTGCCCTCGGACGCCACGCCCAGCCCGGAGGTCTCCTGCCGGGCGAGCCGGGTGACCGCCGGGCGGCCCGGCGCCTTGGGGATCTGCGACGGGTACGGGTTGACGATCCCGTCCCACTTCCCGCCCGCCACCTCGGTGTTGTACCGCCTGGTGAGCGCCGCCTCCTCGGCGTGCGCGGCCTCGGCCAGGTCCGCGAACCGGTTGGTCCCGGCCCCGCGTCCCTGCCGGACGGCGAGGGCGTTGCGGTCCGCCCAGTAGTACTTCGCGTTCATCAAGAAGGCGCCGTGCACCGGGTATTCGACGAGCTCGTAGTACGCGTCCCGGTAGGCCGCGGGCAACTGGGCACCCAGGGCCCTGACCCGTTCCAGCAGCCGCTCGTAGGCGGCCAGCCGGCGTCCGGCCTCGTCGCCATGGTGGACCACGGAGAACATCTGCCGGTCGATGAACTCCGGCCGCCGCTCGGCCGCGAGACGGTAGTACTCGGTGCGGATCGCGGCGATCTCCCGCCCGTGGCGGTGCCCGAACTGCCGCCCGTACCACTCGGCGAGGAATTCCCCGACGTCGTCGGCGCCCCACCGGTCCACGTCCCAGGCCATGTCCATCGCGAAGGACAGCCCGGTCTCGATCGACTTGACGTCCCCCACGTTGAAGATCCACATCCGGTCCACGCCGTGCTCGTACACCCGGCGCAACTCCTGCCAGACCTTGGCCAGTTGCGTGGTGTCCAGCCACAGGTAGCTGCGTGGACGGCCCCAGTAGGACAGGTGGTGGTAGATGCCGTTGCCGCCCGGGCGGGCGCGCTCCGCCTCGTTCGGCAGCTGGCGCATGTTCCCGTGGTTGTCGTCCGGCCAGATCAGCGTGACGTCCTCGGGCACCTGGACGCCCGCGTTGTAGAGGTCCAGCACCTCCTTGTACGGGATGAAGATCTGCGGCCCGGCCGCCGCACCGACCTCCTCCACGAGGATCCGGCGCTGGTCGGCGATGATGTCGTTCATCACCACGACCTTCTCCGCGAGGGTGGTCGCGTACTTCGTCTCCAGCGCGCTGTCGTGCAGCCCGCGCATGCCGAGCGTCCAACTGCTCTCGTACGCCGCGTTCTGTCTCGCCCGGGCTCTCCAGTACTCGGAGATGACACCGGGGTTCACGGTGTAGTCGTACACCGGCAGGCTGCCGTCCGCGCCGGGGTGCTCCTTCGCCCACGGCTCCCACTCGTGGACACCGTTGCGCAGCAGGGCCTCCGGGTGGCTGGAGCCGACGACGATGCCGTAGCGGTCGGCCAGCCCGGGGTTCTCCCGGTGCTTGTTGAAGAAGTCGGAGTACGGGTGCATCGCGGGCCACAGGTAGTTGGCCTTCAGCCGGAGCAGCAGCTCGAAGACCCGCTCGTACGTCCGCGGCCCGATGTTCTTGTCCGGTTCCTGGGTGCGGCGCGACCATGTGGTCAGGTTCTGCTCGTCGTTGATGAAGACGCCCCGGTAACGCACGGACGGCTCGTACCGCTTGAGAGGGCCCGCCGGTACGGTCACGGTGTCGCGGTGCTCGACGGGCACGTCCGCCCACCAGTGCCAGGGCGAGACCCCGATGCGCTCCGAGGTGTCGTAGACGCCGTACACCGTGCCGCGCCGGTCGCTTCCGGCGATCACCAGGGCGCGGTCCACACCCGGCAGCGGGCGGTCCACCACCTGGGTCACCGAGGCCTCCCAGCGCCCCTTCACCCCGGAGACGTCCAGGCGCCGGTCCGCGGCCAGCCGGTCGACGACCGGGCTCGTGCCGAGGGTGCCCACCACGACCAGCAGCGCCGCCCGTTCGGGCAGGGTGTGCCGCAGCGCGGGGCGTACTCCGGTGACCCGTTCCACATCCGCCTGGAGGTCCCCGGCGGCACGGATCACGGCGGGATCGTCCGCCGCGTCCACGAACACGTCGACGGCGGCACCGTCCCGGGCCAGCGGGAACGCGGGCCGGCCCGAGGGCGCGGCCTCGGCGGAGGCGGGCAGGACCGCCGGGAGCAGTGGTGCGATGCCCACGGCGGCCATGCCCCGCAGGAACGCCTTGCGGCTGGGGGACGGGCCGGTCGGCGGGACGGGCGACTGCGGCGGGAAGTGCGGTTCGCGGTGCGGCACGAGACGCTGCCTTTCCGCGCCGGCCCGCGACGGCTGGGGGTGCGGGCCGGCGGCGGAACCGAGCGCATGGACGGTCGGGGGAGGGGCCGGGGAGCCAGGAAGAGGGCACGGGGAAGTGAGGGGCGGAGGACGCCGTGGTGCGGGACGTGAACAGGCTAGAAAGCGCTTGCTGCGCAGCCTAGGTCAGGGGCGGAGGGGGCGTCCAGAGGCTCGCGGGGGTGGAGTGGTGTCGGAGGGGGGCGGCGGCGCGGCGGAGGGCCGGAGCGGGCAGGGGCGTGTGCGGGTCGGGGCCACGTGAGCAGGGGCGGGGACGGGGCGCGCGTGGTTGACGTGACCGGGTGCCGAAGTGTTCTGGTGCGGACCGGTCGGCCCAGGTGCCCGTCGGCAGGTGGGGCTCGGTTCGGCAGTGCGGGCGGTTCCTTGGTGAGGGCCGCGGTCGTCGTTGGTGCTGCTGGTTCGTCGGTGAGGGCCGTGGTCGTCGTCGTGCCGGCGGTTCGTCGGCGAGGGCCGTGATTTTCGTTCGTGGTGCCGGTTCGTCGGTGAGGGCCGTGGTCGCCGTTCGTGCCGGCGGTTCCTCGGTGAGGCCCGCGATCTTCGTTCGTGGTGCCGGTTCGTCGGTGAGGGCCGTGGTCGCCGTTCGTGCCGGCGGTTCCTCGGTGAGGCCCGCGGTCCTCGGGGAGGTGCGGTCTCCGGTCGGCGGAATTCGCCACGACGCCCGGTCCGCGCCGGAGTTCGAATCCTGGGGTGCCCGATTGCCGGGGTGCCGATTGCCGGGGTGCTCGATTCCCGAGTCGTCCGATCTGCGGGGCGCCCGATCGATGGGGACACCCGATCGATGGGGGCGCGCTGTCGGTGGGGGCGCGCTGTCGCGGTGGCGCGCCCCCGGCCGACCCGGGCTCAGGCGGGCCGCACCGCGCCGCGGATCGCCGACTCGCCGGCGTAGAAGACCGACTCCTCGCGGATGTACGCTCCCGGGCCCGGCGCGTGGATCATCGTGCCGTTGCCGATGTAGAGGCCCACGTGGCGGAGGTCGTCGTAGAAGAAGACCAGGTCTCCGACCCGGACGTCCGGGAGGGCGACGGCCGTGCCGGCGCCGGCCTGGGCCTGGGTGGAGCGCGGGAGTTCGACACCGGCGGACTTCCAGGCGGCCTGGGTCAGGCCGGAGGAGTCGTACGACCCCGGGCCGGCCGCGCCCCAGACGCACGGGCGGCCGATCTGGGCACGGGCGAAGGTGAGCACCTTGGCGGCCTTCACGTCGTAGCCGGCGTCCACCGCCTGGTCGGCCACGGCGGGGGCGGTGACCGGGGCGGCGGGGGCCGGGGTGGCGGGCGGGCCGGGGGCGAACGGGGGCATCGGCCCGGGCAGTTCGGTCGCCAGGCCGAGGCTCGGCGCGGGTGCCGGGGCGACGGGCAGGGTCGTGGTGAGGGCGGCGGGGGCCGGGGTGACGGGCGGGCCGGGGGCGAACGCGGGCATCGGCCCGGGCAGTTCGACCGCCAGGCCGAGGCTCGGCGCGGGTGCCGGGGCGATGGACAGTCCCGGGGTGAACGTGGGCATGGGGTCGGCGGACGGAGCCGGGCCGGGCGGGGAACTCGGGGTGACCGGCAGGTCCGGGGTCGGCCCGGACTGCGGCAACGACTGCCAGGAGCCGGTGTCGGTAGCGCCGGTGTTCCAGGATCCGGTGTCGGAGGCGCTGGTGTTCCACGAGCCGGTGTCGGTAGCGCTGGTGTTCCACGAGCCGGTGTCGGTAGCGCCGGTGCTCCAGGATCCGGTGTCGGTAGCGCCGGTGCTCCAGGATCCGGTGTCGGTAGCGCCGGTGTTCCACGAGCCGGTGTCGGAGGCGCTGGTGTTCCACGAGCCGGTGTCGGAGGATGCCGGTTCCGCCGGGGTGTGCCGGCTGTCGGCCGGCCGGGGCTCTATCACCGCGAGCGGCGTGCCCAGCTGTGCCGTGGAGGCGGCCAGCATCTCGCGCGCCTGGGCGAGCTTCTGCTGGTTCCGCACCTTCCTGGCCTGCAACGACGACGGCTCGGAGTCGGCGGCGGAGGCGGCTGAGGACGCCGCGGGCAGTGAGGCGGGGGCGTCCTGCGGGGGCTCGGGCGCGCTCGGCAGGGCCGGGGCGGAGCCGGCGGTCGACTCCGGGGCGGACCTGGCGGTCAGTTCGGGGACGGCCCGGTCGCCTGCCCTCGGCCCTTCCAGGGCCAGGGCGTTCGTCGGGCGCTCCGCCGGGCGGGGCGGACGGGCCGGCACCCGGCCCGTCGGCAGGACCGCCGGGACGGTCGGGCCCAGCTTGGCGCGGGCCACGTCGAACCACTGCCGCGCCACGTCGGTGAGCGCGGGCGCGGCCGCCTCGCGGGTGCCGTCGGACACCGGACCGGCCCCTCGGCGCCGCTCGTCGGCCGCCGGGGCGGAACGCTGGCGCGGGATCCCCGCCGCGCGGGTCGCGTTGTAGGTTCCCGTGTCGCTCTCGGCCCGGTTGTAGAGGTTGTCGACCCGCGCCCGGACCTCGTCGCGGCTCGGCCCGTCGTCCCCCGCCGCCGGTGTGGCGCCCGCGGTCTGCGAGAGCAGGGCCACGGAGGTGAGGGCCGCCGTCGCGAGCGCGGAGTTGCGCATGCCGGGGAGGCCGCCGCCTTGGGGGCGCGAGGTGCGTTCCGGCGCCATGGGAGCCGTACTCCTTCCGTACCGGGGCCGCGCTCCACGGCGGGTTCGCCGGAGGGAGTTGTGAGGCCCGACGGCTCAACTTAGCCAACTTGTGTGTCTGGTGTGAAGATTGAGGTGTTAAATGTCCGATACGTATCTGTGACCTTCGTCCCTCTCGCCTGCGCGGAGGCATGAATGCGTCACCTCGTGCCTCGCCGCTGCCGCCAGGACGCGTGGTGGTCGAGCACCGTCTCCTCGATCGGCCGGTAGGTGAGGCCCAGTTCGCGCACGCTCCGGCTGTTGTCCACGCGGAAGCGGATGCCGAGGTGCTTGCGGATGTAGTCCTGGGTCAACCCGAACGCCGGGCCCAGGAGCCGTACCGGCCAGTGCGGGAGGACGGTGCGCGGCAGGCGTGGGTCGCGGGGGTGGCGGGTCCGGATGATGCGCGCCATCTCGTGGAACGACGTCATCGTCGGTGCCGCGACGATGTAGCGGCCCTTGGCGCCGGGGTTCTCCGCCGCCGCGATGTGCGCGTCGGCCACGTCTCTCACGTCCGCCGTCGTGAAGCTGAAGTCCGGCGCGCCGTAGAAGAAGTAGCCCTTGAACAGTTCCTCCAGCAGGAAGAGGCTGCCCGAGTCGGAGGCGGGGGTCAGTGAAGGACCCAGGATCAGGCCGGGGTTGACGGACACCATGCGCCAGCGGTCCTGGGCCGCCTCCGCCTCCCACGCGGCCTGTTCCGCCACTGTCTTCGCGTAGTGATAGGGGTTGTTGTCCACGGTACTCGTGGTGTTGAGGTACTTCTCCGACAGCACCTGGCCGTCCATGTGCAGGACGTCGGCGTAGTCGCCGAAGATCGCGCCGACGGTGGAGGTGAAGACCAGCCGTTCGACCGTCGGTGTCCGTTCCACGCTCGCCACCACGTTGCGGGTGCCGAGCAGTGCCGGATCGACCATGTCCCTGCGGCCGTCCTTGATCTTCTCCGGCATGAGGAACGGTGACGCCACGTGGAAGACCACCCGGCAGCCGGTCATCGCCTCGTCGAAGGACCGCTCACGCAGCAGGTCCGCCTCGAACAGGGCCAGTCGGCCGGGAAACGACTCCGCCATCTCCCGCAGCGGCCGCACCTTCGCCGCGTTCGTGAGACTGCGTACGGTGGTGCGGACGCGACAGCCCCGCCGCAGCAGCCGCCGCACCAGATGACTGCCGACGAAACCGCTGCCGCCGGTCACCAGCACGGTCGTCTCCCTGACATCGTCCACGTGTCACTCCTCGGCCCCGGTCGCAGGTCGGTGTACGGAGCCCGCCGCCGCGCGTGCCCCGCGATCAGGTTCGGGCATGTCCCTGTCGAAGGGAACCGCCGGCCGGAAGGGATCGGGGCGGTGGATGCCACGCGGGCGGTAGCCGAGTTCTCCGGAGCGCCCCAGCAGGTCGGCGAGGAGCCAGATGACGGCCAGCCACATCTCGGTGCCCTGGAGACCCGGTTCCGGGCCGGGGCCCGCGCTGCCGTCCCCGAGCCGGAGTCGCTCCGGGAACACCGCCGCCGACTCGGCGACGTAGCACCGCTCACCGATCTCGACGTCCCCGTCGATCGACTGCTGCCGCCTCCGCTGGGCCACGTGCTGCTCCTCGCTCGCCGCGTCGGCGAACAGCCAGGGGCAGTGGTCGAAAGCCGTATGGCCTGATCCCGTCGCTGGTCCATGAGCGCACGCTAGCGCCGCGGCAGGTGACGTCGGCCCCGTCGTGGCGCCGGCACGCTCCCCACTGCCTTCCGGGCGTGGGAGGTGGGAGGCGGGAGGTGACGGGCGAACGGTGTCCGCCGCGGCACTGGGGAGCCCTGTGCCCTGTGCCCTGTGCGGAAGACCGTGGATCGGCGCCGCGCGAGCCTCTCCGGCCGGACGCGGGAACGCTCGTCGGCGTCCCGTGCGTCATCCCGACGCCTCCTCCGGTGCCCGCGTCCGCCGGTGCTCGCGGACGCGCTTCGCGCACTCGCGAACGCGCCTGAATCCCCGCGAACCCGCCTCAGTCGGCGCTGACGTTCGTCGTGAGGAGGCGGAGCAACTGCTTGGCCAGGGCGTCCTGTTCGGGGGTGAGGCCCATCGCGTCGCCGATGGCGAGCGGAACCGTGCCGGCCTGGTCCCGGAGCCGTGCCCCCGCGTCGCTCAGGCGGATCGAGACGGACCGCTCGTCGTCCGCGCGTCGCTCGCGATGCAGCAGGCCGCTCGCCTCCAGGCGCTTGAGCAGGGGTGACAGCGTGCTGGACTCCAGCTGGAGCGAGGCACCCAGCTCGCGCACCGATATCTCGTCCTGTTCCCACAGCACGAGCATCACCAGGTACTGCGGATAGGTCAGCCCCAGCTCGTCCAGCAGCGGCCGGTAGCGGGCGGTGACCGCGCGGGAGGCCGCGTACAGCGCGAAGCAGAGCTGGTCGTCCAGGAGCAGTGATCCCTGGGCCGGTTCGGCGGCTCGACTCACGGCACGGCTCCCGGTTTCTGCGCTGGTCATGGACATACGTCACCCTATCGGTAGAGTCTCCCCGATTCTATGGCTAACGACTCTATCGTGCCCAAAGTTGTAGTGGACTAATGAGTTGCGCACGACTTAATCGCGCGCTACTGTCCAGGTGTGCCGCTCCTCCGGTCCGGAACCCTCCCCGCCGGAGGCCGCCGCGGCACCCGAACCGAGGAGATCGCCATGACCGACATCCGTCCCGTTCTGGAGCCCGCGGCCCAGGCCTTCGTCGAGGCGACCGCGAATCCGCCCTACCTCTTCGACCTGCCGCCCGCCGAGGGCCGCAAGGCGGTCGACGAGGTCCAGTCCGGCGCCATCACCAAGCCGGACACCGACGAGGAATGGATCACCGTCCCCGGCGGCCCCACCGGCAGCGTCCGCACCCGCATCGTCCGCCCGGCCGGAGCCACCGGCCTCCTCCCGGTGATCCTCTACATCCACGGCGCCGGCTGGGTCTTCGGCAACGCCCACACCCACGACCGCCTGGTCCGCGAACTCGCCACCGGCACCGGCGCCGCCGTGGTCTTCCCCGAGTACGACCTCTCCCCCGAAGCCCGCTACCCCCTCGCCATCGAGCAGAACTACACCGTCGCCCAGTGGATCGTCCACCAGGGCGCCACCAAGGACCTCGACGGCAGCCGGCTGGCCGTCGCCGGCGACTCCGTGGGCGGCAACATGAGCGCCGCCCTCACCCTGATGGCCAAGGAACGCGGCGACGTCCCCCTCCGCCAGCAGGTCCTGTTCTACCCGGTCACCGACGCCGCCTTCGACACCGGCTCCTACCACCAGTTCGCCACCGGCTACTTCCTGCGCCGCGACGGCATGCAGTGGTTCTGGGACCAGTACACGACCGACGAGAGCGAACGCGCCCAGATCACCGCCTCCCCCCTGCGCGCCACCACCGAACAGCTCACCGGCCTGCCCCCGGCCCTGGTCATCACCGCCGAAGCCGACGTCCTGCGCGACGAGGGCGAGGCCTACGCCAACAAGCTCCGCGCCGCCGGCGTCCCCGTCACCGCCGTCCGCTACCAGGGCATCATCCACGACTTCGTCATGCTCAACGCCCTGCGCGAGACCCACGCCGCCGAAGCCGCCATCAAGCAGGCGGTCAGTGTCCTGCGCACCGCCCTGCACGCCGGCTGACCCGCCGGCCACGGCCCCGCCGCCCGGCCGTGCCCCCGTGACCGGCCTCGGCCTCGGCCGTGCGCGCCTGTGCCGTGCCCGCCCCGGCACCACCCACCCAACGGACCCCGGCCGTCCCCCGGTGCCGGGGCCCTGACTGCTTCCGCAACGGGCCTCCGCGCCGTCTTGGCCGACGTGTCGTCCTCGGCCGGCATCTCACAGCACCCTCCCGTGCCGGCGCACGGTCGGGGGCGCCCCCGTGGCACCCCCGATGGTCGTGGTCGGGCGTCGGACGTCGGCCACTGCATGGGCGGCCCCGTCGGCCGTGCGTCGCCCCCGGACCGGGCCGCCGCTCGCGGGGACGACACGGAACGGCTCCCGGCCTGGCCGGAGGCCCACCACGCCCACCGTTCCAGCGCCCCGGCCGACTGCCCGACCGGCGGGGCCTCTCCCCCCGGGGCACCCCAGCCAGGCCGCGAGCTGCCATACGCCCCCATGCCGTGCGGAAGGCGCGGCGGCTCCGACCCCGCTCGTTGTCAGGGCCGACGCCGCGCCCAGCTCACCGCACCCCTGGCGTGCGCCCGCGCGGCGACGTGGCCCGTCGGCTTCTCCGCCTGATCCAGCGCCGGGGCTGACGGCAAGGGGGCCCGGGTCTCCCGGCGGCACCCGGACCGAGCCCTGCCCTGCCCCCCGCGGCTGACCCGGAAACGCCTCCGTCGGCGGACCGTGGGGCGGCCCCGAGGGGCGCGGCGCCCGGCCCGGCTGGACACCTCCGCGTCCGATGGGCAGCCGAACGGTCTGTGAAGTGAGCAGTCGTCGGCGTCATCGTGTGTCCGTCATGTCACCGGAGGAGAGAGACAGGAGAAGAGCATGACGATCGTCTTCGTGCACGGCGTCCCCGAGACGGCGGAGGTCTGGGACGCGCTGCGGGACCGCCTCGACCGGGAGAGCCTCGCCGTGAGCCTGCCCGGCTTCGGCACGCCGAGGCCGTCCGGCTTCGGCGGCGACAAGGACGCGTACGCCGACTGGCTCGCGTGGGAGCTGCGCTCCGTCCCCGGCCCCGTCGACCTGGTGGGCCACGACTGGGGAGCCCTGCTCGTCCACCGGGTGGTCACCGCGTACGACGTGCCGCTGCGCAGCTGGGCCGCCGACGTCGCCAACATCATGGACCCCGCGTACGTCTGGCACGACCTCGCCCGGCTGTGGCAGACGCCCGGCGCCGGCGAGTCCTTCATGACGACGGCGCTCAAGGCGCCGCACGACGATCCGCGGGGTGTCGCGACCCAGTTGCGCGAGCTGGGTGTGCCGTGGGCCGACGCCCTGGCCATGCACCGGCGGTTCGACGCCGGCATGGGACAGGCCATCCTCGACCTGTACCGGTCGGCGACCCCGAACCCGTACGCCGACTGGGGCGCCGCCGTGGCTCCGACGGACGCGCCGGGGCTGGTCCTCAGCGCGGCCGGGGACCCGTTCGACGACGCCGGGACGGCGGGCGAGGTCGCCCGGCGGCTCGGCGCGCGAACCCGTGTCCTGGAGGGCGTCGGCCACTTCTGGATGCTCGAGGACCCCGCCGGGGCCGCCGAGGCGCTGAAAGCCTTCTGGGACGCGGTGGAGTAGCCCGGCGGTGCGGAAATGACCGGAGAACCGGTCTGGGAAGTGAGCAGCGTCCGCGGCGACAGTGGGCCCGTTCCGCCAGCGGGCGGGACATCGTCGGACAGAAAGGGGTGCGCCGTGGCGCACACCGTCGTCATCGGAGCCGGTCCCGTGGGCCTGGTCGCCGCCATGCTGCTCGCCGCCGAGGGGCAGCGGGTGACCGTGCTCGACCGGGACCTCATGGACCCACGGGCGGAGGACGTCGTCGCGTCGTCCGCCGGGGGAGGCCGGCGACAGCGGCCCGGAGTGCGGCAGTTCGGCCAGCCGCACATCCTGCTGCCCGGGGGCATGCGGGTCCTGGACCGTGAACTTCCCCGTGCCGTGGCTGAGTTGGGGGCGATCGGTGGCCATCCCTACAACGTGATCAGCGGCGCGTGGGGCGCCGGCGAGGTGGGTGCCGAGCAGCCGGGCGACACCCGCTTCGAGACCCTGGCGCTGCGCCGGCCGCTGGTCGAGGCGGCCCTGCTCGCCGCCGCCCGGGAGACCCCGGGGATCACGCTGCGCCGGGAACGGGTGACCGGACTGCTCACCGCGCCGAAGCCGCCCGAGCGGGACCGTCCCCGTGTCACGGGTGTCGTCACCGCGGACGGCGCGACCGTGCCGGCCGACCTCGTGGTGGACGCCTCCGGCCGGGACACCCGGCTCCCGGCGCTGCTGGAGAAGCAGGGAGCGCGGCTCGCGGAACTGCCGGGGACCAACGGCTTCCGCTACTACTCCCGCTTCTTCCGCTCGCCCGACGGCTCACTGCCGAAGCCCCGCCGCTGGCCGCTGACCCACCACGACAGCGTCTCCCTCATCACCCTGCCCGCCGACCGGGGCACCTGGTCCGTGACGCTGGTGACCTCCGGCCGCGACCAGATCCTGCGCGCGCTGGGCGAGACCGCCGTCTGGGACCGGGCCGCCGCCCTCTACCCGGAGATCCGTCCCTGGCTCGACGGCGAACCGCTCGACGGCGTCACGGTCATGGGCGGCACGGCCACCCGGCGCCACGAACTGCTGCGCGACGACCGGCCCGTGGTGACGGGACTGCTTCCGGTGGGGGACGCCTGGGCCACCACCAACCCGCAGTTCGGGATGGGCCTGACGATGGGATTCCGGCAGGCGGAACTCCTCCGCGACCAGCTGCGCAAGCTCGGCACGGAGGATCCCGCGGAACTCGTGCTGGCCTACGACCGGGCGACCGAGGACACCCTCGTCCCGCTGTGGGCCGACTCCGACGCCTGGGACCGCCACCGCCTCGCCGAGATCGACGAGGAGACCCAGGGCCGTACGTACCGCTCGGACGACCCGGCCTGGAACCTGCGCAACGTCCTGGACGCCGTACGGCTGCGCGACCCCCGGCTGCTGCGCGCGGTCGCCGACGTCGCGTCCCTGCTGCGCACCCCGGACGAGGCGCTCGCCGGGACGGACCTGCTGACCCGCGTGGCCGAGTGGAGCGTCGGCGTGCCCCGCCACACCGAGCCGGGGCCCGCCCGCTCCCGGCTGCTGACGGCACTGGGGGCGGCCGGGCGGGAGTGACGCGCGGGCCCCTCAGGGGCCGCCCAGCTCCTGCCGCCACAGCAGGTCGGCGACCCGCTCGACGCCCGAGGTGAGGTGGCGCCGGTAGGTGCTGAAGGGCAGCCCGAGCCGCTCCGCCGCCGCCTCCTGGGTGGGGCTGCCCCTGACGTAGGAGACGACCACGGCGCGGTGCCGTTTGTCCCCGCCGCGTTCGTCGGGCAGCGCCTCCACGGCCGCCGTCAGCACCTCGGCCAGGCTCCGCCCGCTGTCCACGACCAGCCGGCTGCGGTTGAGCGGATTGGCGGCGAGGGCCTCGGGCTTGCGCAGGGCGCGCAGCCCGTCGCGGACGGCCGCCGCGAACTCGGGGCGGGAGAGCACGGTCAGCTCACCGCGCCCGGGCGGCTGGGCGGGAGCGGCGGGGGCGCCCGTGAGCAGGGCGTCGCTCTTCGCCTCCAGCCAGGGGCCGGCGGGCTGGAGGCGCCAGTCGCGGCCGAACAGGGCGTACGGGTGGTCGCCGACCCGGGGGCGCGCGGCGGCCGGCGTCAGGTGGTTGTCCCGCAGATGGGCGTCCCAGAAGCCGTCGTCGCGCATCACCACGTACGACCAGGCCAGTCGGCGGTCCCGGATCCACTCGCCGACGGCCCGCCACTGGATCAGGGTCATCGGCGCCGACGGCCGCTGATGGGCGGGCGGATACACCGAGAAGCGGGCCACTCCCAGATGCTCGCCGGAGCGCAGCGGCCCGTGCGCCCGGGCGTGCTCCCAGGCCGCGGCCACGACCGGGTCGACGTCGACGCCCTCCGGCGTGGCGAGCCGCAGCCAGGCGGAGAAGGCGACGATCTCGCCGGTGCGGGTGGAGCGGTGGACCCGGAAGGCCTCCGGCTGCCGGCCGAGCCAGAACGCGGCGAGCGCCGCCGACTCCTCGCCCTCCGCCTGCCCGGCCAGCTCCAGGACGCGGTCGCGCTCGTCCGGCGCGTACGGCTGCTCCTGGACCGCGCCCGCGTCCCGCCAGTCGTAGAACTGCGACATGAGTCCGTCGGCGCGGAAGAGGTACGTCAGCTCGGCGGTGGCGCGCGGGACGAGCGGTTCGGGCGCCTCGCGGAGACGGTCCAGCAGGTGCTCGCGGATGTCGCGGTGCATCGCGGCGAAGCCGTCGGCGTCCCGCCACCGCAGATCCGCCTCCAGCACCTCGCGCACGGCGTCGTGCGGGAAGAGACCGGCGGCGGTCGACTCGACGAAGGGCCGTCCGCGCAGCCAGGCGAAGAGCTCCGGGGCGTCCTCGCCGAGCAGCGCGCGCAGCAGCGACTCCGTGGTCACGTACGCGTGGGCGCAGATCTCCAGCGCCCGGCGATGCCCCGGGCCCGGCGTGTCCCCGACGAGCTGTGGCAGCAGGGTGCCGACGACGTCCTGGTCCGGCCGCCAGTCCGGCGCGGCCGCCTCGTCCCGCACCGCCACGGCGGCGGCCAGCGCCAGGGCCAGCGGGTTGCCGCCGGTGAACGACAGCAGGGCCGCCTGTGTGCGGCTCGGCACCCCGCGCGCCCTGAGGAACGCGGCGGCGTCACCGGGGTCGAGATTGCGCAGCGCGGTGACGCGCAGCAGCCGGGCCCACCCGGGGTCGGCGGTCCACAGCGGATCCGGGGCGGCGCGGCCCGCCACGACCACCACGCTCCCCACGGGCAGCGTCGGCAGGAACCGTTCCCGCAGCCAGCCCTCCAGCCCCTGGCAGCGCTCGAAGGTGTCGACTAGCAGGACGGCACCCGGCTCCCGGACCGCACGGCCGGCCGCCTCCAGGAACCCCTCGGGCGTCGGCGCCACGGTACGGCAGTCCACCTCGACGACCGTGCGCCCGGCCGCGCGGGCCTCGTACGCGAACCGGCGCAGCAGCATCGACTTGCCGATGCCTCCCGGCCCGTACAGGTACCGCACGGCTCCGGCCTCCGGCGGGCCGGCCAAGGCGGCCCGGAACAGGGCGAGTTCCCGCTGCCGCCCGACGAAGGCCTGGTCGCGGCCTTCGGCCAGTAACGCCCCCAGGACGCCCTGCCGGTCCGTGCCTGTCTCCATGGGTCCCCCCGCTGGTACGTGATCCCGCGCCGCTCCGCAGTTCAGGACAGACCGGCGGGGGAGGGGCCGTCGCCGCCGTCGCTCGCGTGACGGTCGACGATCGCCCGCCGGATCGCGCGGGCCGCGGTGACGAACGCGTCGATGTCCCGTTCGTCGAGCGCGTGGGCGGAGACGCGTTCCAATTCCGACCACATCGCCTCGATCGGTTCCCGCATGGCCCGGCCCCGGTCGGTGAGCCGGACCCGCGTCGCGCGCCGGTCGTTCTCGTCCGGCTCCCGGTGCACCAGCCCGGCCTCCTGCATGCGCTTGAGGGCCTTGGACACCGTGGAGTGGTCCAGCCCCACGGCCGCGAGCAGTTCGGACTGGGTCTGCCCGTCCCGTTCCAGCAGCTGCATCAGCAGCAGTTCCTGCCCGGGGTACAGCCCGAGTTCGCGCAGCAACTCGCCGGCGTAGGCCCGGTGGGTGCGGGCCAGCGCGAAGATCTCGAAGCTGAGCCGGCCCACCCGCACCGCTCCCGCGGCGGGTTCCGCATCCGACTGTCCGGTCATGAGGCTCCGTCCCAGGTCCGTGCACCACGGTCGGTGCTCCGTGGTGGGTGGTCAGCCACCTATGGTGAGCGTACAACGCGTGGACGGCCTCGAACGTACCCGGTCGCCGGACCGGGACAGCCCGTTGTGCCCGGGCGGACGCGCGGCCTACCGTCCCGGACATGCTGCCTGTGGTGGAGACGGACGAGGAATGGGACGCGGTCGTCCCCGACGAGACGGTGATGCGGGCCGGCGCGGAGGACCTCTGCGCGCGGCTCGGGCTGGCCGGCGCCCCGCTGACCCGCTTCGCGGAGGGCTCGCAGCCGGTCTACGCGGTGGGCGACGAACTCGTGCTCAAACTGTTCCCCACATCCGCCGCGCAGGACGGTGTCACCGAGGCCCGCGTCCTGTCCCGTCTGCACGGACGGCTGCCGGTCCGCACCCCGAAGGTCCACGACGCCGGCCGCTACGAGAACGGCTCCGACCTGCTCGCGTACACGCTGCTGCACGTGTACAGCAACCTCCCCCGGTACCTGCGGGAACTCCACGCGCCCGCCGAAGGCTCGCTCACGGCGCTCGCCGAGGCATGGTTCGGCACGGCGTGACCCGCCGCGCGACACCCGACGGCGAGGAGGGCCCCGGTGCCGAGGCGGCGGGACTGCGTCCCGCGGGGGAGGGGAGACGGTGCGTGTGCCGGACGACCAGCGGTTCCAGTGGGGGGACCGTCCCGGCGTGATCGCGGCGCGGCGGGGGCGGGCGCACCGGAGTTGTCGTGCGGAAGCGGCCTCCCGTCAGGACGGGAGGGGTCGGGGAGAGGTCAGGCGGACTCGGCGCGCTCGGCGTTCTTCTGCTTGAGGCGCGCTGCCTCCTTGCGGACCTCGGCCTGCGTGGCGCGCTCCTTCTCCAGCCACTCGGGCCGCTCCTCCTTGAGCGCCTCGATCTGCTCGGTGGTGAGGGCCTCCGTGACCCCGCCGCGGGCCAGGCCGGCGATGGAGACGCCGAGCTTGGCCGCGACCACCGGACGCGGGTGCGGGCCGGTGCGCCGCAGCTCCCGCAGCCACTCGGGCGGGTTCGCCTGCAGCTCGTCCAGCTCGGCGCGCGTGACGACGCCGTCCTGGAACTCTGCGGGCGTGGCCGGGAGGTACACACCCAGCTTCTTCGCCGCGGTCGCGGGCTTCATCGTCTGGGTGCTCTGGTGCGACTTCATGGTGTCCAGACTATCGACCGCGCACGAGGCCTCCGACCACCACGGGTAGCCTGGCGAGGTGACAGGCTCTGCGGCTTCCCCTTCCTTCCGGCTCGCGTACGTCCCCGGGGTGACCCCCGGCAAGTGGGTGCGGACGTGGAACGAGCGCCTGCCCGGCACGCCCCTGGACCTCGTCGCCGTGCCGGCCCCCGAGGCACCGGAGGCCCTGCGCGACGGGCGGGCGGACGCGGCGCTGGTACGGCTCCCCGTCGACCGTACGGTCCTCAGCGCGATCCCCCTGTACACGGAGACGACGGTCGTCGTGGTGCCCAAGGACCACGTGGTGACGGCGGCGGACGAGGTGTCGTGCGCGGACCTGGCCGACGAGACCGTGCTGCACCCCCTGGACGACGTCCTCGACTGGGAGCGGCCGCCGGGGGAGCCCGCCTTCGAACGGCCCGCCACCACCGCCGACGCCGTCGAACTGGTGGCCGCGGGCATCGGCGTCCTCGTCGTGCCCCAGTCCCTGGCCCGCCTGCACCACCGCCGCGACCTCACCTACCGCCCGGTCACCGACGCCCCCCGGTCGGAGGTCGCCCTGTCCTGGCCCGAGGACGCCACCACCGACCAGGTCGAGGACTTCATCGGCATCGTCCGGGGCCGCACCCCCAACAGCACCCGGGGCCGCGCCAAGCCCCAGCCCGAGGCCGACGACCGCAAGCGCCCGGAGAAGAGTGCCCCCCGCAAGCCGACCGCGCCCTCCCGAGGCGGCACGGGAGGCTCCGGCGGGAGCCGGGGCGGTACGGGGAGGGCCGGCGGCGGACGCTCCGGGGGCGCGGGCGGCACGAAGGGCGCCCGCCGCGGCAAGCCCCGCCGCCGGTCGTAGCGGCGGGTCCTGACCGCAGCCGTCCGGCGCCGGCGCCCTGCCCTCCGATCGGCAGGGGGGGGCGGGACCGTGGGACCGGCTCGCGGCACGCGGAGCCGGGAAGATTGCCGGAGCACGGCAGAGGCGGGTCCGTCCGTCCCGCGGGGGCCGGGCCCTCGCCGGCGCCCGCCCGGCCGTCGTCCCTCAGATCTCCTGCCCCGGCCAGCCCAGCAGCCGCGCGCCGATGACCGCCGTCTGGAGCGTGTACCGGTGCGTCGGATCGGACGGATCCGATCCCGTCAGCTGGTGGATGCGGGCCAGCCGGTAGGTGAGGGCCCGCACGCTGAGCGTCAGGCGGCGGGCGGCCTCCGCGGCCGTGCAGCCGGACTCGAAGTACACCTCCAGCGTGTGCAGCAGCGGCTCCGCACCGCCCCGGGCGCCCCGCAGCGGACCCAGCGCGCTGAGCACCAAATCGGCCATCGCCTGCCGGTCCCGGGTGAGCACCGGGTAGACCAGCAGGTCGGCGGCGCGCACCACCGGCTCGTCGAGTTCCAGCCGGTCCGCGAGGTCGAGCGTGCTCAGCGCCTCCTCGTACGAGTGCACCACGCCGCCCGCGCCGGGCTGGGCGCGTCCGATGGCGACCCGGGTGCCGTCCGTCGCCTCGTGCGCGTGCTGGGCGAAGTGGGCGAGCATGTCGTCCTGGTCACCGGGCGCGACGCAGATCAGCAGCCCGTTCTTCGTGGCGAGCAGGATGCGCCGGTCGCCGAAGCGGGAGATCAGCGCGCTCTCCACCCGGCGGGTGAGCGGCGCGGTGTCCTCGTACGGCTCGGGGCCCCGGGCCACCGCGACCGCGTGCGCGTGGGACAGGACGAGCCCGAACCGTTCGGCGCGTTCGGCGAGCCGGCCCAGGTCGCTGCGGCCGTACAGCAGGTCGTCCACGAACTCGCGGCGGGCCGCCTCCTCCTGACGGACGGCCAGGCGCTGGGCCCGCTCGTACCCTTCCGCGAAGGCGTCCACGGCCTGTGTCACCGCGGCCAGCACGCTGTCCGCCGAGCCGCGGGCACCGGGCCAGTGCGACCGGGTGGCCTCCAGGTGGTGCCGGACGAGCGCGCGCAGGCTGAGGCCGTCGTCGGCGGCCCGCTCCCCGAGCGCGCGGCGGGCGTCCAGTTCCGCGCGGGTCGGGCGCCGCCCGGTGGCGGAGACCTCGGCCAGCAGTTCGGCGTACCCGTCGACATAGCGCTGAGCCGTCCCCGCGTCGGTCATGGACCCCCGTCCGCCCTTCCACCCCTGGCGCGCCGGTGACGCCTTCCTGACGGCGTCCGGCACGGGGAGCGTAGTCAACGTTGCCGGAAAGCGGCAATGCGGAACGCGGGGCGACGAGGGCACCATGGTCGCGGGGAGCCGCAGGACACCGGGCCGGGCCGCCGATCGGCCACGGCACCGGTGTCCTGCACACCGCAGGCGGACGTCAGGGCGCGAAGGTCGCCCCGCGCGCGGTACGCACCACCGTGTCGCCGTCCGCCCGGGTGAGCAGCCCGGCCGACACCCACGCGTCCACCGTGGCCCGTACCCGCGAGACCAGCGCGTCCTTGCCGGCGAACGGGGCGCCGGCCCAGATCTCGTCCAGCAGGGTCGTCCCGTCGGCCTTCGCGGGGTTGGCGACGCCGGAGTCGGTCGTCCCGAGGACCACCCGCGGCTCGGACCGCCGGAAGTAGGCGTGCGTGGGGTCCTCGGTCCCCTCGAAGAACGGGGCGAACTCCGTGCCGTCCAGGGTGAAGTGGAGGGGCTTGCCGCTCACCGGGGTGAGCGAGGGCAGCAGGTCGCCGGAGAGGCCGGCGTTGCGGTACAGGCCGAACCTCAGGTGCTCCGTGGCCGGGTCGCGGGCCACGAGGTTGACCGGGCCGTGGAAGAGGGTCTGCAACGACGGGTCGTCGAGGGCCTTCTCCACCCGCAGCCGGAAGGGCATCGTGACGCGGACCGTGTCGCCGGCGCGCCACCTGCGGGAGACGGTGAAGTAGCTCCCGGGCCGCGGAGTGCCGGACACCGCACGGCCGTTGACCGTCACGCGGAACCCGGCGTCCGCCCAGGACGGCACCCGCAGCCGCAGCGCGAAGGCGGCGCTGCGGCCTTGGAGGGTGAGCGTGCTGCCCTGCTCCCGCGGGTAGTCGGTGCGCTGGGTGACCGTGACGCCCTTCTCCGCCCAGGTCAGTTCCGAGGGGCTGTAGAGGTTGACGTACAGGGCGCTGCCGTCGGCCTTCTTGAAGTACACCGAGTCCTGGTACTTCGTGGCGCTCTCCATGCCGGTGCCCTCGCAGCAGGTGGTGCCCTGCTTGGGCGTGTAGTCCCGGACATGGCCCGGCGTCAGCCCGATGAAGTACGTGACGAGCGGCTTCTCCGCGTCCGGCCGGTCCTGCTTGGAGCCGAGCACCTGGTTGTAGAGCGCCCGCTCGTAGTAGTCCATGTACTTCGGGGACTGCTCGTGGAAGAACAGCATCCGGCTCAGCTTCAGCAGGTTGTACGCGCAACAGGTCTCCGCGGTCGTCGCGCTGATCGTGCCCGCGATCACGCCGGACGCCTTCCAGAACTCCGCGGTGCTGGTGCCGCCGATGCCGTACATGCGTCCCGGTACGACCATGCCCCAGAAGTTCCTCGCGGCGGTGAGGTAGCGCTCCTCGCCCGTGGCGTCGTACAGCCGCACCAGCCCGGTGAAGACCGGGATGTGCTGGTTGGCGTGCAGCCCGTCGAGGATGTCGGTGTTCGCCGCGCAGGCGTCGATGAGCTGGTCGAGGTCGAACAGCCTGGCCAGCGCGAGGTGTTCGGCCTTGCCGGTGAGTGTGTGCAGGTCGACGATCGCCTCGACGATGCCGCCGAACTCGCCGCTGGAGAAGATGCCCCACATCCGCTGGAGAGTCGCGTCGGGCAGCTTCGACAGCCGGGAGTACATCCAGTCGCACATCCCGGACGCCAGGTCGAGCGCCCGCGCGTCGTCGGTGGCGCTGTAGGCGTCCAGCAGGCCCCTGAGGATCTTGTGCGCGGTGTAGTAGGGCGCCCAGACCTTCGTGTAGTCGGGGCCGGTCCTCGACTCCAGGTCGATGAACTGCGTCTCCGGGTACGCGGCCAGGAACCCGGGGTGGCTGGGCGCGCCCCAGGTGCGGCGCAGGGTGGCGGTCAGGCCCCGGCCGGAGGCGTCCGCGAAGGCCGAGCCGGTGCTCTCGTCGAAGGCGTACGACGCGAGGTCCCCGCGTCCGGCGGCGGTGTCGGCGGCCCGGGCGTCCTGGAGGGCGCCGATCTCCGCGGCGGTCAGGGCGCGCGACCAGACGTCGAACTCGTCGAAGGCGCCCGCGAAGACGGGGTCGGAGGCGTAGTTGGAGCGGCCCAGCCAGTTGTGGGCGAGGGAGCCGAGGGCCGCCGGGGTGAGGGACATCGACGTGTTCCGGGCGACGGCGGTGCCGTCGACGTACAGGGTGCCGGTACCGTCCGCGAGTGTCACCGCCAGGTGGCTCCACTCGTTCAGCGGCAGCGCGGCGGTGCCGTCGAGGCCCTGTTCGCCGCCCGGTCCGCTCGTGGTGACGGCGAAGCGGGGCACGCCGTTCGCGTTGCGGGCGGCCAGGTACAGGTAGCGGGTGGTGTCGTCGCCGAAGTCGAAGATCCGGGCCCAGGCGGCGTCATGGGTGGGCTTCACCCAGGCCGACAGGGTGAGGGACGCGGCGCCGTCGAGGACGCCGGCGGGGAGATCGACGTACTGGCAGGAGCCGCGCACGTTCTCCGCCGCGGTCCCGAACCTTCCGGTGACGCTGAGGATCCGGGGTTCGTGCCGGAGCGCCTCGCGCACCTCGGTCAGCGCCTCGATCATGGTGCGGGTCCGGTCGACGAACACCTGCTCGCCGGTGCCGGCATAGGCCTGCGCCAGCATGGTGAGGAAGTGGCCGGTGTAGTGGCCCCGGAGGTTGCCGTTGGCCTCCCCGTCCAGGCCCTCCCAGCCGCCGGGCGCGACGGCTCCGCCCGTGGAAAGACCGGCGTTGGCCCGGAAGACCTGGAGCAGCCGGTGCACGTCGTAGCCGCGCGCGTGGTCGAGCATCAGCTGCCGCTTGTCGCGGAACAGCCCTGGCCCGAGCGTCACCTGGTCGAGGTCGAACGGTTGTACCGGCCACACGGATGGTGCCTCCGAAGCCGCGGCGACGGCCCGGCCGCTCGCCGCGTACGAGATCGCCGGCGTCACGGCGGTGAGCGCCGCGGCCTGGAAAAGGTGCCGTCTGGAGAGGGGCGGTGCCATGGGTACGCCTCCACGAGTCCACTGCTACGGATGCTCGACCTGAGTGTTCGGTATGTCGATCAGCGTGCGGGTAGTCGACCGAACGATAGGGAGGGGACGCGAGAGCGTCAACGGGGTGGGAGTGCCGAGTTCCGGCCGATCACCTGGCGGTTCGCAGCAGCCAGTCGTACGCGGACCGTGCCGTGAAGTCGGCCTGGCCCCCGGGCAGGAGCAGATCCGCCGTGGCGAACTCCGGGGCGCCGGCCTGTGCGGCGACGTAGGGGATCGCGACGCAGCGCATCCCGGCCGCGTGGGCGGCGGCGGCGCCCGGGGCGGCGTCCTCCAGGACCACGCAGTCGGCCGGCGCCGCCCCGAGCCGGCGGGCCGCCTCCAGGAACACGTCGGGGGCGGGCTTGCCCCGGGCGACCTCGTCGGCCGACACGGCGGTGCGCAGGAACGCGTCCAGGCCCGTGCCGGCCAGGACCGCGTCGATGGCCTCGGGCGACGAACCCGAGGCCACGGCCATCGGCACGTCCTCCGTCGCCAGCAGCTCCACGAACGTGCGCATCTCGGGGTAGGCGGGAGTGGAGGCGCGGGCCAGCTCGAGGTAGAGCCGGTTCTTCTCGGCGAAGAGCGCGTCGACGGAGGTCCGCAGGCCGTACTGGTCCTTCCAGACGGCGACCGTCTCCAGCGTGCTGATGCCGACGAACCGCTCGTGATCCGACCACGTGTAGTCCGCGACGCCGTGGGCGGCCAGGACCCGCCGGCCCGCTTCGTAGTAGTTCGGCTCGCTGTCCACGAGCGTGCCGTCCAGATCGAAGAGGACCGTGGTGTCACCGAGGCTGCTCATGCCCCCAGGATGTCAAAGGTCAGGTCCGGGCGGCCCGCCCGATCGACTCCACCAGCGGCAGCAGCCGGTACGGGACACGCTCGCGCAGGGCCACCTCCGTCCGGGTGCGGACGACTCCCGGAAGGCTGATCAACTTCTGGATCACGTCCTCCAGGTGCGCGTTGTCCCGCGCCACGACCCGCGTCAGCAGATCGCCGCCGCCCGTGATCGAGAACGTCTCGACGATCTCCGGTACGGCGGCCAGCGCGTCGCCCACGTCGTCCAGGTGTCCCTGGGTGACCTCGATGTGCACGAACGCCAGCACCGGGTGGCCCAGCGCGGCGGGGGAGAGGACCGGACCCGTGCCGGTGATCACCCCGTCCCGCTCCATGCGGTCCAGGCGGGCCTGCAGCGTGCCGCGGGCGACGCCGAGGAGGCGGGCGTACTCGCGCACGCTCGTGCGGGGCCGCTCCAGCAGAAGCCGCAGGATGCGGGTGTCGAGCTCGTCCACGGCCATGGCGTGTCGTCCTCCTCGTAGATGGTCCGTTGGCTCGCCACTGGACGAGCCGGAGTGCTTATGGCTGTACCAATGGTCCAGCATTCCGGGCGCCGCTTGAGCCAGATGGCACACGGATGCTGTGATGAGCCCGTCGATGGCGCTGCGGATCCCGCGGCGCCTTTCTCATGCCGAGGCCAGGGAGCGGGAAGCAGTGCTGAAGAGGGTGTTCGTGGCGCCGGACCCGGGACGGGTACGGCTGCGGTTCGCCGTGCGGGCCGTGCTCGGCATCGCCGCGGCGGTCGTCGTGTGCGGGCTGGCCGGGCTCCCGCTCGTCGCCGCCGTCACCGGCGGGCTCGCCGCGCTGCTCGCCCTGTTCACCGTGACGGACGCCACCGTCCGCGGCCAGGCCGTCACCACCGCGCTGCTGCCCGCCGTCGGCCTGCCCGTGCTCGCCGCCGCAGCCGAACTGCACGATCACCCCGTCGCCCGCGACCTCGCCTTCCTCGCCCTCGTCGGCGCGGGCGTGTACGTGCGGCGCTGGGGCCCGCGCGGGCACAGCCTGGGCGTGTTCGCCTTCATGACCTTCTTCGTGGCGCAGTTCCTGCACGCCACCACGGACCAGCTGCCCGAGCTGTACGCGGCCGTCCTGCTGTCGGTCCTCGTCGCGGCGGCCGTCCGCTTCGGCCTGTGGTGCTACGAGCGCCGACTGCCCCCGGCTCCCGTCCCCGCGCCGCCGGGCGGCACCGGCCTCGCCCGCGTCACCACCCGCCAGGCCGTCCAGGCGACCGCCGGCGCGGGCTTCGCCCTGGTCGTGGGCCAGTTGGTGTCCGGACAGCGCTGGTACTGGGCCGTCGGCGCCACCTGGTGGATCTTCGTCAACACGACCTCGCGCGGCGAGACCCTGGTCCGCGGCTTCCGCCGGGTCCTCGGGACGGTCATCGGCATCGCTCTCGGTCTGCTCGTCGCCGTCCCGCTCGCCGGGGCGCCGGCACCGACGGCCGTGATCCTCGCCGCCTGCGTCTTCGGCATCTTCTACACGGCCGCCGTTTCCTACACCTGGATGATGCTCTGCGTGACCCTGCTCGCCGAACTGCTCTACGGCCTGCTGGGCGTCCTGGATCCCGGCCTGCTGGTCCTGCGGTTCGCGGAGACCGGCGTGGGCGCGCTCGGGGCGGTGCTCGCGGTGCTCTTCGTCCTGCCCGTCACCACGCACGCCGTCACCGACGCCTGGATCCAGCGGGCGCTGCACTGCGTCCGCGTCTGCACCGCCGAGGCGGGCGCCCGCCTGGCCGGCTCCGCGCATGCCGACCCGGCGTCCCGCGTGGCCGAACTGGAGCAGCTCCTCGGCCGGGTACGGCTGTCCGTCGCCCCGCTGGTGCACCCCCTGAACCCGATGCTGGGCCGCAAGCGGCGCGCCCGCCGGGTCCTGGCCCTGCTCGACGACTGCGCCCGCGAGATCCGTGGCCTGGTCGCCGTCGTCACCGACCCGGAGGCCTCCCACGACACCCGCCTGACCGCCGCCTGCCACCGCGTCGAGGCGACCGTGCAGGCGCTGACGGACGGTTCGGCGGCCGGTGGTGCGGTGCGGAGCGCCGGACCCGGTGCGGACGCCGTGGGCGCCGGCCTGGCGGATGGAGAGGCCAGGGGCGGTGCGCTCGCGGCTCGCGGGGTCAGCGATGGCGCGCTCTCCGCTCGCGGGGGCAGCGGCGGCTCGCTCACCGGCCCCGGCGGCGGTCCCGGGAGCCCGTGGGGGGAGAGCGCCACGCCCGTCCTGCCACAGCCTCCCGCCGAGGCACCCGCGCTGGCGCACCTGTACGGCCTGGAGCGCGCCCTCGCTGAACTGGCCTCGCCGTTGCGGGCGCCCTCGGGCTCACCGCTCGTAGGCGCCTGAGCCTGGGCCGCTGCCCGGGGCGGGACCGGCAAGGCGGCCGGGCCGAGCGGCGCCGACGGTCCGGGGCGACACATCGGTGAATCGGCAGGTCTGCACACCAGACTGCCAGGGAGAAGATCGACCGCCTCACGCCCCCGCCGGTGCTTCGTCGCGCCGACGTGGCATGCCGGTCTGGGGGTTGCCCGCCCCGTGCCGCCCACAGGCCGCCAGGCGCGGTTCGGCCCCGCACCTGCCCCTGAAGCCCACGCCCGAGGCCAGGACGACCAAACAGGCCGCCCGAGGAGCTTGCCACGCCGGCACACGCCCTCGCCCCGCTTCGAAGCGCCGACGCCGCCTTCGCCGAGCCCCGGCGACAGGCCAACATGACAACCAACAGGCCGACAGGCGCGGCCCGGCCCACGTCCGCCATGTCCCTGTACACACACCGCCAGGAGCCGTGTCCCGCCTGTCTCGAGTCGCGACGGAACGCCGCACCCTGGTCTAGACCTTGCCGGTTCGACTGCTACCGTCACCCCACGGCACGGACCGAGAGGGGACTGCGGTGGCACACGGCGGCAGGCGGGGACGGCGGGCCTTCATCGGGTCCTTCACGGCGGCCGGAGGCCCCGGCATCGTGACGGCGGCGGTGGCAGAGGACGGCGGCGGGCTGACGTTGCTGAGCAGTCTGGACGGGTTGCCCGACCCGGCCTACCTGACCCTCGCACCGGACGGCGGCACGCTCTACGCGGTCAGCGAGACGGCCGAGGGCGCGGTGGCCGCGTACCGGGTGACCGGCGACAAGCCCGAGCCGGCCGGCCCGCCGGTGTCCGTCGACGCGAACGGCCCCACCCACCTCGCCGTCCACGCGGGCCACGTCCTGACCGCCAACTACGGCTCCGGCAGCGTCACCGCCGTGCCGCTGCGCCCGGACGGCACCCTCGCGGACGCCCCGTCCGGCGTGCTCCGGCACACCGGCTCGGGCCCGCACACGGCGCGCCAGCAAGGCCCGCACGCCCACCAGGTCCAGCCCGACCCGAGCGGCCGCTGGGCCGTCAGCGTCGACCTGGGCACGGACTCGGTGCGGGTGTGCGCGCTCACCGACGGCGGCCTGACGCTGCACCGGGAGACCGCCCTGCGCCCCGGCTCCGGCCCCCGCCACCTGGCCTTCCACCCGGGCGGCTCGTACGTCTACGTCGTCAACGAACTCACCCCGACCGTGACCGTCTGCCGCTGGGACGCCGTGGACGCCACGCTGACGCCGCTGGCCGAGACACCGGTCCTGCCCGGCGCCCCGGCCGGTGACGCCTACCCCTCGGGCATCGTCACCTCACCGGACGGACGCTTCGTGTGGACCGCCACCCGGGGCGAGGACGTCCTGTCCGCGTTCGCGGTCGAGGGAGAGGGACTGCGGCTGCTCGGCACGGTGCCCTGCGGCGGCCGCTGGCCGCGGGCGCTCGCCGAGGCGGACGGGTACCTCTACGTCGCCAACGAGCGCTCCGGCGACGTCGCCTGGTTCACCGTCGACGCCGCGACCGGCCTGCCGCGTCCCGGTGGCCGCCTAGAGGTGACCGCGGCGTCCTGCGTGGTCATCGGCTGAACCGCCCCGCCCGCACGGCGAAGGGCCCGCTCCGGTGCGGAGAGGGCCCTTTCGCCGTACGAACGTGCGGTGCGCGTCAGCGGACCGGCGCGCCCTGCGGCTGCGGCGGGGCGATGCCCAGCGCGGTCGTGTACTTGGCCAGGGCGAGCTTGCCGATCGCCGGGTACGGGCCGAGTGCCTCGGCGGCGGAGCAGCCCGCCTCCCTGGCCGCCTCCTCGATCAGCCCGGAGTCGATCTCCGGCCCTATCAGGTACGGCGCGAGTGCCAGGTGCTGCGAGCCGGAGGAGCGGAGCTGCTCGGCCACGGACGCGATCGAGCCGTCCTGGTCGAGCGCCGCCGCCATCACCGGCACGGCGAGGCGCGCGGCGAGCAGCATGCCGGTGATCCCGGCCGCCTGCACGGCCTCCTCGCCGCCCACGGAGGCCAGGATGATGCCGTCCGCGGCGGTCGCCACGGTGAACAGCCGGGCGCGGTCGGCGCGGGCCAGCCCGGCCTCCGACAGCCGCACGTGCAGCGCCTCGGCGAGCAGCGGGTGCGGCCCCAGCACGTCGGTCAGGTCGGCCGCCACCCGGCTCTCCATCACGGCCTGGCGGACCCGGCGCAGCAGTGCGCCGTCCGGCCCGGCCAGCAGCGGCACGACGACCGCCACCGGGCCGTCGGGCTCCTTGACGGCCAGTCCGGCGGCCTTGGCCTGCTCGTAGCGCGCGGTGCGCTCCTCCGCTGCGTACGCCAGCACGGCCTGCAGGGTGGGGAACTCCGCGTCGTCCCCGTCCAGGTAGCCGATCCGGGCGTCGAGACCGGGAAGCTCGGAGCGCGCGATGCTCACGACCTCGTCGGCGAGGGCGCGCGTGGCGACACCCGGGGTGCCCGGAACCGCGAGGACGAGCGAGGGCGCGCCCTCGGGAGCCGCCAGCGGCTCGGGTCGGCGGTGCCGCCCGGGCTGGCGAGGTCGCGGCATTCGTACTGGCAGGCCGGACGCGGGCCCAGTGGGGGAGCTCATGGCGTCGCATGTTACTGGCTTCCTGGGCTCCCCTGTTCGGGGAGGGTGCAGGTGAGCGGTATCCGTCCGGTTTTGTCTGATGAGTTACGTACGGATCAGAACTGATCAGCGGTTCTTCCGGCTGCCCCACCGCCCGTCGCGGTCACTACGGAGAGCAGCACCGCGTCACCCGGCAGGGTGAGCGAACCGGTGGCCAGACCCGTCGCGATCCGGACCGAGCCGCGCAACGGATCCCCCTCGGCCGCCACCCGCCGCGCGTGCGGCAGCCGCCTCGCCAACGCCTGTTCCAGCGGGACGACGAGCGGGTCGCCCAGCTTGAACAGCCCGCCGGTGAGGGCGATCAGGGGCTCGCCGTCGGGCGGGCAGACGGCGGCCGCGGAGTCGGCCATGTGGCGGGCCGCGGAGCGCAGGATCCCCGCGGCGACGGGGTCGTCGGCGGCGCAGGCGGCCACCTGGGGGGCGAAGGACGCGAGGACGGCGGCACGGTCCGCACGCGGATACACCTTGGCGGGGACCTCCAGCGCGGGGCCGAACACCTCCTGGGCGCACACCAGCAGTCGTGCCGAGCCGGCCTCCCGCCCGTCGTGGGCACGGAGCGCCGCCTCCAGCCCGGCCCGCCCGATCCAGGCGCCGCCCCCGCAGTCGCCGAGGAGATGCCCCCAGCCGTCCGCCCGGTGCCAGTGCGTCAGGTCCGTGCCGATCGCGATCAGACCGGTACCGGCCGCGACGACCGCCCCGGGCCGCGCGCCCAGGGCTCCGACGTAGGCGGTGACCGCGTCGGCGACGAGTGCGACCGTACGGACCCCGAACTCCCGCGCCAGGGCGCCGGGGAGCTCCGCCCGCAGCGCCTCGCCCAGGGTGGCGAGGCCGGCGGCACCGACCACCGCCGTGTCCAGCCCGTCGACCCCCGACTCGGGGAGCGCCGCGCGGACCAGGGGCACCAGTTGTTCCATGAAGTGCACCGGGTCGATGCCGCCTGCCCCCGTGCGCACCGGTTCCCGGGACTCCCGGCCGGCCCGCCCGGCGCCCTGGACGGCGCCGACGACGACGCGGAGGCCGGAGCCGCCGGAGTCGACGGCGAGGAAGCCGTCCCCCGCACCGGTCACGACAGGCGCCGGTCCACCGGCTGTCCGCCCTGCCCGATCAGCAGGTCGTCGGCCCGGCGGAAGGGACGCGAGCCGAAGAAGCCGCGGCCGGCCGGCATCGGGGAGGGGCACGAGGACTTCACCGACGGCAGCTTGCCGAGGAGCGGACGGAGGCTGCGGGCGTCGCGGCCCCACAGGCGACGAGAGGCCGGCGCGGCGTGATGACCATGGCGGTGTGGCTTGCTCATGGGATGCAACAGGCTCCTCTCCTTCCCGGGGCTGCGCGATCCGCTGGACCGGCTCGATGGCCTCGATGAGGAGGAAGAGTAGCGCTGTGGGCGGCGTCCGGGTGTGGGGGACTTCTGTGTTTGTGCGGGGGCGGTTGTGTGCCAGTAGGGTGACGCGCTGTGGCACCACGACCCTTGTATGAACTTGTTGAAGCGGGCTGGGCGAAGGCCCTGGAACCTGCGGCCGAACGTATCGCCGCGATGGGGGACTTCCTGCGGGCGGAGATAGCGGCCGGCCGGACGTACCTTCCGGCTGGGGCGAATGTCCTGCGGGCCTTCCAGCAGCCCTTCGACGACGTTCGCGTCCTGATCGTCGGCCAGGATCCCTACCCGACGCCGGGGATGGCGATCGGGCTGAGTTTCGCGGTGGCGCCTGAGGTGCGTTCGTTGCCGGGCAGTCTGGAGAACATCTTCCGGGAGATGCACTCCGACCTGGGGCTGCCCAGGCCCTCCAACGGGGATCTGACGCCGTGGACCGAGCAGGGTGTGCTGCTGCTCAACAGGGCGCTGACGACGGCGCCGCGCAGTCCGGGGGCGCACCGGGGGAAGGGCTGGGAGGAGGTCACCGAGCAGGCGATCCGCGCGCTGGCGGCCCGCGGCAAGCCACTCGTGTCGATCCTGTGGGGCCGCGACGCCCGCAATCTGCGTCCGCTGCTCGGGGAGCTTCCCGCGATCGAGTCCGCCCATCCGTCGCCGATGTCGGCGGACCGCGGGTTCTTCGGCTCCCGTCCGTTCAGCCGGGCCAACGACCTGCTGGTCGAACAGGGTGCCCAGCCGGTCGACTGGCGCCTGCCCTAGGTGTTCTGTCCCGGGAGGTTGTGGACGAGGGAGCCAGATCTCGGCTGAGGGATCTTGAAATGAGTGAGGGCCTTCCGGTTCGGTGTGGATTGCGACGTCTACACCAACAGAAAGGCCCTCGTGCCCCACCGTAATGCACCCCTGACCGAGACCGGCCGTCTGCGTCTGGCCCGCTGCGTGGTCGAGGACGGCTGGACCCTGCGCAGGGCCGCCGAACGCTTCCAGGTCTCGCCGACCACCGCCCAGCGGTGGGCCGACCGCTACCGTCGATCCGGTGAGGCAGGCATGAGCGACCGCTCCAGCCGCCCGCGCACCAGCCCGCGCCGGATGCCGACCCGCATCGAGCGGCGGATCATCAAGGTCCGCGTTCTGCGCCGCTGGGGACCGGCCCGCATCGCCTATCTGCTGCGGTTGAACCCGTCCACGGTGCACCGGGTCCTGGCCCGCTACAAGCTGGCCCGTCTCGCTCATCTCGACCGCGCTACCGGGCGGGTGATCCGCCGCTACGAACGGTCAGCGCCGGGCGAGTTGGTGCACGTGGACATCAAGAAGCTCGGCAACATCCCCGACGGCGGCGGCCACAAGACCCTGGGCCGCCAGGCCGGCCGCAAGACCCGCTCCGGCGTCGGTTACAGCTACCTGCACAACGCCGTCGACGATCACTCCCGCCTCGCCTACAGCGAGATCCACGCAGACGAGAAGAAGGAAACCGCAACCGCCTTCTGGGGCCGGGCCCAGACGTTCTTCGCCCAGGCCGGGATCACCGTCCAGCGGGTGCTGACCGACAACGGCTCCTGCTACCGCTCACGCGACTGGCGCGAAGCCCTTGCCACAGCCGGGATCACCCACAAGCGAACCCGCCCCTACCGGCCGCAGACGAACGGCAAGGTCGAGCGCTTCAACCGCACCCTGCTGGACGAGTGGGCCTACGCCCGCCCCTACCGCACAGAGACTGAACGACGCGACGCATACCCCGGCTGGCTGCACACCTACAATCACCACCGCGGACACACCGCGCTGAAAGGCCAACCACCCGCCAGCCGCGTCCCCAACCTCACGGGTCAGTACACCTAGGGCACGTCCGTCGCAACGGCAGAGTCTCGTTGCCGAGTGGGAGCAGGTTCTTCCTCCAGCGGCGTCGGCCGGCATCCGCGACCTTGCTGGGGAACTGCGGGGCACGATCTCGCTGCCGCGGCAGGTGATCGAGAACGGGCAGTTGGCCTGGGAGAAGGCCCACCGCGCGGTCGGCGCGGTCAGGGCCCGCAAGGAGCAGGGCGAGCCGGCGCCGCGAGGCCCCGTGTGCCGCGTGCCGCCCGCTCGGCGTCGCGCTTGGCGACCTCCTCGCGGACGATCGGGATCACGTACCGGCCGCGCAGTCGATCGCGTCACCAGCAGGTCGTAGCCACGGGCGTGTTTCCTGCCGTGGTCACCCGCACCTCACCTCCGTCCTCCTGGTGACGCTCCGTGCTGTCGGGGTCCTGACCGACGATCAGGACCCGCACCTCGTCGAAGGGCTGCTGGAAGGCCCGCAGGACGTTCGGTCCGGCCGGGAGGCAGGTGCGTCCGGAGGCGATCTCCGCGCGCAGGAAGTCGCGCGTCCGGGCGATCGGGCCGGCGACGGGTTCGAATGCCTTGGCTCAGCCCGGTTCGACGATCTCACGCAACGGTCGTGGAGCCACAGGCGTCCCCCACTGCCGTACGGGCACCGGAGATCAACCGTGGCCAAGGCTGTCCTCCCCGCTGGTCCGTGACCCCCTCCGGCTCATCCGACCACCGCGGCCCGCACACACAGCACGTCCGGCAGGTGCGAGGCCAACTGCCGCCAGCTGTCGCCGTCGTCGGCCGACGCGAACACCTCGCCGTTGCGGTTGCCGAAGTACACGCCGGCCGGGTCGGCGTCGTCGGTGCACAGCGCGTCCCGCAGCACCGTGCCGTAGTGGTCCTCCTGGGGCAGGCCCGCGGACAGCGGCTGCCAGCTCTTGCCCGCGTCCGCCGTCCGGAAGACCCGGCACCGCCGGTCGGCGGGCACTCTGTCCGCGTCGGCGTTGATCGGGAACACGTACGCCGTGTCGCCGCGGCGGGGGTGCGTCGCGACGGCGAAGCCGAACGTGGAGGGCAGGCCCTCACCGATGTCCGTCCAGTGCGCACCCGTGTCGTCGCTGCGGTACACACCCCAGTGGTTCTGCAGATACAGCCGGTCCGGGTTCGCCGCGTCCCGCGCGACCTTGTGCACGCACTGGCCGAACTCGGGGTCCGGATCCGGCAGGAAGACCGCGGAGACACCGGAGTTGGACGGCTCCCAGCTCGCTCCGCCGTCCTGCGTACGGAACACGCCGGCCGTCGACACGGCCACCGTCACCGCGTGCGGATCCCGCTTGTCGGTGAGCACGGTGTGCAGGCCCTCGCCGCCGCCGCCCGGCACCCATCGGGAGCGGGTGGGGTGCTCCCACAGGGGGCGGACCAGCTGGAAGCTCTCGCCGCGGTCCTCGGAGCGGTACAGCGCGGCCGGTTCAGTGCCCGCGTACACCACGTCCGGCTCCGCGGCCGCCGGGTGGAGCTGCCAGACCCGCTCCAGCGAGGCCTCCGTGTCCGGCGGGAACTTGACGGCCGGCTGCGCCGGTTCGGTCCAGGTCCGGCCCAGGTCGTCCGAGTGGAACACGGAGGGGCCCCAGTGCGCGCTGTCGCCGCCGACCAGCAGCCGCGGACGGTCCCCGCGGGTGTCGATGGCGACCGAGTACACCGCCTGCGCGTTGAAGTAGGGGCTTTCGTCGAACTCCCAGGCCGCGCCCCTCCTGCGCCCGATGAACAGGCCTTTGCGTGTGCCCACGGCGAGCAGTACTTCGGTCATGCCGGTCACCTCCGCGACGTCTTTGTCCCAGACACCCGCCAGTCTGCACCCCACCACTGACAGTCACCCCCGCAGACGGTATCGCCGCAGGTCAGAACGGCGATGGCGGTCGATCGGAGGAAGTGGCGGGCCGATCCGGGCACGATGCGGCGCGAGTGCCGGGAGCCGGCGTCCGCCGAGCCGGGAAACCCGCCGTGAGCATCCGGGACGCGGCTCCCGTATGGGAAGGCGGTCCGGCAGGTCCGTGTGCTCGTGAGGAGGATGCCTTCGATGGCGTTCCGTGGTCCGAAGGTGTGGCTGTGGCGCTGGCGGCGCAATCCGCTCAAGCGCCGCGCCGACAGGGTGGAGGCCTGGGTCGTGCTCGGTGCCTGGGCGCTCACCGTGCTGGCCGGCGTACTCGCCGGTCTGGGGGCGGCCCGGACCGTCGAGCACGGGCTGGCCCGGGAGCGCGTCGAGTGGCGTCCCGTCGCGGCTCACCTCACCGAGCGGGCGCCGGGAACGGCGGTCGCGCACTCCCGTACGTCCAGCGGCGAGCGAGTGTGGGCCGAGGTCCGCTGGACCGTGCCGGACGGCTCCACGCACACCGGCCAGGCCCGGGTCGACCCCGGCAGCCCTCCCGGCACTCCGGTCACCATCTGGACGGATCCGGAGGGCGCACTGGTGACGAAGCCCGCCACCGCCGCCCAGGCCCGTCTGCGGGCCGCCCTGACCGGTGGCCTGATCGGTGTCGGCGCCGGGGCGCTGCCCTTCGTCGGCGGCCGGGTCCTGCGCGGCCGCCTGGAGCGCGGCCGCATGGACCAGTGGGACGCCGAGTGGGCCCGCTTCGGCCCGCTGTGGGGCCGCACGACGGGCTGAGGACAGGGAGACCCCACCGCCGCCTCTCCGCTGAACACGACCGAGCCCCGCCGCAGTGCGGCCACACCGGCCACCGCACGTCCCGGCGGCAGCCCCGGGACCTCGGCGCCGCCCGGGGGCGGGGGCGCGTAGGGACGTGCGCATGGCACCGGCAAGCGAACACGCGCGGGCGGGGAGGTAGCCCACCGGACCTCGTCGGAGGGCCGCGGTCACGGACCTGACACCGGTGGGGCGGGCAGCCTGGCGGGCCGGGCGGCCGGTGAGCCGAGCCGGTAGCCGGTGAGCCTGGCCGGTCTGGCGCCCCGGGCCGTCGGGCGGAGGCGGGCCGAGCCGCGCGTCGGGCGGGATCAGTGCGGGCGGAGGACGCCCCGGTCAGCCGGTGAGCCTGGCCGGTGGCCCTGTGCAGCCCCCACCCCGACACGCCGACGCGCTCCACACCCCGGACAAGGCCGCCCCCTCCTCCACGCCCCGGACAGGGCGGCCCCTCCACACCCCGGACAGGGCGACCCCCTCTGCGCCCCGGCACGGCGGCCGTACGAAGCGCCGTGGGGACGCTTCGTACGGCCGGGTGGTCAGGGCGCGGGCGGGACTACCTGTAGGTGATGTCCGAGGTGCTGTACAGGCAGTTCTTGCTGTCGGGGCCCGTCCCGACGGCGGTGGTGTTGTTGTACTTCTGGCAGGGCACGACCTTGCGGCCGGCGTCGTTGAGGATCGTGATGCCCCGCAGCGTGGCCACGTCGTTGCGGTTGACGTTGATGCCGACGAGCCGTGCGGTGGAGCCCGTTCCGGTCACCTCGATGTTGCTGAGGTTGACCTTGCGGGTGTACTGCGTGGAGCAGTCGCCGCAGGAGCGGTACAACGTCTTGAACTCGCTGACGGCGAAGTTGGAGATGTTCACGGTGCCGGGCCCGTTGTGCTGGAACACCTTGTCGGCGGCCTTCTTGGCGCCGCCGCCGGTGACGGTGTAGGTGGAGCCGCCACGGAAGGTCGCGGCGTCCTCGCCGACGTCCTCCCACCAGACGTTCTGCAGGGTGCAGTTGCCCTCGCAGTGGATGCCGTCGGCGCCGGGCGCGCCGATGATGACGTTCTTCAGCGTGGCGCCGGCCGCGAGCCTGAAGATCGGGTCCTGGCCCTCCTCCTGGCCGTCGCCGGCCAGGTTGCCGCTGCCGTAGTACCGCACCATGCCGCCGTCCCGGACGCCCGACACCGAGATGGTCGAGCTGACGCCCTGGCTGCTGGAGGGCGTCGGCCAGGTCGCCGCGCTCGCCGTGGGCGCGTTGAATGTCATGATCATGACACCCGAGAGGCCGAGTGCGGTCAGTGAGCCGGTCAGTGCGCGTCCGCGGACGCGCGGTTGTGCTGCAGAAGTCATGTCCCGATTCCTTCTGTGCGGGGGGAGTTGATCAGATTTTCCCGGCGCCCGCGCCGCTGGTCACCGAGGTGACGACGGACGAGGCGGGCTCGGCGGTGTAGCCGTAGGGAGCGGTGGTGAACGTGCCGACCCGCGAGACCTCGGTGGCGGCTCCACCCAGGTCGTTGCCGCGCAGGTTGGCGAATCCGTCGACGTCACTGCTGCGGTTCGTGGTGACCGCGATCTTCGTCGAGCGGAAGACATTGTTCTCGACCAGCATCTGCGCGCCCATGCGGGAGTGCACGGCCGTGTCGGCGCCGACGACGTAGTTGTCGTAGAAGTGCCCGGTGCCGAAGCGCAGGCTGGGGATGCGCGAGAAGACGTTGCTGAAGTGGTTGTGGTGGTACGTCACCTTCAGGTGCCCGGTGTCCTCGCCCGCGTTGTTGTCGCTGTGACCGACGAGCGAGCCCTTGAAATGGTCCTTGAAGGTGTTCCAGGACACCGTGACGTTGTCGGATCCGTGGTTGATGTCCAGCAGGCCGTCGTAGTGGTCCTTGTCGTGGTCCCGGTCGGCCGAGAAGGAGTTGTGGTCGATCCACACCTTCGTCGACGTCTCGACCGTGACGCCGTCGGAGGGCGCGAGCGGCTTGCTGATGTTCAGGTTGCGGATGACGACGTTGCTGACGTTCTTCAGCCGCAGTCCGCCCCCGGTGAACCCGGACGACGAACCGACGCCCAGGACCGTGGTGTTGGAGCCGACGTCGACCTGACCGCTCAGCGAGATCAGGCCGTTGACCCTGACGACCTTGGCCGAGTTGCCGGTGACCGCCGTCCTGAAGGCGCTCAGTGTCGAGACGGTGACCGCCGAAGCGCCGCCGCCACCGGTCGTGCCGGCGCCGAAACCGATGGGGGAGGTCTCGGCGGCCCCGGCCGGCCGCGGGACGGCGAGCACGGCCACCGTCGCGAGCACGGCCGCGCCGGCATGCCAGTGCGGATCTTCGCGCCTGTCTACGTGGGGGGAGAGTACGCATGCGGGGTGCGTCCCTTCAGCGGTGCCTGACCGGTCAAGTATGTGATTGCCGTCCGCTTACCTGATCGCCTCGGGCGAGCAGGGTGGCGGTGTGGGGGTGTGGTGGTGCGGGTGGGTCACACTGCTGAACGGAACGTAGGCGGCAAGCGCTTTCTAGTCAACGCTTCGCGCAGAACACATTCGGTCGACCCCGGGGGGTGGATGACCGAATTCTTTCGGCGTGTGGGAGCGCTTCCATGACGGCCATGTGCATGCCACGATGCTCGGCGGACGATCCCGTACCGAGAGGGGTGAGCCGATGGTGACTCCGCTGATGCGAACGTTCATCAGTGGGCTGGTCCTGGTGTTACCGGCCGATACCGGATCGGCGGCAGCGGCACGTATCTCCTGCTCGTCGAGGCGCCGGCCACCACGTCCGACTGGCGGCGCCGCCTCCGGGCCTGGACCGCCGACAGCCCGGGCGGCAGCTGAAAGCCGCTCGCGGACACCGAGGCGAACGCCTGCGTCCGGGCGGACAACGTGACGTTCCACGTCGTTCAGCCCGCCTGGACCATGGGCTTCAGCCATGGCGAGCTGATCCGGGACGGCGGGACGGCGTCGACCAGACCCTCACGATCGACCCGTGTCGACCGAGGTTCTGCTACCAGGGCATGGACCCGGCAGCGGGCGGCGAGTACGCGCAACCGCCGTGGCGTCTCGCCCTGTGACCCGGACAGACTCCTCCCGCTGACCGGCCGGCACTGACCGGCCACGCTGACGGAACTCCGTACCACGTCCCCAGAGCACTCCAGTACCACGTCCCCAGAGCAGCGACCAGAAAGGGACCAGGACGTGTCCTCCTCTCCCCGCAACACCGCCGGGCGACCGCTGAGTTCGGTGCGTTCGGTGCTCGTGGCGCTGCTAGGAGCGCTGGTGCCGCTGCTCGCGGCCACCGTCCTCACCGCGCCGGCGGCCACGGCCCGCTCTCAGCAGGTCGCCGCGGTGCCCCCCGCGACGCTCACCGAGGTCACCGGGTTCGGCAGCAACCCCAGCAACCTCCAGATGTACCTGTACGTGCCGGAGAGCGTCACCGCGCGCCCGGCGGTCGTGGTGGCCGTGCACTACTGCACCGGCTCCGGACCGGCCATGTACACCAACACCGAGTGGGCCTCGCTGGCCGACCGCTACGGGTTCGTGGTCGTCTATCCCTCGGTCACCCGCGCCAGCAAGTGCTTCGACGTCGCCTCCCCGCAGGCGCTGAAACGGGACGGCGGCAGCGACCCCGTCGGCATCAAGTCCATGGTCGACTGGGTCACCCGCACCTACTCCGCCGACCCGGGCAGGATCTTCGCCACCGGCATCTCCTCCGGCGCGATGATGACGAACGTCCTGCTGGGCGACTATCCGGACGTGTTCGCGGCCGGCGCCGCCTTCTCCGGCGTACCGTTCGGCTGCTTCGCCACCACCGACGGCTCCGAGTGGAACAGCGCGTGCGCGAACGGCACGGTGACCCGCACCCCCGAGGCGTGGGGCGACCTGGTCCGCGCCGCCCACCCGGGCTACACCGGCCCCCGGCCGCGGATGCAGCTGTGGCACGGCACCGAGGACGACGTGCTGCGCTACCCCAACTTCGGGGAGGAGATCAAGCAGTGGACGAACGTGCTCGGCGTCGGTCAGACCCCTTCCGCCACCGACTCGCCCGTCTCCGGGTGGATCCGCACCCGCTACGGGTCCACCGGTGACCGCGCCCCCGTCGAGGCGATCAGCCTCCAGGGTGTCGGCCACAACCTCTACAGCAACGGCATGGCGTCCCACGCCCTGAGGTTCTTCGGCCTCGACAGCTCGGGGCCCGCGCCGCAGCCACAGCCCGGGGCCTGCAAGGTGACGGCGGGCACGAGTGCCTGGAGCACGGGCCTGACCGGCTCGGTGACCCTCACCAACACCGGCACGACCGCGGTCAACGGCTGGCGGCTCGCCTTCACCCTGCCCGCCGGCCAGACCGTCACCAACGGCTGGGGAGCCACGTACGCACCGGCGTCCGGGACCGTGACGGCGACGAACGCGTCGTACAACGGGACGATCGCGCCGAACGCGAGCGTGAGCATCGGGTATCAGGCGAGCCATGGGGGCGACAGCGGGCCACCGACCGGGTTCACGCTCAACGGGACGGCGTGCGCGACGGGTTGAGCTACCCCGTGACGGGGCGGGGCGTGCGCGGTGCCGCTCAGACCGACCGGTGGTACTGGTCCGGCACGTGCACGTCCGCGCCCAGTTCCCGGGCCGCCTGCCGCGCCCAGGAGGGGTTGCGGAGCAGTTCGCGGCCCAGCAGGACGGCGTCGGCCTCGGCGTTGGACAGGATCTTCCCGGCCTGTCCGGTGTCGGTGATGAGGCCGACCGCGGCGACCGGAAGCGTGGTCTCGGCCTTGACGCGGGCGGCGAAGGGCACCTGGTAGCCGGGGCCGGTCGGGATGTGGACGCCGGAGGCGTTGCCGCCGGTGGAGACGTCGAGCAGGTCGATGCCGTGGGCCTGGAGGTCGCGGGCGAAGCGGACCGTGTCGTCGGCGGTCCAGCCGCCGTCCTCCAGCCAGTCGGTCGCCGAGATGCGGAAGAACAGCGGCTTGTCGTCCGGCCACACCTCGCGCACCGCGTCGACCACTTCGAGAGCGAAGCGGGTGCGGTTCTCGTACGAGCCGCCGTACGCGTCGGTGCGGTGGTTGGAGTGCGGGGAGAGGAACTCGTTGATCAGGTAGCCGTGCGCGCCGTGGATCTCGGCGACCTCGAAGCCGGCGGCGAGCGCGCGCCGCGCCGCGTCCGCGAACTGGCCGACCACCTCACCGATCTGGCTGATCGTCAGTTCGGTGGGAACCGGGTGCCGTTCGTCGTAGGCGAGCGCGCTCGGCGCCACCGGCTGCCAGCCGTACGCCTCCGGGCCGACCGGAGCGCCGCCCGTCCAGGGCCGGTCGGTCGAGGCCTTGCGGCCCGCGTGCGCGAGCTGGATGCCGGGCACCGTGCCCTGGGACACCAGGAACCGCGTGATCCGGCGGAACGCCTCGACCTGGGTGTCGTTCCAGATGCCGAGGTCGTACGGGGAGATCCGGCCCTCGGGGCTGACGCCGGTCGCCTCGACGATGATCAGCCCCGTGCCGCCGGCCGCGCGCGCCGCGTAGTGCGCGAAGTGCCAGTCGTTCGGGGCGCCGGTGTCCGGTCCTTCCGGGGCCGCCGAGTACTGGCACATCGGGGGCATCCAGACCCGGTTGGGGACGGTCACGTCACGCAGGCTGAGAGGCTGGAAAAGGGTGCTCATGGGGAGCTGCTCCGATGGTCGCGGGCCGATGGGCGACTCGTACGATAACCATCGTAGTACGCCGAGTGTCAAACTACGAGGGATCTCGTACCATGGGGGTCCCCGAAGCAAGTGGAGTCGCCGTGACCTCCCCCGTCGTCAGCAACCGCGACCTCCCGCACCCGGCGCGCGAGGAGATCCGGCTCGAAGCCGTGCTGCACGCGCTCTCCGACCCCATGAGGCTGCGGATCGTGCGGGAGCTCGCCGCCGACGGCGACGAGCTGTCCTGTTCGCACTTCGACCTCCCCGTCACCAAGTCCACCACCACGCACCACTTCCGGGTGCTGCGCGAGGCCGGCGTGGTCCGGCAGGTCTACCGGGGTACCGCCAAGATGAACGGCCTGCGCCGGGAGGACCTGGACCACCTCTTCCCGGGACTGGTCGACGTCCTCCTCGACGCCGCCACCCGGCAGGCCGTCCGCCTCGGCGGCGCCTGAGGCCGCCTTCGCCGGCAACGGCACCGTACGACGAGGTGTGACAGTTTGTTGATGTCCGCGCTGTCGCCGATGTGGGTCATGCCCGTCCAGTGGGCCCGCCCGGTCGCCCGCCCTGTCCGCTCACCCGGTCGATCCACCCTGTCGGTCGCCGCGCAGCCCCGCCGCCACGTGCCGCTACGACGTCGTCGACCGTGCCGCCGCCAGCAGTGATGCCCAGTCCGGCAGCTTGACCACCCCGCGTCCCAGGGAGGCCCCGAGTTCCGCCTCGGCCCGCTCGATGGCCTGCCACCCCGCCCACTCGACCGGCCGGATCCCGTCGGCCCGCAAACCGGCGAGCGGATCACCCGGGCGACCCTCGCGTACGAGGGCGGGGGCGTCCTCCAGCAGGGAGATCACCGTCTCCTTGGCGCACGGCCGATTGGTGCCGATGACACCCGTCGGGCCCCGCTTGATCCACCCGGCCACGTACTCGCCCGGCGCGGCCGCGCCCTCGCGCAGGACCCGGCCGGCCAGCTGGGGCACGGTGCCGGTCGCCGGATCGAACGGCAGCCCCTCCAGCGGCACTCCGCGATAGCCCACCGAGCGCAGCACCAGCTGGGCCTCGATCTCCTCGAACCGGCCCGTGCCCGCCACGCCGCCCTGTCCGTCCGGCACCGTCCGCTCGAAGCGCACCGCGCCGACCCGCCCTCCGTGGGCGAGGAGTTCGACGGGCCGCAGGAAGAACCGCAGCCGGATCCGGCGGGGCGCGGGCTCCCGGGCCGGGGCGGTCGCCCAGCCGCGCAGCACCTCCACGTTGCGGCGCTGGGCGGGGGACAGGTCGGAGGGGGCCTCGTACGCCGGATCCAGCGCCAGCTCCCGCTGGTCGACGGTGACTTCGGTGCCCGGCAGGTCGCCCAGCTCGCGCAGCTCCTTGGTGGTGAAGCGGGCCTGGGAGGGGCCGCGCCGGCCCACCATGTGGATCTCGCTCACCCGGCTCGCGGCCAGCGCGCTCAGGGCCGGCTGCGGCATGTCGGTGGGGTGCAGCTCGGCCGGGCCCCGGGCCAGCATCCGGGTGACGTCCACGGCGACGTTCCCCACGCCGATGACCACCGCGGACCGGGCGCCGGCCACGAAACCGTCGGCCGCGCAGTCGGGGTGCGCGCTGTACCAGGACACGAACTCCGTCGCCGACCAGCTGCCCGGCAGGTCCTCGCCGGGGATCCCCAGGTGCCGGTCGGTGGCGGCGCCCACGCAGTACACGACGGCGTGGTACAGCTCCCGCAGCCGCGCCGCCGGCACCCCGCCGGGGCCGACCGGGACACCCCCGAGGAACCGGACCCGCTCGTGCTCCAGGACCGTCCGCAGGTTGTTCTGCAACGACTTGATCTTCTCGTGGTCCGGCGCCACGCCGTACCGCACCAGCCCGTACGGACACGGCAGCCGGTCCAGGACGTCGACGAGCACCTCGGGATCCAGCTGGACCAGGCTCTGGGCGGTGTAGCACCCACTCGGCCCGGAACCGACGACGGCGACACGGAGCACGGCGGAACTCCTTCCCCGGAGGATCCACGGGAGCCACTTCCAGGATCGCACCGCCTCGGCTCCGCTGACAGGGGGCTGCGCGCGGAACGGGGCGCGTGTCCGTTCGTATGGAATGTGATCATGAGGTTACGTTGCGTGTGTGCTAGACGCATCCTTTCTTAATCTTTCTGATCGTTGTCCGGAGGACGGCGCCGTGTCCGTGCGGCCCGCGTGGGAAGTGCGGGAGCACGGAGGCACGACGTCCTGGTTCGACGTCCGGCTGGAGTTCGCCGACGGCGCCCGGGTCGACGCGCTCGCCGTGGTGTCCCCGGGCGGGGTCTCGGTCGAGGACGTCCGGGCACGGCCGGCGCTGTCGTTCGACGACCTGGCCGTGCTCGCCGACTGGATCGAGGAGCCCCTCTGCGAGGCCTGCGGTGCCGGGCCCGCACCCGCCCCCGGGGCGGCCGCGCCGCGCCGCGCCCGCCCCGCGTGGCCGCGCGGCGTCGAGGGGCAGCGGCTGGTCGCGCAGGAGTACCGCGATGCCCAGAAGGCGGGCCGCGATCCCGTCGTCGCGGTGATGTGCGCGACCGGGCACGGCCGCCGCACGTCCCTCAGGCTGATCGCGCGGGCGCGGGACGCGGGTCTCCTGACGCCACGTCACGGTCGGCGCTGAGCACGGACGTCGGGGTGCGGTGGCGGAGTGCGAGGCGCCGCAGCGCCTCGCGGCGGGTCACAGCATGGACCGCATTCGCGTGATCTCGCTGGTCTGCTGAGCGATCACGTCGTCGGCCATCTCCTCGATCCGCACGTTGTTGCCCTGCCCCTTGACGTCCGTGGCCATGGTGACGGCGCCCTCGTGGTGGGTGGTCATCAGGGTGAGGAAGAGCTGGTCGAAGGCCTTGTCCCGGGCCGCCCGCAACTTCTTGAGCTGCGCCTCGGTCGCCATGCCGGGCATCGCGGCGTGCTCGTGGCCGTCGCCCTTCTCGTCCTTGCCGTGCTCCTCGAGCCAGCCCTGCATACTGCTGATCTCCGGGCCCTGCGCGGCCGCGATGCGTTCGGCGAGCGCCTTGACCTTCGCCGACTCGGCGCGGTCCGGGACCAGTTCGGCCATCTCCAGGGCCTGCCTGTGGTGCTCGATCATCATCCGGGCGTAGTCCACGTCCGCCGAGTTGGGGGTGTCGTCGTCGACACGCTGCTCTTCCGCGTCCTCGGGGGACAGAGTCCGGTTCGCCTCACCGGGCTTGCCGGGCACGAGCACCGAGGGGCCGGTCCCGGCCGCCGGTTTCGGGTCCGGCCCGGAGTCGCAGGCTCCGAGCCCGAGCGCGGCCAACGCGGTCAGCGTGGCCGTGGCGAGGGGAGCGCGCAACACGCGGCGGAAGGACACAACGACCTCCTGTGGCAGGCGAGATGGGCACCTCGTGAGTGCTGGTGACCGTCCTAGCACGCTTGAGCGCATGACTGATCGAAAACCTTCATTACATCTTTGTTGACCACTGTTGATATGTGCATGGTCAAGACCATACTTCGTGGTGCGTGAACCGTTCACACCGAACGGATCCAGGGAGGAAGCAGTGATCCTGTCGAACAACCCCCCCACCCGGCACAGACGCTGGGGAGTCGCGGCGGCGGCCACCGGCCTGCTGGCCGCGCTGCTGACGGCGGCTCCGGCGGCCGCGACCCCCGACCCCGGGGACGCGCCGACCGCCGGCAAGGAGGTGTCCAAGAGCACCGAGGCCAAGGTCCGGGCGGCTGTCGCCGAGGGTGAGATACCGGCCCAGGACCAGATAGTCCACTCCGCCAACATCGAGCACCTCGCCAACGTCCCCAAGGACGTGCTGCCCGGCACCAATTCGGACCTCGCCTTCCAGGGCAAGTACGCCTACGCCGGCAACTACGACGGCTTCCGGGTCTTCGACATCAGCAATCCGAAGGCGCCCAAGACGGTCGCCCAGGTGCTGTGCCCCGGCTCGCAGAACGACATCTCCGTCTCCGGCAACCTGCTCTTCCTGTCCACCGACTCCTCGCGCAGCGACAGCAGTTGCAACAGCACCACGCAGCCCGCGACCGAGAAGTCGTCGTGGGAGGGCATGAAGGTCTTCGACATCAGTGACAAGGCGAACCCGAAGTACGTCGCCGCCGTCGAGACCGCCTGCGGCTCCCACACCCACACCCTGGTGCCCGAGCGCAGGAACGTCTACGTCTACGTCTCCTCGTACTCACCGAACGCCACCTACCCGGACTGCCAGCCGCCGCACGACGGCATCTCGGTCATCAAGGTGCCGCGCGGCGCCCCCGAGAAGGCGGCGATCGTGGGCTTCCCGGTGCTCTTCCCCGGTGAGGGCGCGGACGGCGGCGGCAACCCCGGCGGACCCACCAACCCGGGCGTCTCCAAGACCACCGGCTGCCACGACATCACCGTGCTGCCCTCCAAGGACCTCGCGGCGGGCGCCTGCATGGGCGACGGCATCCTGTTCTCCATCAAGGACCCCGAGCGTCCGAAGGTGATCGACCAGGTGCAGGACAACGTCAACTTCGCGTTCTGGCACTCGGCGACCTTCAACCAGAAGGCGAACAAGATCGTCTTCACCGACGAGCTGGGCGGCGGCGGTGCGGCCACCTGCAACGCGGAGGTCGGACCGAACCGCGGCGCCGACGGCATCTACGACATCGTGGGCAAGGGCGACAAGCGCAAGCTGGTCTTCCGCAGCTACTTCAAGATCGACCGTCACCAGGCGCCCACCGAGGTCTGCGTGGCCCACAACGGGTCACTGATCCCGGTCAAGGGCAAGGACCTCATGGTCCAGGCGTGGTACCAGGGCGGCGTGTCCGTCTGGGACTTCACGGACTCCGCGCGCCCGAAGGAGATCGCCTACTTCGAGCGCGGCCCGCTGACCACCGACCGGGTCACGACCGCCGGCTCCTGGTCGGCGTACTACTACAACGGCTACATCTACTCGAACGACATCGCCAAGGGCTTCGACGTGCTGAAGCTCAACGACCGGCGCACCGACCCGGCGAAGCGGGTCCGGCTGGGCGAGCTCAACGTGCAGACGCAGCCGGACTACTTCGACTGACCGTCCCGGCCGCACTCCGGCGTGGTCCCGGTCGCGAAGAAGCGCGACAGGTCCGTGCCGTCCGTCTCACCCGTCCCGCCGGACGCCGTAGCGGCATCCGGCGGGACCCCGAGCTCCCAGTCGAGCCGGTAGCGCTTGAACAACTCGGCCCGCAGTACCGGTACCGGCATCGGCGCACCGGGGACCAGGGCCGCGAACACCGAGCCCATGAGCAGCGACCGCAGCATGGGATAGTCCGCGTCGACGTCCGCGGAACCGTGCCGGGCGAGCGTCTCGCGCAACAGCTGGGACAGGCGCTGCTGCTCCGGGCACTGCACGAAGCCCTCGGCCTGGAGGATCCCCGCCATGTGCTGGCGCATCAGCACGGGCCGGTCCCGGGCCAGGCCCAGGATCGCGTCGATGGCCCGCGCCATCCGCTCCCGGCCGTCCTCGGTGCACGGCTCGCGCTCCAGCGCCTCCTCCAGCGTGCGGTGCATCAGCCGGTGCACGGCGGACTGCACCAGCGTGCGCTTGCCGGGGAAGTAGTACGACACCAGGCCGCGGGCCGAGCCGGCCCGGTCCGCGATGTCTCCGAGCGTCGTCGCCTCGTACCCGCGCTCGCCGACCAGCTCCACCGCGGCCTGGAGAAGCCGCTCCCGGGAACGCCGCCGCAACTCTTCATTGACCGAGGCGCTGCGCGGGGACATGCTGTAACTCCTGCGTTGACTGGCTGCCAGCCAACTATACTCAGTGCGTCCGGACCGGCCCTCAGGCAAGGTCCGGGCTGCCGTCCGCCCTGGGCGACGCGGGGGATCGTCCAGGGCGGGCGGGCATCTTCCGCCGGTGGTGGCCTGAGGCTACGTTCTCCCGCTCACCCCACGAGGTCCAGGACCGGCCGCAGTCCGTCCGGTCGCTGGGTCACCGGCAGGTGGTCGACGAAGTGCACCCCGCAGCCCAGAGCCGCCGCGCCGCCGTCCGCCCGCCGGTCGTCGCCGACCATGAGGGTGTCCCGGGGGTCGGCGCCCAGCGCCGCGCAGGCGATCTCGAACAGGCGCGGGTCCGGCTTCTGGATGCCGTGTTCGTACGACAGGACGTACGTGTCGACATGGGCGTCGAGTCCGTGCTCGCGGAACACCGGCCGCAGGTCCCAGCCGATGTTGCTGACCACGCCCACACCGATCCCGCGCTCGCGCAGCGCGCGCAGCACCTCGGCGGCGTCCGGATACGGGGCCCAGGCGGCGGGAGTCATGTGCCGGTCGTACAGCGCGTCGTGCAACGCGGGATCGGGGAGCGGTACGCGGCGGGAGAGGCCGGTGTACGCGGCCCGGTGCAGCTCGGCGCTCTTGTCGCGGATCTCCCAGACGGAGGCGAGCTCGTCGGGGACCGGCAGGATGGCGGAACTCCCGCCGGGCAGGGCGCCCACGCGCTCCAGGGCCTGCGCGGCCCGCAGCAACTCCGGCTCGGGCAGGGAGAGTCCGGTCCGCGCGAGAACGGCTCGCAGCCACGACTCACCGGATTCGATACGGAAGAGGGTCCCTGAGAAGTCGAACAACACGGCAGCCATGCGGTGATCTTACGAGGCCACGTTCCGGGGCCGGGGCGGCTTGCCCATGCGGTCCAGGGCGCGGGGGAGCGCGTGCCATGGGGCGGGGCGGGGCGGTAGCCGGGGGTGCCAGGGTTGCCGGGGGGCAGGTGTCGGCGGGAGTCGTCGGGGGTGGCGGTGCTGCGGGCTGGCCGGTGCCGCCGAGGCGGCCGGTGCCTGGGAGTCGTCGCGTGGTAGGTGCCGCCGGGGTGGCCGGTGCGGCCGGTGTGGGCCAGGTGGAGCCTGCCGGAGTAGGCGGGGCGACAAGCAGCACGGGGGTGCCCGGCGCGGCAGGTGCCGCCGGGTAGCCGGAGCTGCCGGAGCTGCCGGGGTGGCCGGTGGACTGGTCGGCCGGCTCGTGGACTTCCCAGCGGCCGGGGAGCGGAGCCACCCCGACCCCGTTCCGCCCACGGCCGGGACCTTGCCGCCGCCCGCGGGCAGGCCACCCGCTCGCTCCTGCGCGGGGCGAGCCGCACGACGCGGTCCGGTGTGCGGGGACGCAGCCGGCCGCAGGACGCCGTCCGGTGTCAGGGCGCGGGCGAACGGCCCCGCGGTCGGCCGGGTCGTGCCCGGCCAGGCGCGCGGTGAGAAACGGCGATGCGACGGACGGCGTGGCCCTCGGCGTGCGGAGCGGCTGCCGGTCTCAGCCCGGGTGGTCCCCTGTACGCGTCGGCGCGAGCGGGGAGTTCACCGGTCGCCACCGCAGCTGGGCCAGCACCGCCAGGGCCACCGTCAGCGCGCCCAGGAGCCAGCCGCCGACCACGTCGGTGGTCCAGTGGACGCCCAGCCACACCCGGGTCAGGCCGACGCCGACGACGGACACCACCGCCACGGTGACGGCCGTGGTCCACAGGGCGCGGCCGACGCCGTGGCGGCGCAGCAGCCACAGCAGGAGGCCGCACACGACCACCGCGGTCATGGCGTGGCCCGACGGGAAGGCCGCGTAGTGGGCCGTGTCGACCGGGTCGGGCCAGACCGGGCGGGCCCGGCCGACCGCGGCCTTCAGGCCCTGCTGCACCAGCGTGCCCAGCGCACAGGCGGCCGCCAGCCACCCGGCCGTCCACCAGTCCGCGCGCCGCCACACCAGCCACACCACGACGACCGCGCACAGGATGCGCATCGTCCACGGGTCCCAGACCCAGTCCGTCAGGATCCGGAAGGTCTGCGTGACGCCGCGTTCCTCCACCGCCCAGCGATGGGTGGTGCGGGAGACATCCCCGTCGAAGTCGATCAGAGGCGACCATCTCGCCGCGACCAGCACCAGGAGCAGCGTGGAGCACAGCGCGAGGACGCCGGCGGCGCGGGCGGCGGCGCGGTGTGCCGACGGACGGGGCGGGGAGTCGACGGACGAGGTGTGCATACCCCGATCCTCGCCGACGCATGGGGCGTGAAACCAATTCCGGGCGACAACGGGTCGATGCCGGCGTGACTTCCACGTGTCGCGGGGGTGTCGTCGGGCAGCCCGCAGCCCGCAGCCCGCAGCCCGCACCGGACATCACACCTCGGCGCATACCGGGCCCGGGCCGCACGCCGTGCTCCCGTCCGCGACAGCACCCCGTCAGTGCCTCAGTGCGTCAGTGCGTCAGTGCCTCAGTGCGCCAGCGCGGCAGTCCGTCAGCCGTCGCCGCGCCGGACGACACGCGGACAAGGGCCCAGCCAAGGACTCACCCTCGATCCACGAACTCTCCCCCGCCGGTCACCCCAGCGCCCGCAGCCCCGGTACGAACGCCACCAGTACGGGGACGACCGGTACCAGCGCGGCGGCGGCCGTGAGCCGCAGTCGGCGGGTCGCGGTGAACCGGTCCCGGGGAGCGAGCAACCGGTGCACCCGCTGCGGCAGATGGGCGTGCGGGACCGCGCCGGGTCCGAACACGCCGCGGTCCTCGTTGAGTTCGACCAGGGCGAGCGCGGTGGTCAGCCGTCCGAAGCGGCGGGAAGCCATGTCGTCGGCGGCCAGTTCGACCAGCCGGTGCATCTCGTCGCGGAACGCCGCGAACACCGGCACCCGCGGGAACCCGCCGGCCAGCGCCGCCGAGCAGTGCAGCAGCCAGTCGTGCCGGGCCTGGGCGTGCCCCTCCTCGTGTGCGACGAGCGCGTCCAGCCGGCGTCCTTCCAGCCGGCGCAGCGCGGCCGTGGTGACGACGAGCCGGGGTGTCGTACCCGGCAGCCACCAGGCGTCGGGCCGCTCGCCCTCCAGCACCACGAGCCGGCTGCCGGGGTCCTCGCCGGGCAACAGCGGTGCGCGAACGAGGAGTTCGGCCCGGCGCTGCCGACGCCGGGCACGCGTGCGGACGACCTCGCGCACCAGCATCGCCGCGCTCCACACCCCGCCGCAGGCCAGCGCCACCGCGGTCGCCGCGGGCCACGGTCCGGTCGTACCGAGCGTGTAGGCCTCCACGACGGCGTGCGGGGCGGGCGCGAACACATGGCCGCGCACCGCCTGCCAGGCCACCGCCGCGCTGAGGGTCATCGACAACGCACAGCACAGCAGGACGGCCGCCACCACGCACTGCCACACCCACAGGGCGAGGACGGGTTCGTGGTCCGTCCAGTCGGCCCGGGCCAGCAGCCGGGGCGCGAGGACGGCGGTCAGGGCGCCGAGCAGCAACAGTGCCGCGGGGAGCATCATGGGTGCAGCTTATGAGCGCCGCGCCGCTCGCGGGTACGGAGCCTGCGGCCGAAGTGACGCAGGCAACGGTGCCGTACGCGGCCGTACCGTGCGTGCCTTGTTCCGTAGGGCGGCCGTACCGTCCGCGCCTCAGGCCGATTGCGGTACCGTCCGCGCCGCGGCCTTCGGCGGGTGTGGGTCACAGCGTCAGCAGCATCGTCACCATGGCGATCCCCATCGACAGCCGGCAGGCCCGCGCCAGTTCGGGCCGGTCTCCCCACGGGACGGCCGCGCCCGCAGCGCCGGCGGGCACCAGGCGTGCGCCGGACAGCAGCACGTACCCCGCGAAGTAGAGCAGCAGCGCCCCCGTCACCAGGGGGGCGTCGGCCCCGCCGTGCCCGGCCTGCGCGGCGGGGGAGGCGGCCATGACCGCCGCCATGTAGACCATGGCCAGGGCCCCCACGAGGTGGTGCAGGTGATGCGTGCTCGCCCGCGCCGCCCACAGGGAGTGCACCGCCGCCCCGCCGAACACGGCCGCGTAGGCGGGCCAGGCCCAGGACGGCGGGGTGAACGCCGCCGCGGGCACGGCCATCGCGGCCATGCCGAAACCCATCAGCGCCTCGCCGCCCGCGGCGCGGCGCTGTTCCTCCACCCCGCTGCGCATCCGCAGCAGGCAGTACGCCCCGGTCGCCGCGCACACCACCACCAGCAGCCAGCCGGGAGAAGCCGGTCCGTGCACGCCTCCACCTCCCGCTCGACGGTCGGTCAAGGGATGCCCGGGCGGTGCGGCGCGCAAGCGAGCGCAAGGATGTACACGGGGTGCATCCGACGGAGCACGGCAGGTCGGAGTGCCCGCCGGGGCCTCGCCGCCGCCCTGGCCGACCTGCGCACCACGGTCGAGGCCGGCTCCCGCGAGTGGTGGCAGCGTGCCCTGCCGCACCAGAGGGTCGTGCGCGCCGAACAGCGCGGACGCCGTACGCTCGCGGCGACGGTACGGGCCGGGGACTGCACCTGGACCGGGACACGGACACGGACACGGACACCACGGAGTGCGTACGGCCATGACGGCGACCGGCGGACGGCCGACCACGGCGGAGGACGAGTCGGGGAACGACACGGTCGCCGCGGTCGTCCGGCAGTGGCAGACCGTGTACCCCGACCTCGACACCGGCCCCGTGGAGATCATCGGCCGCGTCAACCGCTGCGCCGCCCTCCTCCAGCAGGCCGAGGACGCCCCCCTGCGCCGGGCCGCCCTCAGCCGCCCCGAGTTCGACCTGCTCGGCGCGCTGCGCCGCACCGGACACGAGCTGACCCCCGGCGAACTGGCCCGCGAGACCTTCTCCTCGGGCGCCGCCGTCACCAAGCGCCTCAAGGCCCTGACCGAGCGGGACCTGGTCGACCGGCGTGGCGACACCCGGGACCGCCGCGTCGCGCACGTCCGCCTCACGGACGCCGGACGCGATCTGGTCGACGACGTCCTGCCCGAGCAGCTCGCCTACGAGACCTCCGTCCTGTCCGGGATCGACCCGGCGCAGCAGGAGGAACTGGCCGGGCTGCTCGCCGGGCTGCTGAGTCGGCTGGAGGGCCGCCTGGGAGCCCCGCGCCCCTGAGACCGCCCGGCGGCTCCGCCGCCCTGATGCTCCGGTGCCGCCGTGCACCGCGCGTTTCGCTGGTGGACCAGCCATTGACGGGGCTGAGGGTTCCTTCCTGCGTTCGACCGGGCCGGTCCGGATCACCGCCCGACGTACGACGTGCCGGACGAAGGGTGGATGGCCCGGCGTACGACGTGCCGGACGAAGGGTGGATGGCGTGACCGCCGAAGACCCCGGCGTCCCCGCTCCCGACCGGCTCACCGTCGACCTCGGAGCCGGCACCGGCCCCATCCACGGCGGCGCGAGCGGCACGATCCACGGCCTGTCCGGGAGACATGGCGCGAGCGGCAGATCCACGGCCTGTACGGAGACGGCGTGCCCAGCCGGGCGGTCGTCGAGGGCAGGTACGTCCGCACGGTCACGACGAGGCGCAGGACGGCCTCCGGCGCACCCGGGCGCCGACGCGCTGGAGATCCTGCCGTCGTTCGTCGCGGCGGGCGGCGAACTCCCCGACTTCGACGGCGAGTCCCGCGACCCCCACGATCAACGACCGCCCACGCCCCCGTCCTCGACCGGGTGACGGTGACGCCGCTGTTCCGAAGGACGCGCCGTTCTGGCGGATCCGTCGGGAGCGGGCGGTGTGCCGTCACGTGGGCCGTGACGGGAATCGGCGAGCGTCGCGCGTGCCGCCCGGCGCAGGGAGGAACCGGCCGCCTCGCGTGCGTCAGCGTTCGTCCCCCGCGCGGTACACGCCGAACACCGCCGCCTGCGGGTCCCGCAGCACCGCGATGCGGGGGCCGCCGGGCACGGAGGTGGGCTCCATGAGAAGGGTGCCGCCCGCCGCCGTCGCGGTGGCCGCGGTGGCGTCCACGTCCTCCACCGCGAAGTACGGAAGCCAGTGCGGGGGCACCTCGGGCGGGAAGGTGTCGCCCATCGTCACCATGCCGCCGAAGTCGGCGCCGTCGAGGCCCCACCGCGTGTACTGCGCCGAGGCGTTGACGCTCCAGCCGAACACCGTCGTGTAGAACACCACGGCCCGCTCGGGGGCCCGGGTCAGCAGCTCCACCCAGCCCAGCGAACCGGGCGCGTTGAACACCCCGGCGCCCGGGAAGGACCGGCCCTGCCAGAGCTGGAAGGCCGCCCCGGCCGGATCGAGGGCCACCGCGAACCGGCCCACGTCGAACACGTCCATCGGGCCGACCAGGACCGTGCCGCCGGCCTCCGTCACCGTCCGGACGGCGGCGTCCGCGTCCCGTACGGCGAACGACACGTTCCACGCGACCGGCTGCGACTCCTGGTACAGCGGGGTCAGCGCGGCGACCGCGGCGTCCCCGAGGTGCGCGATGGTGTATCCGCCGGCCTCCTGGCGTGGATCCGTCTCGGGGCGCCAGCCGAACAGTCGCGTGTAGAACCGCTGGGCCGCCGCCAGGTCGCTGGTCCCCAGCTCGGTCCAGCAGGGGCCGCCGGTCACCGGCTCGTCGAGCTTCATGGTGTTCCTCCCGGGGATGTCCCCCCGACAGCACGCTAAGCCCCGGCCCGGGGCCCGGCCATCCGATGGTGGCGGCGTTACGCTCGTCGGTGCCCGCGCCGCCGTAGAACCGGAGAACCACGCCATGGACGCCGCAACCGACCTGATCTTCCGTGAGGCCACCGACGCCGACGTGGACGTGCTGGTCGCGCTGATCGAGTCGGCGTACCGAGGGGACGCCAGCCGTGCCGGGTGGACGACCGAGGCGGACATCCTGGAGGGGCAGCGGACCGACCCGGAGGGTGTGCTGGCCGTCATCAAGGCCCCCGACAGCCGCCTGCTCACCGTCGAGCGCGACGGCCGGGTCGTCGCCTGCTGCCAGCTCGAACACCGCGGCGAGCACGCCTACTTCGGGATGTTCGCGGTCAGCCCCGCGTTGCAGGGCGGCGGCCTCGGCAAGGTGATCATCGCGGAGGCGGAGCGGCAGGCGCGGGCGACCTGGGGGGCCAAGGAGATGCACATGACCGTGATCTCCGTGCGCGACGACCTCATCGCCTGGTACGAGCGCCGCGGCTACCGCCGTACGGGAAAGACGGCCCCCTTCCCGTACGGCGACGAGCGCTTCGGTGTTCCGCGGCGCGACGACCTGCGGTTCGAGCTGCTGGTCAAGGAGCTCGCATGATCGTTACGCCGCTCGGCCCGCCGTCACGCCGTGAAGCGGCCCGTGCGCTTGATCTCCGGGTAGTCCGTGGTCGCGCCGTCCAGTCCGAGGGCCCGGGCGAGCCGTAGATGGTCCTGGGTGTTCACCACCCAGCCGATGATCTTCAGGTCCGCCTTGCGCGCCTGCTCCACGATCTCCAGGGTCAGCCGCCGGATGTTGAGGCAGACGGTCGCGGCCCCGGCCTCCACGGCGCGGTCCACGACATCGGTGCCGTAGCGGCTGGCGATCAGGGCGGTGCGTACCCCCGGCACCAGCCGGGAGATCTCGGTGATCGCCTCGTCGTGGAACGAGGACACCTCCACGCGTGCCGTCAGGTTCCGCCGGTGCATGACCTCGGCGAGCGCGCGGGCCGCCGCCACGTCCTTGATCTCGGCCTGTAGCGGCAGCCGCACGGCGTCCAGGACCTCATCGAACACCGGGATCCGCTCGCCGCGCCCGGCGTCCAGCGCGCGCAGCTCGTCGAGGGTCCGCTCGACGATCGGGCCGGTCCCGTCGGTCGTCCGGTCCACGCGGGCGTCGTGCATGACGACGAGGGCGCCGTCCTTGCTCAGGTGCAGATCGAGTTCGATGACGTCGAGGCCCGCGTGTTCGGCGGCGACGAAGGAGCGGAGCGTGTTCTCGGGTTCGACACCCATGACTCCGCGGTGACCGATGGTGAGGAAGTTCAAGGCTCGTCTCGCTTCCGTCGACGGCGGCTCGGCGTCCCGCGCGGACCGGGGCGGACGGCCGCGGGGTCGGATTCGCAGCCTAACGGCCCGGCCCCGCGATGAACCCGTGCCTGCGCCGGGAGCGGGCGGGCGAAGCGGAAGGAGTTGCCCACACGATGTCCAACAGGAAAAAGTTCTGTGACGATGAGAGGTGGCAGGATAATTTCCCGAAGCTCCACTTGCTGACCGAAACCACGTACGTATACGGTCTCCTTACGTGAGGTTCTCCCGTGGAGGATGGGGCATGACGGAAATTCTTGTGCAGGTGGGTTCGGAGGAGCAGGTTCCTCCCGCGGCCCGGGTGGTGGAGCACCCGGCGTGGCCCGTGCTCAAGGACGCCGTGGAGCAGATCCGGCCATGGCAGTCCAAGGACGGGTCGATCGACCTCGCGGCCGAGGGCGCCCCCGACCGCGCGGACGCCGAGCGTGCCGTACGCCGTGTCACCGACGCCGTCGAGGAGCTGTCGCCGCTGCTTCCGCACGACGCCGCCTACCACCAGGCCCTGGTGCGGGACCTGCGCCGGTGGGCCGACGGCGGCTTCGGGGTGCCGGACTTCCTCGACTCGCTGCTGGCCTTCCAGCCCGCCGCGAACCGCGCGGACGGCCTCCAGCACCTGGTCGTCTTCCCGATGTACACGCAGAACGGCAACCCGGACCGCAACCTCGAAGCGGTCGTGCTGCGCATGGTCTGGCCGGACTGGCTGGCCGAACTGGAGCGCACCCGCTACGACAACCCGCTGTTCTGCGGCATCACGTTCGAGGACTTCACGGCCGGCTACGACACCAACTCGGCGGTGCTCTTCCCCGAGACGATCGCGGTGCGCGAGGCGCCCGAGCGGTTCAGCTGGGGCGGCATCTTCTGCGACCGCGAGGCCGCCCGCTTCCGCCGGGTGACCGCGGCCGCCGTGGACGTGCTCGGCATGGAGCTGCCCGAGGACGTCGCCGCGATGGTCCACGACCAGAAGCGCTGCGAGGAGGCGTTCGTGCTGTGGGACATGGTCCACGACCGCACCCACAGCCACGGCGACCTGCCCTTCGACCCGTTCATGATCAAGCAGCGCCAGCCGTTCTGGATGTACGGCCTCGAGGAGCTGCGCTGCGACCTCACCGCCTTCCGGGAGGCCGTGACGCTGGAGGCCGACGGCGTCCCGCAGGCCCGCGACGTGCAGTACGCGGTCCTGTTCGACCGCATGTTCCGGTTCCCGGTCACCGGCGAGCGCGTGCGCAACTACGACGGCCTCGGCGGGCAGCTCCTCTTCGCCTACCTGCACAAGCACGACGTCGTGCGCTGGACCGACAACAAGCTCTTCATCGACTGGCAGCGCGCGCCCCAGGTCACCAACCAGCTGTGCGCCGACATCGAGCAGCTGTACCGGGACGGCATCGACCGCCCCAAGCTGGTCCACTGGTTCGCCGGATACGAGCTGGTCTCCACCTACCTCGCCCCGCACCCGGGCTCCCGCTGGGCCAAGGGCCCGGACGCCCTCGACCTGAGTCTGCCGCCGCGCAAACTCGTCGACGACGTGCTTCCGGACGAGTTTCCGCTGAGCATGTTCTATGAGGCGCTCTCCAAGAAGCTGAAGAACGTGATCGCCTCCACCAAGGGCATCACGGCCGAGAGCGCCGAACGGGTCGCCGCGTGAGCGACCGCGTGCACGGTGAACCAGCGCACACTGCTCAGGAGGCGAAGACCATGGGGAACGGGGCTCTCAGCGGTGCGGTGATCGCGGTGGCCGGCGCGGGCGGACCCGCCGGGCGGGCGGCACTGCTCAGGCTCGCCGAGGCGGGCGCGACCGTCGTCGGCGCGGACAACGATCCCGAGCGGCTGGCGGAGGCCGTCGACGCGGCCCGCTACGGCGCCGGCGGGGCCACGGTCACCGGCGAGACGGTCGACCTGCTCGATCTGGCCTCGACCCGGGACTGGGCGGTCCGTACCGAGAAGGAGTTCGGCCGGGTCGACGGGCTGGTCCACCTGGTGGGCGGCTGGCGCGGCAGCGAGACGTTCATCAAGACCAGCCTGGACGACTGGGACTTCCTTGAGCTGCTGCTCATCCGCACCGTGCAGCACACCTCCCTGGCCTTCTTCGACGCCATCCAGCGCAGCGAGCGTGGGCGGTACCTGCTGATCAGCGCGGCCGGCGCCTCGAAGCCCACCGCGGGCAACGCCGCGTACGCCGCGGCCAAGGCCGCCGCCGAGGCCTGGACGCTCGCGTTGGCGGACGCCTTCCGCAAGGCCGGGGGCGCCGACGGGCCGACGTCCGCGGCTGCCATCCTGGTGGTGAAGGCGCTGGTGCACGACGCGATGCGCGCCGACCGCCCCAACGCGAAGTTCGCGGGTTTCACGGACGTCAAGGACCTGGCCGAGGCCATCACCGGGGTCTGGGAGAAGCCCGCCGCCGAAGTGAACGGACACCGTCTGTGGCTGACCGAGAAGCCGTGAACCGAGAAGCCGTGAACCCGCCGAGGACCGACGCCCGGCGTCACCACGACCCGCAGGTCCGCGGCTTCGCCAGTGACAACTACGCCGGGGCCCACCCGGAGGTGCTCGCCGCCCTGGCCCTGGCCAACGGCGGGCACCAGGTCGCGTACGGCGAGGACGTCTACACCGAGAACCTCCAGCGGATCGTCCGCAGCCACTTCGGCGCCACGGCTGAGGCGTTCCCGGTCTTCAACGGCACCGGCGCCAACGTGGTCGCCCTCCAGGCGGTCACCGACCGGTGGGGCGCGGTGATCTGCGCGGAGAGCGCGCACATCAACGTCGACGAGGGCGGCGCCCCCGAGCGCATGGGCGGCCTCAAACTGCTCACCGTGCCCACGCCCGACGGCAAGCTCACCCCCGAGCTGATCGACCGGCAGGCGTACGGCTGGGAGGACGAGCACCGTGCGATGCCGCAGGTCGTCTCGATCACCCAGAGCACCGAACTGGGCACCGTCTACACGCCCGACGAGATCCGCGCGATCTGCGAACACGCCCACGCGCGCGGGATGAGGGTCCACCTGGACGGCTCGCGCATAGCCAACGCGGCGGCCTCCCTGAACGTCCCGATGCGGACGTTCACCGACGCGGTCGGCGTCGACATCCTCTCCCTGGGCGGCACGAAGAACGGTGCTCTGTTCGGCGAGGCGGTCGTCGTCATCGACCAGGACGCCGTCAGCCACATGAAGCACCTGCGCAAGCTGTCCATGCAGCTCGCCTCCAAGATGCGGTTCGTGTCGGTGCAGCTGGAGGCGTTGCTCGCCAAGGACCTGTGGCTGCGCAACGCCCGCCACGCCAACGAGATGGCCCAGCGGCTGGCCGAGGGCGTCCGCGCCGTGCACGGCGTCGAGATCCTCCACCCGGTGCAGGCCAACGGCGTCTTCGCCCAGCTCCCGCACGACGTGGGTGAGCGCCTGCAGAAGCGGTTCCGCTTCTACTTCTGGGACGAGGCCGCCGGCGTCGTGCGCTGGATGTGCGCCTTCGACACGACCGAGGACGACGTGGACGCGTTCGTGGCGGCGCTGAAGGAGGAAATGGCGCGCTAGCTGCCCGAGCGGCAGAGAGCATGCATAGGTATGCGGTCCTCTGAAAAGTCATTGACTGTCGGATGACCCATTCCTATGCTCTCGGGGCATGGAGCTGATCCAGGAAACCGCCGACCTGTCCGCCTACCTGGCCGCCGACGAGGTCATCGACCACCATCACCCGACCGTGCGCGGCACGGCCGCACGGCTCGCCAAGGACGCTGCGGACTCGTATTCCTATGCACGGCTGGCCTTCGAGTTCGTGCGCGACGCCATCACCCACTCGCAGGACTCCGGCGATCTTCGGGTCACCTGGCGCGCCTCCGACGTCCTGGAGCAGGGCACCGGCATCTGCTACGCCAAGGCCCACGCGCTGGCCGCGCTGCTGCGGGCCGAGGACATCCCGACCGCGTTCTGCTACCAGAGGTTCGACGAGGTGCACGGCCTGGTCGCGGTGCGCTTCCACGGCGCCTGGCACCGGCAGGACCCCCGCGGGAACAAGCCCGGCGTGGACGCCCGGTTCTCCCTCGACGGCGAGCGGCTGGCCTTCACGCCCGATCCGGCGTCCAATGAGATGGACTACCCGGTCTTGTATGCTGCACCCCACCCGGTCGTCCTGAGGGCCCTGCGGGCCGCTCCCGACCGGCCGTCCCTGTGGACGATCCTTCCCACCACACTCTGAGGCAGGCGATGACTCCCTCCCTGACCGTGTCCGACGAGGTCCGCGCCCTCGCACCGGGCTTCACCCACGTCGCCGTCGAGGCCCACGGACTCGTCAACCGGCCCAGCACCGAGGACGGTTCCGCGCTCCTCGACGACGCGACCCGCCGTCTCGCCGCACGCCTGGACGGACGGGACCCGCACCAGGATCCGCACATGACCGCCTGGCGGGAGGTCTACACGGCGTTCGGCTCGAAACCCTCGCGCACCCGCAACTCCGCCGAGGCGCTGGCGAGAAGGGCGCTGTCCCCGGCGGGGCTGCCCCGGATCAACCTGCTGGTCGACCTCTACAACGCCATCAGCGTCGCCCACCTGATCCCGGTCGGCGGCGAGGACGCCGACCGCATCGAAGGGGAGATGCGCCTCGTGCGGGCCACCGGCGACGAGGACTTCGTGACCGTCGCCGGCGGCGAGGAGGCCGTCGAGCACCCCGACGCGGGCGAGGTGGTGTGGCGGGACGCGGCAGGCGTGACCTGTCGTCGCTGGAACTGGCGTCAGGGGCCGCGCACCCGGCTCACCGAGGGGACCAGCTCGGCGCTCTTCCTGCTGGAGGGCATGGCACCGATGCCGGTCGCCGACATCGGCACGGCCGCCGCCGAACTCGCCGAGCGGCTGGAGAAGTGCAGCCCGGGAGCACGGATCACGCTCCGGCCGCAGGCGTCCTGACCCGTCCCGGCGCCCGGCCGGGCGGCGGGGCCGCTGGGGTCCCGGCCGGGCGGGAGGGGAGCGCCGGCACGGGCGGGGCGTGGGGTGTCAGTGGGCCTCGGCCGCGCGGACCTGCTCCGGGGTGGGGGCGGTACCGCCGAGGTGGGCCGGCATCCACCAGGTGTCGTCCGCGTCCTTGGGGCGCACCGGGTAGGCCCGCTGGGCGGCCTCCAGGAGCTCCTGCACATGCTCGCGCACCTGCCGGGTGAGGGCGCCCGCGTACTTGTCGCGGGAGGCCTCGATCGTCTCGCCCACGCGGATGGTGACCGGGATGTGGCTGCGCCGGAAGTTGCGCGGGTGGCCCTTGGTCCACAGCCGCTGGGTGCCCCACACCGCCATCGGGATCAGCGGGACGCCCGCCTCCTGCGCCATCCGCGCGGCACCCGACTTGAAGGTCTTCAGCGTGAACGACGGCGAGATGGTGGCCTCCGGGAAGACCCCCACGATCTCGCCGGACCGCAGCGAGTCCAGGGCGTGCGCGTACGCCGTCTCGCCCTGCTTGCGGTCCACCGGGATGTGCTTCATGCCGCGCATCAGCGGACCGGACACCTTGTGACGGAAGACGGACTCCTTCGCCATGAACCGCACCAGGCGCTTCTGCGGGAGTGCCGCCAGCCCGTTGAAGACGAAGTCCAGGTAGCTGATGTGATTGCTCACCAGCACGGCACCGCCCGAGCGCGGGATGTTCTCCGAACCCTTGCAGTCGATTTTGAGGTCCCACGCCTTGAACAACGCCTGGGCGAGACCGACGACGGGACGGTAGACAAGCTCAGCCATGGACGGTGTAGGCCTTCCTTCTCTGCCTGGAAAGGGAACTCCAGGCGGAAAGTTACGCAGCCGTAGGTTTACGGCATCTCGCAGATCGTGCCCGAAGAACGGACGGGTAGCCAGTCCTCGTGCCGGGCGGCGGCGAGATTCTCGTCACGTCCACGCGGTGATCCACCTCGGCGTTTCACACCACCTTTACTCCGCGCGTACGGCCACTCGGCGTACGAGCAAGTACATCTCGCACCCGAGGCAGTACCCGAACGCGGCGTTCAGGAACGCGGCCGCCAGCGCCGCCCCGGTCGCCGCGAGCCCCAGCCACTGAAGACCCAGCGCGTGACCGGCCAGCCCCACACCCGCGAAGACGAGCCCGACCGCCTGAGCGAACCGGGGCGGCTCCGGCGCCTCGAACGCGGTCGGCGGCCCGAGCCGGGGCCGTACCACCGTCCTGAACAGCCGGCCGTACGGGGAACGGCCCACCCCGCCCGCCGCGCCCAGCGCGAACGCCAGCGTCTGCCAGGCCAGCAGCCACACGCTGCCGGTGATCAGCACGACCGCCAGGACGGCGGTCGTCACAGCCGCCCCGAAACGCGGCCCTCTTGCATCGATGTCCATGGGAATCAAGCATTCCGTACGGGAAACCGTGAAGGGAGGCGGGAATCTTTGCGGTCTCGTGAACGCTGGTGCAGGCAATGACCGGACTGGTGGTGTGCGGGGTGGTGCTGGCGTTGGCGAGCGCCTTCGGAGTGCTGCACCGGCGGCGGAGCGGGAGGGTACGGGTGCGCGGGCGCGACGACGGAAGACGGCTCGGCGCGGACGAACTGGGCGGGCCGCTCGGCGAACGCGCCACGCTCGTCCAGTTCTCCAGCGCCTTCTGCGCCCCCTGCCGGGCGACCCGCCGGATCCTGGGCGAGGTGGCCGGCATGGTGCCGGGCGTGACACATGTCGAGATCGACGCCGAGGAGCACCTCGGCCTCGTCCGCGAGCTGGGCATCCTCAAGACGCCCACGGTGCTGGTCCTGGACGCCGACGGCCGGGTCGTCCGGCGGGCCACCGGGCAGCCGCGCAAGGCCGACGTGATCGCCGCGCTCGGCGAGGCGGTGTGACGCGGACATGCGGTGCGGGCGGTCCGCCGCGGACCGACGGCGGAGGCGGTGCGGCGGGACGGTGAGGCATCTCCCAGATATCGGGACCCACTTGACTGTGTGGGCCACCTATCGTCAGCCTGACCGTATGTCTTCGGAACTCCTTCTCCCCGGGCGGGCCCACGGCGATCCGGCCCGCACCGCGAGCGGGCGCTGTCCGGGCTCCTGAGCGGCCACGGACCTGCACGCCACCTCTCGCAGAAGGACACGCCCATGACGGCCACGCCCGGCCTCGGCACCCCCCGGCTCGCCTCCCCCGACCTGCTGCGCTCGGTCTTCCGGCGGCACGCGGCGGGAGTCGCCGTGATCACCGCGCGCGGCGAGTCCGGCCCGGTCGGCTTCACCGCCACCTCTCTCACCTCGGTCTCCGCCGAACCCCCGCTGCTCTCCTTCGGTATCGGTACCGGCGCGTCCAGCTGGCCCGCGGTGTCCGAGGCCGCGCATGTCGGCGTGCACATACTCGGCGAGCACCAGGAAGACCTGGCCGCCACCTTCGCCCGCAGTGGCGCCGACCGCTTCGGCGCGGAGACCGCCTGGCGCGAGGGACCCGAGGGCGTGCCCGTCCTCGACGACGTCCTCGCCTGGCTGGTGTGCCGGGTCGTCGCCCGGGTGCCGGCCGGCGACCACCGGATCGTGCTGGCCGAGATCGTCCTCGGCGACCCCACGGGTCCCGGCCGCCCGCTCCTCTACCACCAGGGGCGGTTCCAGGGGCTGCGCGACTGACCACCCGCCCGCTGCTGCGGCGGCGTCGGGTTCCGATTACGCTGCGTTGCGAAGGTCACAGTTCAGAGCGCTTGCTCAGCGGGAACGAACTGGTTGTACTGGCGAGTAATATTTCGGTCGGAGCGCGGGCCGCCCCGACCGGGATCGGCCGCTTGGGGCGCCTATGCTGCCTGCAAGAGGCAGCCGAAAAATGACGATGCAGTAGGAGAGCCGGCGTGAGCTTGAGGATCGTTGTCACTGTGAAGTACGTGCCCGACGCCACCGGCGACCGGCACTTCGCCGATGACCTGACCGTCGACCGGGACGACGTCGACGGTCTGCTCTCCGAACTGGACGAGTACGCGGTCGAGCAGGCACTGCAGATCTCCGAGAACTCGGACGACGACGTGGAGGTCACCGTCCTCACGGTCGGCCCCGAGGACGCCAAGGACGCGCTGCGCAAGGCGCTGTCGATGGGCGCCGACAAGGCCATCCACGTCGAGGACGACGACCTGCACGGCACCGACGCCATCGGCACCTCCCTGGTGCTGGCCAAGGCGGTCGAGAAGGCCGGCTACGACCTCGTGATCTCCGGCATGGCGTCCACCGACGGCACCATGGGCGTCGTGCCCGCGCTGCTGGCCGAGCGGCTGGGCGTGCCGCAGGTGACCCTGCTCTCCGAGGTCTCCGTCGAGGACGGCACGGTCAAGGGCCGCCGCGACGGCGACGCCGCGTCCGAGCAGCTGGAGGCCTCGCTGCCGGCCGTCGTGTCCGTCACCGACCAGTCGGGCGAGGCGCGTTACCCGTCCTTCAAGGGCATCATGGCGGCCAAGAAGAAGCCGGTTCAGTCCTGGGACCTGTCCGACCTGGACCTGGAGGCCGAGGAGGTCGGCCTGGAGGGTTCCTACACGGTCGTCGACTCCGCGGCGGAGCGTCCGGCCCGCACGGCCGGCACGATCGTCAAGGACGAGGGCGAGGGCGGCAAGCAGCTCGCTGAGTTCCTCGCGAGCCAGAAGTTCATCTAAGGCTCACCCCTCTTACCGCCCCTCAGACTTCGCAATCCGCAGGAGAGCAATCCCATGGCTGAAGTTCTCGTCTACGTCGACCACGTGGACGGTGCCGTCCGCAAGCCCACCCTGGAGCTGCTGACGCTGGCCCGTCGCATCGGCGAGCCGGTCGCGGTCGCGCTGGGCAACGGCGCCGCCGACACCGCCGCCACCCTCGCCGAGCACGGCGCGGTGAAGGTCCTCACGCACGACGCCTCCGAGTACGCCGACTACCTGGTCGTCCCGAAGGTGGACGCGCTCCAGGCCGCGGTCGCCGCCGTGTCCCCGGCCGCCGTCCTGGTCCCCTCGTCCGCGGAGGGCAAGGAGATCGCCGCCCGTCTGGCGCTGCGCATCGGGTCCGGCATCATCACCGACGCCGTCGACCTGGAGGCCGGCGACGAGGGCCCGGTGGCCACCCAGTCGGTGTTCGCCGCCTCCTTCACCACCAAGTCCCGGGTCGCCAAGGGCACTCCGGTCATCACGGTCAAGCCGAACTCGGCCGCCGTGGAGGCCGCCCCGGCCGACGGCGCGGTCGAGGCGCTGGACGTCGCCTTCTCCGCCCAGGCCACCGGCACCAAGGTCACCGGCCGTACGCCGCGTGAGTCGTCCGGCCGTCCGGAGCTGACCGAGGCCGCGATCGTGGTCTCCGGTGGCCGCGGCGTCAACGGCGCGGAGAACTTCGCGATCATCGAGGCCCTCGCCGACTCCCTCGGCGCGGCCGTCGGCGCCTCGCGCGCCGCGGTGGACGCCGGCTGGTACCCGCACACCAACCAGGTCGGCCAGACCGGCAAGAGCGTCTCCCCGCAGCTGTACATCGCCAACGGCATCTCCGGCGCCATCCAGCACCGCGCCGGTATGCAGACCTCGAAGACCATCGTGGCCGTCAACAAGGACGCCGAGGCCCCGATCTTCGACCTGGTCGACTACGGCGTGGTCGGCGACCTCTTCGACGTCGTCCCGCAGCTCACCGACGAGGTCAAGGCCCGCAAGGGCTGATCCCGCTCCGGGCGTACGAGGCCCCCGTCACCGCGCGAGCGGTCACGGGGGCCTCGGCTCGTTCCCGGGCACCGGGGTCGTGGCTCACCCCAGGGACAGGGACGCCCGCACCGGCAGGTGGTCGCTGGGGAACTGCCCGTCCAGGGCGAAGGTGTCGATCGCGGCCTGGTGGGTCGTGATTCCGGGTGAGACGAGGATCCAGTCGATGCGGTCGCCGCCGGGGGTCAGCGGCCGGTAGCCGTGGAAGGTCCCGTACAGCGGGCTCCGCTCGGCCGCCGCGTCCCAGGTGTCGACCAGGCCGGCGCCCAGCAGGGTGTCGTAGACCGGGTTCTGGTGGGCGGCGGCGTTGAAGTCGCCCGTCACGATGAGCGGGAGCGTCCGGTCCAGCCGGGCGATCCGCTGGGTGATCAGGGCCGCGGCACGCGCGCGTGCGACCTGGCTGCCGTTGTCGAGATGCGTGTTCAGGCAGTAGAACTCCCGGCCGTCGTGCAGATCGCGGAAGCGGACCCAGGTCACCATCCGTGTGAAGCTGCCGCCCCAGGTGTTGGAGGCGATCACGTTCGGCGTGTCGGACAGCCAGAAGTGGTCGTACTCCTGCGGGGCCAGCCGGCGCGTGTCGTAGAAGATCGCCATGAACTCGTCGCGGCTGCCGCCCTCGCGCCCCGTGCCGATCCAGTCGTGGTGCGGGCCGAGGTCGCTCTCGATGTCGCGCAGTTGGTGGTGGACGCCCTCCTGGGTGCCGAGGACATGGGGTGCCCGGCGGCGCAGCAGGAGGCGCATCACGGGTCTGCGGGCGCTCCAGCTGTGGGGCTCGACGGTGCTCGCGAAGCGCAGGTTGAACGACATCACCCGCAGGGAGCCGTCGGGCGGCTCGCCCGTGGAGGCGGGAGCGGGGAAGGGTGCTGTACTGGACAGGGGCACGGAGACAGAGGCGGCCAACGCGGTCTTCAGACCCAGGCGGCGCGTGACTCGGCTGTGGTTCGGCACAGGGGCTCCTTCCGTGGCGGCTTCCGGACGAGTCGTGCGGGTGTGCCGTGGTGCGGGGTGTGTGTGAGGTTGTCCGTTGAACGGTGCCAGATGGACGTGAACATGCAGAGATGCGGGAGTGGATCGGCCCGAAAGACGGTGTTGACCGGCAGGAAGAGTGCCCGATAGCTTCGTTCTGCGGATTGTTTATTCCGTACAGCGGAAAACGGGAGGGTGCGGAATGGGTCAGGGCCAGCAGGAGCAGGTGGCGACGAGCCTCGCGGGCGCCATCAGCGAGGAGATCAGCGCCTCCCTCGCGCCGGTCGACGCCGAACTGGAGCGCCGCTACCCCGGCGACCCCGGCACCCGCCAGCCCGTCCACACGGTCTACGTCCCCGCTGACGCCTTCGCCGCCGACACCGTCCGCTCCTGGGGCGACCGTGCCCTGGCCGCCCTCGACGAGCACGCCCCCGACGCCGCCTCCCTCGCCGCCGTCCTCGGCCTGTCCGAGGAACTCGCGGAGCCCGTCCACTCCCGGGTCCGGGCCAAGCTGGAGCGCGAGCCCGTCGAGGACCTCCGGATCGACTTCGAGGACGGCTACGGCCCCCGCCCGGACGCCGAGGAGGACGAGACGGCGGCCCGCGCGGCCCGGCTGGTCGCGCAGGCGTACCGGGACGGCACGGCGGCCCCGTACATGGGCATCCGTACGAAGTGCATGGAGGCACCCGTCCGCGACCGCGGCATCCGCACCCTGGACATCTTCCTCACCGGCCTCATGGAGGCCGGCGGCCTGCCCGACGGACTGGCCCTGACGCTGCCCAAGGTGACGTACCCCGAGCAGGTCGGCGCCATGGTGCGCCTGCTGGAGGCCTTCGAGAAGGCGCGCGGGCTGGAGCCGGGCCGGATCGGCTTCGAGATCCAGATCGAGACCAGCCAGTCCATCCTCGCCACCGACGGCACCGCCACGGTCGCCCGGATGATCCAGGCCGCCGACGGCCGCGCCACCGGCCTCCACTACGGCACCTTCGACTACAGCGCCTGCCTCGGGGTGTCCGCCGCCCACCAGGCGAGCGACCACCCGGCGGCCGACCACGCCAAGGCGGTCATGCAGGTCGCGGCCGCGGGCACCGGCGTACGCCTGTCGGACGGCTCCACGAACGTCCTGCCGGTCGGCCCCACGGCGAAGGTCCACGACGCCTGGCGACTGCACTACGGCCTCACCCGCCGTGCCCTGGCCCGCGCCTACTACCAGGGCTGGGACATGCATCCGGCCCATCTCCCCACCCGGTACGCCGCCGTCTTCGCCTTCTACCGCGAGGGCTTCGAACAGGCCGCCGCCCGCCTCGCCCGCTACGCGGGCCGCATCGGCGGTGACGTCATGGACGAGCCGGCCACCGCCAAGGCCCTCAGCGGCTACCTGCTGCGCGGACTGGACTGCGGCGCCCTCGGCATCGCCGAGGTGGCCCGTCTCTCCGGCCTGACCCGGGCGGACCTGGAGGCTTTCGCGGCACCGCGCCGGGGCGACCTGACGGTGTCCGTCACGTAGCGGACATGTCACAGAGGCCACCATCGGCCGGTGCGGTCACACCCGGCCCGTAGTCTGTACGTCACTCACGGACGGATCACAGGAACGGGGCGGCGGTGTCTTCGGGGGAGTACGGGCAAGGGGACGGGCGTGTGCTGGCCGGACGCTATCGCGTCGTGGCGCGGCTCGGGCGCGGCGGCATGGGTGTGGTCTGGCGGGCCCTCGACGAGGTGCTCGGGCGTGAGGTCGCGGTCAAGGAACTGCGCGCCCACACCGACACCGACGGACCCGAATTCGCCGGTCTGCGGCTGCGGATGCAGCGCGAGGCCCGCGCGGCGGCCCGGGTGCGCCACCCCGGAGTGGTGGCCGTGCACGACGTGACGGAGGTCGACGGCCGGCCACTGATCGTCATGGAGCTGGTGGACGGCCCGTCCCTGGACGACGTCCTGCGCGAGAAGGGCACCCTCGACCCGCGCGAGGCGGCCGGCATCGGCGCGAAGGTGATGGACGCGCTGGCCGCCGCGCACCGCGCGGGTGTCCTGCACCGGGACGTGAAACCCGGCAACATCCTGCTCGACCGGTCCGGCCGGGTCGTCCTGACCGACTTCGGCATCGCCACCATGGAGGACCCGGGCGACGGCTCGGCCACCCACCTCACCCGCAGCGGCGAACTCGTCGGCTCCCTCGACTACTTGGCACCCGAGCGCGCCCAGGGCGCCGACCCGGGACCCGCCTCCGACGTGTGGGCCCTCGGGGCCACGCTGTTCGCGGCCGTCGAGGGCGCCGCGCCCTTCCGCCGTACGTCGACGTTCTCCACGCTCACCGCGATCGTCACCGAGCCGCTGCCCGAGCCCCGCCGCGCCGGACACCTCGGCCCCGTCCTCCAGCGCCTGCTCGACAAGCGGCCCGAGTCCCGTCCGGGGGCGGACGAGGCATGCGCGCTGCTCCGTACGGTGGCGGACACGGCCGGGACGGACACACCCACCACCGCGCTGCGCGGGCCCGCGCAGCCGGCACCCGGGCGGACGGACACCCCGCGTGGCGTCCCGGCGGTTCCACCGGGATCCGGGCCGGCTGAACCGACGTGGCCGGAGCCGGCCGGTTCGACCGGTTCGAGCGGTTCTGTCGGGCCGGTGGGAGCGGCCGGGCAGGCGGGGGAGCCCGGTCGGGAGAGGGCCGCCGGTGAGGCGGGCTCCAGTGGGCGGGTGGCGCCCACGCGGCAGATGAGCACCGACGGCAAGGCGAACTCCGGCGAAGGGGCGGCCCCCTCGGGTCCGGCGGGCCTCTCCGCTGGGGCCGGCCTCCCGGATCGGGCGGGTCCCGCACGTCGGACGGGCCCTGCCGACCCGACGGGTCCGGTCGGCCACACGGGAGCGGCCGTTCCCGGCCTCGGCACCTCGCCCTCCTCCGGACCGCTGCCGACGGCCACCGGCCCGATGTCCCCCTCCGCCTCTCCCGCCCGAGGGTCCTCGCGCCGCAAGGGCCGTGTCCTGCTCGCCGCGGCGGCCGTGACCGTCGTCCTCGTGTCCGCCGGGATCACCGCCCGCGTGCTGGACGACTCGGGCGACACCACGGCCGGGGGGCGGCCCACGGCGCCCGTGACCGCCGAGGACGCCGCCACGTCGGCGGCCGACCGGACGGACGCCGAACGCTCCGGTGATCCCGAGCCCACCGGGCAGGGGGACGGGAAGAGTCCGTCCGGGCGGGAGACGTCCGGCGGCACCGGCAAGGAGCCCACCGGCCGGGCCCCGTCCTCCTCCCCGGCCAAGATCCCGGACGGCGGTACCACCGGGGGCGGTGGCACCTCCGGTGGCTCGTCGGGCAGTACGGACGGCAGCTCCGGTGACGGCGGTACGACGGGCGGCGGCGCGGCGACCACCCCGGCCCCGTCCTGCCACCCCATAGGCGGAGGCAAGTACAACTGCGAGGTGTGGCGCACCGCCAAGTCCTACACGGCGTCCGGCACCGAGGTCGGTGTCCTCAACGCGGGCACGAACTACTTCTACTGCCAGCGGAACCTGGGCCGCCGCGAGACGCACGGCGAGTGGACCAACGTCTGGTGGGCGAAGACCGACGACGACAGCGGCAACACGAACGTCTACGTCAGCGATGTGTACGTCCAGGGCGGGGACAACGACGCGCCTGTCCCCGGACTCCCGGTCTGCTGAACCGGTCCGGGCGGCCGCGGGGGACGGGACGAGAAACGCGCGGCGCACCCCGCCGGACCCGGTCGGGGGGTCGGAACGGTGCGGCGGCGCGACGAACGGCCTTCGGCCTGCGGAACGCGCGACGGAACCCCGGACAGGTCCGAAGGACCCGGGCACCTCGGGCAGGTCCCGAAGAACCCGGGGTTTCCCCCACAGGTCCCGGAGGACTCGGGCTCCGCGGGCAGGTCCTGAAGGACCCGGGGTTTCCCCCCGCAGGTCCCGAAACCCGGGCCCTCAGCCTCCGACCTCCACGTACCGCTCCAGCCCGGAGGCCGTCACCCGCTTCTCGTCCCGGAACAGCCGCGTGCCCCGCTCGCACAGGTGCCGGTCGGCACGGGCCCGTGCGCAGAACTCCTCCGGGGTGACGCCGAACAGCTCCCTCAACCGGGCCGAGCCCACCAGGAGTTCGGTGAGCAGCGGCCGTTGGCCCGGGTGGGTGCGCGGCGCGCCGGTGCCGTCGTGCAGGACGCCGCGACGGTTGACGTACGCGTACACGCCCGGGAGGGTCACGCCGGGCGCGGGCTCGACGCGCACCTCGGGGGCGGGCAGCCAGGCGCGGCGGTAGTTGCCGTGCGGCAGCGGCACGCCCTCGCTCGCGTCGATCACCGCGAGCTGCTCGGGGTCGAGCCAGATGACGAACAACTCCCGTACCGTGCCCGGTGCTTGGAAGGGCGACGCGGACACATACCCGAGGCGGCTGACGTGCGCGGAGACACCCACGTCGAGGCCGGTGACCCGCGCCCTGACCATCGGAACCGGCGAGGTGATTCCGGACTCGGCCATCTTGTGCCGCAGTTGGGCGGGACTGGCGTTGGAGCCGACGGCCAGGACAGGGGTGCGGTCCGGGTGCACCAGGACGTCGAGGGGGCGCAGTCGGTCGCCGTCCAGGAGCCCGGACGCCCTCGGCCACACGCCCGGGTAGAGCAGTGGATGATCGCGGGGTGCCTCGGCCAGTCCGAGCGTCTCCAGGGTGGACTCACGCATGGCGACTCAGTCCGCCGGCGGCAACTCGCCCGAGCCGCGGGTGATCAGCCGGGTCGGCAGCTCGATCCGCTCAGGGGTGAGCAGCGTGCCGTCCAGTTGGCGGAAGAGGCGCTCGGCGGCCGTACGGCCGAGGGCCGCCGCGTCCTGGGCGACCACGGTCACCCCCGGCTGCAACAGGTCGGCCAGCTCGATGTCGTCGAAGCCGACGAGGGCGACATGCCGCTGGTGTTCGGCCAGCACCCGGATCACCGTGACCGTCACCCGGTTGTTGCCCGCGAAGATCGCGGTGACGGGGGAGGAACCGGTGAGCATCTCCTCGGCCGCCCGGCGCACCCGCTCGGGGCCGGTCACGCCCAGCGACATCCACGCGTCGTCGACCGGTATGCCGGCGTCCTCCATCGCGGCGCGGTAGCCGCGCAGCCGCTCGGCCGCGGTGTGGATACGGGGCATGTCGCCGATGAAGCCGATCCGCCGGTGCCCGTGGGCGATCAGGTGCGCCACACCGTCCCGGGCACCGCCGAAGTTGTCCGAGAGGACCACGTCGACATCGATGAACCCGGCCGGGCGGTCCACGAACACCGTCGCCACGCCCGCCTTCAACTCGGGCTCCAGATACCGGTGGTCGTCCCCGGCCGGGATCACCACCAGTCCGTCCACCCGACGCGCGCACAGCGCCAGCACCAGTTCCTGTTCGCGCTCCGGGTCCTCGGCGCTGGAGCCGTTGATCAGCAGCGCGCCGTGGGCCCGGGCCAGCTCCTCGACCGCGCGGCTGAGGGGGCCGTAGAACGGGTCGGCGAGGTCCTCCAGGACCAGTCCGATGCTCGCGGTGCTGCCCTTGCGCAGCACCCGCGCGCTGTCGTTGCGGCGGAAGCCGAGGGCGTCGATGGCCTCCTGGACGCGCCGCTCCGTCTCCGGTGTGACCCCCGGCTCACCGTTGACCACGCGCGAGACCGTTTTCAGGCCGACGCCGGCTCGCGCGGCCACGTCCTTCATGGTGGGACGGTTGCCGTAGCGGCTGCCGGCGAGGCGATCGGCGCGGCTGTGGGTGTCGGGCACGGTGCGGTGTCCTGTCCTGTCGTCCACGGGGATGCGGTGGGCCACGATGTGTATGAGGATGTGGCATCGAGCATAGAGCCTGGACAACGTTGTCAGATGCGGGAGACACTGGCCACCACAATCTCCGGCCTGCGCCCCCACCGCGAGACCGGCCTGCTGTTGCTCGTGGTTGTTCTCATGGTTGTCCATGTCTGACGGGGAGATCTCACACTGATGCACACCGACCTCGTGGCCGCGCTCGACATCGGCGGCACCAAGATCGCCGGAGCGCTGGTGGACGGCCACGGCCGGATCCAGGCCCGCGCGCAGCGGGCCACGCCCGCACAGGAGGACGGCGACACCGTGATGCGGGCCGTCGAGGAGGTGCTCGCCGAGCTGGCCGCGTCGCCCCTGTGGGAACGGGCCACGGCCCTCGGTATCGGCAGCGCCGGTCCGGTGGACGCCTCCACGGGCACGGTGAGCCCGGTGAACGTACCCGGCTGGCGGGACTACCCGCTGGTCCGACGGGTGCGGGCGGCCGTCGGCGGGCTCCCTGTCGAGCTGATCGGCGACGGTGTGGCGATCACGGCCGCCGAGCACTGGCAGGGGGCGGCCCGCGGCCACGCCAACGCGTTGTGCATGGTGGTCTCCACGGGCGTCGGCGGCGGCCTCGTCCTCAACGGCAGACTGCACCCCGGCCCCACGGGCAACGCCGGTCACATCGGTCACATCAGCGTGGAGCTCGACGGCGACCCGTGCCCGTGCGGCGGGCGCGGTTGCGTGGAGCGCATCGCGAGCGGGCCGAACATCGCCCGCCGGGCGGTCGAGAACGGCTGGTGCCCCGGCCCCGACGGTGACGCCTCCGCCGCCGCGGTGGCCGCCGCCGCCCGCGCGGGTGATCCGGTGGCGGTGGCCTCCTTCGAGCGGGCCGCCCAGGCGCTGGCCGCCGGTATCGCGGCCGCCGCGACCCTCGTCGAGATCGACATCGCCGTCATCGGCGGCGGTGTGGGCAAGGCCGGCGACGTCCTGTTCGAGCCCCTGCGCAAGGCCCTGAGCGAGTACGCGACCCTGTCGTTCGTCCGGCGCCTGACCGTGGAGCCCGCCCAGATGGGCACGGACGCGGGGCTGGTCGGGGCAGCGGCGGCGGCCCTCGCCCGGCGGGCGGACCCGGCCGCGGCGGGGGTCTGACGCCTCCGCCGCACCTCGGCAGGAACGTTTTACCTGATGGGCTCGGCTGTTCCCGGACAGTCGAGCCCTTCGTCCGTCCCCCGGATCCCCTTCCGGGGCGGTTTTGAACGTGTTCAAATTATTGCGGTAGGGTGGTCGCGACCGAAGGGGGAGCCCGTGAAGTTCGTGATACCCGGTGGAACCGGGCAGGTGGGAACGATCCTGAACCGCGCGCTGACCGCCGCGGGACACGAGGTCGTCGTCCTGACCAGGCAGCCGAGGCACGAGGGCGAAGTCACCTGGGACGGTGAGACGCCGGGGCCGTGGGCGCGCGAGATCGACGGCAGCGACGTGGTGGTCAACCTGGCCGGGCGCAGCGTCAGCTGCCGCTACACCGAGGCGAACCTGAAGGCCATGATGGACTCGCGGGTGCGCTCCACACAGGTCGTGGGCGAGGCGATCGCCGCCGCCGCACATCCGCCGAGCGTCTGGCTGCAGATGAGCACGGCCACCGTCTACGCCCACCGCTTCGACGCCCCGAACGACGAACCGACCGGCCTGCTCGGCGGCACCGAAGCCGGCGTACCGGACTACTGGGCCTACAGCGTCGAGATAGCCACCGCCTGGGAACGCGCCCAGGAGCAGGCCGCGACCCCGCACACACGCAAGGTCGCCCTGCGCTCCGCGATGGTGATGAGCCCCGACCGGGGCGGCGTCTTCGACGTTCTGTCGAGGCTCGTACGCCTGGGACTGGGCGGCCCGGTCGCGGGCGGTGCCCAGTACGTGTCCTGGATCCACGACCAGGACTTCGTCCGCGCGGTCGACTTCCTCGTCGGCCGGCCGGACCTCAGCGGCCCCGTGAACCTCGCCGCCCCCGCCCCGCTCCCGCACCGGGCGTTCATGCGGACCCTGCGCGCCGCCTGGGGCGTTCCGGTGGGTCTGCCGGCCACCCGGTGGATGGCGGAACTCGGCGCCTTCGCCCTGCGCTCGGACACCGAACTCCTGCTCAAGAGCCGCCGTGTCGTCCCCGGTCGCCTGCTCGACGCGGGCTTCGCCTTCGAGCACCCCGAGTGGCCGCGGGCGGCCGACGACCTGGTACGCCGCCGACGCGACACGTCCGGCTCCGGCTCGGCCCCGGCCCCGGCCCCGCCCGGGGGAACCTCACGTCCGGGGAGGTGACTCCGCGCTGTCCCCGCTGTGCCGATCACCGCGTCGCCGGGTGTGATCCCGTCCGCCCCTTATCGCCGCGTCGTGGGAGGTGGCCTCGCCCTGCCCCGGTTCGCCGCATGCCGGGTATGACTTCGCCCTCTTCCGATCACCACGTCGTCAGGCGTGACCCTCGGGCCGTTCGCCAGTTGAACCCGGTATGAAGAAGCGCAGCATGCTCGCCATCGCCTCCCTCGCCACCGGCTTCGTCGTCGCGGCGGTCACCCCCTCCCACGCCCTGGGCGAGGAACTGAGGGACCTGGACGTCGACAGGACCCTCAGCTCACTCGACCGCACCATCGCCGACGACAGCCTGGACGGCGTCGACGAGAGGGCCCTCGGGGAGAACAGCTGACGAGATACGGCACCGCGGGACCGTGGCGCCGGCGCCCCCGGGAGGAGGGGGCGTCGGCGCCCCCATGTGCGCCCTCAACTGCGGCTGGTTTCCATGGCAGGGTGGAGCGGGCAAGCCACAGGGGGCCAACAGCAGAGGGGGAACCGTGACCGTCGTCTGGATCAACGGCGCTTTCGGTGCGGGGAAGACCACCACCGCGCGGGAACTGATCGAACTGATCCCGAACAGCACGCTCTTCGACCCCGAGGTCATCGGCGGAGCGCTCCCGTACCTGCTGCCGCCCAAGCACCTCGCCGAGGTCGGCGACTACCAGGACCTGCCGATCTGGCGACGGCTCGTGATCGACACGGCGGCCGCGATGCTCTCCGAGCTGGGCGGGACCCTGGTCGTCCCGATGACCCTGCTGCGCCAGGACTACCGGGACGAGATCTTCGGCGGCCTGGCCGCCCGCCGCATCACCGTGCGGCATGTGCTCCTCGCCCCGGCGGAAACGATCCTGCGCGAGCGAATAGCCCGGCGCGAGGTCCCGCCCGACCTCCCTGACGGGGAGATGCGCGTACGCCAGTGGTCGTCCGACCACATCGAGCCGTACCGATCCGCCCTCGCCTCCTGGCTCACCGCGGACGCCCATCCGATCGACACCAGCGCCCTCACCCCGTACGAGACCGCCTCCCGGATCGCCGAGGCCGTCGGCAGCGGCAGCGTCCCGGTCTGCGACATCGTGCAGACGCCGGAGCCGACCGCCGAGACGCTCGCCGCGGGCGTCCTGCTCTTCGACGAACAGGACCGGGTGCTGCTCGTCGACCCCACGTACAAGGCGGGCTGGGAGTTCCCCGGCGGAGTCGTGGAGCCCGGCGAGGCTCCGGCCCGCGCCGGTATGCGCGAGGTCGCCGAGGAGACCGGCATCAGCCTCGACGACGTGCCCCGCCTCCTCGTCGTCGACTGGGAACCGCCGATGCCTCCGGGGTACGGCGGTCTGCGCCTCCTCTTCGACGGCGGCCGCCTGGACTCCGCCGACGCCAAGCGGCTCCTGCTGCCCGGGCCCGAGCTGCGCGACTGGCGTTTCGTCACCGAGGAGGAAGCCGCCGACCTGCTGCCGCCGGTGCGCTACGAACGGCTGCGCTGGGCCCTGCGGGCCCGCGAACGGGGCGCGGCGCTGTATCTGGAAGCCGGCATCCCGGTCGGCTGACCGCCCCGCCCCGCCCCGCCGCGGCCGCCCGCCGGCACGCTGGTGCCGGCGGGACGGCCGCCTTGGAGGGCGGAACCGCGTGGCGGCAGCGTGGCGTCAGCCGAGGGCCCGGTGGCCGGCCGCCGCCGCTCGCCGCAGTGCCACGTCGGCCCGGCCGAGGACCGGGGTGCCGTGGCCGAAGCAGGCCACGTCCGTGTCGAGCGCCGCCAGGCGGTGGCAGGCGGCGAGGACCTGGGACCGGTCGAGGTTGAACACGCCCGGCATCACACGTCCGTCCACCGGGGACGCGGCGATCGTGTCGCCCGTGAACAGGACGCCGTGGCGGGGCAGGTGGAGCGCGACGCTGCCGTGCGTGTGGCCGGGGACGTGGACCACCCGGGCTCCGCCGCCGACGTCGAGGAGGTCGTCGCCGGACAGCTCGGTGACCTTCGGCGGGCGCGGGTGGTCGCCCGGCGGGAGGTGACGGAGGGCTTCGGCGTGCAGCGGGCGTTCCCAGTCCTCGAACACCGGTGCCGGGCCCGGCACCTCGCCCCGTACGGCGGCAGCGTCCAAGTGGTGGACCAGCACCTCGGCGCCGGTCGCCGCCGCCAGCTCACCGGCCCCTCCCGCGTGGTCCTCGTGGAAGTGGGTGAGCACGATCCGCCGCAGTTGCCCCAGGGTCCCGGCGAAGGCGGCGATCGGTGCCCCGGAGCCCGCGGGGCCCGCGTCGACCAGCGTCAGCTCGTCGCCGTCGCGCCAGAGATAGGCCTGGCCGACCGGGAAGCGCAGGAGGTGGAGTTCGGGGAGGAGTTCGACGACGTCCATGGGACGACCGTAGGCGGGGCCCCCGCCCGCGGGCGAGGGCCTCGGCTGTGAGCAGACGGATGCGGGCGGGGCGGCATGGGGCGGGTGGCTGTCCGCTCACGGCCGTCCGCGGACGGCCGGGGCAGGGCGGTTGTGCGCGAGACGCGGTCAGCGTGCCGCGTAGTTGCGCAGGAAGAGCGCCTCCGCCACCGACAGTCGCTCCAGTTCCCGCGGGGACACGCTCTCGTCCACCGCGTGGATCCGGGCCTCCGGCTCGCTCAGGCCGATGAGGAGGATCTCCGCGCGCGGGTACAGGGCGGCGAGCGTGTTGCACAGCGGGATCGAGCCGCCCTGGCCGGCGTACTGCATCTCCTGACCCGGGTAGGCGACCGCCATCGCCTCGGCCATCGCCGCGTACGCCGGGCTGGTCGTGTCCGCGCTGAACGCCTGCCCCTGCCCGATCTGCTCGGTGCGCACCCGGGCGCCCCACGGGGTGTGCGTCTCCAGGTGCGCCTGGAGCAGCTTGGTCGCCTCGGCCGCGTCCACGCCCGGCGGCACCCGCAGGCTGATCAGCGCGCGGGCGCTCGCCTGCACGGACGGGGTGGCGCCGACGACCGGCGGGCAGTCGATGCCGAGGACCGTGACGGCCGGGCGGGCCCAGATCCGGTCGGCGACCGTGCCGGAGCCGATCAGATCGACGCCGTCCAGCACCTTGGCGTCCTGGCGGAACTGCTCCTCGTCGTACTGGAGCCCGTCCCAGGACGTCTCCGGGGCGAGCCCGTCGACCGTGGTCGAACCGTCCTCGGCGCGCAGCGAGTCCAGTACGCGGATCAACGCGCCGAGCGCGTCGGGGGCGGCGCCGCCGAACTGTCCCGAGTGCAGGTTGCCCGCGAGGGTGTCGATCTCCACGCGGACGAGTGTCATGCCGCGCAGGGTGGAGGTGACCGTGGGCAGGCCGACCCGGAAGTTGCCCGCGTCGCCGATGACGACCGCGTCGGCCTCCAACAGGTCGGGGTGCTGCTCCGCGTACCGCTCCAGGCCGCCCGTGCCCATCTCCTCCGACCCCTCGGCGATGACCTTCACGTGGACCGGCACGCCGCCGTCGGCCTTCAGCGCGCGCAGCGCCAGCAGGTGCATGATCACGCCGCCCTTGCAGTCGGCGGCCCCGCGCCCGTACCAGCGGCCGTCGCGCTCGGTCAGTTCGAAGGGCGGGGTGGTCCAGGCGGCCTCGTCCAGCGGGGGCTGCACGTCGTAGTGCGCGTACAGCAGGACCGTCCTGGCGCCCTCGGGGCCGGGCAGGAAGCCGTACACCGACTGGGTGCCGTCGGGGGTGTCGAGCAGGGCGACGTCCTGGAAGCCCTCGGCGGTGAGCGCGTCCGCGACCCACCGCGCGGCGCCCTCGCTCTCGCTCCTCGGGAACTGGCCGAAGTCCGCCACCGACTTGAAGGCCACCAGCTCGGTGAGCTCCGCCTTCGCCCGGGGCATCAGCGAGGCGACGGTCTCGGCGACCGGATGCGACGACATGGGCACGCTCCTTGTGGGTGCGACGTTGTGCCAGTGAGTGCCGTAGATCCTCCCACAGTGGCCTGCGGCGATGTCCGCCGTAGGATGCGGGGGACAGGTGCGGCAGCGGCTTGATCGGGAGCAGTAGACCATCGTGAGCAGCGAGAACTCTTCGGCGGACGATTCTTCGGCGGACGACGTGCGGGACGACGTGCAGCGGGTGTGGGACGTCGTCGTGGTGGGCGCGGGACCCGCGGGGGCCTCGGCCGCCTACGCGGCGGCGGTCGCGGGGCGGCGGGTGCTGCTGCTGGAGAAGGCCGAGCTGCCCCGGTACAAGACGTGCGGCGGCGGCATCATCGGCCCCTCGCGCGACTGTCTGCCACCCGGCTTCGAGCTGCCGCTGCGGGACCGTGTGCACGCGGTGACGTTCTCGCACAACGGCCGCTTCAGCCGCACCCGCCGCTCCCGGCGGATGTTGTTCGGACTGATCAACCGGCCCGAGTTCGACCACCAGCTGGTCGAGCACGCGCAGAAGGCGGGCGCGGAGCTGCGGACGGGCGTCACCGTCCAGCGGGTCGAGCAGCACGGCTCGGCCGTGCCGGACCGGCGTACGGTCGCGGTCGTCCTCCAGGGCGGCGAGACGGTCCTCGCGCGGGCCGTCGTCGGCGCGGACGGCAGCGCCAGCCGCATAGGGGCACACGTCGGCGTGAAGCTCGACCAGGTCGATCTGGGCCTGGAGGCGGAGATCCCGGTACCGGAGACCGTCGCCGAGGACTGGAAGGGGCGGGTGCTCATCGACTGGGGGCCCATGCCGGGCAGTTACGGCTGGGTGTTCCCGAAGGGCGACACGCTGACCGTCGGGGTGATCTCGGCGCGTGGAGAAGGGGCGGCCACCAAGCGGTACCTGGAGGAGTTCGTCGGGCGGCTCGGCCTCGCCGGCTTCGAACCGAGCATCTCCTCCGGCCACCTGACCCGCTGCCGTGCCGACGACTCGCCGCTGTCGCGCGGGCGGGTGCTGGTGTGCGGCGACGCGGCGGGGCTCCTGGAGCCGTGGACCCGCGAGGGCATCTCGTTCGCGCTGCGGTCGGGCCGGCTCGCGGGGGAGTGGGCGGTACGGATCGCGGAGGCGCACGACGCGGTGGACGCCCGGCGCCAGGCCCTCAACTACGCGTTCGCCATCAAGGCGGGGCTCGGCGTCGAGATGAGCGTCGGCAAGAGCATGCTGACGGTGTTCGAGCGGCGCCCCGGCCTGTTCCACGCGGTGCTCACCGGCTTCCGGCCGGCCTGGAACGCGTTCACCGGGATCACCCGCGGATCGACATCGCTGGGTGAACTCGTCCGCTCGCATCCCTTGGCCCAGCGTGCCCTGACCGCCATGGACCGCCGGCCCGTCGGTGCCACGGATCCCAGGAATCCCGGGAGTTCCAGGGATTCCGCCGGTCCCTCCGATCCCACCGGTTCCTCCGATCCCGCCGGTTCCGCGGATTCGGCGGACGGTGGGGTCAGTCCGTGACCGTGACCCGGAAGACCGGGTGGTCGGGGGCGATCCGGCGCAGCTCGGCGTCCGGGGAATCGGGGCCGACCCCGTTGAAGAAGACGCCGACCTCGGCCTTCCAGCGCTTGAGGTAGGCGCGCAGCAGCGGGACCTTGTCGTCGTCGCCGACCTCGGTGGCGGTGAAGACGTCCACGTCCTTGCCGAGGTGCAGTTCGCCGCCGCCGGCCGCCCGCATGTTGTGGGTCCACTGGACGTGACCGCGCGGGGCGACCAGGTACTGCTGTCCGTCCACGGTCAGCAGGTTGACGGGGGTGGTCCGCCACTCGCCGCTCTTGCGGCCGCGGACCGCCAGGACCCGTGATCCCCAGACGCTGATGCCCCGGCGGGTCATCCAGGCCACAGCCCGGTTGAGGACGCTGCGGGTGATCCAGCCGGGCTTCTGGACGTGCGTGGACATGAGACCCCCAGGGTTGATGGAGAGCGTCGCTCTCTTTTGTGAGCACTGCTCTCGCTTGGCTGGCAGTCTGTCAGGGGGGTCGGTGAAAAGCAAGAGCGCTGCTCTCCTTACGGTGCGCTGCTCCGTGCGGCGTGCACCGCTCTCGCTTATGTGGGTCGCTCTGGTTTGTGTGCACCGCTCTGGTTTGTGTGCACCGCTCTTGTTTGTGTGCAGTGCTCTCAGTGTGTGGAACACTGGCCCCCATGACCAGTACCGCACCCGGTGCCCGAGCCCGCGCCCGCATCGAGGTCACCGCGGCCATCAAGGACGAGGCCCGCAGGCAGCTCGCCGCGGACGGCGCGGCGAAGCTCTCGCTGCGCGCCGTGGCCCGCGAGATCGGCATGGTCTCGTCCGCGCTGTACCGCTACTTCCCCAGCCGCGACGAGCTGCTGACCGCGCTCATCATCGACGCCTACGACTCCCTCGGCGAGGCCGCGGAGCGGGCGCACGACGCTGTCGCCGGCGAACCACCCCTGCGCCGCTGGTCCGTCGTCTGCGAGGCCGTGCGCGAGTGGGCGCTCGCGCACCCGCACGAGTACGCGCTGATCTTCGGGTCACCGGTGCCCGGCTACACCGCGCCGGAGACGACGGTCCCGGCTGCCTCCCGCGTCGGTCTCCTCCTCATCGGCATCCTGCGCGACGCCTACCAGGGCCCCGGTCTGGCCCGCCCCCCGCTTCCGGCCGAGCTGCGCCCAGAGGCCGACCGGATGACCGCCGACCTCGCCCCCGACCTCCCGCCCGAGACGGTGACGGCCCTGGTGGCGGCCTGGGCCCAGTTGTTCGGCCTGATCGGGTTCGAGCTGTTCGGACAGTTCAACCGGGTGGTCGGGGACCGCGAGCGGTTCTTCCGGCACGCGGTCGCCCAACTCGCGCACGGCGTGGGCCTGGTGTACCCGCAGCAGGGGCGGGCCAAGAAGAGCACGTAGGCGCTCAGGCCGCTGGGGCGTGATGCGCTCGGGCGCGGGTGGGACGACCGGTGCTCCGGGTTCGCCACCGCCGACGGCACGGATGGTACTGACGGCCTGACGGCCTGACGGCCTGACGGCGCTCAGGTCGTCGGCGGCGCTGGTGCTCACACTCCGTGGGCGCGACCGGCGCTCAGGCCCGGCCCCGGAGGCATCCGGCGCTCGGGCCGACGGCGGTGCGACGGTGCTCGGACTCCGGTGACGCAGCGGCGCTCACGCCACCGGCGGCGACGCCGCAGGCAGCAAGACCGGGTCCTGGCGGAGGATGTGCTGGTGCAGTGAGCGCAGGGCAAGGCCCGGGACCGCGCCCAGGGCCTCGGCGAACCGCTGCCGCGCGCCCTCGTACGCGGTGAGCGCGTCCGTCGGGCGGCCGGTGTCGATGCGGCTCACGGGCCGTGCGAAGTGGTGGGCCCCGAAGCCGCTGCGCCGCCTGCGGATCAAGGAAGCCGAGGGGCCGGTATCGGAGGGGCCGGTATCCGAGGGGCCGACGTACTTCGCGGGGAGTACGTGTGAGCACCGCGCTCGGCTGACGCCGCCCGGGGCGCGCGGCGTCTAGCGTGGCCGTCATGGACGAACAGCGCGCAGCCGGGGAAGGCCCGCCGCGGTGGTGGCGGCAGGGCCCGCCGTGGCGGTACCGCTGGGACGACGAGGACCGGAACCCGCGCTGGCCCTGGCGCTCCACGGCGTTCCTCACGGTCTTCGTGCTCGCAGGGTCGAACTACGCCGCCGGGCAGCAGGCGGGTGAGCGCGCCGCCCTCGACCCGTTCGCGCGGGTCCTGCTGCTCGTCGCGGGCGTCCTGCTGCTGTGGCGGCTGCGGCATCCGGTGCCCGTCGTGTTCGGCACGGCATCGGCCGCCATGGTCTATCTGGGCGCCGGCTACCCGTACGGGCCGGTCTTCCTCGCCGTCGCGCTGGCCTGCTTCAGCGCCGTCGTGGCCGGACATCGCCGGGCCGCGTGGGCGGCGCTGGGCATGCTCTGGACCGGGCACGTCCTGGTGGCGCACTGGCTGTACCGGTGGCTGCCGCCGTCCGGGGACTCCGCCGCCTCCTGGGGGCAGGAGGCCGTGGTCGCCACCTGGACGGTCGCCATTCTCGCGGTGGCGGAGCTCGCCCGCACCCGGCGTGAGCAGTGGGCCCGCGAGGGCGCCGAACGCGCGCAGGCGGCGCGGCGGCGCGCGGACGAGGAGCGGCTGCGCATCGCCCGCGAACTGCACGACGTCCTCGCGCACAGCATCTCCGTGATCAACGTGCAGGCGGGCGTCGGCCTCGCGCTCCTCGACACGGACCCCGAGCAGGCGCGCACGGCGCTCACCACCATCAAGGCCGCGAGCAAGGAGGCGCTCGGCGAGGTCCGCCAGGTCCTCGACACGCTGCGCACGCCCGGGGACGCGCCGCGCGCGCCGGCGCCCGGTCTGGACCGGCTGCCCGAGCTGGTGGAGCAGGCGGCGGGAGCGGGCCTCACGGTGCGGGTCGAGGGGGAACCGCCCCGCCTCGCGCCCGGCACCGATCTCGCGGCCTTCCGTGTCGTCCAGGAGGCACTCACCAACGTCGTACGCCACTCCGGGTCGCGGTACGCGCGCGTGCGGCTCGACCACGACGGCGGCGCCCTGCGGCTGTGTGTCGACGACGACGGACCCGCGACCGGCGGCGAGGCGGGCGGCAGCGGCAACGGGCTGGCCGGCATGCGGGAGCGGGCCGCCGCGCTGGGTGGCACGATCGAGGCGGGCCCGCGTGCCGACGGAGGGTTCCGTGTGCTGGCCGTGCTGCCGTCGATGGTGAAGTCCGAGGGAGAGGGCCGGTGATCCGGGTGCTGGGCGTGCTGCCGTCGATGGTGAGGTCCGAGGAGGCCGACCGGTGATCCGTGTGCTGCTCGCCGACGACCAGTCGTTGGTACGGGCCGGTTTCCGCGCGCTGCTCGACGCGCAGCCGGACATCGAGGTGGCCGGAGAGGCCTCCGACGGGGAGGAGGCGCTGCGCGCGGTGCGTCAACTGCGCCCCGATGTCGTCCTGATGGACATCCGGATGCCGCTGCTGGACGGTCTGGCCGCGACGCGGCGCCTCACGGAGGACCCGACGCTGACGGACGTCAAGGTGGTCATGCTGACCACCTTCGAACTCGACGAGTACGTCTTCGAGGCGATCCGCTCGGGTGCCTCGGGGTTCCTGGTGAAGGACACCGAGCCGGCGGAACTCCTGCGCGCGGTACGGGCGGTGGTCGAGGGCGACGCGCTGCTCTCACCGGGGGTGACGCGCCGGCTGATCGCCGAGTTCGCCGCCCGCTCCAAGCAACCGGCGGCGGCGGACGGCCTGGCCCGACTCACCGAGCGGGAGCGGGAGGTGATGGCCCTGGTCGGCATCGGACTGTCCAACGAGGAGATCGCCCGCCGCCTGGTCGTCAGCCCGCTGACCGCCAAGACCCACGTCAGCCGCACGATGGTCAAGCTGGGCGTCCGCGACCGGGCCCAACTGGTCGTCCTGGCCTACGAGTCGGGGTTGGTGCGGCCCGGCTGGCTGGGCTGAGCCCCGGGCCGGAAGCCGACCAGTACGCTGATCACCCGGGCGATGAAGAGGACCGGCGCGAGGACGAGTCCGACGCGGAGCAGGAAGAGGTCCAGCAGACGCGGCAACTCGAACAGCAGCGCCGGACCGGCCACCGCCCCGAAGAACACCGCGGCCAGGAACAGCGCGCTGCACAGGGCGTAACCGATCTCGACCGTGATCGCGTCCCGCTCTGCCTGCCCGCGGCGTCCCCCGTACGTCGTCATGACCGGAGTGTCACAGGCGTGCGCCCGGCGGGGCAAGCGGGCCCCGCCGGGCGCACGGTGGGAGACGTCCCCCTAGTCACGGACCGCCACGCGCTCCGCTTCCGTCTCCTTCACAGTGGACCCGGTGGACTGGGAATCAGTGGCCCCGGCAGCTCCGGCAGCTCCGGCAGCTCCGGCAGCCCCGGTGGACCCGGGGGACTTGGTGACCACGATGGACGCCGACGCCCGCGAGCGACGGGCGGTCCGCAGTCCCGTGAGCGTGATCAGCAGCCCGGCCGCGGCGACGGCCGTGACCACGACGAGCCCGGGCCGGTAGCTGTCGAGCACGGCCTGCGGGGTCGCGTTCTCGGGCGCGCCCGCGGTCACCACCGCCGTCACGATCGCGAGGAAGATCGCGCCGCCCACCTGCACCGAGGTGTTGAGCAGCCCGGAGACCATGCCCTGCTCGTGGTCCTCGACGCCGTTGGTGGCCTGGATGTTCAGCGACGGGAAGACCAGCGCGCAGGCGGCGCCGATGAGCAGCATCGACGGCAGGATGACGGCCGCGTACACCGGGTCGAGGTCGATGCGGAGGAACAGCGCGTAGCCGACGACCATCAGCGCGAAGCCCGCCGCGATCAGCCGCTGGGTGCCGAACCGGTCGACGATCGCGCCCATCTTCGTCGCGGACAGCGCCACCAGGGCCCCCGCGGGCAGGAAGGCGAGCGCGGTGTGCAGCGCCGACCAGCCGAGCAGTGACTGCATGTACAGGGTGACCAGGAACTGGAAGCCGACGTAGGACCCGAAGAAGGCCATCGCGCCGAGCTGGGCGCGGACCTGGGTGCCGGAGCGCAGGACGCCGAGCCGGACCAGCGGGCCGGGCGAGCGCCGCTCGACCAGCACGAACACCGTGAGCAGCGCGGCGACGGCGAGGAAGGACAGCAGGGTGCGGGCCGAGGCCCAGCCGACCTCCGGGGCCTGGACGACGGTGAAGACCAGCAGCAGCATCGAGGCGGTGCCGAGTACCGCGCCGGGGATGTCGTAGCCGTTGTGGTCCTTCTCGCGGGCGGTGCGCGGGAGCAGCTTCAGGCCCGCTGCCAGGGCGATCAGGGCGATGGGCGCGGGCAGCAGCATGGTCAGGCGCCAACTGGCCTCGGTGAGCAGGCCGGAGAGCACCAGGCCCATCGAGAAGCCGGTGGCCGCGCAGGTGGTGTAGATGGAGAGCGCGCGGTTGCGCAGCGGGCCCTCGGGGAACGTCGTGGTGATGATCGACAGGCCGGCCGGGGCGGTGAAGGCCGCGCTCAGGCCCTTGATGAAGCGGCTGGCGATCAGCAGGGGACCGGAGTCGACGAGCCCGCCGAGCAGTGAGGCCAGGGCGAAGACACCCAGGGCGATGAGGAAGACCTGGCGCCGGCCCAGCAGGTCGGCGGTCCGTCCGCCGAGGAGCAACAGGCCGCCGTAGCCCAGGATGTAGCCGCTGACGATCCATTGCAGGGTCGAGGTGGACAGGCCGAGGTCGGCGCCGATCGACGGCAGGGCGACGCCGACCATCGACACGTCGAGCGCGTCCAGGAACATCGCGGCGCACAGCACGAGCAGGGTGCCCCACAGGCGGGGCGTCCAGCGTCCCTCGGACGCGGGGGCGGTGAGCGGAGAGGTCATGCGGCAGAACACTACATGCGCATGCATCGGATGCAAGGGCATTTAATTCTGACGCAACAAATTCGTTCCTCTGCTACGGTGCGCCCATGGCGGCGGAGAAGGCCGAGCGGGCGCTCGCGGAACAGTGGCGGGAGATCCTGGCGCTGCACGCCCGCACCCAGTGCGAACTCGACCGCGCGTTGCACCGGCACGGCCTGTGCGCCAGTGACTTCGAGGTGCTGGACGTGCTGTCCGAAGGACGGTCCGCAGACGGCGTGTGCGCGTACCGCGTCCAGGAGATCTCCGAGCGCGTCCACCTCAGCCAGAGCGCCCTGTCGCGGCTGGTCGCCCGGCTGGAGAAGGACGGGCTCGTCGAGCGCGGGATGTGTCCCGAGGACCGGCGGGGCGTGCGCGTGGCGCTCACGGAGAAGGGACGCGCGCTGCACGGCGTGGTACTGCCGGTGCAGCGCGCGGTGCTGACCAGGATGCTCGCCTCCGGCTGAGCCGGGGCCGGACTCAGCCCCAGGTCACGGCCGACCTCTCGCGCCACAGCTCGGCGACGGAGGCGTCCCCGGTCACCGCGGGGAACGGCAGCCGGTTCCACAGCGACAGGTACAACCGCGCGGCGGGGCCGGTCACTTCGCAGTCCGCCTCCCCGGAATCGCCCCGCTCGGTCACCGGCGCGTCCGGCGACAGCCGTACGGTCCACACCGCCCCGTCCGTGTCCGTCGCCCGCACCCGCAGGACACGGGGGTGCTCGCTGCGGACCCGGCTCTTGGCGCGGGCATGGAAGCCGCTCAGCAGCTCGTCGATGCCGTCCGCCGCGAAGGGGCCGTCGACGTCGCCGGACGTGCCGCCCCGGGCGGACTCGGCGTCGAAGCGGTGCACGGTCGTCTCGTGCGCCTGGCGCCGGGCCCAGAACGCGAGCGGCGACGGCGCGGGCAGGAAGTGCCAGCACCGGACGTCCGGGGAGGCGGAGGCGAGCGTGTCGACGAGCCGCCCGTGCCCTTCCCGGAACCAGGCGAGCAACGCGGCGCCGTCCAGGTCGGGCAGGCCGCCGTCCGGCTGGTGGGAGGTGTGGCCCTCGGCGACGAACGCGGTCGCCCAGCGGTGCACCATCCCGGTGTGTCGCAGCAGGTCGCTCACCTGCCACCCCGGGCAGGTCGGCACCTTCGCGTCGGTGCCGGCCTCCTCGGCGGCCGCGGCCAGTGAACGGCCCTCGCGGTGCAGGATCGCTGTGAACTCGGCAATCTCCATGGAGATGAGTGTGCCGGATGGAGCGCGCTCGCAGGGCGACTCCGTGGGCGGGATCCCCTCCTCGGGATCAGCCGGGCGCCGCCCGCCGGAGGGTGAGGCCGATCACCGCGGCGACGGCGGCGAGCGCGGCGACGCTGGTGAGGGCGATGGGCAGGGAGAACCAGTCGGCCATGAAGCCGATGGCGGGCGGCCCCAGCAGCATGCCGCCGTAGCCGAGGGTGGAGGCGACGGCGACACCGGTCGGTCCGGCCAGGGCGCCGGCGCGTTCGACGGCGACCGGGAAGATGTTGGCGAGGCCCAGACCGGCGACGGCGAAGCCCAGGAGCACCATCCACACCTCCGGGGCGAGTGCCCCGGCCAGCATGCCCGCCGCGGCGGTGGCCCCGCCCGCGACCACGGTGAAGGTCCGGCCCAGGCGCTGGAGGAGGGTGGTGCCGGTGAGCCGGCCGACCGTCATGGCGAGCGCGAAGCAGGCGTAGCCCACCGCCGCGACCCCGGCGGAGGCGTCGAGGTCCTGCTGGAGGTGCAGGGCGCCCCAGTCGCGCCCGGAGCGCCCGGCGCACCGCTCACACGCCCGCCGCGCGATTGCGCGTCACGAGCCTCTTCAGCAGCGGCCAGGCCAGCAGCAGGACGACCACCGCGTACACCGTCACCGCGAAGGGCGTGTCGACCAGGCCCGAGACACTGCCGTCGCTGATCTGAAGGGCGCGCCGCAGCTGCTGCTCGGCGTTCGGGCCGAGGATGACACCGATGACGGCGGGCAGGACCGGCAGCCCGTACCGCCGCATGCCGAACCCGATCAGGCCGATGATCAGCAGGATCACCAGGTCGATCACCTCACCGCCGACGGCGTACGCGCCGACCGCCGCGAAGAACAGGATCCCGGCGTACAGATACGGCCGGGGGATGCGCAGCAGCTTCGCCCACACCGGCGCCAGCGGCAGGTTCAGCGCGAGCAGCAGCACCATGCCGACGAAGAGCGAGGCGATCAGGCCCCACACCAGGTCCGGTTCGCGTTCGAAGAGCAGCGGGCCCGGCTGGATGCCGTACTGCTGGAACGCGGCCAACATCACCGCCGCGACCGCCGTGGTCGGCAGCCCCAGGGTCAGCATGGACACCAGCGTGCCCGCCGCCGAGGCCGACGCCGCCGACTCCGGGCCGGCCACGCCCTCGATGGCGCCCTTGCCCCACTCGTCCTTGCGCTTCGACAGCCGCTTCTCGGTGACGTACGACAGGAACGTGGGGATCTCGGCGCCGCCCGCCGGGACCGCGCCGAACGGGAAGCCGATGAGCGGGCCGCGCAGCCACGACTTCCAGGTGCGCCGCACGTCCTCGCGGCCCAGCCAGGGGCGGCCCACCGGGATCGGCTCGGGCGGCAGACGCCGCAGGTGGGCGGCGACCCACAGGGCCTCGCCGATCGCGAAGAGGCCGACCGCCACGATCACCACGTCGATGCCGTCGGCGAGTTGCAGGGAGCCGAAGGTCAGGCGCTGCTGTCCGGTCATCTGGTCCAGGCCCACCAGGCCGAGCGTGAGACCGATGAGCAGGGACGCCAGGCCCCGGATGCGGGAGGATCCCAGCACCGACGTCACGGCGATGAACGCCAGCACCATGATGGCGAAGTAGTCCGGTGCCCCGATGTCCACGGCCAGCTCGGCGACCTTCGGCGCGAGCGCGACCAGCAGCATCGTGCCGATCAGGCCGCCCGCGAAGTGACCGATCGCGGCCGCCGCGAGCGCCTGTGCGCCGCGCCCCGACTTGGCCATCGGGTTGCCCTCCATGGCCGCGACCACGGCGGCACTCTCGCCCGGCGTGTTCAGCAGGATCGAGGTGGTCGAACCGCCGAACATCGCGCCGTAGTAGATGCCCGCGAACATGATGAACGCGCCGGTCGGTTCGAGTCCGTACGTCACCGGCAGCAGCAGCGCCACCGCCATCGCCGGACCGATGCCGGGCAGGACGCCGATCGCGGTGCCGAGCAGGACACCGACCGCCGCCCACAGCAGGTTGACCGGTGTCAGCGCGGTGCCGAAGCCGTCGATCAGGGAGTTGAGGGCGTCCATGTCACAGCACTCCCATCAGCGGGCCGCCGGGGAGCGGTACTCCGAGCAGGTTGTTGAAGACGGCGTAGGTGGCCAGGGAGAGCACGGCCGCGATGAGCGGGTCCCGGTCGAGGCGGCGGCTGCCGAGCGCGAAGGCGGCTCCCCAGAACAGGAGGGCGCCCGCGACGGGGAATCCGACCGGCTCGATGAGGACGGCCGCGCCGAGGAACACGCCGGTGAGCAGCAGCACCGTGCGCCAGTCGGCCGGTTCGGACAGGTCGACGTCCTCGCCGGTCTCCGCGTGGCCCCGGCCGCCGCGCAGGACGTCGACGGCGAGCAGCGCGGCGATCACCAGCAGCCCGACGCCGACCACGACCGGCACGGTCTTCGGGCCGACGGGCCCGCGCTGGGTGATGTCGACGTCCATGGTGAGCGCGTCGGTCAGCACCAGCACGCCGAGCGCCAGCAGCATGACGCAGACGCCGAGTTCGGAGTGCTCGCGCAGCCAGGAGCGGCCACCGGAGGTCTCGGCCGGGGGGATGTCGGTCTGAGTCGTCACAGTCCCAGCTCCTTCAGTACCGCGACCACGCGCTTGTCCTGGGCGCCCAGGAAGTCGCCGAACTCCTCGCCGGTCAGGAACGCGTCGTCCCAGCCGTTCTGCTGGAGCGACTCGCGCCACTCCGGGGAGTCGTGCAACTCCTCGACGAGGCGGACGAGTTTGTCGCGCTCGGCGTCGGTCAGGCCGGGCGGCGCCACGATGCCGCGCCAGTTGGTGAAGTCGACGTCGTAGCCGGACTCCCTGAGCGTGGGCGCCTCGGCGAGGTCGTCGACGCGCTCGGGGCCGGTGACCGCGAGCACCCGCAGCTCGCCCGCCTCGATCTGGTCCAGGTACTCGCCCACACCGGACACCCCGAAGGCGACCTTGTTGCCCAGGATCGAGGCGAGCAGCTCGCCGCCGCCGTCGAAGGGGATGTAGTTGACGTCCTTCGGCTCGATCCCGGCCGCCTGCGCCATCAGCATCGGCGCGAGGTGGTCCGGCCCGCCGGGCGAGGAGCCGCCGCCCACCGGGAGTTTGCCGGGGTTCGCCTTCCAGGCCTCGATGAGCTGGTCGATCGTCTTGTACGGGGAGTCCTTGCCGACCACGACGACGTCCTGCTCCTCGGTGAGCCGGGCGATCGGGGTGGTGTCGGCGAGCGTCTTGGGCGCGTGGTTGGAGTGCACGGCGCCCACCACACCGAGGCCCATCGACATGGCGAGCTTGCCGTTGCCGTGCTCGCTCACCAGCCGGCTCAGCCCGACCGTGCCGCCGGCGCCGGGCAGGTTGAACACCTCGATGTTGTGCGTGAGGCCGGCGTCCTCGGCGTTCTTCGCGGCGGTACGGGCCGTGATGTCGTAGCCGCCACCGGGCGTGTTGGGGACCATGAAGCGCAGACCCGGGATCTGCGTGCCGGTCGCGGCGTCGCTGCCGCTCGTGAGGAGCGGAGGTCCCACGAGTACGAGCACGGCGGCCCCGACCAGGGCGAGGGGGGTGCGCGAGCGCACGGTGCCACCACCTGTCGGTACGTCGATACGGAAAGTCGATGGGCGGGGTCGACGAGGGACGTCGACGCGGAAAGCCGATGAGAAAGGGGGCCCTGTGGGGGAGGGTGATGTGGGCCACATGTTGCCCGCAGGCGCGGGCCCTGTCTTCCTTCCGGAATCAACGGAGGTTGTGGTCTTTGCGGTCACCGACGTCGGGTGGGCGCACGTCTCTTCTCCTGGCCGCGGGCGGGGGCCATGATGAGGGCGCCCGGGCGCCTGAGCCGCCGCCCCTGCCGCCGCCCGTCGCGCCGAGACCGGAGAGAGTGAGTTGGCTGTGGTCGCCCCGTTCCGCCGCCAGACCCTCGCTGGCGAGATGCTGGTGCTCCAGCTCGCCATCGTCGTGGTGGTGCTGCTGGCGGTCGCCGCCGTGTCACTCGCCCAGTCGGAGGCGACCTTCAACCGCGTCGAGGGCCGCCGGGTCGGCGCGCTGGCCGAGCAGCTGGCCGCCACGCCCCTGGTCCGCAGCCAGCTGGTACGGCCCCTTCCGCGGGAGGCACTGGCCCCGCTGGTGAACTCCACGCAGACCCAGTCGGGGGTCACCTCGGTGACGGTGGCCGACGCCGACGGCCGGATCGTCAGTTCCACGAACCCCACGGCGATCGGCGGCCGGATGCCCCTCGGCGAGGGCGCCGCCGAGGGCCGGGGCTGGTCCGGCCCGCTCATGCTGGACGGCGGCCGGGAACTCGTCGCCCAGGTCCCGGTGCTCGGCGCGACCCGGGAGAACCTGGGGGAGCACCTGGGCACCGTGATGATCGGCGAGGCCGACCCGACGGTGTGGCAGCGCCTCAGCGGCGCCTCCTCCTATCTGCTCGCGTATCTGGGCATCGCCAGCGCGCTCGGCCTGGCCGGCTCCCTGCTGCTGGCCCGGCGCGTCAAACGGCAGACCCTCGGCCTGGAACCACGCGAGATAGCCGGCCTCGCCGAACACCGGGAGGCGATGCTGTACGGGATCGCCGAGGGCGTGATCGCCCTGGACCCGCAGCACCGCCTCACCCTGGTCAACGACATGGGCCGGCGCCTGCTCGGCCTGCCCGGGGACTGCGTGGGCCGCGGCCTGGCCGACCTCGGCATCGAGGGACGGCTGCGGGACGTGCTGGCCGGAGACCGGGAGGACGCGGCCGGCCGACGGGACGAGGTCGTCGTCCGCCACGGCCGGGTGCTGGTGATGAACCGGATGACCGTCACCAAGGACGGCCGCCCGCTCGGCTCCGTCACCACCCTGCGGGACCGCACCGAACTGGCCCGGCTGGAGCGGGAGATCGGCTCCTTCCGCAGCTCCTCCGAGCTGCTGCGCGCCCAGGCCCACGAGTTCGCCAACCAGCTGCACACCATCTCCGGACTGATCCAGATCGGCGAGCAGGACGAGGTCGTGCGCTACATCCGCGCGCTGAACCAGCGCCGCCAGTCACTGGACGTCACCCTCAGCCGCCGCGTCCGTGACACCGCGGTCGCCGCACTGCTCATGGCGAAGTCCTCCCTGGCCGCCGAACGGAAGGTCAGTCTGCGGATCTCGGACCGCACCGCGCTCGGCCGGCTCACACCGGAGGACGCCGCTGACGTGGCGACCGTGGTCGGCAACGTGGTCGACAACGCCGTGGACGCCGCCGCCGTCGCCACGGGCGCGGGGGAGCCCGACGGCCGCGAGGCCTGGGTCGAGGTCGAACTGCGCCAGGACGCCTCCAGCGTGGAGATCGTGGTCCGCGACTCCGGCCCCGGCGTCGCACCGGAGCTCGCCCGGGAGGTGTTCACGCACGGCTTCACCACCAAGGCCGCCCAGGAAGGCGAGCGCGGCATCGGTCTGGCGCTCACCCGCCTGGTCTGCGAGCGTCACGGGGGTGAGATCGCGGTGACCAACACGCCGGACGGGGCCATGTTCACCGCACGCATGACCGTCAGCCACCTCACCGACGCGGTGGCGGAAGGAGTGGCCCGATGAGAGGCGACCACGCAGCGTCCTCCACGTCCGTCACGTCCGCGCCCGGCGCGACCTCGCCTGCCGGGGCCGACACGATCGACGTGCTCGTGGTCGACGACGACTTCATGGTGGCCAGGGTCCACCGCGCCTTCGTCGACCGCGTGGAGCGGTTCCGGGTGGTGGGCGTCGCCCACACCGGGGAGCAGGCGGCCCACGCCGTCGACGAGCTGCGCCCGGACCTCGTCCTGCTCGACCTGTACCTGCCGGACGTCTTCGGCCTGGACGTCATCCCGCGGCTGCGCACCGCCGGGCACGACTGCGACATCATGGTCATCAGCGCCGCACGCGAATCCGACGCGGTACGCGGCGCCGTCCGCCACGGCGTCGTCGACTACCTCCTCAAGCCGTTCGAGTTCGAGGACCTGCGGGCCCGCCTGGAGCGCTACGCCCAACAGCGGGGCCGTCTGCTCGCCACCGTCGTGCGGGGACAGGCCGACGTGGACCGGGTGCTGGCCGGAGCGAGCGTGCCGGCCTCCACCGCCGGCGCGCTGCCCAAGGGCATGAGCGTGGAGACCGCCGAGCTGGTCGCACGCGCGCTGCGCGCCGCGGAGGGCACCCTGTCCGCCGCCGAGTGCGCGACCTCGGTCGGTATCTCCCGCGTCAGCGCACGTCGCTACCTGGAGCACTTCCACACCATCGGCAGCGCCGACGTGTCCCTGCGCTACGGCGTGGCGGGGCGTCCCGAGCGCCGCTACCAGTTCCGCGGGCAGCCCACGGGACTCCGGCCCGGAGGCGAGGCCCGCGCGTGATCCGGAGGCCGGGGACGGGCCCGCGGGCTCACGCGGTGTCGCGCAGCGCCGTCCAGGTCTGCCGGCCCACGACGCCGTCCGCGTCCAGCCCCTTCGCGCTCTGGAAAGCGCGCACCGCGGACTCCGTGCCGGGACCGAACTCGCCGTCCGCGCCCGTGCTCCCCACGCTGTAGCCGCGCTTCGTCAGCATGCACTGCACCTGTAGCACCCGTTTGCCGCTGTCCCCCTGACCGGTGCGCCCGTTGCCGGAGTAGTGCGTGCAGTCGGTGATCCAGGCCGCCGTGGTCGGCGCGGACGGCGAGCTGGTGGGGGACGGGCTGATGTCGCCGGGGGTGTTGGACGCGGCAGGCGGAGACGGGGAACTGTCCGGTGGATCCGAGGCGGGGGAGCCGGAGACCTCGGGACGCTCGGCGCCGCCGTCGGGGTGCGCGGCGCCCCCGGCGCTCCCGCCGGACGGGGACGGCCGCTCCCTGCCCCCGGGCGCCGACGCGCGGGCGTCCGCACCGGGCGCGGTGGGGGCGGTGGCCACCCGGGCACCCGGGGCGGCGGTGCCGCCGGGGGTGTCGGGACGCGTGAGGACGAAGGTGCCCGCGGCCACCGCGCACAGGGTGACGCCCGCGGCGACGGCCAGTACCGGCTTCCTCCGCCGCGAGGCGCGGACACCCGCGGGTAACGGCTCCGGGGGTGTGCCCGGCGCGTCGCCCGCCGCCCCCACCGGTGCCGCGACCACGGGCGGAGACGGCGGGGGTGTGCGCGGCGCGTCCTCCTCGGCGGGCGGGCGGGCGTCGAGCCAGGCCGGGAGACGGCACAGCTCCTCGTACGCCTGCTGCCTGGCCCGTGCCCTGCCGCCCAGGGGCTCGGGCCAGCAGGTCGTCCCGGTGTGTGCCGCGGCTGTGTCGATCAGGTCGCGCGGGGCGGGCCGCCGTCCGGGGTCCTTGGCGAGGCAGGCGGACAGCAGGGAGCCGAGCGCCGGGTCCGCCGCGAAGATCTTCCCGATGACCTCGGCGTCCGGCTCCTCGAACGCCACCCGGTGCATCACGTCGACGCCCGACCCGCCACCGAACGGAGCGCGCCCGGTCGCCGCGTAGATGAGCGTCCCGGCCAGGGAGAACACGTCCGACGTCGTGTCGGACCGGCCCGTGCGCAGGTGTTCCGGCGACATGAACGCCGGAGTCCCCACCCGGATGCCGGTTCCGGTGAGCGCGCTCGCGTCCACCGCCTTCGAAAGTCCGAAGTCGATCAGGTACGCGCCCGAGACGCACAGCAGTACGTTCGACGGCTTCAGGTCCCGGTGCACGATCCCCACGGCGGCGAGGTCGGCCAGCGCCTGTCCCAGCTCCGCCACCAGCCGCCAGACCGCGGCCGTCCCCAGGGCACCGCCCTCCCGCACGGCGTCCGCGAGATCGATCCCCGGCAGGTACTCGGTGGCCATCCACAGCAGCGCGTCCTCGAACCCCGCGCCGCACAATCCCGGCGTGTGGGCCGTGCGGACCCGGGCGTGCACCGACGCCTCCCGCTCGAAGCGGCGCCGGAAGTTCAGGTCGTCCGCGTACTCCGGTCTGATCACCTTCACCGCGACCAGACCCGGACTGTCGTCCGTGGGACGCGCGAGATAGACGCGTCCCATCCCGCCGCTGCCCAGCAGCGCCAGCGGCACATAGGGGCCGATGCGGCGCGGCTCACCGGAACGCAGGGGCGAGGCACCGATCTCCCGCAGTGCGGCGGCCTCGCTCGTGGCGGAGCCAGGTGGCACCGGCCGCTGTTCTGACACGCATCCCCCGAAATGAGTTTCGCCGTACGCCTGTTCGGCCCCAAGGGAAGAAGAGGCTAGCCCAGCTGCGGCGAACGTTCAGCGTTTCCGTCACTTCCGCCGCACGAGTCCTGGCCGTTGGACGCGTTCACGTGCCGCGGGTCAAGCCGGGGCCCTCGGCGTCGAATCCGGTCAGTCGATGCCGGCGGACCTCCCGGTGCCGGCCCCGTGGGTAGTGGCAGCCGGTGTGGCGGCCGGTGCCTGTCGGCAGGAGCGGAGGGCGCTCCAGGGCGCAGCGCTCGCGGGCACGATCTCGTACGGGAACGCGCGCGCGGCGCCCTCGACCTGGCGCTGGTCGTCCTCCCGCTGCCGACGCCGTCCTCCGCGCTCACCACGCAGGGGCAGTGGGTGCGGAAGGGGCGGCCCGTCGGCCTGTCCACCGGGCCGGGCACGCCACCGGTGAGGACGACACGTTCCCGGCGCGGTGCGGTGCGTCCGCCGCGGGGGTGCCGTCGTCGATCCGCCGGTCAGCGAGCCGGCAGCCACGCGCTGAGGGCGTCGATGAGGCGGTCGAGCGCGGGCTGCCCGGCGGATCGGTCGGTGAGCCCGTGCGTCCGTCGAACTGCAGGGCGTACTGGAACATGTCGGCCGCCCCGAGGTCGATCGTGAACGCCGGGACATCGGCGAGCGCCGGATCGCCGAGCAGCGTACGCAACCGCGTGAACTGCGCGGCGCTGGTACGGCGCAGCGCGGATTCTCCCTTGTCCCGGACGCGGACGGTACCGTCGCCGCGGAGCGTCACCTCCCGGTCGACCCCCGCGTAGCCGCCGCTGACCGTCATCTTCACCAGCTGCTGCTCCGGCCCGGTGACGGGCACGGGTGACGGACTCGTGGACGTGGAGACCGAGGCGGACGCGTCACAGGCGGACGGTGTCCTCGCTCAGGGGGCCGAGGAGCCCGGACGGGGCCGGCCCGGCGAGCGCAGGGTGCCGACCGCCTTGAGCAGCCGGTCGGCCGGCTCGCGCAGGGAGGGATGGGCCAGGACCGTGTTGCGCAGGCCGCGTACCGGCCGGCGCCACAGCCGGTGCGCCGCCGCCACCGGGTGGGGCCGGCTCGCGAACCCCTCACCCACCCGCAGTTCGCGGGTCTTGAGCCAGTCCTTGTACTCCTTCTCGCCGCGCCCCATGTCCATCAGCCGCACCCCGTCCCGGCCCGCCGCCTCGGCCAGCCGCAGGTGCATGATCAGACCGGGCGAGTAGTAGCTCAACTCCGGGTCGTACGCGGTGAACCAGGCCGCGAACACCGTGCGCGACCGCGGCCCGAAGTGGGCCGCGACCGGCCGGTCACCGGCGTACAGCACGGACAGCACGCCGGTGAAGTGCTCCTCGCGGACCTGGAACAGATGGGTGACGAGATCGACGATCCACGGCCGCGCGAACCGGTCCATCCGTCCCGTCCGGCGGTACTGCGCGGACTTCCACCGCATGAGCGTGCGCAGCGCCGCCGGGTCGCGTTCGTCGTGGACGAACCTCATCTCGCCCACGTTCCGCCCGAGACGGCGCTCCTTCTTCAGGGTCGTCTTGGCCAGCCCGGGGTACGCGCCGCGCAGCCACGTCGCGTAGTCGCCGTCGCGGTCGGCGGGCTCCAGGTCGATCACCGGTGACGCGAACGTGCCCGTGACGTGCCGGCCGAACGGCTTCTGTTCCGCCACGAGATGGTCGAACTCGAAGATGGACAGCCCGCAGGCGCGCAGCAGTTCGTCGGAGTCCCAGGTGACCCCGGGGCGGTGCACCAGGGCCTGGCAGTCGGAGAGGCCGAGACCGATGGCCCGGCCGACCCCCAGGGCGTTGCGCTCGAACGGGAGGAAGCCCACCGGGTCCGCGCCGTCGCGCAGCACCGCCACCCGCGCCGCGCCGCGGTGTCTGCCCACCCCGGCCGCGAACTCCGGCGCGAGGAACGGGTTGGCGTACTCGGGTGACTCGTCCATCGCCCGGTGCCAGGCCTCGCGCAGCGAGGCGTCCAGTGCGCCGGTTCTGTGGACCGTGACGTCCAGTCCGCTCATGGTGCGCATGGCGACCGCTCCCCCCGGATGCGAACAGTACGACGAGGACCAAACGTCGCGAAACAGTACGCACGCTGTCAAGACGTCTGCTCCGACACGCCGTTGAGGCCTGCTGTCAACCTCGCCGATCGCGCCACGCGTGGCCGCCCCCGTGGCTGCCCGCGCGCCCCACGTGTCACGCGAGCCCTCGCCTCCGGGCTACAGGAACGGCGTGCCCGCGTCCAGCCCGGACAGGACCCGGCCGTACAGCTCCAGGTTGGTGGCCGGGTTGACGAAGGAGTGCAGGCTCAGGGCGTGCAGATCGCGCACCGCCCGCTGCACGGGTTCCTCCTGACGCAGCGAGGAAGCGCCGGACGCCGACCCGATCAGGTCGACGGCCTCCTTGCACAGCCGGGTCGCATACCCGCACTGCGCCCGGATCCGGGCCCGCTCCTCGGTCGTGCACGGCTCACCGGTCACGGCCCGGGACTCGATCAGGGCGACGAACTCGGCGGTCAGCAGCTCGGCGCAGGCTATCTTCATGGCCGCCTCACCCGCTTGCAGATGGGTGACGGCCGCCTCGTGCTGCCGCTCGTGGAAGGTGTACGTGATGCCCCGCCGGTGCGTCCGCTCGGTGAACTCCGCCAGCGCCGACCGGGCCAGACCGAGCGCGGTCGGCACCGTCCACGCGCAGAACAGCAGCAGGACCGGCATCCGGTAGAACGGGTCGTCGGCGTTGGCCTGGGCCGGAAACTCACCGCTCAGCAGCGGGCCGACCGGCAGCACGCGGTGGGCCGGCACGAGGACGTCCCGTGCGACGACGCTGTTGCTGCCGCTGCCCGCCAGGCCCGAGACGTACCAGTCGTCGAGCACCTCCAGTTCGGCCATGGGGACGGCGGCCCACAGCACCTCGGGCGGCCCGTCGTCCGAGGGGAGCCGGACCGTCAGGAGGTGCCAGTCGGCGTCCTGGCAGCCGGTGGCGAAGGCCGAGGTGCCGTTCACGACGTAACCGCCGTCCGTCGCGACCGCCGTGGCGTCCGGGATGAGGGTGCCGCCCACCCGCACGTCCGGGCCGGTGAAGATCTCGTCCTGCGCCTCGTCGGGGAGGAGCGAGGCGATGAACGCGCAGCCGGCCTGGATCGACGCCATGAAGGCGGCCGAACCGCAGGCGGCGGCGATCTCGGCCAGTGCGTCGACCTGGGTGCGCAGCCGGGTCTGGTGACCGCCGTACCGGCGGGGGACGTTCATCCGGTGGATCCCGGCGTCCGACAGGGCCGCGACGACCTCGCCCGTCACCCGCCGCCGCTGTTCGGCGCGCAGGGCGTGCGAGCGGATCAGCGGGCGGATCGCCCGTACGCGCTCCACCAGGTCGGCGTCGGAACGAGGTGCTGAGGACGGAGCCATGGACGACCTCCGGGCGGGACGGGGCCCTCACCGTGACGCGGATCGTCCGCGCTGTCAACGAGCGTACGTATCAGTGGAGTTGACGCGGAGGACGGATGGCGGCAGCACTGACCGGGGGCGTGCGGTGTGCTGGTCGGCGGAGCGTTCCTCGAGCCGCGGGCCGGCGGGGTGACGGGGGCCACCGCTCCCGTCACCAGGCGGCCCGGCCCCGGCGTTCCCCGTATCACTGCACAGGGGTTGTCCGGACATGATCCGGCGCCTAGGGTCACCTCAGAGAGCAAGCGCTTTCTTCATGTCCGTCGGCCGTACCAGGAGAACCGCATGCCCCCGCTCCCAGCCCGTCGCCGCGTCGCCGTGGTCGGTACTGGTGCCATCGTCAGCGGCAGCCACCTGCCGGCCCTCAGAGCCCACGCGGACCGTACGGAACTGGTCGCCGCGGTCGACGTCGACCAGGACCGGCTCGACGCCTTTCGCGAGCTGGCGGGCGAGGATGTCGCCGGGTACCTGTCGATGGACGTGATGCTGGACGCCGTCCGTCCCGACCTGGTGCTCATCGGCACGCCGCCGTCCCTGCACCGCGAGCAGACGGTGGCCGCGCTGAAGGCGGGCGCCTGGGTGCTGTGCGAGAAGCCGCTCACGCTGTCGCTCGCCGAGTACGACGAGATCGCGGCGGCCGAGGAGGCGTCCGGCGCGTACGCGTCCGTCGTCTTCCAGCACCGCTACGGCTCCGGCGCCGTGCACGCCCGGGAGCTGATCGCGAGCGGAGAGCTGGGCGCCCCGCGGGTCGCGCACTGCCAGACCACGTGGTACCGCGACGCCGCCTACTACGCGGTCCCGTGGCGCGGCAAGTGGGCCACCGAGGGCGGCGGGCCGACCATGGGCCACGGCATCCACCAGTACGACCTGCTGCTGCACCTGCTCGGCCCGTGGACGGAGATCCGGGCCATGGCGGCGCGCCTGGTCCACGACACCGAGAGCGAGGACGTGTCCACGGCCCTGGTCCGGTTCGAGAACGGCGCCCTGGCGACCGTCGTCAACAGCGTGCTCTCCCCGGCCGAGGTCAGCCGGATCCGCGTCGACTGCGCCGACGCGACCGTCGAGCTCACCCACCTGTACGGGCACCGCAACGAGGACTGGGTCTACACCCCGGCCCCGCACGTCGGCTCCGAGCGCGCCGCCGCCTGGTCCGCCCCGGCCGCCGACGTGCCCAGCTCGCACACGGCCCAGCTCGGTGCGCTCCTCGACGCGTACGACAACGGTGTCAGGCCACCGACCAGTGGCGCCGAGGCCCGCGCCACGCTGGAATTCGCCGCCGCCCTCTACAAGGCCGCGTTCACCGGCGCCCCGGTGCACGCGGGCGAGATCGCACCCGGCGACCCGTTCTACCCGGCGATGCACGGCGACCACCCCCACTGGGCCCCCGAGGAGCGCGCATGAGCATCCGCGTCAGCCACGTCCACGGCGAGCACATCGCGGTCGAGGCCGCGGACGGCACCGAGATCCTCCGTTACGTCTACCGCCCCGACCCCGAGGCCTTCGAGTCGCGCAAGCCCTACGCCCATCCGGTGCGCACGCTCGCCGGGCGCACGGTGACCGGTTACCGCCCGAACGACCACCGCTGGCACAAGGGCCTGCAGATGACGGCGAGTCACCTCTCCGGCCAGAACTTCTGGGGCGGCAACTGCTATGTCCACGGCCAGGGTTACCTCCCCCTGCCGGAGCGGGTCGGCTCGATGCGGCACGACGGCTTCCCCGCGTTCAGGGCCGACGAGGACCGGCTCGCCGTCACCGAGGCGCTGACCTGGGTGGAGAACGGCGGCGCCGAATGGGCGCGCGAGGAGCGCGGCCTCACCGTCCACTCGGTGGACCAGGAGGCCGGCGCCTGGACGCTGGACTGGTCGATCCGTCTCACCAACGTCCGTGACCAGCCCCTGGCCTTCGGCTCCCCGACCACCGCGGGCCGCGAGATGGCCGGTTACACGGGCTTGCAGTGGCGTGGCCCACGGGACTTCACCGGCGGCACCGTCTTCGGCCCGGACATCGACGGGGGAGCGGGCGCGGACGCGGGCAAGCTGATGGGCACCCAGGGCCCGTGGCTCGCCTTCACGGCGGAGCACGACGACGTCGACGGGCACTCCACCCTCGTCTTCGCCCACGCGCCGGAGAACCTCGACGAACAGCGCGCGATCCACGAGTCGCACTGGTTCGTCCGGTCCGAGCCGATCCCCACGGTCGCCTTCTCCTGGGCGTTCTTCGAGGAGTTCGAGCTGCCGCCGGGCGAGTCCTTCTCCTACCGCTACCGGGTCGTCCTCGCCGACGGCGCCTGGGACCGGGACCGCGTCGCCGCGTACCTGGAGGGCCTGCCGTGGTGAGCGAGCCCGGGCCGGCCCTCCCGCATCCGCTGCCCGGCGCCGTCGGCCTCTCCCACCTGAGCGCCTACGACTGGGAGGCCGCCGACGGCGTGTGCGGCGGCAGCCCGCACCTGCACCTGGTGTGCACGGAGGCGTACGTCGTCACCGGCGGCCGGGGCGCGGTGCAGACGCTGAGCCCCGACGGCTACCGGGACATCCCCCTGGAGGCGGGCTCGGTCGCATGGTTCACCCCGGGGACGGTGCACCGCATGGTGCAGGGCGGCGACCTGCGGATCACGGTGCTGATGCAGAACAGCGGCCTGCCCGAGGCCGGGGACGCCGTCTTCACCTTCCCGGCCGAGGTGCTCGCCGACCCCGACACGTACGCGGCGGCGGCGGCCCTCCCGCCCGGCACGGGCAAGGACGCGGCGGCGGCGGCTCGCCGGCGCCGGGACCTCGCCGTCGAGGGCTACCTCGTCCTGCGCGAGGCTCTGGTCGCCGGCGACAACGGCCCGTACCTGGAGTTCCAGCGGGCCGCCGCCCGGCTGGTACGCGCCAAGGTGCCCACCTGGCGCGAGCTGTGGCGGGCCGGCGCGCTGGCCACCGCCGAACGCACCGGCGCCCAGCTGGACGCGCTGGCCGACGGCGACCCGGCCCACCTCGGCGAGGCGACGGCGTACGAGGCGGCCCCCACCCGGCTGGGCGGCTTCGGGATGTGCGGCAGGCGGGACGAGTACAGCCTGCCGGGGACGACGCTGCCGTACCGGGGCGCGTGACAGGGGTATCCCAGTCGGCAGTCAGGGCAACCAGGAGGCTCAGGGGGCCGTCAGAATTCCGAGGAAGCTGCCCAACTGACCAACCGCCCGACCGTCTGACTGGCTGTCCGACTCGACCCGCCAACCGGCTTACCCCGCACGCTGGTTGAGCCGCCGGTCGGTCGTGCCGGGCCGCGTCCTGTTTCACCGTCCGATCTTCTGTCATGCCCCAGAGTCGATGGGCCATTCGAGTGCGAGCCGAGTGAGAACACTGTCGCGGTGCCGATCCTCTTGTCATGAACCTGCGATCCGAGGAGCGGATCGCAGCCTCATGGAGGTGTGGGATGCACCGCAGATTCGCCACCGCTCTCGCCGCTTCGACTCTGGCCCTGGCCGCCGTCGTCGGTACGGCCGCGACCGCCGAGGCCGCGCCCGCCGACAAGCCCCAGGTCCTCGCGAGCTGGACTCAGACCGGCGCGTCGAGCTACAGCGCCTGGAACGCCGCCCGTACGAACCAGTCCGCCTGGGGCGCGTACGGGTTCGACTGGACCACCGACCACTGCTCCTCCTCGCCGGACAACCCGTTCGGCTTCCCCTTCTCGACCTCCTGCGCGCGCCACGACTTCGGCTACCGCAACTACAAGGGTGCGGGCACCTTCAGTACCCACAAGACGCGCCTGGACAGTGCCTTCTACGAGGACCTCAAGCGCGTGTGTGCCGGCTACACCGGCGGGACGAGGACGGCCTGCGACAGCACGGCGTGGACCTACTACCAGGCGGTCAAGGCCTTCGGCTGAGCGAGCCGCGAAGCCTGGAAGGTCCCGGGACGGCTCTGGACCTTCCAGGACGGCGGCTGCCGGCGCGGCTCGACGCGCCTTCCGGTGTCGATGCGTATACCCCGGCCCGGTATATGGGGGGATCGACCCGAAGACTTGACCGGATACCCCCCAGGGGTATTGTGGGGTGTACAGGCCTCGACAGGGACGCCGGAGGCCCTGACCGCCCAGGAGCCGGCCATGCACACTGGACTGAAGATCACCTCGTTCGCCGCCGCACTCGCGGCGACGTTCGGAACGGCCTACGGCGTGGGCAAGAGCCTCGACCCGGCCGTCGAGGACGCCGCGCCCGCGCGCCACGAGAGCCACGGCGAGGCGTCACCGTCACCGGACGGCGGCGGCCACACGGGGCACGAGGCGCGACCGCCGGGCGGACTGCAGATCTCCGAGGGCGGCTACACCCTCGACCTCAGGACCCCGCAGGTCACCGCCGGCCGCCGGGCGGACCTGCGCTTCGTCGTCCGGGACGACAGTGGTCGTGCCGTCACCGCCTACAGGCGCGAACACGACAAGGAACTCCATCTCATCGTGGCCTCACGCGACCTGGTCACCTACCGTCACCTGCACCCGGTCCGAGCCGCCGACGGCACCTGGAGCACCCCCGTCGACCTGCCCCGGGCGGGTGGCTACCGGGTCTTCGCCGACTTCACCCCGGCGCGCGGGAACGCCGCGAACCTCACCCTCGGCGCGGACCTGGCGGCCTCCGGCCCCTACGCGCCCCGGAGCCTCCCCGAGCCGGACACCACCGCGCGGGTGCACGGCTACGAGGTCGAGCTCGACGGTGCCCTGCGCCCCGGCGCGGCCGGCGAACTCACGCTGACGGTCTCCCGCGCCGGCAAGCCCGTCACCGACCTCCAGCCCTACCTCGGCGCCTACGGCCACCTGGTGGCCCTGCGCTCCGGAGACCTCGCGTACCTGCACGTCCACCCGAACGGCGAACCCGGCGACGGCCGGACCGAGCCCGGCCCGGCCGTCTCCTTCACGGCCACGGCACCGAGCACCGGCACCTACCGGCTCTTCCTCGACTTCAAGCACGCGGGGAAGGTCCGCACCGCGGCGTTCACCGTGCGGGCCGGCGCGGCGGCGGGGGAGGAGCGCGCGGAGCCGGGCGAGCGCCCGGACGCCGGCACGCCCACCGGCGCCGGAACGGGCTCGGACGCCCCGGAGTCCTCGGACGGTCACGCCACCTCCGACGGTCACGGGCACTGAGACCTGGGCGGGCGCGCCCTTGAGGCGACCCGCCCAAGCGCTGTCCGAGCGGCGGTGGCCCTCCGTTCCCGCATCCGCCCGCGCGGGATTTCGCAACCGGTCCTCGGTCCTCGGTCCTCAGCCGAGGGCACGGTCCAGGTTGAAGGCCGCGCTGATCAGGGCGAGATGGGTGAACGCCTGCGGGAAGTTGCCCTGTTGCTCGCCGGTGTGGCTGATCTCCTCGGCGTACAGGCCGAGATGGTTGGCGTAGGTGAGCATCTTCTCGAACGCCAGCCGCGCCTCGTCGATCCGCCCGGCGTGCACCATGGCCTCGACGTACCAGAACGAGCAGATGGAGAACGTACCCTCGTCGCCGCGCAGCCCGTCGGGACTCTCCAGCGGGTCGTAGCGGTAGACCAGCGAGTCGGACACCAGGTCGTGGGTGAGGGCGTCCAGCGTGGACAGCCACTTGGGGTCGGTGGGCGCGATGAACTTCGTCAGCGGCATCATCAGCACCGCCGCGTCGAGCACGTCACCGTCCTCGTGCTGCACGAACGCCTGGCGCGTCTCCGACCAGCCCCGGCTCATGATCCGCCGGTAGATGGTGTCGCGGCACTCCCGCCAGCGGTTCAGGTCGGCGGGCAGCCCGCGACGGTTGGCCATCCGGATCCCGCGCTCGATCGCCACCCAGCACATCAGCCGCGAGTACAGGAAGTTCTTGCGGCCCCCGCGGGTCTCCCAGATGCCCTCGTCGGGCTGGTCCCAGTTCTCGCACACCCAGTCCACCAGCGCGCACACGTCGTCCCACTGGCTGCTGGAGATGGGCTTGGCCCATTTGTCGTAGAGGTAGATCGAGTCGATCAGCGCGCCGTAGATGTCGAGCTGGAGCTGCTCGGCCGCCGCGTTGCCGATCCGCACCGGCGCGGAGGCCCGGTGCCCCTCCAGATGGTCGAGTTCACGCTCCGTCAGATCGGTGCGGCCGTCGATGCCGTACATGATCTGGAGCGGGCCCGACGGCTTGCCGTCACCCGGACTGACGTGCCGGGTCACGAAGTTCATGAACGCCTCGGCCTCACCGGTGAAGCCCAGCCGCAGCAGCGCGTACACACAGAAGGCGGCGTCCCGCACCCACACGTACCGGTAGTCCCAGTTGCGCTCGCCGCCGAGCTGCTCGGGCAGGCTCGTCGTCGGCGCCGCCACGATCGCGCCGGTCGGCGCGTAGGTCAGCAGCTTCAGCGTGAGGGCCGAACGGTGCACCATCTCCCGCCAGCGGCCACGGTACTTGGACTGGGACAGCCAGGTCCGCCAGTACGCCACCGTGGTGGTGAACTGCTCCTCGGCCTCCGTCCGCGCGCATCGGCGGGGTGTCACCTCGCCGCCCACCTGGTCCAGCGCGAACACCGCCGACTCGCCCTCGGCCAGCTTGAAGTCGGCGTACGCGTCCTGGCCGTCGACCTCCAGCGGCACGGTCGCGGTCAGCCCCAACGACAGCTTGGCGGACTCGAACACCGCGACGTCACCGGCCATGCGCACGGTGTGCGGCTCACTGCCGTAGTCGAAACGCGGCGCCACGCGGGTACGGAACGGGATGGAACCGCGTACGCACAGCACCCGCCGGATCAGCCGGTGGCGTTCGGTCTCCACCGCGGCCCCGTCGACCGGCATGAAGTCCTGCACCTCGCCGACACCGTCCTCGGTGAAGAACCGGGTGATCAGCACGTTGGTGTCGGGGAAGTAGAACTGCTTGGTCGTGGCCGGCACGGTCGCCGCCAGCTCGAAGGAGCCGCCCTTGTCCGCGTCCAGGATCGAGGCGAAGACGCTCGGGGCGTCGAACGACGGGCAGCAGTACCAGTCGATCGTGCCGTCGGTGCCCACCAGGGCCACGCTGCGCAGGTCGCCGATCAGACCGTGCTCGGCGATCGGCAGGTAACGCCCGCTCCCGCTCCCGGACCCGTCCTGTGCGGTCGGTGTGGTCGGTGGTCCATCCATCGCAGCCTCCATGCCCGGCACGCCCCTCGGCCTCAGCCTCAGCTTAGGCGGCACGGGATAGCGCGGGGCCATAACGGCGCTGGACCGCGACGGTACCCTTGACGTCGCCATGACCGCCGCGGCATCCGCAGTCGCCATGACCGCCGCGGCACCCGCAGGGCACCCGGCTACCTCTTGACGGCGCTCAGCACCACGAACTTCGGGTCACTGGCGACCAGCCGGCTGTTGCCGAACAGGCGCCGCAGCTTCAGGTGGTACCCGAGGTGCCGGTTGCCGATCACCCACAGCTCGCCGCCGGGACGCAGCGCCCGCTTGGCGCCGGTGAACATCCGCCACGCCGTCGCGTCGGTCGTCGCCTGGTGCGAGTGGAACGGCGGATTGACGAGCACGAGGTCGACGCTCCCGGCCGGTACCCCGGCCAGCCCGTCCCCGACCCGGAACTCGGCGTGCCCGGGCGCGCCGTTCGCCCGGTACGTCGCCTCCGCCGAGGCCACGGCCTGGAACGACTCGTCCACGAACAGCACCTCGGCCCCGGGGTCGGCCAGCGCCACCGCCGTACCCACCACGCCGTTGCCGCACCCGAGGTCCACCACCCGCGTGCCCTTCGTGTCCGGCAGGTGCCGGAGGAAGAACCGGGTGCCGATGTCGAGCCGGTCGGCGCAGAAGACGCCCGCGTGATTGACGACCGGGCGCCCCGAGACCTGCCCGACGCCGTCGGGCAGGTCATAGCTGTACGGCCAGGGGCTGTCGGCCCGTTCCGGTGCCGGCTCGGGCGCGCAGAGGACGAGCCGGGCCTTCCGCTCGGCGAGCGAGGTCCGGGTCGGCCCGAGGATCCGCTCGAACAGCCGGAGCGTCGAGGTGTGGATGTCCTTCACCATTCCGGTGCCGACGACGACCGTGTCCGCGTGCACCGCGGGCGCCAGCCGCAGCAGCTGGTCCTCCAGGAGCGCGAGGCTCTTGGGCACCCTGACCAGGAGGACGTCGACGCGGGCGGGCGGGGTGTCCCGCGTGGTCAGCAGGTCCACCGCGCCGGGCTCGACGCCGTTGCGGGCGAGGTTGGCCCGGGTCGCCTCCTGGGTGAGGTACGAGTCGGTGATCTGCGTCGGCCGGTGTGCCGCGAGCGCCGTGGCCAGCGCGCCCCAGCGGTCGCCGACCACCACCACGGTGCCGGACAGGGGGACCTTCTCGTCCGCGAGATGCCGGAGCAGGTACTCGTCGGAGGCGTCCCAGGCACGCAGCCGGTCACGCGGGTCCTCGGGGAAACGGGACAGCGCCAGCTCGCCCCAGGGAGTCGTCATACGGTCGTCCATCGTGCGTCAAGGCTAGCCGAGGCGCGGCTTACGACCGGTCGGGCAGGATGGAGGCCATGGACACCGAACTGTTCCCCCGGGAGCGGACGGAGGTGGCGCCGGGCGCGGTGCACGTCCCGGACTGGCTGGACCCGGCCCGCCAGCGCGACCTGGTGCAGGCCTGCCGGGAGTGGTCCCGCCCGCCGGCCGGGTTGCGCACGGTCCGCACCCCCGGCGGCGGCACGATGACCGCCCGCCAGGTCTGCCTGGGCTGGCACTGGCATCCGTACGCCTACGCCCGCACGGTCGTCGACGGTGACGGCGCCCCGGTGAAACCGTTCCCGAGCTGGCTGGGGGAGCTGGGCCGCCGCGCGGTGAGCGACGCGCTCGGTCCGGCGTGGGCCGCGACCGCCGGGTACGACATCGCGCTGATCAACTACTACGACGGCGACGCCCGCATGGGCATGCACCGCGACAGCGACGAGAAGTCGGACGCCCCGGTGGTGTCCCTGAGCCTCGGCGACACCTGCGTCTTCCGCTTCGGCAACACCGAGACCCGTACCCGGCCGTACACCGACGTGGAACTGCGCAGCGGTGACCTGTTCGTCTTCGGCGGTCCGTCCCGGCTCGCGTTCCACGGCGTACCGCGGGTGCACGCGGGCAGCGCGCCGCCGGAGTCGGGGCTGACAGGGCGCCTGAACATCACGCTCCGGGTCAGTGGCCTGTAGGCCGGCGCATCCGCGGATCATGGGAGACTCGCCTCCATGAGCGGGAAGGCGGACCCCCGGACGGCGGGGGAAGGGACCACGTCCAGGGCACGGTTGGACCGGGGGCGGGGTGCGCTCGGTCCCGCCCTGGAACTCGTGCACACCGGACGCGCCCCGACCCGCGCCGTGCTCACCGCCGAGCTGGGCGTGACCCGGGCCACGGCGGGCGCGGTCGCCGCCGAACTGGAGGCGCTCGGGCTGATCCGGGTGGACGCCCGGCCCGGCGCGGCGGCCGGCTCCCAGGGGCGGCCCTCGCACCGGCTCGCGGTCGCCGAGGGCGGGCCCGTCGTCCTCGCGGCGCAGGTGCACGCCGACGGGTTCCGGGCGGCCCTGGTGGGGCTGGGCGGCCGGATCGTCGCCACCGCCCCCGGCTGCGAGACGGTGGACGCCGACCCGGCAAAGGTCCTGGTGTCGGTCGTGGAAGCCGGGGCGGAACTGCTGCGTACCACCGGACGCCGATGCGTCGGCGCCGGCCTCGCCGTGCCGTCCGCGGTCGCCGAACCGGACGGGCTCGCGCTGAACCCGCTGCACCTGGCCTGGCCGGTGGGCGCCCCGGTGCGCCGCATCTTCGAGGAGTGCGTGCGCGCGGCCGGCATCACCGGACCGGCGTTCGCGGGCAACGACGTCAACCTCATGGCGCTCGCCGAGCACCGGCACGGCGCGGGCCGCGGCGCCCGGGACCTGCTGTGCGTGGCCACCGGACACCGGGGCGTGGGCGGGGCGCTGGTGCTCGACGGGCGCCTGCACACCGGCAGTTCGGGCCTGGCGCTGGAAGTCGGTCACCTCACCGTCCACCCCGAGGGCCGACCCTGCCACTGCGGCAGCCGCGGCTGTCTGGACGTCGAGGCGGACCCGCTGGCCTTCCTCACGGCCGCCGGCCGCGACCCGGGTCCGGAGGTCTCCCTGCTCCAGCAGGCCAACGACCTGATCCTCGACCACTACGCCGACCCGTCCGTCCGGGCGGCCGCCGGGGCCCTCATCGACCGGCTCGGCCTCGGCCTCGCGGGACTGGTGAACATCCTCAACCCGGACCGCATCATCCTCGGCGGCCTGCACCGCACCCTGCTCGACGCGGACCCGGGCCGGCTGCGCGCGGTCGTCGCCGACCGGAGCCTGTGGGGGCAGAGCGGCGGCGTCCCCATCCTGCCGTGCACCCTCGACCACAACAGCCTGGTCGGCGCGGCGGAACTGGCCTGGCAGCCGGTCCTGGACGATCCGCTGGGCGCGCTGTCCTGACGCTTCCGCGAGCCGGGCCGAGTAGGCTCATGGCATGCGGATCGCCGTCTCCTCGGACATGGACGAACCCGTGGCGCGCACCCTCGTGGAGGAACTGCGGACCCGCGGCCACGAGGTCATCGCGCACGGAGCGCTGAACCCGGGTGCCGACCCCCGGTGGGCCGTCTGCTCCGAGGCCGCGGCCCGTGAGGTCGCCGCCGGGAGGGCCGACCAGGCCGTCGTGTGCTGCTGGACGGGTACCGGCGCCTCGATCGCCGCGAACAAGGTGCCCGGCGTCCGCGCGGCCCTGTGCACGGACGCCGGCACGGCCGACGGCGCCCGCCGCTGGAACGACGCCAACGTCCTCGCCCTCAGTCTCCGCCTGACCTCCGGCCCGCTGCTCAAGGAGATCCTCGACGCCTGGTTCACCGCCGAGGCCAGCACGGACACCGAGGACCGGGAGAACGTGGCCCGCATCGGACGGCTCGACCTCGGCAGGAACACGCCGTAGGCGCCACCGGGTTGGGACGCCACATGCCGTGGGCCCCACCGGGTTGGGACGCCACGTACCGCATCACCACCCCCTCGCGCGCCGGGCACCCTTGTTGCCCGTTCATGTCCCAGTTCGGACAGACGCCCCGCAGGGCCTCACCGCACGGCACGCAGAAGGCGCACTCGTACGAGCAGATGCGGGCCGGTGCGTCGAGCGGCGGACGCCCGAGGTGCCGATGCCCTCCGTCAGCTCGGCGACGAAGACCTCGGCGAGCCGGCCCCGCAGCTCCCTGAGGCCCCCCTCGTCGTAGTGCCCGCCCTGGTGTTTCGCGGCCACCGCCTGCACCCCGGTCCGCCGGGACAACGGCGGCAGATCGGCGGCCCGCCGACCGAGCCCGTACGGCGTCCACTGGACCACGCTGCCGCCGCCGAGCTCGCGGAACGCGGCCAGTCCGGCGCGCGCCGCGGTGACACCGCGCGGTTCCTGCCCGGGCGGCCGGGGACTGCCGAGGAACAGGTGGTCGTGCGCGTCGCACACGCCCAGGTGCTCGGGGAGGGCGGCGCCGGGCACCGTACGGACGTGCTCACCACTGCCGGCCCCGCGGCAGCCGGGCGCGGCCCGGCGCCGAGACGTGCAGGACCCGGAAGACGTCCCCGTCGGCCGCGGGCGTCTCGTGCTCCCAGAGCGAGAAGTGGACCAGCTCCCACCGCTCGGTGTCCACGGCCGCCGCGGCGAGCACCGCGCCGTCCTGCCGCGCGAGCCGCCCCGTCTCACGTACGGCGTCCGCCATGACGGCCGCCCACTCGGCGCCGTCCGGCACGGGCCGCCGGCATCGCACCGCGACCCGCGCAGGGGAGCGGGCGGCGCCGCCCTCCTCGTACGCCACGCCGGTCCACTGCCGGACCGGGGGCCGCCCGAAGTCGTCGCTGAGCCGCTGGAAGGCGCCGCCCCAGAGGAAGGTGTTCATTCCCCGCGCGGTGTCCCACAGGTAGAAGGGCGCGTACTGGTTGACCGGCGAGCCGTCCCTCCCGCGCTCGCGCAGCAGATAGGCCTTGAGGCCGAGGCCCTCCCAGGTGTCGAGCAGATGCCCGAGGCGGGCCACCCGGTCCCGGATGATCCCCGTGTCGTAGTCGGCGGGCAGGGTGAGCTCGTACTGCATGGCGTGCATCGGGGGACTCCTTCACGGCGCCGGGGGATCGCTTCGCGGAGCGAGCAGCGAGAGCAGGCCCCGCACGCCCGTGTCGAAGGCGGCGGACGAACCCGACGCGCGGGCGAGGACGTAGCCGCCCTGGACGGTGGACACGACGAGTGCGGCGATCTCCTCACCGTCCAGGGAGGGGGCGAACTGGCCCTGTTCCCTGCCCTCCTCGACGATTCCGGCGATCCGCTCGCGGAGCCAGTCGAGCGTCTCGTCCACCGGCGCGCGCAACGCGTCACTGGCCACGACGTCCGGGTCCATCGTCAGCCGCCCGATCGGACAGCCCCGCAGTACGTCCCGCTCACGCCGCAGATACGCCGCGACGCGCTCGTACGGCGTGCCCGGCCCGCCGAGTACTTCCTCGGCGGCGGCCCGCAGCTCCTCGGCCGAGCGCCGGATCGCGGCCAGCGCGAGATCGTGTTTGCCCTTGAAGTGGTGGTACATGCTGCCCTGCCCGGCCTCAGCGCGCTCCAGGATGGCCTTGGGGCTGGTGCCCACATAGCCGCGCTCCCACAGCAGGTCACGGGTGGACTCGATCAACCGGTCCGAGGTGCTCACGCAGCTACTGTACATACTAGTAGTTACAGAAGTCGAGGCAGTGCGGAGCAGTCCTCGTGAGCCCGCGTACTCCCCAGGAGGTACGTCCACTGCCGCTGCCCGTACGACGACCCGGACCCCTCCCCGGAGCCACTGTCGAGGGCACCACGCGAACACCTACCTGGGAGATGACCCGGCATGCAGACCCTGGCGCACTTCGGCGACGGCGGCCCCGGCCCGTGGATCCTGTTCTTCCCCCTCATCTGGGCGGCCGTCGTGATCGGCGGCATCACCTTCCTGCGCCGCACCGCGGGGCGCGGTCGCGGCGGCCCCTGGCGGCGCTCCGTCGCCGACGACCACTCGCCCCTCACCGTGCTCGGCCACCGCTTCGCCTCCGGCGAGATCGACGAGGACGAGTACTGGCGCCGGCTGTCCGTCCTGGACGAGCGGTTCGGCCCCGCGGGCAAGGGCGGTGCGGCATGACCGCCCCCACCGCTCCCACCGCCACGACCGGCACACCGCCGGCCGCCCGGGTCGTCGACGCCGTCAAGGTGTACGGCGGCGGTGACACCGCGGTACGCGCCCTGGACGGGGTGAGCGTCGACTTCCCGGCCGGCCGCTTCACCGCGATCATGGGGCCCTCGGGCTCCGGCAAGTCCACGCTGATGCACTGCGCGGCCGGCCTCGACACCCTCACCTCGGGCACCGCCCACATCGGCGACACCGCACTGGGCGCCCTCGACGACCGCCGCCTCACCCTGCTGCGCCGCGACCGCGTCGGCTTCGTGTTCCAGGCGTTCAACCTGCTGCCGACACTGACCGTCGCCGAGAACGTCCGTCTGCCGCTGGACCTCGCGGGCAGCGAGGGCGACCCGGAGTGGATCGACACGCTGATCGACGTCGTCGGCCTGCGCGACCGCCTCCACCACCGGCCCGCCGAACTCTCCGGCGGCCAGCAGCAACGGGTCGCCGTGGCCCGGGCATTCGCCGGCCGGCCGGACGTCGTGTTCGCCGACGAGCCGACCGGCAACCTCGACTCCCGCTCCGGCGAGGAGGTCCTCGGGCTGCTCGGCCGCGCCGTACGGCAGACGGCCCGCACGGTCGTCATGGTCACCCACGACCCGGTCGCCGCCGCGCACGCCGACGAGGTCGTCTTCCTCGCCGACGGACGCCTGGTCGACCGGATGGAAGCCCCGACCGCCGACAAGGTCCTGGACCGCCTGAAAGCCTTCGAGGTGCCCTCATGAACGCCGCCGTACGTCTGAGCGGGTCCTCCCTGCGCGCCCACAGGCGGCGCTTCGCCGGGACGTTCCTCGCGGTGTTCCTCGGCGTCGCCTTCCTCGCCGGGACGCTCGTCATGGGCGACACCCTGCGCGCCGGTTTCGACGAGATGTTCGGCGACGCGACCCGCGGCACCGACGCCGTGATCCGCAGCGCCGACGCCATCACCACGCCCGGGGAGAGCCAGGGCGTGCGCCAGCCGGTGGCCACCGACCTGGTGAGCACCGTCGAGAAGGTCCCGGGCGTGGCCGCCGCCGCCCCCGACATCCAGGGCGCCGGGCAGCTCGTCGGCGCGGACGGTGCCCCCGTCGGCGGCCAGGGACCGCCCACCCGTGCCGGCAACTGGATCACCGACCCGCAGCTCAACCCGTACCGGCTCGCCGAGGGCCGCGCCCCGGAGCGGTCCGGTGAGGCCGTCGTCAACCGGGGAGCCGCCGAGAAGGGCGGCCTGGCCATCGGCGACACGACGACGCTGCGTACGCCCGACCCCGTCACGGTGACCATCGTCGGCCTTGCCACCTTCGGCGGCGAGGACGGCATGGCCCAGGTGACCTTCACCGGCCTGACCCGGGCCGACGCCGAGAAGTACCTCACGGCCAGGCCCGGTGAGGCGGCGAGCATCCAGGTGCGCGCGGGTCCCGGAGTCGGCCAGCGGGAGCTCGTCGACCGGCTGACCCCCGTACTGCCCGCGGGAGTCGAGGCCATCACCGGTCAGCAGGCGGCCGAGGAGAACACCGACATGATCTCCAGCCGGTTCCTGACCCTCTTCACCACCTTCCTGCTGGTGTTCTCCGGCGTGGCACTGCTGGTCGCGACCTTCTCCATCCACAACACCTTCGCGATCGTCGTCGCCCAACGCACCCGTGAGAACGCCCTGTTGCGGGCGCTGGGCGCCTCCCGCCGCCAGGTCACCGTCACCACCCTCGTCGAGGCGGGCGCCGTGGCCGTGCTCGCGTCGGCCACCGGACTGGCGGGCGGCATCGGTGTCGCCGCCGGGTTGCAGGCCCTGTTCCCGGCCATCGGATTCCCCTTCCCCGAAGGGGACTTGGTGATCGGCGCGCTGTCGATGGCGGTACCGCTCGCCGTCGGCGTCGTGGTCTGCCTGGGCTCCGCGCTACAGCCCGCCGTACGCGCCGGCCGCACCGCACCCCTGGCCGCCCTGCGTGAGACGGCCGTCGACTCGTCCGGCGCCTCCCGCGCCCGCGCCGTCACCGGCCTCGGGCTCGCCGCACTCGCCCTCGCGGTCACCCTCACCGGCGTCCTGGTGTCACCGTCCCTCTGGCTGGCGGGAGGCGGCGCCGTCCTGGCCCTGGCCGCGTTCGTCGTCCTCGGCCCGGTCGCCGCCACCACCGCCGTACGCGTCCTCGGCGGCCCGCTCGACACACTGCGCGGGGTCACCGGCGGGCTCGCCCGGCGCAACGCCCTGCGCAGCCCGAAACGGACGGCCGCCACCGCCGGCGCCCTGATGATCGGTGTGGCCGTGGTGTCGCTGTTCACCGTGTTCGGCGCCTCGTTGAAGGCGACCATGGACCAGACCGTCTCGCGGTCCTTCGCGGGCGACGTCGCCGTCAGCACCCCGTCGTTCGGTGCGGGCGGCAGCGGCCTCAGCCCCCGGCTTGCCGGAGCGGTGCAGCGGCTGCCCGAGGTGGACACGGCCGTCGGACTCGGCCGCGGCGTCGCCGAAGTCGACGGCAAGGGGCGCGCGTTGACCGTCACCGACCCGGTCGCCCTGGCCCGCACCTTCGACCTCGGCACGGTCGACGGCTCCCTGGACGCCCTCGGCACCGACGGCATCGCCGTCACCCAGGACGAGGCCGCCCGACTGGGCCTGGCCACCGGCGACACGGCACAGCTCACCTTCACCGACGGCCGGCGCGAGACCTTCACCGTCCGCGCGGTCTACGAACGGTCCGAACTCGCCGGCGAGTACGTCATCACCCGCGCCGCCTGGGCCCCGCACCGCACCCAGGACTCCGACAGCCTCGTCGCGGTCTCCTTCGAGGACGGCGTGGACCCGGACGCGGGCAGGGCGGCGGTGGAGAGGGTGGCCGCTCAGTACGGCGACCCCGAGGTGCAGACCCGCGAGGCGTACGCGCGGTCCTCGGCCGGCGGCATCGACATGGTGCTCACGCTCGTCTACGCGCTGCTGGCCCTCGCGGTGCTCATCGCGCTCCTCGGCATCGCCAACACACTGACCCTGGCGATCCACGAACGAACCCGCGAACTGGGGCTCCTGCGGGCCGTCGGCCAGACCCGGTCCCAGCTGCGTGCCATGGTCCGCTGGGAGTCGGTCCTGGTCGCCGCCTTCGGCACCGTCGGCGGCCTCGCCCTCGGCACCTTCCTCGGCTGGGTGCTGGTCAAGGCCTCGGACGGGACGAGCGACAGCGCCTTCGCCTTCGCGATGCCGCCGACGCGACTCGCGGTCGTGGCGCTGGTCGGGCTCGCCGCCGGAGCCCTCGCCGGCCTGCGCCCGGCGCGGCGCGCGGCACGCCTGGACGTGCTGCGGGCCATCGCCACGGAGTGAAACCGTCCGCGCCGGCCGACACGGCACCACCGCCTCTGACGGGGCGTGGCACCGGTGGATGGCTCTCGGACCAGACCTGGCACCGGGTGGGATGCCTCTCGGACGAGGCGTGGCACCGGGTGCGCCCGCCCTCGAACGACAAGGCACCGAGTGCGACCGTTCCCAGGCCGACGCACAACGCCGAGCGGACCGCCCCCGGGCGACGCGTTGCACCGGGCGGAGCCGCTCTCGCAGGCGTGCCCCCTGGCGGAACCGTCCGGAGGCGGCGTGCCCCCTGGCGGAACCGCCCTCATACGACGCCTGACACCGAGGAGGACGGCCCTCGGACGACACGTCGCTCCGAGTGACCCCGCACCGTGGCGACAGGCGTCACCGCCCGGTCAGCCTGGGACGGCCGACCGGGCGGGAGTGTGTCCGGGCCGGCGCAGGTCGACCGCGTGCTCGACCTCCGCGAACCGGCGCGCGGGCTTGTCCACGACCTGGCGCCGCGGCGGACGAGCGGAACCGGCCCGCGCGGCCGAGGACGTCGGCAGGGTGAACCACACGACCTTGCCGGACTCGCCGTCCGGCCGCACACCCCAGCTCTCGCTGACCGCGGCGACCATCGCGAGCCCACGGCCGCAGGTGGCGAGCCCGTCCGCCTCGTCGATCGATCCCACGACCGGCAGACGCGGGTCGTGGTCGCGCACCGAGACCTTGAGCCGGTCGAGCACCAGCTCGATCTCCACGGTGCACGTCTTGTCGGGCCGGGCATGGAGGTGGACGTTGGTCAACAGCTCCGTCACACCGAGCGCCGCCCGGTCTATGAGGGGATCCAGATGCCAGTAGCGCAACTGCGCAGATACGATTCTGCGGACCTGGCCGATCCGCGACGGCAGGGCTTGGAGCTCCACCGTGCAGTGCCTGCTCGGGTGACTGATCACGGCTGCGACTCCCCGACATAGAGGTCCGGAAGAACACGGAGTTCGGATCGATCCAGCAGAGTGCCCGCGTGACGCGGCCGCCTGCTGTCGTGGCCGGCGGGCTGGTTCGCAGCGTTATCGCCGGTAAACCCAGAGTTACGTGAGATCAGCGTGGCGCAGGAGGCGCGGTCCCGCAACTCGCGGTGGTTCAGCGGTCACGCCGCGCAGCCTTCCGTACGGCTTCGACGAACCGGCGTGCGGCGGGTGGCCCCGGCTCTCCGGGAGCGGGATCGTGCTCGCCCAGGGTCAGCAGGTAGCGGTTGCCGTTGAGGTCCGCCAGGGCCCGGTCCTCCGGGACGAACCAGGGCTTGGAGGCACGCACCGCCTGTACCGGCGCGCTGTCGATCTCGCTCCCGTAACTGGTGAGCAGTTCGAGCCTGCCGTCGTTGATCCGGACCTGCCCGGCCCGGGTGAGCGAGCGCAGTCGCTTCCCGATCCGCACGCCCGTGGCCCTGAACTCCGGCTCCGCCATCTGGCTCCGCCCCCCTTGTGCGTGGCTCTGCCGGCTCGCGCTCACGCGTGAGCCGTTGTCCCGTTCCTGTCGTGATCCAATGCGCGCCCCCGTCCAGGACCTTCGTCCCGTCGGGCAGTCTGCCCGTCCCGGCCGCCGAGCACCAGTGCGCATGGCCGCCTCGCCGTGAGCACCCGGAGCACTCGCGCGAATGCGCCCCCCACGGGGCCGCGCCATCGCACCCCAGGGCTGCCTTTGAGTCGCCCAAAGAGGTGTTTATGCAGGTGAGAAGCGTGCAGGAAGGTGTCTATGATCGGTGTGCCGACCGCGCGAGGCGCCGTCGGCGCGGAACGTAAGGAGCCTGCCGTGAGCACCCCCGCACAGATCCGGACCGGCGAAACCCTCGACGTCGACCGCACCGACGGGGCCTATCGCGGCTGGCTGAAAGAGGCGGTGCGCAAGGTCCAGGCGGACCTGAACCGCTCGGCCGACACGCATCTGCTGCGGTTCCCGCTGCCCGAGCGGTGGGGCATCGACCTGTACCTGAAGGACGAGTCGACCCATCCGACCGGCAGCCTCAAACACCGGCTGGCCCGCTCCCTGTTCCTCTACGGTCTGTGCAATGGCTGGATCCGGCCGGGCCGCCCGGTGATCGAAGCCTCCAGCGGTTCGACGGCCGTGTCCGAGGCGTACTTCGCGAAGCTGATCGGAGTGCCCTTCATCGCCGTCATGCCGCGCACGACCAGCGCCGAGAAGATCCGCCTGATCGAGTTCCACGGCGGGCAGTGCCACTTCGTGGACGACTCCCGGAAGATGTACGAGGAGTCGGCCCGCCTGGCGGTGGAGACCGGCGGCCACTACATGGACCAGTTCACCTACGCGGAACGGGCCACGGACTGGCGCGGCAACAACAACATCGCCGAATCCATCTTCCGTCAGCTGGCGTCGGAGCGGTTCCCGGAGCCCGCGTGGATCGTCGCCACGGCCGGCACCGGCGGCACCTCGGCGACCCTCGCGCGCTACGTCCACTACATGCAGCACGACACCCGCATCTGTGTCGCCGATCCGGAGAACTCCTGTTTCTTCGAGGGCTGGACCACCGGCGATCCGGACGTCACCTGCGACTGCGGATCCCGGATCGAGGGCATCGGACGGCCGCGCATGGAGCCGAGCTTCGTGCCCGGCGCGATCGACCGGATGATGAAGGTCCCGGACGCGGCCAGTGTCGCCGCCGTCCGCGCCCTGGAGCGGACCATCGGCCGCCGGGCGGGCGGATCCACGGGCACCGGACTGTGGAGCGCACTGAAGATCGTCGCGGAGATGGTGGCCGAGGGTCGGCAGGGGAGCGTGGTGACGCTGCTGTGCGACCCCGGGGACCGCTACCTGGACAAGTACTACTCCGACGCGTGGCTCGCCGAGCAGGGCCTGGACATCGCGCCGTACACGGCGGCGATCACCTCGCTGCTGGAGACGGGTGTCTGGCGCCGGGACGTGACCCCGGACGCGCCCTGAACGACACCTGGTTGTGCGGCAGGCGACGTCTGCCCGTCGAGAAGCGGTGCCTGGTGCGTGGTCCAGGTGTGCCGGCCGGGATGTCCTCGTACGGGACGTACGGCCACCGGACCTCCGTGGACTGCCGGCCGTGCGGCGAGAGCACGCGCCGAACGCCGCTCCTGGGCCCTAGCGGGAGTCCAGCCGCCGGTCGAGCGAGGCGACCGCGTCCCGGAAGCGGCCGACCGGGCGGCGGTCACTCACCACGGCCGGGGCGGCGACGGAGACGACGCCACAGCCTAACCGGCGGCAGGGTCAGATGTCCGAGGCCTCGTCGGACTCGTCGGGCTCGCCCGCCACTACCAGCCGCCGCAGATGCTCCGACACCTCGGCGCGCGCCTCGCCCGACAGCCCGGCGTCCGTCACCAGCGTGTCCACCTGCTCCAGCGCCGCGAACGAACTCAGGCCCACCGTCCCCCACTTGGTGTGGTCGGCGACCACCACGACCCGCCGCGCCGACTGCACGAGGCGCCGGTTGGTCTCGGCCTCCGCGAGGTTCGGCGTGGACAGGCCGGCCTCCACCGATATGCCGTGCACCCCGAGGAAGAGCAGGTCGAAGTGCAGGGCCGCGATCGCCTGGTCGGCCACCGGCCCCACCAGCGAGTCCGAGGGGGTGCGCACCCCGCCGGTCAGCACCACCGTGGCGGCGCCCTGCCGGGGACCCGAGGTGCGCTGTGCCGCGTGGAAGACGTCGGCCACCCGCACCGAGTTGGTGACCACGGTCAGGTCCGGCACGTCCACCAGCTGGTGCGCGAGCGCGTACGTCGTCGTACCGCCCGACAGCGCGATGGCACTGCCCGGCGCGACCAGCTCGGACGCGGCCCGCGCGATGTCCTCCTTCGCGGACAGCTCCAGACCCGACTTCGCCTCGAACCCCGGCTCGTGCGTGCTCGCCTCCACCACCGGGACGGCACCGCCGTGCACCTTCTCCAGCACACCCTGCCGGGCCAGCGCGTCGAGATCCCGCCGTACGGTCATGTCCGACACGCCGAGCTTGCGGGTGAGCTCGTTGACGCGGACGCCGCCACGGCGCCGGACCTCGTCCAGGATCAGGGCGCGCCGCTGCTCCGCGAGGAGGTTCTGATTCTCACTCACGTACGCTCCGGTCCTTTCGCCTCAAGCCGTCCGACACGCCTCGCGCACCCTCCCCGGCCCACCACTGCGCGCGAGCCGGGAGGACCCCCGTCGACCAGGCCATTTTGCCCGTCCCCGGTGCGCGGACGTCCCATCCTCGCACGGGCCGTGTCGGGTCGCGCCACCGACCGTGCGGACGCGCACATGTCAGTGACGTGACCTCCCGGCCCCCCGCTGTCACACGGATCGGGGAGATTCCGTGACGAGGGGTGTACGCCGCGCGCCCAGCGGCGATCCTTGTGCCCGCACGGACAGATGCCGACGGCGCGTCACGGGGGAAGTGCGGACAGTGGAACCTGCGCAGGAACATGTCCCGGCCGGGGGCACCGACGACATGGCCCGTCGGCCGGCGGACGGCGGAGCGGCGCTCGAGCTCCTGGTCCACGGAGTGGGCGGCACCACACCCGAGCAGATGCTCGACGATCCGCGCACGGTGCGGATCACCGGCGACGACACCGCGGCCGTCTTCCGGCGCGCCGAGGACGCCGACGCGGAGTCCCGGCCGGACGCCCACCGCGGCCGCCCGGTGCCGGAGGCCTACGTCTGGTGCAACCTCACCTCCGGCAACGGCACCCGCGCCCTGTGGCTGTTGCTGCTGCCGTTCATGGTCGTCAACCTCGCCCACTGGATGCGCCCCACCGCCCGCGGCCGCACCCGGACCGTGCGCCTGTACGGCCTGCTGGTGCGGCTCACCGGGCTCACCCTGACCGTGCTGCTGGTCGCCGCCGCCTGCGAGGTCGCGCTGGACCTCGCCGCCTGGCAGTGCGCGGGCACGTCCGCGTGCGCCGAGCGGCACTCCTGGCTGGGCTTCCTGTCCCCCGAGGTCTCGGACGGCGGCTGGTGGAGCCGGCCCGGCCGCCGCCTGGTCGTCGCGGCCCTGGTCCCGGCCGTCCTCACCGCCCTGCTGTGGTACCTCTCCCACCGCACCTGGAGCGCGTACGAGTCCCAGCAGCCGATGTCCCGCGCGCCGGAGCCCGAGGAGGAGACCGGCCACACCGCCCTCGGCCGCCCCGGGTTCTGGTACGGACGCCGCCTGGTGGCCCGGCTCCGCGCCGCGCACACCGCCGCCGGTCTGCTGACGGTCGCCGCGGCGGTCGGCACGTCGGCCGCCCGGTTCGACCACCGGCCCGGCGGACCCGCGCTCCTCGACGTCCTGGGCCGGCTCCTGGAGACGGCGCTGGTCGTGGCCGCGGCGGCCGTGGTGTGGGTGGTGTGCCGCCGGGGCCGCAGCGAGCACCGCCTCGACCGCGAGCTCGACGAACACCTCGTCCGACGGCTGCCGCTCGCCGCCGTCGCCCTGCTCGTCCTCACCGGGGTGTACGCCGGGTGGGAGCGCCCGGGATGGCAATCAGCGGGCCGGCTGCCGGGCGACGCGACCTTCGGTGCCCTCACCCTGGCCCAGGGCCTGCTGGTGATCGCCCTCGGTGTGGTCGCCCATGTGCTGCACCGGGTGCGTCCGGACGCACGCGTGGCGCTGCGCGGACTGGGCGGCCCGGCCGTCGCGATGCTGGCCTGCGCGCTCGGCGGGGTCATGTCCGGCGGCGTCTCCCAGCGTGTCGCCGACTGGCTCGACGGCACCGGCACGAACATCCCCGGCCCACCGGTCCTGCTGACCTGGCAGGCGTCCGTGATCCCGCCGATGCTGCTCGTCCTGCTGGTGCTGCTCGGCTGGCTGGGCCGGCGCACCTGGCTCCTGCGCCGCCTGGAACTGGCCGCGGTGGAGCGCGACTACGCGGGCGAGCCGCAGGACATCACCCGCACCCGCCGCATCGCCCGCGCCCGGGCGATGGCCACCCTCACCGACCGCGCGCCCCTGCTCGTCGCGGTCGTCTCCACCACGACCCTCCTGCTGGGCGCCGCGGCCCTGGCCGGCGCGACGACCACCGAGCAGACACCCGCCGAGGCGGCCCGGCCGGCCTACGCCGTCGTCGAGAGCGCCGCCGAGACGGCCGAGGCGCTGGGCTCCTGGCTGATCGGACTCGGCTTCATCCTGTTCGTCACCTGGGGCCGGCGCGCCTACAAGGACCCCTCCGCACGCCGCACCATCGGCATCCTGTGGGACGTCGGCACCTTCTGGCCGCGCGCCGCCCACCCCTTCGCCCCGCCCTGCTACGCCGAGCGCGCGGTGCCCGACCTGACCTGGCGGATGGCCACCTGGACCCGTGCCACCGGCGGCCGGCTCGTCATCTCCGGCCACTCGCAGGGCAGCGTGCTGGCCGCCGCGGCGGCCTGGCAGCTGGAACCGTCCGCCCGCGGACGGGTCGCGCTGCTGACCTACGGCTCGCCGCTGGAGCGCCTCTACGGCCGCTGGTTCCCGGCCCACTTCGGACCGGCCGCGCTCAGCGCCCTGCACCACGACGTGGACTGCTGGCGCAACCTGCACCGGCCCACCGACCCCATCGGCGGCCCGGTCCGCCTGTCCGGCGACGGCGGCCCCGAGGTCGACCGCGAAGCCCTCAAGGACCCGCTCGCGTACGGCCGGACAGCGCGGCATCCTCTGCCGGCCCCGATCCTCGGCCACTCCGGCTACCAGGCCGACCCGGCGTTCGCCGAGGAGCGGGAACGCCTGCTGGGCCGGCTGCGGCCGGACCTGCCCGGGCCGCGGCCCGCCGGAGGGGCTCAGGCGGAGTCGGGCAGGTCCTCGGCGTAGAGCAGGGTCAGGTCGTCCGTGCTCGGGTCGGTGACCTGGGCGACCCGGCTCGCATGCCGCTCGACCATCGCCTCGAAGGTCTGGCGGGCGGTACGGCCGTTGCCGAAGGCGGGCCCCTTGGGGAGCGTCGTGAAGTACTTCAGCAGGGCCTCCGCGGCGCCCGGCGCCAGCCGGTACTCGTGCTCCTCGGCCTGCTGCTCCACGATCCGCAGCAGTTCCTCGGGGTTGTAGTCGCTGAAGGTGATGGTCCGGGAGAAGCGGGACGCCACACCGGGGTTGACCGAGAGGAACCGCTCCATCTCGGCCGTGTAGCCGGCGACGATCACCACGACCGCGTCCCGCTGGTCCTCCATCAGCTTCACCAGCGTGTCGATGGCCTCCTTGCCGAAGTCGCGGCCCGAGTCCTCCGGCGACAGCGCGTACGCCTCGTCGATGAACAGCACACCGCCGTGCGCCCGGGTGAAGGCCTCCTGGGTGCGGATCGCGGTGGAACCGATGTGCTCGCCGACCAGGTCGACCCGGGACACCTCGACCAGGTGGCCCTTCTCCAGCACGCCGAGGGAGGCCAGGATCTCGCCGTAGAGACGGGCGACCGTCGTCTTGCCGGTGCCGGGGGAGCCGGTGAAGACGAGGTGGCGCTTGACCGAGGCGGCCTTCAGACCCGCCTCCTGGCGGCGCCGGCCCACCTCGATCATGTCGGTCAGCGCCCGCACCTCGCGCTTGACGCTGTCCAGGCCCACCAGCGCGTCCAGTTCACCGAGCACGGCCTTGGAGGCCCGCACCGGCCTGTCCGGCCCGGGAGCGGCGACCGCCGGTTCCTGATCGCCGGCGCGCTGCCCGGGGATCGAGCCCAGCAGGCCGGGGGACTGCGGCAGGGTCTGGACAGCGGTCTCCGGCGCGCTGGGCTGCCGCGGGCTTCCGCTCTCGTCGCTGGTGCAGTCCTCCACGACGGGACCGGCGCCGGACGCCGCGTCGCCACCGGCGTCCGCGAACTCGTACCCACCGCGCGCGCAGCGCTCCGTACGGCACTTCCTCAGCGTCGTACGGGAGCCGTCGATCACATGGAAGCCGTAGCCGCCGCTGCCCGTCACCCGGCAGTTCAGGAAGCTGCCCCGGCCCCCCGCCGAGACGTAGAAGCCCGCTTCGGCGGGGGAGTCGACCGTGCAGCGCTCCACCGTCGGGTCGGCGCCCTTGGTGACGATCACGCCGGTCTGGGTGGCGTCCACCGTGCAGTTGCTGAGGGTGCCGCCGCTGCCGTGGTCGCGGAACCAGGCGCCGGTCGCCGCGTCCCGGATACGGCAGTCGTCGAGCTGAGCGGTGGCGCCGTCGCTCACCGACACGGCCGTGTTGCGGACCTGGGAGATGTCGCTGTCGACGACGTCCGCGCGGGAACCGCGGTCGAGGACGAACAGGGCGTCCGGCACGTCGTGCACCCGGCACGAGTCCAGTACGGCGGTGGCGCCGTCGCTGACCCAGACGGCCGGGTAGTCACCGGTGCTGTCGAAGATCTCGCACTGGTTGGCGTCCACGCGGGTGCCCGGGTCCCACACCGACAGGCCGTTGCGGCCGAACTGACGCACCGTCGTGCGGGTCAGCGTCAGCACGGAGCGCGAGCGCAGGTCGACCGCGTTCTCCGGGATGTCGTGGATGCGGCAGTCGGCCAGCGTCAGCACGGCGTCCGTGTCGAGCGTGACGCCGTCCGCGGTGGTGCGGTGCACATCGCAGTCGGTGAGGTGGGCGGTGGCCCGGCCGGTGACCTGGACGCCGCTGCCGCGGACCTCGTAGACCTCGCACCCCAGCGCCTCCAGCGCGGAGTTCTCACCGGTCACCGACAGGCCCACACCCGAGGTGTGGTGCACGCGGCAGCGCTCCAGCCGGGGATGCGCGCCGCCGCGCACGGCGACGCCCGCCTGGCCCGCCGCGACGACCTCGCACTCCTCGAACACCCCGCCCCCGCCGTCCAGTACGGCGATGCCGACACCGGCCGGGTTGTCGACGGTGCAGCGCCGCACGGTCGGCCGCGCGCCGCCGCGCACCTCGATGCCGGCCGCGGAGCGGGTGACGATCCGCAGGTCGGTGAGTTCGGGGGTGCCCTCCTCGACGAGCAGGGCGGGCGCCGCGGCGTCCTGGCCCTCCACGTGCAGGTCCTGGACCACGGCCGAGGCCCGCACGGTCAGCGGCACCCCGTCCACGGGCGCGATCCGCACCGAGCCCGCGGAGCCCTCCGGGCCGCGCAGGGTCACCGCCCGCTGGATGACGAGGTTCTCCCGGTAGGTGCCCGGGGCGACGGTGAGGACATCGCCGTCGGCCGCGGCCTCCAGGGCGGCGGCGAGCGACGCGTACTCACCCGTGCGGCGCCGCCACCGCGATGTACCGGTGTGCGTCACCTGGACCGTGCCCTGTGCCATGGCGTTGCCGTGCCCCCACCTCGTCGTACGCGGGTTTCGTGCTGCCGAAGTAGTTCGGCCGGTCCACCGTAGCGTGCGCGCAGGCGGTGGGTTGACCAGAGCCGGAAGGCGGTCAGCTGCCGGTGCCGGTCCTGCCCCAGTCCGGTCCCGCCCGCTCCCAGGCCCGGTCCCAACGGGCGTACCGGCGAAGGACCATGCGCCAGACAGCCAGCCGTCTGCCCGCCTCGACGAGGCCCGCGGTCAGCAGCGCGGCACCGACCCCGGCGAGGACGGAGTGGGTCGTCGCCGTGGCGGGGTCCAGGGGCCGGGCCACGATGCGTCCGCGCGCGTCCGTCCACAGCGTGAACTGGTCGCCGCGGCGCGGGTCCGCGAGGGGCGCGAGGACGGTGCCCCGCCGCGCGGTGCCGTCCGGAGCGGTCCAGTCGGCGGCCACCCGGCTGCGCAGGTCACGGCCGGAGGAGCTCTCGGGGTCGGTGTCCAGTGGGGAGCGGTCCAGCTTGCGGACGACGGTGGCCGTCACCAGGTGCCGGGCCTGGCGCTGCTCACGGACGGACCGCTGGAGCGTGTCCTGGGCGATCTGGCCGGTGAGCGCGCCGACGAGGGGCCCGACGAACACGATCAGCAGCAGGGCCACGAGGGCCGCCCAGGCCTCGGCCAGGTCGGTTCGGCGGCGCAGCGGGTTGTGCCGCCAGCGCCACAGTCCGCCGATCGCTCGCACCGTCCCGCACCCCCTTCCCGCTCCATGAGACCTCCCGCCGTGATCCCCGCACACGCGGATCCGGTCGAAGAGAGAGCGAGATCACCAGTGTCCGGAGCACTCGGAACCGCTCACGGAACATGCAACGCGCGGGGCCCTGGGCCGGGTTCCCGGGTTCCCGGGTTCCGGGCGGAGCGGGATCCGGTTCAGGCGAGGACGGTGACCGGATCGCCGGCCCGGATGGTGCCCCGGGTCTCGGGCACCAGGTTCTGTCCGAAGGCCAGCTTGCCGTCGACGCGGCGGTGCCGGCCGAGGGTGTGCAGGGGTTCCCGGCCGCGGTCGGCCGTGTCCTGGTCGGTCGTGGTCACGACGCACCGCCCGCAGATCTTGGCGACGCGGAAGGTGACCTCGCCGACGGCGATCCGGGACCAGTCGTCCTCGGCCCAGGCGGCGGCGCCCGCCACGACCACGTTCGGCCGGAAACGGTTCATCGGCAGCGGACCCTCGTGCGCCCGGTCACCCTCGGCGATCAGGGCGTTGAGTGCGTCGAGGGAGGCCGCGGAGGTGAGCAGCAGCGGATAGCCGTCGGCGAACGTGACCGTCTCGCCGGGCAGCGCGTACGCGGGGTCCACGGGGCGGCGCGAGGCGGGGTCGTCGAGGTGTACCAGGCGCACGTCGGCACCGAGGAACGCGCTGCACCAGGCGTGCGCGGCGTCGTCCTCGGCCGGGACGGCCTCCACCTTGTCGCGGAAGATCTCCACGGGCACCCGCCCGAACGGCCGCGGGACGGGCACCGTCAGCGGGTTGCGGCCGGGCGCGGACAGCGCCGGACGCCGCCGCCGGGCAGGAGTTCGGCGGCGGCCAGCGCGAGGCGTGGTCGCTGACGTTGGGTGACGACCTTTCCCCCGTCGTCGATCAGTGCCCAGCGTCGGTCTCCGGCCAGCCCCCAGGGCTCCACGACGGCCTCCCGGGGCGCGAGGCCCCGGAACGCCTTGACCGGATGCACATGAATCGACTGCAACCACACGTTCCCCATGCGCTCATCGTGCCAGGCGGCACGGAAAGCCCGGGAGACGTGTCAGTAGCCGCCGCCGCGGTACTGCTGCTGCTGGTTGCCGTACGGGTCCTGGTAGGGAGCCGGCGCGGGCCGGGGAGCGGCGGGCCGCATGGCCTCGTAGCCCGTTCCCATGCCCGGCTGCGCGGGGCGCGGCTGCTGGGGGTACTGACCCTGGTAGCCACGCGGCGCTGCGGCCTGCTGCGGGATGTACGCCGCGGGTGCCTGCTGGAGCGGGGCGGGGTACTGGGCCTGCGGGTAACCGTAGGAGGGCTGGGAGGGCCCGGCCGGAAGGGCGGGCAGTGCCGACGGCAGCGCGGGCAGGTGACTGCCCGGTGTGTCGTAGGCGGCGGGGACCCGGATCGGAGCGATCTGCGGGGTGCCCCGCTCGGCGACGAGCGAGTCGTAGATCGGGGTGTCCGGGAAGGAGGCGGAGTAATAGCCGCCGCCATAAGTGGAGCGGGGGGAGGTCATGGGACATAAGTTAAGCCCACGATGTGCTGGTTGGGGAGACCGATAAGAGGGTTGTTTTCCGCGTCCGCGGTGACCTGGGATCCCCAATGCGAGCGAACATGGCAAAAAGGGGCGTCGCACCCCATGGTTGTGATGTAAAAGCCGAGTTCCCGGCGGATTGCCGGGGGTTGGCGACCCGCCTTCCCGCGCTGTTCATGGGCGCCCGGTGTCCTGGGGAATTAGGTTGGGCGGGCAGACAACCCGACGGGACTGCCGGGTCCCGCCTGGCGCCGACACCTCGATGGGGGCGACATGTCAATGCCGAAGGGATCCAACGCTCCGGTGCCGACGACGGCGCTGCGGGTCGAGCTGGGCTGGCGCTCCGGGCCGGGCGTGCCCGACGTGGACGCCTCCGCGTTGCTGCTGGTGGGCGGAAAGGTACGTTCCGGCAGCGACTTCGTCTTCTACAACCAGCCGTTGCACGCCTCCGGCGCGGTCCGGCACGAGGGCAAACGGGACGCGGGCGGCCGGGTGACCGACACGCTCGTCGTCGACCTCGCGCGCCTGGAGCCCACGATCGAGACGGTGGTCCTCGCCGTCTCCGCCGACGGCGGTACGTTCGCCGCCGTCCCCGACCTCTCCATCGAGGTCAGGGACGCCGGACGGGACACGGTGGCCGCCCGTTTCGACAGCCCCGGCGCCACCGTCGAGACCGCCTTCGTGCTCGGCGAGTTCTACCGGCGCCAGGGCGCCTGGAAGTTCCGCGCCGTGGGCCAGGGCTACGGCAGCGGACTGGAGGGCCTCGCCACGGACTACGGCATCACGGTGGACGAACCCCAGCACACCGCGCCGGAGCCGAGCGCGCCCCCGGTCACCGCGCCTCCGATGACCGCGGCACCGCCCCCGCCCCCGCCCCCGCCCCCGCCCCCGGCACCCCCCGCGGCACCGGTGCGCCTGACGAAGGTGACGCTCACGAAGGCGGCCCCCTCCGTCTCGCTCACCAAGCAGGGCGGCACCTCGGGCGCCCTGCACGTGAACCTCAACTGGGAGATGCGCAAGCAGTTCTCCGGATGGGGCAGCAAGCTCGGCCGGGCCGTCGCCCTGCACGCCGACCTGGACCTCGACCTGTGCGCCCTGTACGAACTCACCGACGGCAGCAAGGGCGTCGTCCAGGCCCTCGGCAACGCCTTCGGCGACCTGCACCGGCCGCCGTACATCCACCTCGACGCCGACGACCGCACCGGCGCCCGCTCCAGCGGCGAGAACCTCACCGTCAACCTCGACCACAAGCAGGCCTTCCGACGGGTCCTGGTCTTCGTGACCATCTACGCGGGAGCACGCTCCTTCGCCGAACTGAACGCCACGGTCACCCTCCGGCCGCAGCACGGCGCCCCGGTCGACTTCTCCCTCGACGAGTGCACGGTTCCCTCGACGGTGTGCGCGCTCGCCCTGATCACCAACACCGGCAGCGACCTGGTGGTCCAGCGCGAGGCCCGTTACCTGGTGCCCGAGCGCGGCGTGAGCCCGCAGCGGACCGTCGACCACGCCTACGGATGGGGCATGAACTGGACCCCCGGCCGCAAGTGACCGCTCAGCTCTCCTCGCCGACGACGGCGTCCGGACGCGTGTACGTGCGGCCCTTCCAGGCCGCGCCGCGCCCCCTGTAGTGCCGCACCGCCGAATCGACCGTCATGAGGAGGTAGAGGAACGCGGTGCACGGCAGCAGGGGAGCGAGCCACAGGGGCTGCCGGTAGTAGCGGAGCATCGGGACGTAGGTGCCGGTCATCACCAGCCACGCCGTACCGCCGAGGACCGTGGCCGCCGTACCGCCGGCGGCCACGCCCGCGATCAGGGCGAGCGGCGGCACCAGGTACACCAGCACGAGCCCGGCCACCGTACCGGCGAGCAGCAGCGGGTTGTGCCGCAGCTGCGTGTAGGCGCTGCGCGACACCATCCGCCACAGGTCGTGCAGCCGCGGGTACGGACGGACGCTGTCCACGCCCTCCGCCAGCCCCAGCCAGATGTGCCCGCCACTGCTCTTGACGGCCCGCGCGAGCGCCACGTCGTCGATGACGGCGTGCCGGATGGTGTCCGGGATCCGGGCCCGTTCGGCGGCCTCGGCGCGCAGCAGCACGCAGCCGCCCGCCGCGGCGGCCGTCCGTCCTCCCTTCCGGGCGATCCGGCGGAACGGGTAGAGCTGCGCGAAGAAGTAGACGAAGGCCGGCACGACGAGCCGCTCCCACCGGCTCTCCACCCGCAGCCGGGCCATCTGGGAGACGACGTCGAAGCCGCCCGGACCGGCCGCCGCGACCAACTGCCGCAGGCTGTCCGGCGCGTGGGCGATGTCGGCGTCCGTCAGCAGGAGGTACTCGGGTCCACGCGCGCGTGCCAGGCCGATGCCGTGCCGTACGGCCCACAGTTTGCCGGTCCAGCCCGCGGGCGGCTCGCCGGGCGAGGTCACGGTCAGCGGCAGACCGCCGTGCCGGTGCGCCAGCTCGCGCGCCAGCGCCCCGGTGCCGTCCGTACTGCCGTCGTCGACGAGGACGACCTCGGCCCGCCCGGGGTAGTCCTGGGCGAGCAACGACGGCAGGCTCGCCGGCAGCACCGCGGCCTCGTCGCGGGCCGGCACCACGACACCGACGGACGGCCACGCCTCCGGATCCCTGCGGGGCGGCAGCCTGACGTCGGTACGCCAGAAGAAGCCCTGGCCGAGCAGCAGCCACAGCCAGGCGGCGAGTGATCCGGCCGCGGTCCACACGATGGCGCTCACGCGCGCAGTCTGCCCCACCGCCCCGGCCCGCGAAGGGGCATCGTCTATCGTGGCGGGGTGAAGATCGCGCTCATGGACTCCGGAATCGGTCTGCTGGCGGCCACCGCCGCGGTACGGCGCCTGCGGCCCGACGCCGATCTCGTGCTCTCCCTGGACCCCGACGGCATGCCCTGGGGTCCCAGGACCCCGGAGGACCTGACGGGACGTGCCCTCGCCGTCGCCGAGGCCGCCGCCGCGCGGCGGCCCGACGCCCTGATCATCGGCTGCAACACCGCCACCGTGCACGCCCTGCCGGCCCTGCGCGCCCGGCTCGAACCCGGCATCCCGGTCATCGGCACGGTCCCCGCGATCAAGCCGGCCGCGGCCGGCGGCGGTCCCTTCGCGATCTGGGCGACGCCCGCCACCACCGGCAGCCCCTACCAGCGCGGCCTCATCGAGGACTTCGCCGGCGGCGTGGCGGTCACCGAGGTGCCCTGCCCCGGCCTCGCGGAGGCGGTGGAGCACGCGGACGAAGCGGCCATCGACGCCGCCGTCGCCGCGGCGGCGGCGCTGACCCCCGACGACGTGACGACCGTCGTCCTCGGCTGCACCCACTACGAGCTGGTCTCCGACCGCATCCGCGCCGCCGTGCAGCGCCCCGGCTTCCCCCCGCTCGTGCTGCACGGCTCCGCCGGGGCGGTCGCCGCCCAGGCGCTGCGCCGGCTCGGCGAACAGCCCGCCCCACGGGCGACGGCCGACGGGACCGTCACCGTCCTGCTCAGTGGCCGCGAGGGCGCGCTGCCCGAGCCCGCCCTGGCCTACGAGGAAGGCCGGCTCCTCAACGCGGTCAGTCCCGCCCGCTGACCCCCACCCGGCCCAGTCACCGTCCGCGACGGCCTACCGGCACAGCGAAACCTGAGTAGTCTCGTAGCGATGAGGGACCACCTCCAGGGTGAGAACACCCCCCACCCCGATGTCTGGACCGGACGAGCCTCCAACCGGTTCCAGTGGCTGCTGGCGCTCGGCGGGGCCGCCTGCCTGGCACTCGGTATCGAGCTGGCGGTCGACTCCACGTGGACGTCCGGCATCGCCCCGCTCGTGATGTCCGTCGTCGGCTGCATCGCGGCGGGGCTGCTGGTCCTCTTCGGCACCCTCGCGTTCGTGCACGTGGCGATCAAGGTCGACCAGGAGTGCCTGGAAGTGCGCTGCGGCCACATGGGCCTGCCCCGCCGCCGCATCCCGCTGGCACAGGTCGCGGGCGCCGACTTCGACCCGCTGGTCACCCCCCGCCACTGGGGCGGCTGGGGCTACCGCTGGCGTCCCGAGAAGGGCACCGCGGTCGTCGTACGACGGGGCGAGGGCGTGGTCCTGCGCCTGTGGGACGGCCACACGTTCACCATCACCGTGGACGACGCGGAGGCCGCCGTACGGGTCATCAGGGCCCGGCTGCGGTCCGGCGCCGCCCGCTGAGGCGCCCGACCGGTCGGCGGCACACCGGGCTCACGGAGCCGGTCGGTCACCCCGGGCGTACGGCCGTCTCGTGCGGGAGCGACGTGCCGGCCAGCGGACGGGCCGTGGCCAGCCCCGCCAGCAGCCCCGCGCCGACCGACACCGTCGTGAAGCTCAGCGCGTTGCCCACACAGGCGATCATCGCCAGCGCGGTCAGAGCCGCACCCGCGGTGAGCGCACCCGGCGTGGGACGCCGGGTGCGCCACAGCGCGTACAGGATCCAGCAGAACGCCGCCGCCAGCAGGGCCACACCGACGACTCCCTGCTCGGCCGCCTGCTGGAGCGGCGCCGAGTGCGGTTTGCCGTCGGAGAGCAGCGTCCGGGTCGCCGTTCCGCTCAGCTCGCCGAAACGGCCCGGCCCCACGCCCAGCGCGGCATCCTCGCGCGCCAGGCGCAGGGCGTCGTGCCACAGCCCGACCCGGTGCCGGGTGAGCCGGCCCTCCAGGGCGGCGACGAGCCCGTCCGGCAGCACACGTCCGGCGACCGCCCAGGTCAGGGCTGCCGTCAGAGCCGCGGTGAGGGCCAGTCCGGCGATGCCGGCACCCCGGTGGCGGGTCCGGCCCGCGGCGAGCGAGCACACCAGCACCGCGACACAGGCGGCGAACCCGCCGACCGAGCCCAGCACGGCCGCGGTCACCGCGATCCCGGCCGCCAGCGCCCGCAGCGCCAGGCGCGGGCCGGCGGACTCGGTGGCCCAGGCGGCGCAGCACGCGGCGCCGGCGGACAGGGTCAGCAGGGCCGCGGTGGCACCGGCGTGCCCGAGCGGCGTGACGATCTCGGGCCCGGGGGACAGCTGCGGCAGGCCCACCGTGAGGCCGACCCCGGCCAGGGCCCCGGCAGCCGGCGCGGCGACCGGCAGCAGCGCCCCGCAGATCCGCCCCGCGGCGTAGCCGGCGGCCACGGCCAGCAGCGCGAGCAGTACTCCCTCCGGGCGGCCGTCGTGCACGGCCGCCGTGATCAGCGCCCAGGCGGCACACGCGCCGAGGATGACGACGCCCCACACGTCGGAGACGCTTCGTCTGTCGTCGTCCGCCGCGGCCTCCGCGCCGGCCGCCGACGTCATCCCCGTGGAACCCATCCCGCCCCCCGAACCCGGTCGCCCCCGACCCGTGTCGCCCCGTTCGCGCCGCGTGTTACCGGCCCGTACGACACAGACTGGGGCACACCGTAACGGCTGATGGGCGGTTTGTGGACATGTGGGGCCGAGATGCGCGGGAACGTCGCGGCCGACGTGCGTGCCTCGGGCGGGACGGACCGCGCTGTCGGCGTCGAGGCGGGCGGCCGTACACTCCCACAGTGACCGTCACCGCAACCTCTGTGGACGAGTCGGACCAGGTGAGGCCGCCGAGCGCGTCCGTATCGCGCGGGGCGCGGCTCCTGCGACTGGTTCCGTTCGCCGCCGCCGCGCTCTCCGGAGTGCTGCTCTACGTCAGTTTCCCGCCCCGCTCCCTGTGGTGGCTGGCCCTGCCGGCCTTCGCCGTCCTCGGGTGGGTGCTGCGCGGGCGCGGCTGGAAGGCGGGCCTCGGTCTCGGCTACCTCTTCGGTCTCGGCTTCCTGCTGCCGCTGCTGGTGTGGACCGGCGTGGAGGTCGGCCCGGGGCCCTGGCTGGCGCTGGTCGTCATCGAGGCGGTCTTCGTGGCCCTGGTCGGCGCGGGCGTCGCCGCGGTCTCGAAGCTGCCCGGCTGGCCGGTGTGGGCGGCGGCTGTGTGGATCGCCGGAGAGGCGGCACGCGCGCGTGCGCCCTTCAACGGCTTCCCCTGGGGCAAGATCGCGTTCGGGCAGGCGGACGGCGTCTTCCTGCCGCTCGCCGCGGTGGGCGGCACCCCGGTCCTCGGTTTCGCCGTCGTCCTGTGCGGCTTCGGCCTCTGCGAGGTCGTGCGGCTGGCCCTTGCGGCACGGCGCACCCAGGCCGTACGGCGGTCGGCGGCGGCCGTCGCCCTGCTGAGCGTGGCGGTGCCCGTGCTGGGCGCGGTGGCCGCCCGGCCGCTGGTGAGCGACGAGGCCGAGGACGGCAGCGTGACCGTCGCGCTCATCCAGGGCAATGTGCCCCGCGCCGGTCTGGACTTCAACGCCCAGCGGCGGGCCGTCCTCGACTACCACGCGCGGGAGACGCTGCGGCTGGCCGCCGAGGTCAAGGCCGGCAAGGTCGCCCAGCCCGACTTCGTGCTGTGGCCCGAGAACTCCTCCGACATCGACCCGTTCGCCAACCCCGACGCGCGCGCCGTCATCGACGAGGCGGCCCAGGCGATCGGCGTGCCCATCTCGGTCGGCGGTGTCGTCGGGCGCGACGGCAGGCTCTACAACGAGCAGATCCTGTGGGACCCGGTCGAGGGCCCCGTCGACACCTACGACAAGCGGCAGATCCAGCCCTTCGGCGAGTACCTCCCGCTGCGCTCGCTCATCGGCGCGATCAACAGCGAGTGGACCTCCATGGTCCGCCAGGACTTCAGCCGGGGCAGCGAGCCGGGCGTGTTCACCATGGACGGCGCCAAGGTCGGTCTGGTCACCTGCTACGAGGCCGCCTTCGACTGGGCCGTGCGCTCCGAGGTCACCGACGGTGCCCAGCTGATCTCCGTGCCCAGCAACAACGCCACCTTCGACCGCAGCGAGATGACCTACCAGCAGCTCGCCATGTCCCGGGTGCGCGCGGTCGAGCACAGCCGGACCGTCACCGTCCCGGTGACCAGCGGCGTCAGCGCGATCATCATGCCGGGCGGGCGGATCACACAGCGGACCGGCATGTTCGTGGCCGACTCGCTGGTCCAGAAGGTCCCGCTGCGCTCCTCGCAGACGCCCGCCACCCGGCTGGGCATCGCGCCGGAGATCGCTCTGGTGCTGGTCGCCGCGGGCGGACTGGGCTGGGCCATCGGCGCCGGCCTGCGCGCCCGGCGCGCCGGTGACGTGTAGCCGTACGCCCGTCGCACGCCCTGGGAAGGGCGTGAGGGCGCCGAAGATCGCCCATTAGAGTCGGGGCCATGGCTACTCCTGACTTCATCCGTTCACTGCGGACGTCCATCGGCCACGAGTCGCTGTGGCTGCCCGGCGTCAGCGCCGTCGTACTCGACGACGAGGGCAGAGTGCTGCTCAACCGGCGCTCCGACACCCGCAAATGGTCGCTGATCGGGGGTATCCCCGAACCGGGCGAGCAGCCGGCGACCTGCGCCGTGCGGGAGGTCGAGGAGGAGACAGGGGTGCGCTGCGAGGTGGAGCGGGTGATCGCCGTCCAGGCGCTCCGACCCGTCACCTACGAGAACGGCGACGTGTGCCAGTACATGGACATCAACTTCCGCTGCCGGGCCGTCGACGGGGAGGCGCGGGTCAACGACGACGAGTCGCTGGAGGTGGGCTGGTTCGCCGTGGACGCCCTGCCCGAGCTCAACGAGTTCGCGTTGCTGCGGATCAAACAGGCCCTGTCGGACGACCCCACATGGTTCGAACCTACGAGTGTCGAGTGAAGTGTGGGTGCTGACCACATGGGGCGGGAGCCGGATGCTGCCTAGGGTCGGGGCATGACTGCTCGCAGTGCCCTCCCGGGACCCCACGCCCCCATGCTCGACCTCGGTGGCCGCACCGCCCTCGTCACCGGTGCGGCCGGCGGCATCGGCCGCGCCTGCGCGCTGCGGCTCGCCGCCGCCGGGGCGAAGGTGAGAGCGGTCGACCGGGACGCCGCCGGTCTGGAGACCCTCGTCGAGCAGGGCCGCGGGCTCGCGGGCACCGTCGACGCGCGGGTGCTCGACCTCACCGACCTGGACGCCGCCGAACTCGCCGCCGCGGGCACCGACGTCCTCGTCAACAACGCCGGACTGCAACTGGTTCGGCCCATCGAGGAGTTCCCCCCGGACGTCTTCCACACCGTGCTCACCGTGATGCTGGAGGCGCCCTTCCGGCTCATCCGCGGTGCGCTGCCCCACATGTACGGGCAGGGGTGGGGCCGGATCGTGAACGTGTCGTCCGTGCACGGGCTGCGTGCCTCCGCGTACAAGTCGGCGTACGTGGCCGCCAAGCATGGCCTGGAGGGGCTGTCCAAGACGGCGGCCCTCGAAGGAGCGCCCCATGGGGTCACCTCGAACTGTGTGAACCCGGCCTATGTGCGCACACCACTGGTCGAGAAGCAGCTCGCGGACCAGGCCGAGGCGCACGGGATCCCGGAGGAACGCGTGCTGTCCGAGGTGCTGCTGCAGGACAGCGCCGTGAAGCGGCTGATCGAACCGGAGGAGGTCGCCGAGGCCGTGGCGTATCTCTGCAGCCCGCAGGCCTCCTTCATGACCGGCACCTCGCTCGTCCTCGACGGCGGCTGGACCGCGCACTGAGCGGCCGGGCCCGGGTCGCCCGCGGAGTTTTCCACAGGGTGGAACGGGCGGCCGGGCGATGGTGAATCCTGTGAGCATGTCCCGCGATCACGTGCAGTCCACCGAACGAGCCGGAGCCGCCGGAGCCGCCGGTGCGGCCGGAGTGTCCGGCGTCACCGGTGTCACCGGTGCCGTCGGTGTCGCCGGAGCACCGGCCGCAGGCATGCCGAGCGAGGGTCCCGGGGCGCCGGCCCCTGACGGCGCGGGCGCCGCGCCGGTGCCCGGGAGCGGGTCGACGCCCGCCTCGTCGGTCGTGGACGAGACCGCTGCCTCCCCGGCGCCCGGCGCCGCCGAGGCGCCGTTCCTGGAGCTGCTGGCCCGGGGAGCGTCCGCCGAGGCCTATGAGCAGCCGGTGCTGGTCGCCCGTGCCGAAGGCCGGCCGGCCGAGGAGATCGCCGCACTGGAGCGGGCCAAGCCGCTCGCGCTGCGGGTGCGCTCGGAACTGGAGGGGCGGCGTCGCCGGGAGGCGGAGCTGTCCGCCCTCTTCGAGACCGCCCACGACCTGGCCGGGCTGCGCGACCTGGACGCGGTCCTCCAGGCGATCGTGCAGCGCGCCCGGTCGCTGCTCGGCACGGACATCGCCTACCTCAGCCTGAACGACCCGGCGCGGGGCGACACCTACATGCGGGTCACCGAGGGCTCGGTCGCGGCCCGTTTCCAGCAGCTGCGCCTCGGGATGGGCGAGGGACTCGGCGGCCTCGTCGCCCAGACCGCCCGGCCGTACGTCACCGACGACTACTTCAAGGACGACCGCTTCCGGCACACCCGCGCCATCGACGCGGGCGTACGCGACGAGGGCCTGGTCGCCATCCTCGGAGTGCCGCTGATGCTGGGGCAGCACGTGATCGGGGTGCTGTTCGCGGCGGACCGGCGGGCCCGGGTCTTCGAGCGGGAGCAGATCGCGCTGCTCGGCTCGTTCGCCGCGCTGGCCGCGGCCGCCATCGACACCGCGAACCTCCTCACCGAGACCCGCTCCGCCCTGGCCGGCCTGGAGCGCGCCAACGAGATCATCCAGGACCGCAGCGGGGTCATCGAGCGCGCGTCGGACGTTCATGACCGGCTCGCCGAACTCGTCCTGCGCGGCGGTCAGGTCCATGACGTGGCCGCCGCGGTGTCCGAGGTCCTGGACGGCACGGTCGAGTTCACCGAGGCCGTCGCCGCGCCAGCGCAGGCGCTGGAGGCGTCCCGCGCGGAGGGCCACGCCGTGCGGCACGGGGACGACTGGATCGCCGCGGTGGCCGCCGGCGGTGAGCTGCTCGGCGCGCTGGTGCTGCGCGGCCATCCAGGGCTCGATCCCGTCGACCAGCGCACCCTGGAGCGCGCCGCCATGGTCACCTCGCTGCTGCTGCTCGCCAGACGCTCCGCCGCCGAGGCCGAACAGCGGGTGCGGGGCGAGCTGCTGGACGACCTGCTGGACGCCCGGGACCGCGACTCCCGGCTGCTGCGCGAGCGCGCGTCCCGGTTGCAGGCCGACCTGGACGCCACCCATGTGGTGCTCGCCGCCCGGCTCGACGCCGCCGCCGCCGACGCCGACCACGAGGCGGACGCCCGCAGGCGTCTGTGGTCCGCGGCCTCGCACCTCGCCGCCACCCGGCGGGGTCTGGCCGCCGCCCGCGACGGCGGCACCGTGCTGCTGCTGCCGCTGGAGCCGGGCGACACCGCGACGGAGGTGGCCCGTCGCACGGCCCGCCATCTCGGCACCGCCGTGCACGAGCCGGTCACCGTCGGCGCCTCCGCCCCCGTCGAGAAGCTGGTCACCCGGCCGGACGCGGTGGCCGGCGCCTACGAGGAGGGCCGACGCTGCCTGGACGCCCTGAGGCTGCTGGGCCGCTCCGGCGACGGGGCCGCCGCCGAGGACTTCGGTTTCCTCGGGCTGCTGCTCGCGGGGGACCGGGACATCACCGGCTTCGTCCACCGCACGATCGGCCAGGTGGTCGCGTACGACGAACGGCGCGGCACCGATCTGGTGCGCACCCTCGACGCCTACTTCGCGAGCGGGATGAGCCCCGCCCGCACCAAGGACGCGCTGCATGTCCATGTGAACACGGTCGCCCAGCGGCTGGAGCGTGTCGGCCGTCTCCTCGGTGACGACTGGCAGAGTCCCGCCAGGGCCCTGGAGATACAACTCGCGCTCAGACTCCACCGGTTGTCGGGGGCGGGACGCCACTGACCCCCGTACGCACGGACGTACGGGGGCCGGGGAGGTTCCGTTGACGGCTCAGACGGTGCGCGCGTCCGCCGCCGGGGCCGTCGCGGGCGGCGCGTCGGCGGACGGCTCGATGTCGGACAGGTCCCGGTGGCGGGTCTCCTTGGCCACACCCACGGCGACGACGGTCAGGACGGCCGCGGCGATGACGTACAGCGCGATCGGGGTGGAGCTGCCGTAGTCGGCCAGCAGGGCGGTGGCGATCAGGGGAGCCGGAGCGCCCGCCGCGACGGAGGCGAACTGGGCGCCGATGGAGGCTCCGGAGTAGCGCATCCGGGTCGAGAACATCTCCGAGAAGAAGGCGGCCTGGGGCGCGTACATCGCTCCGTGCATGACCAGCCCGACGGTCACGGCGAGGAGCAGGTTGCCGAAGCCGCCGGTGTCGATGAGCGCGAAGAACGGGAACATCCACAGGCCGACGCCGACCGCGCCCAGCAGATACACGGGACGCCGGCCGACGCGGTCCGACAGGGCACCCCAGGCCGGGATCACGGCGAAGTGCACGGCCGACGCGATCAGCACCGCGTTGAGCGCGGTCTGCTTGGAGACGCCGGCCGACGTGGTGGCGTAGACGAGGATGAACGCGGTGATGACGTAGTAGCTGATGTTCTCCGCCATGCGGGCGCCCATCGCCACCAGTACGTCCCGCCAGTGGTGCTTCAGCACGGCGACGAGCGGCAGCTTCTCGGCCTCGGCGGTGTGCGTCGCCTTGCGGGCCTCGGCCTGCGCCAAGGCCTGCTTGAACACCGGCGATTCGTCGACGGACAGCCGAATCCACAAACCGACGATCACCAGTACGCCGGAGAGCAGGAACGGGATCCGCCAGCCCCAGCTGTTGAACGCGCTGTCCGACAGGACGGCGGTCAGCAGGGACAGCACGCCGGTGGCCAGGAGCTGCCCCGCGGGCGCGCCGGTCTGCGGCCACGAGGCCCAGAAGCCGCGCCGACGCGCGTCCCCGTGTTCGGACACCAGCAGCACGGCCCCGCCCCACTCGCCGCCGAGCGCGAAGCCCTGCACGAGCCGTAGCACGGTCAGCAGCACCGGAGCGGCGGTGCCGATGGTGGCGTGCGTGGGCAGCAGGCCGATCGCGAAGGTCGCCCCGCCCATCAGCAGCAAGCTCAGCACCAGCAGTTTCTTCCGGCCGAGCCGGTCGCCGTAGTGCCCGAAGACCAGGGCACCGAGCGGACGGGCGGCGAATCCGACGGCGTACGTCAGGAACGACAGCAGGGTGCCGACGAGCGGATCCGAGTCCGGGAAGAACAGCTGGTTGAAGACCAGGGCGGCCGCGGAGCCGTAGAGGAAGAAGTCGTACCACTCGATGGTGGTGCCGATGAGGCTGGCGGCGACGATGCGCTTGAGGCTGGCGGGGGGTGGGGCGGCGGTCGCGGGGGAGGACATCGGTACCACTTCCAAGCGGTCGGCGGGGACGTGTGCGTGTCGCCATACCGTAGGAATCCGCAGGTCAGTGGCACATGTGGTGGGGCACCATAGTTCTGGGTGCAGAGGTGCGTGCCGCCACCATGACGGCCTGGCCGGAGCCTTCAAGGCGGCGCTGATCGCCCGGCGCAGCGCCATCGAGGAGGCGATCAACGCCGACTTCGGGAACCGCTCGCGCCACGAGACGGCGATGGTGGAGCTCGGCGGCGTCGTCCAGGGCATCGACTACCTGGAGCGCAATCTCCGTCGGTTCATGACGTCGGGCGAGGACCGGGCGGCGCGGAACTTCGGCCTCGACAAGCTTCACGAGCACGACGAGCGCTACGTCCGAGCCAGCGAGTACCTCGGGCTTGTCAGCAGGCTGTGGGAGTCGTGGGAGCCGGACGCGATCCGAGCACCAGGATCGGCCTCGCGCTGCCGTCCGGCATGGTGATCCTCGGCATGACGGCCGGCCTGCTCGGTACCCGGCCGGCGATGCCGGTGTCGGCCGTGGTGGGGCTGGTCGCGCTGACGGCAACCCCGCTGGGCAGCCCACAGCAATCGCAGTCACCCACCCTCACCCACCCTCATGGCTGCTGGGCGGGTCCGGATTCGGCCGGGCGGCTGCGATTGCCGTGCCAGTCCAGTATCACGACCGTGGCGTCGTCCTTGAGGCTGCCGTGGCAGGCGTCGAGCACCGCGGAGGTCAGGCCGCGGACGGCTTCTCTCGGGTGCAGCGCGCGGGTGTCGCGGACGACCGAGGCCAGGTCGACGGCCGCGGCACCGCGCTCCTGCATGCCGTCGGTGAGCAGGACCAGGCGGTCCCCGGGACGCAGGTGCAGTTCCTGTAGGCGGTAGGGGGTGGGTGCCGCCACACCGAAGGGCAGGTTGGCGGCGAGCCGCACCTCTTCGACGGCGTCGTCACGCAGCCGCAGCGGCCTGGGATGGCCGGCGTTGACCAGTTCGCACAGTCCCGTTCCGAGGTCGACGCACAGGAGCAGTCCGGTGGCCAGGCCGCGGTTGTGGCTCAGCAGGGCCTCGTGGGCGTGGCGGGCCTGCTTGAGGGCGTCACAGCCGCTGCGGCGGGCCCGCCGCAGTGCGCCGACCAGCAAGGTGGCCAACAGGGCGGAGTCCGTGTCGTGGCCCATGGCGTCGGTGATCGACAGGTGCAGGGTGTCGCGGTCGAGCGTGTAGTCGTAGGTGTCGCCGCTGATGTCGTCGGCCGGGACCAGTCCGGCGGCCAGGGTGAACTGGTCTGCCTCGCAGCAGGGGGCCGAGGGCAGCAGCTGGTGCTGGATCTCCGCCGCCAGGCTGGTCTCGGTGGTGCGCCGGCGCAGGTGGTACAGGTCGGTGAAGCGGCTGTCCGTGACGATGATGTACGCCAGTGCGTGGGCCGCGTCGCGGACCTGTCGGAGCACGGTGTCATCGGCGTACTGGAGAGTCACCTCCAGTACGCCGATGCAGTCGCCGCGGTTGACGACCGGCGTGAGGATGCGCCGGCCGCCCTGGCCGTCCGGTTCCACATGCTGGCGCAGGCTGCGCAGAACGCCGTCGTAGACGCTGCCGCGCAGATCGATCGGCTCGTCCTGACCGGCGGCCGGACCGCCGGCCGCGGCGAGCCGTACCAGCCGCTGACCGATGAGGTCGACGAACAGGAACGACACGCCCTGGGCACCGAACCGCTTCTGCAAGTCGAGTGCCACCACGTCGACCGACTCACCGGGCGGGGCCGCTTCCGCGGCGGCCAGCAACACGCCCAGTTCCAGATCTCCACCCTTCACAGCAACCTCCCGTCGGTTGCCGACCTTCTTCCCCGAGCCCGCGCGACATCACCTGATCTGCCCATTTTGCCTGGTCAGGGCAGTGGGCAGATCGGTTTCGAGGAGGTCACGGGTCCGTCGGGCGGACCGTCCCCCGCGGTCGGCGGGGCGACGGCCGCCGCGCCCCGTCCGCCGCAACGGGTTCCGCTGCCGGCGGCGGGGCGGGCGACGCACGCGGCTGCCGGCCTGGTGGTGCGTGCTGCACCGGACCAGGGCTTCGGCGAGCAGTCCGAGGACGCCCGGCCGGCCGGGAAGGGCGTGGATGTTTTCTCCAGTCCCTCCCCGGCGAAGTGTCGCTGTGTCCGGTGCAGCGGGGTGGTCAGTACTGCTCGGTCTCCACGAAGCCCGAGTTCGCGTCGTCGTCGGCGCCGAGGGCGTCGGCGGCGGCGGCGGGGTCGAATCCGGGCGGGCTGTCCTTGAGGCCCAGACCCATGCCGGCGAGCTTCGCCTTGACCTCGTCGATGGACTTCGCGCCGAAGTTGCGGATGTCCAGCAGGTCCGCCTCGGAACGGGCCACGAGCTCGCCCACCGAGTGGACGCCCTCGCGCTTGAGGCAGTTGTAGGACCGGACGGTGAGGTCGAGGTCCTCGATCGGCAGGACCAGGTCGGCGGCGAGGGCGGCGTCCGTGGGGGACGGGCCCATGTCGATGCCCTCGGCGTCGATGTTGAGCTCGCGCGCCAGACCGAACAGCTCCACCAGGGTCTTGCCGGCGGACGCCATGGCGTCACGGGGACGCATGGCCTGCTTGGTCTCGACGTCGACGATCAGCTTGTCGAAGTCGGTGCGCTGCTCGACACGGGTCGCCTCGACCTTGTACGTGACCTTCAGCACCGGGCTGTAGATGGAGTCGACCGGGATACGGCCGATCTCCTGGCCCACCTGCTTGTTCTGCACGGCGGAGACGTAACCGCGGCCGCGCTCGACCGTCAGCTCCATCTCCAGCTTGCCCTTGCCGTTGAGCGTGGCCAGGACGAGGTCGGGGTTGTGCACCTCGACACCGGCCGGGGGCGCGATGTCGGCGGCGGTGACCAGACCCGGGCCCTGCTTGCGCAGGTACATCACGACCGGCTCGTCGTGCTCCGAGGAGACGACCAGCTGCTTGATGTTGAGGATCAGGTCGGTGACGTCCTCCTTGACGCCCGGCACGGTGGTGAACTCGTGCAGGACACCGTCGATACGGATGGACGTGACCGCCGCACCCGGGATCGAGGAGAGGAGCGTACGACGCAGGGAGTTGCCGAGGGTGTAGCCGAAGCCCGGCTCCAGCGGCTCGATCACGAACCGGGAGCGGAACTCGTCGACGACCTCTTCGGTCAGGGACGGACGCTGAGCAATCAGCACGGGGTGTTGCCTCCAGTGGTTTGGCGCCCGCTATGTGACGCCGTAGACACCATGAAGGGTACGGGCCATACGGTCCCCGGTGCGGCACCGCACGTTCGCGTGGTGCACGGCGCCGCGACCCGACGGCCTCACGGGATGGGATTCAGCGTTCGTTCCCGATGGCGTGCCTGTGCCGGAATCCGGGGAGGGCGCGCCCTCCGCGTCGCCGTCCGCATCGCCCCGGCGGTTCCCCGGCGTCCGGCGCGAGGCCGGTGCCGTCGGGAGAACGGCGGTGCCGGTTTCAGGAGAACAGGGCGTCCAGGTCGGGCTTCTCGTCCCCGAAGAGGCCGTCCTTCTCACTGAGGGAGGCCAGTTTCCGCAGGGAGGGCAGGTCGATGTCCGGTGGCCAGCCGGGCAGGGTGAGCCTCTTCAGGACATCGCCGCTGATCTTGGTGTAGGTGGTGAGGATCTGGCGGGCCTCGTCCGGGTGGTCGGTGGCGTACCGCAGCGACTCGGTCATGGCCGCGGCGAAGTCCTTGACCAGGCCGGGGTTCTGTTTCTCGACCTGGGCCGAGGTGAAGTACGTGGCGACGGTGAGCCGTGGGTCCGTCTCGGCGAACGGTGAGGCCACGACGCGGGCGCCCTGTGCCTTGGCGACCGTCATCGAGGGCTCGCCCATCCAGGCGGCGTCCACCCGGCCGCCGTCCAGCGCGGCGGGCATCTGGTCGAACGGTATCTCCACGAACTCGACCTTCGAGGGGTCGCCGCCGGCCTGCCGGACCGACTCGCGCACCGTGGTGTCCCCGATGTTCTGCAGGGTGTTCACCGCGACCGTGCGTCCGGCGAGGTCCCTGGCCGACTTGACCGGGCTGTCCTTCTTGACGGCGACCCCGGTGACGTCCGCCCCGACCTTGCCGTTGGAGGCGGCGCCGTTGACCACGGACCGGACCGGCACTCCCTTGACCTGGGCCACCATCAGTGACGTGGTGTTGCTGAACCCGAACTGGAACTGCCCGCGCACCACCCCGGGGATGATCGCCGCCCCGCCCTGGGCGCTCACCATCTCCAGTTCGATGCCCCGGCTGCTGAAGAACCCCTTCTTCTGCCCCAGATAGAGCGGGGCCACGTCGACGATCGGGATGATGCCGACCTTGACCGTGGTGGTCCCGCCCGAGGACGACGTACCGCTCGCCCCCGAGTCCGACGATCCGCACCCGGCCGCGGCGGCGACCGTGAGCAGTACTGCGGCAAGCCCTGGAACGCGCCTTTGCATGGGCTCCTCCTGAAGGAAAGCACCGGTGGACGAAGTGAGGGGGGAACAGGCCGCGACGCCCGAACCAGCCGGACGGGAACCACGAACCTGAGCAGGCACTTCGGCGCCGTACGCCGAACTCGCTTCAGCGGACAGGGGGTTGCGGATGTTGTGCAGTTTATTGACGGCTGAAATCTACACACCTACCTTCGCGCTGTCAGTACTCCGGACAGCTGCGGTCGCGACTGCTCCGGGCCCGCCCCACCGGGAAACCTGAGAAGGAGCTCCGCCGTGACCACCCGCACCAGTACCCGTACCAGGCCCCGTACCAGGACCCGAGCCCTCATCGCCCTGACGGCCCTGCTGCTCTCCGGCGCCCCCGTCGCTCCGGCCGCCCATGCCTCCGCTCCCGCCCCCGCCTCCGACTCCGTCACCCGTGTCGAAGGCACTCTGCCGTCCGGCGCCGCCTATCTGATGGACGTCCCCGCACGCTGGAACGGAACCGTCCTGCTCTACAGCCACGGCTACCGCCCGGCCGGATCGTCCAACCCCGCCCAGAACGGCCCCGACGAAGCCACCACGTCCCTGCTCCTGGACGCGGGTTACGCACTCATCGGCTCTTCCTACGCCGGCACCGGCTGGGCCGTGTCCGACGCGGTGCCGGACCAGCTCGCCACCCTCGACGCCTTCACCGGCCGCTTCGGCCCCGCCCGCGAGACGATCGCCTGGGGGACCTCGTACGGCGGCCTGGTCACGACCGCCATCGCCGAGCGCCACCCCGAGCGCATCGACGGTTCGCTGTCCATGTGCGGCCTGGTGCAGGGCGGCGTCGCGAACTGGAACAGCACCCTCGACGCGGTCTTCGCCCTGAAGGCGCTGCTCGCACCGGACTCCGGCATCAGGCTGACAGGGCTGGGCAGCCAGAGCGAGGCCGCTGCGGCGGCACGGACCCTGTCCACCGCCGTCACCGGGGCGCAGGCCACGAGCACCGGCCGGGCCCGCATCGCGCTGGCCGCCGCGCTGCACGACATCCCCGGCTGGAACAACCCCGCCCAGCCCCGCCCCGCACCCGCCGACTGGGACGGTCAGCAGGCCAACCAGTACCAGGGGATCATGGGCCTGGTGCTCAACCCCGCCTTCTCCTGGCGCCAGGAGGCGGAGAGCCGCGTGGGCGGCAACATGTCCTGGAACACCGGGGTCGACTACGCCGCCATGCTCCACCGCTCCCCGCTCCACAAGGAGGTCACCGCGCTCTACGCCAAGGCCGGGCTGTCACTGAAGGCGGACCTCACGGTCCTCAACCGGACGCCCCGGATCAAGGCCGATCCAGCCGCCGTCGAGAAGATGGCCGCCACCAGTTCCTTCACCGGCAGGCTGGTCAAGCCCCAACTGGCCGTCCACACCACCGGAGACGGCCTCATCCCCGTCCAGGCCGAGAGCGCGCTGCGCCGTGCGGTCGCCGCCGCCGGCTCGGCCCCCCTGCTGCGCCAGGCCTATGTGGAGAACGCCGGCCACTGCACCTTCAGCCCCGCCGAGCAGATCGCCGCCCTGCACGCCGTGGAGGACCGCATCGACACCGGGCGCTGGAAGGCCACCGGCGCCGGCGCCCTCAACGCCCGCGCCGCCGAGGCCGATCCCACCACCCCCGCCCGATACGGCCCGTACCGCCCCGCCGCCTACCCGCGTCCCTACGACCTCGCCCACCCGGGCGACCGCCCCCGCGGCTGATCCGCGTCCGGGACCGACCCGCGTCCGGGACCGACCCGCGTCCGGGACCGACCCGCGTCCGGGACTGATCCGCGTCCGGGACCGACCCGCGTCCGCCCGCCGGGGCACCGGCGGGCTTGACGCACCGGGATCAGCGCTCCGCACCGGGGCTGAGCCACGGACCAGGATCGGCGCCCCGTACCGAGACCGATGCCACCCCCGGCGCTCATGCCACCCGCCGGGGCCGACGCGCACACCGGGGCCGACACCGCGCGCCCGCCGTGGGCACGCCCTCGGCTCCCGCTCACCCACGGGTCCGTAGGGCGTCCGGGGCCGGGCCGGAAACCGGCGGTCGGCCGAGAACCTCCGCACCCCGTGCCGACGGGAGAGCGGCGCCCTGGATCCGATACGCGCCAATGTCATCCGTGCCATCGACAGGCGCGCCGGCATCACCGGCCCGGGCGAACCACCGCGTCACCCACGCGTCACCGTGCGTGGACAGGGTTCTCCGCCCGCCCCACCTCTTCCTCACGTGATCTTCACGCGACGCACACTTCCGGCCGGGCGAGGTCGCGCGCGCCCCGGTCGGGCAGACGGTCCGTTCGCCGCCTGCCTAGCCTCCCAGGCCATGCGATCACCACTCATGAGACGTCTCGGCCTCGGCGCCGTCCTCGCCCTCGTCCTCGCCGTGTTCGGCCTGGCCCCCGCCGCGAGCGCGGCCGACCCGGCACCGGCCGAACTGACGTTCACCACCGACAGCGCCACCACCACGCCCGGCGGCACGGTGAACCTGTCGATGACGATCACCAACAACAAGACCTACGACATCTGGTTCGTGTACCAGACGATCGAACCGACGTGGCTGACCACCCAGCGCCCCGACCTGAAGTACGGCTTCACCGGGTGCAGCCTGGCCACGGCCGCCGGCCCCACCCCCTGCGCCGGGACCGGCCCCGCCGATCTCGGCACCAACTACGGCGCCACCGTCCCACCCGGCCAGAGCCGCACCGTCACGCTGACGCTCCAGGTCGCCGCCGACTCCGGCTGCAACGGAAACATCGGCTTCTACTCGTACTACTACGCCGAGTTCAGCGACCGTACGAGCGCCAGCGGCGGACCGGTCTACACGCCGGAGACGCGCGTGCTCTGCGCCTGACGATCCGTCGGCAACCCGGTCGACCATGGTGCCGGTGACCTAAAACCAGCCTGTGACCAGGCGCACATCACGATGGACAGCCTCGGCGCCGCGCCCGGCGGATCCCAGCGGTCCGCCGGTGCGCGCGTCCCGGGGCCACCAGCACTCGGGGCCCTTCCGCCCATCGGGTCACCCGTGTCACCGCGACGGAAAGGCGCCCGATCCGGTTCCCTGGACGACCAGTTGGACACCTGCGCTTTTCCGTCATGTTTCGCAGCATGACCACGAAAGCTACACACCTGCATCACTATGTGACGCGACGGACGCGTCGGCGACTGGCTTCTGAGGGGGATGTCGGCGTCACGCGAGGGGGTGCACGCGCTCCATGGGAGCCGTGCTCACCCCTGCCCGGGGAGGGGACTTCACCGCATGAAGCGGAGCATACGCACGACGGCGCTGACGGTGGGCGCGCTCGTCGTCGCACTCGGCCTGCCGGCCGGCGCGGCCCACGCCGCCGACACCACGCCCCGCATCGACCTGCGCGTGCTGGTGGTGAGCGACGGCGGTCCGTCCACCGACGCCATCGCGGCGGAACTGGACGCGGCCGGAACGCCGTACACCGAGATCGACCTCACGCGTGCCGACCGGCCCGTGATCGACGCCGGCTTCCTCGCGGACACTGCGGACGGCCGCCCGCGCGCGAAGTTCCAGGCCGTCGTCCTGCCCAACGACAACCCGTTCGCGGCCGGTTCGACGGAGATGGCGGCGCTCGCGGCCTACGAGCGGACGTACGCGATCCCCCAGGTCGACGCCTACACCTACGCGCGTCCGGAGGCGGGTCTGCACTACCCGGTGCACGGCGGCTACGCCGGCGGCGTGGACGGGGTGCGGGCCTCGGTGACCTCCGCCGGCCGGGCGGGCCCCTTCGGCTACCTCGACGGCGCGGTGCCCTTCGAGGACAACGACCCGGCCGTGGGCGAGAGTTACGCCTACCTGTCGACACCCGCGCCGGGCGCCGACTTCACGTCGTACGTCGACGCCCCGATCCCCGGGCGGTCGGCGCGGGGCTCCCTGGTGGGCGAGTACCGGCACGACGGGCGGCGCGAACTCGTCGTCACGTTCGTCTACAACCAGTACCAGCAGCAGTTCCGGCTGCTGGCCCGCGGCATCGTGGAGTGGATGACCGGCGGGGTCCACCTCGGCGCCTCCCGCAACTACTTCGCGGTGCACGTGGACGACGTGTTCGCCGCCGACGACCGCTGGAACACCACCCTCAACTGCACACCCGGCGACGTCGACTGCACGGATCCCGACGCCACGCCCGACCCGATCCGGATGACGCCCGCGGACGTCGACCACGCCACCGCCTGGCAGGACAGCCACGACTTCACCCTCGACTTCGCCTACAACGGCGCCGGCAGCGTCGACCACCGCCAGGACAACAACGGCGCCGACGCCCTCGCGGACAAGCTGATCGCGGACCGCAACCGGTTCCGCTGGATCAACCACACCTACTCGCACCCCTTCCTCGGCTGCGTGCAGGACACCACGACCGTCCCCTGGACATGCTCCACCCACGCCGACGGCAGCACCCGCTGGGTCAGCCGCACCGAGATCTCCGACGAGATCGCCACCAACCGCGTATGGGGACAGTTGGCCGGACTCCCGCTGGAGAACGACGAGTTGGTCACCGGTGAGCACTCCGGCACGAAGGTGCTGCCGCAGCAGTCCGAGGACAACCCCAACCTGGCGCTCGCCCTCGAGGACAACGACATCTCCTGGCTCGGCTCGGACAACTCCCGCGAGCCCGTCCAGCGCCGGGTCGGCACGGCCACCACCGTCCCCCGCTACCCGATGAACGTCTTCTACAACGCGGGCCGGGCGGCCGAGCAGGTCGACGAGTACAACTGGATCTACACGAGCCGCGCCCAGGGCGGCAGCGGCGTCTGCGAGGACAACCCGGCCACCACGACGTGTCTCGCGGCGCCGCTGGACACCGCCACCGGCTACGCCGAGCACATCGTCCCGCTGGAGACCCGGATCGCGCTCGGGCACGTGCTGTCCAACGACCCCAGGCCGCACTTCATCCACCAGTCCAACCTGGCCGAGGACCGCATCGCCTACCCGGTGCTGAGCGGTGTCCTGGACGGCTACGGCACCCTCTTCGCGGACAACACCCCCGTGGTGAACCCGCGGATGAAGGACATCGGCACCGAACTCCGGCGCAGGGCCGCCTGGCAGGCCGCCCTGCGGGCCGGCGAGGTCAGCGCCTACCGCATCGGTGCCGAGGTGACCGTCGCGGCGCCGGACGGGCTGACCGTGCCGGCGACCGCGCCCGCCGGCACCACCCTGGCCGGCGCCGCCTTCGGCGCGCCCTACGCGGGCCAGGTGTCCGGCTGGACGCCCTCGGCGGGCACCCCACTGAGTCTCACCCTGCCGGCGTCCGCCGCCGCCCCGGCGGCCGGCACCGCCGAAACCGCCCCGGCCACCGAGCCCGCGCCGGACACCCGTGTCCCCGCGGGCGTGACCGAGCCGGTTCCGTACACCGCGGGCAGCTGAGGGCACACCGACCCAGGGACCGCTCGAAGGTCCCGGCCGCCCGACGGCGGCCGGGACCCGTACGAACCACCCCACACCCCGGCCGTGGAGCACACCGATGCACGTTCCCCACGGCGCGCGACGCCCCGGCGTGACGCGCGTCACCCTGCTCACCGAAGGCACCTACCCGCACAGTCACGGCGGCGTGAGCGTCTGGTGCGACCAACTCGTCCAGGGCATGCCCGACATCGACTTCGACGTCATCGCCGTCACCGGCACGGGACGCGAACCCGTCGTCTGGGACCTGCCCGCCCATGTCTCGCACCTGCTGTCCGTCCCCATGTGGGGCGACCCGCCCGAGGGCCGTGCGCCCCGCGGGCGGGCCCGTAACCGACTCGCCGCCGCCTACGAGCGGTTCCTGACCGCGCTGGTCGATCCCCGCGCCGAGGAGGGGTTCGCGCCCGCCCTGTACGCCATGGCGCGGGCCGCGGCGGACGGGGCGCTGAGCCCGTTCCTGCGCGGCGACCGGGCCGTCGCGATCCTGGCCGATGTGTGGAACCGGCCGGGCCGGGCCGTGCGCGAGGCCCGGCCCACCCTGCACGACGCCCTCACCGCCACCGCTCTGCTGGAACACGCGCTGCGCCCGCTGGCCGCGCCGACACCGCAGGACGGGGTGGCGCACGCCGTCAGTGGAGGGGTCGCGGTGCTGCCCGGCCTCGCCGCGCTCGAACGGCACGGCGTGCCGCTGCTGCTGACCGAGCACGGCGTCTATCTGCGCGAGCGCTACCTCGGGTACCGCACCGCCCCGTACCGCTGGCCGGTGAAGGCCGTCATGCTCGGGTTCTTCCGGCTGCTGGCGGAGGAGAGCTACCGCCGGGCGGCCCTGATCACGCCGGGCAACCGCTACAACCGGCTGTGGGAGGAACAGGGCGGCGCCGACCCGGAGTCGATCCGCACGGTCTACAACGGCGTGGACCCGGCCGCGTTCCCGCCGGCCGGACCCGAGCCGCAGGCACCCACCCTCAGCTGGGCGGGCCGGGTCGACCCCATCAAGGACCTGGAGACCCTGATCCGCGCCTTCTCGCTGGTACGGGCTCGACTCCCGCACACCCGGCTGCGGTTGTTCGGCGGGACACCACGCGGCGGAGAGGCCTACCGGGACCGGTGCGCGGCGCTGGCCGCCGCACTCGGACACGCGGACGCCGTCACCTTCGAGGGCCGCGTCGACGACATCAAGGACGCCTACGCGGCCGGCAATGTCGTGATGCTGTCCAGCATCAGCGAGGGCTTCCCGTTCACCCTGATCGAGGCCATGTCGTGCGGGCGGGCGACCGTCTCCACCGATGTGGGCGGCGTGCGCGAGGCCGTCGGCGACACCGGACTGGTGGTGCCGCCGCGCGATCCGGCCGCGATGGCCGCGGCAGCGCTGGACCTGCTGCGCGACCCCGAGCGCCGCCGGACGATGGGCGAGGCGGCACGGCTGCGGGTGATCGAGCAGTTCACCCTGCGCCAGACCATCGACACGTTCCGCGCCATCTACCTCGAACTGCCCACCCGGACACGGCGGTCGACGCCCGTCCCGGCCACGCCACAGGCGCTCGCGCCGGTGAGCACGGTGGCCGGATGAGCGGCCCGATATCGCTCGAACCGGGCGGTTGCGAACAGGACACGCTGGCACTGCGGCTCGCGGAACCACCCCGCCCCGCGCGCCGCCGGCCCCGCTGGGCCCTGGACGACAGCACGCTCGCCATCCGGATGCCCCGGCGCGGCCCCGACGAGGAGGCGGTCAGCGAACTCGCCGCCGAACTCGCCGACCGCGTCGGCCCCGCCGTCCACCCCTACGAGGTGGCCGCGCTGCTGGAGGCGGAGGGCCTGTCCGCCTCCCTGATCAAGGAGCGGTACGGCCACCCGAACCTGTTCTCGCTCGCCTCCGCGCTGTACGAGCGGGTGCCGCGCACCTTCCCGGAGCCCGCCCCGACGGCCGACCCGTGGCGCCCGGACACCGTGCGCTGTCTCCTGCGGGGCGTGCTGTTCGCCCTCCCGGGACTCGCCTACCTGCTGACCGCGCCCCTGTGGGACGCGGGCGGTCACGCCCCGGCCCTGATCGTGGCGGGACTCGTCTCCTGGGCCTGGGGCCAGGCACTGGGCCACCGCGCCCACCTGCGGCTGGCGACCGGACGGCGGGAAGCGGGCCGTACCCTCCTGGTCGGCGCGCCCCTCGGAGCGGCGGTCGCCACCGCGGTCGCCGCGCTGCCCGCCGAGGCCGGCCCGGTGACGCTGGTGGCGGCCGCGCAGTCGGCGTACCTCGCGGCGGCGGGCGTCCTGCTGGTGCTGGGGCGCGAACGGCTGCTGCTGGCCGCGCTCAGCCCGCTGGTCGCCGGTGCCGCCGTCCTGCCGTGGTGGGAGCCGGGCTCCCTGCCGCGGGCCGGGCTGCCGCTGCTGGCGCTGCTGGCCACCCTCGCCGTCACCGGGCGGGTCCTGTGGACCGTTGTCGCCGTCCCGCCCGTGCCCGGCGCCGCCCGCCCGCGCCTGCGCTGGTCCCTGCCGTACGGCCTGTTCGGACTGGCGGCGGGCGTGCTGGTGCTGCTGGAGGGGCGGGAGGAGCCGTACGCGGTGATCGTGCTGACCGTGAGCATGGGCCCGGCGGAGTGGCTGCTGTACCGCTACCGCGGGCTGTCGGTCGCCGCGCTGCGCGCCACCGCCACGCCCGCCCGGTTCCTGCTCCGCTCGGCCGGGATCCTCGGCCTCTGCCTGTGCGTCTACCTCCTACCGCTGCTGCCCGCGGCCCTGCTCACCGGCGCGGAGCCGGCCGCCCTGCTGCTGCTCGCGGCGGCGCTGTGGACCGCGCTGCTGCTCCAGGCCTTCGGTGCGGCCTGGCCGTCGGCATTGATCACCCTCGCCGCCGCGGGCGGCGCCGGGGCGGTCACCGTGCTGAACCTGCCCCCCGGCCCGTCGGCGCTGCCGCTGTGCTGCGGCGCGGCGGCGCTGTGTCTGGCGGGGTGCGCGCTGTGGCTCCTGGGACGGCCCGCCCCGCACGTCTGACGTGCCCACCGCAGAGCCCCGCCCCCGCACGAACCGTCGCCCCGCGCACGCCCGGACAGCACCCCCGCCCGAGCACCAAGCACGCCCGAACCGACCGGAAGGACACCCGAGTTGACCTCCGCACCGCTCGCCGCCGTCACCGGAGCCGAGGGTTTCATCGGCTCCCACCTCACCGAGGCGCTGGTCGCCTCGGGACACCGGGTCAGGGCCATGGCCCAGTACAACTCCTTCTCCTCCTACGGCTGGCTGGAGACCCTGCACCCGGACGTCCTCGACCAGGTGGAGATCGTCCTCGGCGACGTCCGCGACCCGGGCTCGGTCCGCGGTCTCCTCGAAGGCGCCGACACCGCCTACCACCTGGCCGCCCTGATCGCGATCCCGTACTCCTACCAGGCACCGCACAGCTACGTGGACACCAACGTCACCGGCACCCTCAACGTGCTGGAGGCGGTACGCGCCCTCGGCACGCCCCGTCTGGTGCACACCTCCACCAGTGAGACCTACGGCACCGCCAGGACCGTGCCGATCACCGAGGACCACCCCATCAACACCCAGTCGCCGTACGCCGCTTCGAAGGCGGGAGGGGACCGGCTGGCCGACAGTTACCACGCGAGCTTCGACACCCCGGTGGTGACGCTGCGGCCGTTCAACACCTTCGGACCACGCCAGTCGATGCGGGCGGTGATCCCCACCGTCATCGGCCAGGTGGCGGCGGGGGAGCGGACGATCACCCTCGGCGACCTGCGTCCCACCCGGGACTTCACCTTCGTCAAGGACACCGCGCAGGCGTTCCTCGCGGTCGGCACCGCGCCCGCCGCCCAGGTCGTGGGCCGCACCTTCAACGCCGGGACCGGCGGGGAGATCTCGGTCGGCGACCTCGTCGCGCTGATCGGCAAGGTGATGGACACGGCCCTGGACGTGCGCGAGGACACCGCCCGCATCCGGCCCGCGAACTCCGAGGTGATGCGGCTGGTCGCGGACGCGAGCCGGCTCGCCGCCGCCACCGGCTGGCAGCCCGCCCACACGCTGGAGGAGGGTCTCGCGCACACCGTGGAGTTCTTCCGCGACCCGGCCAACCTGGCTCGCTACAAGACCGGCATCTACAACATCTGATCCCCGTCCGGCACAGGTCCCCGCACGCACATCCACGAAGGAGGAGCCCCATGCACGTAGTGATCCTGGCGGGAGGCAAGGGTGTCCGGTTGCGGCCCTACACCACCGCGCTGCCCAAGCCGCTCGTCCCGATAGGCGACCAGCACGCCATCCTGGAGATCGTGCTGCGCCAGCTCGCCACGGCCGGCTTCACCAGCTGCACCATCGCCATCGGCCACCTCGGCGAGATCATCCGCGCGTACGTCGGCGACGGCTCCCAGTGGGGCATGAGCATCGACTACGCCACCGAGGAGAGCCCGCTCGGCACGATGGGCCCCCTGCTCACCCTGCGCGACCGGCTGCCCGAGACGTTCCTGGTGATGAACGGCGACGTCCTCACCGACCTGGACTACGCCGACGTCCTGCACCGGCACCGGGAGTCGGGCGGGCCGCTGACCATCGCCACGTACGCCCGCAAGGTGCACATCGACTTCGGGGTGCTGACCACCGACTCCAGCAGGGTCGTCGCGTTCACCGAGAAGCCCAGCATGGACTACCGGGTCTCCATGGGCGTCTACGGCCTGTCCCGCTCCACCCTCGACGGCTACACGCCCGGACTGCCCCTGGGCTTCGACGAGTTGGTGCTCGACCTGCTGGCCGCCCAGAATCTGCCGCACGCCTACGACTTCGACGGGTACTGGCTGGACATCGGGCGCCCGGACGACTACGACCGGGCCAACGCGGAGTTCACCAGCCGCAAGTCGCTTCTGCTCAAGGGAGCCTGAGCACCACATGCGCATTTTCGTCCTGGGGCACACCGGCTACCTGGGCCGCCATGTCGCCGAGCGGCTGCGTGCCCTGCCGGGCGCGCTGGTCCTCGGCGGCGGACGCTCGTCCGCCGAGTTCCCCGTCGACCTGGCCTCCGTCCGCCCCGAGCGGCTGGCGAAGACCCTCGCGGCGGCCACCCCCGACACCGTCATCAACTGCGCGGGCGCGACCGGCGGCGACGCCGTGACCCTCGCGGAGGTCAACGCCCGCGGGCCCGCGGTGCTGTGCGCCGCGCTGCGCGAGGCGGCGCCCGCGGCCCGCCTGGTGCACCTGGGCTCGGCCGCCGAGTACGGCCCCGGTGCCCCCGGCAGCCGGGTCACGGAGTCGGCGGCCACTCACCCGGTCGGCCCGTACGGCGCGACCAAGCTCGCGGGCACGGTCGCCGTGACCACCGCCGGCCTGGACGCGGTGGTGCTGCGGGTGGGCAACCCGGTGGGCCCCGGGGCGCCGGCCGCCGGACTGCCCGGCCGGATCGCGGGACTGCTGCGTGTGGCCGGCCCGGACCCCGAGGCGGTGCTGCGGCTCGGTGACCTGTCCGCGTACCGGGACTTCGTCGACGTCCGTGACGTGGCGCGGGCGGTGGCGTGCGCGGTCACCGCCCCGGGCCCCCTGCCGCCCGTCCTCAACATCGGCGGCGGCCGGGCCGTCCCGGTGCGCGACCTGGTGCGGGGCCTGGCCGACCGGGCGGGCTTCCGGGGAAGGATCGAGGAGAACGCCGCCGGCTCGGCCCGCTCGGCGCAGGTGTCGTGGCAGTGCTCCGACATCACCGCCGCCGACCGGGCCCTCGGCTGGCGCCCGGCCCACACCCTCGACGACGCGCTGACCGCGTTGTGGGACGGCGGGGGAGGCGACCGCACCCCATGACCCTGCTGATCCCGCTCTACGTCCACCCGGCGGAGGACCCGGGGGCCTGGCACCGGCTGATCACGGCCGCCACCCGTACCTACGGGGTCGTCCTCAACCCCGCCGACGGGCCGGGCGACGGTCCCGACCCGGCCTTCACGGCGGCGGCGGGCGCCCTGCGCGCGGCCGGGGCCCGGCTGCTCGGGTACGTCGACACCGACTACGGGGTGCGCGGGACCACCGCGATCACCGAGGACGTACGCCGGCACCAGGAGTGGTACGGCGCCGACGGCTGCTTCCTCGACCGGGTGACGGCGACACCGGACGGCCTGTCCGCCTGCCGCCGGCTGGTGCGGGCCGTCCGCCGGCTCGGTGCGGGGACGGTCGTCATCAACCCCGGCGTCCATCCGGCGCCCGGCTACGCCCGCCTCGCCGACCTGACCGTCACGTTCGAGGGTCACTGGTCGACGTACGTGTCGGCGTTCAGCAGACCGGAGTGGACCGGACGGCATCCACCGGAGCGGCTGTGCCATCTCGTCTACGGTGTGCCCGAGGCGCTCGTACCCCTCGCCGTACGCACCGCACACGAGCGGGGCGCGGCCGTCTGCGGGCCCGTGACCGGTGAACCACCCAACCCCTGGGCCGAGTTGACGCCCGCACTGACCGGGACGGAACCATGAGGAACACGGCCCTGACCGCCGTCCTGCTGGCCGCGCTGGGAGCCTCGGCGCTGACCGGCTGTTCCGGTACGTCCGGCACCCCGGGCGCGGACGCCGGGGGCGCCACCGCGGACGGCGGCCCGTCCGCCGACGCACGCGGCACGGCGTCCGGCACGCCCCGCGCCGACGGCCCCCGGGCGGCGCCGGACGCCGGCAACTCCCCACACTCGCCCGGGACTTCGACGAGCCCGGGGAAGGCGCGGTGGAAGCCGCGTCCCGGCCTGGCCTGGCAGTGGCAACTGGACGGAAGGGCCGACCCGTCGGCCGACGTGCCCGTCTACGACATCGACGGTTTCGAGAACTCCGCGGCCGACGTGGCCCGTCTGCACCGCGACGGCCGCAAGGTCATCTGTTACGTCAACGTCGGCGCCTGGGAGGACTTCCGGCCCGACAAGGACGCCTTCCCGCGCTCGGTGCTCGGAAGGCCCAACGGCTGGGCGGGCGAACGGTGGCTGGACATCCGGCAGGTCTCCGTCCTGCGGCCGATCATGGAGCGGCGCTTCGACATGTGCCGTGACAAGGGCTTCGACGCGGTGGAGCCGGACCTGGTGGAGGGCTACGGCAACGACACCGGCTTCCCGCTCACCGCACGCGACCAGCTCGCGTACAACCGCATGATCGCGGCCGTCGCCCATCAGCGCGGACTGTCGGTGGGTCTGAAGAACGACCTTCCGCAGATCCCCCAGCTCCTGGCCGACTTCGACTTCGCGGTCAACGAGGAGTGCGCGCAGTACGACGAGTGCGGGCGACTCGCTCCGTTCATCGCGGCCGGCAAGGCGGTGTTCCACGTGGAGTACACGGAACCGAGAAGCAGCTTCTGCGCCGAGTCCCGCCGCCTGAAGCTGTCCTCGATGGTGAAGGAACCGGAACTGGGGGTGTGGCGGAAGCCCTGCTGACACCGGGACCCTGCCGACACCGAGAACCGGCGCCCCGGCGCCCCGGCGCCCCGTCCGCCGGGGCGCCGGGCCGGGTGCTGGACCTCAGGCCACCGGGAGCGGGGCGGAGGCCGGGGCAGGGGCCGGGTACGTGGGGTACTCCACGCCCGAGACGTGCTGGACGACGCGGATGACCTGGCAGGAGTAGCCGAACTCGTTGTCGTACCAGAGGTAGAGGATCGCGTTGTCCCCGTCGACCTTGGTCGCTCCGGCGTCGACGATCGAGGCGTGGCGGGAGCCGATGAAGTCGCTGGAGACCGCGTCGGGGGCCGTGGTGAAGTCGATCTGGCGCTTGAGCGGAGAGGTCAGCGAGACGTCGCGCAGATGGTCGAGGACCTCCTCGCGGGTGGTCTCACGGCCCAGCCGCAGGCTGAGGATCGCGATCGAGACGTCCGGCACCGGCACCCGGATCGAACTGCCGGTGATCGGCGCCTTGAGGTCGGGCAGCGCCTTGGCGACGGCGGAGGCGGCACCCGTCTCCGTGATGACCATGTTGAGCGGCGCGGACCGGCCCCGGCGGTCGGCCTTGTGGTAATTGTCCAGCAGGTTCTGGTCGTTGGTGAACGAGTGGACGGTCTCCACGTGGCCGCGCAGGACGCCGTACTCGTCCGCCATCGCCTTCAGCGGCGGCACGATCGCGTTGGTGGTGCAGGACGCGCAGGACAGGATCCGCTCGTCCGGCTTGATCGTGTCGTGGTTCACGCCGTGCACGATGTTCGGGACGTCGCCCTTGCCCGGCGCGGTCAGGACGACCTTGTCGATGCCGGGACGCAGGTGACCGGACAGCCCCTCGCGGTCGCGCCACTTGCCGGTGTTGTCGATCAGGATGGCGTTCTTGACGCCGTACGCCGTGTAGTCGACCGATGCCGGGTCGTCGGCGTAGATCACCTTGATCTCGTTGCCGTTGGCGACGATCGTGCTGTTCGCCTCGTCGACCGTGATGGTGCCCTGGAACTGGCCGTGGATCGAGTCGCGCCGCAGCAGCGAGGCGCGCTTGACGAGATCCTCGCCGGCCCCGCCGCCGCGCACGACGATGGCGCGCAGCCGCAGGCCGTTGCCGGAGCCGGTCTTCTCGATCAGCAGGCGCGCCACGAGGCGGCCGATCCGGCCGAAGCCGTACAGGACCACGTCGCGCGGCTCACGCCGTTCGGCCCGGTTCGCGCCGGTGGCACCGGCCACCGCCTCGGCGGTGAAGTCCTCCACGGACAGGCCGCGGTCGTCGGCCCGGTACGTCGCGGCGAGCATGCCGAGGTCGATCTGGGACGGGCCGAGATCGAGGGTGGTGAGGGTGCGCAGGAACGGCAGCGTCTCGGTGACCGACAGCTCCTCACCGGCGATCTGACGGGCGAAGCGGTGGGTCTTGAGGATGCTCACCACCGACTTGTTCACCAGGGAGCGGCTGTGCAGCAGAACGGTGACGTCCCGCTCCCGATGCAGCTTCCCGATGAGGGGGATCATCGACTCCGCGATCTCCTCGCGGGTCTTCCAGTTGGTGAACGAGTCGTCCTTGACAGTCACGAGCATCTCTTTCGAGCTAGGTGGCGCTCATATGCTAAACGCACGGTCGCGGGGGTTGCGCGCCGGGTCCACCGAGGAAACGGACCGGCGGCGGTACGGCCTGATCCGCGATCCTCTCGATCTCCTTGACGCTCCCGACAGCCGTGCCTAGCCTCCACACACCCGTCCAGACAGGCAGGTCGACGATGGCAGACTTCCCGGACCGCACCGACGGAACGGCGGCGGACCTCGCGGACAGCGACGGCGGTGCGGCGGCGGACTTCCCGGGCCCCGCCCGCGGACGGTCCGCGGGCCGACAGCTCCAGGTGGAGACGCACGGCCTCGACGTGATCGGCGACACCGAACGCAAGGGCACTCCCCGCACCCTGTTCTGGCCCTGGTTCGGGGCCAACGTCTCCATCCTCGGGCTGAGTTACGGCGCCTTCGCGCTCGGCTTCGGCATCTCCTTCTGGCAGGCGCTGGCCGCCGGAGTGATCGGTATCGTCTTCTCGTTCCTGCTCTGCGGTTTCGTCGGCGTCACCGGCAAACGCGGCTCGGCGCCGACGATGGTGCTCAGCCGCGCCGCCTTCGGAGTGCGCGGCAACCGGCTGCCCTCGGTGATCTCCTGGATCCTCACCGTCGGCTGGGAGACCGTGCTGTGCTCCCTCGCCACCCTGGCCACCGCGACCGTGTTCGGCCGGCTCGGCTGGGGCGGCGGCACCGGGACCAAGGCCGTCGCCCTGGTGCTGGTCGGCGCGCTGATCGTGGTCGGCGGGGTGATGGGCTTCGACCTGATCATGCGTTTGCAGACGGTGATCACCGTGGTCACCGGCGTGCTCACCCTCGTCTACGTCGGGCTGGTCGCCGACCACATCCACTGGAGCGCCGTCAGCGCGCTCCCGGCGGGCTCCGCGCAGGAGTTCGTCGGCGCGCTGGTGTTCATGATGACCGGCTTCGGCCTCGGCTGGGTCAACGCCGCCGCCGACTACTCCCGCTATCTGCCGCGCACCTCGTCGAGCCGGGGCGTGATCGGCTGGACCACCTTCGGCGCGTCGGTGGCGCCCCTGCTCCTGCTGGTCTTCGGCCTGCTGCTGGCCGGCTCCTCCACCGGCCTCGCCGCCGCCGTCGCCGCCGACCCGATCGGCGCGCTCACCACCCTCCTGCCCACCTGGTTCCTGGTCCCCTTCGCCGTGGTCGCGGTCCTCGGCCTGGTCGGCGGCGCGGTCCTCGACATCTACTCCTCCGGCCTCGCCCTGCTCTCCGCCGGACTGCGCGTGCCCCGCTTTCTGGCCGCGCTGTTCGACGGGGTCCTGATGATCGCGGGCTCGGTCTACATCGTGTTCGTCGCCGACGACTTCCTCGGCCAGTTCATGGGCTTCCTGACCACGCTCGGCGTCCCCATCGCCGCCTGGTGCGGCATCGTCCTCGCCGACCTGGCGCTGCGCCGCCGTCCCTACGACGACGGCGACCTCTACCGTCCCCACGGCCGCTACGGCGACGTACCGCCCGTCCCGCTGCTGCTCACCCTCGCCGCCACCGCGCTCGGCTGGGGCCTGGTCACCAACTCGGCCGCGGGCTGGCTGGAATGGCAGGGCTATCTGCTCGGCCCCCTGGGCCTCGGCGGCACGTCCGGCTCCTGGGCGTACGCCAACCTGGGCGTCCTGGCCGCCCTCGCGCTGGGGTTCCTCGCCACCCTGGCCCTCGGCCGCGGGCGGGTCCGCGCGCAGGAGGCTCAGGCACCGAGCCCGACGGTGGACGAAGGCGCGCTCACGTGACCGCCGGACTGCTCGCCGTCATCGACATGCAGCGCGTCTTCGCGGAACCCGGGAGCCCGTGGGCCACCCCGCGGTTCGCCCGGGCGGCGGAAGGCGTACGACGGCTGCTGCCTGCCTACGGGGAACGCGTCACCTTCACCCGCTTCCTCGCCCCCGACCGGCCCACCGGTGCCTGGCGGGCGTACTACGAGCAGTGGCCCTTCGCCCGGCAGCCCCCGCACGCCCCGCTGTGGCAGCTCACCGACGAGTTCGCCGCCGTGGCCGCCCACACCGTGGACGCGCCCACCTTCGGCAAGTGGACCCCCGAGCTGGCCGCCCGCGTCGGTCCCGAGGGCCGGCTGGTCCTGGCCGGCGTCAGCACCGACTGCTGCGTCCTGTCCACCGCCCTCGCCGCGGCCGACGCCGGCATCGAGGTACGGGTGGCGTCCGACGCCTGTGCGGGCGCGGACGACGCCTCGCACGCCCGGGCACTGCGGGTGATGGACCTCTACCGGCCGCTGGTCCGCGTGGTCAGCGTGGCCGAGCTGCTGGGGGAGACGGGCTGAGCGGCGCCCCGCCACGGGTGCCGCAGCCGCCAGGACGCCATGGGCGTCTTCCCGTCCGCGCCCCGCCCCCATTGACCGCACCGCCGCCCCACCACACCCCCGGACCCCCACCACACCCCGGATCCCCACCACACCCCGGAATCCCCACCACACCCCGGACCCGCACCACTCCCAGGTACCCCCACCCACCCGGACCCGCATCGCCCTTCGGAGCCCTGTCCACCCCGTCCGCCCCCCGACCCACATCCGATCCCGCGCCCGGCCCCGATCCCTGACCTGCGCCGACCCCGCGCCCCGTGGTGAACTCCTGGAGCGCGCATGATTGCCCCGGCCGGGGTCGGGTACGCGAGCAGAACCGTGCCCGAGGCGATCTTGTCCCGGGCGGGGCCGTACGACCGCCGCTATCAGGGGATCAGCCATGGACACACCCGCGTACGACAACACCGCCACCCCGGCCCGGCAGGCGCTGGACGCGCTGGCCGAGAACACCGAGGACACGACGGCGCTGGACACCCTCGCGAGGAGCGAGGTGCTGGTACCCGTGCCAGACGACGCAGGCCAGGAGGAGGTCAGCGACCCCGGCACGGTGGCGCTGCCCGTCCTCGAACAGACGGACGGGGCGCCGGTGGTGCCGGTGTTCACCTCCGAGCCCGAGATGGCGGATCTGCTTCCGTACGTCTCCCGCTACCGGCTGGTCCCGCTGGGCGCGCTCGCCGCGCAGTGGCCGGCCGACGACCTGTCGCTCACCATCGACGCCAGCTCCGAGCACCCGCTGACCCTCACCTCCGAGGGTGTACGCACCCTGCTGGCCAGGCCGTAGCACTCACCGGAACGGGGCCCGGCCACCGCACGGCGGCAAGGGAACGGCCGGGCCCGGTGAGGGGGGCGGCGGTTCAGCCGTTGAGCATGCGGTTCAGGACCGCGCGCTGGAGGGGCAGCACTTCGGCGTGCAGGTCGCGGCCCTTGCGGGTCAGCGCCACCCAGACGCCCCGCCGGTCCTGCTCGCAGACCGAGCGTGCCACCAGGCCGTCCTTCTCCAGTCGGCCGATGAGCCGGGACAGCGCGCTCTGGCTGAGATGCACCCGCCCGACGAGGTTCTGCACCCGGCACTGGTCGCCCTCCCGGGGCGACTCGGTGGCCAGGATGTCGAGCACTTCGAAGTCGCTCGCGCCCAGCCCATGAGGGTGCAGCACACGATCGATCTCGCACATCGTGCGCGCGTGCACGGACAGGATGTCCCGCCACCGCTCTTCGAGGCCTGCCTCGGCCGTTTTCGCCGCCATACCTGAACGGTAGCACCGAACCGGCCACTGGTTGAGTGTGCAACTACTGCACATGCACAGAGATCCGGTTCCGCGCCCGGACGCGCACCCCTCACTCGGGCGCGTCCGCGCCGACCCGCTACGTCGACTCCCGCTTCACCAGCTCCGTCGGCAGGATCACCGCCGCCGGTTCCTCGCCCCCGATCTGCGCCAGCAGCACCCGGACCATCTCCGCGCTGATCCGGTCCCAGGGCTGGCGGATGGTGGTGAGCTGGGGGCGGGCGGAGAGCGCGGCCGGGGAGTCGTCGAAGCCGCCGACGGCCACGTCCTGCGGCACCCGGCGCCCCGCTCGCTCCAGCGCGGTCAGCACCCCCTGAGCCATCAGGTCGGAGGCGACGAACACGGCGTCCACGTCCGGGGCGCGTGCCAGCAGCAGCTCCCCGCCCGCCGCACCGCTGGCACGGCTGTAGTCACCGGAGACGATCAGCCGCTCGTCGATCTCGATGCCCGCCTCGGTGAGCACCTCCTGGTAGCCGGCCAGGCGCTCGACCCCGCCCGGGGTGTCCGGCGGGCCGGTCACCACACCGACGCGGCGGCGGCCCAGTGAGAGCAGGTGGCGGACCATGTCCCGGGCGCCGTCCCGGTCGTCCGCCGCCACGTAGCTCACCCGCGAGCCGAGCCCGATCGGCTTGCCGCACGCCACCAGCGGCACGCCCGCCTCGCGCAGTTCCTCGGCGACCGGGTTCCCGGAGTGGCTGGAGACCAGCAGCACCCCGTCGACGTGCCCGGCCGTGATGTACCGGGTGATGCGCCGCCGCTCGTCCTCGGTGCCGGCCAGCATCAGCAGCAGGGGGACGTCGTGGGCGGCCAGCGCCTGGGTGCAGCCGCGCAGCAGGACGTTGAAGTTCGGGTCCTCGAAGAAGCGCTCCTGCGGCTCGGTCAGCAGGAAGCCGATCGAGTCCGACCGGCCGGTGATCAGCGAACGGGCGTGCCGGTTGACGACGTATCCCGTCTTGCGGATGGCGGCGTTGACCGCCTCCTGTGCGGCGGGACTGACGTAGTGCCCGCCGTTGAGCACGCGTGAGACGGTGCCGCGTGAGACACCGGCCTCCCGCGCCACGTCGTGGATCGTCGGCGGTCTGCGCCGGCCCCCCGCATTGTTCATGGTCACGACTCTAAGGCCCGGGGCGGCGGGGGAGAGGTGCGCTCCCGTCGGCGGATCGCACCGGTCCCGCCCGGCGCTCTGTGATCGTGCACAGCAACGGCTGATTCCAGGCACTTGGCAAGCGTGACCTCTGTACGGTTATCTTGGGCCGGACGCTGCTGAAGCTGTGTGTGCACGTTCACACCTACTCGAATCGGGAGAGACCCATGCCGGAGACCGCCCCCAAGGGCCTCACCAGGCTCGCCTTCGGCGGGGACTACAACCCGGAGCAGTGGCCGGAGAGCGTCTGGCAGGAGGACGTCCGGCTGATGCGGGAGGCCGGCGTCACCCTGGTCAGCGTCGGGATCTTCTCCTGGGCGCTCCTGGAGCCCGAGCCCGGTGTGTACGACTTCGGCTGGCTGGACCGCCTGCTCGACCTGCTGCACGACAACGGCGTCCGCGTCGACCTCGGCACCCCCACGGTCGTACCCCCGGCCTGGTTCTACCGCGCACACCCGGACGCGCTGCCCGTGACCGCCGACGGCGTCCGGTACGCGTTCGGTTCGCGCGGCGCCATCTGCCACAGCAACGCCGACTACCGTGCCGCCGCCGCGAGGATCACCACCGAACTCGCCGAGCGCTACGCGAGCCACCCGGCCCTCGCGATGTGGCACGTGCACAACGAGTACGGCGTCCCCGTCTCGGCCTGTTACTGCGACTCCTGCGCCGCGCACTTCCGCCGCTGGCTGCGGACGACGTACGGCACGGTCGAGGCGGTCAACGAGGCCTGGGGCACCGCCTTCTGGGGCCAGCGCTACGCCGATCTGGAGCAGATCACCCCGCCACGCACCGCGCCCACGGTCGGCAATCCGGGCCAGGCGCTGGACTACAAGCGGTTCGCCGACGCCACCATGCGCGAGAACTTCGTCATGGAACGGGACATCCTGCACCGCCTCTCCCCGGGCGTCCCGGTCACCACCAACTTCATGACCGCGCTCAGCCAGTGCGACTCCGTCGACTACTGGGCCTGGGGCCGCGAGGTCGACCTGGTCACCAACGACCACTACCTGATCACCGACGGCCGCCGCACGCACGTCAACCTCGCGATGGCCGCCGACCTGACCCGCTCGGTCGCGGGCGGTGCCCCCTGGCTGCTCCTCGAACACTCCACGTCGGGCGTCAACTGGCAGCCCCGCAACCCGGCCAAGACGCCGGGGCAGATGGCCCGCAACTCCCTCGCGCACGTGGCGCGCGGCTCCGAGGGCGCCCTGTTCTTCCAGTGGCGCCAGTCACGGCGCGGCGCCGAGAAGTTCCACTCGGCGATGGTCCCGCACGGCGGCACGGACACCCGCGTGTGGCGCGAGGTGGTCGAACTCGGGGCGTCCCTGGACGCGTTGAGCGAGATCCGCGGCACCCGCACCCGGGCCGACGTGGCCGTCCTGTGGGACTGGCACTCCTGGTGGGCGCAGAACCTCCAGTGGCGTCCCAGCGAGGACCACGACGCGCGCGAACGCGCCGACGCCTTCTACGCGGCCCTCTACGACCACCACCTCACCGTCGACTTCGCCCACCCGGAAGCCGACCTGTCGGCTTATCCCCTTGTCGTCGTCCCCGCGCTCTACCTGATGACCGAGGCCGCCGGGCGCAACGTCGAGCGGTACGTCGAGAACGGCGGCACCCTCGTCGTCTCGTACTTCTCCGGCATCGTCGACGAGCACGACGCCGTGCACGAGGGCGCCCACCCCGGCGCGCTGCGGAACGTGCTCGGCCTGACCGTCGAGGAGTTCTCGCCGCTGCTCCAGGGGCAGTCGGTGCGCATCACCGGCCCCGACGGCTCGGCACTCACCGGGGACGTGTGGACCGAGTTCGTGGTGCCGCGCGACGCCGAGCCCGTGTGGACCTATGCCGACGGTCCGACCGCCGGCCGGCCCGCCGTCACCCGGCACCGCCTCGGCGAGGGCACCGCCTGGTACGTCTCGACCCGCCTCGACGCCCAGGGCCTGGACGTGCTGCTGGGCTGTGCCGTCGAGGACGCGGGCATCGCCGGCCGTGCCGACCTGCCCCGGGACGTCGAAGTGGTGCGCCGCACCGGCGAGTCGGGCACCTACCTGTTCGCGATCAACCACACCGCGTCCGACGTCAAGGTGGCGCTGGAAGCGGACGGTACCGAACTGCTCACCGGTGAGCGGGCGGCGGGCCGCCTGGCCCTGCCGGCGGGTGCCGTGCGGGTGGTCCGGCTCCACGGCTGAACGACTCCCCTCCGCCCGTGCGAGCGGCCGAGCCGCGGGCGGAGGGGACCCTTCTTTCCGCCGTCTGACCCGCGAGTACCGGACCCGTCCGGCCCGACCGCACCGAACAGGCCTGTACGGCAAGGGAGTTCGGTACCGGACAAGGTTGCCCGGCCGGCGGACAGGGCGGCTTCGACTGCGGGACAGTGGGAAGACGCGGTACGAGGAGGCTCGGACGGAGGGGACGACGATGCTGAGGACTCCGACCGGCGAGAGGCGCCTGGACATCCTCGAATGGCTGAAGGACCCGGCCGTTCACTTCCCGCCGCAGCGGTACGGCGACCCCGTCACGGACGGTGTCACCGCACACGCCGTGGCCCACAAGCTCGGCGTGCGCCGCGCGGTCGCCGAGACCCACCTCGGCATCCTCGCGGACATGGGCCTGCTGCGCACCAGGCGGATCCGGCGGCGCGTCCACTACCGGCGCGACGACATGCGGATCGCCGAGGTGGCGCGCATGTTCGAGAAGGGCTGGTAGACAGGGCGGACTCCCGTGCGCACGGCCCGGAGCCGCCGGCACCGGACCGCGGACCGCGCCCGCCCCGCCGGCCGTCCTCGACAGCAAGGGAAGCGCAATGGACCGTTCCGCAGCTCTCGTACCCCGCCGTTATGTCGCGATCGGCGGCCGCGGCCCCGAGGACGTGGTGGCCGACGCCCGCGGACGCGTCCTGACCGGGCTGGCCGACGGCCGCATCCTGCGCCTGCACGGACTGACGGACGCCGCCGCGCCCCGCGTCGAGGTACTCGCCAGGACCGGCGGCAGGCCGCTCGGTCTCGAACTCCACCCGGACGGCACCCTGCTGGTGTGCGACGCCGAACGCGGACTGCTGCGCGTCGACCTCGACGACGGCACCGTACGCGTGCTCGCCGACTCGGTGGCGGGGGAGCGGCTTCGGTTCTGCAGCAATGTCGTCGCCCTGGCCGACGGCAGCGTGTACGTCACCGTCTCCAGCCGCCGCTACCCCCTGGACCAGTGGATCGGCGACCTGGTCGAGCACACCGGAACCGGCCGGCTCCTGCGTCTGTCCCCCGGCAGCGACACGCCCGAAGTCCTCCTGGAGGGGCTCCAGTTCGCCAACGGGCTGGCCCCGAGCGGCGACGAGTCCTTCCTGGTCGTCGCCGAGACGGGCGCGTACCGGCTGACCCGCTACTGGCTGACCGGGCCGCGGGCGGGACACAGCGAGCCCTTCGTCGCGGACCTCCCGGGGATGCCCGACAACATCTGGCGCGCCGGACCCGAGGGCCCGGTGTGGGTGTCGCTCGCCGGACCCCGCGTCCCCCCGCTGGACCTCCTGCACCGCGGCACCCCGTCCGCCCGCCGGGCCGCCGCCCGCCTCGCCGTGCGCGCCCCCTTCCGCCCCACGGGCACGATCGGTGTCCTCGCCGTCGACGACGACGCCCGGGTGCTCCACCACCTCACCCGGCGCCGCTCCGGCTTCCGCATGGTCACCAGCGTCTGCGAGACCGCCGGCCACCTGATCCTCGGCAGCCTGTGGGAGAGCGGCGTCGCGGTGTGCGAGGCACCCGCCGTGAAGCACCCCGTGACGTGACCCGGGCAGCTCCCCGGAGGTACCCTTCTGACCGGCCGCGACCATCCTCGCGGCGCCGCGGCGGGGCCCGCCGCACCCGCACCGCGGCTGGTGCCGCCGACGGTTTCTGCTCGCGACGGCAGCGGACGCGAAGACCCGTCCGGCCGGCATTCTGGCGCCCGCCTGTCCGACCGGGCCCCGGCGAGTAGGAGACGTACCGCCATGACAGCCCCGGACGCCGAGAGCCTCCCCGTCCCCGCGCGGACCCGGCGGCGGCCCGACCGGCGCGGCCAGGCCCCCGTCGTCGCGGCGGTCGCGCTCGGCGGTGCCCTCGGTGCCGCCGCCCGCTACGCGCTCGCCCTGGGGTGGCCCGCACGGGCCGGCGACTTTCCCTGGGCGACCTTCTGGACCAACGTCCTCGGCTGTGCCGTGATCGGCGTGTTCATGGTGGTCGTCACCGAGGTGTGGGCCGCCCACCGCCTGGTCCGGCCGTTCGTCGGCACCGGTGTCCTCGGCGGCTTCACCACCTTCTCCACCTACGCCGTCGACATCCAGAGGCTGGTCGACTCCGGCCACCCGGGCACGGGGCTGGCCTACCTCGCCGCCACCCTGCTCGCCGCGCTCTGCGCGGTGTGGCTGGCGGCCGGGGCCACCCGGCGGGTCCTGCGAGGGAGGCGGCCATGACCGGGCTGACCGCCCGCACCGGCCGTGCGCCGCGGGTGACCGTGCTCGCCGGTGAGCACGACACCCGGCGTCACCATCGCGACAATCCGGGCATGAAGGGTAAGAGTCCGTCGTGAACTGGCTGCTCGTCGTCGTGGGCGCCATGGTCGGCGCCCCGCTCCGCCACCTGACCGACCGCGCGGTGCGGTCCCGGTACGACTCGCTCTTCCCCTGGGGCACCTTCGCGGTCAACGTCACCGGCTGTCTGGTCCTCGGCCTGCTGACCGGCGCGGCGGCCGCCGGAGCCGCCGACTCCCAGCTCCAGCTGCTCCTGGGCACCGGTCTGTGCGGGGCGCTGACGACCTACTCGACCTTCTCGTACGAGACCCTCCGGCTGACCGAGACGGGTGCCGGGCGCTACGCCGCCGCCAACGTGATCGCGAGCGTGGCGGCCGGTCTGGGCGCGGTTTTCGCCGGGGTGGGCCTGGCGCGGGCCGTGTGGGGGTAAGTCCGCCTCTCGTCGGCATGCGGTAGGACTGGCCCGCCGCCTCCCCGAGAAGAACTGGATCCCATGAGCGTCATCAGCGTCGGTCAGGCCGTCGTCCTCGGAGCCGTCGAAGGGGTGACCGAGTTCCTGCCGGTGTCCTCCACCGGCCATCTGAAGATCGTCGAGGGCCTCATGGGGATCCCCGTCGACGACGACGCCGTCGTCGGCTTCTCGGCCGTCATCCAGGTCGGCGCGATCGCCGCGGTCCTCGTGTACTTCTTCCAGGACATCGTCCGGATCGTCTCCGCGTGGGGCCGGGGGCTCGCCCACCGCGAGGAGCGTCACCACCGCGACTACAGGTTCGCCTGGTGGGTGATCTGCGCGACGGTCCCGATCGTCGTCGTGGGCCTGGCCGCCGAGCCGCTCGTCCAAGGACCGCTCGCCTCGCTGTGGGTGGTCGCCGCCTCGCTGATCGCCGGCAGCGGTGTCATGTGGGCGGCGGACCGGACGGGTCGGCACCAGCGCGGGGAGGACGACACCTCCTTCAAGGACACGATGCTGGTCGGCGGCTCCCAGATCCTGGCTCTGCTCTTCCCCGGTTTCTCCCGCTCCGGCGCCACCATGTCCACGGCGCTCCTTCTCGACCTGGACCGGGTGGCCGCCACCCGGCTCTCCTTCTTCCTCGGCATCCCCGCCCTGACCGGCGCCGGCCTGTACGAGCTGAAGGACGCGCTGGGCGCGGGGGTGGGCATGGCGCCGCTCGCCGTCGGGACCGCCGTCTCCTTCGCCGTCGCCTACGCCTCCGTCGCCTGGCTGCTGAGGTTCGTCGCGAAGCACTCCTTCAACGCGTTCGTGATCTACCGGATCGCCGTGGGCGTGCTGCTGTTCGGGCTGCTGGCCACCGGTGCGCTGAGCGGCTGACGGCTCGCCGCGCGGCGGGGTGTGCGGGCGCTTCCGGGCCTCGCCCCGAGGCACTCGCCGGCAGCGGCACGACGCGGGCCGTCCGGCGAACGGCATCCGGGCGCGGGACGACGGCGGCCGGGCCGACACGCGGTGTCGTCACGCCAAGGGATGAACCGTGGCGGGGTGGCGCCCCCTTCAGATCCGGGCGGTGCCGGGACGGGAGGAGACGGCTCCCCTCATGCGCTACCGGCTGATCGGCGCAGCCCGTGCTGTCGGACTCCGAAAAGTCCTATTTACGCTCATATGCTGAATCGTGCGGCCTCCGAGAAGGCCGTCTCCTGACCCGGTGACCGATTCCCGTACACCTTGAGCCGGGCGGAGCGATGAGATCCCTTCGGCGAGTCCAGGAGAATCCATGCGTGTGGCCGTGACAGGTGGCGGCGGTTTTCTCGGTTCGCATCTTTGCGAAACGCTCCTTCGGCGCGGTGACGAGGTCGTGTGCTTCGACGACTTCTCGACCGGTGATCCCGCGAACATCGCACCCTTTCTCGCAGACCCGGCGTTCGCCCTCGTCCGCGGTGACGTCAGCCGGTCGGTCGAGGTGTCGGGCGCGATCGACGCGGTCGCCCATCTGGCCAGTCCCGCCTCGCCTCCCGACTACCTCGCCCGTCCGCTGGAAACGCTCGCTGTCGGCAGCCGCGGCACGGAGAACGCGCTGCGCCTGGCGGCACGCCACGACGCCCGCTTCGTCCTGGCCTCCACGAGTGAGGTCTACGGAGACCCCGACGTGCATCCTCAGGACGAGACGTACTGGGGGCATGTGAACCCGATCGGCCCGCGCAGCGTCTACGACGAGGCGAAAAGGTTCTCCGAGGCGCTGACCCAGGCCTACCGGACGCACCGGGGAACGAACACGGGAATCGTGCGGATCTTCAACACCTATGGTCCGCGCATGCGCCCGCACGACGGCCGGGTCGTCTCCAGCTTCATCGTCCAGGCATTGGCGCAGGAGCCGTTGACCGTCTACGGCGACGGAAAGCAGACCCGCAGCTTCTGTTACGTCGACGACCTGGTGCGCGGAATCGTCGCCATGCTCGACCACGACGAACCCGGACCGGTCAATCTCGGGAATCCCGTCGAACTGACGGTCCTGCAACTCGCCGAACGGGTCCTGGACCTGACGGGGTCCCAGGCCGACATCCAGTTCCACCCGCTGCCGGTCGACGACCCCGCCCGCCGTCGGCCGGTGATCGCCCGAGCGGCGCGGCGCCTGGGCTGGAGCCCCGAGGTGGACATCGAGGACGGTCTGCGGCGCACGGTGGAGTGGTTCGCCGCCCGACCGGACGACATCGCCGCAGCGCTCTGCGCCATCCGGGGCGGGCAGCAGGACGGCGTCGCCACCGCGGCGCCCCGCCTGGTCGGCGCGACCACCGCCGCGTCGTGACCCAGACGGACCCCGGCCGCGCGCGCGGCACCGCCCTGGACCGCGGTCCGGGTCTGCCGGACGCCGACGCCGCCATGCTGAGGACCCACCTGTGGGTCCTCTCGTCGGGCAACGTCGTCGACCTGGCGGCCGACGGACCGGTCTTCGGCAAGCCGCGCAGACCGGTCACACCCGGGCCCACGTCCTGGGTCCCCCGGCTGGGACGCCTGGACCGGATGAAGGTGTCCCTGCTCGCGGTGTGCTGGTGGACCGCCCTCGTCTGCTTCTGGGAGTGGTGGCTGCGCCCGGAACACCGCGTCGGCTGGGCGGGCTTCGTGGTCAACAGCGCCCTTCTGCTGTACCTGTCCGTGCTGCCGCTGTACTTCGTCGTCGTGATGGTGCGGCTGCGCACCTTCGACCCGGCCGTCGAGGTGCCCCGGCTGCGGACCGCGTTCGTGGTGACCCGGGCACCGTCGGAGCCGTGGCCGGTCGCCCGCACCACCCTGAGCGCGATGCTGCGTCAGGACTTCCCGCATCCCTACGACGTATGGCTGTGCGACGAGGACCCGGACCGGGAGATCCTGGCCTGGTGCGAGGCCAACGCCGTGCGGGTGTCCTGCCGGCGCGGTGTCGCGTCCTACCACCGGGACTCCTGGCCCCGCCGCACCCGGTGCAAGGAGGGCAACCTCGCGCACTTCTACGACCACTGGGGCTACGGCGACTACGACGTGGTCGCCCAGCTCGACGTCGACCACGTGCCCCACCCCCGCTACCTGGCGGAAGTGGTCCGGCCGTTCGCCGACCCGGCCGTCGGCTACGTCGCCGCCCCCAGCGTGTGCGACGCCAACGCCGGCACCTCGTGGTCGGCACGCGGACGACTGCACCGCGAGGCCACCTTCCACGGACCCATGCAACTGGGCCACTCCGACGGCCTGGCCCCGCTGTGCATCGGCTCCCACTACGCCGTACGGACCCGCGCCCTCCAGGACATCGGCGGGCTCGGCCCCGAGCTGGCCGAGGACTTCTCGACGACGTTCCTGCTGAACTCGGCCGGCTGGCACGGTGCGTTCGCCATCGACGCGGAGGCGCACGGCGACGGCCCCCTCACCTTCGCCGCCATGGTGACGCAGGAGTTCCAGTGGTCGCGGAGCCTGGTGTTCATGCTGCTGGGAATGCTCCCGAAGCATCTGCGGCGCATGCCCGCACGGCTGAGGATCCGGTTCGCGTTCGCCCTCTCCTACTATCCGCTGCTCGCGCTGACCACCACCGCCGGCCTGCTGCTGCCGCCGATCGCCGCGGTCACGGGCCACCCGTGGATCGACATCAACTACGTCGCCTTCCTCCTGCACTTCTGGGCCATGTCGTTCTTCCTGATCCTGCTCACCGTGCTGCTGCGCAGGCGGGGGCTGCTGCGGCCCGTCGACGCGCCGCTGCTGAGCTGGGAGAGCTGGCTGTTCGGGCTGACCCGCTGGCCGTACGTGGCCTGGGGAGCCGCGGCCGCGCTCGCGCAGCGCCTGCGGCCGAGGAAGGTCGTCTTCAAGGTGACGCCCAAGGTCCGTGACGGCATGGAGCCGTTGCCGCTGCGCCTGATGCTCCCCTATCTCCTGCTCACCGCCGTCCTGTCCGGCGCGGCCGTGGTCGGACAGCTGACCGGCCCCGCGATCGGCTACGTGTTCCTGTGTCTGCTCGGTTCCCTCGCCTACGCGCTGGTGACCCTCGCCGTCAGCGTGCTGCACATCCGTGAGACCGCGAGGTGTGCGGGGGTGGGCGTGCCCCGGGCACTGCGGACGGCGATCGTGCCGCTGACCGCGGGTCTCGTCGCGCTCGCACCGCTGGCCTTCGCGCTGCTGCTGTTCCCCACCTACGTGCGGGGCTTCCTCCCGGGCTGACGCCCCAGGCCGCCCGTCACCCCGCCCGCAACGTCCCACCCCTCCCTGACGAGAACGAGGTGCCCGATGCCCGAAACGGTCCTGGTGACCGGTGGCGCAGGCTTCATCGGCAGCCACACCTGCGTCGAACTGCTCGCCCACGGCTACGAGGTCGTCGTCGTCGACAACCACGCCAACAGCTCCCCGCACGCCCTGGACCGCATCACCAAGACCGCGGGGCGGCCGCTCGCCGCCGCCTACCGGGTCGACGTGCGCGACCGGCAGGCCCTGGCGCGCGTGTTCGCAGCCCATCAGGTGGACGCGGTCATCCATTTCGCGGCCCACAAGGCGGTCGGGCAGTCGGTGGCACTGCCGGTCGAGTACTACGACACGAACGTGGGCGGCACCTGCGCACTGCTGTCGGTCATGCACGAGCACGCCGTCCGCCGGCTGGTCTTCTCCTCGTCGTGCTCCGTCTACGGCGACGCGCGGACGATGCCCCTGACCGAGCGGAGCCCCGTGGCCCCCACCAACCCCTACGCCCGCACCAAGCTGATGTGCGAGCGGATCCTGGAGGACGTCTGCGCCCACCTGACGGACCTGAAGGTGCTCGCCCTGCGCTACTTCAACCCGGTCGGAGCCCACCCCGGCGGCCTGCTCGGCGAGGACCCGCGGGGCGTCCCCGACAACGTCATGCCCTACGTCGCCCAGGTCGCCGTGGGCCGACGGGAGAAGCTGAGCGTCTTCGGGGACGACTACCCCACGCCGGACGGCACCGGAGTGCGGGACTACATCCACGTCATGGACGTCGCCGAGGGACACCGGGTGGCCGTCGAGCACCTGGACGGCCACACCGGCATGCGCGTGTTCAACCTGGGCACCGGCACCGGCACCTCCGTGCTCCAACTGGTCGCCGCCTTCGGCGAGGCGAGCGGCCGCCCCCTTCCCTACCAGGTCGTCGGCCGCAGACCCGGCGACGTCGCCGAACTCGTCGCCGACGCGAGCGCGGTGGCCGAGGCCTGGGGCTGGACCACCACACGTGACCTGGCCGCCATGTGCCGTGACGCCTGGCGGTTCCAGGAACTCAACCCTCACGGCTACGCCCGCTGACCCGTCGGCGTCGGCGGCCCCACGACAGGAGAACCCCCATGCGGTTGACCGTCATCGGTACGGGCTACCTCGGAGCCGTGCACGCCGCGTGCATGGCGGACATCGGACACGACGTCCTCGGTGTCGACACCGACAGCGGGAAGGTCGCGGCGCTCGCGGCAGGCCGGGCGCCCTTCTTCGAACCCGGCCTCCCGGAGATCCTCGTCAGGAACACGCAGGCCGGGCGGCTGCGCTTCACCACCTCCCTGGAGGCGGCGGCAGCCTTCGCCGACGTGCACTTCGTGTGTGTCGGCACACCGCAACGCGCCGGCTCCCTCGCCGCCGACCTGAGCCATGTCGAGGCGGTCGTCGACGGCCTGGCGCCGCTGCTCACCCGTGACAGCCTGATCGTCGGCAAGTCGACCGTGCCGGTGGGCACCACCCGGACACTCGGCCGCAGGGTCACCGCCCAGATCCGCCCCGGTGTGGAGGCCGAGGTCGCCTGGAACCCGGAGTTCCTGCGTGAGGGATTCGCCGTCCAGGACACGCTGTGCCCCGACCGGCTGGTCGTGGGGGTCACCTCGCCCCACGCCGACCGGACGCTGCGCGAGGTCTACGCGCCGATGCTGCGGGCCGGTGTCGCCTACGTCAGCACCGATCCGGCCACCGCGGAACTGGTGAAGGTCGCCGCCAACTCCTTCCTGGCGACGAAGATCTCGTTCATCAACGCGATGGCGGAGGTGTGCGACGCCTCGGGGGCCGACGTGGTGACCCTGGCCGACGCCCTCGGTCATGACCAGCGCATCGGGCGGGCGTTCCTGTCCGCGGGCCTCGGGTTCGGCGGCGGCTGTCTGCCCAAGGACATCCGCGCGTTCCTCGCCCGGGCCGAGGAGCTCCAGGTGGGGGAGGCGGTGTCCTTCCTGCACCAGATCGACCGGATCAACCACCGGCAGCGTCGGCGGACGGTCGACCTGGCCCGTCATCTGCTGGGCGGCGGGTTCACCGGACGGCGGGTCGCGGTGCTGGGCGCCACCTTCAAGCCCGACAGCGACGACGTGCGGGACTCACCGGCACTGGCCGTCACCGCCGAGATCGTCGCCCAGGGCGCCGACGTGCGCGTGCACGATCCGGCGGGCATCGACAACGCGCGCGCGGCGCTGCCCGGACCGGCCTACTGCGCGGACGTCATGGAGACGTGCCACGACGCGGATGTGGTGCTGCACCTGACCGAGTGGCGCCAGTACCGCGCGCTCGACCCGGTCCGGCTCTCCGAGGTGGTCCGGGCACCGCGGCTGGTCGACGCGCGCAACGCCCTGGACCCGGTGGCGTGGCGGGCGGCCGGCTGGCACGTCCGCGCCCTGGGACGCCCGGTCCACGTCCCGCCGCCGGGCCCGGGCGAGCTCCTGCGGGTGACGATCCCTCAGGCGGCCGGACCGACCTGCACGGCGCCCACACCGGGCGATCCGTTGAGCGGCGCTCCGAAGTAGTCCACCGGCCCGGGATCGATGCCCATGGCCCGCAGGTCCACGGCGGCATCGGCCAGCGCGTGGGCGCACTGTGCCGCGAGTGCGCCGCGCGTCGGTCCGCTGCCGCGCAGGTCCGGGCCGGCCGCGGCGACCGGGACCGGGACGAGGCAGGGGTCGCGGTCGGTGCCGGTGACCCGCACCCCGAGCAGCTCCTGACGCGTCTCCTGGCGCCAGACGGCCATGTCGTCGTACGCGCGCCCGCCCCACAGCAGGCCCCACTCTCCGGAGCTGTGGTAGTCGTTGCCCTGCATCAGGACGGCCGAGGCGGCCAGGACCCTCGGCGCCGCGACGACGGGCGAACCGTCCGTGACGAACAGGTTGTTGCGCACGGTGATGCCCCGCAGGCCGGGCTCGAGCCGGAGCGCCGGCGCGCGGACGGGGCCGTTCGCCGTGGTCAGCACCGTGTTGTGGTAGACCGCGAGGTCGCTGACCCGTGTTCCGAGCGCGACGATGCCGCCGTACTGCGGGAGCTTCCGACTGTCGTCGTGGCTGATGTTGTACCGGATCGTGTTGCCCGTGTGCGCCGCGTTGGGGGCGGCGGAGTACGCCAGGAAACCCGCGCCGTCGTTCCCGTGGGCCAGGTTGTACTGCATCACCGAGTGGGACACGTTGTTGTCGAGGCCGAACCCGCCGCCGTCCACCGTGGAGCCGGTGTGGTTGCTGTAGGAGACGTTTCGCTGGAGCGTCATCCGCGTCGAGTCGTACGTCCAGATGCCTTCGGGGCCCTCGACGGCGTCCGGCGAGGACGAACGTCCGTTGTCGTGGCTGACGGACCGCTCCACCGTGCCCCGGTGGACACTGCCGAGGACGATGCCGCTGCCGGTGTTGCGGCCGGACGCCCGGGGGTCCCCGACATTCCGGTACGCCGCCACCCCCGACACCGTCACCTCGTCGTGCGCGTAGGCGGGCGCGGCCGCGGAGAAGGGCGGGCCGTCCGCCACGAGACCGGCGTCCTGGTTGTCGTGCAGCGCGCAGTCCCTGATCACCACATCGCGGAAGCCCGACGCCTCGATGCCGCCGTGCAGCCGGATGCCGTTGCGGAAGCCCGACACCTCGACCCCCGCGACCCGGACGTACGGCAGCTTCCGGTCGCCGGGCAGATCGCTGACGAAGGCGAGGCCGTCCTGCGTCCGGTAGGACGCGGCGTCGCCGACGAGGCGCAGGTCGCGCACCACGACCCCGCTCGTGTTGTGCACCTCGATGGCGCGGGTGCCACGGGCCACGATCGTCGCACGGCCCGCTCCGTAGGATTCGATCACGACCGGCCTGCGGGTGTTCCCGGCGTCCCCCTGGCCGATGCTCAGGCGGCCCGGGAAACGTGCGTCCGCCTTCAGCCGCAGCCGGTCGCCCGGCTTGAACCGCAGGGCGTCGGCGCGACCGAGCGTGCGCCAGGCGGTCTCCGGCGTCCGGCCGTCCTCGCTGTCGTCCCCTCCGGGACTGAGATAGAACGTCCGTCCGTCCTTCGGGTTCTCCAGCAGGGGCACGTACGGGGTGGGCATGGCGCACCCGGCCATCAGCACCGCCGTCGCGCACAGGCCGGCCGCGGCACTTCGCCGCAGCGGTCCGACCGCCCCGGTGCTTCTCCTGCCGGCCGGCCGCTGCCGGCCGGTGGCTCCGTCGCCTTCGTCGCGGTGACGCAACATCGCTCCTGTCTGCTCGATGGCCGAGCGGACCCCGGTTCGTCGGGTCCGCAGACGTTCACCCTGACGTGCGCGCCCGCTGTCGGCGGGCCAGCACGCGGAGTCCGGCCCCAGACATGCCTGATTGGCCGCCTGCCGCGCGCGGGAACAGGGACAGGGCCGCGTCCGGAACGGCCGGCACGGATCCCACGCCGACCCGGGGGCGCTCCGCGGGCGGGTGTGCGGCATGATGACGATCATGTCCTCGCAGTTCCAACCGGTCCTGGAGCGCATCGCCGCCGAGATCGAACGGACCCCGGGCCGCGGCCGGCCCGCCGGCTACATCCCGGCGCTCGCGGCCTGCGACCCGCGCAGCTTCGGCATGGCCGTGGCCGAGCTGGACGGCACGGTGTACGGGGTGGGCGACTGGCGGGAGCCGTTCTCCACGCAGTCCATCACCAAGGTCTTCACCCTCGCCCTCGACCTGGCCCGCGAGGGCGACGAACTCTGGGAGCACGTGGGCCGCGAGCCCTCCGGCAACCCCTTCAACTCCCTGATCCAGCTGGAGTACGAGAACGGCATCCCACGCAACCCGTTCATCAACGCGGGCGCCCTGGTGGTCACCGACCGCCTGCACACCCGTACCGGGGACGCGGCCGGCGAACTGCTGTCCTTCCTCCGCTCGGAGACCGGCAACGCCACCCTGGACTTCGACCAGGAGGTCGCCGCCTCCGAGTCCGCGCACGGCGACCGCAACGCCGCCCTGGCCCACTTCATGGCCTCGTACGGGAACATCGACAACCCCGTCCCGGTCCTGCTCGACCAGTACTTCCGGCAGTGCTCCCTCAGGGCCTCCTGCGCCGATCTCGCCCTGGCCACCACGTTCCTGGCCCGGCACGGCGTGCGCGCCGACGGCACCCGGCTGCTCTCGCAGAGCCAGGCCAAGCAGGTCAACGCGGTACTGCTGACCTGCGGCACGTACGACGCGGCGGGTGACTTCGCCTACCGGGTGGGCCTGCCCGGCAAGAGCGGGGTGGGCGGCGGCATCATCGCGGTGGTGCCGGGGCGCTGCACGCTGTGTGTGTGGAGCCCGGGCCTGGACGAGCGGGGCAACTCGGTGGCCGGGGTCGCGGCCCTGGACCGTTTCACGACCCTGACGGGCGTGTCGGTGTTCTGACCGGCGTCCGGCGCGCGGCCGCGTCCGCCGGTATCTCCTCACGTGCCGGTCACAGGCGGGCCCCCGCCCGGAGATGAGCACGTTCCTTTCCGGCCACCCGACGTTGACACGCTTCCCGAGTGCTGGCCATGGCTCTTTCCGTCGATCTCCGCCGCTGCCAGGTCCTCGGCCTGGCCGGAACCGCCTTCCTCGCGGCGGGCGGCGAGAGTGCCGGCGCCCTGCCCGTGCGCGAACTCCTGGCCCCCTCCTCCGCGCACGCCGCGCTCGGGCTGGTCGGCGCGTACTTCGGTGTCGTGCTGCTGATCGCGGCCTGGGCCCTGCTCGGGCGGCTGGTCCGCGGGCCCCGGCCGCCCGGTCCGCGCGCCCTGACGGCGGTCCTGGTGATCTGGGCGGCACCGCTGCTGCTCGCGCCCCCGCTGTTCAGCCGGGACGTGTACAGCTACCTGGTCAGCCCGGTCGCCTGGGTGCACCACCTGGTCTGGCTGCTGCCGTCCTTCGCGGTACTGGTCCGCGCCGGGCATCCGCGTCTCGCGGGTGCCCTGTACGCGGTGCTGTGCACGAGCGTGGTCTGGCTGTGGTTCGACGACGCGTCCGGCGTCGGCGGGTTCCTCGGCGGCAACGCCTACACGTGGATCATGCTGGGTCTGCTGCTGTGGCTGCCGGTCGATCAGCTCCGGACCGAACGGCCCGCGACGGCCCGCAGCGCCAGGGCGACGACACCGGCGCCGAGTCCGGCGGCACCCGCGACCGCCCCCGTCTCCCGCCAGCCGGGCCTCCCGTCCGGGGCGGGCGGCACCGCCGCCGGCAGCGCGGCCGGGGGGCCGGCGTGCGGCACGGCCCGCAGCGCGTCGAGCGACCCCACCGGGTCGACCCGGTCGTCGGCGGCGAAGCCCCAGTCGAGCAGGGCCCGGGCCTCCTCGTACACGGCGAAGCCGCCGCCCGCCTGAGGGTTCATCACGGTCACGACGAGCGTGCGCCCGCCCCTGCGGGCGGCGGCGACCAGCGTGTGGCCGGCGTTGCTGGTGTAGCCGTTCTTGACGCCGACCAGTCCCGGATACGGCCGCACTCCGTCCTCCCCGGTCAGCAGCCGGTTGGTGTTGCGGATGGGGTACGACCCTCCGCCACGGCCCGGGAACCTGGCCTCGACCGTGCCGCAGTACCGTGCGAACTCCGGGTTGCGCAGCCCCGCCCGGCCGAACACGGCGAGGTCGTACGCGGAGGACACCTGACCCGGCGCGTCGTACCCGTCCGGCGAGAGCACGCGCGTGTCACGGGCGCCCAGCGCACGGGCCCTGGCCTGCATCCGGGCGGCCGTGGAACGCCAGCCGCCGCTCAGCTCGGCCAGCACCCGCACGGCGTCGTTGCCGGAGTTGAGGAACACCCCGCGCCACAGGTCCAGGACCCGGTACGTGCGCCCCTCGGCGACTCCGACCAGGCTGCTGCCGGCGCCGATCCCGGTCAGCTCGTCCTCGTGGACCGTGTGCCGGATGCCCCGCGGGAGGACCGGCAGCACCGTGAGGGCGAACAGGGTCTTCAGGGTGCTGGCGGGCGGCAGCCTGCGGTGCGCGTCGTGCGCGGCGAGCACCTCACCGGTGCGGGCGTCGGCCACCAGCCACGACAGCGCGGAGACGTCCGGCAGTTCGGGGGCTCCGGCGCGCGCCCGGACCTGGGTGCCGGAGCGGTACAGCAGGGCGGGCTGCGGGGCTGCCACCCGGGGTGCGCCGGGTGTCCCGGGATCCACGCCGGTTCGGGCCGCCACGGCGGCCGGCGCGAGCGTGAGCAGGCCGGCGACCCCGAGCACGCAGGCGGACACGGCAACCCGGGCAGTACATCCGATCGTCATACCGCAAACGTAGGAACGGACCCGTCCCACACGGCGCTGCCCCGGCCGAGCGGGGCCGCCGAGCACCCGGATGCCGCACGTCCCGTCGGCCGGGCGGTCCCAGGGCGGTCCGGGGCGGTAGCCGGGGGTCTCGGAACGGCGGGTCGGCCGGAGGGCAGCGTCGGCTGGACACGGCGCAGGAAGGCCGCGTTGTCCGGGGTCTCGCGCATGCGCTCCAGCAGGGTTTCCAGGGCGGCCTGGCCGTCCTGGTTCCGCAGGACCCGGCGCAGGCCGTGGACCACGGTCAACTCGGCGGGGGCCAGGAGGAGTTCCTCGCGACGCGTGCCGGAGAGGTTGATGTCGAGGGCCGGGAAGACACGGCGGGAGGCGAGCTCGCGGTCGAGGCGCAGCTCCATGTTGCCGGTGCCCTTGAGTTCCTCGAAGTAGAAGCCGTCGGCGCGGGAGCCGGTTTCCACCAGAGCGGTGGCGAGGATGGTGAGAGAGCCGCCCTCCTCGGCCAGCCGGGCGGCGCCGAAGAACCGCTTGGGGCCGATCAGCGCGGTCGCGTCGACGCCGCCGCTGAGGGTGCGGCCACCGGCGGCGGCCGCGTTGTTGTGGGCCCGGCACAGCCGGGTGAGGGAGTCCAGGAGGAGGACGACGTCCTCGCCGGCCTCGACGAGCCGCTTGGCCCGCTCGATCACGAGCTCGGCGAGCGCGATGTGCTGCTTCGGACTCTGGTCGAAGGTGGAGGCGTACACCTCGCCGCGCACCGAGCGCCGCATGTCGGTGACCTCCTCGGGACGTTCGTCGAGCAGCACGACCATCAGCCGGGCCTCCGGGTGGTTGCCGGCGACGGCCGCCGCGATCTGCTGGAGCAGCACGGTCTTGCCGGTCTTGGGCGGCGCCACGATGAGCCCGCGCTGCCCCTTGCCGACGGGGGCGATCAGGTCGGTCACCCGGCCGGTCAGCCCGGCCGCCCGGTGTTCGAGGCGGAGCCGCTCCCGGGGATGCAGCGGTGTCAGATCCCGGAAGTGACGCCGGGTCCGCTGCTCGTCGGGGGTGCGCCCGTTGATCCGGGCGACCTCGGTCAGGGCGCGCTGGGCGCCGCGTACGCCGTCGACGAGATCGCCCTTGCGCAGGCCGTGGCGGCGGACGAGCTGGGGAGGGACCTGGAGGTCGGCGGGCGAGGGCAGCAGGGCCGGGGAGCGCAGATACCCCTTCCCGTGCGTGTCGATGTCGAGGACGCCGGTGGCGAACCGGGCCGGGAGCTGCCGCTGCACCGGAGGGTGTTGGAGTGTGGTGGTCATGATGGGGGTCCTTTCACGGACGGATGCACGGGAGACATGCGGAAGAAGGAAGGGGAGGAGCCGCGAGGAGAGGCGGAACAAGAGCACGCCCCGGCGGCGGGAACAGCACCTCGGGTACGGCGGAAGAGCCCTGCGCGAGGTGGTGTCGGGAAGTCGATGTGCCTGCCATGAGGCGGCGAGGGTTCGACTGTCTGAAGAGAACCGGCACCGGCGCCCGGAGACGGGCGTACACAAGTGCTGTTCGGAATGTACCACGCCGTGCGCGGTCACGTCTGTGAGAGGGGACACGTCGGACGGTCGGTCGTACGTTCGCCGACACGTCGACGGCCTCCGCTGTTCCGTGCGCCCGAAGGCGGTGGACCAGCGGAGGCCGTCGGCGTGTCGACGGGGCCGGGGCGGCCCGGCACTCACCCCGTCCGGGTCTCCGCCTCCTCGGCGATCCGGTCGAACTGGGCGCCCATCGCCGCCGCGAGGGCCTGGGCGCCCGACAACGGGCGGACCATGACCGTGAACGCGTCGATCAGGCCGTCGTCGTCGAGGTGGATGAAGTCGCAGCCGCTGATCGCGCGGTCGCCCACCCGGGCCGTGAACACCAGCGCGTGGTCGCGGCCGTCCGCGCCGCTCAGCTCCCGCTCGTAGCGGAAGTCCTCGAAGACCCGCACCACAGCGCGCAGGATGGCCGCAGTGATCGCCTTGCCGGCGTACGGCTTGAACACGACCGGACTCGTGAAGACCACGTCCTCGGCCAGCAGCGCCACAGCGGCGTCGAGGTCGCCGGCCTCGACCGCCTCGCGGAATGCGCGCATCGGATCTCCCATAGTCAAATTGTTGAGTAGGTGTCGAGTAGAATATTCACGTGCTGTGAGCGTGTCCACATGTCGCTGAAGTACGCCGTTCTCGCCGCCCTGTTGGAGGGCGAGGCCTCGGGCTACGAACTGTCCAAGGTCTTCGACGTGTCCCTCGCGAACTTCTGGCCCGCCACGCCTCAGCAGCTCTAGGAACGCCGGCCCACCAAGCGGATGTTCATGCTCACCGAGGCCGACCGACGGGAGCTGGACGCCTTCGCCGTGGCACCGACCCGGCGGCCCACGGCACTGCGCGACGAATTCCTGATCAAGATCCAGGCGATGGACGGCACCGACCCGGAGGCGACCCGCGCCCTGGTCGAGGAACGCGGGGCGTGGGCACGCGGAAAGCTCGACCGCTACGCACGCGTGCGCGAGCGGCTCCTCGCCGGGCGGACGGAGGAGGAGTACCTGCGAGAAGCCGGCCGGATCGGCCCGTATCTGACGCTCATGGCGGGCATCGCCTTCGAGACGGAGAACGTCCGCTGGTGCGAGCGGGTGCTCGCGGTCCTCGGGCAGCGGGCTCCCCTAAGCTGACGCGGATGTTCAGCCCCGAAGGTCCCCGGCTCCGCGAACTCGCCGTGCAGGCGCTGTCGTCCGTCGAACGCGGCTACGACCTGCTCGCCCCGAAGTTCGACCACACCCCCTTCCGCACCCCCGACTCGGTGCTCGACGCCGTCGCCTCGGCGCTGGAGCGCATGGGCCCCTTCGACGCCGGGCTCGACCTGTGCTGCGGCACCGGCGCCGGGGTCGGCGTGCTGGCGCGGGTGTGCCGGCACCGGGCGACCGGGGTCGACTTCAGCACCGGCATGCTCCAGGTGGCGCGGGAGCGCGTCCGGCCGCCCGGCCCGTACGTCTCCTGGGTGCGCGCGGACGCGCGCGCCCTGCCGTTCGGGTCCGCCTTCGACCTCGTGGTGAGCTTCGGGGCGTTCGGCCACTTCCTGCCGCGTGAACTGCCGGGACTGTTCGCCCAGGTCCACTCGGTGCTGCGGCCGGGCGGATGCTTCGCCTTCCCGGTGGTGGCGCCGCCGCGCCCCGCGTCCCGCGCCTACTGGGCGCTGCTGGTCTTCGACGCGGTGATGCGGGTGCGCAACGCCGTGTGGCGGCCGCCGTTCGTCATGTACTACCGGGCGTTCCGGACGGGGGACGTGCGGCGGGAGCTGGAACACGCCGGATTCCGGGTCGAGTTCAAGGCACTGCCCGAGTTCGGGCGGCGACGGGACGGCAGCCCGCGGGTCCGGATGGTCGTGGCCCGCAGGCTGCCGTAGCGGGACGGCCCGCCGTCAGACGACGTGGCGCACGAGGTCCAGGGCCGGTGTCCGACCAGCCCGACCAGCCCGACCGGTCCGGGCCGTTCGGGTCACAGCGCGCGGTACAGGGCGTCGATCAGCGCCATCTTCCGCGGGTCGTCGGCTATGTGGGGGCCCATGCGGTTCATCACGTACCCCAGGGACACGCCCGCCTCCGGATCGGCGAGACCGCAGGAGCCGCCGAAGCCGTCGTGGCCGAAGGCGCGCGGGTTGGGCCCGTACGAACCGTTCGAACCGCTCAGCCACAGTCCGAGCCCGGCCTCCGTCTCGCTCGGGAAGCCGGGTCCCAGCACCAGGTCCCGGCAGCGGCCCTGCCCCTCCCGCACCCGCTCGGCGGCCTCCGGGGACAGGACGCGCTGCCCGTCGTACGATCCCCGGCCCGCGAGGACGCCGTAGAGCGCGGCGACGGCCCGCGCGGTGCCGTGGCCGTTCGCGGCCGGTATCTCCGCGGCTCGCCACTCCGGCGAGTTGGCCGCGGCCGCACCCACCCCGGGGTTGGCCACGGCGGCGAGTGCGGCGGGCGCCAACTGGCTGTACACCGCCGCCTGTTCACTGCTCGCGGCGACCGGCGGCTGCACCAGCTCGGCTGCCCGGCCGGCCTCCTGCTCCGGCAGCCCGATGCTGAAGTCGATGCCGAGCGGCCCGGTCACCTCCCGCTCCAGGAACGCGCCGGGCAGCAGCCCCGTGACGCGCCGGACGACCTCCCCGACCAGGAAGCCGTACGTCAGCGCGTGGTACCCGGACCGGGTCCCCGGCTCCCACCAGGGCTCCGTCGCGGCCAGCCGCTTCGTCGTCAGCTCCCAGTCGTACAACTGGGCGAGCGAGTGCGGCTCGCGCAGGCCCGACAGTCCGGCCCGGTGCGACAGCAGATGCCGGACGAGGACCTTCTCCTTGCCCGCCGCGGCGAACTCGGGCCAGTAGGCGGCCACCGGCGCGTCGAAGTCGAGCAGGCCGCGGTCCGCGAGGATGTGGGCGCACAGCGCGGTCGGCCCCTTCGTCGTCGACCACACGTTGACCAGGGTGTCCCGCTCCCAGGGGCGGGTGCCCCGCGCGTCGGCCCGGCCGCCCCACAGGTCCAGCACGGTCTCGCCGTCGACCGTGACGGTGACCGCGGCACCGAGTTCCCCGCGGTCCCGGAAGTTCTCCTCGAACGCCGCTCGCACCGCGGCGAAGCGCGCGTCGCAGTGGCCGTGCACCTCGGGCGCGTACTGGGACATGGACCCTCCGTCGTCCGCCGGAAACCCGGCGCGCGGGACGCGGGCCGGGCGTCCTGAACATACCGACTGGTCGGACTGGGCGGAAGGTGGCCCGTCGCGTTCCACGGAGGACGTCGGGTCCGGCGACGAGCGGAGGGGGAACCACACGCCCGTCACCCGCTCACACCCCTCCTCACCGGACCCTCAGGCGGGTCCGCGCGGACCCCTCAGGCGTACGACCGCAGCCAGCGGAGCTTGGCCGCCTCCTGGAAGGGGCCGCCGCCCTCGTGGTCGTTGAAGTCGTACACCTCGATCGCCTTCTCCTCGTGGCCCCAGGCGTTGAAGGCCGCGAAGACAGTGGAGGGCGGGCAGGTCTGGTCCTCCAGGGCCGCCGAGAACAGGGCCGGCGCGCGCCCACGGGAGGCGAAGTGGACGCCGTCGAAGTAGGAGAGGGTGCGCAGGGCCTCCTCGGTGTGACCGCGGTGCGTCTTGAGGTAGAGGCCGATCTCCCGGTAGGGGTGCCGGTCGGTCAGTGTCGCCGCGCGCGGGTAGTCGCACAGGAACGGCACGTCCGGAGCGACCGCCGTCAGGTCCGGGACCAGGCCGCCCACCGCGATCGAGATGCCGCCGCCCTGGCTGGCACCGAGGACGACCGTGCGCGCGGGATCCGCCAGCGGATGCGAACGAGCCGCCTCCACCGCCCGCACCCCGTCCGTGAACACGCGCCGGTAGTAGTAGTTCTCGGGCGCGTCGATGCCCCGGGTCATGAAACCGGGGTAGGAGGGAGCGCCGCCCACCGGATCCGCGGTACCGCCCCCGCCGCCCCAGGCGCTGCCCTGGCCCCGGGTGTCCATCACGAAGTGCGCCCGGCCCGTGGACGCCCACAGCAGATGCTCGTGCGGCAGCCCGCGCCCACCGCCGTACCCCACGAACTCCACGACCAGCGGCACCGGCGCGGAGACCTCGGCGGGGATCGTGAACCAGCCCTTCACGGGGTGCCCGCCGAACCCGGCGAACGTCACGTCGTAGACCTTCACCGTGGCCAGGCCGGTGTCGACGAGTTCGAAGCGGGCGTCCAGGTCGTGGGCGCGGACCTCCGTGAGCGTCTTGGACCAGAACGCGTCGAAGTCCTCGGGCTCGGCCGACGCGCTGCGGTACTCCCGGAGCTCGTCGAGGGGCAGGTCGAACAGGGCCATGTGGGACCGCCTTTGCGAAGAGTGAGTGCGGATGATCACACCGTACGTGGGTGCTCCGACGTCTCGCCAGGTCTTTGCCGCGCTCCACGCCACACCGGCACCACGAGGTCGTCCGCCGAGGCGCCGGCCGACGCGCCGCACCGCTGGTCAGGGTGCGGGGCGGCACGGTCGTGGCGGGGGAGCGGGAGATCCCGGGGCCCGGGGGACCGCCGGGGATGGTCGGGTCACCGGCTGCGGAGCCTCAAGGTGCCCGGCGGCGTGTCCACCGCGGCTCGGTGAGCGCCCACTCGCGTTCCCACTCGGCCATCCTGCGGCGGCCGGCCGTGGAGCGGACGGCGGAGTGGCCGAGGAGGACGACGGCGACCGCGCTTCCCGTGGTGAACGCGCCGATGGCGAGGGTGTGCTGCCAGACCGCGGTGCCGTCCGGCGGCGGGGCCACGTTCCGCCCGCGGGAGTCGAACCACACGTCGACCGTCTCTCCCCGCTGGGTCCCCGACGGGACCCGCGCCGTGGCCGTCCGCGGCCCGCTGCCGGGCTCGGTCCAGCGCACGGTCACCCGGTACGTGTGCTCCCGGCCGCCCACCGACGGCAACGAGTCGGGAGTCCTGCCCACCACCTCCGCGCGCACGCGCTGGCGCTCGGCCCGCTGCTCCAGGGCGACCGCCCGCGCCTCATGATGGGCCCACCAGCCCACGACCGCCCCGGCCAGGGGTGCGCCGACGGCCAGCAGCATCGCGACGGCCAGCACCGTCCACGCCTCGACGACATCGGACCGGCGCCGCAACGGATTGCGCCGCCAGCGCCAGCCGCGCACCCGGGTTCGCATGTCGACCTCCGCACCGCGCACACCTGCGAGTGCCCGCTCGGATCCGGTACCCCTCCACCGGCAACGCGCACCGACGGTCCGAGCGGGGGACCGTCGCTGCGGAGTGCCCAGCCGGGGAACGGCGAAACGCGGGGGCGGCAGGCGGGCGGGAACCAGCCACCCGGATCCGGGACGCCTCCCGTCAGCCGAAGCGCTCGATCCGGATACGGTCCACGGGCTGGCCGGCCGCGACGAGCAGCCGTGCAGCGTGTTCGGCGAAGGCGTTGGAGCCGCACACATAGGCCTCCCACCCACCAGGCGGCTGCTCGGCCAGGAGCGGCGCCACATGTGCGGCGGCCATACGTCCTACCGGTACGCCCGCCGGCGCGCTCCGCGTGAACACGGCCGTCGTCTCCGCGCCCAGCTCCCGGGCGTAGATGAGTTCCTCGGGGCCGCGCGCCGACACCAGCATCCGCAGCGGCACGGACAGTCCGCGCGCCCGGTGGTGCCGCACCATCGACATCAGCGGTACGACGCCGGAGCCGGCGCCGATCAGCAGCGCGGGCCGGTCCCCGGGCCACGCGAAGAAGCCGCTCAGCGGGCCGCGCACCTCGACCGCGTCCCCGGGCCGGGCCACCGAGTGGAACCAGCCGGAGACCTCACCGCCCTCGACATGGTCCAGGGTCAGCTCGATGTGTCCGGAGTCGTCGGGCGCGGACGCGATCGAGTAGTGGCGCTGGGCCACATAGCCGTCTCCCGCGGACAGCCGCAGCATCAGGTGCTGGCCGGGCAGATGCCCCGCCCAGGCGGGCACCGCGAACCGGAACGTCGAGACGCGGGGGGTCTCGCGGCGGATCCCGGTGAGCGTGGCGGTCTGCCACACCGCGGCGGCCTGGGCGCTCACCGCGATCCGCCCCGGCACGGCGAACCTGGTCGGGGGAGTGAAGGCCCCAGGAGCAGGCATCGGGGGAGGGCAGGAGGGGGAAGCGGACGTCTCAGTCACCGGAGTACCGCTGCTCCTCCCAGGGGTTGCCCCGGGCGTGGTAGCCGTTCTGCTCCCAGAAGCCCGGCTCGTCGTGGTCGAGGAGGCGCAGGCCAGCGATCCACTTGGCGCTCTTCCAGAAGTAGAGGTGCGGCACCAGCAGCCGGGCCGGCCCGCCGTGCTCGGACGGCAGCGGTTTCCCGTCGTACTCCCAGGCGATCCAGGCCCGTCCGCCGGTGAGATCGGCGAGCGGGAGGTTCGTGGTGTACCCGGTGTGCGAGTAGGCCACGGCATGGGTGGCGGACCCCTGGGGCCGCACCACGGCCAGGAACGCGTCCAGGGACACGCCCCCGAACCGCACGCCGAACTTCGACCAGCTCGTCACGCAGTGGATGTCGCCCTCGTAGGCGGACGCCGGCAGCGCGTGCGCCTCGTCCCAGTTCCAGGTGTGCGGCTGCTCCACCAGCCCATCGACGCGGAAGGTCCAGTCGGTGGGCGCCAGGTCGGGGGTGACCTCGGCGGACAGGACGGGCCAGTCCTCGCCGGCGTCGTACTGTCCTGGCGGCAGCCTCGGATTGTCGACGCGGGCGCGTCCGGTGAAGCCTCGGGTGACGTTCATGCGGTTCCAGCGGGGCGACGGGAGTGACTGCTTACGCGGTCAACCGTACGTGCCTGTCAGCGGTGCCGGGTCCCCGGCCCGGCCGGCGCCCGTGAAGACCGTATGAACTGTCCGGCCCACCGGGAACAGCCGGGCGCCGCGCCTCCTTGCCGACCGGTGCCGTGTCCGGTGGCCGGTCCTCCCGTGGTCGGTGACCACCGGTGCCCCGCGGGCGGCGAGAACGGCGGAAGACAGCGAAGGAGAGTGGAAGCAGTGCCCAAGGCGTACGTGTTCGCGCGGGACGGCGGTCCGCAGACCGGCTCGGAGACCGAGGCCGTCGCCGGGGTGGGCCGGCCCGTCCCGGGCGCCGCGCAGATCCTGGTGGCGGTGCGTTGCGCGGCGATCGTCCGATGAGCACGGACGTGCCGCGGACCAAGGACATACCGGAGTCCACGGCGACACCGGCGACCGTCGAAACACCGGAGTCCACGGGGACACCGGCGACCAGGCGGACACCGGCATCCATGGAGATGCCGGACCCCACACCCATGCCGGCGACGACCCCGGGCGGTTCACAAGGCGGCGGTCGCCCGCGGAGCAGCCGCACACCGCACGTCCAGGCGGTCGGCGGACGCCCTGGCCCGGCGGGCGAAGGCCGTCCGTGGGCGGTCGTTGGGGTAATGTGACCGTCCGGCTGAGGGCAGTCCCAGCCGGACGTGTCGAGGAGGTGAGACCCATTACCGCTGTGTCAGGTCGGGTGCTCTCTCCTCGGACCGGCGCGGATCACCGTCTGTAGGTGACCGCGGGAGCGCCCTGTGGCTCCCGAAAGGCTTTCGGCTTCCATGCCCCCACTCCCTCCGCTCACACCACCCTCTTCCTCACCCTCCTCCCGGACCTCCGTCGTGGCCGCGCTGCGGGCCGCCGGCTGTGTCTTCGCCGAGGAGGAAGCGGCGCTGATCCTCGCCGCCGCCCGCACCCCCGCCGAGCTCGCCGGCCTGGTGGACCTCCGGGTGTCCGGCCGGCCCCTCGAACTCGTCCTCGGCTGGGCCGTGTTCCGCGGTCTGCGCGTCGCGGTGGAACCCGGCGTCTTCGTGCCCCGCCGCCGCACCGAGTTCCTCGTCGACCAAGCCCTCGCCCGCGTCCCCGACGCGGGCGTCGTCGTGGACCTGTGCTGCGGCTCGGGCGCGGTCGGCGCCGCCCTGGCCGCCGCGCTCGGGCCGGTCGAACTGCACGCCGCCGACATAGACCCCGCCGCGGTCCGCTGTGCCCGCCGTAACGTGGCCGCGGCGGGCGGCCAGGTCCATACGGGCGACCTGTTCGCGGCCCTGCCGACGGGCCTGCGGGGCCGCGTCGACATCCTCGCGGCGAACGTGCCCTACGTCCCCAGCGGCGAGGTCGCGCTGCTGCCCGCCGAGGCCCGCGAACACGAACCGCTGATCGCCCTCGACGGCGGCACGGACGGCCTGGACGTCCTCCGCCGGGTGGCGGCCGAGGCTCCCGGCTGGCTCGCGCCAGGGGGCTGCCTGCTGGTCGAGACGAGCGAACGCCAGGCCCCGGCAGCCGTCGAGGCCGTCACCCGCGGCGGTCTGAAACCCCGGCTGGCCGTGTCGGAGGAGGGATACGCCCACGTGGTGACCGGGAAGAAGCGCCAGTACCGCTGACAGGACCAGGCGCCGGGTGCCTCGGTGGCGGGCCGAGTCGCTGGGGCCGGGCCGCGCCGGACACGCGGGCGGGGCCGGGCCGAGGCGTTCCGGGCCGGGGGCGTCGTCCGCGTGGTGCGGGACCCGGTCGTCCAGGCACCTGCCCCGAGCGGCCGGAGCCGAGGCGGGCACGGGGCGCGGTGGGAGCGGGACGGGCGCCGCCGTCCCGCCGGACCAGTGCGTGCGGCCGACGGCCCCGTACCCCCGTACGAGGAGGCGGGTGTCAGCGTGCCTCGCCGCTCACCGACGGGCTGGGTGGCTTCCCGTCCCGGAAGCGGTGACCGGGGATCCTGTCACGCCAGTCGCCGAGTGCCTTCTCCTCCCAGTTCCCCGACAGGACGTGCCGCGCGGTCCTGGTGCCGTCGTCGGAGCGGGTGCCGACCAGGTACGCCGTGTCCCCCTTCCGCAAGGCATCGGAGCCGGAGGTGTCCCCGGGGAGGACCCGGACGTCCGCACCGACGGTCCAGGTCCACGTGGCCCCGTCCTCGCTCTTCACCGTGACCCGGTCGCCGTCCGCCTTCTCGACCGTGCCCCGCTGCCAGACCCGGACCACCCACTCGCCGGAGTCGCGGTCCTTGACGGTGGACTCGCCGTGCACCCCGTCACCACCGCGTCCGAACCACGGGCCGCGTCCGGGCCGGTCGCCGGGCCTGTCGGGCGACGCCGACGCCGATGCCGACGGCGACGCGGAACCGGAGGCCGCCGCGAGCGCTTCGCCGCCCGAGCCTCCTGAGCCTGACGAGGTGGCGGCGTACCCGACCGCGCCGCCCAGGGCCAGTACGGCGACCGTCGTCGCCGCGGCGACGGCACGGGCATGGGCGGACCGCCGCTCCCACCTCCCGCGCAGGCCTCCCGGAGCGCGCTCGGGTCCCGCTCCGCCGGGACCCGCGAGCACCTCCCGGTCCGCGCCCGTCCCCGCGGGCCGGCCGGACTGTTCCCCGCCGACGGTGTGTTCCTGCTCCGGATCGTGCGTCACGGCTCGCTCCCCTCGGCCACGGCGACGCGCCACCCGCGCTGCCACGCCTTGCTGTGATTGTGGGACGAGACCGGTAAGGAACAGGTAATTGGTTCCTGTGAGTGGAGACGCTAACCCCGGGCGCCCCAGGCATCCGGCTCCAGCTGATTCACCCGTCCGGAGCAGAGCCGCCCCATCCATCGCGCACCCCAGCCGCTGTCCGGCCGCCACTCGGCTTCGCCACGCGATCGCCCGCCCCAGCCGCTGCCCGACCGCCCTCGGCCGGCTCAGTCAGAGCGCCGCGCCTGGTCCGTCGTCCGCACGCGTGCGATCAGCAGCGCCACGTCGTCGGAGTTGTCCGGCTGGTGCAGGGTGCGCAGGAGCAGGTCGCAGACCTCCTCCAGGGGGCGGTCGGGGCCGTCGAGCAGTGCCAGCAGGGCGTTCAGGCGCTCGTCGAGCGGGTGCTGCCGTGTCTCGACGAGGCCGTCCGTGTACAACACGAGCCGGTCGCCCGGTTCCAGGTCGACCGTGGTCGTGGAGAACGCGACGCCGCCCACGCCCAGTGGCGCCCCCGTCGGGAGGTCGAGCAGTTCCGGGGGACGGCCGGTGCGGAGCCGGACGGGCGGCAGATGCCCGGCGTTGGCGATCCGGCACTGCCGCAGCCGCGGATCGTGGACGGCGTACACGCAGGTCGCGATGGAGTGGTCGAGGCCCTCGGTGATCCGGTCCAGGTGTTCCAGGAGACGGGCCGGATCGAGGTCGAGGGCGGCCAGGGTGTTCGTGGCGGTGCGCAGCCGGCCCATGGTCGCGGCGGCGTTGATGCCGCTGCCCATCACGTCGCCGACGACGAGCGCGGTCGTGCCCCCGTCCAGCGGGATCACGTCGAACCAGTCGCCGCCGACCTCCGCGGTCGCGCCCGCGGGCTGGTAGCGGGAGGCGACCTCCAGGCCACCGGTCACCGGCGGGTGGCTGGGCAGCAGGCTGCGCTGGAGGGTGAGGGCGGTGTCGCGGGCGTTCTGGTACCAGCGCGCGTTGTCGATCTGCACGGCCGCGCGGGACGCCAGCTCCCGCGCCAGCACCAGATCGTCCTCGCCGAAGGGCAGCGGATTGCGGCTGCGCTTGAGATCGAGTGCGCCGAGCACCTCACCGCGCGCGATCAGCGGTACGGCCAGATAGGAGTGGACGCCCGCCCGGGCCAGCCACTCGGCCGCCTCGGGGGAACGGGCGATGCGTGGCAGTTCCGCGGCCCCGACCTCCGCCACCAGCACCGGACGGCCCGTGCGCACGCACTCGGTGACGAGCCGGTCGGGAGCGTACCGGGCCACCTGGCCGGGCGGATCCGCCGCGGCGAGGGCGTCCGGGGCGTGGTCCGCAGCCACGGCCAGGGCGCGGATCACGGCCGGTTCGGCGGGGCCGAGGGTGCTCGGCCTGCCCTGCACGACCGCCTCCAGCAGGTCCACGGCGGCCACGTCGGCGAGCTCCGGCACCGCCACGTCGGCCAGCTCCCGCGCGGTGCGCTCCAGGTCCAGGGTGGTGCCGATGCGGGTGGTGGCGTCGGCGACCAGCGCCAGGCGCCGCCGCGCCCCCTCCGCCTCGACGGCCGCCCGGTGCTGCGCGGTGACGTCCACGACCGAGCAGGCCACGCCCAGCACGTTGTCCAGGGCGTCCTCCAGCCGGTACAGGGAGACCGTCCAGGCGTGCTCCTCGTCCGGGTCGGCGGGGGTGCGGCCGACGACCTGCCGGTCGACGACGGGCCGGCCGCTCTCCAGCACCTCACGGGCCGCGGCCGCCACGGTGTCGGCGTCGAGGTGCGGGAGCACCTCGTGGATGGTGCGCCCGACGTGCTCCTCGGCCGGTGTCCCGTTGATCCGCTCCAGCGCCGGATTGACGGAGACGTAGCGCAGGTCGGTGTCCAGCACGGCCAGTCCGATCGGGGACTGGGCGACCATCCGGGTCGACAGCGCCACGTCCCGCTCCAGCTGCCGTACGGTCGTCTGGTCGGCGGCGAGGCCCAGGGCGTAGACGTCTCCCCGGTCGTCCAGGAGACGCATGTTGCGGAACTCGACGAGCCGCGTGCTGCCGTCCTTGCGCCGGACGGGGAAGGCCCCGGCCCAGTTCTGGCCGGTCTCCATGACATCGGCGAACAGTTTGACGACCAGGTCGACGTGCTGTTCGTGGACCATGATCCGGGCCGCGTACTCGCCCAGCGCCTCCTGGGCCGAATAGCCGAACAGCTCCTCGGCCTGCGGGCTCCACAGCACGATCCGCCCCTCGGTGTCCAGCACCACCGAGGCCACGCCGAGCACGTCGAGCAGGCCGCCCGGGCGCACCGGGGCGCGCACCGGCTCGCCGCTCCCGGGCGCGGGAATCCCGGCCGCTCCGGCTGCTCCCATGCCACGCACCGCCTTCGACCGTTCTCGTGGCACACCGTTCCCGGTGCCGACTCCCCTTGTTCTATCGCGTTCGACCACGCCGCGGCGCCTCGTCCGCCTCTTCCACCCTCCTCCGGCGCGGCGGCGGCCGTCCGGTGAGGGCACCGCGAGGACGTGACCGGGCCGTCGACCGCCGTTCCTACATTGGTCTGTACATGACCACCTTGACCGGCCAGACTGTCCGCCGAGCACGCCCGCCCCCCACCCCGAGGAGCCGTCTCCATGCCCCTGCGCGCCCGGCACCGTCGCCGCACGGTCCTCGCCGCCCTCGTCTCCCTCACCGCCGCCGCCGTGCTGTCCTCCGCCCCGCCGGCCTCCGCCGCCGACACCTGGACCGAGGTGGGCTCCGACCGCGCCGACCCGCTGACCGAGAGCCAGGGCCTCGCCTCGGTCGAGGTCCCGGCCGGCGCCGCCAACCGGTACACCGGGATCGGCACCATCCCCGTGGGCCTGAGCACTCGGGGCTGGAACCATGTGGGCGACCCCGACGCCTCGTACGACGGCCACTACATCGAGCCCTACCAGCGCGACTCCGGCACCACGAAGATGTTCCGGGTGCAGTCGCCGGGCGGCGGCTGGTCGGAGTACGTCCACACGCTCAGTCCGGGCGAGGCGCTGAACAACTCCTGGGCCGCCGTCTCGCCCGGCGGGCAGTGGATGCTGGCGGGTGAGTACGGGACCATGAACCGGTTGCTCGTCTTCCCCACCCCGGGCGTCAACCCGAGCACCTCGCCGTCGGCGAACCTCCCGCAGGTGGCCACCGTCCGCCTCGACCGGGCCGTACGTGACGTCCAGGGCTGCGACTTCCTCGGCGCCACCCGGCTGCTGTGCTCCTCCGACGACTCGGCGGGCACCCTCTTCGGCATCACCAAGCCGCTGCTCCAGATCGACCTGTCCGCCGAACCGAACGGCACCTCCGACGTCACCGGCCACGTCAGCGCCCTCCGCCAGCTCCCCCTGCGCAGCTCCTGCTCGGGCACCTTCGAGACGGAGGGCATCGACTACGACCGCCGCACCGGGACCCTGCGCGTGATCGTCGTGTCGCCGGGCTTCTGCGTGCTGACGGACAGCAAGACCTACCGCTTCACCCGGAACTGAGGCGCGCAGGCTCACCAGGGCGGGCGGCGGCACGGGCGCGCGTCGCGGCGGGCGTCCCGGTCCTCGCGGTCCGGGCCCTAGTGCCGTGGCAGGCGACGTTCGCCCCGTCGCGACGCCCGGCACGCCCTCTCGCCGCACCGGCCGAAAGCCCGAGTACATCCAGTACGAGGGCTTCCGGCCGGCACGCCGAGAGCACGCACCGGACGCCGCTCCTTGACGGGCAGACGTTGCCTGCCGCGGCACTAGTCGGGGGCCGTGCCGTTCCAGTCGTAGGGGCCGCCGCCCCGCCACTCGATCAGCGTGGGGTCGTCGACGGCCGTGTCCTGCGCGGGCAGGCCCGCTCGGTGCAGGAACTCGAGCACGTCGAAGAGGCTGTACGCGATGCCCGCGCGCTCGCCATGAACCGTCACCTGCCGCCCGCCGTCCGGCGAGGGCGCGAGCACGACCACGGGCGGATCCTCTTCCATAGCTCCACCATGCGCCGCGACGGGCCGGCACGCAGCTCTGCGGGGGCTGATCGGTAGGACCGGTCGTCGCGTGGGCGCGGCGGTGCCGGTAGTGCTCCGGCGCCGCTGGTGGTTCCCTGGGGGGTGGGGCGGTCGCGCGGAGTGTGCGCGCACCGCGCCGCGGCCACGAGAGGAGCGATCACGATGGACGGTCAGCGACCGCATCCGGAATCCGTCTCGGTGGAGATCAGCGGGTGCAGCAAGCACGACGCCCGGATCGTGTTCGACGCGCTCTGCGGGTGCTTCGCGTCCGACCGGTGTGCCGAGGACGTACCCGAGGACCTCTCACAGACCCGCCCCACGGTGTGGCTCGGCACGTTCGATGTCACCGAGACGCACGAGGGTGCCAGCCCCGCCCGGCTCTCCTCCTCCGTCATCGCCGACGTGCAGGGCGGCTACTGGGCGATCGACCGGTTCCGCACCACCCTGGACTCCCTGTTCTCCGTGCACGACCTGTCCACGGCGTCCGGGGACCAGGAGAAGGAACTGCACGTACGGCTGGAGAGCAGGTGACCTCCTCCGCGCAGGAGTAGCGAGGGGCCGTCCGGAGAGACGACGGCCCCCAGTCCTCCTGGGCGCCGGCCACCCAGTCCTCCTGGGTGCCGGCCACCCAGTCCTCCTGGGCGCTGGACGCCCGGCACCCCGCGCTGCTCGCCGCACTCCGAACGATCATGCCTGCCCACAGCCCCTGCGGTCCTGCCGGCCTGGCACTGGGCACTCCGCTCGCCGACGTGGCCCGGATCACCCCACCTCGTTGTGCAACTAGTTGCATAAAGGGGGTGCGGTCCTCTACAACAAGAGGGCACGACACCGCCGCGCACGGAGGGCCCGATGAGCCGTTACCCGCACCTGATGACCCCGCTCGACCTGGGCTTCACCACGCTGCCCAACCGCGTCCTCATGGGCTCGATGCACGTCGGCCTGGAGGAGGCCGAGCGGGGCTTCGAGCGCATGGCGGCGTTCTACGCGGCCCGCGCCCGCGGGGGAGTGGGCCTGATCGTCACCGGCGGCATCGCGCCCAACGACGAGGGGCGGCCCGGAGAGGGCGGCGCCAAGCTCACCACCGACGCCGAGGCCGAGAAGCACGCGATCGTCACCGATGCCGTGCACCGCGAAGGCGGCCGCATCGCGATGCAGATCCTGCACTTCGGCCGGTACGCCTACCACCCGGACCTCGTCGCACCGAGCCCGCTCCAGGCGCCGATCAGCCCGTTCCAGCCCCGCGCCCTCACGGACGCCGAGGTCGAGCGGACCATCGACGACTACGCCCGCGCCGCGCGCCTCGCCCGGCAGGCCGGTTACGACGGCGTCGAGATCATGGGCTCCGAGGGCTACCTGATCAACGAGTTCACCGCCGCGCAGACCAACCACCGCACCGACCGCTGGGGCGGCTCGTACGAGAACCGCATGCGCTTCCCCGTCGAGATCGTCCGGCGGGTGCGCGAGGCCGTCGGCGAGGACTTCATCGTCGTCTACCGCCTGTCGATGCTGGACCTCGTGCCCGGCGGGTCGACGCTCGACGAGGTGATCACCCTCGCCCGGGCCGTCGAGGCCGCCGGAGCGACCATCATCAACACCGGCATCGGCTGGCACGAGGCGCGTATCCCCACCATCGCCACCTCCGTGCCGCGCGGCGCCTACACCTGGGTGACGAAGCGGCTCATGGGGCAGGTGACGGTCCCGCTCGTCACCACCAACCGCATCAACACCCCCGAGGTCGCCGAGGAGTTGCTCGCCGACGGCTGCGCCGACATGGTGTCCATGGCACGTCCGATGCTCGCCGATCCCGACTTCGTCGCCAAGGCCGCGGCCGGCCGGCCCGAGGCCATCAACACCTGCATCGGCTGCAACCAGGCGTGCCTGGACCACACGTTCAGCGGCCGGATCACGTCCTGCCTGGTCAACCCGCGCGCCTGTCACGAGACCGAGCTGGTGCTGTCGCCGACCCGGCGGCGCAGGCGGGTGGCCGTGGTGGGCGCCGGACCGGCGGGCCTGGCCTGTTCCGTGAGCGCGGCAGAACGGGGCCACGAGGTCACCCTCTTCGACGCCGCCGCCGAGATCGGCGGCCAGCTCAACGTCGCCCGCAAGGTCCCCGGCAAGCAGGAGTTCGACGAGACGCTGCGCTACTTCCGCCACCGGCTCGACGAAGAGGGCGTGGACGTACGGCTCGGCACCTGGGTGTCGGCCGGCGACCTCGCCGACTACGACGAGGTCGTCGTCGCCACCGGCGTCAGCCCGCGCACCCCCGACATCCCCGGCATCGACCACCCCAGCGTCGTCGGCTACCTCGACGTCCTGCGCGACCGGGTCCCGGTCGGTGACCGCGTCGCCGTCCTCGGCGCGGGCGGCATCGGCTTCGACGTCGCCGAGTACCTGACCGACGGCGGCGACAAGGCGACCGAGGACCCGGCGACGTACTTCCGCCAGTGGGGCGTGGACATGGACTACCGGGGGCCCGGCGGGCTCGCCGCCCCCGAGCGGCCCGCCCCGCCGCGCACGGTCCACCTGCTCCAGCGCAAGACCACCAAGGTCGGCGCGGGCCTCGGCAAGACCACCGGCTGGATCCACCGCACCGAGCTCAAGCACCGTGGCGTCACCATGGTCCCGGGGGTGCGCTACGACCGTGTCGACGACGCCGGGCTGCATGTCACCGTCGGTGACGCGAGCACGGTCCTGGAGGTCGACACCGTCGTGCTGTGCACCGGACAGGAGCCGCGCCGCGAGCTGTACGACGCGCTCGTCGCCGCGGGCCGCTCCGCGCACCTCATCGGCGGTGCCGACGTGGCCGCCGAACTGGACGCCAAGCGGGCGATCAAGCAGGGGACCGAGCTGGCGGCGACCCTGTAGGGCCGTGCGCCGGCCTCCCTAGGATGACTCCATGTCACTCCCGCACGCGATCCTCACCGCTCTGCTCGAGAAGCCGTCGTCGGGCCTCGAACTGGCCCGCCGGTTCGACAAGTCGATCGGCTACTTCTGGTCGGCGACGCATCAGCAGATCTACCGCGAGCTGGGGAGACTGGAGGCGCAGGGACACATCCGCGCCCTGCCGGCCGAGCAGCCGGCCCGCGGGCAGAAGAAGAGCTACGAGGTGCTGCCCGCGGGCCGCGCGGAACTGGCCCGCTGGAGCGCCGCCGCCCAGGACCCCAAGCCGCTGCGGGACGTGCTGCTGCTGCGGCTGCGGGCGGCGGCCGTGGTGGGGACGGCCGGCATCGAGGCCGACCTGCGCCGCCATCTCGACCTGCACCGGAGGCAGTTGGCCGAGTACGAGGAGATCGAGCAGCGCGACTTCCCGCCCGGCAAGGACAGTCCCGAGGACCGGTTGCGGCACCTCGTCCTGCGGGCGGGCATCGACCTGGAGACCTTCTGGACGCGGTGGCTCAACCACGCCCTGGAGGAGATCGCCGGCCTGCCCGCCGATCAGGGAGCACCGGACTCCGGGCCTGCCGGTCGGCACGGGTGAGTCCTCGGGGCCCGGCGGTCGGAGCCGGTGGGGCCCCGGATCCGCCGGTCAGAACCGGTACGGCTTCGAACGGCGGCGCAGGAACCAGGCCGTGGCCAGCACCCCCGCCCCCACCAGGGTCCCGCCGGCCGCCAGCGTGAGCGTGCCGAAGTCCTTCGTGCCGCCGCCCACCCCGCCCATGACACCCCGCGAGGGTGAGGTCGTGGCGGACACCGTGGGCGTCGCGGCGGCGGAGACGATGACGGCCTGGCGGCCCGCCTGTGTCCCGTCCTTGTTGCAGATCACGATCACCGTGTACGTACCCGGACTCACGTTGGACCACAGCGCCGACTGGCTGGCGTTGGTGCCGGCCAGGTCGGCCTGGCGGCCCTGCGCGAAACTCGTCTGGCCGCTGGTCAGCAGGGAGGCCCTGCCGAAGCCGTTGGCGTTGCTGGTGCACGCGCTGGTCGTGACCGAGACCGTGGACCCGTTGGTGCTCACGGAGATCCCCGAAGCGGCCGCGGCCGGCCCCGCGGCCAGGGTGAGCGGCAGCGCGACGGCGGCCGCCCCGGTCAGGCAGGAGCGAAGGAGTGGCTGAGTAGTGTGCATGGGACTGCCCTCCGGCGGCACGGTCGGCGGTACATCCCTGGTGCCGCCGAAGGTCGGGGAACGCCCGTGCTGCCTCAGGGGAATCCCATGTGTTCCCGGCCCGCCCCGCACCCGGACGGCAGCCGTACAGGTGACGGGTTCCTTCCGCCGGCGGGCCCGGGCCCTCGCTACGCCCCGGTCGTCACCGTCCGCTCCGGCGAGAAGCCGCCCCAGGTGCCGTCCGGCAGCTTCGCCCGGATCCGCACCCGGTGCGAGACCCCGGCGTCCGGTCCCAGGTAGAAGCTGTACTCCGCCCGTCGGTCGCGCGGCGCGGACCCGCCGTAGACGAGCGAGGTCGCCGGGCGGCCGTCGAGCTGGATCTGGTACTCCGTCACCACCCCGTCCGTCCGCGGCGGCAGCCAGGACAGGTCGAGGTGGTACGCCCCGTCGGCACGGTGGGTCGTCGCGCGGAAGCCGGTCGGGGCGGTGCCCCGTCCGTCGCCGGTGCCCGCGGTGGTCAGCCGGACGGAGCCGCTCGCGGGGGAGACGTTGTCGGCCGCGTCCCGCGCCCGGACCGTGAAGGAGTAGCGCGTGCCCGGCCGAAGCCCCGTCACCACGGCCGCCGTCTGGCTCCCGCCCACACTGTGGATCTTCGTGGCGCCCTGATGGATGTCGTACGACACCACGTCCCGATCGTCCGGGGCGGCGGACCAGGACAGCTGGACGGCCCGGCTCCCGACCACCCGGCCGGTCAGCCCAGCCGGACGGGCCGGAGCCGAGCGGTCCGCCGCCTCCGCCGCCGGAGTCGTCGCCCGCACCTCCCGGCTGGGCGGCCCCAGGCGCCCCTCGGTGTCGCGTGCCCGCACGGAGAAGGCGTACACCGTGGACGGCTTCAGCCTGGTGACATCCACCATGTGCTGTGAACCCGGCGCCTCCTCGACCTTTGTGGTGCCGCGAAATATCTCGTAACCGCTGACGCCGCCGGGCACGGACACGGCGTTCCACATGACGTGCACGGTGGTCGCGCTGCCGGCGTCGGCGGTGACGCCGAGGGGCGCGCCGGGCGGTCCGCCGCTCCCGCCGTCGCCCGCCGCGGGCCCACCGCACGAGACGAGCAGGGTGAGCGCGGCGCCGAGCGCCACGCACCGGCCCGGCGCGGCCGAACGGGAAGCGGAAAGGGATCGCACGGCGCTGCCTCCGGGGACGGCACACGGTAAAGGTCCGGACCAATATGGCCCGGGCGGTGCGGACCCATCAAGGGGCCGGTCGTCGTCGGCCGCCCGCGGACGTTCCGTATGCTGAGGTTCCGGGCTGCCGAACTCTCAACGGAGACGGGGGAGTTCAGGCCGCGGGCGCGGATCGCTGTCGTCGCTGTTCCCGCGCCGGCGCGGGTGTCCGGGGCCGGAGTCTGTCGCGGACTCAGGTACCCGGCACCCGTCGGCAGTTCGGGGCCCGCACCGTCCGGACCTCCACGGGTGGCCGCCTGGCCGGGACGGCGCCACAGTGGGCTGAGTGTCCGTCAGCGCCCCAGGAGAGGGTCCCTCATCGTGCGTCCCCCGTCCCTGACGCTGGCCGGGGCAGGCGTCGCGCTGTTCGCTCCGACGACGTTGCCGGCCCCGGCCGTCGAGCACCGGATCCTTACCCACGGGGAGCCGGTGGTGCGGCGCGAGGGCGACGTCCGCGCCGCCGACCTGCTGGCCGCGGTGGGTGCCGACGTTCCCGTCTCCCGGGGCCGTTACCGCGGCGACGTGGGCCTGCCCGCCCGGATCCCGGTCTGCGGTACCCGGGAACCGTGTTCTGGAAGGCAGACCTGGACATCGCCTGCGACGGACGGCCCGGCCGCCCGTGCAACCGCGACACCGACCCGCTGTTCTCGGACGGTACGGCCTATCCGCAGTCCGACGGCCGCCCGTTGAGCGCGGAAGAGCTTCCGTACGTCGTTGTGCCCGCCCCGAGCCACCTCTGGGACCACCGCGCGAGCGACGTCCACGGCGGCTCGGTGGTCGCCGTCGTCCACCGTGACCGCGTGCGGTACGCGGTCGTCGGGAACATCGGCCCGCACGACATCATCGGCGAGGCCTCCTACGCCACCGCCGAGGGCCTCGGCATCCGCCCCGACCCGCGCGGCGGCGGCACCGACTCCGACGTCACCTCCATCGTCTTCAAGGGCACCCGGGTGGCGCCCGTCGAGGACCATGCGGGTGCCGTACTGATCGGGGAGCGGCCGGCACGGCAGTTCGTGCGCGGCCGGTGAGGCACCGGGGTGGCGGCGGGCCGGCGCGTGCCGGGCTGCCGGCCGATCGCCGCGGTGCGCCGGCCGGTGTCGTCAGACCGCCGACCAGCCGTCGTCGACCGGCAGGATCACGCCGTTGATGTTGCTCGCCGCGTCCGAGGCGAGGAACACGATGGCGGCGGCCTGCTCCTCGGGCCGGGCCACGCGGCCGAGGTTCACGAAGTGCGGGCCGATCGCCGCCGGGCCGTGCGCACCCTGCTCGACGTCCACGACGAGGGAGGTCGCCGTGCCGCCGGGGGCGATGGCGTTCGCCCGGATGCCCTGCTTGCGGTACATCACCGCGAGGTTCTTCGTCAGCCCCACCACCCCGTGCTTCGAGGCCGTGTACGCGGCGCCCGCGGCGCTGCCCCGCAGGCCGGCCTCCGACGCGGTGCTCACGATCGCCCCCTTGCCCGCGGCCAGCATGTGCGGCAGCACCGCCCGCGTGAGCAGGAAGGGCGCGGTGAGGTTGACCCGGATGACCCGCTCCCACTCCGCGTCGCTCACGTCCGCCAGCGCGGACATGCGGTCCATGATCCCGGCGTTGTTGACCAGGACGTCGATGCCGCCGAACCGCTCCAGGGCGGTCGCGGCCACCCGGTCCACCACCGTCTGCTCGCTCAGGTCCCCGGTGACGGCGACCGCGGTCCCGCCCGCCTGCTCGATCTTCTCGACGACCGCCTGAGCGCCTTCCTCGTCGAGGTCGGCGACCACGACGCGGTCACCCTGGGCGGCGAAGGCCAGGGCGGCGGCGCGCCCGATGCCCGAACCCGCCCCGGTGACGATGACAGCGCGTCCGTCGAGTGTGTCGGTCATGAGGTGTTCCCATCCGTCTCTCCAGGGGCTCCGGCCCGGCCGGCCCCCACCCTAGCGACTTAATGTCTGTCAGTGACGAAAAGTCGTGGTGGAGAATCCGGGGGAGTGAGGACCATCAGCCGGAGGAACGATGACCGCGACACGCGGACGCACGGGGAGACCGCCCCTCACCGAGGAGCGCAGGGCCGAGATCCGGCGGGAGATCGCCCGGGCCGCGGTGGACCTGTTCGTCACCCAGGGCGTCGCGGCGACCACCGGTGAGCAGATCGGGCAGGCGGTCGGCGTCTCGGCGCGGACCGTGTGGCGGTACTTCCCGAGCAAGGAGAGCTGCGTACGGCCGCTGTTCTCGGCGGGCATCGACGTGATCGCCGCCTGTCTGCGCGCGTGGGTCCCCGGCCGTCCCCTGGAGCGGCTCTTCGACGAGCAGCTCACCAAGGCGCACGGCTTCGCCGACGGTCCCGACGGGGCCACCGTCCGGGCCCTGGTCCGGCTGACCCGCACCGAGCCGGGACTGCGCGCCGTCTGGCTCCAGACGTACGACGAGGCCGAACCCGCGTTCGCCCGCGCCCTCGCCGAACGGGCCGGGCTGCCCGCCGACGACCTGCGGCCGACGATCCGGGCGGCCATGTTCAACGCGGCCCTGCGCGCGGCCGTCGAGCACTACGCGTGGCGCGGCGCCGACCCGCCGGCCGACCCCGCGACGGCGGCGGCCGAGCTGGGGGCGACCCTGCGCTCGGCGCTCGCCGTCGCGGCGGAAGGGCTCAGATAGCGGCCGCCAGGGGTTCAGGCAGCCGGCCGCCAGGGTCCAGTCAGCGGCCGCCAGGGGTTCAGTCAGCGGCCGCCTCCAGGAGCGGGTCTCACACCTTCCGGTACGTGTACGCCTCCGCGGCCGCCGCCTCCACCGCCGCGAGGTCGGCCCCGGTGGACGCCGTGACCACCGCGGCCACCGCGCCCTCGACGAACGGGGCGTCCACCAGGCGGGTGCCGGCCGGGAGTTCGTCGCCCTCGGCGAGCAGGGCCTTCACGGTGAGCACCGAGCTGCCCAGGTCGGTGAGGACGGCGACTCCGGCACCCCGGTCGACGGAGGCGGCCGCGGCGGCGATCAGCTCCGCGCTGGTCCCGAGCCCGCCGCCCCCGGTGCCGCCCGCCGGGGCGACGGGCACCGCCGTACCGCCGCCCGCGAGGCCCTTCGCCAGCTCGGCGACCGACGCGGCGACCTCCGCGCTGTGCGACACCAGCACGATCCCGACCAGCCTCTCGTCACTCACCGGACACCTCCTGGGCCGCGGAGAGCGCCGCGATCAGCAGCGAGGCCGAGGTGGCACCCGGATCCTGGTGTCCGACGCTGCGTTCCCCGAGGTAGCTCGCCCTGCCCTTGCGGGCCCGCAAGGGCGTGGTCGCCAGGGCACCCTCCTCGGCGGCGGCCCGTGCCGCGGCGAAGCCGTCGCCGAGCGCGTCGACGGCCGGCACCAGCGCGTCGATCATGGTCTTGTCGCCGGGTGCGGCACCGCCGAGCGTCCTGACCGCGTCCACCCCGGCCCGCAGCGCCTCGGCGAACCGTTCCTCGCCGACCTCCCCGGCGTCCCCGAGGGCCTTGCCGGTGCGGCGCAGCAGCGTCCCGTAGAGCGGGCCGGACGCACCGCCGACGGTCGAGATGAGCGTGCGGCCGGCGAGCGTGAGGACCGCACCCGGTGTGCCGGGCGCCTCCTTCTCCAGGGTCGCGGTGACCGCGGTGAACCCGCGCCGCAGATTGGTGCCGTGGTCGGCGTCCCCGATGGCCGAGTCGAGCGAGGTGAGCCGTTCCGCCTCACGGTCGACGGACGCGGCGGTCGCCGTCATCCAACGGCGGAAGAAGTCGGCGTCGAGCACTGGATCTCCTTGCGTGGTCGGTACGTGGTGAGCGCCTGCCGCCGGTTCACACGCCCCAGCGCAGGCCCGGCGTCTTCACCGGGGCGTCCCACAGGCGCAGCAGCTCCTCGTCGATCTGGCACAGGGTGACCGAGGCGCCGGCCATGTCGAGGGAGGTGACGTAGTTGCCGACGAGGGTGCGGGCGACCGCGACCCCGCGCTCGGCGAGCACCCGCTGCACCTCGGCGTTGAAGCCGTACAGCTCCAGCAGCGGGGTGGAGCCCAGGCCGTTGACGAGGACCAGGACCGGATTGCGCGGACCGAAGTCGTCCAGGATCGCGCCGACCGAGAAGTCGGCGATCTCCCGCGAGGTCATCATCGCCCGCCGCTCCCGGCCCGGCTCGCCGTGGATACCGATCCCCAGCTCCAGCTCACCGGCCGGCAGGTCGAAGGTGGGGGTGCCCTTGGCGGGCGTGGTGCACGCGCTGAGCGCGACGCCGAAACTGCGGGAGTTCTCGTTGACCTGCCGGGCCACCGCCTCCACCTGCTCCAACGGCTGCCCCTCCTCCGCGGCGGCCCCGGCGATCTTCTCCACGAACAGGGTCGCGCCCGTGCCGCGCCGGCCCGCCGTGTACAGGCTGTCGGTGACCGCCACGTCGTCGTCGACCAGTACCTTGGCGACCTGGATGCCCTCGTCCTCGGCGAGTTCGGCCGCCATGTCGAAGTTGAGCACGTCGCCCGTGTAGTTCTTCACGATGAACAGCACCCCGGCCCCGCTGTCCACGGCCGCCGCCGCCCGCACCATCTGGTCCGGCACCGGCGACGTGAACACCTCGCCCGGGCAGGCCGCCGAGAGCATTCCGGGCCCCACGAACCCACCGTGCAGCGGCTCGTGCCCCGATCCGCCACCGGAGATCAGGCCGACCTTCCCGGCCACGGGAGCGTCCCGCCGTACGATCACCCGGTTCTCCACGTCGACGGTCAACTCGGGATGGGCCGCGGCCACACCGCGCAGCGCGTCGGCGACCACGGTCTCGGGGACGTTGATGAGCATCCTCATGGGTACCTCCTGGTGAGCCTGGTACATCGACCTCTGACCAGTGTGCTCGCTGGTGGGATCGGATGCGATCACTTCCCGATCTCGGGGGTCGTCGCAGGGTCCGGCCTTCCTCGCCGGCCGATGACGGCGCAGGGTCACCGCGGTCCCGGTCCGCGGCCGTCGGCGACCGAGCGTTCCGCCCCGGCCCGGCGCGACGCGGTGCCGTCGTGACCCGCCATGGCTGCCGTCCGTCGCCCGGCGGGGGGCCGGAAGGCCGGCGTCACCAGCGCCACGGCCGCCGTGACCAGGAACGCGGCCGACGGGACGGGCGGCCCGGCGACTGCCGCACCGCCGCGACCGGTGGCTCGTGGTCGGTCCTGCGGGCCCGGCGGGAGTGTCAGTGGGGGGTGGGCCGGCGGTGGAACCAGTGCTGCTTGTGGTGGGGGCGGTCGGCGGCGTACGCGGGGTCGTCGTCCCGGCTCGGCGCCTGCGGCGCCCGCGCGTCGGCGGTGCCGTGCTCGTCGGGCGGCGCACCGCGTTCCCGCTCGGCCGCGGCGGTCCCGCGCCGGGGCTGGACGAACCCGCGACGTGCCGTACGGCCGCGACGAGCGGTGCGGCGTGCGCCGGCCAGCAGAAGGCCCAGCCCGAGCAGCCCCACGGCGCCGACGGCCATGCCGTAGAGGAACAGCGTGCCGGTGGAGCCGGTGACGTCGTAGCCGAAGACCGAGAACTCACCGGTGAGTTCATGGGCTCCGCCCTCATTGGACAGCACGCCCGCGGTGCCGATGACGACTGCGGCGACAAGGATGATGAGTCCGACGATGACCATGACGCGCTCCCGGGTTCCGCTGCCTGTTCCCACGGTAGAACCGTTCGGCCCGACCAGCGATTCTGGCGAGGAGCGCAGGGAATCGACGCACCTCGCCGCGCGGACGGAGAACCCGGGTGGGGCTCGCGGTGGCCACCCGGGCCGGCGACGTGCGCCCTATGGTTGAGGCGGGTGGTCGGTACGGTGTCCGGGCCGATGTGAGCGTCGTGCGTGACGAGCGGCCGGAGTGGGCCGTCGCGCCGGCGCGCGCCGACGAGAACCTGACCGCCGCCGGCTCCGCCGGCTCCGCCGGACGTCCGCTTCCGGAGAGCCGCGCGTCCGCCCGATCCCCCACGATTCGGAGGAACCCCGCATGTCCAAGCCGCCGCTGCCCGACGAGGCCGTGGAACTGCTGCGCCGCCCCAACCCCTGCGTGATGGCCACCCTGCGGTCGGACGGCACGCCCGTCTCCGCCGCCACCTGGTACCTGTGGGACGACGGCCGCGTGCTGGTCAACCTGGACGAGGGCCGGGTGCGGCTGAGGCACCTGCGCCGCGACCCGCGGGTGACGCTCACCGTCCTCGACGGGGACGACTGGTACACGCACGTCACCCTCATCGGACGCGTCGTCGAGCTGCACGACGACGAGGGCCTGGCCGACATCGACCGCATCTCCGGGCACTACACCGGCCGACCGTACCCGGAGCGGGCACGGGCCCGGGTCAGCGCGTGGATCGAGATCGACCGGTGGCACGGCTGGGGCGCACACCGGGACAGCGACCAGGCGGCCACCTGACGCCGGCGCGGTGGCCCGCGGGCGGTGACTCCGGCACGTCACGACGAGGGCCCGGGCAGCAGCCCGGGCCCTCGTGGCTTCGGAGCGTTCACGGCCCGGCGGGCCGATGTGCCGGCGTGCCGGTACCGCGAGCCGTCAGGTGGTCCGGTCACCCTTCGGCTTGCCCGGCTGGTCGGGGGTGCCGTGCGGCGGTGGGCTGAAGGGCTGCGGAGAGGTCGCCGGCGAGACGGGCGAGCCGCCCTGGCTCTGGCCCTGGCCCTGCTCGGGACGCAGTGCGCCGGGGTCGCCGGACGTCGGCTCGGCGCCCGCCTTCAGCTGCTCCAGCCGGGCCGTCAGCACCTCGGTCACCGGCAGCCGGTCGGCATGCGTCCGCTCGAACGCGAGCAGTTCCTCGACCTCCGAGGCGGTCAGCGACCGTATGCGACTCTCCAGGCCGCCGATCGGAAGATGGTCGTAGTCGGGCAGCGGCAGTGTGGTGCGACCGGAGTCGGCCATGGATCTCACTTCCCTCGGTGCGACAGCCTGTTCGTGCTCGGTGGCGGTCTGGTCATGCTCGGCGGTTCAGCCGTGCGGTGTGCGACGGGCCGTCGGTGACGGGCCCGGCCGGTTGGCGCGTCAGCGGCCGCCCGGACCACCACTGCCGAAGGAACCGCTACTGCCCTCGTCCCAGCGAGGCCGTTCCTCCGGAGCGCCGGTCCGGGTGCCGGCGTTGCCGTGTTCGTGCAGCTCGTGCGGGGTGAGCCGGTGATCGGTCTGCGGCATCTCGTCCGCCTCCCGGTGCTCGCGTACCTCGCGGACCGGGCCGCCCTCCGGCGGACGCGGCTGCTCCGCGGCCGTCGGCCGGGGCGGCTCACGCCTCTTGACCCGCACCCCCAGGAAGAAGGCGCCGATCAGCACCGCCACGACCACCACACCCGCCACGATCAGCCCACCGGCACCGGCGCCGGTGCCTGCGGCGATGTCCATCCATGCGCTATTCATGGCAACGCGAGTACCCCGGGCGCCGCAGGTGAACCGCTCGCCCGGGCGGACCGCCCCAGGGTGACCCCGGTGTCGGCGCAACCCTTGGAAACACCGGGTTTGGCGCGATCGGCGACGGCTACCCGCCCGATGTGACCACGACGACATCTCAGCAGGAGCTCTTCCAGTTCCTGGAGGACAGGTTCGCCTGCGCCCAGGCGTGCACCGAGTGCGCCCGGGCGTGCGCTCTGCGGGCGAGCCTTGTCGATCCGGACGGAACCGAGCAGCAGGAACTCGTACGCCGCAAGGGCATCATGTGCGCGGAGGTCTGCGACGCGACCTGCCGTGTGCTGTCCGAGCAGAACCGTCTCGACGAGGAGGGCATCCGCGTGCAACTGGAGTGGTGCCGGTCGGTGTGCCTGGAGTCCGCGCACGTCTTCGACCAGTACCCGGGCGCCGAGGACAGCGCCAAGGCGTGCCGGGAGTGCGCCCAGGCGTGCTCCGACTTCATGGCCACGCTCGTCTGACAGCCGGGCCCCGCCCGCCGGGGTCCGGCCCAGGCCCGTGGGTGCCTCTGCATTCGGCGCCTCGGCATTCCCAATTTCTGAAACACGTTCTACGGTGTGCGCCATCAGGACCGGCCTGGGAGCCTGGAGGCGCCGTGCATCTCGATCACACGCCCGAGCAACAGCGGCTGCGCACCGAACTGCGTGCCTATTTCGCCGCGTTGGTTCCGGACAACGCCCACGCGCGCTTCACCGACCGGGCTGCCCAGAAGCGGTTCTACCGGGCCACCGTCCGCCGGCTCGGCGAGGACGGCTGGCTCGGCGTCGGCTGGCCGAAGGAGTACGGCGGCCGGGGTCTGTCGGCGATGGAGCAGTTCATCTTCTTCGACGAGGCCGCCCAGGCGGGCGTCCCACTGCCGCTGATGGCGCTGAACACCGTCGGTCCGACGATCATGCGGTACGGCACGGAGGAGCAGAAGGCGTCCTTCCTGCCCAGGATCCTCTCCGGCGAGATCGACTTCGCGATCGGCTACAGCGAGCCCGACGCCGGCACCGACCTGGCGTCCCTGAGGACGCGCGCGGTACGCGACGGGGACGAGTACGTCGTCAACGGCCAGAAGATCTGGACCACCAACGGCGACACCGCCGACTGGGTGTGGCTCGCGGTCCGCACCGATCCCGGCGCCCCGCCGCACAAGGGCATCACCATGCTCCTGATGCCGACCACCGACCCCGGCTACTCCTGCACGGTCATCAACACCCTCGCCTCGCACGACACCACGGCCAGCTACTACGAGAACGTCCGCGTCCCCGTCTCCCACCGCGTCGGCGAGGAGAACCAGGGCTGGCGGCTGATCACCAACCAGCTCAACCACGAACGCGTCACCCTCGCCGCTCACGGCACCATGGCCATCCGCGCCCTGCACGACGTGCAGCGGTGGGCCATGGAGACCAAGCTCGCCGACGGCCGTCGCGTCGTCGACCTCTCCTGGGTGCGACGCCTGCTCGCCCGCACCCACACCCGGCTGGACGCCCTCAAGCTCCTCAACTGGCAGATGGTGAACGCCGTCGAGAACGGCACCCTCACCCCGCAGGACGCCTCCGCGGTCAAGGTGTACGGCTCCGAGGCCCGCCGGGACGCCTTCGCCTGGCTGATGGAGATCGTCGGCGCCGCGGGCGCGCTGAAGGAGGGCTCGGCGGGGGCGGTGCTGCACGGCGAGCTGGAACGCGGCTACCGCTCGGCGGTGATCTTCACCTTCGGCGGCGGCAACAACGAGATCCAGCGGGAGATCATCTCGTGGATCGGGCTGGGGATGCCGCGGGTGCGCCGGTGAGCCGGTGTGACCACCGACGCGAGTTGTCACATACCGGGGATGGTTGGCACCAAAATCTCAAGGGATCGAGATGGCCGCTGAGCCGTCACGCGGCAGTTGCCGCGAGGGCTTGAATCGCCGTCGACTCTGACTCCGTGGCGAGGGTGGCCCCAGCCGGTTGCCTTCTGGCCAGGTCAGATCACTCTCTGTCCGCTGCCTTCGTCTACCGTTGAATTCAAGATCGAGTGGTTACCGTCTGCCGGGTCGCGAGTTCTCCGTCGGCCCAGAGGTTCTTCGTGTGCTGGTGGCACATCACCTATGGCGCCGTGACCAGGAGAAACGACGGTCTGGTCCGTTATGGGAGGAGTGTTGGCCCGTCAACGGTCCGGATCTTGGTCTTGATTGAGCTGGTGGGCGCGACCCGGGGTGAGGCGCCGGAATTCAAGAGCCCGACCGCCGCCGCCGCCGGGGTCGGGATACCGGTCCGCTGGTGGAGCGTCGACGACGGGGCCCGTGCAGGGGGCCGGCCCGGTGCGTCCGTGGTGGGAGGCCGAGAGCAGCGAAGTCGCCCAGCGCATCGACAGACCCGCGCGCAGCAGCGCTCCAAAGGGAGATTAGCGCGGGAAAACCCGCTCTGACCTCAGCCGATGGAGCGTATTCCGCGCACAAAGATGCGTCAGTACGTCGTTGACCGGCGATCCGCGACGGGGCCAGGGTGGGGAGCCACATCGGATCCCGACCACCCGTTTTCCGGTCACCGAACTGCGTGCAGGAGGCCGTGATGCTCCAGACAGACCCGCGTGAACCCACCGAGCTCGCCGACGACCACGAGGACGCTGCCGTGACCGCGACGACGAGCGTGGCCGTCGCGCCGGACGCACCGGCGGTCTGCCGCGTACTCCTCTTCCAACGCTGCCTCTGGTGCGGCACCCCGGCCTACCGCCGTTCGTTCTGTCGTGCCTGCGGGTCCACGGCCTTCAAACGGGAGCGCAGCGAGGGCTCCGGGGTCGTCGTGCGTCGGTACGGCCATGTTCCCCACAACACCTGGTTCGTCGCGATGGACGAGGGCTTCAACCTGCTCTGCCAGGTCACCGGGACGGCACCGATCGCGGTCGCGGTGGGGGTACGGGTGAGCGTCGTACGGTCCGGCGCCCCCCTTGGCCAAGGCCTGCCCCTCGTCGAACTCCCCCACCCGGCACCGGCTCCGGAGCGCTGGTGGTGACCGGAAGCGGCCGGGACGCAGTCACCTCGCAGACGCGGGACGATCAGAGAGGAGGGTGCGTGGGCACCCAGCACAACGCACCGGACGGACGGGCCGGCGTTCTCGACGGAACGGGGCGCGGCGCCCTGGACGGTCTGCGCATCGCCGACTTCTCCCGGGTCCTCGCGGGGCCCTACGCCACGATGCTCCTCGCCGACCTCGGCGCCGACGTGGTGAAGGTGGAACGGCCGGGCATCGGGGACGACACCCGGGCCTGGCACCCTCCCGCGGACCACGACGGCACGTCGACCTATTTCCTCGGCGTCAACCGGAACAAGAGGTCCGTCGTCCTGGACCTCACGACCGACGCCGGGGTCGAACAGGCCCGCGCCCTGGTCGCCGAGTCCGACGTGCTGGTGGAGAACTTCCGTCCCGGCACGATGGAACGACTGGGGCTCGGCCCTCGCGAACTCCGTGCCCGGCACCCGGAGCTGATCTACTGCTCGATCAGCGGTTTCGGCAGCGGCGAGGGCGCGGCGATCCCCGGGTACGACCTGCTGGTGCAGGCCGTCGGCGGGCTGATGAGCGTGACCGGAGACGCGGCAGGGGAGCCGATGAAGGCGGGCGTGGCACTGGTCGACGTGATCACCGGGCTGCACGCCTCGCTCGGCATCCTCGCGGCCCTGCGGCACCGGGACGCCACCGGGGAGGGGCAGTGTGTGGAGGTGAACCTGCTCGGCTCGCTGCTGTCGGCCATGGTCAACCAGGCGTCGGCGTTCGCCGTCGCCGGTGTGGTTCCGCGCCGCATGGGCAACGCACACCCGAGCATCGCCCCGTACGAGACCTTCCCGGCGGCCGATCGCCCGATCGCGATCGCGGTGGGCAACGACCGGCAGTTCGCGGCGCTCGCCAAGGTTGTCGGGGAGCCCGGTCTCGTTGCCGACGACCGCTTCCGCGCCAATGCCGACCGGGTCGCCCACCGCGCTGCCCTGCGGGACATCCTGACCGAACGGCTGGGCGGCGCCGGCGCGGATCACTGGTCGGCCGTCCTGCTGGCCGCGGGGGTGCCCGCCGGACCGGTCAACACGCTCGACGAGGCATTCGCCTTCGCCCACCAGCTCGGCCTTCCCGGCATCGTCGACATCCCCGCCGCACCCGCCGCACCTTCAGGGGGAGCAGGCGGAGCAGGCGGAACGCAGGGCGTGCCCTTCCGCCAGGTCGCGAGCCCCATCGCGCTGAGCGGCACGCCGGCGCAGTACCGCCTGCCGCCGCCGCGCCTGGGCCAGCACACCACCGAGATTCTTGACAGCCTTTTCGACCACGTCTCCGCGCCGAACGAAGCGGCCGGTTGACCTCTCCGGCGCGGACACCGCGACCGAACCGATCACCACAACCTCCAGGAGCTCACGATGAGCGGCGCCAAGCCGATGAAGGACCCTCTCGACCTGCTTGACCTCTCCTCCACATTCAGCGACGAGGAGCGCGAGATCCAGGCCACCGTCGCCAAGTTCCTCGCCGACCGGGTGCGCCCGCACATCGGCGAGTGGTTCGAGAACGCCCACTTCGCCCGCGAACTCGCTCCAGAGCTTGGCAAGTTGGGCGTGCTCGGCATGCACCTCGAAGGGTACGGCTGCGCGGGCACCAACGCCGTCAGCTACGGACTGGCCTGCCTGGAGCTGGAGGCGGCGGACTCCGGCTTCCGTAGCTTCGTCTCCGTGCAGGGCTCGCTGTCGATGTTCTCCATCTGGAAGTGGGGCTCGGAGGAGCAGAAGCAGGAGTGGCTGCCCCGGCTCGCCGCCGGTGAGGCCATCGGCTGCTTCGGCCTGACGGAGCCCGACTTCGGCAGCAACCCCTCCGGGATGCGCACCAAGGCCGTCCGCGACGGCGACGACTGGATCCTCAACGGCTCCAAGATGTGGATCACCAACGGCGGTATCGCGGACGTGGCCACCGTCTGGGCACAGACCGAGGACGGCATCCGCGGCTTCCTCGTACCCCGCGGGGTGCCCGGCTTCACCACGCAGGACATCAAGCAGAAGATGTCCCTGCGCGCCTCCATCACCTCGGAGCTCTACTTCGACCACGTACGGCTGCCCGACTCGGCGCGGCTGCCCCTCGCGGAGGGCCTGCGCGGACCGCTGTCCTGTCTGAACGAGGCCCGCTTCGGCATCCTGTTCGGCGCGGTCGGTGCGGCCCGCGACTCGATCCAGGCAGCCATTCAGTACGCCGACTCCCGAATCCAGTTCGACAAGCCGATCAGTGGATTCCAGCTCACCCAGAAGAAGCTCGCCGACATGAGCGTGTCCGTGGGCAACGCCGCGCTTCTCGCCGTGCACCTGGGCCGGCTCAAGGACCAGCACCGCATCAAGCCCGAGCAGATCAGCGTCGGCAAGCTCAACAACGTGCGGGAAGCGATCGCCATCGCACGGGAGTGCCGCACCATCCTCGGGGCCAACGGCATCTCCCTCGAGTACTCGCCGCTGCGCCACGCCAACAACCTGGAGTCCGTGCTGACGTACGAAGGAACCAGCGAGATGCACACCCTGGTCGTCGGTCAGGCGATCACCGGCCAGGCGGCGTTCCGCTGACCGGGACGCCGGCCGCGACGCCGACCGTGACGGCTGAGAGAAGACACCCGTGAACATCGTCGTACTGGTCAAGCAGGTCCCGGACTCCGGTGCCGAGCGCACCCTGTCCGAGGCCGATCACACCCTCGACCGCGAGGACGCCGAACTCGTCCTGGACGAGATCAACGAGCGTGCCGCCGAAGAGGCGTTGACGCTGAAGGAGACGACGGACGCCCACGTCACCGTCGTCTCCATGGGCCCCGACTCCGCGCTCGACGCCATCCGCAAGGTACTGGCGATGGGCGCCGACCGGGGGATCCACATCTGCGACGACAGACTGCGCGGCGCCGACGTGCCGACCACCGCGAAGGTCCTGGCAGCGGCCGTGCGAACCATGGAAAACGTCGACCTGGTGCTCGCCGGCGACGCCACCACCGACGGCCAGGCGAGCGCGGTCCCCGCAGTCGTCGCGGACCTGCTCGGCCTGCCGCAGGTGACCCATGTGCGCAAGCTGGACGTGGACGCGGGACGGGTGCGCGCCGAGCGCGAGACCGAGGACGGCGAGGCGACACTGCACGCCCCGCTGCCCGCGCTGGTCAGCGTCACCGAGAAGATCAACGAGCCGCGCTACCCCTCCTTCAAGGGGATCATGGCCGCCAAGAAGAAGCCGGTGGACACGGTCGACCTCGGCGACCTGTTCCCCGACACGGACGCGGCCGGATTCCCCGTGACCCGCACCCGCGTCATGGAGGCCGTCCCGCGTCCTGTGCGGACCGCCGGAACCCGCGTCACGGACGACGGTTCGGCCGGCCGGCAGCTCGCCGCGTACCTGATCGCCCAGAAGCTCGTCTGAACCGCCCGACCAGGAGACAGGCCCCCATGCCCGAAGTCCTCGTACTCGTCGACCACGACGGGGAACGTGTCAACAAAACGACATATGAACTCCTGGCCGCCGCACGGCGGCTGGGGGACCCGGCCGCCGTCGTCGTGGGAATTCCCGGCACAGCGACGCGCCTCACGGAATCCCTCGCCCGCCACGGAGCCACAAGCGTCCTCGCGGCGGAATCCACCGACGCGGCCGAGTTCCTCGTCACGCCCGCCGTCGACGCCCTGGAACTCGCGGTCCGGGAAACCGCTGCCGCCGCTGTTCTGGTCTCCGCCACGACGGACGGCAGGGAAGTGGCCGGGCGTCTCGCCGCGCGGCTGGACGCAGGGCTGCTGGTCGACGCGGTCGACCTGGACTCGTCCGGGGTGGTCACCCAGATCGTCTTCGGCGGGTCCTACACCGTGCGCTCCCAAGTCACCCACGGCATACCGGTGATCGCCGTGCGTCCGGGCACCTTCGAGCCGGAGGAGCATCCCGGGGAGGCAAAGGAGCGGGAACTGGCCCTGCCGCCGATCGACCCCGCGTCGTCCGCACGCATCACCGCACGGCGCGCCGCCCCCGCGGGCGACCGACCCGGACTCACCGAGGCGACCGTCGTGGTCTCCGGAGGCCGCGGCGTGGCAGGAGCGGACGGTTTCAAGGTGGTGGAGGAGCTGGCCGACGCTCTGGGAGGCGCCGTGGGCGCCTCGCGCGCCGCGGTCGACGCCGGCTACTACCCGCACCAGTACCAGGTCGGGCAGACCGGCAAGACCGTCTCCCCGCAGCTGTACATCGCCCTGGGCATCTCCGGGGCCATCCAGCACCTCGCCGGGATGCAGACCTCCAAGACGATCCTCGCGGTCAACAAGGACCCGGAGGCACCGATCCTCGGCCTCGCCGACTACGGCGTGGTGGGCGACCTGTTCTCGGTCGCTCCCCAGCTCACCCAGGAAATGGCCGCCCGCCGCGCAGCCGACTGACGTCGAGCCAAGGGGGGCCGGAGCGCTGAGTGCGCTCCGGCCCCCCTTCGGGCTCCAAGCATCCAGCAGCCGGTCAGGGCCCGCCCGGCGTGAGTTGCTCCATCGTCAGCAGAGGGGCCGTCCGGACCCGCCTTCTCGGGGAGCCTGATGCGGCGGCAGACGGAGACACTCAAGCCCCGGAGCCGCGCACCTCCTGCTCCTGGAGGAGCCTCGCGAGTAAGCCGAGTTGGGCACCTCGCTGTGCGCCGCGCGCCCAGGCCCGGACAGATGCCGGTCGCCACGGCCGAACCACTCAGACTCGCGCGCCGTCGTCGGCACCTCGGTTCAGACGCGGCCCGACTCCTTCCAGCCGACTCTTCAGCACGCACGCCGGGGGTAGGGCGCTCCCCCAGAGGGACCGCCGGGCCCGCAGCCCCGCGCCAGCGCCCGTGTGATGTTCAGTGACGGCGCCCCCAGCGCCCCCAGCGCCCCCAGCGCCCCAGCGCCCCGGAGTCCCGGAGTCCCGGCGCCCAGGCGTCCCGGGGACCGCACACCGCAGTTGCCGCCGCCACCCGTACTCGCCGTTCGGCGCAGCAGGACCGCACCGTCTTGGACCGGATCCGGAAACAGCGTGGATGCTCCGTGACGACGGTTCGGGCGTGCGGGATGCCCGGACACGTGGGGCACCCCGTCGCCGCAGGCTCTCAAACCCTCAGGCCGCCTGGTAGCTGAAGAACCCCTGCCCTGACTTACGGCCCAGCAGCCCCGACTCGACCATGCGGCGCAGCAGCGGGGGAGGGGCGTACAGCGGTTCCCGGTACTCCTCGTACAGGGCCTCGCCTATCGCCGCCACGGTGTCCAGGCCGATGAGGTCGGCGAGGCGCAGCGGGCCCATGGGATGAGCGCAGCCGGCGGTCATCCCCGTGTCGATGTCCTCCGCCGTCGCGGTGCCGGAGCTGACCATCCGTACCGCCGCCAACAGGTAGGGAACCAGCAGGGAGTTCACCACGAAACCCGCGCGGTCCTGCGTGACGATCGTCTTCTTGCCCAGAACCTCGCCCGCGAAGGCACGCACGCTCAGTTCCGTGGCCTTCGAGGTCTGCAATGAGGGGATGACCTCGATCAAAGGCATGAGAGGGACCGGGTTGAAGAAGTGCAGGCCGATCACCGCCTCCGGTCGTCCGGTCGCCGCCGCGAGCCGGGCGATGGGGATCGAGGAGGTGTTGCTGGCCAGGACGGCGGCCGGGTCGGTGACGATCTCGTCCAGCTGCCGGAACAGCGCCGTCTTGGCCTGCTCGTCCTCGACGGCGGCCTCGACGACCAGGTCGGCCCCGGCCAGCCGGGAGAGGTCGGCGGTGACCGAGATCCCGGCCAGGGCATGTGCGCGGTCGCCGGGGGCGATGGTGCCGCGTTTCTCCGCCTTGAGCAGGGAGTCCGCCACGCCGGCGAGTCCAGCACGAGCCCTGTCCTCGGTCACGTCGCACAACGTGACGTGCAGCCCGGCCCGGGCGCAGACCTCGGTGATGCCCCGGCCCATCTGCCCGGCGCCGACGACCCCCACGTGCTTGATCGATGTCATGTGTTCCTCCGCCTGTTCCAACGCCCGGCGGCGGTCGACCGACGCCGCCACGGTCTGTGGTGCCGTGTTGAGCGTAGGCCGGGAACACCCCCTCTGACCTGCTCGGACAGTGCGCCATCCGCGCACAAACGTGCGCTCGGGCGGACCTGACCGACCTGACGGACGTGACGGACCCGGCGGCGCTGCCGAGCAGAGGGCCGAGACCCCCTCAGTGGACTGCGGATCACCAACTGGGCCCCGCGCGGGTGCCGTGGAGGCTCTCTGGCCCGGCGCCGCCTCGCCGCCGGGAGCTCCCGCCCGCCCCACGCACCCCGCACCGAGCACCGCTGCTTCAGCCGGCGACGACCGTGGCGGCGGCGGCCTCGCGCAGGCGGCGGATCAGGCCGCGCACCGCGGGCGAGGTCTCGCCCCTGCGGTAGGCACCCACCAGCCGGGTGGTCAGGGACACGTCCGCCAGCGGACGGTAGGCCACCCCGGGGATCTGCACGCGGCGCAGGGAATCAGGGACCAGAGCCACCGCGAGACCACCGCCCACCAATGTCAGAGCCGCGATGAAGTCCCGCACCGGGGGAGCGCACCGCGGGCTGAACCCGCCTTGCTGCGCCACCTCGAGAATCTGGTCGCGGCAGCCGTACTCCTCGTCGAAGTGCGGGGCCACGAACCGTTCGTCGCGCAGCTGCGCCGCCGATATCGCCTCGTACGCGGCCAGCGGAGCGCCGGCCGGCAGCGCCAGGACGACCTCCTCGGTGAGCAGGCAGGTGGCCGTGACTTCGGGCGGGTACTCCGGCCGCCAGCGCAGGAAACCGACGTCGATGTCCCCGCAGGCCAGCGCCTCCAGTTGGGCGGGTGTCTCCAGCTCGCGCACCTGCACGGTCAGTTCGGTGCCGGGGGCCGCGCAGCGGGTGAGGACGTCGGTCAGCACTCCGGAGAACGTGGCTGAGGCGACGTACGCGATCTGGGCGTGCCCCAGCTCCCCGCGACCGGCGCGACGGCCCACGGTCTCGGCGCGGGAGATCTGGGCGAGGGTCAGCCGGGCCTCTTCGAGAAAGAGCCGCCCGGCGCTGGTGAGCGCCGGGCGGCTGCGCCGTCCGCGGTCGATCAGCCGCACGCCCAAGTGCGACTCCAGGGCCCGGATCTGGGCGCTGAGCGCCGACGGGGCAAGATGCAGACGGTCCGCCGCCCGCGCGAAGTGCAGTTCCTCCGCGACGGTGACGAACGATTCCAGCCAGCGCAGTTCCACCGGCTCCTCCATCCTGCCGGGCCCGTACTGACGAGAGCACGGGCCGTGTGCTCGGCTTGTGTGAAGCACCCCGCGGCGGCGTCGGGGCAGAACAGGCCCGCCGCGGGGTGAGTACGGGGCGCCAGGGGCATGGCCGGTCACGGGGTGTCCGGATGCTCGCCGGGGCCTCGGTTCAGGGGAGGACGACGTAGTTGCTGAACCCGCCGTCGCGGTCCTGGAGCTCCGAGATCGCCTCGTTGACCTTGGCCAGCGGGAACGGCTTGGCCTGAAGGTAGGACAGGTCCAGGGCGCCCGTGCCCACCATGTCGGCGAGTTCCTGCCCCTGCGCGGTGCTGAACCAGTTGGAGCCGATCAGCTGGACCTGCTCGTCCATGAGCCACTTCACGTCCACGGGCAGCCGGTCGGCCACACCGCCGACGTTGACGACCCGGCCGCCCCTGCGGACGCCCTGCATGGAGTCGAGCATCGTCTCCACCGGTGCCTTGGCGCCGAGCGCGCTGATCACGTAGTCCGCGCCCTCGCCGCCGGTGCGGGACTTCGCCCACTCGCCCGTGGAGCCGTCACCCAGCCGGAAGACCTCGACCCGGTCCGGGGCCAGTTCCTTGACTCGCTTGAGGAGTTCCTCGTTGCGGCCGGTGCCGAGGATCCGGGAGGCGCCGGAGGCCAGCGCGAGCACGGTCGCCGCGACACCGAGGGTTCCGGTGATCCCGTCGATGAGCGCGACCTGGCCGGGGCCGGCCGCGGCGTTCTTGAGGGCGCCGTAGGACGTGCCGATGTAGCCGAGTTTTCCGGCCTGCTCGAACGTCATGTTGTCCGGGAGGTTGACGATCGAGGACTGCGGGGCGGTCATGTACTGAGCGAAGCCGCCGTACGGATACAGGTCGAAGATCCGCTGGCCGTCACGGGAGGTGCTGAAGTAGCCGTTCAGGGTGAAGTAACGGCAGCGGCTCAGTTCACCGCCCCGGCACACCTGGCAACTACCGCACCCGCGCAGGGGGTTGACGTAGACGCGGTCACCGGGCTTGGTGTTCAGCACCGCCTCGCCGACGGCTTCGACCACGCCGGAGGCGTCCAGGCCGAAGATGGCGGGGAACTTGGGCAACGGCTGGTGCGGGAACCAGGTGGGCCAGTTGTTGATCACGTTGGCCATGTTCGGCACGATCCCGCACGCCTTGACCCGCACCAGCACGTCGGTCGGCCGCGGGGTGGGCACGTCGATGGTGTCCACCGACATCGGCTCACCGAGCGCGTGCAGTCGTGCAGCGAGCATTTTCGCCATTGAAATACTCCTTGAAACTGCTCCGTCCCAGGCGGCCGGAGGCGGAGACCCTGAGATGAAGAATTACCTATGAATTCGGGAAGGGGTTCGGGTAGTTGGCTTCGAGGTCGATGTCCAGCAGCCCCATGATGCGGACGCCGGAGTTGTACCAGGCGATGGACAACGACAGTTCGACCATCTGCTTGTCCGTCAGATGCTCGGCCGCGGCATTCCACGTCTCCTTCGAGACCTCGACCTGGAGCGTGGACTCCTTGGCGAGGCGCATCACCGCCTTCTCCACCCCGTCGAACAGGTCGGACGACTCGAAGTCGGCCACCGCCGCGAGCTGTTCCCCGGTGAGCCCGGCCCCCAGCCCGTGCGACTGGTGGTGCGCGACCTCGTACACGGACCGGGTCGCGTGGCCCACGGTCAGGATCGCCAGCTCACGCAGCTTGGGGCTGAGGTCGGCGGCGCGCAGCGAGTTGGCGTAGGTCAGGAAGGCGTCGAGCTGGGCCGGCGCATGGGTGAGGGCGAGGAAGATGTTCGCCGTCGGTACCTTGCGCTCGGCCTCCAGCCGGTCGTACAGGGGCTTCTGCGCCTCGTCCGCGTCCTCGCGACGCAGGTAGGGGACTCGTGCCATGGTGTCTCCTCGGGGGGACGTGATCGTACGAAAGGTCAGTGGGCCGACTGTTCGAGCAGGTACCGCTCCATCGACATCGGCTTGGGCAGCTCGGCCGGCGGGATCTGCTTCACGCCGACGAAGGGCGACGCCTCGAAGTACCACTTCTCCAGGGCCGGCAGGCCCCAGCGGGCGTTGGTGCTCAGCGCCGCCGCGTCCCAGCGCACGGGCTCGATCTCGGTGTCGATCGTCTGGTAGTGGCTGTTGAAGACCTCCACCCGGTGGCCGTCGGGGTCGCGGAGGTAGGCGAAGAGCATCCCGCCCGGACCGTGCCGCCCCGGGCCGCGCTCCACGCCGTCGCCGTAGCCGAGAATGCCCGCCCAGTCGCAGGCGGCGAAGATGTCGTGGCTCTCGGAGACGGTGTACGCGAAGTGGTGCAGGGCGGGCCCGGTGTTCTCGATGATCGCCAGGTCCAGGCAGGTGCCCTTGCGGTACATGAAGGCACCCAGCAGCTTGTCGCCGTGCTCCAGGTACTCCGAGTTGCGGAAGCCGAGCTCGCTGTAGAAAGCGCACAGCTCGTAGGTGTCGGGCGCGAAGATCTGGTAGTGGTCCAGGCGCTGCGCGTGGGCACCCTTGTAGGACGCGAAGTCGATGTGCAGCCGCGGCCGCGTCTCCATGGTCGCGCACAGCTCGAGCGGCGTGCCGATGGGGTCGCTGACGTGCAGGGTGCGGCCCTGGTACGGGACGTCGACCCACTCGGCGGGCAGACCCCGCTCACGGAACCAGGCGTACGCGAGATCGAGGTCCTCGTCGAAGAAGACCCTGAAGCCGATCCTCCTGGACCTGCCGCCGCCCTTCTCGTCCAGCTCCAGGACGAGACTGTGGTGGCAGGCCTCGGCGAGGCCGCGGAGGTAGCAGGTGCGCTCGTCCTCGTCGCTGACGACGAGGCCCAGGGCGTTCACGTAGAAGTTCCGGCTCTCCGCCAGGTCGGCCACGGTGAGGCGCACATGACTGGCGCGGGTGATGTTGAAACTGGGGCGCAGATTGACGGGAGGCAGCATGGTGGTCTCCGGGCTCCGATCGGCTCTGGATTTCGATGACTGTAATACTTCGAGGCCGTTTTACGGCTTGGCAGCGGAAGGCGCCGCAGTCGTGGAGGACGCGGAATCCGCGAAGGTGAAGGCAGACCATCCGCTGAATTCCGCGGATTCGCCGAGGGCCTCCTCGATGCGCAGGACCTCGTTCCATTTGGCCATCCGCTCGGAGCGGGTGAACGAGCCCACCTTCAGCTGGCCCGCGTCCCAGCCGACGCTCAGATGGGCGATGGTGACGTCCTCGGTCTCTCCGGACCGGGCCGAGACGATCGTGCCGAAGCCGGCGTCCTTTCCGGCGCACAGGGCCTGGTAGGCCTCCGTGACGGTACCGGCCTGGTTCGGCTTGACGAGGACGGCGTTCGCCGCTCCGCTGGTGGCCGCCGCCTCCACTCGCTTGGCGTTCGTGACCAGGTAGTCGTCGCCGATCACCTGGCAGCGGTGGCCGTAGCGCCGGGTGAACTCCACCATCCCCTGGTGGTCGTCCTCGCCCACCGGGTCCTCGACGGAGAGGATCGGATACTGGTCGACCCAGCCGCCCAGCATGTCGACCAGTGCCTCGGTGTCCAGGGTGCGGTCGTCCAGCGCCAGCGTGTACTGCCCGCCGCTGCCGAACTGCGAGGCCGCGACGTCCAGCGAGATGCCCACCTGGGAGGAGGGCGCGAAGCCCGCGCTCTCGATGGCCAGGGTCAGCATCTCCAGCGCCTCCTCGTTGGAGTCGAAGGCGGGCCAGAACCCGCCCTCGTCGGCCACGCCCTGCGCCTTGCCGGCCTTGCGCATCAGAGCTCCGGCCGCCCGGTAGATCTCCGCCGTCCAGTCCAGGGCCTCGGAGAAGCTCCGTGCCGCCGGGCAGACCACCATGAAGTCCTGGACGTCGACCCGGCGGTCCGCGTGGGCTCCGCCGCCGAAGATCTGGATCTCCGGCAGCGGGATACGGACCGGCCGTCCGCCCGCCAGGTGCTGCCACAGGGGTACGCCCGCCGACGCGGCGGTGGCATGCAGGACCGCCATGGACGTGGCCACGATCGCGTTGCCGCCCAGACGGCCGCGGTCGGGGGTGCCGTCGAGGTTCACCAGCAACCGGTCGACGGCCTCCTGGTCACCCGCGTCACGGCCGGCGAGGGCGGGGGCGATCTCGTGGTTCACCGAGCCCACCGCGCGCCGGACGTCGAGCCCGCCGAAGCGGCTGCCGCCGTCGCGCAGGTCGAGGGCCTCGCCCTGGCCCGTCGATGCGCCCGCCGGCGCGATCGCCCTGCCCACCGCACCGTCCGTGAGGTGAACCTCGACCTCGACGGTCGGCCGACCGCGGGAGTCCCACACCCTGCGGCCGTAGAGCTTGGCGATCCGCGCGTCTGTCATTGCGGTGCGACCTTTCGGAGTTCGGACGATCGGGTCAGGAGAACCGGGTCAGGAGAATCGGGTCAGGAGAATCGGGTCAGATCGGGTCAGAGGAATCCGCCCGTGCCGGTCATCGGGGGCGCCCCCGCAGCCGGAGGCGATGGAGGCGACGGAGGCGTACGGAGCAAAGTCCTCGCCGACGAAACGGGCTCGGTCGGCCCCCGCTGGGCCGCACCTGGATCGGCGCAGCGGGGGCGGGCACGAGGGAGAAGGTCATGGCGAGGGTCGCTCGTTCACTGCGGCTCTTCGTGCTAACGATAGCGCAATCGTCCAAAGCGGCAGCTGCTCTGTCAAGAGCGGGGCCATCGCTCAATCCAGCGGTCGTCACCTGATTTGGCGCCCTCTTGGTTCGTGCGAAAGTTGATGCTATCGTTCGCACATCCGGTGTTCCGGTGAGAACTCCGGCGGACCCGCGCCCTTCTGGACGACGGACAGCACAGGGGGCGTGGGTCCGCCGGGCCGCAAGACGCCCGACAGGGAAGAGAGCCCGACATGACACTCCAGCCCTCCGTGGCGCCCATGACCCTCACCACCGTTGTGGCCAGTACGCGCCCCGGACGTGTGGGCAGATCCGTCGCGGACTGGTTCGCTCTCCGCGCCTCGGAGTGCGACCAGTTCGAGTCGCACACCGTCGACCTGTACGAACTCGCTCTGCCCTTCTTCGACGAGCCGCATCCGCCCGCTCTGCGGCAGTACACGAAGAGCCACACCCGCGCATGGAGCCGGATCGTCGACGCGTCGGACGCCTTCGTCTTCGTCACCCCGGAATACAACGGCTGCTTCCCCGCCCCGTTGAAGAACGCCTGGGACTATCTCGCCGTGGAGTGGCAGCACAAGCCGGCCGCGTTCGTCAGCTACGGGGGCGTCTCGGCGGGCACCCGCGCGGTGCAGATGGGCAAGCAGGTCGTGGCGAACCTCAGGATGCTGCCGATCGGTCCGACCGTGAGCATCCCGTTCGTCAACGGCCTCGTCGAGGGCGGCGATTTCAGGCCCGGCAAAATACACGAGGCCGCTGCCGAGCAGGTGCTCGACGAACTCGCCCGCACCGCCCGCGTCATGGGGCGGCTGCGCAGTGGGACGTACTGACCCGCGCCGCACATGCGAAGGCGCCCGGAGCGCATTGCTCCGGGCGCCTTCGGCGTTCGTGGGTGAGACTGCCCCTGGCTCAGACGGACCTGGACGGAGCCTTCCCGGCAGGCGGTGCCGTGCTGCCGCGCAGGACCAGCGATCCGGGGGAGACCGACGTGTACGGGCCGTCGTTGCCCGGCTTGGTCTTGAGCCGGCGCATCAGCCACAGCGCGCATCCGGTGGCCATCTCCTGGATCGGCAGCCCGATCGTGGTCAGTCCGGGCCCCCACCAGGAAAACCCCGGCTCGTCCCCGAACCCGACCACGGACAGCTCCCCGGGCACCTTCACGCCCTGCTCGGACAACTCCTCCAGGACCCCGATGGTGAGCTGAACCGATCCCAGCACGAGCGCGGTGGGCACGTCCGGCCCCTTCAGCAGCCGGCGCACCGCCTGGCGGCCGTGATCCACGGACGACGGCGGTCCCAGCTCCGCCCGCCCGGCGTCGTCGGGCAGGCCGCCTTCGCTGAGGGCGCTGCGAAAGCCGCGCAGGCGCTCCGCACCGGTGGGCAGTTCCTCCGGGCCGCCCACGTATGCGAGGCGGGTGTGCCCCTGAGCGACCAGGTGGGCCGCGGCCTTGCGCAGCGACTCGTGGTCGTCCACACCGAACCACTGGGAACCGAGCAGCGGATGGCGGCGCAGCAACTGAAGGTGCGGCAGGCCGCGCAGGAGCTTGACGGAGTCGCCGTGCGGGCGTGCGGTGGGCACGATGATGACGCCGGCCACACGGTTGGCGGACAGCTCGCGCAGGTGGCGCAGCTCCACCATCCGGTCGTCGTCGGTCTCCGAGAGCATCAGCTGGAAGCCCTCGGCCTCCATGTTCTTGGACAACTCGTGCGCGATCGTCGAGTAGAAGCTGTTGCGGATGTCCGGGATGACCAGCGCGACCACGTTGCTGGACGCTCCGCGCATCATCCGTGCAGCCCGGTTGCCCACGTATCCCATCTCGGACGCGGCCTGGCGGACCCGGAACTTGGTCTCCTCGCTGATGCGGGGATCGTCGGAAAGTGCCCGGCCGACCGTCGAGACGGAGATTCCGAGGCGTTCGGCGATGTCCTTGGTCGTGATCACGTAAGGGCCCCCTCGAGCCGACTCGTCCCGCTGCCGTCACCTTCCGTATGCCAACGATAGCATTTTCGTCGCGCTGTGTGGTCGGGGAGGTGGCGGTACCAGGTGATCATTGACTTTGTGCTAACGTTAGCATTGCTGAATGGGCCGTGCAGCCGCCCGCGGCTGCCTAGTTGCGGAGGTGTCCGTGCGGATCGTCAGGTATGCCGTCAGCGGCGTGCGTCACTACGGAGAGCTGGAATCCGGTGACGAGAGAATCGCGCGATTCGACGGTGATCCCTTCACCGGACTGTTCCCTACCGGGGACGTCGACGAAGTCGGCGACGTGGTCATTCTTCCGCCGCTCGAGCGACCCCGGATCTTCGGGTTCGCCTACAACTACGCCTCGCACGTCGACGAGACCGACCGCGAGATTCCGGAAGTTCCCGTGTGCTTCATGAAGCCGAGCACCGCGGCGATCGGACCGGGTGACGCGATCGTCTATCCGGCGGATGGCGAACTGATCCATTTTGAAGGCGAGTTGGTCGTCGTCATCGGAAAGGAGGCCCGCCATGTGAAGCCCTCCGAGGCCCATGAATACATCCTCGGCTATACGTGCGGCAATGACGTCAGCGACCGCATCGTCCAGCGCAAGGAGAGCGCATTCGGAACGCTGCTGATCGGCAAGGGGCAGGACACGTTCGCCCCCCTCGGGCCGGTCATCGCGACCGAACTCGACCCCTCTGGCCTGTCCCTGACGACCCGTCTGAACGGCGCCGTCGTGCAGTCGGCGAGCACCGCCGACCTGCTGCTCGCCGTTCCCGGCATCGTCAGTTACCTCAGCCGCTATCTGACACTGCTGCCCGGAGACGCGATCATGACCGGCACACCGTCCGGCGTCGGGCCGATCCGCCCCGGGGACGAGATCGAGGTGGAGATCGAGGGCATCGGTGTCCTGCGCAATCCGGTCGTGGCCGAGAGCCTCTGACGTCGGCCCCTTTCCGGGTGATCGCGCCACGGGGCCTGCCCACCGCTCGGCGGTGGGCAGGCCCCGTGGCATGTAGGCGGCGGCCTTCGTGTGCTGTCGGAGAAACGCCGCCGTGTGGCACCGGGCGGGCGCCCGGTGCCACACGGCGGCAGATGTCCGGCGGACCGACTCGCTAGTGGACCGCGTTGTTGAACTTCGAGGGGCGGACGAAGGTCAGGGCCAGGGCGCCCGCCAGTGGCAGCACCGTGACCTGCAGCAGCCCTGCCCGGTCCCAGCCGAAGGAGTCCACCAGGGCGGCGAAGAGCAGGCCCGAGAAGGCCGCCGGTCCGTAGTAGCTGGTGACGAAGAGCCCGGAGGCGCGTCCGATCTGCGCGGGGCGGACGGCCCGCTGTATCGCGCTGTTGGTGTTGGGGTAGACGAAGCCCAGGCCGAAGGCGCCCATGAGGAAGGCGAACACGCACTGCATGCCGATTCCGGCCTGCGTCTCGTAGATGCACACGCTGACGGCGGAGACGGCCAGCATGCTCAGGATCAGCAGGTTGCGCTGGTTGAAGCGGTCACCGAGCCAGCCGCCGAAGATGGCCGTCATGCCGCCGAAGCCGAGGCAGCTCATGGCCAGGGCGGCCTGCTCGGAGGTGTAGTGCAGCGAGGTGATGAGGAACGTCGGGTAGAGACCGAGGAACCCGTAGATCGCCACACCGCTGAGGACCGCGTGGACGGCCAGGGCGATGGTGTTGCGGTTGTAGGCGGAGGCCGGCATGTACGCGTAGGTCTTGGTCGAGACGACCTTCTCGGCGGCGTGTTCGGTGAGCCCGGTTTTCACGAGGAAGGCGGCGGCGGCGGCGATCAGCAGGCCGGCCGCGCCGAACAGGTAGAACGGCGAGTGCCAGGTGCCGTGCATGCTCATGAGCTGGACGCCGATGAGCGGGGCGATGAACACGCCGACGGAGTAGCCCACGCCGATGACGCCGAAGGCGAGGCCCCGCCGGTGGGCGAAGAAGGCGCCGATCGCCGCGAAGATGGCGGCGGACTGCATGCCCTCCCCGAAGCCGGAGACGACCCGGTACAGGGTCATGTCGGCGAAACCGGTGGCCAGAGGCGTGGCCATGGTGCCCAGGGAGTAGATCACGATGCTGACCAGCAGCACCGTCTTGCGGCGGAAGCGGTCCAGGAGGTAACCCGCGGGCAGGCCGGCCAGGGCCATGCCGAGGGTGAAGTTCGTCGCCAGCAGCCCGCCCTGCTCCAGGGAGAACCCGTACTCCGCGCGGATGTTGGGCAGCAGGGGAGGAAAGACCTGGCGGTCCATCGCGTTGACCATGTAGGAGAGAACCACCACCAGGAAGCCCACCCCGATCATCGGGCGGGACAGGGGGGCCGGGGTCTTTTCCTGCGTGTCGCTTGCGGGCACCGCACTGGTGTCGACTTGCGCTGCGTGAGTCATAGCGGCTCCTGAGGAGGAATGGGCCACGGCAGGCCGCGGCGGATCCATCGCCGGTACGGGGCCGTACGGGCGATGAAGAGAAGCGGTGAGCGGAACACGGACTCGAGTCGACGACGGCGATGGTGTCGGCGACTGGCGGAATGAGGGCGACGGGCTGCCGCGCGGTCGGACACCGCATGCGGAATTCAGCCGTATATCGCCCGTCGGGGACGTCCGTGGCCATGGCGTCATCGACAGCCGGACCCCGTGCGGACACTTATCGGTCACACGGTCGGCGCTGGCAGAAACCATGAGGGCGAAGTCTCTTGCGCGTCAAGGTGTGAACGCCGGATTTCTTCGGCGTTTCTCGATTTCCCGTGATGGCCGGGCTCCTCGGAAGCGGAGCGAGCCCCGCGGCAGGGATGCCGACGGCCGGGTACGCGGCGCACTCTTGACGTGAAGAAGGCGCGGAATGCTATCGTTAGCACCACGTGGCTGTGACAAAGTGATTCGACGTGCCCCGAGATCTCGTGATCCGTTCCAGGGGCATCCCGCGGCGCCCGCACCGACCACAAGTCGGCGAGCGCCGGCGACCCCGACCCGAGCCCAGCGACCCCCTCCCTCCCCCCGCCCTGGCGGCCGACGGCCAACCGGACATGCCGACGGCCGCCCTTCCGGGTGGTGATCAGACCCGCTCATCGGACGCGACCGGGCGTGACACCCGGCCGGTCCGCCGCGGCCGCACGATTCTGCGAGGACGACCTGCCATGAACCCACCGAGCCGCCCAGGCACCGTGCTGCTCACCGACTACGCCTGGCCCGACGACTCCGTCGAGCGATCGGTCATCGAGGAGGCCGGCCACACCCTGGTGACCGGCCCCGCCGAACCCGCCTCGGCCGAGGCGATCGAGGACCTGGTGGCCGAGCACCGGCCCGCCGCAATTCTGACCTGCTGGGCCCCGGTCTCCGCCCCCGCGATCGGCACGTCGCCGGATCTGCGGATCGTGGCCAGGCTCGGGGTCGGACTCGACAACATCGCCGTGGACGCCGCCACCGAGCGCGGTGTGTGGGTCACCAACGTGCCGGACTACTGCGTCGAGGAAGTCTCCGACCACGCCGTCGGCATGGTGCTGGCCTGGACGCGGGGCCTGGCCGTGTCCGACCGGGAGGTCCGCGCGGGCCGCTGGGATCCCGTCGGCGCCCGGCTGCGCCGACTGTCGACGCTGACCTGCGGCGTCGTCGGATACGGGCGCATCGGACGCGCCACCGTGCGCAAGCTCGGTGCGTTCGGTTGCCGGATCCTGGCCCACGACCCGCATCCGCCGAAGGACGCCCCAGGAGTGGAGATGGTGGGGCTGGAGGAGCTGCTGCGTCGCAGCGACGTGGTGATCCTCCATGTGCCGCTCACGCCGGACACGCACCACATCATCGGCGCCGAGCAACTGGAGCTGATGCCACCGGGCGGTCTGCTGGTCAACGTCAGCCGGGGCGGTCTGGTGGACACCGACGCGGTCGTCAAGGCGCTGGACAGCGGACACCTGGACGGAGCCGCCTTCGACGTACTGGAGAGTGAACCGCACGTCCCCGCGGAGCTGCTCGACCAGCCGGGAGCGCTCCTCACCCCGCACATCGCCTTCTCCTCCGACGCCTCCGTCACGGAACTGCGCCGCCGCGCCGCCGAGGAGGTCGTACGGATCCTGGCGGGCGAGGCACCGGCCCATGCCTGCAACCGCCCCCTCGGTCCGACCACCGGGTCCGGTGACCGGTGATGAGCCCGACCTCCGCGCAGGTGAGCCCGGGCCCGGTGCCCGACCTCGCGCTGGCCGACTTCCTGACCGCCCACGAGCTCGCCGGACCCGGCGAAGCCGCCCGCTGGACGCCGCTGGCCGGCGGTGTCTCGTCCGATCTGTGGCGAGTGGACCTGCCGGGACGTTCCCTCTGCGTCAAACGCGCCCTCGCCAAGCTGAAGGTCGCCGCCGACTGGCAGGCGCCGGTGTCGCGCAACGCCTTCGAATGGGCGTGGATGCGGTTCGCGTCCGGGCACCGCCCGGACAGTGTGCCCGAACTGCTGGCCCACGACCCCGAAGCCGGCCTCTTCGCGATGGCGTTCCTGCCACCCGAGGACTACCCCGTGTGGAAGGCGCAGCTGCTGCGCGGCGAGGTGCGGCCGGCGACCGCGGCGGCCGTCGGAGAGCTGCTCGGCACCCTGCACGCGGCGAGCGCCGGCGACGTAGACCTCGCCGCGGAGTTCGCCACCGACGACAACTTCCACGCGCTGCGCATCGAGCCGTACCTGCTGGCCACCGCTACCGCACACCCCGGTCTGAGCGACGTCCTCCAGGGCCTCGCCGACCGTACGGCCACCACGCATCTGGCGCTGGTGCACGGTGACGTCAGTCCCAAGAACATCCTCGTCGGACCGTCCGGGCCCGTGCTGCTGGACGCCGAGTGCGCCTGGTACGGCGACCCGGCCTTCGACCTCGCCTTCTGCGTCAACCATCTGCTCCTCAAGAGCCTGGTGGTACCCGAGCACCGCGCCGATCTCCTGCGGTCCGCCCGAGTGCTGGTGGAGGAGTACGTCCGGTGCGTCGACTGGGAGCCCCGGCCGGCCCTTGAGGTGCGGGCCGCCTCATTGCTGCCGGCGCTGCTGCTCGCGCGCGTGGACGGCAAGTCCCCGGTGGAGTACCTCACGGACGACCGGCACCGGCTGTTCGTACGCACGGTGGCATCGGCCCTGCTCAGGGCACCCGCCCGGACCGTGGCGGAGGTCCTGGACGCCTGGGCGACCGAGCTCGGTCCCTCGACCGGGCCCGGCAACGGCCGATCCGGCTGAGCCGACCGCCCCGACCGATTCGACGGGTCCGGTGGCCCTTCGGATCCCACGGACCCCACTGACGCGATGGAGGAGAGACGCATGCGCAGAGTCGTCACCGGCCATGACGAGAACGGCAGGTCGGTCGTCGTCAGCGACGGTCCTGTGCCGCGCAGCCGTGAGTTCACCAGCCTGCCGGGCTGGGTGTCCCGCCTGCCGTGGGCCACCGAACCCGGCGAACCGGTCGGCCGGACCGGAGAGGACCCCACGCCGAAAGTCACCAGCCTGCTCCCGGCACCCGGCGGCACGCGGTTCATCGTGCTGACCTTCCCGCCGGACACCGCGATGGCCGACCCGGCGTTCGACCCCGTCGCCTTCGACCAGGAACAGCGGGCCGACTCGCCCGGCATCGCCGACCTCATGGAGCCCGACGGCATGCACACCACGCCGACCGTGGACTACGGCATCGTGCTGCGGGGTGAGATCGTCCTCGAACTCGACGACGGCCGGTGCACCCGCCTCTCGGCAGGGGACATCCTGATCCAGAACGGCACCCGCCACGGCTGGCGCAATCGAAGCGACCAACCGGTCACGATGGCCTTCGTCCTCGTCGGCGCGGAACGCGACGGCTGACGCGGCAGTCGGTTCGGGCGGTAACCGGGCTCCGTGGTTCCCTTGCGGGGTCGGCGATCCAGTCGCCGGCGAGTATGGGCGGGCCCCGGCCGCCGACGGGCCTGCCGTTCGCGTCCACGAGTTGGCCCGCCACCGCACGACATGGCCAGCACGCGAATACGGCAAGGGCCCGCACTGGCCGGCTGGCTGGCCGGCACGACGACGGTCGTCCGTGCGGACGGCCGTGCGCGGCCTCCGCGAACAGGATCAGAGCGGAAACGGAGAACGTGGTGACCCATCCGGGTAAGGGGCTGCACGGCCAGGCCGTGGAGGAGCTGGGCCGGCGCATCATCCGCGGCGACTACCCTCCGGGCTCCGTGGTGGACCCGATCAGGTTCGAGGCGGAGCTCGGTGTGAGCAAGACCGTGGTGCGCGAGGCGATGCGGGTGCTGGCGTCCAAGGGCCTGCTCGAGTCGAAGCAGAAGCGCGGTACCACCATCCGGCCCCGCGCCGACTGGAACCTGCTCGACAGTGACCTGCTGCGCTGGCAGGGCAGCAGCGCGCCGACCGACGACTTCCTGGAGGACCTCGCCGAGGTCCGAGCCATCGTCGAGCCCGCCGGAGCGCGGCTCGCCGCGACCCGCCGTACCGCCTCCGACCTGGACGCGATGCGGCAGGCGCTCGACGCGATGGCGGCGGCGGGTTCGGACGCCGACGCGATGGTCGAGGCGGACCTGGCCTTCCACCGCGCCCTGCTGGACGCCGCCCACAACGAACTGCTCAGCCGCATGGAGGTCGTCATCGAGGCCGGTCTGCGCGTGCGCGACCGGATCGTGCACGGCGCCCAGCACTTCTCCGACTCCATCCCCGTGCACCAGGAACTGCTCGACGCGGTCCAGGCCGGTGATCCGGACGCCGCCGTGGCCGCCGTCGCCTCCCTCCTGGCGCAGGCCTCCGACGACCTGGCGGTCGTACGGGCGCGGGACGACCACGACCACGACGACAACCACGATCCCGACGACGACCACGACCATGACGACGACCATGACGACTCGCCACCGACACGCGGTCGGAGGAAGGCCGTTGCAGATAACCGGTCTTGAGACCTTCCTCGTCGCCCCGCGCTGGCTCTTCCTGCGCGTCGCCACCGACGAGGGCATCACCGGCTGGGGCGAGCCGGTGATCGAGGGCCGCGCGGAGACGGTGCGCGCGGCGGTCCACGAACTCGCCGACCACCTCGTCGGCCAGGACCCGCTGCGCATCGAGGACCACTGGCAGGTTCTCACCAAGGGCGGCTTCTACCGCGGCGGCCCCATCCTCTCCAGCGCCGTCGCGGGCATCGACCAGGCGCTGTGGGACATCGCCGGCAAGACCTACGGCGTCCCGGTGCACCGACTGCTCGGCGGGCCGGTACGCGACCGCGTCCGGATGTACGCCTGGATCGGCGGGGACCGCCCGAGCGACGTGGCCGAGCTGGCCGAGGCACAGGTCGAGGCCGGCTTCACCGCCGTGAAGATGAACGCCTCGGCCGAACTCGCCTCGATCGGCACCCCGGCACGCACCGCCGAGGTGATTGACCGTGTCGCGGCCGTGCGCGAAGTGCTCGGTGACGAACGCGACATCGCCGTCGACTTCCACGGCCGGGTCTCCACCGCCATGGCCCGCCGCCTGCTGCCCCTGCTCGAACCGCTGCACCCGCTGTTCGTCGAGGAGCCCGTCCTGCCGGAACACTCGGCGCACCTGCGCGGCCTCGTGGAGTCCACGAGCATTCCGCTCGTCACCGGCGAACGCCTCTACTCCCGCTGGGACTTCCGCGAGGTCATGACCAGCGGCATCGCCGTCGCCCAGCCCGACCTGTCGCACGCCGGCGGCATCTCCGAGGTCCGCCGCATCGCGGCCATGGCCGTCGTGGTCCACGGCGGCTACGAGCTCGCCGAAGGGGGACGCCGGGTCGACGACAGGTTCCTGTACGTCGACATCCTCAGCGGCCGGCTCTTCGAGTGGTACGACGGCACCGGCCGGGCCCCGCGCCGGCTCGCCCGGATCGACGTGCCGTTGGGTGCCGTCGCCCCGGTGCACGACCGGCCGGACACCTGGATCGCCGCCGCGGGCACCGGCATCGCCCTGCTCACCCCCGACGGCGAACTGGAATGGCTGGACCGCCCGAGGTGGGCCGGCCCGCGCTGTCGGGAAGGGAGGGGGCTCGACCGTTCCGCACGGCCGTGACATCGTGGCCGCACGGACGCAGGCGGAGGTGAACCGCGATGGGCGAGGCCGACCCGGGACTGTTCGGCCCGGACTCCGTGACCTGGCAGGTGCACGCGGACCCGATCATGTGGGTCGCCGGTGTCCGGGCCCTCTACTTCCAGGCGCTGCACCCGCGCGTGGTACGCGGTGTCACGCAGAACTCCGACTTCCGCCGTGAGGCCTGGGGCCGGCTGATGCGGACCGCCAGTTTCGTCGGCACCACGACCTACGGCACCACCGAGGCCGCCGAGAAGGCGGGCGCCCGGGTGCGCAGGATCCACCGGACGCTCGGCGCGACCGACCCCGACACCGGCGAGCGTTACGGCGTCGACGAACCGGACCTGCTGCTGTGGGTGCACTGCGCCGAGATCGACTCCTACCTGCACGTCGCCCGCCGCTCCGGCTTCCCGCTCACCGACGCGCAGGCCGACCGTTACGTCGGCGAACACCGCGCCGACGCCCGCCTGGTGGGGCTCGACCCCGACGCCGTACCGGCGAACCAGGCCGAGCTGGCCGCCTACTTCGAGAAGGTGCGGCCGGAACTTGCCGTCGGAGAAGAAGCACGCGCGGTGGACGACTTCCTGCTCCGCCCGCCGGCGCACCCCCTCCTCGTCCCGGCGCGCGAGCTGCTGTGGCGGCGCGTGGCGCACCTGGCGTACGCCGCCCTGCCGCCGTACGCCCACGAGCTGTACGGCAGACCGGCCCCGGAACCCGCCACCGTCACCCGCCGGTTGCGTGCCACGGGCACCCTGCTGCGCGGCATTCCCGCACGTCTGCGCTGGCAGCTCCCGCCCAAACACATCCTGCGTGCCATGGCCCGCCTCGGCCCGGACGCCCGCCCCGCCCCGTACAAACTCGGATGACCGCTCGCCATACTGGACAGGACAGGGGAGGTCGGAGTGCGGTGACGACGGGGGCGGTCGCAGGAGCATGGGGGACAGCAGACTGATCCAGGGCCGGTACCGGCTGCTCGACGTGATCGGGCGCGGCGGTATGGGCGAGGTGTGGCGGGCGCGCGACGAGTCGCTGGGCCGGCAGGTCGCCGTGAAGTGCCTCAAGCCGCTGGGCGGGCACCACGACCAGTCCTTCACCCAGGTCCTCAGGGAACGGTTCCGGCGCGAGGCGCGGGTGGCCGCCGCCCTCCAGCACCGCGGCGTGACCGTCGTCCACGACTTCGGCGAGTCCGACGGCCTTCTCTACCTCGTCATGGAACTCCTGGAGGGCCGCAACCTCAGCCAGGTCCTGGAGGACAACAAACAGCATCCGCTGCCCGTGTCCGACGTCGTCGAGATCGCCGACCAGGTCGCCGCCGCCCTCGCCTACACCCACCAGCAGGGCATCGTGCACCGCGACCTGAAACCCGCGAACATCGTGCGGCTGACCGACGGCACCGTGAAGATCTGCGACTTCGGCATCGCCCGCCTCGGCCACGACATCGGCTTCACCTCGCGTCTCACCGGCACCGGCATCGCCATGGGCACCCCGCACTACATGTCCCCCGAGCAGATCAGCGGCACCGAGGTCGACCAGCGCAGCGACCTGTACTCGCTGGGCTGCGTGCTCTACGAGATCGCCACCGGGGCACCCCCCTTCGACCTCGGCGACGCCTGGGCGATCCTCGTCGGCCACCGCGACACACCTCCCCGCCCACCGCGCAGCCACCGCGCCGATCTGCCGGAATACCTGGAACAGGTCATCCTCGACCTGCTCGCCAAGCATCCCGGGCAACGCCCCCACGACGCCCGCGAGCTGGGCCGCCGGATCAGCGCGGGCCGCGCCACACCGGTGTACGTACCCACCGTGGTCAGCCCGCGGCCCACGCTGCGCCCGCCCGAGCCGGTGCCGTCCCGCGAGACCCGCCTGCCGTCCTGGACCCGGGGCATGACCACCGGCCACAAGGCCACCGGCGCCGGCCTCGGCCTCGGCGCACCTCCCGACGCGGGAGCGGGACTGACCGGCGAGTGGATCCCGCGCCCGCCCGGCGGCCGGCCCGAGGAACCCGTCCCCGACACACCGCCCGCCCCCTCCCCGCAGGCCGTCACCGCCCTGGCCGGACGGCACAACGCCGGGCTCAGCCTGGGGCGGCTCGGCCGCTGGGCCGAGGCCGGCGAGGTTCACCGCGCGGTCGCCGCCGAACGCGGACACCTGCTCGGCCCCGACCACCCCGACACCCTCGCCAGCCGCTACGAGGTCGCCTTCACCTACAGCCGCACCGGTCGCGCCGCCGACGCCCTGCGCGAGTACAAGCACGTCGCCCGCGCCCGCAGCATCGCCCTCGGCCCGGACCACCCCGACACGCTCGCCGCCCGCCAGGAGATGGCCTACGTCCTCGGCCAGCTGGGGCGCCACTTCGACGCCCACCAGGTGTACAACTCGGTGCTCGCCGCCCGCGAGCGCACCATGGGCGCCGACCACCCCGACACCCTGCGCTGCCGCCACAACCTCGCCTTCAACCTCAGCAGGCTCGGCCGGCTGGAGGACTCGTACCGGATGGCCTGCGAGGTGGCGGACGCCCGCGCCCGGGTGCTCGGCCCGCACCACCCCGACACGCTGGTCACCCGCTACGAGGTCGCCTACGCGCTCGGCCAGCTGGGCCGCTGGCCGGAGGCCCTGCGGACCTACCGCGACGTCGCCGAGGCCCGCGCCCAGGCCCTCGGCGCCGACCACGCCGACACCCTCGCCGCCCGCTACGAGGTCGGTATCAGCCTCGGCCGCCTCGGCCGCAGCTCCGAGGCACTCCAGCTCTACCGCGAGCTGATCGACGACCGCACCCGCGTCCACGGCCCCGCCCACCCCGAGACACTGCGCGCCCGGCACGGCCTCGGCGTCAACCTCGGCCGCCTCGGCCGCTGGGAGGAGGCACTCGCCGAGGCCCGTGACGTGTGCGCTATCCGGGAGCGAGTCCTCGCCCCCGACCACCCGGACACCCTGGTCAGCCGCCGCGAGGTCGCCGTCGGCCTCGGCTGGCTCGGCCGCTGGAGCGACGCGCTGGCCGAGTACCGCCGGGTGGCCGCCGCCCGGGAGCGGGTCCTGGGCGCCGACCATCCCGACACCCTCGCCAGCCGCAACGACGAGGCCCACTGTCTGGAACAGCTCGGGCGGGGCGCGGAGGCCGTCGAGCTGTACCGCAGGGTGGCGGTGCTGCGGCAGCAGCGGGCGACGGGCGGCCCCTGACCGCCGGGCCGGGGCGACACTCCGGGGCACTGACCCAGGTGCGGCTCACCTCTGGCCGACCCGGATCACCCCGTGTTACCAAGAACCATGCCTGCACACGAGGGACACCGGACGTACGACGCCGTCATCGTGGGCGGCGGCCACAACGGCCTCGTCGCCGCCGCCTACCTGGCCCGGGCCGGACGCTCCGTCCTGGTCCTGGAGCGGCTGGACCGCACGGGCGGCGCCGCCGTCTCCACCCGTCCGTTCACCGGCGTGGACGCACGGCTGTCGCGCTACTCGTACCTGCTCAGCCTGTTGCCGAAGAAGATCGTGCGTGATCTCGGCCTGACCTTCCGGGTCCGCACCCGGACCGTCTCGTCGTACACCCCCGTCGAGCGCGACGGCCGGCCGACCGGACTCCTGGTCGGCGGCGGCGAGCGGCGCACCCGGGAGGCGTTCGCCCGGCTCACCGGCGGGGAGCGCGAGTACGAGGCCTGGCAGCGGTTCTACGGCATGACCGGCCGCGTCGCCCAGCGGGTCTTCCCGACGCTGACCGAGCCGCTGCCCACCCGCGACGAGCTGCGCCGCCGCGTGGACGACGAGGAGGCGTGGCGGGCCCTGTTCGAGGAACCGCTCGGGGTGGCCGTCGAGGACCGTTTCAGCGACGACCTGGTGCGGGGCGTGGTCCTCACCGACGCCCTCATCGGGACGTTCGCCGACGCTCACGACCCCACGCTGCGGCAGAACCGCTGCTTCCTCTACCACGTCATCGGCGGTGGCACCGGCGCCTGGGACGTGCCCGTGGGCGGCATGGGAGCCCTCACCGACGCCCTGGCCGCGGCGGCGCGCGCGGCGGGCGCGGTCCTGGCCACCGGGCACGAGGCCGTGCGGATCGACACGGACGGCCGCACCGCCGAGGTCGCCTACCGGACGGGTGACAGCGAGGGGGTCGTGGCCGCCCGCCACGTCCTGGTGAACGCCTCCCCGCAGGAACTGGCCAGGCTCACCGGCGACCGGCCGCCGGCCCCCGCCGAGGGCGCCCAGCTCAAGGTGAACATGCTCCTCGAGCGGCTGCCGCGACTGCGCGACGACGCGGTGAACCCGCGCGAGGCGTTCTCCGGCACCTTCCACATCGCCGAGGGCTACCAGCAGCTGGCCACCGCCCACGCCCAGGCCGCGTCCGGCGAACTGCCCGTCGCCCCGCCCTCCGAGATCTACTGCCACTCGCTCACCGACCCGACGATCCTCGGTCCCGACCTCGTCGAACAGGGCTACCAGACCCTGACACTCTTCGGCCTGCACACCCCCGCCCGGCTCTTCGAACGGGACAACGACGCCGTACGCGACGCCCTCCTGAAGTCGACCCTCGCCCAGCTGGACGCCCACCTCGCCGAGCCGCTCACCGACTGCCTGGCGACCGACGCGGACGGACGGCCCTGCATCGAGGCGAAGACCCCCCTCGACCTGGAGCGGGACCTGCGCCTGCCCGGCGGCAACATCTTCCACCGGGAGCTCGCCTGGCCGTACGCCCAGCAGGACACGGGCCGCTGGGGTGTGGAGACCGGGCACGCGAACGTGCTGCTCTGCGGAGCGGGTGCCGTGCGCGGGGGCGGCGTCAGCGGGGTGCCGGGGCACAACGCGGCGATGGCCGTACTGGAGGGTGAGGTGCTCGCCGACTGAGGGCCGGTGTCCGTGGCGGAGGGGCTGGGTGGCTGAGGGCCGGTTCGGTGTCCGTGGCGGAGGGGCTGGGTGGCTGAGTCCACGGCTCCCGCTTCCGCCTCCGGACCTGGCTCCGGTTCCGGCACCCTCCGGTCCGGCACCGTTCCGGTTCCGGCACCGTTCCGGCGCCAGCTCCGGTCCCGGCACCGCTCCGGCGTCGGCGCCCGTCCGCGCCCCGGCCCGCGCGCGGCGCGGCCGTCAGTCGGCGGATGCCGTCCAGCCCGCCGTCTCGATCCGCGCCGAGTCGGCCGGGCGTGCCTCGTCGAAGAGGACACCGTCCGCCGCCTCGACGCGCAGTCCGTCGACGTAGGCGCCGCGGCCGACGTACAGCCGGTCGGTCGCGTACCTCCAGCGCACGCTCACCCGGCTCGCGGCCGGCAGCGCGGCCGTGAGGCGGTGCCACACCCGCCCCGACCAGCCGGTGGCCGTGCCCGCCGGGTGCGGTCGCGCCGGCTCACCGGGCCGCTTCGTCGTGAACGGCACCGGCTGCCAGCTCTCGCCCCCGTCCGTCGTGGCCTCCAGGACGAGCACGTCCGCCTGCTCGATGTCCCACCACACGGCACAGCGCAACCGCGCTCCGCCCGCGGACGTGTCGAGGGCGGGCAGGGTGAGGGTGGCGCTCGTGGCGCTCGCCATGCCCGAGAACCACGCGGCACGTCCGTGCGCGGGGCGTACCGCGACGGCACGCGCCAGGGCGTTCCCGGCGGCCACCCGGGGCGCGGAGCCGGACCGCCAGGTGCGCACCGGATGCACGGAGTTGCCGAGCACGACCAGGAACGAGTCGGTGGTCGGGTCGAGGACCAGCGAGGTGCCGGTGAAGCCGGTGTGGCCGGCCGTGCGCGGAGTGGCCATCGCGCCCATGTACCAGTGCTGGTGGAGCTCGAAGCCGAGGCCGTGCTCGTCGCCGGGGAAGGCGGTGTTGAAGTCGGTGAACATCAGCTCCACCGACTCCGGGCGCAGGACGCGGGCCCGGCCGTGGACGCCGCCGTTGAGCAGCGTCCGGGCGAGCACGGCCAGGTCCCAGGCGTCGGAGAAGACGCCCGCGTGGCCCGCGACTCCGCCGAGGCTGAAGGCGTTCTCGTCGTGCACCTCGCCCCACACCAGCCCGCGGTCCAGACCGGACCAGGGCTTGCGGGCGTCCTCCGTGGCCGCGATCCGCGGTTTCCAGGACGCGGGCGGGTTGTAGCGCGTGTGTCGCAGCCCGAGCGGCCCGGTGACCTCGTCGTGGAGGAGGGTGTCCAGGCGGCGTCCCGTGATCCGCTCCAGCACCAGCTGGAGCGAGATCAGGTTGAGGTCCGAGTAGAGGTACGTGGAGCCGGGCGCGTTGAGGGGGGCCTCGTTCCAGACGAGCCGCAGCTTCTCCTCGTACGTCGGCGCGCTGTACAGCGGGATCCAGGCGCGGAAACCCGAGGTGTGGGTGAGCAGCTGACGGATCGTGATGTCCTGCTTGCCCGCCGCGCCGAAGTCCGGGAGGTACCCGGCGACCTTTCCCTCCAGCTCCAGCGCGCCCCGCTCGATCTGCTGGACGGCGAGGATCGAGGTGAACAGCTTCGACACCGAGGCGAGATCGAAGACGGTGTCCTCGGCCATGGGGATCTGCCGGTCGGCCGGGAACTCGACGCCCGTGTCGGTCTTCTCGTCGTACGCCTGGTAGCGCACCGCCATGCCGATCGGCTGGTGCAGCGCCACGGTGCCGCCCCGTCCGGCGAGCAGCACGGCGCCCGCGTACCAGGGACGCCTGGGGGAAGGGGCGAGGAACGCCTCGGCGTCGGTGACCAGTTGGCGCAGGTGGGCGGGGAGCAGGCCGGCGCGTTCCGGGGAGCCGCGGCGCAGCGTGGGGCGCGCGGACCGTGTGGCGGCGGGCGCCGGTCCGGCCGGGAAGGGGGCGATGGCGAGCGCGCCGCCCAGGGCCAGCGCTCTTCGGCCCAGTTGACGCCGGCTCGGTCCGCGTCCGTCCGGGGCCTTGCCGCCCGCGTCCTCGGTCATGGGTGAACCTCCCGCTGCCTGAAAGTATCTTTCCGGGATCACCGTGCGCTGTGAAACTTTCGGGTCAGGCCGTGCGGCGTGTCAACGGGGCGGGCCGGTTCCGAAAAATCTGACGGAGCATCAGGAAACCTCTTCCGTCGTCCGGAGGACTGCGGCATCCTGCGCCCATGCAGACGGAGCTGAGCAGGACACTGGGAATCGAGCACGCCGTCTTCGGCTTCACGCCGTTCCCCGCCGTCGCCGCGGCCATCAGCCGGGCGGGCGGCTTCGGCGTGCTCGGCGCGGTCCGCTACACCGCCCCCGACGACCTCAGGCGCGACCTCGACTGGATCGAGGCGCACGTCGACGGCAGGCCGTACGGCCTCGACGTCGTCATGCCCGCGAGGAAGGTGGAAGGGGTCACCGAGGCCGACATCGAGGCGATGATCCCCGCGGGACACCGGCAGTTCGTCCAGGACACCCTCGCCAAGCACGGGGTGCCCGAACTCGCCGAGGGCGAGGCCTCCGGCTGGCGCATCACCGGATGGATGGAGCAGGTCGCCCGCAACCAGCTCGACGTCGCCTTCGACTATCCGATCCGGCTGCTCGCCAACGCGCTCGGCTCCCCGCCCGCCGACGTGGTGGCCCGCGCCCACGACCAGGACGTGCTCGTCGCCGCGCTCGCGGGCAGCGCCCGGCACGCCCGCAAGCACCAGGAGGCGGGCATCGACATCGTGGTCGCCCAGGGCTACGAGGCCGGCGGCCACACCGGCGAGATCGCCTCCATGGTGCTCACGCCCGAGGTCGTCGAGGCCGTCGATCCGCTGCCCGTGCTGGCCGCCGGCGGCATCGGCAGCGGGCAGCAGGTCGCGGCGGCCTTCGCGCTCGGCGCCCAGGGGGTGTGGCTGGGCTCCCTGTGGCTGACCACCACGGAGGCCGACCTCCACTCGTCCGCCCTCACCCGCAAGCTGCTCGCGGCCGGCTCCGGCGACACCGTCCGCTCCCGCGCCCTCACCGGGAAGCCCGCCCGGCAGCTGCGCACCGAGTGGACCGACGCCTGGGACGACCCCGACGGGCCCGGCACGCTGCCCATGCCGTTGCAGGGGCTGCTGGTCGCCGACGCGGTCTCCCGCATCCAGAAGTACGAGGTCGAACCGCTGCTGGGAACACCCGTCGGCCAGATCGTCGGACGGATGACCAGCGAACGCAGCGTGCGGGCCGTCTTCGACGACCTCACCAGCAGCTTCGAGCGAGCCGTCGACCGCGTCAACCGCGTCGCCGGAAGGAGCGGCCAGTGACCAGCACACCTCCCGTCGGTTTCTGGGCCCAGGCCGTCCAGGATCCCGACCGCACGGTCATGGTCGCCCCCGACGGCGCCGAGTGGAGTGCCGGACGTCTGCACGCCGCCGCCAACCGTCTCGTCCACGGCCTGCGCGCCGCCGGACTGGAACGGGGCGACGCCTTCGCGGTCGTGCTGCCCAACGGCCCGGAGTTCTTCGCCGCCTACCTCGCCGCCAGTCAGGCCGGCTTCTACCTCGTCCCCGTCAACCACCACCTCGTCGGCCCCGAGATCGCGTGGATCGTGTCCGACTCGGGCGCCAAGGTGCTCCTCGCCCACGAACGCTTCGCCGGCCCCGCCCGTCACGCCGCCGACGAGGCCCGCCTGCCCGCCACCCACCGATACGCGGTCGGCACCGTCGAGGGCTTCCGGCCGTACGCCGAACTCCTCGACGGGCAGCCGGAGTCGGCGCCCGCCGACCGCACCCTCGGCTGGGTCATGAACTACACCTCGGGCACCACCGGCCGCCCGCGCGGCATCCGGCGCCCGCTGCCCGGCAAGCCGCCCGAGGAGGCGTACCTCGGCGGCTTCCTCGGCATCTTCGGCATCCGTCCGTTCGACGGCAACGTGCACCTCGTCTGCTCGCCGCTCTACCACACCGCCGTCCTCCAGTTCGCGGGCGCGTCCCTGCACATCGGCCACCAGTTGGTGCTGATGGACAAGTGGACGCCCGAGGAGATGCTCCGTCTCATCGACACCCACCGGTGCACGCACACCCATATGGTCCCGACCCAGTTCCACCGCCTGCTGGCGCTGCCGGACGACGTCAGGGCGCGCTACGACGTCTCCTCCATGCGCCACGCCATCCACGGCGCCGCCCCCTGCCCCGACCACGTCAAACGGGCCATGATCGACTGGTGGGGCCACTGCGTGGAGGAGTACTACGCGGCCAGCGAGGGCGGCGGTGCCTTCGCCACCGCCGAGGACTGGCTGAAGAAGCCGGGCACCGTCGGCAAGGCCTGGCCGATCAGCGAACTCGCGATCTTCGACGACGACGGCAACCGGCTCCCTCCGGGCGAACTCGGCACCGTGTACCTGAAGATGAACACCGGCGGTTTCTCCTACCACAAGGACGAGGCCAAGACGCGGAAGAACCGTATCGGTGACTTCTTCACCGTCGGCGACCTCGGTCACCTGGACGAGGACGGCTACCTGTTCCTGCGCGACCGCAAGATCGACATGATCATCTCGGGTGGGGTCAACATCTACCCGGCCGAGATCGAGTCCGCCCTGCTCGCCCACCCCGCCGTCGCCGACGCCGCCGCCTTCGGCATCCCGCACGACGACTGGGGCGAGGAGGTCAAGGCCGTCGTCGAACCGGCGCCCGGCCATGAGCCCGGCCCCGCCCTCGCCGCCGCGCTCCTCGGCCACTGCGCCGAGCGGCTCGCCGGGTACAAGCGGCCCAAGAGCGTCGACTTCGTCGCCGAGATGCCCCGCGACCCCAACGGCAAGCTCTACAAGCGGCGGCTGCGGGACCCGTACTGGCAGGGGCGCGCCCGGCCCGTGTGACGGGACGCCCAAGGGTGGCGGCGGCCCTGGACGCAGTGGACGCCGGCCGGTGCTGGGTGCTTCCTCCACCCACGCCCTGGACGCGGGCCATCGCGCCCGGCAAACCGGTGGGCGGTCCGCTCACCGTCGTCGACGACACCCCCGTACCCCTCGCACGCACGGCTGCCCGAACCGGTGTGCCCGCTCGGCGGGCCCCCGCCCGAGAAGGCGCCCGCCGCCCTCTCCCGGTCGCGGTCGGTGGCGGAAGCGTGGCCTTCCCGCACGGACCGCTCGGTGCGGGCAACGCGCGCGTGGCCCTTACCCCGAATCGGCCTCCTCGTCACACCGGGTGGCGCGACGGGTACGCGGCGGAGTTGACTGGGGCGGTCACCGCGCGCTGGACGCGCCCACCGCACACATCAGACCGTCCGTCGAACGACTGGGAAGGACACGGGCATTGGAAACCCCGGAACCGGCGACCGAGCAGTTCGAGACCTACCGTCCCCTGCTGCTCGGGCTCGCCTACCGGCTGCTCGGCAGCATGCGGGAGGCCGAGGACATCGTCCAGGCCGCCCGTCTGCGGTGGACCGGCACCGATCGCGCCGGGACCCGAGAACCCCGGACCTTCCTCGTCACCGTCGTCTCGCGGCTCGCCCTCGACCAGCTCGGGACGGTGCGGACGACCCGCGAGGCGTACCCCGGGCCCTGGCTGCCCGAACCCGTGGCCACCGACGCGCTCGGCCCGCTGGACACGGCCGAGCTGCGGGACACCGTGGCCTACGCCACCGTCCATCTGATGGAGCGGCTGTCACCGCCCGAGCGGACGGTGCTGGTCCTGCGCGAGGCCTTCCGACTGGGCTACGGCGAGACCGCCCGCATCCTCGACGCCACCGAGACCAACTGCCGCCAGACACACCTCCGGGCCGTCCGCCGACTCGCCGCCGGACGTGACCGGTTCACTCTTGCGGATGATGCACACGCCAAACTGTTGACGCGCTTCCTGGAGGCGGCGCAGAGCGGCGATCGGGCCACGCTGGCCGACATCCTGGCCGACGACGTGGGCGCCTGGAACGACGGCGGCGGCAGGGTCAGGGCCGCCCCGCGGCCGATCGAGGGCCGCGACCAGGTCATCACGTTCGTCACCGGCCTGACCGCCCGCCACCCGTTCGGATCGGCCCGTCCCGTGCACGTCAACGGCCGGCCCGCCGTCGCCCTGACGGTCGACGGGGTCGACCAGGTGGTCACGGTCGACGTACGCGACGGCCGCATCGGGGGCATCTACGCGATCCTCAACCCGGACAAGCTCGGCCATGTCTCGGCCTGACGGGCCGTGTGGTCCCGCCACATGGGTGACGGGACCACAGCGTCGGCGCCCGGGGCCCGGACGCCGGCGGTCGACGCCGGTACGCGCCGACGCCGCGGTCAGCGTTCGCGTACCCGGACGATCCGCAGTCCGGGCGCGGACAGGACGTCCTTCTCGCAGAACCGGGACGTCACCCACCGCTCACCCGAGAACAGCCGCGTCTGGTCGCTGAAGTGCGGCGAGTCCGGGTTCGACGACTGGGAGTACGTCAGCAGCGTGCGGGCCACCGGGCAGCGGCCGCCGTCCCAGCCCACGGCCTGCACGTAGCTGGACCCGGTCGTCACCTCCGGATAGCCGCCGGACGCCGGACTCCACACGGGCTCCACCTTGTTCCACACGCCCAGCGACTCGGTGCCGCCGTGCACGGGGAGGTGCCGGCCGTTCCGCACGACGAACTGGTGCTCCCCGAGCCGGGAGTCCAGCGCGATGCCGGCCGCCCGCAGCTCGGCGACCGCGTCCGCGAGGGCCGTGGCGAAGCCCGGCGCACCCGTGTTCAGCGTGTGCGGGGTGCGGACCGGATCGGCGGCCGAGAACGGCACCTTCCACAACTGGGCCGCCGGCACGGTCGCCGTCAGTCTCCGCCAGAACCGGTCGAACAGCAGCGCGCCCCGGCTGCCGGTGTCCATGGAGCGGTCCCACGCCGCGAGCACCCCGCACGCCTCACGCACGTCGACGGCCGTGCCGGCACTGCCCGTCGCCGTACCGCCCGGCAACGCGGCACACGCCTTCGCCGCGTCGGACACGGCCAGACCGGCCGCGGGCACCCGGTTGGCGAACTGCTGTGCCTGGAGGTCCCGTACGGTCAGACGGCCCTTGCCGGCCAGCGCCGCCACGTCCTCGATCGCGCCCCGGGTGCGCAGCGAACGCGGCGTGCCGACCGTGCCGAAGATCCGCTCGTAGCCGGTCAGCGGCCGGTCCGCGTTGGCCAGCCAGGCGCTGTCGTTGGAGTTCTCCAAGAGCATGATCAAGGCATATTGTGAAGTATGGCTATCACCGCGAACTCCCGGATACGGGGGGTCATCTATGCCCGGCTGTCTGATGGGTCGGCCAACACTCCGTCACAGGTGAGGCGCTGCCGCGAACTTGCTGCCCGATTGGGTGTCGACATTGTGGCCGTGAAGGTTGACGACGACCGCACTGCCATGGGGAAGAACGGTCAACGGGCCGACCGGCCCGCGTACGATGAGACTGTCGACATGCTCGTCTCCGGAGCGGCGAATGCTGTGCTGTGTCTGCACACCGACCGCCTGTACCGCCAGAGCCGCGACCTTGAGCCACTCATCGATGTCGTCGAGAAGACGCACGCGATGGTCTACCCGGTCGAGACTGGCGCACTTGACCTCACTTCCGCCTCCGGCCGGATGGTGGCGCGCATGCTGGCGGCCGTGGCGACTCATGAGGTGGAACGCGCCAAGGAACGTATGCGCGACAAGAAGGAAGACCTCCGCGCGGCGGGCACCAACCACGGTGGCCCCCGCGCTTTCGGCTACCAGAAGGTCCGTCCGCATGCGAAGGGGGAGGCCCCGCAGGTCCCCCAGATTGATCCACGTGAAGCCGAGCTCATTCGCGATGCGGCGAACTCTGTGCTCGCCCGTTCCGCCGCCCCGGAGACGGGCCTGACCCTCGCTGGCATCTGCCGGGCGTGGAACGCGAAGAAGGTGACCACACCGCGCGGCAACCCGTGGACGGTGCCCAGTCTGCGCAAGATGTTGCTCTCCCCGCGCATCGCTGGACGCATTGCGCACAAGGGCCAGGACGTGGGTTCCGCCCAGTGGGAGCCGATCCTGGAGTACGACACGTGGCTCGCAGTGCGCACCGTGCTGACCGACCCCGCCCGCTACACACATCTCAGTGCACAGCACGATGGCAAGACTGTGCGATATCTCGGCTCCGGCCTCTACCGGTGCCACTGCGGTGCCGTAGTCCGACCGGGTGGGGCCAAGAGCGGACAGCCCCAGCTGTACCGCTGCACCCAAGGAGGTCACGTGAGCCGGATCGCCGCCCCTATCGACAACTTTGTCGAGCGCGTCATCGTGGCCCGTCTCTGTCGAGTCGACGCCTACGACCTGTTCCAGACGCCGACGGTCATCACCGGTCCGGACTCGGCTGCCCTGACCGTTCGGCACGCAACCCTTACCGCCCGCCTCGATGCCCTCGCATCCGCCTTCGCTGACGATGACGACGCCGACCCCGTCGAGTACCGCGCCGCATCCCGCAAGCTCAGGGAGAGGATTGGGGTCGTCGAGAAGGAGATCGCTGAGGCGGTAGCGTTCGCGGCCTCAGCGAGAGGATCAGACCAGCTCGGTGACGTGGACCGCCCGGAACTCGCCCGGCGGCATGCTGCCGACCCGGACGATGCCTTGGCCTGGTGGCGTGAGGTGTACTCCCTTGAACGGCGACGCAAGATTCTGGACATGCTGGCCACGGTTACCCTGGTGCGCGCCCGGCAGGGACGGCCAGCAGGCTTCGTACCTGGCAGAAACCAGGGCTACTTCAACCCGGCCTCTGTGCTCATCGAGCCGAAGGGCGGCGCCCAGTGAGTGATCATATCGCCATCACCGCAAGCGGCTATGAGATCACCTGTCGCCGGGCTGGCGCCGAAGAGTCACTTTGACGGCAGCGGAACGCGATCGGCTTGCCGTTCTCCAGTGTGCGGCGCCTGGCCCGCCGCATACGAGACATGCCTGCCGTCGACCAGGGGCGTGATAGTGGGGTGCGGACAGTCGGTGCTTGCCGGCTTGACTAGTGCTGAATTCCGCTTTCGGTGGGTATAGCTGCTGGTAGCGGGGTGGTTGCGGGTGCTCGGGGGCGGGTGCTGGACGATGGTGTTACGGGTACGGCCGGGCCGTGATGAGGGCGAGCAGGCGGTGGTCCACCGTCTGGCGGCTGCCAGGAAGGCGCCGAAGGTTCTGGTGGAGCGGTGCCGGATGGTGGAGCTGAGCTGGGACGGCTGGCTGGTCCCGCAGATCGCCGACGAGCTGAGGTGCAGTCAGAGGACGGTGCGCCGCTGGCTGCACCGCTTCAACCGCTTGGGGCTTGATGGCCTGGAGGATCTGGGCGGGCAGGGCCGCAAGCGACGGATCACCGAGGCCGAGCGCTCCCGGATCATCGCGATGGTCAAGCAGACCCCGCCCGGCCGGCTTGAGGTGCAGCCGTCGAACGAGATGTGGGCCGCGGACGAGTCGGGACCCTCGGAGTGGACCTTGGACGCACTAGCTGCCGCGGCCCAGGACCTGGGAATCGAGGTCAGCCGCTCCCAGGTGCGCCGCATCCTGCTGGCCGAGGGCGTGCGCTGGCGGCGCACGCGCTCGTGGACACGCCCGAGAGATGCGGACTTCGCGGGAAAAGGACGCGGATCGTCGAGCTCTACACCAGCCCGCCCGCCGGCGCGACGGTCGTCTGCGCCGACGAGCTCGGCCCGGTGATCCCACGCACTTTCCCGCCGGCACCGGGCTGGTCACCGGACGGACACCGCATCAAGAACGAGATCGACTACTCCTGCGGACCAGCTCACGATGACCGCCACCTCCCGCAACAGCGCCTTCTACCAGCAATTCCTTCAGTTGGTAGAGGATGCCAACCCCGTCGGGGACATCTATGTGATCACCGACAATCTGTCCTCGCACAACAGCGTGTCCACCCGAACCTGGCTCGAGGATCACCCCCGCATCAGGCACGTGTTCATCCCGGTCGGTGCCTGCTGGCTCAACCTCCCCGGGCGGCGACGCCGCGACGGATCCCCCCTCGATCAGCGGCGGATCGGGCCGCCCCGCGCACAGGTGCGACGCGTGAGCACCTGCTGCGGCTGTGACGCTCGGGCGTCGTGGTGGGAGGGATGGACGCCGGGCACCGGTTCACGTGTCCGTTCCGATCACCGGCTCGGGGTGGATCCGGCGGGATCAGTCCCCGATGGTGAGGACAGCGTCATGCCTGACGCCCCTCCGGTACAAGACACCATCGCCTTGGACGGCGACGGATCCTGCATCGCCGAGGCGCGCCACCGCGCGGTGGACTTCCTCACCCGCGTGCAGGCCGAGCACGGCCTGCCGGTGTCCGCACGCGCGATGGACCTGACCCAGCTGGTGGTCAGCGAGCTGGTCACCAACGTCTTTTTCATTCATCCATCAGAGGGACGAGGCATCGCACAGGACGTACATCTCGCCGGGAGCGTCCGGCACGATGTACGAAACGTGACCACCACGGCCACCCGCTCGACGGGCTCCACGACCACACCCGCTAAATGAGGCAGCAACCGCCCCAAATCCCCTGACCGCACACCCGGTAGATGCCCAGTTCAGCCGGACAGCATCACAAGATCGTCGACAGAGCCGAAAAACTGGAACGTCGACATCACGGGCGGCGTTGAGCAGGACGGTCAGGTGCTGGCCGCGGATCCGACGACTGTCCGTGCGCCGAGCCTGGCCGATCGCGGCATGGAGCTGCTGGCGGTAGGCGCCGGGCTGGATCTGGGCGAGGCGTCCGCGCCGCAGGTCGACGCGCTCGGCTGCGCTGTGGAGGGTGCTGCGCAGTTCCGCCGGGATGCGCTGGTAGGCGTTGTCGTCCAGGTCGGGCAGCGGCACCCAGGAGCCTTCCGCCGTGATCACGGCCCGGGCGGCGGTGTCCCGGCCGGCGTGGGCCGGGCCGCGCCCGAGCGTGCGCCGCCGGTGGGTGGCGGTCCACCGGACGGTGTTGGTCTTGCGTTGCCGGACGGGGGCGACGGCGCCGACCTCGGTGCCGTCGGCGAGCACGCGGTAGCAAGGATGTGCGGCTCGGGCCGCCTGCGCGCGAGGAGCAGAGCCCGGTGTGCCCACGCTGCGGTGCTGCCGGCGCAATCGCCGCCGGGCAGTGAGTTCTGGCTTCAGCCTTCGGCGGTGCCGGGCAGCGAGACCAGCGCGGTGCGGTCCGCGTTCGGGACCCAGCGGCGATCCCGCGGACCGTCAAACAGGTCGCGGGGCATCGGGACGGCAGTACAACATCCAGATAGCTTGCGCCCGCCGCCAGCTCCTCCTGGCGATCGAGGTTCAGGACAACCCGTCCGACATGACAGCCCTCGTCCCCATGGTGAACAAGACACAGGTCAACCGCCTTGCCGCCGGGATAGAACATCCCATCCTGCTCTGGCTCGCCGACAGCGGAGACGCCTCTACCTCGGCATTCGAGGCCCTCGCTGGTCTCCCGCTCCTTGTCTCCGTGACCAGCGAGGCCCACCAGGCAGGCTTCGAAGCGAAACGCGAAGGCCCTCGCGGCGGCCAGCACGAGATGGCAGCCCGCCTCGCCACACCTCTGGGCCGGCAGCAGTACCGACAACGAAGTGCCCTGGTGGAACCCGGATTCGCCCAGCTCTTCCAACGCTTCGGACGTCGGCTCAACTACCGCGGACAAGACGGCGTGGACACCGAGATCAAACTCCTCGGAGCGGTCCACAACCTCAGCAAACTCTTCGACCACAAGGCCAGAACAAGCTCTTGACCACTGCCGGACTGAACCGCCCCGGGTTCGATAGAGATCTCAGATTATGGTTGTAACCTGCGGTTTCGTGGATTCCATGTAGTGGTTGGCTTCGTACTCGACGGGCGGAACGTGCCCTATCTCACCGTGGAGTCGGCGGTGGTTGTACCAGTCAACCCACTCTGCGGTGGCCAACTCGACCTGGGAGAGCGACTTCCAGGGCCGTCGGGGCTTGACCAGCTCGGTCTTGTACAGGCCGATCGTGCTCTCCATCAGGGCATTGTCGTAGGCGTCGCCGACCGATCCGATCGAGGCGGCGATGCCGGCGGCGTCCAGATGCTGGGCGAGCCGGAAACTCGTATATTGCGACCCGGCATCCGAATGGTGGATCAACTCGCCTGGCTGAACTGGGTGTTGGTCGCGGTCACGTTGCCACACGGCCATCTCAAGGGCGTCCAGGACGAAGACCGTTTCCTTCACGGCGGCCGCGGACCAGCCGACGATCCGGCGGGAGAACGTGTCCACGACGAAGGCGACATAGACAACACCGGCCCAGGTCTTCACGTGGGTGAAGTCCGCGACCCAGCAGCGGTTCGGGGCGGCAGCGACGAAGTCGCGGTCCAGCAGGTCCGGCGCCCGTTCGGCCTGCCCGCCGGGCAGGTAGTGATCACGCGTTTACCACGGACCGCCCCAGTGATGCCGAGTTCACGCATCAGGCGTTCGACGGTGCAGCGGGCCACGCGGCGGCCCTGCCGGTTCAGCTCACGCCAGATCTTCCTCGCCCCGTAGACGTGGTAGTTGGCCTTGAAGACCTCGCTGATCTGTTCCTTCAGCTCGGCGTCCCGCACGGTCCTGGCCGACGGCGTGCTCCGACGTTTGTGGTGGGCGTAGTAGGTGGAAGGGGCGATCTTGCAGTCGTGCATCGATTTCAAGTACGCGCTGGCCATAGAACTGGACGATCCCGGCTTCCACCACAGCGTGCTGGGTGACTTCCGTGAGCGTCTGGCCGAGGACGGCCGAGCCGACCGTCTCCTCGACCTTGCGCTCGCGCGCCTGAAGGAGGCCGGTCTCGTCCGCGAGCGCACCACCCAGCGCACGGACTCCACCCACGTCCTGGCCGCAGTGCGCGACCTGACCCGGCTGGAACTGGTCACCGAGGCCGCTGCAGGACCACCGCCGACAGCGCCCGGAGCGTGGGCTTTCCCCCGCGAGAACTCCGTGACCTGCAACTCCGCGTCCGTGCCGAGCAGCAGACACCCGAATGGCAGGCCCGCTACGCGGTGCGCTCCGGAGTGGAAGGCACCATCAACGAGCTCGCCCACGGACACGGCATACGGCACTGCCGCTACCGGGGACAACACAAAGCCCACTTACAGCACGTGTTCACAGCCATCGCCGCAAACATCGAGCGCCTCAGCCGACGGCCGCCGACCGGACAAGCACCCCCGTCCCGGCCGCCGACCGCCTTCCAGATCTACCTGGACCAGCGCGGAATCACCCGGCCGAGATCTTGGCGGTCCGCCAGAGACTGAACAGACCACCAAGATCCCCGACAGAGTCAAGCTAGGGCTCGCAGAAGAACAACATGCGTGCGAGCAGTGCGTTGACCTGGGAGGTCAAGTCCCGGAACCCACAAGTTAATTCTCTGCGAGCCCTTAGGTGCCGCTCGAAGCCGCAGGAGAGGACAACGTCCTGGACGACCACCGCAGACTGGGGGTGGTGGCTCCCACCGCGATGATGGCACCGACGCATAGCAGGCCGCCGCTGATCAGGGCTGTCGCGCCTGACGTGGCTTCCGCGACGAGACCGCCCCGCATGTTGCCGATGTCAGGCCCAGCTTCCCCGACGACTTGCTCAGCGGCGCTGACGCGGCCCAGCAGTTCGCTTGGTGTGTGCATCTGCACGATCGTGCTCCGGGACACCACGGAAACGGTGTCGGCAGCGCCGGCCAGGGCGAGGAACGCCAGCCCGGCCCATGGATCAGACGACATGCCGAACAGCGTGAGGGAGAGGCCCCAGGCGGCGGATCCTCCCAGCATGACCAGACCGGGGCGGGCGAGCCGGGTGAAGGCGCCGGAGAAGAGTGAGGCGGCGCCGCCGCCGACGGCAATGGCGGTGAGGAAGAGCCCGAGCGTGCGCGGGTTGTTCCCGAACCGTTCCGAATTGATGAGAGGGAACAGGCTGATCGGCATCGATAGCACGGTGGTGGCCAGGTCTGTGATCAGGGCGCCACGGATGACGGGGGTCTTGACCAGGAAGGACAGGCCGTCCAGGACCCCCCTCAGACCGGGCCGGGCGGGCTCGTCGCCGGGGATCATCGGCGGCAAGCCGAACCCACCGTAGAGCGCGGCGCTGAACGTCAGCGCGTCAATCACGTAGCACGCGCCCACGCCCAGCCCACCCGTGATCAGCCCGCCCAGGGCGGGCCCGATGAGCACGGCGCCCTGGAACGCGATTCGGCGTAGCGCCAGACCGGCGGCCAACTGACGCTTGGGCAGGAGGTGGGGGATGAACGTGCGGGATGCCGGGCCGGCCCCGGCGGTGAAGCAGGACAACAGCGCGACCAGCGCCAGTACCCCGCCGACCGGCAGGTGTCCTAGAAATCCCTGAAGCGCCAGCGCGAGTGAACAGATGGCTTGGCCACTGGTCGCGATCAGGTAGAACTTGCGCCGGTCGACGCGGTCGACGATCGAGCCGGCGAAGAGCCCAAGCGCGACGAGCGGGATCGCCTGTGCCAGGCCGACCGCGCCGGTCCACACGGTGCTCTCGGTGGTCTGCCAGACCTGGAACATCACGGCGATGATCGTCATCTGACTGCCGAGCCCGGATAAGGTCTGACCGATCCACAGTCGCCGGAACGGCGGTGACGATCGCAGTG